>NZ_JADPKT010000013.1 GCF_023074075.1 Bradyrhizobium sp. 138 | reverse complement strand
GCCGGCAACGCCCAGCCGGCCGACGGCGACACGCTGACCGTGAACGGCAAGACCATCACCTTCCGCTCGGGCTCGGCTCCGGCGTCGAGCGCGGTTCCGACCGGTTCGGGCGTCAGCAGCAATCTCGTCACCGACGGCAACGGCAACACCACGGTCTATCTCGGCACGGCGGGTACCCCGGCTGCGACCGTCAGCGATCTCTTGACCGCGGTCGATCTGGCCAGCGGCGTGAAGACGGCATCCATCACCGCGGGTGCTGCGACGATCTCAACCAGCGTCAACCAGACCGCTTCGAGCGTTGGTGGCGGCGCGGTCACGCTGAAGAGCTCGACGGGTGCGGATCTGAGCGTCACCGGCAAGGCCGACCTGCTCAAGTCTCTCGGTCTGACCACGTCGGTCGGCGGCGGCAACGCCACCGTGAGCGTCAACCGGACCACGAGCTCAGCCTCGCTCGGTGCGACGATCGCGGACGGCTCGACGCTGAACGTCGACGGTCACGTCATCACCTTCAAGAACGCGCCGATCCCGGGTTCGACCGGTGCTCCGAGCGTTCCGAGCGGGTATGGCTCCAGCGGTAACGTGCTCACCGACGGTGCCGGCAACTCGACGGTCTATCTGCAGGGCGGCACGATCAACGACGTGCTGAAGGCGATCGACCTTGCCACCGGCGTGCAGACCGCGACGGTCAACGCCAACGGCACCGCGACGCTGGCGACGGCCACCGGCCAGACCAACTCGTCGATCAACGCCTCGGGTCAGCTCAAGCTCTCGACCGGCGTCAACGCCGATCTGTCGATCACCGGCACCGGCAACGCGCTGAATGCGCTCGGCTTCGCCGGCAACACCGGGACCTCGACCGCCTTCACCGCGGCGCGCACCTCCGGCGTCGGCGGCCTCACCGGCAAGACCTTGACCTTCTCCTCCTTCAACGGCGGCACGGCGGTCAACGTCACCTTCGGCGACGGCACCAACGGCACGGTCAAGACGCTCGATCAGCTCAACACCAAGCTCCAGGCCAACAACCTGACGGCGACGATCGACGCTAACGGCCTGCTGACGGTCTCGACCACCAACGACTACGCGTCCTCGACCATCGGATCGACGGCGGCGGGTGGTGCGATCGGCGGCACGCTGACGACGGCGCTGACGTTCTCGACGGCTTCCAGCCCCGTCCAGGACACGGTTGCCCAGACCTCGCGTGCCAATCTGGTGTCTCAGTACAACAACATCCTGAACCAGATCGACTCGACGGCGCAGGACTCCTCGTTCAACGGCGTCAACCTCTTGAACGGTGACCAGCTCAAGCTGGTGTTCGACGAGACCGGCAAGTCGAACCTCAGCATCACCGGCGTGACCTACAACTCCAAGGGTCTGGGCCTCGCTGCGTTGACCGGCGGTGTCGACTTCATCGACAACGCCGCGACCAACAAGGTGCTGACCAACCTGAACTCGGCCTCGAGCACGCTGCGTTCGGAAGCTTCGAGCCTCGGTTCGAACTTGACGATCGTGCAGGTTCGTCAGGACTTCAACAAGAACCTGATCAACGTGCTGCAGACCGGCTCGTCCAACCTGACGCTGGCCGACACCAACGTCGAAGCGGCCAACAGCCAGGCGCTGTCGACCCGGCAGTCGATCGCGGTCTCCGCGCTGTCGCTGGCCAACCAGTCGCAGCAGAGCGTGCTGCA
>NZ_JADPKT010000027.1 GCF_023074075.1 Bradyrhizobium sp. 138 | reverse complement strand
CGAGGCTGAGCAAGAATTGGTTCGTTGGCGGTCCTAGGCCGTAGCGAACGGGGTGATTGCGAGCGGGGGCTGAAATATTCGCCAGAAGGTCGCTAGAGCAACCTTTATGCCCTGCAGGAGGGCTGCGAGGGTGCATCGGCAAGGAGCAAGCGTCTTTGCGAGCGCGGCCAGAAACGTGTCGAACCCAAGGATGTTGAGCACGCGAGTGAAGTTGTAGCAAAGCGCCATCAGGCTCCACTCGCCGCGGACCTTGTCGAAGCCGCGGACCAGGAAATGACGATAGCCGGCACGGCATTTGAGCGTGCCAAACGGATGCTCGACGATGCCAGAGCGACGGCGCATCAGTTCGCCTGCGCCTTGCATCCGCGCGCGATGACGGTCAAGAACGTCTTCATGCTCCCAGCGACCGATCGTCCGGTAGGCCGCGTTTGAGCCGAGGCAGCGGGCCTTGAGCGGGCAGGTCCTGCAGATCACTCCACGCGCCGCGTAGCGGATCTCGATGCGGCCACTGGTGTTCTTTTGCCTGCTTTTCATCGGATGTAGCAGTTGGCCGGCGGGACAACGGTAGGTGTCGGATGCACCGTCATAGTTGAAGTCCTTGAGGGCAAAGCGGCCTTCCTTCTCGAGCCGAGCGTTGCCCTCCGGCACCGGCACATAGGCCGTGATGCCATCGTCCTCGCAGGCCTTCAGCTCGAGACTGCTGTAATAACCCTCATCGGCCAGCGCCTGGAGGGACTTGACCTCAAGGGCCTCTTTTGCCGCCATGGCCATCGCATGCAGCTGGCCGACATCGCTGCTGTCGTTGACCACCTCGCTGGCGACAATGAGCTTGTGCTTGTCGTCGACGGCGGTCTGCACATTGTAGCCTGCGACCCCCTGGCCGCTCTTGACCAGTAGCCGGGCATCCGGATCGGTCAGGCACAGCTGCGTCTGGCCGCTCTCTTCCAGTCGAGCAAGATCAGCTTGTGCGCGCGAGCGCTTGGCCATCAGCGCCGCGACCTTCGCGCCGATGTCGCCGCTATCTCCGCCGCCGCCGTCGGGCCCATCCTTGCCCGGCTTCCTGGCTTCTGCGGCATCATTGTCCTCAAGGGACTTGCCGTAAGCCTCGATCTCCTGGTCAAGCTTTGCGATCTGATCGGCAAGCCTCTTGCGTGTAAAGACGCTGGCCTTGCTGGCGTCGCCATGGAAGAACGAGCCGTCAATCGCAACAACGCTGCCGCCGACGAGACCGAGCTCGCGCACCAGCAGCACGAAGCTGCGGTTGGCCGCCTTCAGAGCCGCCCAGTTCTCCTTGCGGAAGTTGGCGATCGTCCGATAACCCGGCTTCAATCCCTTCAGCAGCCAGATCAGTTCCAGATTGCGGCCAGCTTCCCGCTCCAACCGACGCGACGACCGGATTTGGTTGATGTAGCCGTAAAGGTACAGCTTCAGCAGATCGGCCGGATCGTACGGCGGCTGGCCGACCCCTTCGGCCTTGCGATCAGCGTGGCGAAAGCCGAGCTTGGCAAGGTCGAGGACGCCAACGAAGCTCTCGATCGCCCGGACCGGGTTGTCCGCCCCGACATAGTCCTCAACCCGCGCAGGAAGCAGACTGAGTTGCTCTCGGCTCTCGCCCGTCTTGAATGTGCGATTCGTCATGAACAGAATCGTACATCAACTCCCCAAAATGCCGAGTTCTTGCTCAGCCTCG
>NZ_JADPKT010000096.1 GCF_023074075.1 Bradyrhizobium sp. 138 | reverse complement strand
TTGTAGCCCACCACGACGAACCAGGGCGCGAGGTCGCCGGCGAGGCGCGCGCGGCAGGACTTCTGCACCACGTAGAACGAGGTCGCGATCAGCACATTGCCTCCGAAGGCGAAGATCACCGCGGAGGTGTGTAGCGGCCGCAGGCGGCCGAAGCTGGTCCAGGGCAGATCGAAGTTCAGCGCGGGCCAGGCCAGCTGCGAAGCGATGATCAGGCCGACGAGAAAGCCGGCAATGCCCCAGAACATCGCCATGAAGGCGGAGAACTTGATCGGGCCCATATTGTAGTTCGGGCGGCCGTTGACCTCCGCAGGTGGCAGCGTGGCCGGCCGTTCGAAGTAGCGGTTCACGATGACGAACACCGCAGCCAGGCTCGCCGCCGCGCTGAGCGCGGCATGGAAGGCGAAGGGCGCATCGAGCGCCTTGGCCGAAGCGATCACGCAGAGGAAGGCGGTGACTGCGAACACGACAGCCAGGCCGCTTTCACCGATGGTCATGGATTTGGAAATGGAGGGCTGGCTCATGCGGATTCTCTCTGAAAGAACACAGAGCCAGAAACCACATTCACCCTCGCGGGGAATTGATTGAAATCAAG
>NZ_JADPKT010000016.1 GCF_023074075.1 Bradyrhizobium sp. 138 | reverse complement strand
GCTCTAGCGACCTTCTGGCGAATATTTCAGCCCCCGCTCGCAATCACCCCGTTCGCTACGGCCTAGGACCGCCAACGAACCAATTCTTGCTCAGCCTCGTCGGGCAACGCAAGGGATTGTACCTTGTAGCCCGAGTGGAGGGAGCGTAATCGGGCGACGAGAAGCGTTCAGCTCAACGCAACGGCGATCATGTTCAAAGTCGCTCTTTCAGCGACCCCGCTGGGAGGCACTTGACATCACTCTTGGTTGCGGGGGGCAGTCCCGGCGACGGCTTTCTGCCACAGGCAAAAACGCCGCCCGCTTGAGATAAAGCGCAGGCGGCGGCTGATCAGCCCGGGAGGGTGAGAGTAAAATCCCGATACCAATTGGTCTCCACGCGTCGGGCCGAGGTTCAGCGTATTGGAGGTGGAGACCTAAAGCGGCGCCAACAGTCCCGGCGAGGTCAGCCAATTGTTGACCTCTCCGGCAACGTCGATCTGCCGGGCTTTTCGCAAAAGCTCCGCGCGGCGGATACCAGCTGGCATCCCTTTGGCCTGCTGACGAAGGTTGAGTGCCTCTTGCGCCAAGCGGTATTCGAATGTCGATGATGGTTCTGGGGATCGTCGAGCCGGCATTTTGATGCTCCGCTGCGGGGTTGAGCGGGAGCGCAACTGGCGTTCACACCACCGATAGATGCTAAGGGCCGCTCGGCGGTAACGAGACGATGCGCCCTTATCTGCTGAATAGCGAGGGCTTTGTTACGTTCCGCGCAGGAACTATCGGCAAACTGCGCAGGAGTCGCCGCTGGCTGGATCACTTATCATCGCTTGAAGGGCCATTTGAACGATCGACGCGGACAGTTCTGAATTCCGTAGGCCCATCAAGCAGGCGCAGCTTTCTCTTCGATTGGTCGTTGGAACTCGCGGAACTGTCGGCCCTGTCATCCGGTACCGCACCGGCCATATGAAGAGCACGCTTTCGTTGGCGGAGCACTCGGCCACCTTTCGGATTTTCTTTCGTCATTCATGGCCCTCTGAATTGGAGTGCGATATTCGGCGCACGTCCGCGGTCGGTGAAACTCAGCAACCGCGGCAAATATTCTTCAGCTTCGCGGCGGTTCGGGCTTCTTCCGCAAGAAACGGATCCTTGTAGCCTGACGATGAGTCGATGCCTGGTTTCGGCGGGTTTGCTTGCTTCGGAGGAAATGCCGCATCGTAACAAGAGAGGCGCGCGCCGGTGCTTTCGATCGCACGGCAGTTCGGGTCCGCAGCGAAAGCTGCCGGCGTGAAGGTGCACAGTGCCGATGCCAGCAAAAGCGCCGCGGTGCTTGTTCGAGCCGTCTTCATGTTCAACACTCCATCGCTACTTTGATCTACTCGCCCACGTCGGACGCTCCCCGGTCCAGGCCGGAAGAGCATCCCATTCGGACCAGCGCATCCTGCGCTCCTCATCTCCGACCCTCACGAAAACAAAGGGAGCATCGTCCCGGCCTGTTCTCGAACCCACGAAGATCGCCGGAACGCCGTAGGCATCCCGGATGATTGCTGTGTTTGCCATTCCCGCCTCCTGTCTCTGCTCGCGCCTTGGCTTGAGTCTCGGCTTTGAGTCGTGGCTTGAGTCTCGGCTTTGAGTCTTGGCTCAGGACCGCGCCTGCCCGTTGGTGCAGGGCAATTGAACGGACGCTAAAGAACGGCCGCGATCGCGATCAGCAGCACCAGGAAGATGGGCACCAATAACGGCGGAACGAGCCACTCACGAATGTCGAATTTGACCAAATCGGACATCTGACCGCCTTCTTTCATTTGGAGGCGGGAGCGCAATGCTCTCAGTCACCGATAACAGCCAAGAAGCGCGCGGTGATGCCAACCCTGTAGCACCCGCCCTGCCAATTAGCGAGGTCAATCTCGTCCGGTTTGCGCTCAATTGACTGGGACGAGCGGCTCACACGAGTTCATCGGTCCACACCTTGAAGCTGATGAGCTCGCTTGGCCCGAACGTTTGAACAATTGGAACATCCGCCGCGTCGCGGCCTTGGGCGATCAGGACACGGCCGATCCGCGGAGTGTTGTTGCGTGCATCGAAGGTGTGCCAGCGACCCCCGAGATAGGCATCGAACCAACCTGCAAAGTCGCCGGGGGCGTGGGGCGGCGGAATGCCGATATCGCCAAGATAGCCGGTGCAGTAGCGCGCTGGAATGTTCATGCAGCGGCAGAACGCGATGGCGAGATGCGCATAGTCCCGGCAGACGCCCTTTCGCTCGTTGAAGACCTCCCATGCCGTCATGGTCGGGCGCGCGTGCTCGTATCCAAACGCGATGTGATCGTGAACGAAATCGCAGATCGCCTGGACGCGCGGCCAGCCGGGCGCGGTTTTCTCGAACAGCTTCCATGCGATGTCGGAAAGCCGATCCGTCTCGCAATACCGGCTGCCGAGTAGATAGAGGATGGTGTCCGATGGAAGATCCTCAACCGCGTGCTGCGCAGCTGAAGGCACGATCATATCAGGCAAGCCGCTATCGCGCACCATCCCGTCGGCAGAAAGGCACATACGGCCGGCGGGCGCGACGATCCGGCTGCACCAGTTCCCGAAGCTGTCGCGGTAGGGCGTGATCTGAACAGAAGGCGAGGTGAGGAGGTGATCCGGTATAACAACATCGGATGCTCGCGTGAAATGCGTCCCGACCATCGCGATTAATGGCGTGACTTGCTGGAAGTCGTAGACCATTTCGAAGCCGACACGGATTTGCATGCTTGGACCTGACTCCAACGGCACTGACTGGAATTGGCCGCGGGATGAGTCGCGTTGGCTCGAACTCAGATCGGCGTCGCTGCGAGAGCTTGGTCTGCGTCGTCGCTGAACGGCAGATGGCTACGCAGCTGGCCGAATGCAATGCCAATTGCCGCTATGCCCACCTGTTTTGCCAAACCAATTGTCACCGCTTCCGCATTGCGGCCTGGGCGAGCATAGCGACATCCGGGATCAGGCGATCGCGACCTGGTCCCACACACTTCCATAAGCCAGATCGTCCTCGGACCGGTCGAGCTTGCGCTGCGGCCTCGTTGGCGCCCCGCATGCGCGCCGGTGCCGGACGTCCAGGCGCTGCACATGCGCAACGACGGTACGGACCAACAGGGCAACACGCGCGGCCGCCTGTCCGACCACGAACAGGATCGTCGTGACGCGGCTCAGCACGCCGAGCAGGAACAACGCCGAGAAGATGTCGATATAGGCGAGGAAATCGCCGATCAGCATCAGCTCCGGTGGAATCGGGATTCTGTGGTAGTAGGCTAGCACGATGACGGCGACCGGGATGAAGGCGATCACCTTTCGCACGGTCAGTCTGTCCAGCAGCGCGACCAGTTGGACCACCAGCACCTCCCACAGCCCATCACCGATCGCGAGCGGGACCTCGTAGGTCCATCTCCGCCACCATTGTTTCACGACATTGCTCCGAGTTCAGTGCCTGAACACAAGTCTTGTAGCCCGGATGGAGCGAAGCGTAATCCGGGATTCTATCTAAGCGGATACAGCGGCCCCCGGATTGCGCTGCGCTCCATCCGGGCTACGAGCCTTGGAGAAGGATGGCGTCCATGCCTTGCGCGTGACGCCTACCCAAGCGAGGACTATTGGGCCTCCGAATGTCGAGGCAAGCGCAATCTCTCTCAGATTCAATCCATCGGCCGCTGCTCAGGCTTCGATGTCATGGTCCAGCCGGCGGCATCCCCGGGCTAAGCGGCCATAGACTGCAAGGTGCGCCGGATGCAGCGGTCGATGTCTGAGTTGATCTCCGAACCGGAAAACCGGACAAGCCGAACTTCGGCCTTCAATGCGGCTCCGTCCTTAAGTCGGTCGTTGGCCTGCTGCTCTTCGGTCGAGAGAAACTCCTTCCCGTCGCATTCGATCAAGACGAGCGGCTGGGACTGCCCTTTGGCAAGGATCGCGAAGTCGTATCGGAACCGGCGTAGCGGATATTGGGGATGCAGTGAGACGTCGGCATCGCACCGTGCGCCGACCGAGAACGTCCAGCCCAGGTCTTCGCAGACCGATCTTAAAGCGAGCGCTAGCTTCGCGCCGAAGATCGTTTCTATCGGGCTCTCACTGATGCCTGACATGGTGACGCTTTCGGCCGCGCATTCGACCGCCTTCACCATTGCGACGCTCAGCGGAAACGAAGTCGCGAGTCGACCTTTCCTCAGGCTCGTTTAGGTCCGGCCAGACAATGGCCGATTTGAAGTTGGAAAAGTTGTCCGCCATCAACGTGCCGCGCTCACATATAATCTTCCAACTCGCCAAGTTGCTTGCTGCACCTCTTGAGCCGGGACAGATCGTTGCGGCGCAGTTCGGTGACGCCTCGCTGCCAGAGCCGCTCGATGAACTCTTCGTCAGCTTCGCTGAGATCAAGCCGGGCCTCGTAGCAGCGGGTGATCAGGTTCTTCACGCTGATCCCGCAGATCTCTCGGTGCAGCTCTGTCGCGTCTCGGATTTCAAACAGCGTTTCAGCTTGCAACGTCGTGAGGCGGAAGTCGCGCAAAGCAAGTAATGCCTCCGCGCGCTCCTTGCTGAACTTGAACTCCTTCCGCTCCTTGGGCGAGAGCGCGATGGTCTCGGCTGACTGCTTTGCAATGTCCTGAAGAAACGTCAGCTCCCATTCGGTAAAGACGTTCTCGGCCGTCTTTGCCAAGGCAAGCAGGCTCAGCGCCAGGTTGCGGACCCGAACAGGATCGCTGCCAACAGCATGCATCTCGCGATAAGACGCCAATGCGCACCCCCTGTGGACAACTCAGGTATAGGTCGAGGAAAACTATCTGGTTCGATGCGGGCGTGCCCATCGAAAATAGGTGTGTCAACACAGAAAAATGCTAGGCATGAAGCCTTGACGAGAGAACGTATTGGGTAGCTACCCCAGTGAGTCGCGGCTCCGCTGGCAAGAGATCGGAAGAGGCTGGAGTCATAGCGCTTAAGGGCGGCAATTCCGGCACGCGTCGTCGTCATCGCGACCGGCCCGGAAGGAATTGCTCACCCACAATTGACGCCATCAACGAAGCCAACTGCGCCGTCGACCTAGGTCTGCAATAGCTCGTCTTTTCGCTTCCGCGCGTGCCGCCGTCCCGCATGCCGCCACGCGCGCAGATTGATCATGGTGACGCCGTGGAGGTTTTCCAGGTCGTCGAGTGCGTGGATAGAATACCGGCTACGTTTCGCTCCAACTGGGCTACGAACAGAACCGGGTGTAACGCTCAATGCCTCACCACCAGCACCGAGCATTTTGCGTAGCGCACGACATGGCCGGCGTTGGAGCCGAGGAAATAGGTGCGCATCGCCGGCCGGTGCGAGGTCATGACGATCAAATCGGCCTTCATGTGCGTCGCCTCTTCCAGGATCTCGTGGTAGATGCCGCCCTGGCGCACCACGCTGGAGATCCGCCCTTGTTCGATGCCGGATTCGCGGGCGACGATGGCAAGCGCCTCTTCCGAGGTCTGGCGCTGCTGCTCGTCGAAATCGGCCGGCACGTATTCGGCCAGCATCACCGGCGTCATCGGCAGCACGTTGAGCAGGCGGACCGTGCCGCTCCAGGTCTGAGACAATGTCGCCGCGGTTGCGATCGCCGGCTTGGCCAGATCGGTGTCGGCGAGGTCGATGGGCACGAGGATGGACTTGAACATCTGCGCCTCCAAATCTTCCAGTCAGCACGTCTTGTCGTCACGTCGCGCGGTCAGCCCGATCGAAGCAGCTTGGGGCTGGTGAACAGCACCAGCTTGCCGCGGCGGTAGGCCACGTCACCCCAATCCTTGACGTCAAAGTCGAAGATCGCAAGTCCTGACGTGGGAAGATTGTCGGCGAGCGCCCTGGCGCCATCAGGATCGCCGCCGCCCATCAGCATCAAGGCGGCCTCGTGCATGCCGGGATTGTGGGCCACCAGCAGCAATTGCTTGGGGGCGGCCGGGGCCGTTGCCGTGCGAATGGAGTCCAGGATCTGCGCGGGATCGGCGCCGTAGAGTTCGGGCAGGATCTCGACCTGCGGCCTCGGGACGCGGTCCTTCATCGCCTCCCAGGCGATGTCCCAGGTCTGCCGGGCCCGGACGGCGTGCGACACCAGGACGGTATCGGGGAAGGGCGGATGGGCGGCGATCCAGTCGCCGATCTGGGCGGCGTCCCTGTGGCCGCGCTCGTCGAGCCGGCGGTCCTGGTCACGGCCGCTCGGCGCGTCAGTCTCGGTCTTGGCGTGACGCAGCAACATCAAACGGCGCATGGCATTCTCGAATCGTTCCACGTCCAGAATAATCTACGGGCGCCGGTTGAGGACAAGCTGACAGGGCCCGGTTGGTATCAAGTTGTTATTTCAGGATGATCTTATCGGAAAACCGCTGCGCACTTTTCCGGATCATGCTCTAAGAAAACGACATGAGCGAGACTTTCACAAGCGTGTCCCAGGAAGAAGCCGGCTTTCGCGACCGCACGCGGCTGTCGTTCGACCTCGACGCCGACATCTGCGTCATCGGTGCGGGGCTCGCCGGGCTCACCATCGCGCTGGAGGCGGCCCGGCTCGGGGCCAGTGTCGCGGTGCTCGAGGGCCGCCACATCGGCTGGAACGCGTCCGGCAACCAGCTCGGCACCGTCATGCCGGGCTTTGCGCTGCCGCTCACCGATTTGATCGAGCGCATCGGCTTCGAGGACGCGCGCGAATTGTGGACGCTGTCGAAGGAGGGCGCCGAGTTCGTCAGGACCACCGCCACCGAAGAGAACATGCCGGGAATCGCCAGGAGCGACGGCGTGCTGGAGGTCTCCAATGTCGATGCAGGCGACCGGCTGATCAGCCGGTTGCAGATGCTGCACGAGGATTTCGACACCGAGGTCGAGGGTTGGCAGGTCGACCGCGTTCGCGAGGTGCTCAAGACCGACCGCTACTTCCACGGTGTGTATTATCCGAAGGCATTTCAGGTCGACGGCCGCAAATATGTGCACGGCCTCGCGGCCTTGGCGCGGCGGGCAGGCGCCCGCATCTTCGAGGATACGCCGGTCGTCAGCATCGATCATTCCGGCATCCGCAAGCGCATCGTCACGCCCTCGGCACGGCTGCGCGCCACCCATATCGTGCTCGCGGGCAACATCCATCTCGGCGCGCCCTTGAAGCGCCTGTCGGAGACGCTGCTGCCGGTCTGGCGCTACGCCGGAATCACCGCGCCGCTCGGTGAGCGCGTGCACGAGCTGATCGCCTTCAAGGGATCGGTGATGGATTCCGACGGCGTCGACCATTTCCGCATCGTCGACGGCGACCGCCTGATGTGGGAGAGCCCGGAGACCACCTGGGCCGCGCGGCCGCAGCGCTTTGCGGGCGCCGTCAGGCGGCGGATCCGCACGATCTTCCCGGCGCTCGGCAATGTCGAGATCATCGAGACGTTCGGCGGCGCAACCGGCCAGACCGTGCACGGCATGCCGCAGATCGGCCAGTTGCGCAAAGGCCTGTGGGTGGCGAGCGGGTTCGGCCGGCAGGGCATGAACACCTCCGCCATGGCCGGGCAGATGATCGCGCGCAGCATTCTGCGGGGCGATGAGCGCTGGAAGCTGTTCTCGCCGTTCGAGCTGGTCTGGGCGGGCGGCGCCACCGGGCGCGTCGCAGGCCAGCTGGTCGGGATCTGGGGCAGGGCGAGTTCTGCCGCCGCAGGCTCGCTCGCCCGTTACCGCGAACATGCCAGGGTCAAGGACAGGGAGCGCGAGGCGCGCCTCGCCGAAGCCAACCGGGCCGCAGGCACCGGTCCGCGCCGCCCGCCGCCCGGCGTTCGGCCGCAGCCGGCTCCACCGAAACCTGCAGCCCGAGAGGGCGAGCAGGCCGTGGAACCGGCCTCGCATGATGGCGCCTCTCAATAAGTTGAGAGAAATCCCACCCGGACATGTAACGTCGGCCGTTAAAGCCCGTATCTCAGGGCGTGGACTGCCCGCGCACGGAGAATGAGATGTTTGACCGCCGCATCCTGCTAACGACTGCCGCCGGCCTGTTCGGCCTTTCGGCCTTCCGCTGGCTGAGAGGATCGCCCGCCGAGGCTGGCGAGAAGGCCATGGAAAAGTTCGAGATCACGAAGACCGAGGCTGAATGGCGCGCCCAGCTCACGCCGCAGCAATATGAGATCCTGCGCAAGCACGGCACCGAGCGGCCCGGCTCCAGCCCGCTGCTGAAGGAGCATCGCAAGGGCATCTTCGCCTGCGCCGGCTGCGACCTGCCGCTGTTTGCCTCGGAGACCAAATTCGAGAGCGGCACCGGCTGGCCGAGCTTCTATGCGCCGATCGAAGGCAATGTCGGCAAGACCGAGGACCGGGCCTACGGCATGGTTCGCACCGAGGTGCATTGCCGGCGCTGCGGCGGCCATCTCGGCCACGTCTTCGACGACGGCCCGAAGCCGACCGGATTGCGCTATTGCATCGACGGGTTCGGGCTGGTCTTCCACCCCGCGGCCGCATCGGCGACCTAAGGCTCGGTCGAGGATCACCTCTCCCTATGGGAGAGGTGATCGGAGCTCTTGGTACGCATCGATCCCACCAAAACACATTCCGCTTTGAGCGTTCGCATCGCTCCGGAACGACAATTTCTCCCGGCAATTGTTGCCGGTCCCGGCAATTGTGCCCCTGTCATCAGGCCGGGGCTTTTTCATTAAGTCATTGATTTCCTGAAGATACCCGCATTGGCATAGCCCTTGCGACTGTCTCCCCCGACTGCGGCCATGGTCGACCGGCCGCCGGGATCGGATTTGGAGACAAAGTTATGGGTATCTTCGATGCAATGAACACCTCGGTGGGTGGCCTGCAGGCGCAGTCCTACGCGCTGCAGAACATTTCCGGCAACATCGCGAACTCATCCACCACCGGTTACAAGGGCATCGGCACCAGCTTCGTCGATCTCATTCCCGACTCCTCGGTGCCGAGCAAGCAGGTCGCGGGCGGCGTGACGGCCAATGCGAAGGCCACCATCACCACGCAGGGCACGATCTCCGGCTCCACCGTCGCCACCAACATGGCGATCACCGGCGACGGCTTCTTCTCGATCCAGAAGGCGAGCGGCGTCGTCGACAACGTGCCTGTCTTCACCGGGGTCACCTACTACACGCGGCGCGGCGACTTCCAGCTCAATGCCAACGGCAACCTGGTCAACGGCGCCGGCTACTATTTGATGGGCGTCACGGTCGACCCGAAGACCGGCAACCCGACCGGCAGCGTGGCAAACGTGCTGCAATTCCAGAACAACTTCATTCCGGCGCAGGCGACCACCTCGATTCAGTACGCTGCGAACCTGCCGACCCAGCCGAACACAGTGGCGAAAACCACCGCGGCGACCGGCACGCTGCTGGCGGCCGGCGGGCTGAACCCGTCGGACTTCGCCGCCAACCCGCTGCCGGTCGGCACGCCTCCCGCGCCCTATGCCAACGCCACGGTCTCAGGCGCAGCCGCCACCGGCAACATCCGTTCGGCCTACTCGTCGACGTCGGCCACGGGCACGGTCGCACTCCAGAACAATTCGTCCGCGGTGGCCTCGACCACCACATCGCTCGACAACACGGTCGGCACGCATCTCGCCTCCAGCATCCTCACCGCGCTGAGCGGCCAGACGCTGACCATCAATGGCAACACCATCACCTTCAACGCCGGCACGACGGTCTCGACCGTCGGCAACAACACCACGATTGGTCTCGGTGCCGGCACGACGGCGACGGTTGCAGACATCCTGAACGGGATCCAGACCGCGGGCGGCGCCGGCGTCACGGCCTCGCTCTCCGCCAGCGGCAACATCGTGATATCGAGCGGCACCGGCACCGATGTGGCGGTCGGCAGCGGCACTGCCGCCACCGCGCTCGGCATCAGCAGCGTGACCCGTGGCGGCAACGTGCTGTCCTCGCCCGCGATCTCGGGAGCAACGGTGCTGAGCGGCTCGGCGACCGCCGGTGGCGCCCAGGTGCTCTCGTCCGGCTTCGCCGCCGGCGACACCATCACCGTCGACGGCCAGACACTGACTTTCGTCTCGCCGCCCACGGTCCCCAGCGCCACTCAGATCCTCACCACCGACAACGTCACGACTCTGCTCGGCAAGATCGACGCCTTGTCCGGCGCGTCGGGATCGTCGGTCAGCAGCGGCGGCGTCATCACGCTGAACACCGGCACCGTCTCCAACCTGTCGGTCTCCAGCTCGAACAGCGCTGCCTTCGCCGCGCTCGGCTTCACCTCGACCATCACCAAGAACCGCGACGGCGGCGGCACCGCCGGCACCGGCGGCGTGATCGGCAACGACATCGACACCTTCACCAAGGAATCGATCAGCGGCGGCGCGGTGACTGCCTACAATGCCGCCGGCACGCCGGTGAACCTGCAACTGCGCTGGGCCAAGACCGACAGCGCCTCGCTGGGCGCGGGTCATTCGGATAGCTGGAACCTGTTCTACCAGACCGACCCGAACGCGACCGGCACGACCGTCGGCTGGGTCAATACCGGCCAGACTTTCACCTTTGCCAGCGACGGCTCGCTAACCTCGCCGAGCGGCTCGGGCATCACCATCAACAACGTCAGCGTCAGCGGTCAGTCGCTGGGCTCCGTCGCCTTCAACATCTCCTCGGGCGGGCTGACGCAATATGCCAGCACCAGCGGCGCGGTGACCATCAACACCATCACGCAGAACGGCTATGCCGCCGGTCAGCTTCGCTCGGTCGCCGTCAACAACAGCGGCATCGTGGTCGGCACCTTCTCCAACGGCCAGAACCTCAACCTCGCCCAGGTTCAGCTGTCGCACTTCAACGGCACCAACTATCTGAAGGCGATGGACGGCGGCGCCTATGCCGCGACCGAGCAGTCGGGTGACGCCATCGACGGCGCTTCGGGCACCATCAGCGGCTCCTCGCTGGAGGGATCCAACACCGACATCGCCGACGAATTCACCAAGCTGATCGTCACCCAGCAGGCCTATTCGGCCAACACCAAGGTGATCACGACCGCGAATTCGATGGTGCAGGACCTCTTGAACGTGTTGCGCTGATCAGCGCGTAACGTAACCAAAGGCGGCAAGTAAACATGGGTTTGAGTTCAGCCCTCGCCAGTGCGATGAGCGGCCTGCGTGCCAACCAGGCCGCGCTCTCGATCGTCTCCTCGAACGTCGCGAATGCGCAGACGCCGGGTTACGTCGTCCAGACGCCGAACCAGATCGAGGTCACCACCGGCGACTTCGGCTCGACGGCGATGACGACCGGCGTCAGCCGGGAGCTCGACACCTATGTGCTGAACCAGCTGCGCACCGAGACCGGCGGCAGCGGTTACGCCGATCAGATGGCCAACATCCTGAAGCAGCTTCAGAATGTCTATGGCACGCCCGGCAATTCCGGCACGCTCGAAACCGCGCTGAACAATTTCACCACCGCGCTGCAGGCGCTGTCGACCAGCTCGGGTGCGTCGTCGGCGCAGACCGTTGCGCTCGGCGCGGCACAGGCGCTCGCGACACAGCTCAACCTCACCACCAAAGGCATCCAGTCGCTGCGCTCCAATGTCGAGCAGGATCTCGGCAATTCGGCGCAGGCGGCCAATGCGGCGATGAAGCAGATCGCCGAGATCAACACCAAGCTCCAGGGCCTGTCGGCCAACGATCCCTCGGCCGCGACGCTGATGGACCAGCGCGACCAGGCCATCAACACGCTGTCGAAATATGTCGACGTCCGCGTCACCACCGACGGTTCGAACCAGGCCAACATCTACACCACGACCGGCATCCAGCTGGTCGGCGCCGGGCTCGCCTCGGAATTCTCCTTTGCCTCCGCCGGCGCGCTGTCGGCGACCTCGCTCTACAACATCGACCCGTCCAAGTCCGGCGTCGGCGCGCTCACCATCAAGCTGCCGAACGGCTCGCAGCTCGACGCCATCGCCAACAACGTGGTCTCGTCCGGCCAGATCGCGGCCGACCTGAAGCTGCGCGACGAGACATTGGTGCAGGCGCAGAACCAGATCGACCAGCTCGCTGCGACGATGTCGAGCGCACTGTCCGACAAGACCACGGCCGGCAGCACGGTGACTGGCCCGCCGGCCGGCTTCGATCTCGACCTCGCCGGTGCCCTTCCGGGCAATACGGTCAACATCACCTACACGGACGCCGCGACCAACACGCAGCGTCAGATCACGCTCGTCAACGTGACCGATCCGGCGGCGCTGCCGCTGCAGAACGCGACGAACGCCAACCCGATGCGGATCGGCATCAACTTCGCCGGCGGCATGGGCGCGATCGCGTCCGCGCTCAACACGGCGCTGTCAGGCTCGCACCTGACCTTCTCCGCTGCCCCGTCGCCTGCGACCGCCACGACGTTGCGCGTCACGGACGACAACAGCGGCCTTGCCAAGGTCAATTCGTCCTCGATCAGCAAGACGATGTCGTCGTTGACCTCGGGCAATCCGCAGCTGCCGCTGTTCACCGACGGCGGACAGGCGCTTTATACCGGCGCGATCACCGCCTCGGGCTTGCAGATGACCGGCCTTGCCGGGCGCATCGCCGTGAACACGCAGCTGGTCAACGACCCGACCAGGATGTCGGTGTACAACACCTCGCCGGTGACGCCCGCGGGCGACACCACGCGTTCGGACTATCTCTACTCGCAGCTCACCTCGGCGGTGTTCTCCTATTCGCCGCAGAGCGGCCTCGGCTCGGCGAGCCAGCCCTTCAGCGGCAGCGTCTCGAACTTTCTCCAGCAGTTTCTGAGCGTGCAGGCCAACGCCGCGACCCAGGCCACGCAGCTCCAGCAGGGTCAGAGCGTCGTGGTCTCGACCCTGCAGGCCAAGTTCGACTCGACCTCCAAGGTCAATCTGGACTCGGAGATGTCGAACCTGATCCAGCTTCAGAATGCCTATGCCGCCAACGCCCACGTCATGTCGGTGGTGCAGAGCATGATGAACACGTTGCTCCAGGCTCAAGGGTAAGCAGTAACAGGGCTCTGAAACATGTCGATCAGCAGCATCAACTACTCCTCGTCGGTTCTCGGCGCGCAGATCCGCAACATCAATCAGCAGCTCACCGATCTGTCGACGCAGCTCTCGACCGGCAAGCTGTCGCAGAACTATTCCGGGATGGGGACCAACGAGGGCTTTGCGATCGCCGGACGCGCGCAGCTCTCCAACATCGCCGCCTATACCGACACGATCACCAACGTCAATGTCAGCATCAATCTCGCCAACACCGCGTTGCAGTCGCTGACCAAGATCCGCAGCACGGTGCAGACCGGCTCGGCCAATACCGCGCAGGATCTCAACGTCAACGGCCAGACCATCGCGCAGAACACCGCCGCGGCCCAATTCGGCTCGATGGTCGGCGTGCTCAATACGCAGACGGGCAACCGCTATCTGTTCTCCGGAACCGCCGTCAACACGCAGCCGGTCGCGGATGCCGGCGACATCATCAACGGCACGACCACCCAGGCGGGATTCAAGACCGTGATGGCGGAGCGCCAGGCCGCCGATTTGGGCGCGAGCGGCATGGGCCGCCTGGTGCAGACGCAGCCGACGCCGAGCTCGATCCAGGTCTCGGAAGACGTCGCGGGCTCGCCGTTTGGCCTCAAGCTCAAGGCGGTGTCCTCGACACTGACCGGCGCGACCGTCACCGGCCCGAGCGGATCGCCGGTGTCGTTCTCGGTCGATCTCAACGGCGTCAATCCGAACAACGGCGACAAGTTCAGCGTACAGTTCACGCTGCCGGACGGCACGACCGAGCAGATCGACCTGACCGCATCCTCGGCGACGCCGACGCCGCTCGGCAGCTTTGCGATCGATGCGAGCACCCCGGTCAACCCGAACAACACGGCCGCGAACCTCAACACGGCGCTGAACACCGCGATCACCAAGCTCGCCAACACCTCGCTGGTGGCGGCATCCGCGGTCGTTGCCGGCGATAATTTCTTCAACACGGCGAGCTCTGCGATCGGCACGCCGGTCAACAACCAGGCGGCGCCGCCGGCGCCGATCAGCGGCGCGACGGCATTGTCCGGCGCGACCCCCTCGGATTCGATCTCGCCGGGCTTCGTCGCCGGCGACACCATCACCGTCAACGGCACCACGCTGACCTTCGTTGCCTCGGGCGCGACCGGCAACCAGCTCAACGTCACCGACAGCATCCAGACGCTGATGAGCAAGATCGACCAGATCACGGGAACGTCGAAGCCCTCGACCATCCATGGCGGTTCGATCAAGATCAACACCGACGATGCGGCGAGCCTGAACATCACCAGCTCCAACACGGGGGCGCTGGGTTCGCTCGGTTTCGCCTCGACGCCCGTGACCGCCACGCAGCCGCCGTTGCGCGTCGGCTCCTCGCCCGCAAGCTCGGCGACGACGCTGGTGAACGGCTCGGCCACCACCGTGAAATGGTACCAGGGCAATGACGGGCCCGGCTCGGCGCGCTCGACCGCCATGGCGCGGGTCGACGAGTCCATCACGGTGCAATATGGCGCCCAGGCGAATGAGGATGCGATCCGCCGCCAATTGCAGGCGATCGCGGTGTTCGGGACCTTCTCGACCTCGCCGACCGGTCAGTATTCGGGTGGGCAGGTCGCCGCGCTGAGCCAGCGGGTGACGCAGGCGCTGACCCAGCAGCCCGGCCAGCAGCGCATCGAGGACATCCAGACCGACATCGCGATGGCCCAGAACACGATGAAGGACGCGAGCACGCGCCAGACCCAGGCCAAGGCGCAGCTCCAGACCATCATCGACCAGGCGGAATCGGCTTCGCCCGACCAGGTCGCGAGCGAGATCCTGGCGCTGCAGAACGCGCTGCAGGCGTCCTACCAGGTGACCTCGAATCTGGCGCAGCTCTCGCTCGTCAAATTCCTGTAAGGCCGCGTTAAGACGCCGTTAACCATGCCTCTTTACCTCTTGGTGAGGATTGGAGCGGGGCGGAGCTGTCGATGTCGGACAAGATGCAATTGGTGGTGGCAACGCCCTGCTTCGGCGGGCAGGTGTCGAGCATCTATGCAAGCTCGATCTTCGCGCTGCAGCGCGCCGTGCACGGCATGTCCAATCTCGAGCTCAAGGTTCTCTTGCGCGATGGCGACGCGCTGATCACCCGCGCACGCGCCAATCTGGTCGCGATGTTCCTGGACGATCCCAAGGCGACGCATTTCCTGTTCATCGACGCCGACATCGGCTTCAAGCCGGAGCAGGTGTTCCGGCTGATCGAATGCGGCGCGGACGTCGTCGCCGGCTGCTATCCGATCAAGCGGGTCAATTGGGACAAGGCCGCGCGGGCGATCCAGTCCGGCCGGGCCGACGTGGCGGCGGCGTCGCTGGACTATGTGCTCGAAATCGAGGATCCCGACCGTATCGTCGTGGTCAACGGCTTTACCCGCGTACGCTATGCCGGCACCGGCTTCCTGATGATCCGGCGCCACGTGCTGGAGGCGATGTGCCGCCATCCGGACTACGCGTCCTTGCAATTCTTCCGCGAGCATTCGCACGACACGCTGGTCGCGAGCCCGAACCGGTTCGCGCTGTTCGAATGTATGATCGATCCGGCCACCGGCACGTATCTGTCCGAGGACTTCGCCTTCTGCAAGCGCTGGACCGATATCGGCGGCGAGATCTGGGCCGACATCCAGAGCTCGCTCGATCACGTCGGGCCGTCGGTGTTCCACGGCGACATCGCCTCGCAATTTGCACCGGCGCCCGCGGCGGCGGCAGATGCCGCGGCGTGAGCCTGCCGGGATGAGGGCCGGCGCATCCCGGCTGTCAGAACCGGACCGCGCATCCGACGGTTCGCGCTATCGCCTGCGCGATCTCTTCACACCGCTGGACACGCTGCTCGTCTCCGGCGGCGATCCGCGGCTGGCGCTCGACGCCAGGGATGGCGTCAACGGCTATGGCTGCGCGGCTTCGCCGGAGCCGGAGATCTGGAATTTCGCCTCCTCGACCGCGTCAACGATCTCGCAAGCGGCCTATGACCGTGCCGCCCTGGCGCGCGAAGAGCTGATGCACAAATGCCTGTTCGACGAGGTCGAAATCGCCTTCGATGCGCGCTGCGAAGTCATGCGGGACGAGCTGCGCGGCCATCTCCAGCTGCCGCCGCGCATCGATGTCGTGTTCTCGCCCTCCGGCACGGACTCCCAGCTCCACGCTCTGTTCCTGGCGCGCGCGGCGCTTGGCGCACGGCCGGTGACGATCGTGGTCGGAGCCGACCAGACCGGAAGCGGCACGATCCATATCGCACGCGGGCACCATTTCAGCTCCATGACGGCGAGCGGCCTTGCGGTCCGCAAGGACGGCGCGGTGGCGGGGCTCGCCGGCGCCAGTGTTGCATTGCCTCTGCTCGGGACCACGCCCGGCATTGCCATGCGTGCCGACGCCGATGCCGCGGTGCTGCATGCGATCGAGACCACGATCGCGCAAGGCGCGCCCGTGCTGCTCCAGATCATGGATTGCTCGAAGCTCGGCTGGCGCGCGCCGAGCGCGGCCTGCCTCGACGAGATCGCGCGGCGCTGGCCGCGCAAGGTCCAGATCGTCGTCGATGCCTGTCAGGCCCGGCTCGGCCGCCGCCGGCTGCGTTCCTATCTCGACCGCGGCTATATGGTGTTGATGTCAGGCTCGAAATTCTTCGGCGGGCCTGCCTTCAGCGGCGCGCTGCTGGTGCCGAAGGGCCTTTCGCGATCGCTCGACCGGATCGAGGGAATAGCGCCCGGTATCTTCGACTATGCCGGCCGTTGCGATTGGCCGATGGCCTGGACGGCGCTGCGTTCGCGCTTCGAACGCCGGCCGAACTTCGGTCAATGGCTGCGCTGGGAGGCGGCGCTCGCCGAGATCGGCAGCTACTACGCCGTGCCAGGGGCTTTCCGCGCCAGGGTGCTGGCCGAGCTTGCCGCCGGCATCGACAACATGATCGCGTTGTCGCCGTCGCTTCGCTCCGTTCCGGCCGCGACCGGGACAGTGAGCGTGGATGACGAGGAATTTGCGCAAACCACGATCTTTCCGTTCATGCTGCTGCGCGGCGGCAAGCCGGTCTCGATCGCCGAGACCAGCGCCATTCATCGGGCGCTGGCGCGCGACATGAGCGAGGACATCAGCGGCAGCGCCGCGGATCGGCAGGTCGCCGCGCAGCGCTGCCTGATCGGCCAGCCGGTCCGTTTGGAGCGGCAGGACTGGGCATCGCAGGCCGTGCTGCGCCTTTGCGTCGGCGCCCGGCTCGTGACCGAGGTCTGGTCGCCGGACGCGGCGGAGGCGGGGCGCAATGTACAGCACGTGCTCGATCGCATCGCCCATGTCCTGGTAAAGATCGAGCTGCTGCTTGACCGTGGCGCAGCCGCGGCCGTGCCCGTAAACTCTGCGTTCGAGGTGTGAGATGCAGCATCCGCTTTCCGCGCCGATCGGCATGACCGCGGCGAACTATGCCGATCGCATCGGTTTTGCGCAGCTGACACGCCAGGCCTTCGAAGGCGTCGACCTGCATCCGTTGCGCGACCAGCTGGTGGCGCGGATCGCGGCGGGGAGTGCGCTCGCGGGCGAAGCGCTGGATCTGTCGTTGATCTCCCAACTTCTCGGCGACAAGGGCCAGGGGCTCGCGATCCAGTCCGAGGTGCTCGCCTTCCATCAATTGTTTCGCACGCCGAGCGTTGCTCCGAAACCGCGCCTGCGCCTGCTCGCGCTTGCAGCCGACATCGATATGGGCGGCAACACGCCGATCGATTTCCTGCTCGAAGGCTCCGACATCGAGCTGTTGACGCTCTACGTGGTCAAGGGCGTCGGTCTGCCCGAGAATTTGCCCGAGCACGACGTTGCCATCGTGGTCGCCTCCGATTCCGAGGAATGCCGCGAGGCGCTCGCCTTGATCGAGAAGGCCGCGCCGCACTGGCCGCGGCCGCTGCTAAATCGTCCCGATCGCATCGGCAACCTTGATCGCGACAAGCTGCATCGGCTGCTGGCCGGCGTGCCGGGTCTCGACATTCCCGCGACCATCCACGCGACGCGCGCGCAACTGCTGGATCTTTCGCGAGGGCAGATCGCTTGCCGGGACATTGCGGTTGAACTGCGCTTTCCGATGATCGCGCGGCCGCGCGGCTCGCATGCCGGCGTCGGGCTCGCGAAGATCGACGATGCGGCGGCGCTCGCAGCTTATCTTTCCGGGCGCGACGAACAGGATTTCTTCGTCGCGCGCTTCGTCGACTATGTGAACGCGGACGGGCTCTACCGCAAATATCGTCTCGCGATGGTCGACGGCAAGCCTTACGCCTGCCACATGGCGATCGCCGACCGCTGGGATATCTGGTATCTCAACGCCTACATGGCGTTCAGCGAGGAGAAGCGGGCCGAGGAAGCCGTCTTCATGCGTGAGTTCGACAACGCCTTCGCAGCGCGCCATAGCAGCGCGCTCGACGAGATGAGCAGGCGCGTCGGCCTCGATTATTTCATCGTCGATTGCGCCGAGAACCAGGACGGCGAGCTGCTGGTCTTCGAAGCCGACAACACCGCCGTCGTGCACAACATGGATTCGCCGGACGTGTTTCCTTACAAGCCGCCGCAGATGCGCAAGATCTTCGCGGCGTTCTCGGCGATGCTGTCGCGGCATGCAGGAGCAGGCGAGGGGCGTGCAACATGAACGAGCTTATTCGCAACGCGCAAAGCGCCACTGCGCATGCCTCGCTCGACCCGCAGGACTGGAGCGCGTTTCGCGCGCTTGCCCATCGCATGCTGGACGAGACGATCGACCGCATCGCCAACGTTCGCTCGCGCCCAGTCTGGCAGCCGATCCCCGATGGCGTCCGTGCGGCATTCAAAGCCGACGTGCCACGCGAGGCGAGTGACCTTGCCGAGGTCTATCGCGAATTCGCCGAGCACGTCGCGCCCTATGCGACCGGCAACGTCCATCCCGGCTTCATGGGCTGGGTGCATGGCGGCGGCACCGCGGTCGGCATGCTGGCCGAGATGCTTGCAGCCGGCCTCAACGCCAATCTCGGCGGGCGGGATCACATGCCGATCGAGGTCGAGCGCCAGATCGTCGACTGGATGCGCCGCCTGTTCGCCTTTCCGGACAGCGCGAGCGGCATCTTCGTCACCGGTACGTCGATGGCCAATCTGATGGCGGTGCTGGTGGCGCGCACCGCTGCGCTCGGCACACTGGCGCGGCAGTACGGCATCGGCAATGACGGCGCGCTGCTGACGGCCTATACGTCGGAGGCCGCGCATGGCTGCGTCTCCAGGGCGATGGACATTGCCGGGCTCGGCACCGATGCGCTGCGCAAGATCGGCGTCGATGCCGATCATCGCATCGACGTCGCGGCGCTGCGCGCGCAGATCGCCGTCGATCGCGAGGTCGGCTTAAAGCCGTTCCTGGTCGTCGCCTCTGCCGGCACGGTCGACATCGGCGCGATCGACGACCTCAAGGCCGTCGCGGAGCTGTGCCGCGAGGGGGGGATCTGGTTTCACGTCGACGGTGCTTTCGGTGCGCTCGCGATCTTCTCGCCCGAGCTCGCGCCACAGCTCGCCGGCATCGAGCTCGCCGATTCCATTGCGCTCGATTTCCACAAATGGGGACAGGTGCCTTACGATGCCGGCTTCCTGCTGGTGCGTGACGGCGAGCAGCATCGGCAGGCCTTTGCGCAGCCGGCGGCCTATCTGCGCCGCGAGGCGAGGGGGCTTGCGGCGGGGGCCGTCTGGCCCTGCGATCTCGGACCCGATCTGTCGCGCGGCTTCCGCGCGCTGAAGACCTGGTTCACGCTGAAGACGTTCGGCATCGACCGGCTGGGTGCGACGATCGCGCGAAGCTGCGCGCTGGCGAAATATCTCGAAGCGCGCGTGCTGGCCGAGCCGCGGTTGGAATTGCTGGCGCCGGTCAACCTCAACATCGTCTGCTTCCGCTACCGCGCCGATGATGCGGTCAATCGCGAGATCGTCGCCGACATCCAGGAGTCCGGAGTTGCGGCGCCGTCGAGCACGACGCTGAACGGCAAGTTTGCGATCCGTGCCGCGATCGTCAATCACCGCACCGAGGAGGCGGACATCGATGCGCTCGTCGCGGCGGTGCTGGATTTCGGCGGACGGCGGTGCGGCGATGGCGTGATCGAGGTCGAGGCGCCCCCGCTCGCGGCGCAATAGCAGTGGTACATGCCTGAAACGACAACGGCCCCGGAGGCGATCCGGGGCCGTTGTCGTTTGCGGGAAGGTGCGGGATCAGGCGGCGGAGCTCACGTCGTCCTTGTCCGCTTCCACCTTGGGATGGGTGGCCTCGAATTGAGTCCGCAGCTTCTCTTCATAGGCGATCAGCTTGCGGGCATCCTTCAGCGCCCGGTACAGGTCGCCGTTCAGGATGTTGTTGTTGATGGCCTCGATGATCGGCCAGGCGCTCGGCACCGCGGTGACGATGTCGCGCACCAGGTTGAAATAGGTGCCGTGCTGGGTCTGCGGATCCGGCGAGATGTACATGAGCTGGACCGCCAGATAGACGAGCTTGGCCGGCGTATCGGCGGTCTCCGGCGTGAGGATGTCGCGCTCGCGCAGGATCGGCACGTTGTCGCCGTCGATCAGGAGGCGGGCACGCTGGTCCGTGTTGGTAATCACGCAGTTACCGACGATGATACGTTCGTGCGGTCTGAGTTCGACCTTGAGGGCCATGCCTGTTCTCCATCAACGCTTTCGTAACCGAGCGTTCGTTGCGGCCTATCAGGGCGTGATTCTCGCTCGGAATTAGTTAACGAGCTCTAAATCCCCGGCGTTTGAGCGGAAAAACTCAGTTTTTCCAATGCCATAGTCGTGTGGCGGCGCGGCGGCGCGCGCAGCTTCCCCGGCCGAATCACGCGCGCCCCAGCAAAAGCACGGGTTTCATTTCATGTTTCGTTAGAGGTCTCGGCGCCACGGTCCGCCGTCGCTGGGTCAATCTCGATCCAAGCGGACGTGTAACAGTATGCGTCGTTTACCAGAAAGGTAACAGAGTCATGTCCGGTATCGTCCTCTCCGCATCGGTTCGCCAGAACCTGCTCTCCCTCCAGTCCACAGCTGACCTCCTCGCCACCACGCAGAACCGTCTGTCGACCGGCAAGAGCGTCAACTCGGCTCTCGACAATCCCACCAACTTCTTCACGGCACAGTCGCTCGACAACCGCGCCAGCGACATCAACAACCTGCTCGACGGCATCGCCAACGGCGTGCAGGTGCTGCAGGCCGCCAACACCGGCATCACCTCGCTGCAGAAGCTGATCGACAGCGCCAAGTCGATCGCCAACCAGGCCCTGCAGACCACGGTCGGCTATTCCACCAAGTCCAACGTCTCCGCCACCATCGCCGGTGCGACCGCGGCCGACCTGCGTGGCACGACTTCGTTCGCCAGCGCGACTGCGAGCAGCAACGTTGTGTTTAGCGGCGCTGCCGGCGGCACCACGGCGGCGAGCGGCACCACGACGCTCGGCGCCACCATCGGCTCGTTCACGGGCACCGCGGGAACGGCCGGCGACGGCACCGCCGCCCTGACCGGCGCCATCACCCTGATCGCCACCAACGGCACGACCGCAACCGGCCTCGCCGGCAACGCCCAGCCGGCCGACGGCGACACGCTGACCGTGAACGGCAAGACCATCACCTTCCGCTCGGGCTCGGCTCCGGCGTCGAGCGCGGTTCCGACCGGTTCGGGCGTCAGCAGCAATCTCGTCACCGACGGCAACGGCAACACCACGGTCTATCTCGGCACGGCGGGTACCCCGGCTGCGACCGTCAGCGATCTCTTGACCGCGGTCGATCTGGCCAGCGGCGTGAAGACGGCATCCATCACCGCGGGTGCTGCGACGATCTCAACCAGCGTCAACCAGACCGCTTCGAGCGTTGGTGGCGGCGCGGTCACGCTGAAGAGCTCGACGGGTGCGGATCTGAGCGTCACCGGCAAGGCCGACCTGCTCAAGTCTCTCGGTCTGACCACGTCGGTCGGCGGCGGCAACGCCACCGTGAGCGTCAACCGGACCACGAGCTCAGCCTCGCTCGGTGCGACGATCGCGGACGGCTCGACGCTGAACGTCGACGGTCACGTCATCACCTTCAAGAACGCGCCGATCCCGGGTTCGACCGGTGCTCCGAGCGTTCCGAGCGGGTATGGCTCCAGCGGTAACGTGCTCACCGACGGTGCCGGCAACTCGACGGTCTATCTGCAGGGCGGCACGATCAACGACGTGCTGAAGGCGATCGACCTTGCCACCGGCGTGCAGACCGCGACGGTCAACGCCAACGGCACCGCGACGCTGGCGACGGCCACCGGCCAGACCAACTCGTCGATCAACGCCTCGGGTCAGCTCAAGCTCTCGACCGGCGTCAACGCCGATCTGTCGATCACCGGCACCGGCAACGCGCTGAATGCGCTCGGCTTCGCCGGCAACACCGGGACCTCGACCGCCTTCACCGCGGCGCGCACCTCCGGCGTCGGCGGCCTCACCGGCAAGACCTTGACCTTCTCCTCCTTCAACGGCGGCACGGCGGTCAACGTCACCTTCGGCGACGGCACCAACGGCACGGTCAAGACGCTCGATCAGCTCAACACCAAGCTCCAGGCCAACAACCTGACGGCGACGATCGACGCTAACGGCCTGCTGACGGTCTCGACCACCAACGACTACGCGTCCTCGACCATCGGATCGACGGCGGCGGGTGGTGCGATCGGCGGCACGCTGACGACGGCGCTGACGTTCTCGACGGCTTCCAGCCCCGTCCAGGACACGGTTGCCCAGACCTCGCGTGCCAATCTGGTGTCTCAGTACAACAACATCCTGAACCAGATCGACTCGACGGCGCAGGACTCCTCGTTCAACGGCGTCAACCTCTTGAACGGTGACCAGCTCAAGCTGGTGTTCGACGAGACCGGCAAGTCGAACCTCAGCATCACCGGCGTGACCTACAACTCCAAGGGTCTGGGCCTCGCTGCGTTGACCGGCGGTGTCGACTTCATCGACAACGCCGCGACCAACAAGGTGCTGACCAACCTGAACTCGGCCTCGAGCACGCTGCGTTCGGAAGCTTCGAGCCTCGGTTCGAACTTGACGATCGTGCAGGTTCGTCAGGACTTCAACAAGAACCTGATCAACGTGCTGCAGACCGGCTCGTCCAACCTGACGCTGGCCGACACCAACGTCGAAGCGGCCAACAGCCAGGCGCTGTCGACCCGGCAGTCGATCGCGGTCTCCGCGCTGTCGCTGGCCAACCAGTCGCAGCAGAGCGTGCTGCAGCTGCTCCGCTAACAAGCAGACGACATCGTAAAGCAAGATCCGGCGGCGGGGCTTCGGCTCCGCCGCTTTCTTTTTTGCTTACTGCTCGAGATTTTCGAGAGGGCAGGCGACGCTCTAAAAAGTAACCAGCGGTTATGGTTAATGGAGCGTAAGCGCGAAGAAATACCAATGATTTCAGGCCGATTGCCGATCCCATCGGCGCCTTGCCCGCGCTTATGGTGAACCGGCGCTTATGCAGGCGATGTTCGTTTCACCCTTTGTTAGCCATGTCGCGGCACGCTGGCCCCGTCACTCGATCCGAAGCGATCGAACGAAGACGCGTAAGCCAGAAGGGTATGAGTCATGTCAGGTATTGTTCTCTCCGCATCGGTTCGTCAGAACCTGCTCTCTCTCCAGTCCACCGCCGATCTTCTCGCCACCACACAGAACCGTCTGTCGACCGGCAAGAGCGTCAACTCGGCTCTCGACAACCCCACCAACTTCTTCACGGCCCAGTCGCTCGACAACCGCGCCAGCGACATCAACAACCTGCTCGACAGCATCGCCAACGGCGTGCAGGTGCTGCAGGCTGCCAACACCGGCCTGACCTCGCTGCAGAAGCTGATCGACAGCGCCAAGTCGATCGCCAACCAGGCGCTGCAGACCACGGTCGGTTACTCCACCAAGTCCAACGTCTCGACCACGATCGCCGGTGCGACCGCAGCCGACCTGCGCGGCACGACTTCGTTTGCCAGTGCGACCGCGAGCAGCAACGTGCTGTATAACGGCACGGCCGGCGGTACTACGGCGGCGAACGGCACCACGACGCTCGGCGCCACCATCGGCTCGTTCACGGGTACTGCGGGAACTGCCGGCGACGGCACCGCCGCCCTGACCGGCGCCATCACCCTGATCGCCACCAACGGCACGACCGCAACCGGCCTGGCCGGCAACGCCCAGCCGGCCGACGGCGACACGCTGACCGTGAACGGCAAGACCATCACCTTCCGCTCGGGCTCGGCTCCGGCGTCGAGCGCGGTTCCGGCTGGTTCGGGCGTCAGCAGCAATCTCGTCACCGACGGCAACGGCAACACCACGGTCTATCTCGGCACCGCGGGCACCCCGGCTGCGACCGTCAGCGATCTGTTGACCGCAATCGATCTGGCCAGCGGCGTCAAGACGGCATCCATCACCGCGGGTGCTGCGACGATCGCCACCAGCGTCAACCAGACCGCTTCGAGCGTTGGTGCGGGCGCCGTCACGCTGAAGAGCTCGACGGGTGCGGATCTGAGCGTCACCGGCAAGGCCGACCTGCTCAAGTCTCTCGGCCTGACCACGTCCACCGGTGCGGGCAATGCCACCGTGAACGTCAACCGCACCACAAGCGCGGCCTCGCTCGGTGCGACGATCACCGACGGTTCGACGCTGAACGTCGACGGTCACGTCATCACCTTCAAGAACGCGCCGATCCCGGGTTCGACCGGTGCTCCGAGCGTTCCGAGCGGGTATGGTTCCAGCGGCAACGTTCTCACCGACGGCAACGGCAACTCGACGGTCTATCTGCAGGGCGGCACGGTCAACGACGTGCTGAAGGCGATCGACCTTGCCACCGGCGTGCAGACCGCAACGGTCAACGCCAACGGCACCGCGACGCTGGCGACCGCCACCGGCCAGTCGAACTCGACGATCAACACGTCCGGTCAACTCAAGATCTCGACCGGCATCAATGCCGATCTGTCGATCACCGGCACCGGCAACGCGCTGAACGTGTTTGGCCTCGCCGGCAACACCGGCAACGCGACCGCCTTCACTGCGGCCCGCACCTCCGGCATCGGCGGCATTGCCGGCAAGACCTTGACCTTCTCCTCCTTCAACGGCGGCACGGCGGTCAACGTCACCTTCGGCGACGGCACCAACGGCACGGTCAAGACGCTCGATCAGCTCAACACCAAGCTCCAGGCCAACAACCTGTCGGCAACGATCGACGCTAACGGCCTGCTGACAATTACCGCGTCCAACGACTACGCATCTTCGACGCTGGGCTCGACGGCGGCAGGCGGTGCAATCGGCGGCACGCTGACTTCGGCGCTGACGTTCTCGACGGCTTCCAATCCCGTCCAGGACGGCGTTGCCCAGACCGCCCGTGCCAACCTGGTGTCTCAGTACAACAACATCCTGAACCAGATCGACACGACCTCGCAGGACTCCTCGTTCAACGGTGTCAACCTGTTGAACGGCGACCAGCTCAAGCTGGTGTTCGACGAGACCGGCAAGTCGAGCCTGAACATCACCGGCGTGACCTACAACTCCAGGGGTCTCGGCCTCGCCGCGCTCACCATCGGCGTCGACTTCATCGACAACGCCGCCGCCAACAGGGTGCTGACCAATCTGAACGCCGCCTCGAGCACGCTGCGCTCGGAAGCCTCCAGCCTCGGTTCGAACCTCTCGGTGGTGCAGATCCGTCAGGACTTCAACAAGAACCTGATCAACGTGCTGCAGACCGGCTCGTCCAACCTGACGCTGGCCGACACCAACGTCGAGGCGGCCAACAGCCAGGCGCTGTCGACCCGCCAGTCGATCGCGGTCTCCGCGCTGTCTCTGGCCAACACCTCGCAGCAGAGCGTGCTCCAGCTGCTCCGATAATAAGTAGCTGAACTCACTCAATAAAATCGAGCGGCGGGGCCTTTTGCCCCGCCGCTCTTTTTTGCGCCTTGGGCGGGCAGGGGCGTTCATCCGCCATTAACCCTGTCGCTTAAACCGGCGTTAACCATACTTTAAAGGACACCTCCTAAAACTGGACAAAAGCCCGCTTTCCAGACCGCGCGGCCGATTCGTATCCGGTTCAAGAGGAAGACTCGCCAATGTCCAACATCGTTCTCTCGGCGTCCGTTCGCCAGAACCTGTTGTCGCTGCAGTCGACGGCCGACTTGCTGGCCACGACGCAGGAGCGGCTGTCGACCGGCAAGAAGGTCAATACAGCGCTCGACAATCCCACCAACTTCTTCACGGCGCAGGGATTGGACAACCGGGCGAGCGACATCAGTAACCTGCTCGACGGCATCAACAACGGTGTGCAGGTGCTCCAGGCCGCCAACACCGGCATCACCTCGCTGCAGAAGCTGATCGACAGCGCGAAATCGATCGCCAACCAGGCGCTGCAGACCACGGTCGGCTATTCCACCAAGTCGAACGTCTCCACCACGATTCCCGGCGCGACGCCCGCCGACCTTCGCGGCACGACCTCCTATGCGAGCGCAACCGCTAAGAGCAACGTGCTCTATACCGGCGCTGCCGGGGGCACGACCCCCGTCACCGGGACTGCCGCGCTCGGCGCGTCGCTCGGCTCGAGTGCCGGCACGGTAACCGGGTTCGCCGCGACCGCGGCCGACGGCACCACCGTGCTCAGCGGCACCGCGACATTGGTTGGCACCACCACGTCCACCACGTTCGGGGCCGCGCCCGCCGACGGCGACACGCTGACCGTGAACGGCAAGACCATCACATTCCGCACCGGCGCCGCTCCGAGCACGCAGCCGACCGGCTGGGGCCTCGACGCCAGCGGCCACATCGCCACCGACGGCAACGGCAATTCGATCGTCTACGAGGGAACGGCGGCTGCGCCGCTCGCGACCATCAACGACGTCCTCACCGCGATCGATCTCGCCAGCGGCGTCAAGACCGCCACGATCAGCGCGAGCGCGGCGACGATCGCGGTCAGCGGTTCGGCCGGTCCCGTCGGTACGCTTCAAGTGGCATCGTCGATCTCGGGCGGCGGCCAGGTCACGCTGAAGAGCTCGACCGGCGCCGATCTGAGCGTGACGGGCAAGGCCGACTTCCTCAATAAGCTCGGACTGACCGCGGCGACCGGCGCCGGCAATGCGAGCGTGACCGCGAACCGCTCGACCACCGCGGGTTCGCTCGGCTCTCTCGTTCAGGACGGCTCGACGTTGAACATCGACGGTCACACCATCACGTTCAAGAACGCGCAGACGCCGCAATCGGCGGCGAGCGTGGCCACCGGCTATGGCGTCAGCGGCAACGTCGTCACCGACGGCAACGGCAACTCGACGGTCTATATCCAGAGCGCGACGCTGACCGACCTGCTCAACTCGATCGACCTTGCCACCGGCGTCAAGACCGCGAGCATCTTCAACGGCGCGGCGACGTTGTCGACCACCGCGGGCCAGATCCCGTCGTCGGTCAACAGCAGCGGCCAGCTTGCGCTCTCCACCGGCATCAATGCCGACCTGTCGATCACCGGCACGGGCAACGCACTCAGCGCGTTCGGTCTCAGCGGCAACACGGGAACGGCGACCGCCTTCACCGCGGCGCGCACCTCCGGCGTCGGCGGCGTCAGCGGCAAGACGCTGACCTTCACCTCCTTCAACGGCGGCACCCCGGTCAACGTCACCTTCGGCGACGGCACCAACGGCACCGTCAAGACGCTGGACCAGCTCAACGCACAGCTTCAGGCCAATCACCTGACCGCGACGATCGACGCCAACGGCGTGCTCACGGTGACGACCGTCAACGAATACGCCTCCTCGACGCTCGGTTCGTCGATCGCCGGCGGCGCGGTCGGCGGCACGATCACCGGTGTGCTGGCCTTCACCACCGCGCAGCCGCCGGTGCAGGATCCGGTCGCGCAGACGGCGCGATCGAACCTGGTCAACCAGTTCAACAACATCCTGGCCCAGATCGACACGACGTCGCAGGACTCCTCCTTCAACGGCGTCAACCTGCTCAACGGCGACACGCTGAAGCTCGTCTTCAACGAGACCGGCAGCTCGACGCTCGGCATCAACGGCGTGGTGTTCAACGCCGCCGGCCTCGGTCTCAGCAATCTCGTCAACGGCGTCGACTTCATCGACAACGGCGCCACCAACAAGGTGCTGGCCAGCCTGAATGCCGCCTCGAGCACGCTGCGTTCGGAAGGCTCCACGCTCGGTTCGAACCTCTCGATCGTGCAGGTGCGTCAGGACTTCTCCAAGAACCTGATCAACGTGCTGCAGACCGGCTCGTCCAACCTGACGCTCGCCGACACCAACGAGGAAGCGGCCAACAGCCAGGCGCTGTCGACCCGCCAGTCGATCGCGGTCTCCGCGCTGTCGCTGGCGAACCAGTCGCAGCAGAGCGTGCTGCAGCTGCTCCGCTAATTTCGAGAGCCAGGCGCATCATTCGAGATTTCGCGGCGGGGCTCACGCTCCGCCGTTCTGTTGAGGGAGATCGCTAAGACTAGATTAGCTGAGATCAGCACGCATCACGCGAAGCGAATTTACAACGTGCGTGCGTGGATCTAGCGTTGTGCCGACGAAGAGCTCCGCGGGCCCGTAATTATCCGGAGTGCTTCCAAGCAGACACGTAAGCAAATCTTAAGCGGTGCTGCCTAGGGTTGGGAAAGAAATCCTTAAGCGCTTACAACGCGCTAGGTAACCTCCAGGGTGTGATTGATGTCGAATTCCGCTGCCTCGGCTTATGCGCGTGTTGCAACCACCACCGCATCTCCTCGCGACATCGAGGCGCAGACCCTGCTGAAGGCCGCCAACAAGCTCCAGGACGCCGTGAACGCCGCCGATCCGCTCAGCGAGCAGACCATGCAGGCCCTGATGTTCAACCGCAAGCTCTGGACCATCTTCCTGAGCGAGGCGATGCGCGACAACAATCCGCAGCCGATCGACGTGCGGCAGAAGATCGCCAACATCAGCGTGTTCGTGCTGAGCCAGACCGCCGCGCTGCAGATGAGCCCGCAGTTCGATCACTTCCGTCCGCTGATCGAGATCAACCGCAACATCGCCGCTGGTCTGTCCGGACGGCCGTGACGGGCACGCGTGATGGTGGACATCACGAGCATCTTGGACCTGTCGTCTTTCGGAAATGAGACTCTTGCGCTGACCGGTGCCGGTCAGACGCAGAGCATGGTCATCGATCGCGTGATCGTCAGGCGCTGACGTCCGTGTTGAGCGGACGCGAGGGCTCGGCCTTCATGTCCAGTGCATGGAAATAGGCCCGCCGGCGCAGCATCGCTTCGTCGGGGAACTGGTTGACCACTGCGTCGGTCCTGTCATTGACGACCTGGAAGACGAAGGACGCGGCGGCCTGGTCGAACACGACCTGGCGCGAGACGTTCTCGCGGTTCGGCAGATCATTGCGCACGGGCGCGCTCGTATCCGCCGCGGCGACCGTCTGGCTCACCGGAAGATCAGTTTGCACGGCCTCGTTCGCCGCCACGTTGGACGTCGCTACGATCTGCACGGGGGCCGGGATCCCCACCGGCCTGATGCTGAAATCTGTACTCATGGCAGCCTCCTGGTTGCCTCATGTGAGTCAAATCCCAACCCCTCTAATTGCGCAAGCATGGAACACCAGGACTGAAGACCCGGTAAGGAAACGTGCCTAACCGCGCGACGACATCGTCGCGCGGTTTTTCGTAAAATCGTCTCTAGTTTCTGGGTGCGCTCAGAGCGAGCGGCTGACCGCGAGCGGCGTGATGTGGCGTGGGCCTGGAGCTGCGCGACGGCCCGCGGCCGTATAGGTGTTCGGCACGTTGCGCTTCTGGATCTCGGCATTGACGCCGCGCACGACGCTTTCGGAGACCGCGTGCGCGGTCGCGAGCACGGTGAGATTGACCTGAAGCATCGCGCGGAACGCGTCGTGGTGGCGATGCAGCGTCGAGAGCAGCTCCGGCGCGGATTTCGCCAGTTGCGGCTGGTTCGCCTTCAACTGGCCGACGGCGCCGACGTAATTTCGCGACAGCTCCTGCTTCTTGCTCTCGAGCATCATGGCCTCGCGGACCTTGCCGGCGCGAACGAGCTCGGTCTCGCGCTCGATCAGTCCGAGCAGGGCGCTCATCGCATCCATCAGGTCCTCGGCGAGCTTGCGCGCCTCGGCATTGCCCGGCGCAACGTTCGGACGCTGGGCTTGCATCGGCCGACGTGAGGCGTTGAACTGGTTCATCTCGTTTGACCTTATGCCGTGCGGATCGTTTTCGCCTGCTGCAGGATGAGGGTGCGGTAGACGTCGGTGGCGACGCCGACGCCGCCGGCCTTGGCGAAGTTCTTGGAATATTGCTCGGTCAGCATCGAGCGCCACACGCCGGTGCCGGGCGTGTCGCCGAACGGGCCTTCGCCCTTCAGGCCCGAGGTCATCTGCGCGAACATGCTGTTGAGGAACATCGCCTCGAAGTCGGTGGCGGTCTTCTGTGCCCTGGCCTGCTGCTTCGGCGAGACCTTTTGCAGGGCGCTTGCCAGCTCGAAGTCCGGCCGGCCGTTGCGGCTCTCCACCGAGAAGGCCGAGGAGGTGGCGAGGCGCGGGGTGTTGATCGTGCCGGTCTGCATCACATCACCTCGATGTCGGCTTCGATCGCGCCGGCGGCCTTGATCGCCTGGAGAATGCTGATCATGTCGCGCGGGCCGATGCCGAGACCGTTGAGGCCGTCGACGAGCTGCTGGAGCGAGACGCCGTCCTTGACGAGCGCCAGTTTCTTGCCGTCCTCGGTGACGGTGACGCTGCTGCGCGGCGCGACCACGGTGCGGCCGCGCGACAGCGGATTGGGCTGGCTCACCTGCGGGCTCTCGGAAATGGTGACGGTGAGGTTGCCCTGCGCCACCGCGACGGTGGCGACCCGGACGTCGCGGCCCATCACGATGATGCCGCTGCGCTCGTCGATGACGATCTTGGCGGCGAGATCGGGATCGACCTGGAGCTGCTCGATCTCGGTGAGGAAGGCGACGACGTTGCCCTTGAACTCCGGCGGGATCGACAGCTGCACCGTGGAGGGGTCGATCGGCTCGGCGGTCTTGACGCCGAGATAGTCGTTGACGGCGGCCGCGATGCGCTTGGCCGTGGTGAAGTCGGCATTGCGCAGCGCCAGGCGCACGTTCGGCAGGCGGTTGAGCGCGAACTCGATCTCGCGCTCGATGATGGCACCGTTGGCGATGCGGCCCACGGTCGGAACGCCGCGCACGATTTTCGCCGCCTCGCCCTCGGCCTGGAAGCCGGAGATCGCGAGCGAGCCTTGCGCGACCGCATAGACATTGCCGTCGGCACCGAGCAGAGGGGTGACGAGCAGCGTGCCGCCCTGGAGGTTCTTGGCATCGCCGAGCGCGGAGACGGTGACGTCCATGCGCGTGCCCTGGGTGGCGAAGGCGGGCAGATTGCCGGTGACCATCACGGCGGCGACGTTGCCGGTGCGGATGGTGGCGCCGCGGATGTTGACGCCCATACGCTCGAGCATCGCCTGCAGCGACTGCTTGGTGAAGGGGATGTTGTTGAGGGTGTCGCCGGTGCCGTTGAGGCCGACGACGAGGCCGTAGCCGATGAGCTGGTTCTGCCGCACGCCTTCGATGTTGGCGAGGTCCTTGATGCGCGAGGTCGCAGCCGCCGGCGCGACCGACAGCACCAGCGCCGACAGCGCCGCGCAGGCCACCCCGACAATCCTCACCCAACGAACGCCTGGCATCCTCTGCTCCCCAAGCCTCCCGAAAAGGCCCCTCAAATCTCGGACCAACCCCGACACTCGCATGTCGAGCTGGTCCGACGCTGTCCTTGCGAGGGCTGTGCCAACCCGGGGCGGCGGGCATAGGTGGCTGAATAGGTTGAATAAATCTGTTTCGACCGGCGTCAGCCGGCGTTCGCCCTGAGGAGCGAAACTGCCGCCTGTCGGCAGATTTTGCCGACCCGTTTACGCGCCGTTAACCATAAGACAGCGAAGGTGACGGCATCGATCACCCGGATTCCTTCCGATGCGCATCTACGGACCGAACGGCACCACGCTTGGAACGCCGGCCAGCCAGGCCAGGCGGACCGGCTCCGGCACCTTCGTGCTGCCCGACACTGCATCGGCGCTGGAGACGCGGAGCGCTGCCGCACCGAAGGCCGCCGCCAACATCGACGGGCTGCTGGCCCTGCAGGGTGTCGAGGAGGATCCGGTCGAGCGCCGCAAGCGCTCGGTCGCCCGCGGCAGGACCGCGCTCGACGTGCTCGACGATCTCAAGATGGGCCTGTTGTCAGGCAATCTCGACGCTTCGACCGTGATGCGGCTGCGGGATGCTGCGGCGAACCTGAAATCGTCCTCTGGCGATCCTGGTCTCGATTCCGTGCTCTCCGAGATCGAGCTGCGCGTCGAGGTCGAGCTCGCGAAGGCCGGGCAGGCTTAGCGCCTTACGCCGCTTCCTCCTTCTGCTGCGCGTCGTAGCGGCGCTGGGCGGCGAGGACGTCTTTCAGATTCTGCTCGGCCCAATCGCGCAGGGGATCGACCGCACCGGCGAGCGTCAGCCCGAGCTGCGTGATCGAATACTCCACCGTGACAGGCACGGTCGCGATGGCGTGGCGCTTGATCAAGCCGTCGCGTTCGAGCGATTTGAGCACCTGGCTCAGCATCTTCTGCGAAATGCCTTCGATCGTGCGGCGCAACTGATTGAAGCGCATCGCATCCTCGCGCAGCAGCAACAGGATCAGCACCGCCCATTTGTCGCCGACGCGATCGAGGATCTGGCGGGTGGGGCAGTTCGCTGCATAGACGTCGGGTTTCATGGCCGGGCCTCGGAGTTCGTTCTCGTCGCTTCGGGTACGCATGGAGGGTTACCCCTGTGTAATCAGGTAAGCACAAAGTGCTCTCTTAACACCAGCATTCTTTTTGTTATCTAGTCTCCATTAGTTACTACAGTAGCAAAGGAGCCTTCCATGAAAATCGCAGTCGCCGGCGCCTCGGGCCGGGCCGGGTCGGAGATCACCAAGGAACTGTTGCGCCGCGGCCACGCGGTCACCGCCATCGCCCGGAACCCCGAGAAGATCGCGGCCCTGCCCAACGTCACGCCGACCAAGGGGGACGTGCTCGACCAGGCCGGCCTCGCCAAGCTCTGGGCCGGGCACGACGTCGCCGTGAGTTCCGTGCACTTCCTGGCCAGCGACGCGCTCAAGCTGATCGGTGCGGCGAAGGACGCCAAGGTTGGTCGTTATCTCGTCGTCGGCGGCGCCGGCAGCCTCGAGGTCGCGCCGGGCGTGAAGCTGGTCACGACTCCCAATTTCCCGGCCCAATACAAGGCGGAAGCGGAAGCAGGCTCGGCGTTCCTCGACCTCTTGCGGCAGGAAAAGGAGCTGAACTGGACCTTCATTTCGCCGTCGGCCCTGTTCGACGTGGGGGAGCGCACGGGCAAGTTCCGGCTCGGCACCGATCAGCTTCTCGCAGATGCGAACGGCAAGAGCTGGATCAGCTTCGCCGACTACGCCATTGCGCTCGCCGACGAGATCGAGCGCCCGGCCCATCTGCGGCAGCGCTTCACGGTCGGCTACTAGCCATTCGGCCGCCCCCGATCCCTCCAGGATAAACCTTCCTGTGCAAGGGCTTGGGGGCGCCAGCCGGACGGTGAGGGAAACATTGTCTGTCACAGGAGGCCGCTATATAACGCCCCGCTCAACGGACCCTGTTTCCGTTGCGAGTCGTTGCTTAGACAGATAGGCCGCCCTTGGAAAAGTTGAAAAACTACCGACCGACCGACAAAGAGCCTTTCATGAACGACCGGCAGAAGGAGTACTTCCGTTTGAAGCTCCTCGCCTGGAAAGATGAAATCCTCAAAGAGTCCAAGCTGACGCTGCAGGCTTTGCAGGAGGAGAACGTCAACCACCCCGATCTCGCCGATCGGGCATCGTCCGAAACCGACCGCGCCATCGAACTCCGCGCCCGCGACCGCCAGCGCAAGTTGATCGCCAAGATCGACGCCGCGCTCCAGCGCATCGAGGACAACACCTACGGCTATTGCGAGGAAACCGGCGAGCCGATCTCGTTGAAGCGGCTCGAAGCCCGGCCCATCGCGACGCTCTCGGTGGAAGCGCAGGAGCGCCACGAGAAACGCGAGAAGGTCTATCGCGACGAATAGAGCCCGAGCCGCAGCGATGCGGCTCTTTGTTTTTGGACGCAAGGCGCCGTTTCGCGTCGTGATCGGCATTTTGCCTGTCGCTTGTGCTCGCGTGGCCTCGGCGCGCGAGCGCAATGGCGAAAAGTGAATCGCGATCAATGGGCTAGACTCGATTCCTCCGAGCTCACGTGAGTTCGGATGAGAAACAGCCTTCACTTCAGGTGCGGGAGATTTTGCGAGTCGCATCAACGGGATCGACTCGGGAGTTGAAGCGCTGACCCAGCTGCATCAAGCATCGCTGCAATCAGGCCTCTCGCGCGGTTTGCAGGGCCTGCGAGGCGCGTGCCTCCATAGAGCCTCCACCGGCTCAATATTTCCTTAAACGCGGGCGAGGCACCGTAATCACCCGGCCGGGCGCGCTTGTCAGGCCGGAGCGGGGATGCTGAAGTGCCGCTCTCGAATGCGTAGCGTGGGAGGCGGCGCCGATGGACAAGATTCTCGAAGCCGCAAAGGCGATCGCGCTGGCGCGCCGCAACCATGCGCCGCTCGCAGTGCTGGAACGTCCGCCCGCGGATGAAGCCGAGGGCTATCAGGTTCAGCGCGCCCTGCACGATTTGCTGCTGCCGCACGCCGGGCCGCTCGTCGGCTACAAGATCGGCTGCACCAGCCAGGTGATGCAGGACTATATCGGCATCCCGCATCCCTGCGCCGGCGGCGTGTTCCAGAAGGGCGTGCATCACAGCGGCGCCAAGCTCGCGGCCTCCAAATATGTCCGGGTCGGCGTCGAATGCGAGATCGCAGTGCGGCTGAAGCGCGACCTGGCCGCCGGCGAGGCGCCGTTCACGGCCGAATGGGTCGGCGAGGCGGTCGAGGCCTATCATCCCGCGATAGAGATCGTCGACGACCGCTACGTGAAGTGGGAGACGATGGGCGCCCCGACGCTGATCGCCGACGATTTCTTCGCGGCCGGCTGCGTGCTGGCCCCGGCGGTTCCGCGCTCGTCGGTGCCAGACCTGAGGGCAGTCAAGGGCCGCGCCATCCTCAACGGCGAGGAGGTCAGCCACGGCACCGGCGCCGACGTGCTCGGCCATCCCCACAACGCGCTCGCCTGGCTCGCCAACCATCTCGCCGCCGAAGGCAAGGGTCTTCACGCGGGACAACTTGTGCTCACGGGCAGCCTGGTCAAGACGCTGTGGCTCAAGGACGGCGACAAGGTGCGGATGGAACTGGAGGGCCTGGGGGCGGTGGAGGCGGAGTTTACGTAGCCGCTCCGCGCCGCCTGCGGTCTCATGCCCCGGACGCAGCGCAGCGCCATCCCGGCGATGCGAAGCATCGTTCGGTCGGCGGTGCGCTGCTGAGCCGGGGCCCACGTCGCGGCGTGTTGCTTGGCCTCATGGGTCCCGGCTCTGCGCCGCACCGCTGACGCGCTGCGGCTTGTCCGGGACAGGCGAGAGATGTGGTTCGGCAGACACCTTCGTCCTTTCACTGCAATCGCGGACAGCCTTTCGTATCCTCGCGGCATCTTCCGCCCGAGTTTTGCAATCGTCTTTACCCTCCTGAAGATCAAGAAGGCGCAGGGAAGGCCGGGCGCCGGCTGGCACCCGAAGTCCCGCGTGTGCGAGAGAACGCGCACGGGGTGGACGACAGGTGATGCCGGAACCTCCCGGCCTTCCCTGCGCGATGGTTTTCACGGTGTCCTTCGTGCTCTCCTCGGGGAGCGATGCACTATTGCCCCCGTCGCCTTGCGGATGGCTGATGCGCGTGCCGGTTGGCCGCCACATCACCGCTGAGACTTGACGCCAGAACCCCGGGCGTCAGGACCACACGACTTCTCCGTCCGCGCACATCTTCGCTGGGCTCTCCACGGCTGGCGTGCGCTCGCCGTCGAGACCATTCGAAGACGCTGTCAGCGTCGTGTCGTATCGCGCAGGCGGCTGCTCACGGGATTCCCGCCCTGCAACCTGCCATACCCGCCGACGCCGTCGCGGCCACCGCATTCCATCCCGCGTTCCGTGACGATCGCGATACGCCCTCTTGTGGAATGGAACAAAACGAGAACATAATGAGGTAGCCAGAGTGTGTCAACAAGAATTTATAAAATCCGAATATTCTGAAATTGAAAAATGGTAACGATTGTGGTACCAAATGATCAGGATCGAAGAATACATCATCGACGATCGCAGCCCGTTCCGCGATTGGCTGGATGGCTTGATCCGCAGGCACGTGTGATGATCGCGGTCGCCATCGAGCGGCTGGCCGATGGCAACACATCAAACGTCAAGTCCATCGGGGAGGGCGCCGCTGAGCTAAAGATCAATCGCGGTCCGGGTTACCGGATCTATTTCGGCTGGCATGGCAATTTGCTGGTCATTCTGTTGGGAGGCGGTACCAAACAGAGACAGCAAAAAGATATCGACGCGGCCCTGCGCCGCTGGCGCGAGTACAAATCAAGAGCAGGACAGGGGAATAGGTGATGCCATTGACCCGGAGTTTTCGGGACACGGTCCGCGCGATGGCGGAGCGCGATCCCGCCTTTCGCGAGGCGCTGTTCCTGGAGGCGATGCAGGGCCTGTTGCAGGGTGATGTCGATTATGGCCGCACGGCGCTGCGGACCTACATCAACGCCACCATCGGTTTCGAGCGACTGAGCGAGGTGCTCGACCGTCCGCCGAAGAGCCTGATGCGAATGTTCGGGCCGCGCGGCAATCCGACGGCCGAAAACCTGATGGCGGTGATCCACGCGCTGCAGAAGGAGACCGGCGTGCATCTGGAGATACGCGCGGTGGCGAAAGCGGCGTGAGGAGTGCACGGTCTCCCCGCCGTCATTGCGAGCGCAGCGACTTGTCCGCCGAAGCCTTGGCGAAGGCGGAAGCAATCCAGAATTTTTCCATGGAGGCGGTCTGGATTGCTTCGTCGCGAAGGGCTCCTCGCAATGACGTGGATGGGACGTCCTCTTATGGGACCATCTGACTCGCAGCCCCACTCGCACCACCACCGCCAAAATACATGCGGCCTCCGGCAGGGGAGCTACCGGAGGCCGCGTTGTACATCGTCGTTCGCGCCTTAGGTTCGCGAACACGATGTGGGAGCTCTTGAAGAAGGCTAGAAGGGCAGCAGCACGTCCATGACTTGCTGGCCGTAGCGCGGCTGTTGCACGTCCGTGATCTGGCCGCGGCCGCCATAGGCGATGCGGGCCTGGGCGATCTTGGTGGAATCGATGGTGTTGTCGCTCTGGATGTCTTCGGGGCGGACGATGCCGGCGACCACGAGCTCGCGGATCTCGAAGTTGACGCGGATCTCCTGCTTGCCCTCGACCACGAGGTTGCCGTTCGGCAGCACTTGCGTGACCACCGCGGCGACGTTGGTCTGCAGCGCTTCCTGGCGGTTGACCGAGCCCTTGCCGTCGCTGGACGCCGTGGAATCGGCGGTGAGGATGCGGCCGGGCAGCACCTTCTGCGCCTGCGCGCCCAGCGTCTTGGCGCCGATGAAGTCGGTGATCCCGGAATCTTCCGAATTGGTGCGGCTGCGCTGGGTCTCGTTGGAGAGGTTGGCCTTGTCGGTGATGTTCACGGTCACGGTCAGGAGGTCGCCGACCTGGCGGGCGCGCTGGTCCTTGAAGAAGGCGCGGCTGCCGTTGCGCCACAGCGAGTTCGGATTGTAGGAGGCGACTTCCGGCTTCGGCATCGGCATCTGCACCGGCTTGTAGCCGGGCTGCGTCGTCGGATTGTCGATCGCCGACAGCTTCGGCTGCTCGCCGATCTGCGACAGGCGGTCGATCGAGGAGCAGCCGCCCAGCGCGCAAGAGGCCAGCAGCAGGGCAGAGATCGCGATGCGACGGAGGCGGAAAGCCGAACTGAACGTGGACATGACTTACTCTGACTTGGCTGGAGCCTGCGAGAGGCGAACTTGCGGAATCTGGGCTTGGGCGATTTGAGCGGGCGAGGCGGGAGCCTGGACCAGGCTCCGGACGATGGCGGCAGTGTCGACGGGAGCGGGAACTTCGTCACGCTTGAGCGAGGAGGTCTGCTCGACCGCGGGCGCGATCGGTGCGGACTGGCTCGCGCCCTGGATCGTCACCTGGCCGCGGCCGGTGACGACACCGGTCAGGGTGCGCTTGGATTGCAAATTGATCACGCTGACGCTGTCGCCCTCGGCGCCGCTCTCGATCGCCTTGCCGCGCGTGGTGAGATAGACGCCCGGCACCTGGTAGATGATGGTGACGGCCTGATCGCGCAGCACGAAGTCGGGTTTGACGATGTCGGCAAGACGGAGCGGCGTGCCCGCCCGCATCGGCCGGCGCAACTGCATGCCGACGCTACGATCGCGCGAGGCGGGCTCGCCGGTGATCTCGGCCTTCGGCCGGCGCTCCAGCGCGACGTCGGAGGATTTCAGGAGATCGGTGCGGTCGATGTCGCGCGTCAGCACGGCCACTTCCACCGTCTCGATCGCGGTGCCGGTGAAGCGGAGCTTGGTCGGGGTGGGATTGCTGTCGTTGGCAATCTCGAAGGCGATGTCGAAACGGCCGCTGCGGGCGTCATAGCGGGTTGCGACCGGCTGCAGCGCGCCGCTGTTGGAGGCGTCCAGCCGCATCTCGGCGACGCCGCGGTCGAACGTGACGGTGAGGTTGGCGGCATCCCCGAGGCCGAAGCGGCGCTCGAGTGCCGCGCCGACCGCGTTTTCGAGATCCTTGCTCACGAGCGTGCGGGCGAGGCGAGTGACCTGGACCTCCTTGATGTCGCCGGTCATCACGCCGATCACCTGTTTGGCGCGAAGCACCGACAGCACATGCGCGACCGGCAGCGCGCCGGTGGTGCCGAGATCGGGCGAGCGGTAGACCGGGATCAGCGCGGCCGATCCCGCGTTGTCGATGAGATCGCCGACCCGCACCACGTCCGAGGTCACGGTGACGCTCGCGCGCAGCGTCGGCGAGGCGATGAAATCGTCGGCGGCCGCGGCCGGCAAGGCCAGCGCGAGAAGCGCGGAGATCGTGGCGAGGGTGGCGCGGATCATCGTCATCACCTCAGCGGAACAGCGCCGTGGTCGACTGCATCATCTGGTCGGCGGCGCTGATCACCTTGGCGTTCATCTCGTAGGCGCGCTGGGCGGCGATCAGGTCGCTCATCTCCGAGACCACGTCGACATTGGCCTGCTCGAGGCTGCCTTGCGAGATCTTGCCGTAGCCTTCGGCCGTGGCCGTGCCGTCCTGGGGCGGGCCGGAGGAGGGCGTCTCGGTGAATTGATTGCTGCCGACGGGCTGCAGGCCCGCCTTGTTGATGAAGCGGGTCAGGCCGATCTGGCCGAGGATGGTCGAGGTCGAGGAGCCCGGCAGCGTCACCGAGACCTGGCCCTGCTCGTTGACGGACAGGCCCGAGGCGTTGTTCGGCACCGTGATGGTCGGCTGCACCGGGTTGCCCTGCGCGGTGACGACGCGGCCCTGATTGTCCATCTGGAAGGTGCCGTCGCGGGTGTACTGGTAGGTGCCGTCGGGCATCAGGATCTTGAAGAAGCCGTCGCCGGAGACCGCGAGGTCGAGATCGTTGCCGGTCTGCGACAGCGTGCCCTGCGTCATGCTGCGCGGCGTGCCGACGGTCTTGACGCCGCCGCCGATGTCGACGCCGACGGGCACGATGGTGCCCTGGTCCGACGACTGGGCGCCGACGCGGCGGACGTGCTCGTAGATCAGGTCCTGGAATGCCGCGGTCTGCTTCTTGAAGCCGGTGGTGCGCAGGTTCGCGATGTTGTTGGAGATCACCTGAACGTTGAGTTCCTGTGCCGCCATTCCGGTCGCTGCGGTGTGAAGCGCCTGCATGTCAGTTCTCCCTCAATCAGGCCGGAACGTCGGCGAGCTTCTCGATCGCCGATTTGTGGAGGTCGCTCTGCTGCTGAAGCAGGTTGGCGATGGCGGTGTAGCTGCGCATGACTTCGACCATGCGGCTCATCTCGCCGACCGCGTTGACGTTCGACTTCTCGACATAGCCCTGGCGCACGGTCGACTTGGTGTCGGCCTGCGGGACGGCGGAGCCCACGGCGTAGAGATTGGCGCCGAGCTTGGTCAGCTTGGCCGGATCGTCGAAGGAGGCCATGCGGATCTTGCCGCGGATCGAGTCGGTCTTGGCCGTGCCCTCGAGCACCGTGACGGTGCCGTCGGGGGCGACGTTGATGTCGTGGTCGGTCGGCTGGAAGGTGATCGGGCCGCCGGTGCCGAGCACCAGATTGCCGTCCGAGGTGACGAGCTGGCCGGTCGCGTTGAGCGAGAATTTGCCGTCGCGGGTGAAGCGCTCGCCGCCATTGGCCTGCACCACGAAATAGGCGCTGCCGTCGATCGCCATGTCGAGCGGGTTGTTGGTCGGCTCCATCGGCCCCTGGCCGATGTCGCGGAAGGTGCCGCGGTCCTGCACATAGGAGACACGGCGGTCGGCGCCGATGAAATTGTCCTCACGCGCGTTCGAGTTGAGAAACTCCTCGAACAGCGAATGATCGGCCTTGAAGCCGTTGGTGTTGGCATTGGCGACGTTGTTGGCGATGACATCCATCTGCCGTTCCAACGTCATCTGCCGTGACAAGCCGATCAGAAGCGCGTTCTGCATCGGAAATCTCCCCTGAGTGGGACCTGCCATTTCGCTCTCCCAAGCGCCTTGGCGGACCCGTGAACGAGACCTTCAGGTTCTCCCAAACCGTTCGGTCTCGGCCCTCTCTCAGCGAAAGCCGTGCCAACTCGGAAAGCTACGTAATTTCAATGATTTATTGATTTTTGAGGGACGATCGAGGGCGGCAGAAAGGTTCTGTTAGCCATATCTGCCCGGCAGATTTTTCCTAGCGCAGGGCCAATCGAAAGATTCCGTTAACCATTATTACCGTAGCGTTTGCCTTGAAGAGGAGCGCATTCGCGCCGGGGCATTTGTACCGCGTCACTGTCTTAGGGCTTCGCTCTCTCGACCCCTTTTAGAGATCCGGGCGCGGCGACCATGGCAGAGAATGAAGCGGAAGGCGGCGCAGCCGGTGAGGGCGCGGAAGCCGCTCCGAAGAACAAGCTGAAGCTCATCATCATGGCCGTCGGCCTGCTCGCCGTCCTCGGCGGCGGTGCTGCGACCTGGTTCTTCTTCTTCCGTCACGGCGACGACCAGCATCATGCCGAGGCCGCGGCGCCGGCGAAGCCGCCGTCCTTCGTCGACGTCCCCGACATCATGGTCAACCTCGCCGGCGCGCCGGGCGAGCGGGTGCAATATCTGCGGCTGAAGATCGTGCTGGAGCTGAAGGAAGAGAAGCAGGTCGAGGCGATCAAGCCGACGATGCCGCGCGTCACCGACATCTTCCAGACCTATGTGCGCGAGCTGCGCCCCTCCGACCTCAACGGGTCCGCCGGCGTCTTCCGCCTCAAGGAGGAGCTGACCAAGCGCGTCAACGCGGCGGTCGCCCCGGTCCAGGTCAGCGCGGTGCTGTTCAAGGAAGTCGTGATCCAGTGAGCACGCTGCGGAAGGCAATAGGCTAGCGTCATGGCCGGCAACGAGCAAATGGACCAGGATGCGATTGCCGCCCAATGGGAGGCGTCGCTCGATTCCGAGGATCCCGCGGAAGCCGCGAAGGCTGCCGCCGAGAACGAACTATCCGAGACCATGGCGCTGCAATGGGCGGCCATGGTCGAGGACGGCAGCCGCGATCTCGGCAGCGGCAAGAACTCCGGCGAGCGGGTGCTGTCGCAGGAGGAGATCGACAACCTCCTCGGCTTCACCGTCGGCGACGTCACGCTCGACGACCATTCCGGTATTCGCGCCATCATCGATTCGGCGATGGTCTCCTACGAGCGTCTGCCGATGCTCGAAATCGTCTTCGACCGCTTGGTGCGGCTGATGACGACGAGCTTGCGCAATTTCACCTCCGACAACGTCGAAGTCTCGCTCGACCGCATCACCTCGGTGCGTTTCGGCGACTACATGAACTCGATCCCGCTGCCCGCCGTCCTCACCGTCTTCAAGGCCGAGGAGTGGGAAAACTTCGGCATGGCGACGGTCGATTCCAACCTGATCTATTCGATGATCGACGTGCTGCTCGGCGGCCGCCGCGGCACCAGCCAGCTCCGCATCGAGGGCCGGCCCTACACCACGATCGAGACCGAGCTGGTCAAGCGGCTGGTCGAGGTGGTGCTGGCCGACGCCGAGCAGGCGTTCCGGCCGCTGTCGCCGGTGACCTTCACGATCGACCGGCTCGAGACCAATCCGCGTTTCGCCGCGATCAGCCGTCCCGCCAATGCCGCAATCCTGGTGCGCCTGCGCATCGACATGGAAGACCGCGGCGGCAACATCGAGCTGCTGCTGCCTTATGCGACCATCGAGCCGATCCGGGGCGTCCTGCTCCAGATGTTCATGGGCGAAAAGTTCGGCCGCGACCCGGTCTGGGAAGGCCATTTCGCCACCGAGATCGTGCAGGCCGAGATCGCCGTCGATGCCGTGCTCTACGAGGCCGACATCCCGCTCAAGCAGCTGATGCGGCTCAAGGTCGGCGACACGCTGCCGCTGGACATGCGCGCCGACGCCAACGTCACCGTGCGCTGCGGCGACGTCACGCTGACCGAAGGGCGGATGGGCCGGGTCGGCGACCGCGTCGCGATCCGCGTGACGAAACCCTTGCGCAAGCCAAGTACGACACTTGCGATGTTCGAGAAGGTGGACGAGCAGAACAAGATGATGGAGGCCCCATGAACCACTCCCTGGGAATGGCGATCGAGACGCTGGTGGCTATCCTGCTGATGCTGACGATCGTCTATTGCGTCATGCTCAACAAGCGCCTGACGCGGCTGAAGGCGGACGAGCATTCGCTGAAGGCGGTGATCGGCGAGCTGATCACCGCAACCGAGATCGCCGAGCGCGCGATCGGCGGGCTGAAGCTCGCCGTGCGCGACGTCAACGAGAACCTCGGCAGCCAGCTCGCCGCGGCGACGCAGATGTCGGACCAGCTCTACAAGCAGCTCGGCGAAGCCGACAACGTGGTGCGGCGGCTGTCCAAGATCGCGATCGCCGCGCGCCCCATGACCAGTCCGGAAACGGTTGCCGCGCCCGCGGCCAAGCCATCGACGGCGAAGGCGGTCGCGGCGGCAGCCGAAGCCTTCTCCGAGCGCCGACGATCCAACGGCCTTGCCGCATGAAGTCAGGGTATGAAATCCTTTCGTAACATCCGCGTCATCCCGGTCGTCCTGGTCGCCGTCGCAGGCCTCGCCACGCTGAAAGTCGCGGGCCTCGCGATCAATGGCGGCTATGTGTTCGACTACAAGCCGAACCAGGCCAAGAAATCCTGGGCGGAGGAGAATCTGAACTTTCCGACCGGCCGCGAGGAGCCGGAGATCATCACCGGCTCGACCCATGGCGCGCCGAAGGAGGCGCCCAAGCCCGCCGCGCCTGAGACCAAGATGGAGGGTGGCACCGTCGTCAAGATCGACGAAGCCCAGCCGCAGGTCTCGGCCTCCGAGCGCGCGATCCTCGAGCGGTTGCAGTCGCGCCGCCAGGAGATCGAAGCCCGCCAGCGCGAGATTGATATCCGCGAGAGCCTGCTCAAATCGGCCGAGAAGCGCATCGAGAACAAGGTCGAGGAGATGAAGGCGGTGGAAACCCGCATCTCCGCGACGCAGGCCGAGCAGAAGGCCGCCGAAGCCCAGCGCATGAAGGGCCTCGTCACCATGTACGAGGGCATGAAGCCCAAGGACGCCGCGCGGGTGTTCGACCGGCTCGAGATGGGCGTGCTGATCGAGATCGCCTCGGCCATCGCGCCGCGAAAGATGTCGGACATCATGGGGCTGATGTCGCCGGAGGCCGCCGAGAAGCTGACGGTCGAGATGGCCCGCCGCGCCAATGGCGGCGGCGATCAGTCGGCTTCGGCCGGAGACTTGCCCAAGATCGACGGCAAGCCGACGCAAAAGCCGAATTGAGGGCTCAAGCCGAAGCGAGCCTTGGCAACCTGCGCGTCATCGGGCGGTCGTTCGACTGGAGCCCAGCGAGACGCCCTGCGTGTCTAGTTCGCGAACGCCTGTTGCACCCTGCGAACAGGCGGGCGCAACTGCTTCTCCACACGAGGAAGAGTCTTGAGCTGCTGCTTGATCGGCTCTGCCTTTGTGACCCGAGTCACGAGCTGCAGCGTGCTGTGGCAACAGGAGCATTCATATACTTTCAGGGCATATCCTCTGGCGATCGGAATGATCTCGACGACCGCTCTTGCCCTGCTACACACAATGCAACCGGCTTCTCCGCTCATTGATTACCCCCAAAGCTAACCAATCGATTCGCATCGCCGAGATCGCATCTGATTCAGAGTCGCGCGCGAAGCGCAACGCCTCGAAGGTTGTGGGGGCGCGCGCTCGGCAACTCGTCAAGGCCGCACATCAAGCTCCCGTTGCGGGTGCAGTTGCGGCAGCCGGCATCTTCTGAGGCTGCGGTGAGTTGACGCGCGCGGATGTGAGGTAGCGGACAGTCGCGCTCACGGCGCTGTCGTAGGCTTCGGCCGTTCGCAATCAGCAACGCAGGAGGACGAGGCCATGAACTACTCGTCCGCAGCAGAACGCGTCATCGAGGCTGTCAACCGGCTCATCACAGTGGCGATGACGTCCGCCTGGACATCCACGCTAAGCCATCAGCATGTAGAGCCGCCCGAGGGCGACGACGGCAACGATGATGAATCGTCTCGCGATCAAGAGAACTCCTCCGCGCCGGATGGCGCCGGCAATCAACACTGAAGACGCCATCGGCTCGCGGACGTCACACGATCAGATCGTGCAACACATGGTCTTGAACTGGACCTGCTCCGTAAGCTGGATCAACATCAGGCGGGAATGTTTCAGGCATGGACGCCAGCTCGGACCCGCGGAATGCTCCGGTGTGGTCGTGAAGACCGGCGACGTCTGAAGGATGATCCAGCAACGCGCCGTGCTGTGAGCCCTGCGAAGCCTCATCCTTGAACAGGAACGAATCGCCGAGCTGCTGCGGATTGGCAGGCTTTGCGGACGCTCCATAGGGTGTGTCGTGCTGCTCGGCTGCCTTGCCTGAGAGCGAAGGGTGGGCGCCGGTGGTCGATGACTTCAGAAGGTCGGCATTGAGCGTCGTCTCTGCCGCGCTGGCATGACCAGCCGCCTGCGCGGCGTTTGCCGGGAGCGAGCCGCCGTGATTCCCAGCATCGCTCCCTAGCGCAAGCCCACGCCCGGCGTGCGGTTCGGCGGTGTTATGGTCAAAATTCACCGCGGCGACAGCGATGTCAGGAATCTGGCCGGAATGCGCGCCATTCTTGCCAGCGGTTGTGTCTGGGTCGAGCACCGCAAAGTAGCTGAAGACAAAACTGACCTCCGTCGGTGCGGCCATGTGCTGCAAGATCGTGGACAGTCCGCTGGCTGAGGAAGCTACCGCGTCACTGCGGGTCGTTTCGGTCGCGCGTGTTTGCGCTTCGTCTGAACCGGTGAGGCTGGACGAATATTCGGTCCATTCGTCCCAGCTCCAATTCGGGCTGGAGGTCGCCTCGCTTGACTGGATTGTGGAACTCCCATCGGCGAGGAGCGTGCCGTCGCCGCTCCCGGAATCGGACGAGACCTCGGAAGTGGTCGCTATCACGGCGGTCGCGTCACTCTGCGCGGTTGCGGTGAGGTTGAGCAGTTCGCTGGCCGTCGCGATCACAGGTGCTGCCGGCGGCGCCAGGATGAAGTCCGACGCGTCGATGGTTGCAATCCCCTGCAAATGGATTTCGAGCAGACCGGAATCGCCGATGTGGAGGGTCTGGTCCGTTGCATTGACGTACACGATGGTTTCATTTGCCGCGCTGTCATAGAGCCAGGCGATCGTATGTGCAGGCACGGCCGTGCTGGTTGAGCTCAAGGCCAGGATGACGAACCCGAGCGCGCCAAGAGCGGTCAAGTCGATCTTGTCGGCCCCCGAGGCGAAGTCGGTGATGGTGTCGAACTGGCTTGCGTTGGAATCGGCCACGAACAAATAAGCGAAGCGGTCGTTGCCATTGCTTCCGGTGAGTTGGTCCGCACCAAATCCGCCGGTTATGGTGTCGCCGCCGTTGTTGCCGTTGATCGTATCGTTGCCCGAGCCCCCGTAGATGACGTCGTCGCCGTCGTTGCCTTTGATCGTGTCATTCCCGGAGCCGCCATAGAGAACGTCCGCTTTGCCGGTGCCATTGACGGTATCGCTGCTGGCCCCCGCGTAGATGATCTGACCTGTGTCGCCGCCGCCCGCGATGGTTTCGCTCCCCGGCGTCCCATACACGTTGGGTGGATCGGAGATCACGACGGATCCGGTGGCCAGGTTGTCAAAATCGTTGGGGTCTGCGTCACTGGCGCCATGGATGGCGATGGTCACCGCCTGGGTGGTGCCATCGATGGCAGTTACCGTGAAAGTGTCGGTCAAGGTGTCGCCGACCTCGAGCGCCTGAACCACGCTATTGTTGTTGTCGAGGGTGTAAGTCCAGACGCCGGCCGCCGTCATGGTGTAGGTGCCGTATCCGCCGTCGCTCGCAGCCGGCGAAGAGACCGCGGTGAAAGTGTTCGGCGCGTTGTCGATGTCCGTATCGGTGAGCGCTCCGGTCGCGGTGGGAACGCCGGGCGAGAAAGTTCCCGCCTCGGTCACGGAGCCGGTCGTGGTACCGGAAATGATGGCTGCGTCGTTGGTGCCATGGATGGTGATCGTCACCACCTGCGGGGTGCCGTCGACCGCTGTCACAGCGAAACTGTCGAAGAGTGTGCCGCCGACATTGAGCGCCTGCACCACGCCGTTGCCGTTGTCGAGCGTGTAGGTCCACACGCCGGCGGCGGTTATCGTAAAGGCGCCATATCCGTTGGTGCTGGCTGTGGGCGAGGTCACTGTTGTGAAGGCATTGGACGCATTGTCGATGTCGGCGGCAAAGAGCGTCCCCGTTGCGCTCGGCGCACCGGGTGTGGCGTTGGTGACGCCTCCGGCCTCGGTCACCGAGCCGGCCGTGGTCCCGGAAATAACGGCGGCATCGTTGCTGCCATGGATGGTGATCGTGACCACTTGGGCAGTTCCGTCCAGCGTGGTGACTGTGAACGTATCGGTCAGTGTCTCGCCGGAATTGAGGGCCTGCACCGCGCCGTTGGTATTGTCGAGGGTGTAGGTCCAGACCCCCGCTGCCGTCATGGTGAAGGTGCCGTAGCCAGCGGCGGTCGCCGTTGGCGAGCCGACTTCCGCGAAAGCGTTTGCGGGGGTGTCGACGTCAGCGTCGGTGAGCGTACCACTCGCGGTGGCGGTGCCAGGGTTTGCATTGGCGATGCCGCCAGCCTCGATCACCGCGCCGGTGGTCTCACCGGAGATGATCGCCGCGTCACTGGTTCCGTGGATGGTGATCGTCACCACCTGGGCGGTGCCTCCGATCGTGGTCACCGTGAAGCTGTCGATGAGTGTGTCGCCAGCATTGAGCGCCTGCACAGCGACGTTGCCGTTGTCCAAGGTGTAGGTCCACACGCCGGCCGCCGTCATTGTGAAGGTGCCGTAGCCACCGGCGCTGGCTGTTGGCGAACTCACTGTGGTGAACGTATTGGGCGGATCGTCGACGTCGGTGTCGGTGAGGGTGCCGGTCGCAATCGGCGTGCCGGGCGTTCCATTGGCGATGCCACCAGCCTCGAAGGTCGAACCGCTCGTGGTCCCGGAGATGATTGCCGCGTCGTTGACACCGTTGATGGTGATTGTGAACGTCTTGCTCGCAGAGTTGAAGCCGTCGGAGACCGTGATAACGAAATCATCGGTCGTAGGCGACTTCAGCGCGTTGATCGCGACGCTGTCAGGCACGAACGTGTAGGCGCCGCTCGCACTGTTGACGTAGAGCGTCCCGTATGGACCTGGCTTTGACAGATCGTATGTCACTCCGTTGAGGATCGTCTCGCCGGCGGTCGCCCCTACGACACCAAAGGTCAGAGTGCCGCCGCTAGTGGTGCTGCTGGCGGCGAAAACTCCGCTCGTCGCAGTAAATGTATCAAACACCACCGTATCGAGCTCGATTGGCCCCGCTCCGGTGTTGAGCGTCGGCGGTACAGGGTCGAAAATGGGAATGGCAAATGGCGACAATGGGGCCAGCAGGTTCTGCGGCGCGGGCGCATCGGGCGGAATGAAATTGATCGGCTGCAGCGGCTGGGATTTGACAAAGGGTGGTGTGCTCGATCCATGTGGCCCTTGCCCGTCTGCGAGATTGGCGAGCACATCCTGCTGAGCGGCGCGCAACTCGTCCATGCGAGCGGCCGTGTTTGCGACCTGGTTGACACTGATGGTGGATCCGACCTTCTTGAGGACGATGGTCTCGCCGGGATCTTCAACGATGATGTGTCGTGGGATCCGCTCCTTGGTCACGAGCTCAAATGCACCGTGCGCAAGGTCCTTGTAAGTGATGGAGTCGTCATCCAGAAATGTGACATCCGGATCGGCGGCTTCGGCATTTTGCGCGGCCGAGAAAGTCAGTGCTGCAAGCGTCAGAATCCCGAAGCCGCCGGCGTGGCCCCGGGTGCGGATGCCTGCAATGGGCGTATTCAACTGAAGTGATCCGGTTTCTGCCAGCCGGCCTGGTACGAAACTGAAGCTCCCTCGGGTCACGTCGAACAGGGCCCTCGGTGACATGCCTTCGGCCTCGAAGACGAATTCGCTCAGCACGACGTGAGTGCCGCAAGCGATGTCGAACAAGGTACCGTCGATGAAGCGAAGCGTGATCTGGCCATCGGCATCGGTCTCTATCACGTCGGCCCGGTAGACAGGCGCGCCAGCGACCGCCTGTGTGGCGACACCGCTCGCTCGCGTGAGCGTTCCGCAGCCGATCACTTTATGGATATGGCCAATGATTTGGGCGGGCAGGGCAATGGCGGTCCCGTTACCAACTTGGATGCCGGACGCAATGGACATGGTTCGACCTCGCCTGGGTGATCGATTCAGGCTCGGCGTGCTGCCATGGTCTTGCTCGGGGCGCCCTCGCCAAGGGACGAATATCCGAGGCGCTGGCAGCCCGAAGGCTTGCCCGCCGAAATAATCAAGTTTGCTTTAGGGAGAGACGCATTTCGCAGGGGACAGTCACGCTTACTGCCATTCCCGCCCGGCCCCTCCCGCCAATGTGATTAAATTAAAACAGAGACGTATTCAAATTAGTGGCATTTATCTAACGATGGGCTTAATTAATGCGGTCGAGCAAATTAAACAACAATTATATTTATTGCAGCTGCGCTTCACGGCTCGAAAGATGTGCCGTCGATAGCGACAAGATCTTCTCAGAAAGGGGGGATCATGCGCAGACCTACGATAGCCGCTTTGGCCACAGGCCTTGTTTTGGCGCTCCCTAATTTCTTGCCGAGTGCGACTCGAGCGCAAAACGATTCCGCCAGGCCCGCCGTCGCTACCCCGGCTTCGAAACCGATTGGGAAGGTGGTGGCGGCAACGGGCTCGGTCACGATCGAACATGCGGGCGCAGTGGTCGTTCAGGCGAATGTCTCGAGTGAGCCCGCTCGAACCAAGACAGGTGATTCCGTATACCTTGGTGATGTAGTGCTGACCGGGGCCGACGGCCGAGTCGGCATCAACTTTACCGATGGCAGCTCGTTCAATCTATCGAGCAACGCCCGCATGGTGTTGGATCATTATGTGTATGAGCCGGACGGCAAGTCCAATGCCACCTTGTTCAATCTCGCCAGGGGAACGTTCACTTTTGTTGCGGGCAGCGTCGCCAAGACGGGTGACATGAAGGTCGATACTCCCGTCGCCACGCTCGGGATCCGAGGCACGACGCCGCACATCGAGATTTCGGATGATGGGTCAGCGAGATTTTCGACCTTGATCGAAGAGGGCAACAGCAAGCTCCTGAAGAAGCCGCCGGCAGTCGCGGCGCCGGAGCCCGATCGAAGTCTCAATCGCAGGCTCAACATCTGTCGCGGATGCTGAGAAGTTCGGCCAGAAGCCTCGGTGATGCCGGCGCAACGCCGATACTGGGATTAGCGCTTCGTTCAGCCCTCGGAATTTGGCCCCTGGTGCGAAAATGACAAGAGCCAGTGTCATCAAGGCGGTGATTCTCATTCTCATTGTTGTGCTGTCCGGTTCGCCGAGCTTCGCGCAGAAGCCAAAGAAGGGCAGCTCACTCAAGAATGTTGAACTGTGTAACGGCTCAGATCGGGTGTCGCCCGAAGCTCGGATTGATGGCTGCACGGCGTTTATCGATGCGGGCGAGGGGACTGCGAACGGCTTCGCCGTCGCCCACAACAACAGGGGCAACGCCTATAGCGCCAAAAGCGACTACGAACGCGCGGTCGAGGACTTCGCTGAAGCGACCAGGCTCAATCCAAATTATGCCAAGGCTTTCAACAATCTTGGCGTGGCTTATCTGAGGACAGGCGCGCACGATTTGGCCCTTGGCGCTTTTGGGGAGGCGCTCAAGCTGAATCCAAATTATGGCGCTGCTTTTGCCAACCGTGCGGCAGCCTATCTGAAGAGGAATGCGTACGAGCGTGCAGCTCAGGACTATGATGAGGCAATTCGTCTTGATCCAAATCTGGAGGCGGTGTGGAGCGGACGCTGTTGGGCCCGAGCCGTCCTCGGCGCTTTGCAGGCTGCGCTGGACGACTGCGACAGGGCGCTTCGATCGGAAGCAAACAAGGCCGCAACATATGATTCGCGAGCTCTGATAAATCTGAAAATGGGGCAACTTTCCGCGGCCATCGACGACTACAACTCAGCGCTGCGATACGCCCCCAAGCTTGCGAGCGCGCTCTACGGTCGCGGGGTTGCCAGACTTAAGCTCGGCGACAAAGGTGGCGGCGATAGCGATATTTCGGCTGCAAGAAGAATCGACGCTGGAATTCGCGAGGACTTTGCTCGCTATGGAGTTCCGTCGAACGATTGATCAATCGCGACAGCGCTGTCGTGCAGGTGTTAACAACTTCTTAACCGCCTGCCTCTCAAATCCAAACTTGACGGATCCGCCCACGCTCGATGCGGCCCGGCGTGCTGTCCCCAGAGCAAATCAAGATATAGCATTAACAAGTCCTTAATTGGCGAGTCCTACAGTCGACGGCACCGGCCGGCGCCATTGCCGGCGAGGACCGTCGAACCGGAAGACATGCCGCCAATGGCGCGAGAGGCTGCCGATGGATTGTGGTCGCGAGCCCGCGCTTTGGCGCCGGGGCTGTCGCGTCATGTCCGAAAAGCGAGCGTGTTGGCGGTCTGCCTGCTGATCGGCCTCGGTGCGCCCGCCCGGGCGGGCGATCCCGTCAGGGGCGAGGCGAGCTTTTCGGCCGGCGGCGGCTTTGCCCGTCTCGTCATCAAGCTCGGTGAGGACATTCCCTCCGAGGTGACGACTGCGGGCTCCATCCTCATCATCCGCTTCGACCGGCCCGTCGATGTCCCCGTCGACCGCGTGCCGGAAGGCGCCCCCGATTACGTCAACTCCGCGCGCCGCGACCCTGACGGCGGCGCCATCCGCCTGTCGCTGGCGCGGCGCGTCACCATCAACACCATGAACGCCGGCGAGCGCACCTTCGTCGATCTGTTGCCCGAGGGCTGGAAGGGACCGCCGCCGAGCCTGCCCATGGACGTGGTCAAGGAACTCGCCGAGCGGGCCCGCGTGGCCGAGCGCGCGCTGCGCGCCCAGCGCGCCGCGGCCGAGGCGAAGAAGCGTCCGCAGATCCGCGTGCGTGCCTCGGTGCAGCCGACCTTCGTGCGCTTCGTGTTCGAGATGCCCGACGGTGTCGGCGTCTCCTCCGTGCTCAACGAGCAGAAGTTCACGCTCGCTTTCAACGCCAACCTCAATTTCGATCTGGCGGACGCGGTCGTCGCAGCGCCGCCGAACGTCGCCTCGATCAAGCAGAAGGCCGATATCGACCAGACCAATGTCGAAATCGCGCTGATCGGCGATTCCGACGTGCATTCGTTCCGCGACGATAAGAACTACGTCGTCGACATCTCCTTCCAGCCCGACAAGGGCAAGATGGCCGCGACGCCCGAGGCGGCGATCGCGCAGATGAAGCCTTCCGGTCACGCACCGGCGGCGGCGCCCGACAAGCCTGCGGTCGAGAAGCCGAAGGATGCCCATCGCGAGATCGCCCCGCCGACGTCGGAGACGATCGCGCGCGAAGCCAAGATCGACGTCAAGCCCGAGGTGAAGCCGGAAGCGCCGGCCGCGATGCCGCCCGCCGAAGCGCCGAAACCGGCGCCTGAGGCAGCGCACGCGCCGGACGCGCCCAAGGAAACGGCGAAGGAAGCTTCGAAGGAAGCCTCGAAGCCGATGCCGCCTGTTGTCGAAGCTGCGGCTCCGCCAGCCAAACCTGCGCCCGAAGCACCGAAAGAGGCCGCGCAAGAGCCGGTCAAGGAAGCCACCAAGGCCGCGCCTCAGCCGGCTGTCGCCGGCGTCGATGCGCGCCGCGACAGCGACGGCCTGCGCGTGACGTTCCCGATTCCCGTCGCAACGCCAGCGGCGGCGTTCCGCCGTGGCGATACGGTGTGGCTGGTGTTCGACACACCGAAGCCGATCGATATCGAGGCGATCCGCACCAAGGGCGGGGTGATGATCGGCGAGGTCGGCCGCGTCCCGCTCGACAAGGGGCAGGCGCTGCGCATCCGTCTCACCCGCCCGCTGGTCTACTCGCTGGCCAGCGAAGAGGTCGGCAAGGAGACCAATTGGCTTTTGATCCTGGCCGACAAGATCCCGTCGACGCCGCTGCCGCTGATGATGTCGCGCAACATCACCGACCCCGCGCTCGCCAACATTGCGATCCCCTTCGCCAATCCGGGCGTCTTGCACAAGCTCACCGATCCCGATGCCGGCGACACGCTCTATGTCATCACCGCGCAGCGGCCGGTGCGCGGCTTCATCAAACGTCAGGACCTCGTCGATCTCTCGCTGCTGGAATCCGCGCACGGCATCGCGGTCCGGCCCAACTCCGACGAGGTCGGCGTCGAGGTCGGCTCCGACAAGGTGATCCTCGGCAAGAAGGGCGGATTGACGCTGTCGCCGGTCGACATCTCGGCCGAGCGGGCGCCGACCGCGGTGCGCCCGGTGTTCAGCCCCGAAGGCTGGCGCAAGGGCCAGTCGGAAAACTTCATGGCGCGCCAGAGCGAGCTGATGACGGCGATCTCGGCGGTCGAGCCGGCGCTGCGCTCACTGCCGCGGCTCGACCTTGCGCAGTTCTACATGTCGCGCGCGATGTATCACGAGGCCAAGGCCGTGACCGAACTGATGTTGAGCGATCCGCTCAACAAGGAGGAGAGCGCCGCGCTGATCATGCATGCGATCGCCAGCATCCTGATCGGCCGGCCGGCGCAGGGCCTGAAGGACCTCGCCAATCCCGTGATCGGCAACAGCCACGACTCCCAGCTCTGGAAGGCGCTCGCCTATGCGCGCCAAGGCAAATGGGCGGACGCGCGCGAGAAATTCAAGAACGTCGAATTCGCCATCGCCTCGCTGCCGCTCGACATCCAGCGCATCGTGACGATGGACGCGATGCGCGCCTCGCTCGAGGTCAAGGACTATGCCGGCGCCTCCAAGCGCCGCAGCGAGCTCGAAGTGGTCGGCGTTCCGCCCGAGGCGGCGCCCGGCTTCGCGGTGCTGCGCGGCCGGCTCGCCGAGGCGCTCGGCCACGACAAGGACGCGCTCGACGACTACAAGCTCGCGGCCGCCTCGGGCGATCGACCGGCTGCGGCCGAGGCCAAGCAGCTCGAGGTCGCGCTGCGGCAGAAGCGCGACGAGATCGGCAAGGAAGACGCGCTGCGCGAGCTCGAGACCCTGTCGATGACCTGGCGCGGTGACGCGATCGAAGTCAAGACGCTGCAGATGCTGTCGCGGCTATATGCCGAGAACGGACGCTACCGGGACGCGCTCACGGCCGCGCGCACCGCGACGAAACTGCAGCCGAACGCGGAAGCCTCGCGCCAGGCGCAGGATCTCGCCTCCGAGCTGTTCACGCAGATCTTCCTGGGACCGAAGGGTGACGAACTGCCGCCGGTCGAGGCGCTCGGGATGTTCTACGAGTTCCGCGAGCTGACGCCGATCGGCCGCCGCGGCGACGAGCTGATCCGCCGACTCGCCGACCGTCTCGCCTCGATCGATCTGCTCGACCAGGCCGCCGAGCTGTTGCAATACCAGGTCGATCACCGCCTCGAAGGCGCCGCGCGCGCCCAGGTCGCCGCGCGCCTTGCCATGATCTATCTCGCCAACCGCAAGCCCGACATGGCGATCACGGCGCTACGCGCGAGCCGCATCAGCGATCTCTCCGGCGAGCTCAGGCAGCAGCGCCTGCTCTTGGAAGCGCGCGCGCAGAGCGACGTCGGCCGTCACGATCTCGCGCTCGACATCGTCTCCAACGTCTCGGGGCGCGAAGTGCTGCGCCTGCGCTCCGACATCTTCTGGGCGGGACGGCGCTGGCGCGAATCCGCCGAGCAGATCGAGCTCTATTACGGCGAGCGTTTTCGCGATTTCAAGCCGCTCAACGCGGTGGAGAAGAGCGACATCATCCGCGCCGCCGTCGGCTATGCGCTCGCCGACGACTCGATCGGCCTGTCGCGCTTCCGCGAGAAATACGCGCCGCTGATGAGCGAGAGCGCCGACCGTCTCGCCTTCGACATCGCCAGCAAGCCGGCCGCCGCCTCCAGCGCCGAATTCGCCGAGATCGCCAAGCTCGCCGCCAGCGTCGATACCCTCGACGGCTTCCTGCGCGAGATGAAGCAGCGTTTCCCCGACGCCACCGCCCGCGGACCAGCCGCACCCCACGCCAAGGACGAAGCCGAGCACACCGGCTCGCTGCCGACGATCCCTGTGGTGCGGCAGATCAAGATGACACGGTAGGGCCGGCTGCCGCGCCAAGCGGCCCGGGACGGCGCCACATCTTCCGTCATTGCGAGCGCCGCGACTTGTCCGCCGAAGCCTTGGCGAAGGCGGAAGCAATCCAGGAATGTTTCTGCTGAGGCAGCCTGGATTGCTTCGTCGCAAGAGCTCCTCGCAATGACGGGGAGAGAGCGGAGGCCCGCTTGCGCTGTGGCCGCGGACGACCGCGTCGCTGAGTCCGCCGTTCCATCCGCCGTCATTGCGAGCGCAGCGAAGCAATCCAGGAATGTTTCGGCTGAGGCAGTCTGGATTGCTTCGTCGCAAGGGCTCCTCGCAATGACAAGGTGAGAGTTGCGCGAAAATTCCAGTGCGTCGTTGCTGCGCTGCTCGCGTTCATCTCTTGGTTGTGTTATCGTGAAAACTCTCCAGCCGAGCACGATCATGAAGCAGCCATGCGTCTACATGTTTGCCAATCGCCGCAACGGGACGATCTACACCGGCGTCACCTCCAATCCGCCGCGCCGTGCGTTCGAGCATCGTGAAGGGCTGGTGAAGGGGTTTTCTTCGAAATATGGTTGCAAGCTGCTTGTCTGGTACGAGCTGCACGCCACCATGATCGATGCCATCACGCGCGAGAAGCAGATCAAGGGCGGCAGCCGGGCAAACAAGCTGGCGCTGATCGAGAGCGTGAATCCCGAGTGGAAGGATTTGTACGACACGCTGATCTAACAGCGCTCGCCATCCGGCCCTGTGACGCGATCTGCTGCCCCATCCTCCGTCATTGCGAGCGCAGCGACTTGTCCGCCGAAGCCTTGGCGAAGGCGGAAGCAATCCAGCGTCTCTCCGCGGCGGCAGTCTGGATTGCTTCGTCGCAAGGGCTTCCCGCAATGACAGGGAGGGGCCGGAAATTAATCGCTGGAGGCGGAGAGGATGTGGCGGCGGCGCAGTCCCCTCGCTCGCCTCACCCTCCGTAACTCTGCACCAAACTTCCTGCCACCAGCGACCAGCCGTCGACCAGGACGAAGAAGATCAGCTTGAACGGCAGCGAGATCGTTGCCGGGGGCAGCATCATCATGCCCATCGACATCAGCACCGAGGCGACGACGAGGTCGATGATCAGGAAGGGCAGGAACAACAGGAAGCCGATCTCGAAGGCGCGCTTCAGCTCGGAGATCATGAAGGCGGGGACGAGGATGCGAAGGGCGAGATCATCCGGAGTCGCCGGTGGCGCCTCGCCCGAGAGATCCAGGAACAGCTTGAGGTCTTTCTCGCGTACATTCTTCTGCATGAAGCCGCGCAAGGGCACGGAGGCGCGCTGGAGCGCGTCCTCGACGCCGATCTGGTTGGCGACGAGCGGGCGGATGCCGTCGTCGTAGGATTTCTGCAGCACCGGTCCCATCACGAAGAAGGTGAGGAACATCGCGAGCGCGATGATCACCGAGTTCGGCGGCGCGGTCGCCGTGCCCATCGCGGTGCGCAGCAGCGACAGCACGACCACGATGCGCGTGAACGACGTCATCATGATCAGGATCGACGGCGCGATCGACAGCACGGTGAGCAGCGCGATGAGCTGGATCGCGCGCTCGGTGACGCCACCACCGCCGGCGCCGCCGCCGAGATTGATGCTGATGTCCTGCGCATGCGCAAGGCCTGCGAGCGAAGCCGCACTGAACAGGACAGAAAGGAAAAGAACTCTACGCGGGAGGGACGGCAGCCTCACGAAGACGGCTTCGGACGGCCGAGCAACGAGGCCATCTCGTCTTCGAGATTTTCAAAGCTGGTCTTCTCCGCGGCCGGCTTCGGAGGCGGGGCTGGGGGCGCCGCCGGCTCGCTGCGGGCCGCCCGCGGGGGCGCGGCCGGCGGCTCCGGCGCGACGGGCGGCGCGACCGTTTCGCCGGCGGGGCGGCGCAGCGCGGCCTCGAGCCGCTGCGCCATTTCGGCGAGGTTCTGCTCGGCGCTCGACGGGCTCGCGGCAGGCGCCGGCGGCGGAACGGGCGGCGCCGGCGGAACGGGGGGAGGCGGCGGCGGTGCAGCGGCGCGCTCGGTGCGCACGGGCGGCATCTTCATCGGCTCGCTCTGGCGCGGCGGACGTGGCATCAGTGGCGGCTCGCTGCGCGGGGCACGCGGCGGCAGCGGCTCGGGCCGCGGTTCGCGCTCGGGACGGGGCGCGATCGGCTCGGGCGGAAAGCCGCCCATTGGCGGTTCGCTGCGGCGCTCGGCCAGCGCGGGCGCGGGCCGGCGCATCTCGTCGGCGAAGGACGGGCGCGCGGGGCGCGGCGGCGGCTCGGGCATCTGCGGCTCGGGATGATCGAGCAGTTCGGGCCGCGGCGCTTCGTCGGCCCAGCCGCCGGCATCGGGCATGGGGGCAAGGCGCGGCGGCTCGGCGGCATTGGGACGCTGGGGGAGCTGGTCGCGGCCATGCATGGCGCGAACGATGTTGGGCTCGACGACGATGTCGGTGGGGCCGCCGATCATCAGGAGGTGCTCGACATTGTCGCGCCGGACCAGCACCAGGCGGCGCCTGCCGTCGACCGCGGCGGCGTCGATCACGGCGAGCCGGGGCATCCTGCCGCGCTGGGTGTTGGCGCCGAGCCGGCTGCTGGCGAATCGGCGAACCAGCCAGGCAGCGACACCGATCAACGCCAGAACGACGATGAACGCGACGATGAAGGTGATAGGGCTGCCTTGCATACTTGTCCCCGACAAATGGCGCTTTTCTCGTGCCCATGGTCAGATGTGCCAACCACCGGCCTACGATGCCCCAAACTGCGATTTCTTAACGTTCCACGGCAAGTTTTGCCGTCCCCAACTCTTAATAACCTATGAATCGCTCGATCCAAAACGACTTCTTGGCCTGTGCACGCGCCGCCAAACGGTTGGGTTAATGCCACTTTTGGGGGCGTCGAATCAGGGGGCGCAAAATCGTGTCCCATGCGGAGGCATGTGCCCGGAACATTCTTAACCAGCTGTTAACCATACACGCGGCAAATTCTGCCTAGCTTCGGACCTTGGAGGTCCGCAAGAGGTGGAAGGAGCCGCGACGATGTCCATCAACGACCTCCCGGTGCTGTCGGCGCTTCGCACCAAGATGCAGTGGCACCAGGAACGCCAGCGCGTCCTGTCTGAGAACGTCTCCAATTCCGACACGCCCAAATTCCGGCCGCGCGACCTGGTCGAGCCGAAACTCGACAAGACCGGGGCCGTCACGGGCTCGATGGGCCCCCTGGCGCTCGCCCGCACCAGTGGTTCGCACATGACGCCCTCGGGCGCGGCGTCCGGATTCGACCAGAACAAGAATGCGGGTTTCGAGACCCGCCCCGCGGGCAATGCCGTCAATCTCGAAGAGGAGATGATGAAGGCCGCCAGCAACCAGATGGACTACGCGGCGGCGACCTCGCTCTATTCGAAGAGCCTGCATCTGCTCAAGACCGCGATCGGCAAGGCTTAAGCCATGATCCGGAAACAGAACGGCTAGAGGAGGCGCATCATGGCCAATGACAGCAGCGACTTCGCCCGCTCGATGGCGATCGCGACCTCCGGCCTGCGGGCGCAAGCCGGCCGCATGCGGGTGATCTCGGAAAACATCGCGAACGCGGATTCGACCGCGCAGACATCAGGCGGCGATCCCTACCGCCGCAAGGTTCCGACCTTCTCCTCCGCGCTCGACCGCACGCTCGACGCGCAGGTCGTCACCCTCGGCAAGATCAAGCCCGACCAGTCCAACTTCCGCGTCAAATACGAGCCGAACAATCCGGTCGCGGATGCCAGCGGCAACGTCAAATATCCCAACGTGAACTCGGTGGTCGAGATGACCGACATGCGCGACGCGCAGCGGTCCTACGAGGCCAATCTCAACATCATCAGTGCGACGCGCCGGATGATCCAGCGCACGCTCGACATCCTCAAGAGCTGAACAGGACAATTGAGCCATGGCATCACCGACAATTGCCGCCAACGCTTATGCCAACCTTGCCCGCGTGCTGGAGAACAGCGGCGCCGGTGCCGGCAAGGGCACCGAGGCCGGCGGGCAATCCTTTGCTTCGCTGCTGAAGGACGCCGTCGGCAGCGTCATGGAGTCCGGCCGCAAATCGGATGCGCAGACGGTCGCGATGGCCTCCGGCAAGGCCAACGTGATGGACGTGGTGACCGCGGTCGCCGACACCGACGTCGCCGTGTCCACCTTGGTCTCGGTCCGCGACCGCGTGATCGCGGCGTATGAAGACATCATGAAGATGCCGATCTGATTTTGGGCACGGTGCCCGCTCCGAGCGTCATTGCGAGCGCAGCGAAGCAATCCAGAATGTTTCCGCGGCGGCAGCCTGGATTGCTTCGCTACGCTCGCAATGACGGGGAGGTAGCGCTACTTCCTCGCCGCGGCGGTGGGGATGACAGTTGAATAAGGAAATCTGCAAATGACCGGCCCCGAAACCCTCGACGTTGCGCGCGATGCGATCTGGACCATCGTGATCGTGTCCTCACCCCTGATGGTGGTGGGTCTGGTGGTCGGCGTCATCGTGTCGCTGTTCCAGGCGCTGACGCAGATCCAGGAGCAGACGCTGATCTACGTGCCGAAGATTCTAGCCATCTTTGCCACGATGCTGCTGGCGCTGCCGTTCATGGCCGACGCGCTTCATTCCCACATGCTGCGGATCTCGTCGCGAATCATCGGCGGCTGAGGCAAGATGCGTCGATTATGCGCATCGACGTCTCGCTGCTGCCGGCACTCGCCGCTTCCTTCATGCTCGCCTTCGCCCGGGTCGGCGCGATGGTGATGCTGCTGCCTGGCCTCGGCGAGACCAATATTCCGACGCGGATCAAGCTGTCGATCGCGCTGCTGCTCACGCTGATCATCCTGCCGCTGCACCGCAACGCCTATCAGGTCGACATGGGCTCGCTCGCGCCGCTCCTGGTTCTCATGCTGCATGAGATCGCGATCGGCATCGTGCTGGGCGCGACCGCGCGTGTGACGCTGTCGGCGCTCCAGGTCGCGGGCTCGGTGATCGCACAGCAGATGGGACTCGGCTTCGTCACCTCGGTCGATCCGACGCAGGGGCAGCAGGGCGTGCTGGTCGGCAACTTCCTGACCATGCTGGGGGTGACGCTGCTGTTCGCCACCGACAGCCATCATCTGGTCATCGCGGCGCTGAACGACAGCTATACGATCTTCTCGCCGGGCGAGACCGTGTCGAGCGGCGATGTCGCCGCGCTGGCAACGCGCGCCTTCGCCGCTGCGTTCCGCCTCGGCCTGCAGCTCTCCGGGCCGTTCCTGGTGTTCGGCCTCGTCTTCAATATCGGGCTCGGTGTGCTGGCGCGGCTGATGCCGCAGATGCAGGTCTATTTCGTCGGCGTGCCGCTGTCGATCTTCGCGGGCTTCCTGGTGCTCGCCGTGGTGCTCACGGCGATGATGGGCACCTATCTGGACTACTTCATCGGTGTCATGCACCAATTGATGCCGCTCAGGTCACGATAGATCGATGGCAGAAGACAACGATCCAGAGAGTCAAACAGAAGACCCGACGCAAAAGCGCCTGGACGACGCGCTCGAACGCGGCGACGTCGCCAAGAGCCAGGAGATCAATACCTGGTTCATGATGGCGGGCGGCACGCTCGTGGTCTCGACCTTCTCGGGCTCGGTGGGCAGCGGGCTGTTGACGCCGATGCGCAATTTGCTCGCCAATTCCTGGATGATCAAGACCGACGGCAAGGCTCTGCTCGCGCTGATGCAGCAGATCGAATTCGCCATGCTTGCGGCGATCGGCGTGCCCTTGTTGATGCTGGTACTGGCGGCGATTGCCGGCAACATGCTGCAGCACCGCCTGGTCTGGTCGACCGAATCCCTGACGCCGAAGTTCAGCAAGATCTCGCCCGGCGCCGGCTTCAAGCGCATCTTCGGCAAGCAGGCGGCAGCGAATTTCCTCAAAGGCATCGGCAAGCTGGTGCTGCTCGGCGTGGTCATGACCATGATCCTGTGGCCGGAACGGCATCGCATGGAGGCGATGGTCAGGCTCGATCCGGCCGCCATGCTCGGCGCCAGCACCACCATGACCATTCATCTGCTCGGCGCGGTGGTCGCAGCGCTCGCGGTCATCGCCATCGCCGATTATTTCTTCCAGTATCGCAGCTGGTTCCAGCGGCAGAAGATGTCGCTGCAGGAGATCAAGGAAGAGTTCAAGCAGTCCGAAGGCGATCCGCACATCAAGGGCAAGATCAGGCAGCTGCGGCAGCAGCGCGCCAAGAAGCGCATGATGACGGCGGTTCCCAAGGCCTCGGTGATCATCACCAACCCGACCCACTATTCGGTGGCGCTGTCCTACGAGCGCGGCATGACGGCTCCGATCTGCGTCGCCAAGGGCGTCGACAACCTCGCTTTCAAGATCCGGGAGATCGCGCGCGAGCACGACATCCCGATCGTGGAGAACGTGCCGCTCGCCCGCGCGCTCTACGCCACCGTCGAGATCGACCAGGAAATCCCGACCGAGCACTATCATGCGGTCGCCGAAGTCATCGGCTACGTCATGCGGCTGAAGCGTGGATTCGGCGCGGGGCGGGGATAAAACACCCGAAAAGTACCGGAAATGGCCGTAATCTGGGAATCAGCGTACCTTTCGCGTCTGCTGCCCTTGCACCTCAGGGTCCGATTCAGGCAGGGAGGACCCCACGCGCCCCGTGGCGCGTTGATTCTCTGCCGACAGGCCGCGCCAGCTTGAGATGACCGTCGAGACCGACCACGACCTCACACGCGAGCCCGTTGCGACGCACGAGCCGTCGCCGCGCTCGGGCAGCATTGCGCTGGTGCTGCTGGTGGCCGCCGGCCTCGTCGCCGTCGCCGTCGGCCTGATGACGCTCGGGCGCGCGCAGGCGCAGCCCTATATTCTCGGCATCCTCGCCGTGCTGGCGATGGTCGGCCTTTTCAACCTGTTCGCCTTCGCCGCCGGCATCATCCGCTTCGCCGACCGCAGTCTCGATGATCCGGTCGTGGGGCGGATCGCTGATCATGGCTTCGACGGGCTCGCGGTCACTGATAGCCGCGGCCACGTGGTCTATTCCAATGCCGCCTATCTGACGCTGACCGGCGCCACCGGCCCGCAGGACGTGCGCCCGGTGGAACGCGTCTTCATCGGCAACCCTGACGTCTCCGAAGCCGTGTTCCGGCTGCTGAAAGCCGCGCGCGAAGGCAAACGGCAGCAGGAAGAGGTGCGCATCTCCGGCCAGGACGGTAGCCAGGGCCGCTGGCTGCGCATGCGGGTGCGTCCGCTCGGGACCGGCAAGCGCGAGTCGAAATACGCGGTGTGGTCGATCGCCGACATCACCCGCGACCGCGAGCGCCAGGAGGACGTGTTCCAGGAACTCCAGCACGCGATCGAATATCTCGATCACGCGCCGTGCGGCTTCTTCTCGGTCAATCCCGCCGGCGAGCTCGCTTATGTCAACGCGACGCTGGCGAACTGGCTCGACTACGACCTCGCCGAGATCGGCTCGGGCGGGTTGAGGCTGACCGACATCGTCTCGGGCGACGGCGCCTCGCTGCTGACCTCGATCGTGGCGGTGCCGGGCGAGGTGAAGACGGAAGTCTTCGACATCGATCTGCGCATGCGCACCGGCAAGACCATGCCGGTGCGGCTCTATCACAAGCTCGCCTTCGGCGCCGACGGCGCGCCGGGCCCCTCGCGCACGCTCGTGATCAGCCGCGCCCGCGACGAGCGCAGCGACCCTGATCGTGCCGCCGAAGTGCGTTTCATGCGCTTCTTCGACCACACGCCGATGGCGATCGCGACCGTCGATCGCGGCGGCAATGTCGTACGCGCCAATGCGCGCTATGCCAAGCTCGGACAGGCTCTCGGGCTCGACAGCGCCTCGAAGTCGATCTTCCGCGCGGTCAATTCGCGCGACCGGCACCTGCTGATCGCGGCCATCAACCAGGCCGCCGAAGGCCAGGCCGACATCGCGCCGGTCGAGGTGGCGCTGGAAGGGACCAAGGAGCGCTGGGGCCAGTTCTTCGTCACGCCGGTCGATTCGGCCGAGAACGATGCGGAAGCCGCCATCGTGCACATGCTCGAGACCACCGAGCGGCGCGCGCTGGAGAACCAGATCAATCAGTCGCAGAAGATGGAGACCGTCGGTCAGCTCGCCGGCGGCATCGCCCACGACTTCAACAACGTGCTCTCTGCCATCATGATGGCGAACGACTTCCTGCTGAACGCGCACAAGCCGACCGATCCGTCGTTCCAGGACATCATGCAGATCAAGCAGAACGCGACGCGCGCTGCGACCTTGGTGCGGCAGCTGCTGGCGTTCTCGCGGCGGCAGACGCTGCGGCCGCAGGTGCTCGATCTCGGCGACGCCTTGAGCGATCTGGCCATGCTACTGCGCCGCCTGATCGGCGAGAAGGTCAAGCACGAGACCATCCACGGCCGCGATCTCTGGCCGGTCAAGGTCGACGTCTCCCAGTTCGAGCAGGTGATCGTCAATCTCGCGGTCAACGCCCGCGACGCCATGCCCGACGGCGGCAAGCTGATCATCCGCACCGCCAACGTCACCACTGAGGAAGCGGCCAAGCTCGCCTACAAGGGCATGCCGGCAGCGGATTATGTCCGGATCGAGGTTGCCGACACCGGCACCGGCATTCCCGCCGACATCCGCGACAAGATTTTCGAGCCGTTCTTCTCGACCAAGGAAGTGGGCAAAGGCACCGGCCTCGGCCTTTCGACGGTCTACGGCATCGTCAAGCAGACCGGCGGTTTCATCTACGTGGACTCCGAGCCGGGGAAGGGCACCTCGTTCCACATCTTCCTGCCGCGCCATCATGCCGAACCGGAGGTGCAGGTCGAGCAGCCAGCTGTCGCCAGCGCGACAAATGGCGCCGCGAAGGAAGCCGCTTCCATCGAGGCCAAGCCGCGCACCGATCTCACAGGGCAAGGCACCATCCTGCTGGTCGAGGACGAAGAGGGCCTGCGCGCGCTGAACGCACGTGGCCTGCGCTCGCGCGGCTACACCGTGGTCGAGGCCGAGAACGGCGTCGAAGCCATGGAAATGCTGGAGGAGCAGAGCGGGGCGATCGATCTCGTCGTCTCCGACGTGGTCATGCCCGAGATGGACGGCCCGACGCTGTTGAAGGCGATGCGGGAGAAGAACCCCGACATCAAGTTCATCTTCGTCTCCGGCTATGCCGAGGACGCCTTCGAGAAGAGCCTGCCCGAAGGCCAGCAATTCGACTTCCTGCCGAAACCGTTCACGCTCAGCCAGCTCGTGGCGGCGGTGAAGGAGACGATGACGAAGCAGGGGTGAGGGGCTGGCCCGCCGCACCCGCATTCTCCGTCATTGCGCTCAATTACTTCAACGCCGTCATTGCGAGGAGCGTTTGCGACGAAGCAATCCAGGCTGCCTCCGCGGAGGGATTTCTGGATTGCTTCGCTGCGCTCGCAATGACCGGGAAAAAGCGGAGTTCTCGCCGCCGGTACCCAGTGACCACGGTTCCGCCGGCACCCCGCCAAATCCCCGCCAAATATGGGCTTTTGCCACATCCCCGCGACTGAGGGCCGCAGCCATAGTTTCCGAAACCGGCTTCACTTTTCGACAAGTCTGCCCATCTTAAGCGCACATCCCCATGCCGGGGATTTGGGAAACGCACATGAAGTTCTCGCTACGCTCCCGCAATCTCTTCAAGACGATCGCCGTCGTGCTGGCGCTTGCGCTGCCGACTGCGCTGGCGATCTCGTCCGCCGACGCGCGCGTCGGTGGCGGCTCCTCGTCGGGTTCGCGCGGCTCGCGCACCTATTCGGCCCCACCCTCGACCACGACGGCGCCGGGCTCGGCCTCACAATTCAACCGCACCTATACCCAGCCGGGTGCAGGCATGAACTCGGCCGCAGCCGCGCCCGCGCGTGGCGGCCTGTTCGGCCGCGCTGGCGGCTTCATGGGCGGCCTTGCGGCCGGCTTCCTCGGCGCCGGCCTGCTCGGCATGCTGTTCGGCGGCGGCCTGTTCGGCGGCCTGGGCGGTCTGTCCTCGATCCTGGGCCTGATCATCCAGATCGTGCTCGTGGTGCTGGTGGTGCGGCTGGCGATGTCCTGGTGGCAGCGCCGTCACGCGCCGCAGGCGGCCTATGCCAACGCCGACGCGGGCGCAGCTTCCGGACCGCAACCGAACCAGCGCAGCGGCCTCGGTGGCGGACTTGGTGGCTTCGGCTTCGGCGCCAATGCCAACAACGCGCCGCTCGAGATCAAGCCGGACGATTACGAATCGTTCGAGCGCCTGCTCGGCGAGGTCCAGACCGCATGGTCGAACGAGGACGTGGCCAAGCTGCACACGCTCGCGACGCCGGAGATGGTCTCCTATTTCGAGCAGGACCTCGCCCAGAACCGCGCGCGCAACGTCGTCAACAAGGTGACCAACGTCAAGCTGCTGCAGGGTGACCTCGCCGAGGCCTGGCGCGAAGGCGAGACCGACTACGCCACGGTGGCGCTGCGCTTTGCGCTCACCGACAAGACGCTGGACCGCAACAGCGGCACCGTCGTCGCCGGCAGCGAGCAGCCCGGCGAAGTCACCGAGGTCTGGACGTTCGCCCGGCGGCCCGGCAGCGGCTGGGAATTGTCGGCGATCCAGCAGACCAACTGATCGCAAGCGATCGAACAAGAAAGGGCGTCGTGCTTCGGCACGGCGCCCTTTTTCGTTGGGCATGTCGCATCGCCGCATCGGAATAAGCAGGCGCGCCTCGGGTTGACATCAGGCGGCCAACGATAAGCACAACGGGAGGACAACATGATCCGCATCAAGAGAACCATGACGTTTTCAGGCCTCGCGCTCGCCAAGGTGGTATTCGTAGCGGCCTTGCTGGCGGCGCCATCGGCGCAAGCGCAGTCGGCCGACATGACGTTCTTCGTGACCTCCATCGGCCCGGGCAAGGGCGCCGATCTCGGGGGCCTGGAGGGCGCCGACGCGCAGTGCCAGAAGCTCGCTCAGGCCGCCGGCGCTGGAGCTAAGACCTGGCGTGCCTACCTCTCGACGCAGGCCGCCGACGGCAAGCCAGCCGTCAATGCCAAGGATCGCATCGGCAAGGGACCCTGGCAGAACGCCAAGGGTGCGGTGATCGCCAAGGATGTGGCCGACCTGCATGGGCCCGCCAACAACCTCACCAAGCAGACCGCGCTCAGTGAGAAGGGGGAGGTCATCAACGGCGCCGGCGATACGCCTAACCGGCACGACATCCTGACGGGAACGCAACCCGATGGCACCGCGTTCGCTGCCGGTGACGACAAGACCTGCAAGAACTGGACGTCAAGCACGCAAGGGGTCGCGATCGTCGGTCATGCCGATCGGCGAGGTCTGCGCGACGACGAGCCGTCGAAATCATGGAACAGCTCCCATCCCTCGCGCGGTTCCGAGGGCGGCTGCTCGCAGGCCGATCTGAAGAGCACCGGCGGCGACGGGCTGCTGTATTGTTTCGCAGAAAATTGAGGCGCTCTCCTCCGTCATTGCGAGGAGCTCGCGACAAAATTGCGTAGCAATTTTGCGCGGAAGCGACGAAGCAATCCAGAGTATCTCCGCAGAGGGATTTCTGGATTGCTTCCGCCTTCGCCAAGGCTTCGGCGGACAAGTCGCTACGCTCGCAATGACGGAGTATGTTGAACTGGTACTCCGTCCCATCCTGATGGAACCCTGAGCCACATGCTACATTGGTCCGTACGTGTTCACGCTCACGGACCTCTCCCATGAAATACGAGCTCTACTACTGGCCCGAGATCCAGGGCCGCGGCGAATATGTGCGGCTGGCGCTGGAGGAGGCAGGTGCGGCCTACGTCGATGTCGCCCGCGGAGCGCGCGGCACGGCTGCGATGATGAAGATGATGGACGCGCAGAAGGGCACGCCGCCCTTTGCGCCGCCGTTTTTGAAAGCGGGCAAGCTCGTCATCGGCCAGACCGCCAATATCCTGCTCTATCTCGGCACCCGCCATGGGCTTGCGCCCAAGACGGACGCCGGCCGGCTCTGGGTGCACCAGCTTCAGCTCACCATCGCCGACCTCGTGGTCGAGATCCATGACACGCATCATCCGCTCGGGCCCTCGCTCTATTACGAAGACCAGAAGCCGCCGGCGAAGAAGCGCACCGCCGATTTCTGGGACGAGCGCGTGCCGAAATATCTCAGCTATTTCGAGCGGCTTCTGAACGGGAATGGCGGCGCCTACGTCACAGGTCGCAGGCTGACCTATGTCGATCTGTCGTTGTTCCAGATCGTCGCGGGCCTGCGTTATGCCTTTCCCAAGCGCATGACGGCGTTCGAGACAGACATTCCGGGCCTCCTCGGCCTGCATGATCGGGTCGCCGCGCGGCCGAACATCAAGACCTATCTGGACAGCGACCGTCGCATTGCCTTCAACGAGCAGGGCATCTTCCGCCATTACCGTGAGCTGGATGGCTGATCGGTCCAGGCGGGGACTGATCTGCCTCACCAAACGCCGGGCATCAGGCGATAACGCACCCGCGCCGCATAGTCGGTATAGCCCGGCAGGCCCTCGCGCAGCGTGCGCTCTTCGATAGGGATGCGGACTGCGAACAAGCCGATGAACAGCGGCATCATCGCAAGTCCCCACCACGAGCCCAGCAGCAGCGGCATGCCGGTGAAGAACAGCACCATGCCGCTATACATGGGATGGCGCACATGGGCGTAGGGGCCGGTCGAGATCACGCGCTGCGCGCGCTCGGCTTGCAGCTTCACCACGGGGGCGGCGAACGAGTTCTCGCGGAAGACCCAGAGCGTGAACAGCGTCGAGAGCAGGAACAGCGCAAAGCCAACCACCTGCAACGCGACCGGCATGTCGGACCATTGCATGCGCCGATCGATGCCGATCAGCACCAGCCAGGCCAGCATCGCAACGATGAAGACGCTCATGAACACCTTGTCGGCGGCGGGCTGGTCCTTCTGCAGGACCGGCCGCAGACGCTCGGCGAGCAGCGCCGGATCGATCCGGTAGAGCCACCAGCCGCAGAGTGGGCCGAGCAGGGTGGAGGTGGCGAGGAACACCCAGGCCGAGGGCCAGCGCAACGTTCCGGCCGAGGCGAACAGCAGCGCGCCCATTCCGACGACGAAGATCGTGTTTTGCAACAGGAGGCGTACGATCATGCGCGGGATCCCGGGATGGCCGCGCACGGATCATGGTCCCGCTATCCGGCAAAGATGCGGCCGGACGCGCGAAAAGCCCGATCGACCGGATCGGGCCCTTCAGCTTCGACAGGCCTGATCAGGCGAGCTGATCGATCCGCGTGCCCTGACCCGGCGGCAGCGGCGCGGGCGGCTGCGGCTTAAAGGTCGGATCCTCGCCCTTGACCTTGGTCTGATCGTCCTGCGGCTTGGTCGTGTCGTAGTTCGGAACCACGATCGCGATCGGCGGGGGCGCAACGGTGGAAACCTTCATCCGCAAATCCTCACACATGGAAACAATTGAGCCTGCCCTGCGAGCAGCGAAATTTCCTTCAAGCCAATCGTTAAAATGCGAGGGATTGGGTGTGGTGGAGAGGCTGCTTTCGCGCATCATCCACGCTGGATGAGAGCGATGACAAATCTCACCTCGTCATTGCGAGGAGCCCTTGCGACGAAGCAATCCAGAATCCCCCCGGTGGAGAGATTTCTGGATTGCTTCCGCCTTCGAAGGCTTCGGCGGACAAGTCGCTGCGGTGTGGCAGGCGGCGTCGCGATGCGTTGCGTTGCCGAGCGTGTGACATGAGCGAAGGCGCAGTGCCCCGCCTATTCGTCCTTGCCGCGCGTGATCGCGATCGAGGCGTCCTTCTTGGTGCGGGTGCATTCCATGTTGAGCCGCCGATAGCGCATGCTGATCTTGTCGCCGCGCAGCAGCCCCATCCGTTTCAGGCAGCGTGTCGCGCCCGTCGTGGTGTCGTCCTTGGTCACGGTGAAGACGATCGCCGCCATCGACCCCACCAGCGCATAGAACTCCGGCGTGGGCTTGCGATCACCCTTGGCATAGAGCTCGATGGAATATTTGTCGCCGCGGCAGCCCACGGACAGCTCCTTGGCCGCGGGGTGCGTCAGGTAAACGACGTTGGCGGCGCGGAAATTCACCTTGAGGCGATCGACCTGGTTCGCCAGCTCCTTGGCGCTGTCGTCGCAACGGTCGGCGCGCGCAGGCGAGGCGAGGGTCACAAGGCCGGTGATGGCGGCGGCGACCAGGATCGCGCCGCGGACGTTCAGTTTCAATGTCATGATGAAAAGCCCCTTAGCGCGCGCATTCAACCGTCGTCGGCCGCGAAGCGCAAGTGTGGGCGGAGGCATTTCCACCAGCTGGACCAATGCCTTCCCGAGCCTGGGCCGCCCCTCCCATGCGCACCGCTCCCTTTCTTTTCCGCTCAAAATGCGCTTAGAACGCTTCTATGCTGAGAGGCCCGCCAGGGCTCCAAAACCCCGAGATTCGCCCCATGAACGCTCCTACTGCCTTTCCCGACCAGTCCAAGCCCGTTCCGCCCTACAAGCACACCCCGCTGTTCCCGCTGGGCAAGGACGAGACGCCCTACAAGAAGATCACGGCCGAGGGCGTGCGGGTCGAGAAGGTCCTGGGGAAGGACATGCTGGTGGTGTCGCGCGAGGCGCTGCGGGCGTTGTCGGAGGCGGCTTTCGGCGACATCAATCATTACCTGCGGCCGGGCCATCTGAAGCAGCTTCGCGCCATCCTGGAGGACGGCGAGGCCAGCCCCAACGACAAGTTCGTCGCGCTGGACTTTTTGAAGAACGCCAATATCGCCGCCGGCGGCGTGCTGCCGATGTGCCAGGACACCGGCACGGCGATCATCATGGGCAAGAAGGGCTGCAACATCATCACCGACGGCGACGACGAGGCGGCGCTGTCGGAAGGCGCGCGCGATGCGTACCTGCGCCGCAATCTGCGCTACTCGCAGGTCGCGCCGCTCTCGATGTACGAGGAGAAGAACACCGCCAACAACATGCCGGCGCAGTGCGAGATCTACGCCGAGGGTGACGATGCCTACAAGTTCATGTTCATGGCGAAGGGCGGCGGCAGCGCCAACAAGAGCTTTCTGTTCCAGGCCACGCCTTCGGTGCTGACCAAGGACCGGCTGCTCGCGTTTCTGAAGGAAAAGATCCTGACCCTCGGCACCGCCGCGTGCCCGCCCTATCACCTCGCCATCGTGATCGGCGGCACCTCGGCCGAGCTCTGCATGAAGACGGTGAAGCTCGCTTCCGCCCGCTATCTCGATGCGCTGCCGACCCACGGCTCGCCGGACGGCAATGCGTTCCGCGACGTCGAGATGGAGCAGGAAATCCACAAGATGACGCAAAGCCTCGGCGTCGGCGCTCAGTTCGGCGGAAAATATTTCTGCCACGACGTGCGTGTGATCCGCATGCCGCGTCACGGCGCCTCGCTCCCCATTGGGCTCGGCGTGTCCTGCTCGGCAGACCGCCAGGTGCTCGGCAAGATCACGAAGGACGGCGTCTATCTCGAGGAGCTCGAGCACAACCCGGCGCAATATCTGCCTGCGGTCGAAGAGGCGCTCGGCGGCGAGGTCGTCAAGATCGACCTCAACCAGCCGATGAAGGACATCCTGGCGACATTCTCCAAGCATCCGATCAAGACGCGGGTCTCGATGACCGGCACCATGATCGTCGCGCGCGACAGCGCCCATGCCAAGCTGCGCGAGCGGCTGGAGAGGGGCGAGCCGCTGCCGGATTATTTCAAGAATCATCCGGTCTACTACGCCGGCCCCGCCAAGACGCCCGAAGGCTACGCTTCCGGTGCGTTCGGTCCGACCACCGCCGGCCGCATGGACTCCTTCGTCGACCAGTTCCAGGCCGCCGGCGGCTCCATGGTGATGGTCGCCAAGGGCAATCGCGCCCCGGCCGTGCGCGAGGCCTGCAAGAAATATGGCGGCTTCTATCTCGGCTCGATCGGCGGCGCCGCGGCGAACCTCGCCGAGCACTGCATCAAGAAGGTCGAGGTGCTCGAATATCCCGAGCTCGGCATGGAAGCGATCTGGCGCATCGAAGTGGTCGACTTCCCGGCGTTCATCATCATCGACGACAAGGGCAACGACTTCTTCAAGGAGTTGAATTTGGGCTAGTTCACATCACCGCGCTCGCGCGCGGTGATGCTGCATGTATCTTCGCAGGAGCTTCAGCGGCCTAACTGCAATTCGTGACCTGGTTGGAGCACAGCGAGCGCCACCAGCCGCGGACGCCGTCGTGGCTCTCGACGAGACCCCAATATCCGCTGCAGGCGAGAAGCCGCTTCGGCCCGCCGTCGCCGTCGATCGGGCCGCCGAGCTCGTGTTGGGCGGGCATCCATTTGGCGTCGACGAAGGGCGCCTGAAACAGCCCACCCGCACGTGTGTAGCCATTGGCGTAGCTGGCGCCGACCTTGTTGGCCGCGACCCAGCCGCGCCCGGCATAGGGCTTTGGCGCGCTGCGCGGATATCTTTTCTCGTCCTCGTAGTCCTTGCCCGGTGGCCTCGCGCCTTCGATCAGGAACCAGCCGTCCTTGAAGCCGATGATGCGGAATTCGGTGAGCCAGCCGCCCTCGGGCGTGTTCTCGGCGCCGCCGAGCTTGAGCCGATAGGGCGGCGGCAGCGTGCCGAGCACGCGGGCCTTCACCGAGGGCTCGGCACGCACGTTGAGGCCATTGGAATCCTTGTCGATGGACCAGGCGCCGAGACTGCAGGGCTCGGTGCCCTCGGGCAGCGTTTTGCGCTTTGCCGCGAGATCGGCGTGCAGCTTGGCGAAATCTGTCTCGTCGTCGCCAGGGGCCGGCTCGGCGCGCGGCTTCAATTCGGCTGAGACCGCGCGCTTCTCATCCGGCGTCAGCGCGACTGCGAGGGATTGGCGCGGAGCAAACACGCTGGCCGGATTCTTCGGGTCATTCGACGCCGCCGGATAGACGGCGAGGTAACCGGTCAAGGCTTCGGTACGGTAGGCCGTGCCGGCGACATAACCCGCCGGCACCAAGGCAAGCGCGCTTGCGCGCCACGCCGGTTCAGCCTCGTCCGCGCGCGCCGCTTGTGTCGCGACGCACAGGATCGTCGCCGCGATGAGACGGAGCACGCGCATGATTGCTGTGCGGCCTTACGCGCGCGTGCCCGTGAACGGGAAGCTGCCCATCGGGCCGATGCCCATCTCGCCGCTGATGCTGTCGCCGGCGACGGTGCCGGCGAATTCGAGCGTGAGCGGCATCGGGTTGGTGATCGAGACCTTCCACGAAACGTTGTCGCCAGAGACGGTGCCGTCGAAGATCTCGGCGGTATTACCTTCTGCGCCCTGCGTGCCCGTGAGCGTGTCGCCGGCGGCCTTGAGGCTCAGCGTCGCCTGGCGCTCGCCCATCGGCGTCGTCATGGTCAGATTCCAGTTGCCGTCTACGGCCATTCCCGTCTCCCGAACAAATTTCGGCGGTCCGCGACGATCCGCGGCCGTCCTGAGCGAGCCTATAGCCCAAACCGCAGTTCCTGCCTAACCCTGCGACGGGGCAATTAAGCGCGGGCGGCGGCGCGCCGGCGGCTGGTGACGACGAGCCGGAGCACGACGTACTGCACGGCGAAGGCCAGGATCTTGGCGCCGCCGGCGACCACCGTGAGGTAGAACGCCCACAGCTTCAGGTCGCCTGTGGAGGCGACGGCGATCATGCCGATGCCGATCACGAACATCAGCGCCGCCCAGGCATAGCCTGCCGCCGTCACATATTCCGGAACGGTCTCGACGACGATCGGCGGCATGTAGCGCAGCATCCAGTCGCGCTTGAGCATGATGAGGCCGATCGCGAAATGCGCGATCGAAGGCTTTGCCATCATGAAGCGCGGATCATTGGTCAATAGCGTGACCGTGCCCAGGACCACGACGAGCGCGAGGCTCGCATAGGTCATGTAGTTGAGCTGCTGCCCCTTGATGCGGGCGTAGACCACTTGCACGATCGCGCCGGCGATCGCCACCGACGTGGCCAGGATGACGTTGTCGGTGGCGAGATAGACGACCAGGAAGACGATGGCGGAGAAGAGGTCGGAGGCGAGGCGGGCGAATACGTCCTTCATCGTCAATCCTGTTCAGCGAGCGTTGGGCAATGTGCGGGCGGGCGTACCGTACTTGATCTGGCGATACTCGGGATACCACTTTGTGAAGTAAAGCGCGCTGTTGCGTGCGGCGAAGGCGACCGCAAGGCTCGACCAGAGCGGCAGACCCGGGACATAGAGCAGCACGAGATTGGCGGCCGCCATCAGGAGTGTGGCCGCGGTCCAGGCGCCGGTGATGATGTAATTGGCCTGGAGAAAGCCCGGCATCGCCGCGGTCTCGGCCGGCACCGCTTCAAGCGCATATTGCAGCGTGAAGGGACGGCGGACCAGCATCGAGCCAAGCGAGACGGCGAAGATGCCGAGATCGACCGACAGCTTGACGCCGAGCGCGCCGAGCTCGGGATCGAGCAGCGCGAGGTAGAGGCCGATCGCGGCGAACACGACCGCCGAACCCGCGGCCAGGGTCTTCACCGAACGGCCGCACGTCACATCGATTGCGATGGTGGCGAGGCAGATCGCGGAGGCCGCGAACACGCTGACCGTTGCTGATGTCACCAGCATCAGGAGGGTGTAAGCGCCGTAGGGCGCGAGGATCAGGAAAATCGCCATTGCCCGCCTCGGTCAGGTCGATCTTTACGATGTAAAGATCTTTAGTTCGGGAGTGCCGCCGGGTCAAGCGAAATCTTTACAGTGTCAAAATAACGTAGGCGACCTCCAGAAAATGAAGGGCCGCAACGGCTTGATCGGACGCCTGGTCTGCCAAATCCGTCCAGGACAGGCGCGACAGGATCGGCAGCGCGGCGGCGATGAGAAGGCCGGCGGCGAGCAGGATGCCGCCGTTGAAGATGATGTGGTTGCTCCGCCGCCGGATCATCTGGAGCGTGAGCGCAACGCAAGCCAAAGCGAGGACAGCGAGACAGTTCACAGTGATCGAAGGTATGTGCATGAGATATCTCTTTGGTGACGCATCTGCTGTCATTCCAGGCGCGCTACGCCGCGCCCACCCAATTACCGTGAAAACCATCGGGCACGCGGTGGCCGAGCTGCACCAGCGCGACGGGGCCCGCCTCGACATCGGTGGCGTTGAACACGGCGAGGTCGCTGCGGTTCTCTCGCGCCCGCCAGACCACCGCGAGCAGCCAGCCATCGCCCTCAGTCGCATCCTTCGAGCGCTCGACGAAAACAGGTTCGGAGATGGTGTCGCCGGCCGGCAGCAGATAATGACCGAGCCGCCTCCCGTTGCCGTCGACATGGACGACGCCGGACAGCGCGCCGAACATCGGCAGTTTCGGATTGGCGCAGGCGTACCAACCGTGACGGTTCTTCAGCCCGGCGCGGCGGTCGTCGATGCGCGGGAATTCGCCGGTGAGATCGTCCAGGTAAGTCTGCTGGAAGCGGTCTGTGTTGCCTGAGAGGTCGAAGGTCCAGCGGCAGTGCCGGGCGCGCGACTTCTCCGGATCGGTCGGCCGGCCGTCGGGGTGCGGAAACAGCGGCGCTTCCTCGAACTGCATGACGTCGGCGATGATGCGGTTCTCGTCCTCCCACGCATTCATGACGTGGAAGACGTAGCAGGCCTCAGCGCGGAACCAGACGATGTCCTTGGCCGTGCTGCTGCGCTTCATGACGCCGACATAGGCGCCCTTGTCGGGCTCCCAGGCATAGGGCGGCCGTCCGCTCATGGCGCGCTCCATGCTGCCTGATATCGGCAGGATCGGAAACAGCACGTGGTTCGCGGTGACGATGAAGTCGTGCACCATGCTTGCATAGGGCGCTTCGAAGCGTTCGAAGCGCGTCGCCTTGCCGGAGGCATCGACCGAACCGTAGGAGAGGGCGGGCGTCAGCGGACCTGCCGCGTTGTAACCGAAGAACACGAGTTCGCCGGTGACGGGATCGATCTTCGGATGCGCGGTAAAACTGCCGGCGACGCGGCCCTGGTAGTTGTGATAGCCGCGCGTCGCCAGCGTGCCCGGCTCGATCTCGGTCGGCAGATGCGCTTCTTCAAGCGCGAGCAGCTTGCCGGCATGGAAGATGATGTTGGTGTTGGCGACGCCGCCATCGGTGAGATCGGTCGGCGCATCCGGCAGCTTGCGGCCGAAGCCGCCGAATAATGCGCGGCCGGCATCGTGCTCGGCCAGCCATTTCGGCGTGCGGACCCAGCGGTTGCGGTAGCTGGCGCGGCCGTTCTCGAGGTGGAAGGCGTGCAGCATGCCGTCGCCGACGAACCAGTGTGCATTGGGCGCCTCGAACTGCGGATTCGGACCGTTGCGATACAGCGTGCCGTTCAGCTCGCGCGGCAATTCGCCGATGATCTTGGGGAACGGCGCGTCCGCTTCGAACGGGATCGGCGCGATATTGTTGCGGCGCTCGGTGATGGAGTCGTGCTGCACGGCAGATCCTCCCTATCTTTACATCGTAAAGATGAGATAGCGCCGAATGCCGCATCGGTCAAGCGAAATCTTTACACTGTCAATATTGCGTCATATAGCTTGCAAATGACCAAGATCGACACCAAGAGCGCAACCGCGCGAAGCTCGCGTGCCCTGAAGAGAACGACCTCGACCGCGGCATCGCGTCCACCACGCCGCGCGGCAAGCGCGAAGACCGAGACGCCGTACCATCACGGCGCCCTGCGCGAGGCGCTGCTCCAGGCCGCCGAACGGGTGCTGGAACGTGATGGGCTTGCCGGTCTCACATTGCGCGCGGTGGCACGCGAGGCGGGCGTCTCGCACGCCGCACCCACGCATCATTTCGGCGACCTCACCGGGCTTCTGAGCGAGCTTGCGGCAGTCGGCTTCCGCCAGTTCAACGCGGCGATGGCGGCCTCGTCCAATGCCGCCTCCACGCCGCTCGAGCATGCCCTGGCGCGCCCGAAGGCCTATGTCGCCTACGCGCAGGCTCATCCCGGCATGTACGGCATCATGTTCCGCACCGAGCGGCTCGATTATTCGAGGCCCTCGCTGCACGAGGCGGCCGAAGCCTCCTTCGCCGGACTTGCGAATGCGGTCGGCATGATGCGGCAGGAGCAGATCAGCGAAGATGCGCTGACGCTGAACCAGGGCGCTGCGATCGCGCGTGCCTGGTCGCTGGTGCACGGCTTCACCACGCTGCTGCTCGACGGCAGGCTGAAGGATATTCTGGAGCGGCTGCCTGAGGGGACCACGGCCGAGCGGCTGCTGGAGGCGATGCTGACCGCGCCTATCACGGCGAAGCTGCCGACCTGCTGATCGCCCCGCGGAGCGCTAGCGCATCGTCGCAAGCTCGACCGCGCGGCCGCGCGCGCCGATGATCTTCACCTCGTCCTTGCCGCAAGCAAAGCTGCGGGCGAAATCGTCCGCGGCCTTGCGCGCAAGCTCATTGGCGGTGGGGTTGGCGACCGCATCGACATAGGCGACGTGACAGACCGGTCCCGGCGGCAGCCTCGTCACGACCAGTATAGCCTTGGTGTTCGGCCGTCCCTGCTTGTCGGGATCATTGCTGTCGGCGATGTGCCAGCGCTGGATGATGGCGAACGGCTTTGCGTCCGCGGCGCGCCATTCAATCGTGGTCTCGGACGAATTGAACGGGGCGAACCAGACCTTTGCCGCAGGTTCCTCGGCGGCTTGCTTGCGATTGTGGCCGACCGAGACGATTTCGCGCAGATCGTCCTCGGCAATCAGCACTGTCAGGCCATCCTTGCCCGGACATGCCCGCGTGGTGCTGCCGTCGAGCTCGCTGGCTTTGCCGATCTGGCGGCAATCCTTTGGTGCCGTCGAGGTGTAGGTGCTGCCCACGGTTTGGGCGTCGGCGCTGTTCAGGCCGATGCAACTGATCAAGGCGGCGAGGCCAATGCGGGTGATGCGGTTCATCATGACGGCTTTGATGGTCCGGGAACTCCGTACCATCAGACGTCTTCATTGTGGGCAAGGTTCAAACAGGCGTGGGATATACCTGACAGCGGCGCGGAATCGTTCTAGAAGAGCGGCTTCGCTTGGGCTTTTCCAGCCTCGTTCGCGTCCTCGTTTACTTGATCATGCCAGCCACATCGTCGAACAAACCCTATCGCGTCGGCCGCTCCAAGACCGGGCTCGGCCTCTTCGCCACCAAGCCGATCAAGAAGGGCACCCGGATCGTCCGCTATTTCGGACCGATCCTGGACTCGCGGATTCCGGCGCACGACGAGATCGAGAACAAATACCTGTTCGAGCTCAACGGCCGCTGGACCATCGACGGCTCGGTGCGCAAGAACCTTGCCCGGTACATCAACCATTCCTGCCGGCCCAACGCCGAGTCCGACGTCCGGCCGCGCGAGCGCAAGGTCTTCATCCGCGCCATCAGGAACATCGAGCCGGGCGACGAGATCAACTACGATTACGGCACCGACTATTTCAAAGCCTATCTGAAGCCGATCGGCTGCAAATGCGACTCCTGCGAGAAGAAGCGCAAGAAGTTGCGCGCCGAAGCGCGGGCGGAAACCGCCAAGGTGAAGGCGCGCAAGGCCAAGAAGGCGGGCGCGAAAACCACCGCCACGAAAAAGAAGAAGCTGAACGGCAAGCACTTCGCCGGCAAGGCCGGCCGCGCCAAGGCATAAGCGTGGCGGGGGGACGTGCGCCGTTCTGCCGCCTGAGTTGACAGCTTTCGCGCACGGCCAAATCCATCCGCTGGGCCCATCCTCTGGGGCTCAGCCCACCGCCTGTGGACGGCATTCTCTCCTCCTCTCCGTCATTGCGAGCGCAGCGAAGCAATCCAGAGTCTTTCCACGGTGGCAGTCTGGATTGCTTCCCTGCGCTCGCAATGACGGCGCGGCAAGAGTCCCGTGGGCTGACCACGCAACCAGCAAGACGGGTGAGCCTCGAAGGATGGGCGGAGCGCAGGCTCACCCCATCCTGCAGCTCAGGCTGGCGCGGCGCGAGGCGACGGGCAAAACACCCCAAAACCCGTCAAGCCCTTCCCGCGAAAATATATCGCTTTTCCGAATTTCGGATTTATGGCATGTACGTGCCATCCCGGCCCTGCCAGAGGGGCGCTTCGCGATCGTCACGAGATGCGGGCCGGGGTGCGGTGGACGCGGTAGCGCCGGCGCGATGTGCGTGAGGACAGGGCGGGCAACCGTGAGTCCTCAAGCAGCGCGACACGACACGGTGCGGTCACAGCGGTTTGGTCGATGGTCTGGGGTGCGCACACCAAGCCCCGGACGCTGAGGCCAGGCCGTCCGCGGACGGAGAAGTCGTGTGGTCCTGGCGCCCGGGGTTCTGGCGTCAAGTCAGGCGGTGATGCGGCGGCCCGACCGGGTACGCGCATCGATCGGCCGCAAGGCGACGGGGGCAATAGTGCAACGCTCCCCGAGGAGAGCACGAAGGACACCGTTAAAACCATCCGCGCAGGGAAGGCCGGGCGACCGGCATCACCTGTAGTCCACCCCGTGTGCATTTCCTTGTACACGGACTCGGGTGCCGCCGGCGCCCGGCCTTCCCTGCGCCCTTTGGCCATCAAGGGGCGCGATCGATCGGGCAAGCTCGGGCGAACCGCGCCGCGAGAACGGAATGCGTCTGCAGTGCTAATTCAGCGGAGAGGCGATGCCAATGCATACTCATGCCCAGCGCCGCGAAGACAAGCGCCGCTCTCGTGCCCCGGACGCGGCGCAGCGCTTCTTCAGCGATGCGCTGCAGAGCCGGGGCCCATCTATCCGCGAGCGATCCGTTTGGACGTGGGTCCCGGCTCTGCGCCGCAACGCCGAGAGCGTTGCAGCGCGTCCGGGACACGAGAGGCTCACGCCGCGACCACACGCCCACTTCTGCGCAATCCCACATATTGCAGCTCGGCGAACACGCCGGTGGCGATGGCCTGCGCCACGACCATCAGCTCGCCTGCGAGGTTCGGGGACACTGCGCCAGACAGCAGCAGCGCGATGCTGCCGACGGTCCATGCGGCGTTGCCGATCACGACCAGCAGCACGAGCGCCCTGGACACGGATGGGCGCGAGGCGAGCCAGCCGACCAGCGCGGTGTAGGCGATCAGGAACAGGCCGGTCTCAAGCAACAGCGCTTCCGGCAGGTTGAACAGCCTCGCGAAGGTGCCTGCACCAAAGGTGAAGCCGAGGGCCGCGACGCCGCTGAAGATTGCGTCGGCGAGCAGGGCACGGCGGAGGAAGGTGGATGCGTCGATCATCGTGGTTCTCCTTGATTGGGCTGGGGTGGAATTCAGCGCCATCCGCGCCACCAGGCGCGGACGAGGCGGGCGAGGCGGAACGGGCAGAGGCTCCTGCCGACGCCGTGCTCGAAGGCGATGACCTGTGCGACCACATAGTCGCCGGTCGAATGCACCAGCGGCTCCGGCATGTTGAGGCTGCGCGCCAGGATGCGGGTCGCGAGCGTCATGGCCCACGGAAGAAGGTGGTCTGCGACGGTCCGATAGAGCAGCAGCGCGATCATGGTCATCTCCTGTTGCAACCGAAGATGCGACGCCGCGTGGCCTAATTCGATTACCTCGCGGGTAATGGAACGGCCGAAATCCGCATGATAGGTTTCTGGTCATGAACGCACATGCATCCACGGCCCAGGCCGAACGCAGCCAGCCGATCCATATCGGCGATCATTTGCGCGAATGGCGGCAGCGCCGCCGCATGAGCCAGCTCGATCTCGCGGGCGAGGCCGAGATCTCGGCGCGGCACTTAAGCTTCGTCGAGACCGGGCGCGCCGCGCCCTCGCGCGACATGGTGCTCAGGCTCGCCGAGCGTCTCGACGTGCCCTTGCGCGAACGCAACGTGCTGCTGGTCGCCGCCGGCTACGCGCCGGCCTTCCCGCAGCGCCAGCTGGAGGATCCCGCCTTGAAATCAGCGCGCCAGGCGATCGACCTCGTCCTCAAGGCGCATGAGCCCAATCCCGCGCTTGCGGTGGACAGGCACTGGAACCTGGTCTCAGCCAATCGCATGGTGGCGCCGCTGCTCGACGGCATCCCGCAGCATCTGCTCGGCCAGCCCTTCAACGTGCTGCGGCTCGCCTTCCATCCCGAGGCGCTGGCATCGCGCACCGTCAATCTCGCCGAATGGTGCGGGCACCTGTTGGAGCGGCTGCACCGGCAATGCGAGGCGACCGCCGACCCTGAATTGATCAAGCTCTATAACGACCTGAAGCGCTATCCCATTCCGGCGCGCGCGGCCCCGCTATCGAGCGACAGTGTCGCGATCCCGTTCAAGCTGCGACATGGGGGCGAGATCCTCAGTTTCTTCTCCACCACCATGGTGTTCGGCACGCCCGTGGACATCACGCTGTCGGAGCTGGCGCTGGAGACCTTCTTTCCAGCGGACGAGCGCACCGCCGAACGGTTGAAGCAGATGGCGGCCGGCTTGCCATAGCGGCGTTTACAGGCAGGAGCGGCCCCCGCATAATCTGCCGATGGACACGCGCGCGTTCCGGCGATTGCGGCCGGCCAATCCCGTCGGTGATCTCCTGCGCGGCTGGCGCATGCGCCGAGCCTCGAGCCAGGCGGAGCTGGCGTTCGAGGCCGGCATCTCGGTCAAGCATCTCAGCCATGTCGAGACCGGCAAGGCGGCGGCAAGCCGGGACATTCTGCTGCAACTCGCGTCCGCGCTCGATCTGTCGCTGCGCGACCGCAACGCGCTGCTCGAGGCCGGCGGCTTCGCGCGGCAATATGGCGAGCGCGACCTCGCCGCGCCCGAGCTTGCCGATGCGCGCCGCGCCATCGATCTTCTGCTGCAACGGCACGAGCCGTTTCCCGCGATCGTGACCGACCGGCGCTGGAACGTGAAGCAGGCCAACCGCGCCGCCTCGCGCCTGATGACCATGCTGCTCGGCACTGAGCGCATGCAGCGGCCGCTCAATCACATGCGCATGTTCCTCGCGTCGAACGAGCTCAAGCCGTTCGTCGAGAACTGGCCCGCCGTCGCGGCTGCGCTGCTGGCGCGGGCGCGCCATGAAGCGATGGCCGCACCGCTCGACGAGGCCCTGCAATCGACCTGGCGCGAATTGATGCGGCTGCCGGAGCTTCCCATGCTTGGCATCGAGGACAACGCCGTGCCGGGGCCGCTCTGCGAGGTGCGCCTGCGCAAGGGCGAGGTCGGCATCGGCCTGATCGGCGCGGTGCTGACGCTCGGCACGCCGCAGGACGTGACGCTGCAGGAGCTTCGCGTCGAGATGTTCATGCCTGTTGATGCCGCATCCGAGGCCGCGCTGATCGCGCTCGCGGCTCAGGACGCCTGAGCTTGCACGGCGTCGCGCCGCTCGAAGCTCATGGCCTGCATCACCTCCGCGAACGGTCCCTTGCGGTCGCTCAGCGTCGCCGTGGTGAGGCCCGCGCCATTGGCGCCGACGCGTGTCGCGGCGCGGATCAGGATACATTCGTCCTCCGGCGGACGGAAGAAATAGAGGCTGATCTCCGGATTGATGAAGGTCCAGTCGCGCATGTCGACGATCTGCGCGACGCCGCTGGAAAAGTCCGCGGCCTGCACCGCCTGCAGCAGTGGCGTGTTCGGCTCACCCTCGACCAGGGCCGCGTCGAGCCGCATCCAGGCCGCCGCGGGGCCCGGCTTCTCCAACGCGCCCTCGATCAGCCGCACCGAGACGTTCTGGAAATAGCGGCTCCATTTCTGCGCGAAGGCCGGCGGCGGAGCGCCCGCCTCGGGCGCCTTGTCGATCGCCGCGGGCCTCGCAAAGGGATCGACCGGCGAGTCTGCACTCGGCGCCGTCAGCAGCGCCGTGCAACGGCCGATCTCGGTCTCGCCGTCCATCAGCCGCACCTGCATGGTCTTGGCCTTGCGGCCGTCGCGCAGCAATTCGCTGACGGTCCTGAAGGTGCGCAGGCCCGCCGGCCGCCACAGATCGAAGGTCAGGCGCCGCACCGCGAAGCCGGATTCGGTGGCGAGACGCTCGACCTCGCGGGTCATGAGCGCAGTGGTGGCGCTTCCCTGCAACATGTCCGGCGACCACGGACCGCCGGCATGCTCCGTGGCCCGGGACAGATGGCCTTCCGGCCTGAAAATGGCGCTCATCGCGGTCTTCCCTCCTTGATCCCCTGGGCTTGATCGTGGCCGCGAGTATCGGGGCAGGCGGGACCTGCCACAATAACCGCAGAGGTGAAGTCGTGAGCCATGCGGGAGGGTGCCTTGCGCCGCCCCCGCTTCGGCTTATGTTCCGACGAACCCGGTATCCGCCCGAAGGAGGCGCCTGACATGAGCACGCTGAAACCGCTCCAGATCGACGTCGTCTCCGACGTGGTGTGCCCCTGGTGCTATATCGGCAAGCATCGCATCGAGAGCGCGCTGGCGCTCGTTCCTGACGTTCCGGTCAAGCTCAATTTCCGCCCGTTCTTCCTCAATCCCTGGGTGCCGCGCGAGGGCATCAGCCGCGAGGCCTATCTCACCCAGAAGTTCGGCTCGGTCGAGGCTTACAAGGGCATTGCCGGGCGCGTGGTTGCGGCCGCAAGCGAGGAGGGCCTCGTCTACAAGCCCGAGCTCGTGGCGCGTCAGCCCAACACGACCGACTGTCATCGCCTCATCCTGTGGGCTGAAGCGATCGGCAAGGCGCCCGAGATGAAGCAGCGCCTGATGGAGCTGTATTTCCGCGACGGCGGCGATCTCACCGACGTGAACGTGCTGGTGCAGGCGGCCGCCGACATCGGCCTCGACGCCGACGACGTGCGCAAGCGCCTTGCCACCGACGAGGACGTCGCGCGCGTCTCGGCGGACGCGCAGGAAGCCGCCGAGAAGGGCATCTCCGGCGTGCCGACCTACGTCTTTGCGCAGAAATACGCCGTCTCCGGCGCGCAGGATCCGAACCTGCTCGCGCGCGCGATCCGTCAGGTCTCGGCGGAGATCAACGCGCAGGCAGCGGAGTAGCTCACGAAGGTTGAATAAGTGGGCAGCTTGGGCAACTATCCTGATTGCGAGGCCGTCATGAAGATCAAGATAGTTGTGCACGAAGCTGAAGAGGGGGGCTTTTGGGCCGAGGTCCCGGCGATTCCTGGCTGTGCCACCGAAGGCGACAGCATGGATGAGCTGATGGCCAATCTCCGCGATGCGATCGAGGGATGTCTATCCGTCGAAGTCGCGCCGCCCGAACCGGGCGGCGTTGAGCGAATTCTGGAATTGCCTGCGTGAAGACAGTATCTGGTCGGGAGTTCGCGAGAATTGTCGAACGTCACGGCTGGAGTTTGCTTCGGGTGAGCGGTAGTCACCACATTTACGGCAAGCAGGGCAGCATCGTCAGGCTCTCCGTTCCGATTCATGGCAACAAGCCCTTGAAGGTCGGACTGCTGCGTCATCTCATCAAGATGGCCGAGCTGTCTGAGGCTGATTTCTAGTCCGCCATTTTCTGAGCGAGCGCACCGTCGATCGCGCTGTTTCGCGTGCGACGTAGCACGCGGCAAGCGCTCCATGAATGAGCGCTACGACCGGATCATTCCGCCGCAGCGGGACCACTACGTCACCGATCGCAAAACGTCCGCGCCAGATCGGATTGATCATAGGGTGATCGGCGCCCGCCGTCGAATCGGCGCTGGCGATGGCGGGATCGGCGCAGAGATGGCGGGTGAGGTCGAGCGTAAGCTGCACGCCAGGCGAATATCTGGCAAAGCGCTCGTCGATGCCGAGCTTGAAGAAGAAGGCGCGATCCTGATGGCGCAGCACGATGCCGGCGGCAACCGGCGTCGTGCCGGCGCGAAGCGTGATGATCTCGCACTGCGCGGTCTCCGCCAGCGCCGGGACGGCGCGGCGAATGAAGGCCGCATCGCCCGCATGCTGGACCAGTGCGGTGCCGCGCTTGCCCTTCCAGCCGCTGGCTTCGAGCTGCAAGAATGTTTCGAGCGCGGGCCCGATCTCGTCAGGCCGGCGCGCGACGTCGCACGTAACAGGGCCGTGCTCTTCGAGGCGATGGCGCAGGCGGCGCAGCTCCTTGAGCTTTTTGGTGCCGAGTGCGTCGCGCAGCAGCGTTTCGGCATCCTGCGTCGCATCGAGGCTGGCGCGGATGTAGGAGGAAAGGACGCGCGGCTTCAGGCCGTCGCGGCTCAGAACCTGATTGAGTGCGCTCATCGCCCCGCCGTCGAGCGCGACGTCGTTCAGCACGAGCGCATGCGCGCCGGCCGCGCGCGCCTGCTGCAACAGGGACGCGGCCGCCTCGATCGGCGCGTCGCGATCGATCAGCGGACTGCACAGCGTGCCATAGGGATGCGCGCTCACCAGCGCAGGCAGGGGGATCTTTAGGGCGCGCCACAGCGAGATCACCGGCATCAGCCCGATCAGCCGCGTCGACGAACCGTCGAATGCGGCTAATGCCGAGGCTTTGGTGCGGCCGCGCGCGGTTGCGCTGACGGCGAATTCCCAGGCGGGCAGGTAATATCCGTTCGGCTCGACCGCGCGCTGCGCGAGTGCGCGCCAATGGCCGGGATCGATCGTCGTGAGCGGGACGCGCGCGCGCGCGGCTCCGGCATGCCTTGCCGATGCCGGATTGATCGCCGCCTGCTGCGCGATGTCGACCACGTTCCGTCGTCCCCAATCACGCGGGCTGAGCCCGTGTTACGCAGGGTCATCCTTAGCGCAAAGAATGGAAAATACCGTTGGGACGCCGCTTCAATTTTAATGATAGGATTAACGTCTCGTTGAGCATCCGGTACCGATCGCGATCGTGTTCGATGGATGCGCAAATTGCTCCGACCCTGGAGGACCATGCATGGTTGCGACGTCTTTCACGCCAATGGCTTCGCTTGCGGGCGGCGCGCTGATCGGTCTTGCCGCGGTGCTGCTAATGTGGGCGAAGGGACGGATCGCGGGCGTCAGCGGCATCGCGGCGCGGCTGTTTCCGCCCTTTGAGGACGGTGAATTATTCGGCCGGCTCGCCTTCGTCGCCGGTCTTGTCGCTGCACCCGTGCTGGTGCGGCTCGCCACGGGAAGCCTGCAGCAGCAGACGATCGAGGCGGGAACGGCAATCCTGATCATCGGGGGCCTGCTCACCGGCTTCGGCTCGGTGTGGGGCAGCGGCTGCACCTCCGGCCACGGCGTCTGCGGCCTGTCGCGGCTCTCGCCGCGCTCATTGGTTGCGACCGTTGTCTTCATGGCGGCCGGCATGGCGACCGTCTTCGTGATGCGGCACGGGAGCTGACGCCGATGCACATTCTCGTTCAATTCGTGATCGGGCTGATCTTTGGTCTCGGTCTCATCGTCTCCGGCATGTCCGACCCCGCGAAAGTTCTGAACTTCCTCGACGTTGGCGGCATTCCGGCCGGGACATGGGATGCGAGCCTTGCCTTCGTGATGGCCGGTGCGGTGGCCGTGACCTTCTTCGGCTTTGGCCGCGTCCTGCGGCGCGCGCGTCCGTTTTTCGCCGAACGATTCTATCTGCCCACGCGAAGAGACATCGATTCCAGAATCGTCGCAGGTCCCGCGATCTTCGGTATCGGCTGGGGATTGGTGGGGTTCTGCCCGGGGCCGGCGCTGACGGCGCTCGGGTTCGGATCTTCTTCCGCCTTCGTCTTCGTCGCGGCGATGTGTGCCGGCATGGTGCTCGCGCGCTATGTCGCCCACCTGCCGTCCCTGACGCGCTTCGTCACGCCGGCCGATCCGCTCGAAACCTGAAGTCACTGACGGCGCGCTGGACAAGAAGACCAACGAGCTGATCGCGCTGGCGCCTGACGGCGGCGATCTCATTCAATCATACGAATGGGACCGGGCGAGTCGTCTCGTCCGGTCCCGCCCTTCATGCTTTATCGATTACCAGCGGTCGCCGACACCAACGCCCACGCTGACGCCGGGCGTGCGAATGCCGACGCCGGCGCGCGGGCCGTCGTCCCAGTCGCGATAGGTGCGGCGCTCGTAATAGCGGTCGCGCGGCATGGTCGCATAGGAGTCGCGCACGATCACGCGCGAACCGCCGCGGGTGCGATAGCAATTGCCGGCATCATCGCAGACGAGCCGGACTTCCTGAATGAGATCGGGGTTCACGTATTCGCTGGTCGAGTAGATATCCGCAGCCTTGACGCCGGTTGCTGCGGCCAACGCGCCGACACCCGCCAGCAGCGCAATCGATAACTTCTTCATCATGGCCTCCTCCGAAACTGCCCTCGGCGGTAACAAGAAGGGGAGGCGGGGATCGTTCCCGGCCGCGATGCTGGTTTTTCCCGGGAACTGTCCGTTCTTTGGGGCGGTTCCTAGATCGGCTCGTAAGTCTCGGTCCCGCAGATGTCGTCGGCTTCCGCTCGCCGGCGATCGACGACCTTTCCGCCATTGATCGTCACGATGTAGGTCTGGGCGCCGAGCGAAGTGCCTGTCGCGGAGGTGAGCTGCGCGCGGACGCAGGAGGTCCAGCCCTGTCCGCGCACCTCGCGATGGGGCGGGGCGACGTGCACCTCGCGCGGATAGGACGTGGTCAGGAAGACGACATCGATCTGCTCGCGGACCACGCGCTTGACGTCGGGAGGCGCTTCGGGCGGCGGCTGCTCGGCCTCCTTCATGCGCATGAACTCAGGCACCGGCGCACGGCTGTCGGCAAAGCCGCAGGCACCGAGCGCGAGCGCGCCGGCGAGCAGCGCCGCATGAGCAATAGTCCGCAACATCCGTGAAGGTCCCCCTGCGGGCCAACAGATAGACACGAATGCGATCCGGCGAAGACCCTGCCGATCAAGATTTGCTGAAGCCTTGGAACCCGCAGCATTGCTATTCCGCGATTGCCGGCTAGTTTGTATCCCAGAGGCAGGGGATTGCGCCAATGAGGATTTTGGTCATAGCGGCCGCCGTGTTGGCACTGACGGCCGGCTCGGCGCAGGCACAGGGCCGGCGGCAACCCCTTGATCCGGCCAAGCCGGCGGACAACAAGCCCAAGGTCGACGAGAAGGCCTACAAGTCCGCGCTCGAGCGCATTCCCGAACCCAAGGACAAGTACGACCCGTGGGGCGGGGCTCGCCCGAGCGAACCCGCCAAGACGCCGAAATAGCGTAGGCGGATCTCATCAGGATCTTTCGAATTACGCACCGGCGATCTCGCAGGGCGCTCGCTCGTTACGGACTCGCCCGTTACGGAATCGACGACGAGGTGCCCGCGATCGCCGTGCTTGCAAGGCGTCGCCGTTATCGCATCACGCAATCATCATCGTGTTGTGGATGCGATGCGAACACTCGTTCACATCGCGCGCGCTATTGCACAAAGGCGAGGCCGACGCGCTTGTCACTGCGCCAAACTGTGCGACAATTCCGTACGAAGTGGTCGCACCTGATCGAGAGCGTGAACGATTGCGGCAACGTGACGGGAGCGTCGAGGTCGATCGCCGCGCCGCCCGCCGACATGTTTCGCACAGTGCAAGCGATGCCGTTGTTTTCGAAGGTGATCGTTCCGCCCTTGAAAACACGGTGACGTTGCGCTGTACGCTTCTCGATCATCGGCGTCGATCCATCACGATGATTATGGAGTACTGCATAGAAATTACGTTGAACTAAAGTCAATGCCGGCGCTACTCGCGCGGCGCTTCAGACTTCGTTTACGACGTTCGAGCGGAGCATTTATCCGCCGATATTCCCGCAAGCCTTCTTTTATGGCGTTACGGCGCCGATGGAGATTCCGATGAAGACCACCCTTTCGCTTCTGTTCGCCGCAGCGTTCTCGCTGTCGTCGATGCCCGCCCACGCCGTCAAGTGGGACCTGTCGACCATGAGCTGCAAGCAGTTTCTCGAGAGCGGCGAAGACAACATCCAGGTCGTGCTGACCTGGATGGACGGCTGGTACAAGGGCGACGAGGACAACGCGATCATCGACACCGACGTGTTCATCGAGAACGCCAAGAAATTCGGTGCCTATTGCGGAAAGAATCCGACCGCCAGTATCGTCACCGCGGCCGACGAAGTGCTCGGCAAGTAATTCGAGGTGATGGAGAGCCGCGGTGCGCCTTGCGCTCACGCGGCTCTCTTCTTTCGAGCTGGTGCTCAGCCCGGCAGCATTGCGAACGCGCTCGACACCATCGCCACCGGTTTGTTGTCGGCAGCCGAGAGCAGCGTGACGCGGCCAAAGCTCATGGTGCGGCCGAGCCGCACCACGCGCGCGTCCGCCAGCACGTCCATTGAGGAGACCGCGCGCATGAAATGCGTGGTCTGGTCGACCGTGGTCATGGGACGATAGCCGCGATTGGCAGCGAGGATCGCGATCACCATCGCGGTGTCGGCGAGCGCCATCAGGGCCTGGCCGCAGACCACGCCGCCGTTCCGGCACAGCCGCTCGGAAAACGGCATGCGCAGCAGCGCGCCCGGCTGCCAGTCCGGTCGATCTGCGGGCTGCGTGTGCTCGATGCGCTCGACCGCGAGGTTGAGATCCTGGACCCAGGGCGCAAAAACCTCGCCGAGAATGCGTCTGGCGTCGGGGAGGCCAAATTCGGCGTCTGGCTGCATTTGCATTGCTGTCGCACTCTCCTGTATTGCCTGATGTTTCGCCCCATTGTGCGCGCATCGACGCGGCAAAGTCACCCGGTCTCGCGCCAGTCCGGTCGGCTTGAAAATGCCTGACTTGGGCCGATATGATGCCTCGCTTGGGTAGGGATGGATGATGTTGCGTCGGTGTGTCCTCGTTTTCTCGATGGTCGCGCTCGGCCTCGCGCTGAGCGGGTGCACCAAATGCGGCCCGATCTGGGACGACTGGCTGCATGGGCCCAAATCGTGCCGATCGGATCGGCTCTAGCGGGCCCCGAACGGCCCCGGCAGTCGCGACCGGCCCCGACAAGGATGACAAGGCGCGGGCGATCCGTGCCTCATGGATGATCAAGGAGTAGACGATGAAGCTTTTCCGTTTGGCCGCGGTGCTGGCCGTGCTGGCGGGACCTGCCTATGCGCAACTGCCCAATATCAATTTGATGCAGGACGGTCCGGCCAAGTCTCCCGAGGAGAGGGCCGCGGAGGTCGAGCGTGACAAGGCCTATAAGGAAACGCTGAAGAAAATTCCGGATTCCAAGGCTTCCAGCGATCCCTGGGGCGGCATGCGCTCCGATCCGCCGAAGCAGCCGGCGGCGCCGAAGGCCTCGGCCGCGACCAGCGCGCCCAAGAAGACCAAGAGCGGCACGGCTGCCAACTGACAGGTGCTCGTTCGGCGCGGCAAGGGCGCCTTCGAACAGGACTCCTCATCATTCGGCCCGCGCCCTACATTGTCTCCGAGTGTAGCGCGTAGAGGAGGGAGGGCATGGCCGATCGTCCGCGGGATCTTGCCGAGCGGATGGCGCGGCGGCGCAAGCCGGGCCAAACGGTCGGCGACGGCTATCTGCGCGAGACCTTCACGCTGCCGCGCGCGGCGGCGCGGGAACGGGCGCAAGCTTTCTTCGCCCGCTACCCCAAGGCCGGCTATATGAGCGCGGTCGAGACCTGGCGCGAACTGCCCGGCGGCGAGATCGAATTCACCATGCGGCGGCTGCCCAGCGCGGACTGAAGCGGGCCTGATCCGGAGGCCTTGCTAGTCAAGGGTTTCGGCAACGATGCGGATCCGGAACACGGGCTCCTTGGCCTCGTCCAGCAGCTCCATGTGCCATTCGGAATTTTCCTGGAGCTTGCGGGCAATGCCGGCGGTCATGTCGGCGCAGACGCTGGTCATCTCTTTCCAGGCCGAATCGCGATCGGCAAATTCCGTCGCCTGGTCGGCGCAGCCGGAATAGCGGCCGTTCCGGATACGAAAGAAATAGAGCGGCATGGCTGGCACCGAATCGCGCGCGTGATGGCCTCGTCCCCAAGGCCATGGGCGCGAGCAGTCCAATCCCAAACCAGCGTCAGATCAATTCCGGGCGGCTACGGATGATGCCGCCGCAGCGGCCCTGCCAAGCCGTGGCGCCGCGTCTCACTAAGCGCCGTGCGACCGCCGATTTTCATCGGGGCGGTTCAGGCGGCCTTCTCGCCGATCGCTTCAGCTCCCGATCGATGCGCAGCTGCACCCGCCGGATCGCCAGCAGGTCGATTTTCGTCTCGGTCCTGCCGGTCTTGATCTGCTCGCCGATCCGGAACTGCCACTGCCAGATCCCGGGAGTCGCCGTCTTGGCGACGGTGAACTCGATGCCCCTGTGATTCATGGTGACCTCCACGATTCACGTCCATGATTGCAAACATGCTGGTCGGCATAATATTCCCGGGACAAGCAAAATCTGACGGTAAGCCTCGGATAGTTCGGGGATATCTCGAAAGCCCACGCCCCGAACAAGCGAAGCCGACTTTCGATAGACGCCGGTCCGTCAGTGAGACTGTCGGACCCCCGTGGTTCTCCGACCATGAACAGAGTTCCTGGGCTTACGTCCCGGTTGCGTTCACGTCCCGACCGAGACCAGCTCGCGGGGTGGTTCCCGTCAGGGACCCGATTCCATGCTGCGGCATGTGCTTTGCTTGGCGTGATGACGGCAAGCAATATGGGTCCGTCATGCTCGGCATTCCCCGCCGCTACAGTCATTTCGTCTTCGGAATCATCCAGTCCGGACTGACCTCGCTGATCGCGGCGGGAATCGCCAGCTTTCCCGCAGGCAGTGCGATGATCTTCGTTGAGCATTGGATGGTGTCGTGGCTGATCGCCTGGGCCGCGATGCTGCCGATCGTGCTCCTGGCGGCGCCCGCGATCCGCGCCTTCGCGCTGCGTCTGACTGAGGAGGAGAGGGAACCGCAAGCCGGCGGTCAGGCATGAAAAAGCCCCGCCTGGGGAGAGCCAAGCGGGGCAGAAAGTTATTGGAGGCTGAGGTGCTGGGCTGCAACACCATAGCCGCATCACCCTAGCGGGCTCCGCTTACGGCAGCCTGACAGGCGACAGATTTCCGGACCCCGATCTCAGGCCGCAGACTGGCCCCGCACCGGTCCCATTTTCGACATCCGTTCGCACAACTGCCGACACACCCGTCGGCAAGATTCCGAACCGTTCGGCGCAGCCATGGGGGAAACGTGGCACGCCGGCAACGGGGTGGCATCATGGACAATGTAGAGCGGTCATTCGCCGCCGCGACAGCGGCTGGCTTCGTGGTGCTGGTGATCGGCCTCGTGCTGCTGGCACTGCTGTAGGACGGGCGTGCGGGCGGCAGCCGGGCCCTGCGATGATCGGGGCAGGGGTGTGCCGACATTCTCAAAACTGGAAAACAACCCCATGCACAGTAGGCTGCATGGGATTTCGTTGTTCTGTCAGCGACTTACGGGTAGTGTTTAGATACCGTTGTGCGCGGAGCGCGCCCCGTGTGTCTCCGGGTGCGCGCCGTCAGCTACGTCGCCGGCGTTTGTCGGTTTCGAAGCCGCGCGGGCTTAGTGCACCTTGATCTCGTTGAGCGGAAGATGGAGCTCGCTGGCGCGCTCTTCGCGGTCCTTCTTGCGGAACTCGTTTTCCTTGCGCTCGAACTTGATCAGCTCTTCATGCGCCGCCTCCAGCAGCGGATTGCGCCTGATCGTTTCGCGGTGCTTGTTTTCCGTCATGACTGAGGTCCCCAGAGTTGCGGTCCCATTCCGGAGAAGGCCTAAGACCACGAAAAGGTTCGGTGCCGTAGGATTGCGGAATTATGACGGCGTCAGCTTCGGCACTGCTATTTCGGCGCCCCCGAATTCAACTTTAGGGGGCAAATACGCACGGCGCCTAATTCCGCAAAAGAACATATTGCGAACCTGGAACAAATGGGGTACATTGCTTTTATCGCCGCGCCGCCTCGCAACCGTTTGTCCCTCACGCGAATCCTCGCCATAAGGAGCACGACCCAATGTCCGCCACTGCCCTGCGTATCGTCGAAGGATCTTCCATGGACAAGAGTAAAGCTCTGGCCGCCGCGCTCTCTCAGATCGAGCGTCAGTTTGGCAAGGGCTCGGTGATGAAGCTCGGCAAGAACGACCGCTCAATGGACATCGAGGCGGTGTCCTCCGGCTCGCTCGGGCTCGATATCGCGCTCGGCATCGGCGGCCTACCCAAGGGGCGCATCGTCGAGATCTACGGGCCGGAATCCTCGGGCAAGACGACGCTGGCGCTGCATACGGTGGCGGAAGCACAGAAGAAGGGCGGCATCTGCGCCTTCATCGACGCCGAGCACGCGCTCGACCCGGTCTATGCCAGGAAGCTCGGGGTCAACATCGACGAGCTCCTGATCTCGCAGCCCGACACCGGCGAGCAGGCGCTGGAAATTTGCGACACCTTGGTGCGCTCGGGCGCGGTCGACGTGCTGGTGATCGATTCGGTTGCGGCCTTGGTGCCGAAGGCCGAGCTCGAGGGCGAGATGGGCGATGCGCTGCCGGGACTTCAAGCGCGGTTGATGAGCCAGGCGCTGCGCAAGCTGACGGCCTCGATCAACAAGTCCAACACCATGGTGATCTTCATCAACCAGATCCGCATGAAGATCGGTGTGATGTACGGCTCGCCCGAGACCACCACCGGCGGCAACGCGCTGAAATTTTACGCCTCCGTCCGCCTCGACATCCGCCGCATCGGCGCGATCAAGGAGCGCGACGAGGTGGTCGGCAACACCACGCGCGTCAAGGTGGTGAAGAACAAGCTGGCGCCGCCCTTCAAGCAGGTCGAGTTCGACATCATGTACGGCGAGGGCGTCTCCAAGATGGGCGAGATCCTCGATCTCGGCGTCAAGGCCGGCATCGTCGAGAAATCAGGCGCCTGGTTCTCCTATGACAGCCAGCGCCTCGGCCAGGGCCGCGAGAACTCGAAAGCCTTCCTGAAGGCCAACCCCGACATCACCGCCAAGATCGAGACCTCGATCCGCCAGAACTCCGGCCTGATCGCCGAGCAGATTTTGGCCGGCACGCCGGAGCGCGACGCCGACGGCGAGGAGCCGGCGGAAGAGTAAGCCTTAACGCGAAAAGTTTCGCGAGGAGCGGGCGCTGAGGACGTTGAGTTGCCGACGTCTTCGGTGCCCGTTTCGTTTTGAGCGGGGGACGTGAGTTGAAGCGTATGATCCTGACCAGCCCGTCAGGCGTCGGTCTTACCTATGCCGATCGCGCCGACATGGTCGTCCCTTTGATCTTTCGGTTCGTTTCGGGACCGCTGCCGACGTCGCACCATCTCGAAGAGTACCTCGCGGGGGGAAGAGGCGATCCGGAGGTGCGTTGGTCCGATCTTGTTGCCCGGTCTCCCGAGACCGGTCTCGCGCACAAGGAGTTCCCGCTTGGCTGGTTCTGTAAGGCCTATGGATTCGATCTCATCGAGCTGTGGTTTGATCCGCGTCCGAACGATCAATTGCAGCTGATCTGGATCCTGGATTATCTCCGCTCCGAGCCCTACATGGCCGAGCGCCTGAAATTGCGCTTCGTCGATTTCGATCTGCCCGGCGCAGACGCTGCAGAGCTTCGGCATCGCAACGTTCGCGAATTCGAACTTGCGGACAGCGACTTTGAGATGGCGCGCCTGGCCTGGGAGGCCTACCGGGCACCGACGCCGGAACTCTGTTTCGGGTTGCTCGGCAGGGACATTCCCAGGCTGCCCTTCCTGAAGCCGGCAATCGAAGAATTGCTGGCAGAACTTCCGTCACCGATCACCGGACTTGGTGCGACGGAAGCGCAGCTTCTCCGGCTGATCGCGAATGGCCACAACCGTACCAAGGAGCTGTTTCAGCCGGGCGGGCTGCTCGAAACACGTGTCTTCGACCAGTGGGAGCTGGGCCCGTTGCTCGAAGGGCTCGGGTCTGGCCCGATGCCGGCGATCACCGGTCTCGATCCGAAACTTGCGACTCTCGCCCCGCACGATGCGCGTGGTCGCAACGCCGCCTATCGCCGGAGCCGGCTGTCGCTGACCGAATTTGGCAAAGCGGTCCTTGACGGCCGGGAGGAGTTCCGCCGTCACAATGCCATTCGGCGTTGGTGGGGCGGCACGCTTCTCACCAACGAACGGCTGTGGCGATGGGACCACGAAAGCCGGTTGTTGATTGCGCCTGACTAAGGCCTGCGTATTGCTCAGTGTGCTCCCGTATTGCGTATCGATTTTGAGAGCCGATGATGTCACATCTGATCCTGGCGACGAACGATGGAGCAGCCGCCGTGCTCGGCCGCTCTAACCTGGCGAACATCGCCCTCAGCTTTTCCCTTCGGTACGTCCGGGGCCCATTGCCATCCGAAGAGGAGCTCGCGATGGGGCTGGAGCCACGTTCCGCGAAGCATTCCAGAAGGGGCGATCATTGACTCGACGGCGTGGAACGAAATCGGCTGATGGGCTTCGGCTCGCCGGACATTGGTTTCCTTCAGCTCTGCGAGAAGTTCGACTCGATCGAAGTGTGGTCCGATCCTCGACCGAACGATCAACTCGTGCTCGTCTGGCTGCTGGACTTGCTTCGTCCCTACAAGGAGATCACGACCAAGCTGAGCCTTGTGCATGCGGACGACATTATTGCGAACTATGCTCCGGAGTCCGTCGCAAAATGGAAGCTGCCGGCCTTCAAGGTGACCGAGAACCATTTCGTGACGGCAAGCCGCGCCTGGCGGGCCTATCGGGCTGAAACGCCCGAATCCTGTTTCGATCTGCTGATGACGGATTTGATGATTCTGCCGAGACTTCGATCGGCGCTGATTGCCGTGCTCGAGGAGCTTCCGGACAGCGTGACGGGACTCGGTGCCACTGAAATGGATTTGCTGTTCTATGTGAACGAGGGGCACACCGACCCGCGAATCGTCGAAGACGGGAGGTTTCTTCGCGATGTATTCGACGAAAACGACGCCTTCGATGCCTTGCTCGAACTGGGGGGATATTCGACGCCCCCGCTCTTGTTGGGCGATCCGGCGTTCAACAATGATGACCGCTACTTCGGCAGGAGCGAGTGGAAGGTCACGTTGACTGAACTCGGGCGTTCACTTTTCGCGCGCGAAGACGACATGTGGCGTCACAACCCGATCAAACGCTGGTGGGGCGGGACCGAACTCACCAACGAACGGCTCTGGCGCTGGGATCGCGAGACGCGCTTGCTGATTGCACCTAGGCCGTAGGGTGGATTAGCCGAAGGCGTAATCCACCATCGTTCATGTCCGCGGAAGCGGAAGTGGTGGGTTACGCAGGCCACTGCGCTTCGCGCCGCCGCCTGCTAACCCACCCTACGAAACCTTACTCCGCGGCTTGCGCGTAATCGCTCACCGGCGGGCAGGAGCATACCAGATTGCGATCGCCGTAGACGTTGTCGACGCGTCCCACCGGGCTCCAGTATTTGTCGGCGCGCGAGCTGCCTGCGGGGAAGCAGCCCTCGGCGCGGGTGTAGGCGCGCTTCCAATCGTCGTCCGCGATGTCGTGCACGGTGTGCGGGGCGTGGCGCAAGGGCGAGGCCTCGATCTTGAAGCGGCCGGCTTCGACCTCGGCGATTTCTTTCCGGATCGCGATCATGGCGTCGCAGAAGCGGTCGAGCTCGGCCTTGGATTCCGATTCGGTCGGCTCGATCATCAGCGTGCCCGGCACCGGGAAGCTCATGGTGGGCGCGTGGAAGCCGTAATCGATCAGGCGTTTTGCGATGTCGTCGACGGTGACGCCGGAGGTCGTCTTCAGCGGACGGGGATCGACGATGCACTCATGCGCGACCCGGCCCTTTGCGTTCCTGTAGAGCACCGGGAAATGCGGATCGAGCCTTGCTGCAATGTAGTTGGCGTTGAGGATCGCGATCTCGGTGGCACGCTTCAGGCCCTCGCCGCCCATCATCAGAATGTAGATGTAGGAGATGGTCAGGATCGAGGCCGAGCCGAACGGTGCGGCCGAGACCGCGCCGACCGCGGCATCCGCCTTCGTCGCGGGATGACCGGGGAGGAACCGCGCGAGATGCGCTTTCACGCCGATCGGGCCCATGCCGGGACCGCCGCCACCATGCGGGATGCAGAAGGTCTTGTGCAGATTGAGATGGCTGACATCGGCGCCGTAATCGCCGGGCCTGGAGAGGCCGACCTGCGCGTTGAGGTTGGCGCCGTCGAGATACACCTGGCCGCCATGGCCGTGCACGATGTCGCAGATCTCGCGAATGTGCTCCTCGAACACGCCGTGGGTGGAGGGATAGGTGATCATGACCGCGGCGAGATCCTTCGAATGCTTCTCGGCCTTGGCGCGGAGATCATTGACGTCGACGTCGCCATTCTTCTCGCAAGCGACCACCACCACGTCCATGCCGACCATCGCGGCGGAGGCCGGGTTGGTGCCGTGGGCGGAGGAGGGGATCAGGCAGATCCTGCGGTGTGTCTCGCCGCGCGAGGCGTGATAGCCACGGATAGCCAAAAGCCCGGCATATTCGCCCTGCGCGCCGGAATTCGGCTGCAGCGAGATCGCGTCATAACCGGTGATGTCGCACAGCCATTTTTCCAGCCGCGCGAACAGCGCGTGATAGCCCATGGCCTGCTCGCGCGGCACGAACGGATGCAAGCTGCCGAACTCCGGCCAGGTCAGCGGCATCATCTCGGTGGTTGCGTTCAGCTTCATGGTGCATGAGCCCAGCGGGATCATCGCACGGTCAAGCGCGAGGTCGCGGTCGCTGAGCTTGCGCATGTAGCGTAGCATCTCGGTCTCGGAGCGATGCGCGTGGAAGACGGGATGGGTGAGGAAGGAGGTCGCGCGCTTCAAGTCCTCCGGCAGCGCCTCGCGCGTCTCCGCGTCGATCTCGGCATAGGCGAGCTTGCCGCCGAAGGCGCGCCAGACCGCCTCCACCGTCGCCGGCGTGGTGGTCTCGTCGAGCGCGATGCGCAAGCTGGTCTCGCTGATACCGAGATTGATCTTCTCGGCGGCCGCGCGCGCGACGATCTCGGCGCGCTTGGCGCCGGCATCGACGCTCAGCGTGTCGAAGAAATTATCGGACTGCAACGCAAAGCCGAGCTTGCGCAGGCCGGCCGCGAGCACGGCGGTGCGCCGATGGACGTTGCGTGCGATTTGCGTCAGGCCCTCGGGGCCATGATAGACCGCATACATCGAGGCGATCACGGCGAGCAGCACCTGCGCGGTGCAGATGTTGGAGGTCGCCTTCTCGCGGCGGATGTGTTGCTCGCGGGTCTGCAGTGCGAGGCGATAGGCCGGCATGCCGCGCGAGTCCACGGAGAGGCCGACGATGCGGCCGGGCAGCGAGCGCTTCAGTGCATCGCGCACCGCCATATAGGCCGCGTGCGGTCCGCCATAACCCATCGGCACGCCGAACCGCTGCGCCGAACCGATCGCGATGTCGGCACCCAGCTCGCCGGGCGAGGCGATCAGCGTCAGTGCCAGGAGATCGGCGGCGACGATCGCGAGCGCGCCCTTGGCCTTCAGTGCGGCGATCGCGGGCCGGAGATCGCGCACTGCGCCTGATGAACCCGGGTATTGCAGCAGCGCGCCGAGCACGTCCGATTTGTCGAGATCGGTGAGGGGATCGCCGACGATCAGCTCCCAGCCCAGCGGCTCGGCGCGGGTGCGCATTACAGCCAGCGTCTGCGGATGCACGTCCTTGTCGACGAAGAAGGCCTTAGCCTTCACCTGCGAGTGCCGCTCGGCGAGTGCCATGGCTTCGGCGGCGGCGGTGGCTTCATCGAGCAGCGAAGCGTTGGCGACGTCGAGCCCGGTGAGATCGCAGATCATGGTCTGGAAGTTGAGCAGCGCCTCCAGCCGGCCCTGGCTGATCTCGGGCTGGTAGGGCGTGTAGGCCGTGTACCAGGCCGGGTTCTCCAGGATGTTGCGCTGGATCACCGTGGGCAGGATGGTGCCGGAATAGCCCTGGCCGATCAGCGAGGTGAAGACCTGGTTCTGACGCCCCAGCTCGGCCATGTGCGCGATCGCCTCGGTCTCGCTGAGCGGCTTGCCGAGATCGAGCGGGGCGGCCTGCCGGATCGAGGCCGGCAGCGTCTCCGCCATCAGCGCATCGACGCTTTTTGCGCTGACGGCCTCTAACATTGCGGTGACGTCGCGCGCCGACGGGCCGATGTGGCGGCGAACGAAACTGGCGGCGGTGTCGCCGTTGGTCTTGCGGTGCGCGGTCATCGCTTGCTCCATCGTCCTTAAGCCGTATGCGCCTTGTAGGCGGCTTCATCCATGAGGCCGCCGAGCTCGCTCTTGTCGGCAATCTTGATCTTGAAGAACCAGGCCTTGCCTTGCGCGTCAGAGTTCACCAGCGCCGGCTCGGCGGCGAGCTCGGCATTGGTCTCGAGCACTTCGCCGGTCACGGGCGCATAGACATCGGAGGCAGCCTTGACCGATTCCACGACCGCGGCGGCTTCCGCCTTCTTCAGCGCACGGCCGACCTTGGGCAGTTCGACGAACACGACGTCGCCGAGCTGCTGCTGGGCGTAGTCGGTGATGCCGACGGTAGCGACATCGCCGTCGATCGCGAGCCATTCATGGTCGGAGGTGTACAGCGTCGTGGTCATTTCGAATCCTCAGCGTTTGTAGGTGTTTTTCACGAAAGGCATGGCGGCGACCACGAGCGGCAGTCGCTGGCCGCGCACCTCGGCGAAGAGTTTGGTGCCTAGCGCGGCGAGGCTCACAGGCACGTAGCCCATCGCCACCGGCGCATTCAGGCTCGGGCCGAAGCCGCCCGATGTGACTTGTCCGATCGGCTCGCCGCCCGCGTCATTCGCAAACAGCAGCGCGCCTTCGCGCACGGGCGCGCGGCCTTCGGCGCGCAGACCGACGCGGCGGCGGGATGCGCCGTTATCGAAATGAGCGAGGATTTTTTCCGCGCCGGGAAAGCCGCCGGCGCGCGCGCCGCCGCTGCGGCGGCTCTTCTGCACCGACCATTCCAGCGCGGCCTCGACCGGCGTGGTGGCGGTGTCGATATCGTGGCCATAGAGGCAGAGCCCGGCTTCCAGGCGCAGGCTGTCGCGGGCGCCCAAGCCGATCGGCAGCACGTCGGTGTTTTCAAGGAGCATCTTGGCGAGACGTTCGGCATCGCCTGCGGGAACCGAAATCTCAAAACCGTCCTCGCCGGTGTAGCCGGAGCGCGAGACGAAGCAGTCGATGCCGGCAACCTTGCGCGGGCCGGCGTCCATGAATGTCATGGACGGCGCCTCTGCACATAATTTCGCCAGCACCGCTTCCGCCCTCGGTCCCTGCAGCGCGATCAGCGCGCGGTCCGTAAGGGACTCGATGACGCAATCGTCCGAGAGATTCGCGCGCAGATGCGCCTCGTCTTCGGCCTTGCAGGCGGCGTTGACGACCAGGAACAGGTGATCGCCGAAATTCGCGACCATGAGATCGTCGAGAATGCCGCCGTCCGCATTGGTGAACTGGGCATAGCGCTGCCGCCCCTCGGCAATCGCCACGATGTCCTGCGGCACTAACCGTTCCAGCGCGCGGGCGGCGTCCTCAACCTTGCCGGATTTCGGCCGGAGCGCGAGCTGGCCCATGTGGGAGACGTCGAACAGGCCGGCGGAGGCTCGGGTATGGAGGTGCTCCTTCAGCACGCCCGCGGGGTATTGCACGGGCAGGTCATAGCCCGCGAACGGCACCATCTTGCCGCCCAGGGAGACATGAAGCCCGTGAAGGGGCGTACGTTTCAGGGAGTCTTGGTCGTTCGCTAGCATCACAGGGGCCCTCGGCGGTTCCCCCGGGACGATTCCCGGAGGACACCAGTCGAAGCCCCATCTGTCGCTGTGCCTGAGAGTATTATCCCGTCGGCGGGTGCCATCCGGGTCTAGACCCGTCGGCGCCTCTTTCCAGATGCTGTCAAAGCCACGCGGTCCTTTTGCCTGAGAGTTTCCGGGGCGGTTGCTCCTTCGGCGCCGGCTGCCTAAAGCCGGTCTCTCCCGACGTGGCCGTACGATACAGATGGGTAAAGACCACAGGCTGGCCAAGCCTGTCAACGCGACTTCAGCGCCTTTCAACCGGATTGCGCTGCTGCGGCAAGCCTCTGATCTCTCTGCACAGTTTCTGGACAGCGAAGCTGGCCTTGTCTAAAAGCGCTTTGGTCCGCAGATATCAGCCTTAACCTCCGGTTCGGACGGCGAGAAGCGGGCCCAAGCACACCCGATTGGATGAACATGAGCGGCGTCAACGAGATCAGGTCGACCTTTCTGAACTTCTTTGCCGAGAACGGCCACGAGATCGTGTCCTCCTCGCCATTGGTGCCGCGCAACGACCCGACGTTGATGTTCACCAATGCCGGCATGGTGCAGTTCAAGAACGTCTTCACCGGCGTCGAGAAGCGGCCCTATCAGCGCGCCACCACGTCGCAGAAATGCGTGCGCGCCGGCGGCAAGCACAACGACCTCGACAATGTCGGCTATACCGCGCGCCATCTCACCTTCTTCGAGATGCTCGGCAACTTCTCCTTCGGCGACTACTTCAAGGAGCGCGCGATCGAGCTCGCCTGGACGCTGATCACCAAGGAGTTCGGGCTCAAGAAGGACAAGCTGCTGGTCACCGTCTACCACACCGACGACGAGGCGGCGGGCCTTTGGAAGAAGATCGCCGGCTTCTCCGAGGACCGCATCATCCGCATTCCGACCTCGGACAATTTCTGGGCGATGGGCGACACCGGCCCGTGCGGCCCGTGCTCGGAGATCTTCATCGACCGCGGCGAGCACATCTGGGGCGGGCCTCCGGGCTCGCCGGAAGAGGACGGCGACCGCTTCCTCGAATTCTGGAACCTGGTGTTCATGCAGTTCGAGCAGGTGACGAAGGAGGAGCGCCAGCCGCTGCCGCGTCCCTCGATCGACACCGGCATGGGCCTGGAGCGCATGGCCTGCATTCTGCAGGGCGTCGAGAGTGTGTTCGAGACCGATCTGTTCCGCCATTTGATCGATGCGACGTCGTCCGCGCTCGGCAGCGGGCCGAACGAGAAGACCGTGGCCTCGTTCCGCGTCATCGCAGACCATCTGCGCTCCTCGGCCTTCCTGGTCGCGGATGGCGTGCTGCCCTCGAACGAGGGCCGCGGCTACGTGCTGCGCCGGATCATGCGCCGTGCGATGCGCCATGCGCAGTTGTTAGGGGCCAAGGAGCCGCTGATGCATCGGCTGGTCTGGGCGCTGGTGCGCGAGATGGGCCAGGCCTATCCCGATTTGATGCGCGCGGAGAATCTGATCGAGGAAACGCTGCGGCTGGAAGAGACCCGCTTCCGCAAGACTCTTTCGCGCGGCCTCGCCATCCTCGACGAGAAGAGCGCGTCCTTGAAGAAGGGCGACATGTTCGACGGCGACGTCGCCTTCACGCTGTACGACACCTACGGCTTCCCGCTCGATCTGACGCAGGACGCGCTGAAGTCGCGCGGCATCGGCGTGGATCAGGCCGCGTTCACCGATGCGATGGAGCGCCAGAAGGCCAAGGCGCGCGAGTCCTGGAAGGGCTCGGGCGAGGCGGCGTCCGAGGCGATCTGGTTTCCGTTGCGCGAGAAGCTCGGCGCCACCGAATTTTTGGGCTACGAGACCGAGAGCGCCGAAGGCGTCGTTTCCGCACTGGTCAAGGATGGCGCTGAAGTCGCCAGCCTCAAGGCCGGCGACACCGGCGCGATCGTGCTGAACCAGACGCCGTTCTATGCGGAATCAGGCGGTCAGGTCGGCGACACCGGCGTGCTCAGCGGTGAGGGCGGCATCAAGTTCCGGGTCACCGACACGCAGAAGAAGCTCGGCGATTTCTTCGTTCACGTCGGCACGGTCGAGAGCGGCGAAGTGAAGCTCGGCACCGCGCTGCAGCTCGAGGTCGATCATTCCAGGCGCTCCTCGATCCGCGCCCATCATTCGGCGACGCATCTCATTCATGAAGCGCTGCGCCAGGTGCTCGGCGACCACATCGCCCAGCGCGGCTCGATGGTCGCGCCGGATCGTTTGCGCTTCGACTTCGTGCATCCCAAGCCGATCACGGCGGAAGAACTCGCGCGCGTCGAGGACATCGCCAACGACGTGGTGCTGGAGAACGACGAGGTCACCACGCGCGTGATGGGCGTGGACGAGGCGCGCGAGGCCGGGGCGCGTGCGCTGTTCGGCGAGAAGTACGGCGACGAGGTCCGCGTCGTCTCGATGGGCAGGACCGCGCGCGAGCGCGGCGCCAATGCGCTCGGCTGGTCGGTCGAGCTCTGCGGCGGCACCCATGTGCGGCGCACCGGCGATATCGGCCTGATCACGCTCACGAGCGAGAGCGCGGTCGCCTCGGGCGTGCGCCGCATCGAGGCGCTGACCGGCAATTATGCGCGCAGGCATGCCAACGACACCATGGCGCTGGCGAAGACCGCGGCAAACGAGCTGCGCACCTCGCTCGACGACGTGCCGGCGCGCATTGCCGCGCTGATGGAGGAGCGCAAGAAGCTCGAGCGCGAACTCTCCGACGCCCGCAAGAAGCTGGCGATGGGTGGCGGCGCTGCCGCCGGAAGCAATGGCGCGGCGTCAGGCGTGCGCGAGGTCGGCGACGTCAAGCTGATGGCGCGTGCGGTCGAAGGCATCGAGATGAAGGATCTCAAGAGCCTTGCCGACGACGGCAAGAAGCAGATCGGATCCGGCGTCGTCGCCATCGTCGGCGTCACCGAAGACGGCAAGGCCGGCGTCGTGGTCGGCGTCACCCAAGACCTCACCGCGCGCTTCAATGCCGTGAATTTGGTGCGCATTGCCTCCGAAGCGCTCGGCGGCAAGGGCGGCGGCGGCCGGCCCGACATGGCGCAGGCCGGCGGCCCTGACGGGGCCAAGGCATCCGAGGCGTTGAGCGCGATCGAAAAAGCGATGGCAGGCGCTTAAAGGGCGCGCGTCATTCAGTCGTCTCACAGATCATCACATTGGCTTCAATGTCATCGGCGTGGCGCCGGATCGCGCCTCGCCATGCACCGCTGAGCCGTCAGCCCTTCCTGAGAAAAACGTAGTCAGCCGCGTAGGGCGCGCTTCTGAACTCGCCGGACTTCTCACATGAGCCATCGAGCTTGCCGCCATGGGTGTTGATGCGCTGGACCGTGGTGACCGGCGTGAGGGTGCCGCTGCCGCGGCGAGCGGTCACTTCCAGCTTCAGCCAGGGGATATCGGCCGTCGTCGCGCCAGGCGCGTTGCCGGCAGCCTTGCCGACGACGGCGCTGCCGTCGGCGAGCTCCCAGTTCGGGCCGGCATAGTGCCGGCCGATGGTCTTGCCGTCTGAGAGCAGCGTCGCGATCGGCTCGCGGAAAGCCCAGGCGAGCTTGCCGTCGGGACCCGCCTTGCACTCATAGACCTGCGCGCCCTCGGCGTGGACGCTGAGCACGTTGCTCTCGCCCGGTGCTGCGATGGCGGCGGGAAGCGGGTCGGCGGCCGCAGCTGGTCCGGCGAGCAGCAACAGGCACGGCACGGCAAGCTTGATCGACATGGTCGCATCTCCGCAAGAGCTCTCAAAAAGAAACGGGCCGCGCTTCAAGGCGCGGCCCGTGATGATGTCTGGCCCAGTCGGGCGAAATTGCGGACGGCTTACGCCGCCAGCTCCTTGGTCAGGTTCTCGGCGACCTTGTCGAGGAAGCCGGTGGTCGAGAGCCAGCGCTGGTCGGCGCCGACCAGCAGCGCGAGGTCCTTGGTCATGTAGCCGGCCTCGACGGTGTCGACGCAGACCTTCTCCAGCGTGCTCGCGAACTTGGCGAGCTCGGCATTGTTGTCGAGCTTGGCGCGGTGGGCGAGGCCTCGCGTCCAGGCGAAGATCGAGGCGATCGAGTTCGTCGAGGTCTCCTTGCCCTTCTGGTGCTCGCGGTAGTGGCGGGTCACCGTGCCGTGGGCGGCTTCCGCTTCCACGGTCTTGCCGTCGGGGGTGAGGAGGACCGAGGTCATCAGGCCGAGCGAGCCGTAGCCCTGCGCCACCGTGTCGGACTGCACGTCGCCGTCGTAGTTCTTGCAGGCCCAGACATAGCCGCCGGACCATTTCAGCGCCGAGGCCACCATGTCGTCGATCAGGCGGTGCTCGTAGGTCAGGCCCTTGGCCTCGAATTCCTTCTTGAACTCGCGGTCGTAGATGTCCTGGAAGATGTCCTTGAAGCGGCCGTCATAGACCTTCAGAATCGTGTTCTTGGTCGAGAGATAGACCGGGTAGTTGCGCAGCAGGCCGTAATTCAGCGAGGCGCGGGCGAAGTCGATGATGGAGTCGTCGAGATTGTACATCTCCATGGCGACGCCGGCGCCGGGGGCCTTGAACACTTCCTTCTCGATCACGGTGCCGTCCTCGCCGACGAACTTCATCGTGAGGGTGCCCTTGCCGGGGAACTTGAAATCGGTGGCGCGGTACTGGTCACCATAGGCGTGGCGGCCGATGATGATCGGCTTGGTCCAGCCGGGAACCAGACGCGGCACGTTCTTGCAGATGATCGGCTCGCGGAAGATCACGCCGCCGAGGATGTTGCGGATGGTGCCGTTCGGCGACTTCCACATCTGCTTGAGATTGAATTCCTTCACCCGGGCTTCGTCAGGGGTGATGGTGGCGCACTTGACGCCGACGCCGACCTTCTTGATGGCTTCGGCGGCGTCGATGGTGACCTGATCGTTGGTGTGGTCGCGGTATTCCATTCCCAGGTCGAAATAGAGCAGCTCGACATCAAGGTACGGGTTGATCAGCTTGTCCTTGATGTACTGCCAGATGATCCGGGTCATCTCGTCGCCATCGAGCTCGACGACGGGATTGGATACCTTGATTTTTGCCATGATCGGGGAAGCCTCTTGCGAACGGCGCTTTTGGCGCGCCACGGGAATATCCGCCGCCTCTTAGCACCCGGACGCGGCGGGCGAAAGCCAAGGGATTATGCACTTTTAGCTCATCCAGCTTGCCCGGATGGGGGGCGGGCGGCGGCCCTCGCCCGGCCGCGGGGGCGCGTTCCCGGTGAGATTCAAAAGTCGAATCCAACCCGTTATTTCCCTTGAGAATTCTGTCAGGACAGGCAAACGACAGGCGAGCGGGACGAGGCCGTCGGCAAGTGGCGGCTTGAATCAATTCCTTAGGCGGCCTTGCCAAGGCCTTGAGACGAAGAGTGAAAGCGAAATCAGATGTCGGGGACTGACAAGAGCAAGACGGGCCTGTCCCTCGACGGTCCCATCGTCATCCTGGTCGAGCCGCAGCTGGGCGAAAACATCGGCATGGCCGCGCGCGCCATGGGAAATTTTGCGCTTTCAGCCTTGCGCATCGTCAACCCCCGGGACGGCTGGCCCAACATCGCCGCCCAGCGCGCCGCGGCCGGCGCCGACCACATTCTGGAAAAGGTCGAACTGTTCGATACCGTCGAGCAGGCGGTCGCCGACCTCGACCTGCTGTTCGCCACCACGGCGCGCCCCCACGACCAGGCCAAGCCCGTGGTCGGGCCGGAGGCCGCGGCGAGCGAGATCGCCGGGCACGTCGCGACCGGCGGCAAGGCTGGCATCCTGTTCGGCCGCGAGCGCTGGGGGCTGACCAACGAGGAGGTCGGGCTCTCCAACCGCATCATCACCTTCCCGGTCAATCCGGGCTTCGCCTCCCTCAACCTCGCCCAGGCGGTGCTGCTGGTCGGCTATGAATGGTTCAAGCGGGCGACATCCGGCGAGTTGCCGCACGCCATGCCTGAGCGATCCGAGCGCGCCTCGCAGCACCAGATGCAGGCCTTCTTCGACAATCTCATCCGCGAGCTCGACAAGGTGGAATTCCTGCGTCCGGCCGAGAAGCGCGACACCATGCTGGTGAACCTGCGCAACATCTTCAGCCGGATGGAGCCGACCAAGCAGGACATGCATACCCTGCATGGAGTCGTCATGGCGATCGCCGAGGGGCGCAAGGGTCCGGCCAAGGGCGGCGTGCTCGACGGCGAGCAGGCCACGCGCCTGCGCGCCCTGCTGGCCGAGCACGGGCAGGGCGGCGTGCCCGACAGCGGCTCGACGGTGCGCGGCCTCGCCCGCCTGCTCCGTCGCAACCCGACCGATGCCGAGCGCCTGCTCTGGCAGGCCCTGACCCGCGACCGCCGCTTTGCAGGTCAGTTCAAACGCCAGACCCCGGTGGGGCGCCATATTCCCGATTTCGTCTCTTTCCCGCACCGGATCGCGATCGAGCTGGTCAACCCGGGCGAGGGCGAGGCGATCGCGGCAGACCGGGCGTCAAGGCGGGCATGGCTGGAGGCGCGGGACTATCGCGTGCTGGAGATCCGCGCGGCGGATGTGGAGCGGGACCTGGAGGCGGAGCTGGTGCGGCTTGCCGGGATGGTGGAGCAGGGCGCGTAGGCTTCGTAGGGTGGATTAGCCGAAGGCGTAATCCACCAATTCTCGCGCGGCGACCGAAGCGGTGGATTACGCTTCGCTAAATCCACCCTAGGAAAGAAGCTCACACCGCTTCGAGCTCACGCCTCTTTTTCGCCTTGACCTGACCGAGCAGCGGGCCGGCGGTGAGCGCTGCGGTATCCGCGACACCCGGATCACGCGAGATCATGGCCGCGACGATGGCACCGTCGATGATGAGGCCGAGTTGATGTGCGAGCACCGCGGGTTCGCTCGAGCCGAGCTCGCCGGCGAGCTTCTCGATGTGGCCGAGCACGATCTTCTTGTGCTTCAGCGCGATGTTGCGGAATTGCTTGGCGTCCTTGTCGTGCTCGCCCACGGCGTTGATGAAGGGGCAGCCGTAGAAGCGCTCTTCGGCGAACCAGCTCTTCAGCGCCGGGAAGATGCGCGTCAGCTTCGCCTGCGCATCGCCGCCGCCTGCTTCCATGGCGCCGATGAACCATTCGCGCCACTGCTTGCCTTCGCTTTCCAGCACCGCGTTGACGAGATTGGTCTTGGAGCCGAACAGCTTGTAGAGCGTCGTCTTCGCGGTGCCGGCTTCCTCGATGATCGCATCGATGCCGGTGGCGTTGATGCCGTTCTTGCAGAACAGATGCGTCGCGGCGCTGAGCAGGCGCCCGCGCGCGGATTCGTCGTCGCCAGCGCCTGAGTGGGGCGAGTTCGAATTCTTCTTCGATGACGTCTTTGCCATAGGCTGCAACTTAATCGCAGCTGCGTCACATCAGCAAGCCGCATCTGTTTCGCGCCGAAAAGATTCGCATCGGCGAACTCATCTGCATCGCCTTTGAGCAGAGCGCGACTGATCAATCTGCAGGCAGGCATTGCTAACCGGCTCCAATGCCTCGGATTTCGTTTTCCGCCCTCTCTGGCACGCTCCATGCAAGGAAACAGACCGTTCGGTATCCTGCCGATTTCCGCTTCTGCCAGGGAGAAGAAGATGACTGCCGTCATTCAAAAGACAGTGCTGACGGGGTGCCTTGCGCCCATCGACAAGAATGGCCTCGAGCAACTGATCGCGAGCGGCAAGGCCAATCCGAAGGTCGTCAAGACCTTGAAATGCAAGACGGTCGCGGAAGGAAAATTCCGCCACGCCAACTACATCCGCAATCTGCCGCCCTACATCGTCGACGAACCGCCGGGGCTGCTCGGCGACGACACCGCCCCCAATCCATCGGAAGCCTCGCTCGCCGCGCTCGGCTCCTGCCTTGCCGTCGGCCTGCACGCAAACGCCGTGCACCGCGGCTGGATCGTCAACAAGCTCGAGCTCGAGCTCGAAGGCGACCTCAACATCACCGCAGTCTGGGGCACCGGCGACACCTCGGACAAGCCGGTCGGCTTCACCGACGTGCGCGTCAAGGTCGACATGGAGTGCGAGGGCATCGCGCAGGACGAGATCAACGCGCTGGTCGCCCATGTGAAGAAATGGTCGCCGGTCGCCAACACCTTCACCCGCCCCGTCAATCTCGAGGTCGGCATCTAGGCTGAGCAACAGGACAAGGTGCGGGAGACGATCATGGGTTCACTGGCTTTATCGCGGGTCGAAGTTCTGGATCAGCCCGCACCGTCCATTGCAGGCGAAGTCGCACGGATCGCGCGCGAGCAACTCGCGCCGCTCGCCGCCGGCGTCGACGACGGTTCGGTCTACCCGGCCGAGGTGCTGCGCAAGTTCGGCGAGGTAGGCGCCTGGGGCAGTCACGTGCCGCACGAAGGTCCCGCCGATCTGCGCTGCGCGATCCAGGCGATGGCTGCCATCGGCGAAGTCTGCGGTGCGACGGCCTTCATGGCCTGGTGCCAGAACACGCTGGTCTGGTACGCCGCCAATTCGACCAACCTGAAGCTGGCAAAACGCTTCGGCGATGCCTTCTCGACCGGCCGCGTGCTCGGCGGCACCGGGCTCTCCAATCCGATGAAGAGCTTCTTCGGCATCGAGAAGCTGAAGCTGAAGGGGCGCAAGGTCGAGGGTGGCTATATCGTACGTGGCGCGCTGCCCTGGGTCTCCAATCTCGGTCCCGATCATTATTTCGGCACCATTTTCGAGCGTGAGGACGAGCCGGGTACCGTGATGTTCCTCGCCGACTGCTCGGACCCTGCGATCACGCTGACGCCGTGCAAGCCGTTCCTCGCCATGGACGGCACCGGCACCTATGGCGTGCAGTTCCGCGACGTCTTCGTGCCGGACGAGCTGATCCTTGCAGATCCCGCCGGGCCCTTCGTGAAGAAGATCCGCGCCGGCTTCATCCTGCTGCAGGCCGGCATGGCGCTTGGCGTCATCCGCGACTGCATCAACATCATGGACGAGGTCGATGCTCCCCTCGGCCACATCAACCGCTACTTGCCGCAGCAGCCGGTGCATTTCCGCGATCTCGCCGCCGAGCTCGAGGCCGAGACCATGGCGCTGGCGCGCGATCCCTATAACGAGGAGGAGACCTACTGGCGCAAGGTGATCGCGCTGCGCTTGCGCGCCGGCGAAGCCAGCGTCGCGGCGGCGCATGCGGCGATGCTGCATTGTGGCGCGCGCGGCTACCTGAAGAGCCACCGCGCGCAGCGGCGCCTGCGCGAGGCCTATTTCGTCGCGATCGTCACGCCTGCCACCAAGCAGCTGCGCAAGATGCTCGCTGATTTCTGAGCTTTACGAGTCGACCCCAGAAGACCACTTAACCTCAACGGAGAGGCTGCCAATGACGGACGTTCTGATTTCTGCCAGCGAACTTGCCGATCTCTTGAAGCTAGAGCCGTGTGTCGTGATCGACACCCGCAATCCCGATGCCTACGCCGCCGGGCACTTGCCCAATGCCGTGAACGTGCATGAAATTTTCACGTTCCTGGCGACCTCGACGCCCGAGGGCATGAGCGAGCTGAAGACCAAATTCGCCGACGCCTTCGGTGCCGCCGGCCTCTCCGGCAAGGAGACGGCCGTGATCTACGAGCAGTCGATGAATTCCGGCTTCGGCCAGTCCTGCCGCGGCTACTATCTGCTCACCATGCTCGGCTATCCCAAGGTGAAGGTGCTGCATGGCGGCTTCGACGCGTGGGCCGCCGCGGGTCTTCCAGTGACGAAGGATGTGCCGGCACCGGCCAAGGCCTCATTCGCGATCGTGCCCGAAGCCGGCGAGATCCTGATCGACGCGAAGACCATGCTCGCCGCGGTCGGCAAGCCCGGCATCGCCATTCTCGACGTGCGCGATGTCGACGAATGGATCGGCGACAGCTCTTCGCCTTATGGGAAAGATTTCTGCCCGCGCAAGGGCCGCATTCCCGGTGCAGTGTGGCTGGAATGGTACCGCATGATGAAGCCGACCGCTGAAGGCCCGCGCTTCAAGTCCAAGGACGAGATCTTGGCCGAATGCGCCACCGTCGGCATCTCGCAGGCGACGCCGGTCTATCTCTATTGCTTCAAGGGCGCTCGGGCCTCGAACACGTTCCTCGCGTTGAAGAATGCCGGCGTGACGGACGTGCGGATGTATTTCGGCTCCTGGAACGAATGGTCGCGTGATCCCTCGCTGCCGATCGAGCAGGGCTTGCCGATTGCATCTGATGTGACGACCAAGGCGGCCTGAGCGCGCCGCGATCACATAGCCCGCGGACGAGGCGCGATCCCAAGCGCCTTGATCCGCGAGGCCAGCGTGGTCGGCTTGATATCCAGCATCTCCGCCGCGCCGCCGGCGCCGAACACTTTGCCGGCGCAGGCCTCTAACGCGGCGAGGATGTTGGCGCGCTCGTGATCGCGCATTTCCGATGATGTCATGACGATCGGGCGCGCGTCGGCCTTCTGGCGCGCCGTGCCAGGCGCGGCTTGCGCGCCGGTCGTGTCGGGCAAGTCGATGCGCAGGCGGCCGTTCTGCGACAGGATCGCGGCGCGCTCGATCACGTTCTGCAATTCGCGGACGTTGCCTGGCCAGTCGTAGCGGGTGAGCCGCCGCGCATCGCCTTCCGACAGGCGCAAATTCGACTTCAGCGCCTTGCTCTCCCGCGTCAGGAAATGCTGGGCGAGCAGGGCAATGTCCTCGCGCCGTTCGCGCAACGGGACGGTCTCGATCGGAAACACGTTGAGGCGGAAATAGAGGTCCTCGCGAAAACGGCCGCGCTGCACCTCCTGCTTGAGGTCGCGATTGGTCGCGGCGATGACGCGGACATCGACGGCGCGGGTGCGCTCCTGGCCGACGCGCTCGAAATTGCCCTCCTGCAACACGCGCAGCAGCTTGCCCTGCAGCTCGAGCGGGATCTCTCCGACCTCGTCGAGGAACAGCGTGCCGCCGTCGGCAAGCTCGAAGCGGCCGATGCGATCGCGCGTCGCGCCGGTGAAGGCGCCGCGGACATGGCCGAAGAACTCGCTCTCGAACAGTTCACGCGGGATCGCGGCGCAGTTGACGCGGATCAGCGGCCGGTCGCTGCGGGTGGAATCCTCGTGGATGGCGCGCGCGATCAGCTCCTTGCCGGTGCCGGATTCACCGGTGATCATCACCGCGGCGGTGGTCGGCGCCACCAGCTTGACCTGGCGCAGCGTCTTCTGGATCGCCTCGCTTCCACCGATGATGCCGCGGGGATTGGTCTCGATGCGGATTTCCTCCTGGAGGTAGGCGTTTTCGAGCTCGAGCCGCTCGCGCAGGCGGTCGACCTCGGCAAGCGCCGCATGCAGCTTCTCGTCCGCCTCGCGCCGCTGGCTGACGTCGCGAAACACGACGACGGCGCCGACCACGACGCCGCGATCGCGGATCGGGGTGGAGGTGTACTCGACCCAGGCCGGCGAGCCGTCCTTGCGCCAAAACACCTCGCCGTCGACCTGATGCACGGCGCCGTCACGGAACGCCGCGTAGATCGGGCAATCATGGTTGTGATAGTGCCGGCCGTCGTGATGGGTGTGGTGCACGATCGGGTGGATTTCCTTGCCGACCAGCTCCTCGGCGGTCCAGCCCAGCATCCGCTCGGCCGCGGGGTTCACGAAGGTGGTCTTGCCTTCGGCGTTGACGCCATAAATGCCTTCGCCGGCGGCGCGCAGGATCAACTGGTTCTCGCGTTCGATGTCCTGGAACACCCGCTCGACCCGCTGCCAGGTCGCAATCCCGCCGCGCATGTGGTCCTCGGCTGCGGCATCGACATTGCGCCTTCGGCGCGCCTCGATATCGGTGAGGGTGAGCAGCACCAGCGTGCGGTCGCCATGGTCGAGGAGGCACCCTGAATATTCGAGGCGAAGCTCCTGGCCCGTGGCGTGACGCGGGTTCAGCGTCGTGGTCCAGTAGGCACCCTTGTGCAGCACGGCCTGGGTGAACACGGTGAGTGCGGGAAGCTGGCCGTTGTGAAGGGCGCTGGCCTTGGTCTGCCGCAACAGGGCGCGGTCGTAGCCGAGCAGGGAGCAAGCAGCTGGATTGGCATCGATGATCTCGTCGCCGTAGGGATCGACCAGAAGCGTGGCCTCGACGGATGCTTCGAACGCTGCCGCACGCAGGTCGTGGTTTTGAGCCGCCTCGTCGGGGCCAGGCACTGGCGTCGTTGCCATTACGAAATCTCGTTATTCGACTACGAATTTTCGTTTATCACGAGTTTTCGTAATGGCCAAGTTCGATCGAAATCGCTGCGACATCAAGGTGGTGGCTCAAGCGAAGGCGGTGGCATGCTCCTTGCGTAATTGCTCCTCGCAATGACGCGCAGGAGGTCCGATGTCCACGTTCGACAATCCGTTTGATCCCGATCGCAACCTCCGAGCCGGCTGTGCCTGTGGCCAGCACCGGTCCGCTGCCGAGCATGATCAGGCCGCGCTGTCGCTCCACTGCGAACCGGTCGAGAGCGAGGAAAAACGTTACGAGGGCGTCGTCGCTTCTGCGGTGATGCGCGCGATGTTTCCGCAGGACGCAGCGCGACGCGCATTCCTGAAGTCGGTTGGGGCTTCCACCGCGCTGGCCGCGCTGTCGCAGTTCTTCCCACTGAAGACGGCGACCGAAGTCTTTGGCCAAGCCGGCGCGCCCGAGAAAAAGGACCTCAAGGTCGGCTTCATCCCGATTACCTGCGCCACACCGATCATCATGGCGGCTCCCCTCGGCTTCTATGCCAAGCACGGTCTCAACGTCGAGGTGGTCAAGACCGCCGGCTGGGCGGTGATCCGCGACAAGACCATCAACAAGGAATACGACGCCGCGCACATGCTGGCGCCGATGCCGATCGCGATCTCGCTCGGGCTCGGCGCCAACGCCATTCCGTTTGCGGTGCCTGCGATCGAGAACATCAACGGGCAGGGCATCGTGCTGGCGGCCAAGCACAAGGACAAGCGCGATCCCAAGGACTGGAAGGGAATGAAGTTCGCCATCCCCTTCGACTATTCCATGCACAATTACCTGCTGCGCTATTATCTCGCCGAACACGGGCTGGACCCCGATACCGACGTGCAGCTGCGCTCGGTGCCGCCGCCGGAGATGGTCGCGAATCTGCGCGCCGACAACATCGACGGCTTCCTCGCACCCGACAACATCTGCCAGCGCGCGATCTATGACGGCGTCGGCTTCATGCACCTATTGTCGAAAGAGATCTGGGACGGCCATCCCTGCTGCAGCTTCGCCGCCAGCCGCGAGTTCATCACGAATGCGCCGAACAGCTTTGCGGCGCTGACGCGGGCCATCGTCGATGCCACCGCGTACGCGTCGAAGGCGGAGAACCGCAAGCAGATCGCGGAAGCGATCGCGCCGGCCAATTACATCAACGCGCCGGTCACGGTGCTGGAGCAGGTCCTGACAGGCACTTATGCCGATGGCCTCGGCGGGGTGAAGACGGATGCCAAGCGCGTCGATTTCGATCCGTTCCCGTGGCAGTCCTTCGCGGTGTGGATGCTGACGCAGATGAAGCGCTGGGGCCAGATCAAGGGCGACGTCGACTACAAGACGGTCGCCGAGCAGGTGTATCTGGCCACCGATACCAAGAAGCTGATGACCGAAATGGGCCTGTCGCCGCCGGCGAGCGCCTACAAATCGTTTGCGGTGATGGGCAAGACGTTCGATCCTGCGAAGCCGGAGGACTACGTCGCGAGCTTCAAGATCCGGAAGGCGTCGTGAGGTGAGGCGATGACATCCTCCCTCCGTCTCCGCGCCGGCCTCGTCTCCATCGCGCTGCTCGCCGCGTTCCTCGGCGTCTGGCATCTTGCGACGCGCTCGACCGGCGCCACCACGACGATGAGCCCGGAATACGCCAAGCTGATGGGCCTGACCGCGACGCAAGGCAAATCCGCCATGCCCGGCCCGCTCGATGTCGGCGCCAAGCTCTGGGAGCATCTGAAGCGGCCGTTCTACGACAACGGGCCGAACGACAAGGGGCTCGGCATCCAGCTCGCTTACTCCATCGCGCGCGTCGGCACCGGCTATCTGCTCGCCGTGCTGGTCGCGATCCCACTCGGCTTCCTGATCGGCATGTCGCCGCTGCTCAGCAAGGCGCTGGATCCCTTCATCCAGGTGCTGAAGCCGATCTCGCCGCTCGCCTGGATGCCGCTCGCGCTCTACACCATCAAGGATTCCTCGATCTCGGCGATCTTCGTCATCTTCATCTGCTCGATCTGGCCGATGCTGCTCAACACCGTGTTCGGCGTTGCCAGCGTACGCAAGGAATGGATCAACGTCGCACGCACGCTCGAGGTCAGCACCGTCAGGCGCGCTTTCACCGTGATCCTCCCCGCCGCGGCACCGACGATCCTGACCGGCATGCGCATTTCGATCGGCATCGCCTGGCTCGTCATCGTCGCCGCCGAGATGCTCGTCGGCGGCACCGGCATCGGCTATTTCGTCTGGAACGAGTGGAATAATTTGTCGATCACCAACGTCATCATCGCGATCCTCTTGATCGGGATCGTCGGCATGCTGCTCGACCAGATCCTGGCGCGCTTCACGCGCATGGTCACGTTTCCGGAGTAGGGCATGACCGACAAGTTCATCTCCATCGAAGGCATCGCCAAGCGCTATCCCGGCGCGAGCGGCGCCACGACCAACATCTTCGAGAACCTCTGGCTGTCGATGGCGCGCGGCGAATTCGCTTGCGTGATCGGGCATTCCGGCTGCGGCAAGACCACGGTGCTCAACATCCTCGCCGGTCTCGATGCGCCGAGCGAGGGCGCCGTCATCGTCGATGGGCGGGCCATATCCGGCACCAGCCTCGACCGTGCCGTGATCTTCCAGAGCCATGCGCTGTTGCCCTGGCGCACCGTGCTCGGCAACGTCGCCTATGCCGTCAGCTCGAAATGGCGGAGCTGGGATCGCGCCAAGGTGCGGGCGCATGCGCAGACTTTCATTGACCTTGTGGGCCTCACCGGCTCCGAGCACAAACGGCCCTCGGAACTGTCGGGCGGCATGAAGCAGCGCGTCGGCATCGCACGTGCGCTGTCGATCACGCCGAAGATGATGCTGATGGACGAGCCGTTCTCGGCGCTGGATGCATTGACGCGCGGCACGCTGCAGGACGAGGTCCGGCGCATTTGCCTGGAGACCGGGCAGACCGCGTTCATGATCACGCACGACGTCGACGAGGCGATCTATCTCGCCGACAAGATTTTTCTGATGACCAACGGTCCCGGCGCGGTGCTGGCGGAGGTCGTGGAGAACCCGCTGCCGCGGGATCGCGGCCGCACCGATCTGCATCGCCATCCGCTCTACTACGCGCTGCGCAACCACATCATCGATTTCCTGGTGACGCGCAGCAAGACTTTTGCCGCCGAGACACAAGGTCACGATCCGCGCAATGTGCCGCTGGTGCAGATCGGCAAGCCCGGGCTGACGATCGCAGCGAGTGGCGAAGAGCAAAGACAGACATGGATATCCGGGACCAGTCCCGGACTGACGGCCTGAAGGGAGCCTAAGATGAAACGCGAAGACCTCACCGAAAAGCTGCTCGACATCAAGCGCGAGAAGGGATGGAGCTGGAAGCACATCTGCGACAAGATCGGTGGCTATTCCGAGGTGCTGATCGTCGGTGCGATCATGGGCCAGATGAAGCTGACGAAGCCGCAGGCTGCCAATGCCGGCGAGCTGTTCGGCCTGTCGAAGGCCGAAGTTGCGATGCTCAACGAGGTGCCCATGCGCGGCACCGGCGCGCCGATGCCGCCGACCGATCCCCTGATCTACCGCTTCTACGAGATGGTGATGGTGAACGGTCCGGCCTGGAAGGCGCTGATCGAGGAGGAATTCGGCGACGGCATCATGTCCGCGATCGACTTCGACATGGGAATCGAGCGCGTCGCCAACCCGAAGGGCGACCGCGTCAAGATCACCATGAGCGGCAAATTCCTGCCGTACAAATATTACGGCGCCAGCGGCAACGTGCCGGAATACGGCTTTAGGGAGGGCTGACCGCCGCGAAGGCCTCACGCAGCTCGCCGACCGGAGCCATGTCGCGAACATAGGTGAAGGATTCCTTGTCCTTCATCTCGCGCGCGCAGTTCAGGAATGCGGCGAGCGCGTAGCGTGACATGGCGCCGCCGACGCTGATGCGCTTGACGCCGGCGGTAGACAATCGCCCGACTGTCAGCGTCGGGTCGGCAAAGCCCATCACGTGGTTGAACGGCTTGCTGAGCGAGGAGACGACCGTCCGGATCGTGGCGAGATCGTACAGGCCGGGCGCATACAGGACATCGGCGCCCGCGGCCTCGAAGGCCTGCAGGCGGCGAATTGTGTCGTCGATGTCCTTGCGGCCGTGCAGGAAGTTCTCGGCCCGCGCCGTCAGCGTGAATGGAATTGGCAGCGCGCGCGTCACTTCCACGGCGGCCTGGACGCGCTCGACGGCATGTGAAAAATCGTAGATGGGGCGATCGCGGTCGCCGCTGAAATCCTCGATCGAGCCGCCGACGGCGCCAGCCTCGGCGGCACGCAGTATAGCTTCGGCGGCACGTTTCGGCTCATCTGCGCCGCAATTTTCGAGATCGACGCTGACCGGAAGGTCGGTGGCCTCGACGATCGCGCGCGCGTTGGCGAGGATCACATCGAGACTGACGCCGCTGCTGCCGAGCATGTTGGCGACCCCGAGGCTCGTGGTTGCCAAGGCCTCGAAGCCCATCGCCGCGAGCAGCTTGGCCGTACCGGCATCCCATGGATTGGGAATGATGAAGGCGCCAGGCCGCTCGTGCAGCGCGCGAAACGCCGTCGCCTTGTCCAGTTGGTTCGTCATGGCTCGTCTCCGTGTTGTCCGTCGATGCAGCCCTAGGAGCATTTTCGCCATCCGCCAAATTTGTTATTCTTGCAGATAACATCAGTTTTTTGCATGAGGACGCGATGGACAGTGACGCCCTCGATACCTTCCTGGCAGTTCATCGCAGGGGCGGGATCTCGAATGCCGCGAAATTCCTGCACCGTTCGCAGCCGGCGATTTCGCGCCGTATCGCGCTCTTGGAGCAGGAGCTCGGCGTGCGCCTGTTCGAGCGGATTGCAGGCCGCACCCGACTCAGCGATGCCGGGCGCGTGCTGATCCCCTATGCCGAGCGCGCGGTGGCCGCGGCGCAGGACGCCGAACAGGCGATACGCGCGTTGACCAAGCAGAATGCGGGGCCGATTTCGCTGGCCGTGACCGGAACGCTCGCCGATGGCCGCCTGTCGACCGTCATGAAGCAGTTTGCCAGGGAGAATCCGGCCGTTGCGCTGACCTTGCGGACGGCGACCAGCGCGGAGGTCAGCGATCTCATCCGGCGCGGCGAGGCCACGATCGGCCTGCGCTACAACGCTGACCGCGCCGGCGATCTCGCCTGCGAGCTGGTGCTGACCGAAGCGTTGCAGGTCGTTTGTGCGCCCGAGCATCCGCTGGCCGGCAAGCGCGTGAAGCGGCTTGCCGAGCTTCGCGGTGAACGCTGGATCGCATTTCCGGAAACGCGCGGCCGCCGCGAGATTGCCGCGGCCTACGTGTTCGCGCTGTTTCTTACGCAAGGGCTGGGCGAAATTGAATGGACGGCAGTCGACAGCCTCACTGCGCAGAAGCGCCTCGTGGAGGCCGGCTTCGGTCTCGCGCTGCTGGCGAGAAGCCATGTGGCTGAGGAGTTGCGCGCGGCCTCGATCGCGACGATCGCCGTCGGCGATCTTGCCGCGGATCAGGACACCGTCCTCGTGACGCGTCGCGGCGGCTTTCTGAGCGCTGCCGCCGGGCGCCTGCTCGACGCCATCCGCCGCAATTATGCCGGGCGGGAGGTCTCGGCCCCACGGGACGTCAGAAAAAGATCGCCGGCGCGCAAGGTTGTTACGCGTCGGCGGCTCGTTTGAATGGATTATTTCCCCGCCTTCACCTCGGCGGCTGCCACCGCGAGCAGCTCGCTCATCTTGGCGCGGATCGCCTGTTCGGTGACGGCGACGTTCTTGGCGGCAAAATCGGCCGTGAGCTTACGCAGGACGTCGGCATCGCCGGCCTCCTCGAAATCGGCCGCGACCACCTCCTTGGCATAGGCGGTGGCGGCATCGCCCGAGATGCCGAGCTTTTCGGCCGCCCACAGCCCGAGCAGCCGGTTGCGGCGGGCCTCCGCCTTGAATTTCTGCTCCTCGTCGAGGGCGTACTTCTTCTCGAAACCTTCCTGGCGCTTGTCGAACTCGCTCATACCTTGTTCCAAATCCCTCTGAATGGAGCGGGGGCCTTCCGTTGCGACCGCCCGGCCGCATGCCTACATAGATAGCACATATCGGCAAAACAACGGGCCGTTAAGCCGCAGGCGAGACGGTATAAGTTGGTGCTGGAGAGCCGGATCGATTGTGCTCGGTCAGCCAATCGGATAGGTTGCCTGAAGGTTTGGTTCCCGTTCTGTTTCCAAGGGTTCGAGACGGGTTCCCAGCCGTTCACGGCAGCTCCGCTGTGGGTCGTAATCCTCGTAACCGGAGCACACCAAATTCATGGATTTCAACAAAACACGGTACATCCCAATGAGCCGTCGGCGTCGCATTTATGAAGGCAAGGCAAAGGTTCTCTATGAAGGCCCGGAGCCCGGTACCCTGATCCAGCACTTCAAGGATGACGCCACCGCGTTCAATGCGAAGAAGCATCAGGTGATCGAGGGCAAGGGTGTCCTCAACAACCGGATCTCGGAGTACCTGTTTCAGCACCTCAACGACATCGGGGTGCCGACCCACTTCATTCGCCGCCTCAACATGCGCGAGCAGTTGATTCGCGAGGTCGAGATCGTGCCGCTCGAAGTGGTGGTGCGGAACGTCGCCGCCGGCTCGCTGTCGCAGCGCCTCGGTATCGAGGAGGGCACCCAGCTGCCCCGTTCGATCATCGAGTTCTACTACAAGAACGACCAGCTCAACGACCCCATGGTGTCGGAAGAGCACATCACCGCCTTCGGCTGGGCGACGCCGCAGGAGATCGACGACATCATGGCCCTCGCCATCCGTGTCAACGACTTCCTCACCGGCCTCTTCCTCGGCATCGGCATCCGCCTCGTCGACTTCAAGATGGAGTGCGGACGCCTGTTCGAGAACGAGATGATGCGCATCATCGTCGCCGACGAGATCTCGCCGGATAGCTGCCGTCTGTGGGACATCAAGTCGAACGAGAAGCTCGACAAGGACCGCTTCCGCAGGGATCTGGGCGGCCTGCTCGAGGCCTATACTGAAGTTGCAAAGCGCCTCGGCATCCTCATGGAGAACGAGCGTCCGCAGGGCTCCGGTCCGGTGCTGGTGAAGAGCTGAGGGATTTGACGTGAAGGCACGTGTTACCGTTACCTTGAAGACGGGCATCCTCGATCCGCAAGGCAAGGCCATCGAAGGCGCGCTGAAGTCGCTCGGCGTCGACGGCGTCGCCAGCGTTCGCCAGGGCAAGGTGTTCGACATCGAGCTCGCCGGCGCCGACAAGGCCAAGGCGGAGGCCGCGCTGAAGGATGCCGCAGACAAGCTGCTGGCGAACACCGTGATCGAGAACTATCGGGTCGAGCTGCTGAGCTAGGCTGCCTGCCTTGGTAGCCCGGATCGAGTGAAGCGAAATTCCGGGGCTATCCGCGGTAGCGCTGTCCCAGATTGTTCTTTGCTCCATCTGGGGTACGAGGCAATTCCTTTACAGCCACCCGACGCTGCGAAAACGCCAGTACAGCGCGGTGCAGGCCGTCAGCATTACGCCGAGCAGCATGAAATAGCCGTACTCCCATTCCAGCTCCGGCATGTGCTTGAAGTTCATGCCGTAGATGCCGGCGAGCGCGGTCGGAATCGCGATGATCGCAAGCCAGGAAGCGAGCTTCTTGGACACCGCCGTCTCCTGCGCCTGGCCGACCAGCAGGCTCGCCTCGAAGGCGAAGGCCAGCACCTCGCGCATGGAATCGATGCGCTCCTGGATGTTGCGGACGTGGTCGGTGACGTCGCGGAACAGCGGCTGCATGGCCTGTCGCACCATCGACAGCTCGTCATGCTCCAGCCGGCGGCAGACCTCCACCAGCGGCCCGATCGCATTGCGTAGCCGCAACAGGTCTCGGCGCAGCATGTAGAGCCGCTCGATCTGGGCCTTGCTGATCGGCTTGGACAGCACGTCGTCCTCGATGCCCTCGACCTCGTCGTGGATGCTCTCGAGCACGGGCGAGTAATTGTCGACGATGAAATCGAGGATCGCATAGAGGATGTAGTCTTCGCCGCGGGCGAGTGCCCGCGGGCAGCTCTCGCAGCGTTCGCGCACCGCGGTGTAGGAGGTCGAGGCGCCGTGGCGGACGGTGACGAGATAGCCGTCGCCGACGAAGATGTGGGTCTCGCCGAAAACGATGCGGCCCTCGACCAGCTGCGCGGTGCGCGCGACGATGAACAGGGCCTCGCCATATTGCTCGATCTTGGGCCGCTGATGGGCGTGGTTGGCGTCCTCGATCGCGAGCTCGTGCAGGTCGAACTGCTTCTGCACCGCGCCGAGCAGCGCCATGTCGGGCTCGTGCAGGCCGATCCAGACCACGTGGCCGGGCTTGGCCCGCCAGCTCGAGGCCTCGCTGATGGCGATATTGGCGATGCGCCGGCCGTCGACATAGGCGCCGGCCGCGACGACGCCTTCGGTGGACACCGGCTCAGAGGGAGATGTGGGCATCGACGGGACGTTCATGGCTTCAATCCCGGGCAAATCGAGCGGCCAAACGGCATGCGGCCACAGCTTGTGTGCATGGGCCTGTGTACAAGGTCCTCTGCCGAGGCTAGCACTGGTAAAATCCCCGTCAAATGGTTATGTCTCTTCACGAAATGGCCTGTTGGCCAGCCCCGATTCCCGTCACTGTCGGAACCTCTGCCATGAAAGCCGCCATCCTCGTCTTTCCCGGAATCAACCGCGAGCGCGACATGGCGCGTGCGCTGAGGCTGATCTCCGGCAGCGAGCCGGCGATGGTGTGGCACGCCGAGACGTCGCTGCCTGCGGGCACGGATCTCGTGGTGGTGCCCGGCGGTTTCTCTTACGGCGATTATCTCCGCTGCGGTGCCATCGCGGCCCGCGCGCCGGTGATGGACGCGGTGCGCGACTATGCGGCCAAGGGCGGCCTCGTGCTCGGCGTCTGCAACGGTTTTCAGATCCTCTGCGAGTCCGGCCTCCTGCCGGGCGTCCTGATGCGCAACGCGCGGCTGAAATTCATCTGCCACGACGTGCATCTGCGCGTCGAGCGTTCCGACACGCCGTTCACCCGCGGCTACAATGCCGGGCAGGTGATCCGCGTGCCGGTCGCGCATGGTGAGGGCAATTACGAGGCGGATGAAGAGACCATCAAGCGGCTCGAAGGCGAGGGGCGGGTGCTCTATCGCTACTGCACCGCCGACGGCGTGGTGGATGATAACAGCAACATCAACGGCGCGGCACAGTCGATCGCCGGCATCGTCAACGACAAGGGCAACGTGCTCGGCATGATGCCGCATCCGGAAAACCACGTCGAAGACATCATGGGCTGCACCGACGGCCGCGGCCTGTTCGCCGGTCTTGTCCAGCATCTGGAAAAGGCCGCGTGATCCCGTTCGTGGTGAAGCGGGCGCTCGCCGCGATCGCGGCGCTGACGCTTGCGTCATTTTCGCTCGCGACTAGCGCCTTCGCGCAGGATTACCCCAAGCGTCCGATCACCATGATCGTGCCGTTCGCGGCAGGAGGCACCTCGGACGTGATCGCGCGCGCAGTCGCCGAGCAGATGGGCATTGCGCTCGGCCAGACCATCGTGATCGAGAACGTTGCGGGTGCCGGCGGTTCGACCGCGCTGGCGCGCGCCTCCCGCGCCGAGCCCGACGGCTACACCATCGCGATCGGCAATGCCGGCACCAATGCCGCGACCTACACGATCTATCCAAAACTGCCGTTCACGCCGGAGTCCTTCGTGCCGATCGCCATGGTGGCGAAGACATTCGGTATCATCGCGCTGCGCAAGGATTTTCCGGCAAAGGACCTGAAGGAGTTCATCGCCTACGCCAAGGCCAATCCCGGCAAGATCAATCTCGGCCATGCCGGCGTCGGCTCCTCGAACTATCTGATCTGCAAGAGCTTCGTCACGTCAGCGGGGATCGACGCGACGCTGGTCGGCTATCGCGGCGCGGCGCCCGCGCTGACGGATGCCGTCGGCAGCCAGATCGACGGCGTCTGCGATTCGGCAGCTTCGGTCTCGCAGCCGATCAACGAGAAACTGGTCAAGGGGCTCGTGGTCGGCTCGACCGTGCGCCTCGCCACGCTGCCCGACCTGCCGACGTCGGCGGAAGCCGGCCTGCCTGAATTCGAGGCGCAGGGCTGGAACGGCCTGTTCGCGCCCAAGGGCACGCCGCCGGCCGTCATCGCCAGGCTCAACGCCGCCGCGCGCACCGCCGTCGAGACCGATGCGGTGAAGAAGCGCTTTGCCGACCTTTCGACCGTCGCGCCCGATGCAGGCGAGCATGCGCCGGAACTGCTGCAGCAGCTCGTGACGCGCGATGTCGAAAAATATCGGAAAATGCTGGCGGACGACGCCAAGTAATCGCAGCTTTTGGCTGCGGCCTCATGAACCTCGATCGAATTTAAGACGACTGAATCATCGTCGCCATCAAAGGCGCACGTCCTGGGTCGTCGATTCCTCCGGAGGCGGGCAACTCAAAGTTGTTTCATCGTTTCAGTTGCGATATCAGGAAGCGTGCGCTGTCGTTGTGCTCCTGGATGTCACATGCCCGTCGCTTTGGTCGTTCTGTTGCTCGATATCACGCTGATCTATCACGCCTCGCGAACCGGGCGGTTGCAGCCCTGGGCCTTCATCATCCTGATGGTGCCGTTGATCGGTGGGCTCGCCTACATCGCGGTGGAGCTCGTTCCGGAATGGTTCTCCAGCCCCGGCGCGCGACAGGCGCGCCAGCGCGTTGCCAACCGGCTCGATCCGGAGAAGCGCTATCGCGAACTATCCGACCAGCTGGCTGGCACTGACACCATCGCCAATCGCGCGGCGCTGGCGGAAGAGTGCGCGAATATCGGCCGGTTCGCCGAAGCGGAAGCGCACTATGATCACATTCTGAAACTGCCGATGGGCCACGATCCCGCCTATGCGCTTCGCAAGGCGCAAGCCGAGTTTGCCGCCAGACGCCCCACTGACGCGCTCGCGACGCTGGACGATCTTCAGAAGCAATGGCCGGATTTCGATTCCGCCGACGCGCATCTGCTCTATGCCCGCGCGCTCGCGGAGGTCGGGCGTCTCGACGAGGCGCTGGAGGAGTATCACGCGCTTGCCGGCTACTTCCCCGGCGCCGAAGCGCGGGTGCGCTACGGCCTGCTGCTGCAAACGGCCGGCCGCGGCGCCGAAGCACGCATGGTGTTCAACGAGCTCCTGATCCAGATGCGGCGCGCGCCGAAATATTTGCGCAAGGCGCAGGCCGAGTGGCTGTCGATCGCGGAGAAGCAGATTTCGGCGTGAGCGGCGATAGCGAAGCCCTCACCCGTATCGCATCTTCGATGCGCGAACAGGGAAGGCGTCGAGCTATGCGTTTGACTGGGGCTGCGGCTTCCGCTTCATCCGCTTGATCGTGCCGGAAAAGGTGAGCAGCAGCCGCTCGCCGGACATCATCTGGCCGCGCAGGAAGATCAGCGAACCGCCGGCCCGGCTCACCTCTCCGGTGCATTCGACGAGCTCGCCCTCCCGTGCCGCGTCGAGGAATTCGCAGGAAAAATTGGTCGTCACGGCCCGGCTGTCCAGGACATGGGTGGCGATTGCAAACAGGGAATAGTCGGCAAAGGCCATGTAGCAGCCGCCATGGACGTTGCCGGAGCCGTTGAGGTGCTTCTTCTCGACCCGGAAGGCGCTGCGGACGCTGCCATCCGCCTCGATCCGGTGCCAGAAGGGGCCGACATGGGACTCAAAACTGTCGCGAATCCAGGTCCGCCAGCCCTCGAATTCGCCCTCGGTGGCGACGTGGAGGTTGGGGCGGCGGGGCGGGGGTGCTTTGGTCAATTCATGCAAGGAAATGGGCCTTCAATTGCGGGTCTTCAGCCCTTAAATCCGATCCGTCCGCGCCGTGCAATTCCTGTTCCTGCAGGCGGCTTGCCGCAAAATGTGGGACAGCGGGAAAATGCGCCATAAAGGGCTTTTCGCGAGCCCCGGATGTTCCTAAGAACGGCGAAACCGCCGCCGAAAGCCTGGAATCCATGAAGAACGAACCCAAGATCACCCCCGAACTGGTTGCCGCCCACGGGCTCAAGCCCGACGAGTACGAGCGCATCCTGAAGCTGATCGGGCGCGAGCCGAGCTTCACCGAGCTCGGCATCTTCTCGGCGATGTGGAACGAGCACTGCTCGTACAAATCCTCGCGCATCCATCTGCGCGGCCTGCCGACCAAGGCGCCCTGGGTGATCCAGGGCCCCGGCGAGAATGCCGGCGTGATCGACATCGGCGACGGCCAGGCCGTGGTCTTCAAGATGGAGAGCCACAACCACCCGAGCTACATCGAGCCCTACCAGGGCGCGACCACCGGCGTCGGCGGCATTTTGCGCGACGTCTTCACCATGGGCGCGCGGCCGATCGCGTGTCTCAATGCGCTGAGCTTCGGTGCGCCCGAGCATGCCAAGACGCGGCACCTCGTCTCCGGCGTCGTCGCCGGCGTCGGCGGCTACGGCAATTCCTTCGGCGTGCCGACGGTCGGCGGCCAGGTGCGCTTCCACACCCGCTACGACGGCAATATCCTCGTCAACGCGATGGCGGTGGGCCTCGCCGATGCCGACAAGATATTCTATGCAGCGGCCTCCGGCGTGAACATGCCGATCGTCTATCTGGGCTCCAAGACCGGCCGCGACGGCATCCATGGCGCGTCGATGGCGTCGGCCGAGTTCGACGACAAGTCCGAGGAGAAGCGCCCGACCGTGCAGGTCGGCGATCCCTTCGCCGAAAAACTGCTGCTGGAAGCCTGCCTCGAGATCATGGAGAAGGGCTGCGTCATCGCGATTCAGGACATGGGCGCGGCGGGCCTGACCTGCTCGGCGGTCGAGATGGGCGCCAAGGGCGACCTCGGTGTCGATCTCGATCTCGACGCGGTGCCGACCCGCGAGACCGGCATGAGCGCCTACGAGATGATGCTCTCGGAAAGCCAGGAGCGCATGCTCATGGTGCTCAAGCCCGAGAAGGAAAAGGAAGCCGAGGCCATCTTCAAGAAGTGGGGTCTCGATTTCGCCGTTGTCGGCTACACCACGCCGAGCAAGCGCTTCGTGGTCAAGCATGGCGGCGACGTCATGGCCGATCTGCCGATCAAGGAGCTCGGCGACGAGGCGCCGGTCTATGACCGTCCGCATGTGCCGTCCGCCGCGTTGCCGGTCGTGCATGCCCGCGACGTGCCGGCGCCGATGGGCCTCGGACCTGCGCTGGAGAAGCTGATCGGCACGCCCGACATGTGCAGCAAGCGCTGGGTCTGGGAGCAGTACGATCACGTCATCCTCGGCAACACCATGCAGCGCCCCGGCGGCGATGCCGCCGTCGTGCGCGTTGACGACGGGCCGAAGGGACTGGCGCTCACCGTCGACGTCACCCCGCGTTATTGCGAGGCCGATCCGTTCGAGGGCGGCAAGCAGGCGGTGGCGGAAGCCTGGCGCAACATCACCGCGGTCGGCGGCAAGCCACTCGCGATCACCGACAACCTCAATTTCGGCAATCCTGAGCGGCCGGAGATCATGGGGCAGTTCGTCGGCTGCCTGAAGGGCATCTCGGAAGCCTGCCGCACGCTGGACTTCCCGGTCGTCTCCGGCAACGTCTCGCTTTACAACGAGACCAATGGCCGCGCGATCCTGCCGACGCCCTCGATCGGTGGCGTCGGCCTGCTCGACGATTTCACCAAATCCGCCTCGCTGGCCTTCAAGGCCGAGGGCGAAGCGATCCTCCTGATCGGCGAGACCCATGGCTGGCTCGGCCAGTCGGTGTACCTGCGCGACATCTGCGGTCGTGAGGAGGGCGCGCCGCCGCCGGTCGATCTCGCCGCGGAGAAGCGCAACGGCGATTGCGTGCGCGGCATGATCCATGGCGGCACCGCGACCGCCGTGCACGATCTCTCCGATGGCGGCCTCCTGATCGCACTCGCCGAGATGGCGATGGCGAGCGGCATCGGTGCAAAACTACTGGCGGCGCCGACTGCGCTCGTGCCGCAGGCCTATTGGTTCGGCGAGGATCAGGCGCGCTATCTCGTCACCGTGCCGGAGACGGAAGCCGGCCGCGTGCTCGCCAAGATGCGCGGCTGCGAGGTGCCCTGCGTGCGCATCGGTACCACCGGTGGCGATGCCATCGCGATCGCCGGCGATGCGCCGGTTACGATCGACAGTTTGCGCAAATCGTTCGAGCGCTGGCTGCCGGAATATATGAGCGGGAAGGCGGCTTGATGGTCATTCCGGGGCGCGCGAACTATGGTGCGCAATTGCGCACCGGAGTTCGATGCTACGCATCGCCCCGAAATGACTCGGCTCAATTACAACACCTTCGACGCGCCCGGGATCTGCCGTAACGCTCGCGTCAGCGCCCAGCTCGCTGCGACAGTCAGTACAAACCCGATCGTGGCCTTGACGATCGCCGGCAGGTCATAGTCGAACAGCCAGTATTGCAGCCACAGTGCGATCGGATAGTGCACCAGGAACATGCCGAACGCGTCGCCCTGCATTGGATCGAGCAGCCTGGCTGAGCCTGATTGCTTGAATCTCTGGAAAATGGCCAGGATCAGAAACATGATGGCCACGCTGAAGACAGTGAAGCAGATGGCATAGAGTGCTTCATACCAGTCCGGTAACGGGGACGGGTTGCCCAGTATTTCGCGCTTGATGAAGATCAGCGCCCACAAGAGGCAATACGGAACGATCGCCAGTACCATCCAGTCCCAGCTGACCTTTGCCATGCGGCCGTCGACAGCGAGCAGCCCGCGATCCATTTGCGCAACGCCGATGCCGGCACCGAAAAAGAAGTAGGTTGCGTAGAGCATCACGCGCCCGTGCTGGACCGAGAACGGCCCGAACTCGAACCAATTGCTCGCTCCGAAGTGAACCCGCCCGGGAATGTAGAACGCGGCGGTGACCGCCAGCATGACCGCGAAGAATGCGGCGGGCCGACGGCGACCATGTAGCGAGAGGCGATTGATCGGATCGAGCAGATTGGGTGACAGCCTGTGCAGCAGGCAGGCAACCAGGTCGAAGGCGAACAAGACCCAGAGGAACCAAATCGGCCCGCTCGGCCAGGGGCCCTTCGTGACCATATTCCACCAGAATTCCGCAAAACCGATCTCGGGATGCTCTCGCAGGGAGATCGCGTAGTAGGCGAGAGGAATGACCGTAAGGGCACAGATTGCGAAGGGTAAGCCAAGCCGCAGCAGGCGATCTGCCAAATAGCTCCGCGCTCCCTTCCGGGCGATGCCAGACCAGGCGAACAGGCCCGACAGGAAGAAGAACATCGCCATGAAGAAGCTGTCGGTGGCAAGCACGATCATGTCGAAACCGGCAAAGGACGCCGGATCGGTGTGACCGAAATGCGTGTAGGGAATCACCGCATGATGCAGCAGCACCACCAGCGTCAGGAAGGTGCGGGCGCGATCGAGCGACAAATTGCGCGCCTTGCTCTGCGGCGCGGCGTGCGCTTCCGCGCCGATCGTCGCTGAATGTGACATCGTGATCATGGCCGCCCCGCGCTCCCGTCCCCGATTGGGACTGTGCCGCCGGGGACCGGATTCAGCAAGCCTCGTTGAGTAGGTCTCAGGCCAGACAGCATTAGGAACCAGTTCCGCTCAGCGAAGTTAGCGTCTGCGAAAAAAAGCGTGGAGGGCCGCGGGCAAGCGGCACCAATTCGGAGTTGGCGATGACGATCCTGAAATGGGCGCTGATCTTCCTGCTGATCTCGATCGTGGCCGGCGTGCTCGGCTTCACCGGCATTTCGGCCGCCTCCGCCGACATCGCCCGCTTCCTGTTCTACGTCTTCGTCGTCATCTTCCTGGTGCTGCTGATATTGGGGCTCACGATCTTCAGGGCGTGATCGAAGCTGTCATTCCTGGCCTGGTCCTCTGGACCATCCCGGAATGACAGCTTTTCCCACTATCCCACTTCCTCGATCTTCACCTTGTCCGGGTAGAAGGCGAGATGGCCGGAAATCTCCGTCATCGCGGGGAAGGGTGTCTCATAGGTCCAGATCGCGTTGTCCAGCGTCTTGCCGTCGGCCTTGACGCTGTAATAGCTCGCGTCGCCCTTGTACGGGCAATGGGTGACGCGGTCGCTGCGCTCGAGCAGGGCCATGTTGGTGTCCTCCCGCGGCACATATTGCACCGCCGGATATCTGGCCTCCTTCAAGGTCAGCGCTTTGCCGGTCTCGGCGATCACGATGTCGCCCGCCGTGACGCGGACGCGCCTCGGGTTCTGGGTGATGGTGATGGGGTGGTCGGGCCCTGGAAGCTTCATGATTTCACGCCTTTTCGATCAATCTGCCGCGCGCGGCACTTTGTCGTGCCTTTATCCTGATGGGATCAGGGATATAGTGCCGGAAGGCGTGACGTAGAAGGCCGTTCACGCTAAGTTTGAGCCTGCCGGCGAGGGGACCTCCGGCAGCGATTCGAGACCACAAGGAGCCAGACCCGAATGCCCATGGACGCCCACGATATCGAGGCGATGATCAAGGCAGCGATCCCCGATGCCGAGGTGACCATCCGTGACCTCGCCGGCGACGGCGATCACTATGCCGCGACCGTGATCTCGGAATCTTTCCGCGGCAAGTCCCGCGTCCAGCAGCACCAGATTGTCTATCAGTCCCTGCGCGGCCAGATGGGCGGCGTGCTGCATGCGCTGGCGCTGCAAACCGGGGTGCCGGGCGGACCCGGGGCGACCTGATCTAATCGCGCCACGGGGGAAGGATGATGGCTGCGGACAATCCTCGCGGCGCGATGTTTCGTGTCATCGTGCCGAACCAGCACAGCCGCGTCACCAATGTCGAGCTGTTCTTCGACCTCGTCTTCGTCTTTGCCGTCACGCAGGTGTCGCACACGCTGCTGCACCATTTCACGCCGCTGGGCGCGGTGCACGTCACCGTGCTGTTCCTCGCAGTGTGGTGGGTGTGGGTCTACACCGCCTGGGTCACCAACTGGCTCAATCCCGAGCTGACGCCAGTCCGCGTCATGCTCTTCCTGATGATGCTGGGCGGCCTCGTGCTGTCGACGACGATCCCGACCGCGTTCGAGGGGCGGGGCCTGTGGTTTGCGATCGCCTACGCGGCGATGCAACTCGGGCGAACCGCCTTCTGGCTGTTCGCAACGCCACCGCACCGGACGGCGGTGCGGCACAATGCGATTCGGATCCTGACCTGGCTCGCGATCTCCGCGGTGCTGTGGATCGCCGGCGGCCTGTCCGAGGGCGAGACGCGGCTATGGCTGTGGATTGCCGCCGTCACCTGGGAATACATCTCGCCAGCGGCGCGCTTCTGGGTTCCCAAGCTTGGCTTCTCGTCGGTCGAGGCATGGGCCGTCGAGGGCGGCCACATGGCCGAACGCTGCTCTCTCTTCGTTATCATCGCGCTCGGCGAAGCCGTCGTCGTTAACGGCGCGACCTTTGCCGAGCTGGAATGGACCTCGGCCAACATCCTGGCCTTCGTCTCCGCGCTGGTCGGCAGCATCGCGATGTGGTGGATCTATTTCCACAAGGGGGCGGAGGCCGGTGCGGAGCTGATCTCGAAGTCCGCCGAATCCGGCCGCCTGGCGCGGCTCGCCTATACTTATCTGCACATGCCGATCATCGCCGGCATCATCCTGACCGCGGTGTCGGACGAACTGGTGCTGAAGCACCCGAGCGGCCATTCCGATCTCCGGACAATCGTGAGCACGATCGGCGGACCGCTGGTGTTCCTGATCGGCACCATCCTGTTCAAGCACGCGATCCGCGGCTTCCTCCAGCTCTCGCACGGCGTGGGCATCATCCTGCTTGCGGTGCTGTGGTGGTTTGCCGCCGATCTCTCGCCGCTCTGGCTGTCGGTCGCGACGACCGCGATCATGATCGTGGTGGCGGTGTGGGAGTCGGTGTCCCTGGGGGCGGACACCGAGGAGTAGGCGCGGAGGCCTACTCCGCCACCTCCAGCGCGTGCACCGAGAACATCTTCGCCGCATCCGTCCAGCTCTCCCGCACCCGCCAGCCCGCGCCCTGCGCCAGCGTGGCGAAGCGTTCGAGGCTGTACTTGTAGCTGTTCTCGGTGTGGATGCTCTCGCCTGGACGGAACGAGAAGCTGGTGCCGAGCAGACGCACGGTCTGGCTCTTCCTGCTGATCAGGTGCATCTCGATGCGGTGCCGCTCGCGGTTGTAGATCGCGCGATGGGTGAAGGCCGACAGGTCGAAATTGCCGCCGAGCTCGCGGTTGATGCGCACGAGAACATTGAGGTTGAAGCGCGCGGTGACGCCGGCGGCATCGTTGTAGGCGTCATGCAGCACGCGCTCTTCCTTTTCGAGGTCGGCGCCGATGATCATCTGCGCGCCCCGGCCCAGGATGGCGCGCGCACTCTTCAGGAAGGCCTGCGCTTCATGCGGCTCGAAATTGCCGATGGTCGAGCCCGGGAAGAAGCCGACCTTGGGCATGGATGCGACCTGCCGTGGCAGCTCGAACGGCGTCGTGAAGTCGGCCGCGACCGGATAGATGCCGAGCGTCGGGAAGTCACGCTTCAGACCGCTTGCTTGCGCCTTCAGGAAGTCGCCGGAGATGTCCACGGGCACATAGGCCGCGAACTTGCACTGGCCCAGCAGCAGGCGGACCTTCGTGGTTGCGCCCGCGCCGAACTCGACCAGAGCTGCGTGCTCCGGAATGATCGTCGCGATCTCGCTGCCGCGCTCCTTCAGGATCGATAGTTCGGTGCGCGTCGGATAATATTCCGGCAGGCGCGTGATCGCCTCGAACAGCTCCGATCCGGTCGCATCGTAGAAATATTTCGGCGACAGCTTTTTCGGCTGCTGCGAGAGGTCCTCGATGGCCTCGCGGGCGAAGGCGGTGGTCTGCTCGTCGGGAAGATGGGCTTCGGCCAAAGCGCTGGCGTGCACATTCATGATACTCTCCTGAACGCGCTGTCCGGCGCGCATTTATCGTCGGATGAGAACTAGTCGTAATCGGCCAGCCGCAGCCCCGTGAATTGCCAGCGGTGGTGCGGATAGAAGAAGTTCCGATAGGTGATACGGCTGTGGTCGTCAGGGGTTGCAAGCGAGGAGCCGCGCAGCACCAGCTGGTTGACCATGAACTTGCCGTTGTACTCGCCGAGCGCGCCTTCGATGGCGCGGTAGCCGGGGTAGGGCGCGTACGCGCTGCGGGTCCACTGCCAGACGATGCCGAAGGCGTCGTTGAGCTGGCCTGAGCGCGCAGCGACCTCCCACTCCATCTCGGTCGGCAGATGCTTTCCGGCCCAGCGCGCGAAGGCATCGGCTTCGTAATAGCTGACGTGGCAGACCGGCGCGTCGGGATCGACCGGCTTGAGGCCGGCGAGCGTCATGACCTGCCATGCGCCATCGACCTCGCGCCAATGGCCCGGGGCCTGCCAGTCTTCCTTGCTGGCCGCGGCAAAGCCGTCCATCAGCCACAGCGTTGCTTTCGCATAGCCGCCGTCGCGCATGAAGGCGAGCCATTCGGCGTTGGTAACGAGATTGCGCGCCACCTTGACCGGGCCGACAAGGGCGCGATGCGCCGGTTTCTCGTTGTCGAAATGGAAGCCGTCGTCGACATGGCCGACGGTGTGGATGCCTTCGTTCAGCATCAGCCAGTCATCACCGGTGCGGGTCGCGGCGGGAAAGCGCCAGTCGGGGTCGTAGGCCGGATAGACCGGGTTCTGTGCAAAGGCGTGCAGGATGTCGGTGAACATCAATTCCTGATGCTGCTGCTCATGGTTCAGTCCGACCTCGACCAGCGGCGCGATCGCGCGAAGCGTGTCCGCGCCGGCCTCGCGGAAGAATTTGACGACGGCCGCATCGACATATTTGCGATAGGTGCCGACCTGATCGGCGCTGGGACGGGTGATATCGCCGCGATGATTGCGGGCATGACGCGGGCCGGCGCTGACGTAATAGGAATTGAACAGGAACGCGAAGTCAGGGTGGAAGGGCCGATAGCCCGCAGCGTGCTCGCCGAGCAGAAATTGCTCCCAGAACCAGGTGGTATGCGCCCGATGCCATTTTGTCGGGCTCGCATCGGGCATGGACTGGATCTGCTGGTCCTCTGGCGAGAGCGGCGCGGCCCGGCGTTCGGTCTCATTGCGGACGGCGATAAACGCGTCTTCCAGCCTCTGGGCGAGGCCGCCCTGACTGGACGGTGACGAAAGCGGGGCGGTGGCCGTAGCGGAAGCTGGTTTCGTCACGGTTTTCTCCAGACAGGACAAGAGAACGTTGTTCGCCTTACCCGGTTCCACAACCAGGGTTCGTCCTAGATAGGGGCTCCGTTACGGTATGAAAGTCCTCTCCGGCGATGATATTGATGTCATCAGACTATGGACCGGGGGGCTCGAGACCGGTCGGCAGGCCGGCGTCTCCGCCATTTTACTTTGGATGCACAACGGTTTGGGCTACATATATGGGCAGGTATCGGGTTAGATCGGCTGAGCCGGCCCGAAGCGATCGGTGAGGGCTCGGCCCCAGAAGGACACGGATATGAGCATCGAGGAATTCATCGCCAACGAAGTGAAGTCGAACGACGTGGTTCTGTTCATGAAGGGCACGCCGCAATTTCCGCAGTGCGGTTTCTCCGGCCAGGTCGTCCAGATCCTCGACCATATCGGCGTCGGCTATAAGGGCCTCAACGTCCTCGAATCCGCAGAACTGCGCAATGGCATCAAGACCTTCTCCAACTGGCCGACCATCCCGCAGCTCTATGTGAAGGGCGAGTTCGTCGGTGGCTGTGACATCGTCCGCGAGATGTTCCAGGCTGGCGAATTGCAGCAGCTCTTCTCCGAGAAGGGCGTCGTCGTCGCGGCCTGATAGGTGGCCGAGCTGACGCACCGGATCGGCGGTGCCGATCTCGAGGTCGTCGTTGCCGACATCACCACACTGAGCGTTGACGCCATCGTCAACGCGGCCAACACGTCGCTCCTTGGCGGGGGCGGCGTGGATGGGGCGATCCACCGGGCGGCCGGCCCCGAGTTGCTCGCCGAGTGCCAGACGCTCGGGGGATGCCCGACCGGCGATGCCAGGATCACCAAGGGCTATCGTCTACCCGCGCGCCATGTGATCCACGCGGTGGGTCCCGTCTGGCACGGCGGCGGCCGCGGCGAGGCAGAGGCGCTGCGCTCGTGTTATCGCCGTTCACTCGAGCTCTCCCAGGCCAATCGGCTGAACTCGCTGGCATTCCCTGCGATCTCGACCGGGGTATATCGCTTTCCCGCCGACCAAGCCGCGAAGATTGCGGTCCATGGGACCATAGAATCGCTGCCGGCCGCGCCGCTGGTCACCCGCGTCATATTCTGTTGTTTCTCGGAGACAAGCGCCGCCCTCCACACGGACGCCTTGGCGCGGTACGGCAGCCCTTGTGCCTGATGACGCGGTCGGTACACTCCGCCGGACCATGTTCCGGGGAGGGGATATGATTTTACAATCTGGACTGCGTGCGCTGCTCTGCGGCGCGCTGGTGTCGTTTGGCGCAATGGCGCTGGCGCAGGCAGAGGGCATCTACGAGATTCCAGCCGGCGCGCATTTCAATCAGGACAAGCTCGCCAAGGTTAGCGATTTCTTCAAGAACGAGGTCGCGACCGGCAAGATCGCCGGTGCAACTATCCTGATCCAGCAGCATGGCAAGCCGGTCTATCACGAAGCCTTCGGCGTGCAGGACGTGGTCAGCAAGGCGCCGATCACCGACAAGACCATCTTCCGCCTGTTCTCGATGACCAAGGCGATCACCTCAGTCGTCGCGGTGCAATTGATCGAGGACGGCAAGATCAAGCTGGATGATCCCGTCTCGAAATACATTCCGTCCTTCGCCAATGTGAAAGTCGGCGTCGAGAAGAAGGCCGAGGACGGCACCAAATCGCTCGAACTGGTGCCGCCCAACCGGCCGATGACGGTGCACGATTTGATGACGCACACCTCGGGCATCACCTATGGTTTCTATGGCGACAGCCTGGTGCGCAAAGCCTATCGCGAGGCCAATATCTATGCCGGCGATTTCGACCTTGCCGAGTTCGCCGAGCGCCTCGCAAAGCTGCCGCTGCACAACCAGCCGGGCGCGCTCTGGCAATATGGCCATTCCACCGACGTTCTCGCGCGTGTGATGGAGGTTGCGGCCGGCAAGCCGCTGATCGACATCATGCGGGAAAAGCTGCTCGATCCGCTCGGCATGGTCGACACCGGCTTCTTCGTCACCGCGCCCGAGAAGCAAAAGCTTCTGGCGCAGCCGGTGCCGAATGACAGCGATTTCCGCGTCGGCCGGATCAACGATCCGACCGTCGTGAAGAAGATCCAGTTCGCCAGCGGCGGCATGGTCACGACCATGGCGGATTACCAGCGCTTCGCGCAGATGCTGCTCAATGGCGGCAGCCTCGACAGCAAGACCATCCTCAAGCCCGAGACGTTCAAGCTGATGGTGACCGATCAGATCGGCCCGGGCTCGGGCGTCGAGCGCGATTATTTCTACTTCCCCGGCGACGGTTTTGGCTTCGGCCTCGGGCTCGCGGTTCGCACCGATCCCGGCAACGCCAAGCCGCCGCCGCCAGGCGATCTCGGTGAATTGAAGTGGGACGGCGCCTCCGGCTGCTATTTCGTGATCGACCCGAAGCAGGACATGTTCTTCGTGCTGCTGGAGCAAACCCCGACCGAGCGCCAGCGCGTGCAGCGGACATTGAAGCAGTTGGTCTATGAAGCCATGGAGAAATGATATGAGCGGGCGCCGCGCGCTGATCGCGGCGCTCGTTCTTCTGGTCGGCGTGGTCGGTACGCGTGCAAGCTCCGAGCGCGCCGCGCACAAATTCTCGGCCGAAGGCCTTGCAAAGGTCTCCGACTACATCAGGAACGAGGTCGCAACCGGGAAGATTCCCGGGGCCATCCTGCTACTCCAGCAGCACGGCAAGCCGGTCTACTACGAGAATTTCGGCGTCCGCGACGTCGCGACCGGGATCCCGATGAGCGCGGACACGATCTTCCGCCTCTATTCGATGTCGAAGCCGATCACGTCAGTCATGGCGATGATGCTGGTCGAGGAGGGCAAGCTTTCGCTCGATGATCCCGTCTCGAAATACATTCCGGCCTTTGCGGGGATGAAGGTTGGTGTCGAGAGGAAAGCCGAGGACGGCAAGGTTGCGCTGGCGCTGGAGCCGCTCGCGCGCCCGGTGACGATCGAAGATTTGATGCGGCATACCGCCGGGATCCCCTACGGCTATTATGGTGGGGATCTGGTGAACAAGCTCTATGCCGACGCCGGACTGTTCGACAACGGGAATTCGACCAATGCCGAACTCGTCGCGAAGATCACCTCACTGCCGCTCGCCGAACAGCCCGGCACCATCTGGGATTACGGCCACTCCACCGACGTGCTCGGGCGCATCATCGAGGTGATCTCGGGGGAATCGCTGTTCGTGTTCGCGAGGAAGCGGCTGCTCGACCCACTCGGGATGAAGGACGCGGCGTTTTACGTCGCCGATCCCGCCAAATGGCCGCGTATCGCCGAGCCGATGCCGCAGGATCGGGTGATGAGCCCGATGGCGCAGGTTCGCGATATCAGGAAACCACTGCAATGGGAGTCGGGCGGCAGCGGTCTTGTCGGCACGGTCGGCGACTATGCGCGCTTCTCGCAAATGCTGCTCAACGGCGGCACGCTTGAAGGTCGACGCTACCTGAAGCCGGAAACTATCGCCTCCATGGCGTCGGATCATATCGGTCCCGAAACCCACGTCGAGCGCGACAAGAATTACTATCCGGGTGAGACCAGCGGCTTCGGCCTCGGCTTTGCCGTGCGTACCTCGGTGCCGCCGGGCACCATGTGGCCGCTTGGCGAATATCGCTGGGACGGCGTTGGCGGCACCTTCTTCTTCATCGATCCTGAAGACGACTTGTTCGGAATCTTCATGGTGCAGACCCCGTCGCAGCGCGGCCGGATCCAGCTCGCGCTGAAGACGCTGATCTATCAGGCGATGGGGCGGTAGCTACGCCCCGCGCACGATCTCGCGCACGTATCCGATCGTCTCCTCGATCTGGCCCGCATCGACGTCGAGATGGGTGCAGGCGCGGATGCGGCCGTCCATCATCGCGAGCGTCACGCCGCGCTGGCGCAGCGCCTCGACCATCTTGGCGCCGGGAATGCCGGCGCCGTCCGGCTTGAAGAACACCAGATTGGTCTCGGGCTCCTGCACCTCGATGCCTGCGATCTGCGACAGCCCGCGGGCGAGTGCGCGCGCATTGGCATGGTCGTCCGCAAGGCGCTCGACGTGATGATCGAGCGCATAGATGCAGGCGGCCGCGCAAACACCGGCCTGTCGCATCGAGCCGCCGAGCCGCTGCTTCCACTGCCACACCGCGTCGATGAAGGCGCGCGAGCCCGCCAGCACACCGCCGATCGGTGCGCCCAGGCCCTTGGAGAAGTCGATCCAGGCCGAATCCCAGCCGGCGGTCATGTCGCGCGGCGAGATGCCGCTCGCCACCGTGGCGTTGAGGAGGCGCGCGCCGTCCATGTGGGTGACGAGGCCGTGTTGTTTGGCGATCGCGACGATCTCGTCGAGATCAGCCTTCTTCCAGATCGTGCCGCCGCCGATATTGGCGGTCTGCTCGACGCTGACGACAGTCTGCGGCGGCTGGTAGCGCGTGCGCGGATGCAGAGCCTTGCGGAGCGTCTCCGGCGTGAACTGGCCGTCGGGGCCCTTGAGCTGGGTGACCTGGAAGCCGCCGATTGCGGCATGCGCGCCGCCTTCGCGGGCGATGATGTGGGCGGTCTCATGCGCCAGGATCTCGTCGCCCGGGCGGCAATGCACTAGCGTCGCGGTGACGTTGCACATCGTGCCTGAGGGCATATAGACCGCGGCCTCCTTGCCGAGCAGATCCGCAACGCGCTCGCACAGCGCGTTCACTGTGGGATCGTCGCCGACCTGCTCGTCGCCGACCTCCGCCCGCGCCATCGCCTCGCGCATCGCGGCCGTGGGCTTGGTCTGCGTGTCCGAGAGCAGGTTGATGCGTACTGATGGCGCCTTGGGGTCGATCGGGGGCGGGGTGTAGAGCATCAACTTGCTCCCTGAGGGAATGGCATGTGCTCGCGGTCAGCGAGTTCTGGGTGGACGCCGGGCGGCGTGGCGAAACCGCATAATAACGATTTCTGTCTCGGTCACACGATAGTCGATCAGATAGGGATAAGGGTTGACCGGTAAGCGACGGACGTATGCACGATTGGTCTGCCGCCCTGCATACGGGTGATCCCCAAGCAGCGCGATGAGCGCGACGATGCGGTCGCGCACGTGATTGGCTCCTTGGAGAGAACGCGCATCGATGTAGGTCAGAACTTCGTCGATTTGGACCAGTGCCCGCTTGGTGTAGCGGACTTTCACAGCCCGTGCTTTGCCCACATCGCGCGGACTTCGGCGGTGCTGGCTAACTCGCCGCGGGCGATTTCAGCCTCGGCCTCGGCGAGATCTGCCTCTTCCGCTGCCGTTAGCTGGATAGGAGGTTGATCGACCCCGGCGAGTTCGAGCAGAGTTCGCGCCAGCTCGTCCTGCTCTGAATCGGGCAGGCCGGAAACCTTGATGAAAGCCTCTTCCAGAAGACGCGTCATGATCAACTCCGCTAGGTGCGAGCATAGCACGGAGGGGCTGAAACATGGAGTGGCTGCCTGAAACAAAAAGGCCCCGGAAACCGGGGCCTTTGAATGTCGTTCTGCCGTGCCTATCAGCGCGAATAGAATTCGACGACCAGATGGGGCTCCATCTGCACCGGGAACGGCACGTCGGAGAGGCCGGGGATGCGGACGTATTTCGCCGTCATCTTGCCGTGGTCGACTTCGAGATAGTCGGGCGTGTCGCGCTCGGGGAGCTGGCTGGCTTCGAGCACGTGGGCGAGCTGCTTGGAGGCTTCCTTGACCTCGATCACGTCGCCGACCTTGAGCTGGTAGCTCGAAATGTTGACCTTGCGGCCGTTCACCTTGATGTGGCCGTGGTTGATGAACTGGCGCGCGGCGAAGATCGTCGAGACGAACTTGGCGCGGTACACCACCGCGTCGAGACGACGCTCCAAGAGGCCGATCAGGTTCTCGCCGGTGTCACCCTTGAGGCGGCTCGCCTCGACATAGATGCCGTGGAACTGGCGCTCGCTGATGTTGGCGTAGTAGCCCTTCAGCTTCTGCTTGGCGCGCAGCTGCACGCCGAAGTCGGAGAGCTTGCCCTTGCGGCGCTGGCCGTGCTGGCCCGGGCCGTATTCGCGGCGGTTCACGGGGCTCTTCGGGCGGCCCCAGATGTTCTGGCCCATACGGCGATCGATCTTGTACTTCGCCTCACTGCGCTTAGTCATCGCGTCCTCTTCGGTTGCCTGGTTTGAGGAAACGCGCCCTCCTGTGTGACGGGATAGATCCCGGCACCGACAGGTCCGATCCCCAAAGCTTAAGGGAGTGGACCACGGGTCGCGAAACGCTTCGCGGGCCGAAATCGGCCCGCGAGCAGGCGGCTTTTAGGGGAGTTTGGGGTTCGCTGTCAATGCGAATGGCCCCGGAATCACGTTCCGACCACCCGTATCGGCTTCGACCCGGCCGCCCGCAATTCAGCAGCGATTTCAGTGTTCAGGACCTGTTCCAGCCGGGTCAGGACCCGGGCGATCGGGGCGGCATCCGTCACCCGATGGTCCCAGCGGATCACGACATGAATGGTCTGGTCCGCCTCGACCGTCCCATAGCTGACGATGAAGGGGCCTGGCGTGATGGGGTGGAGCTCGCCGCCGCCATAGGCGGCCACCGAGCTTACCGCGAAGCTGCCGAACCAATTGCCGCGCTGTCGGCCGAAATTCAGGCCGATCGCCCAAGACAAGCGCCGCAGCGGCAGTGGCAGACGGGTCGCCCGCATGATCTTGCGGAACATGGGGACATCCTCGACCGGTGCCGTCTTGGCGCGCCGGATTTCGGCATCGACGGCCGTCAGCGCCATGGCGTCGGGGGCCGCGATTCGCTGCGGGATCACGCATTCCTCGCCATCGTCGACCCGCGCGATCGCCACCAGCGCCACGCTCTTGGGCAGCTCATAAAGGGTCGGCCAAGGCCATTTGGCATAGACGGTGCGCAGGATCGGCTCGTCCCTCGCCACCAGGGCAAAGGCTTTGACGAACATCGCGGCCCAGCCGGCAGGCGCGGTTGCGCCTGTGCGGGCCTCCAGCACAGGGCGGATGTTGAGCGAACGGGATAGCGAAACGAATGGCACGCCCATCGAGGCGTGCATGAGGTCGCAAATCAAACGGCGCCGCAGCGAGATGGTCTTGGGCGTCCCGCGCATTGGTCTTTCGGTTCCGGATCAAAGATTAAAATATGTGCAGCGAGCGGCGCTCGCCCGATCGCTCTAGCATGAACCAACCCGCTTGGGGCCGGTCGGTTCGCCGCATCAGGGCGCCGGCGAGGCCAGCGGCTTAGTCTTGTCGACGACGTAAATCCCAAGCACTTTCATGGCCTTGTCGCCATGAGCCTTGGCGTCGTGCACGACGCCTGCGGGAATCTGGTAGGAATCACCGGCTTTCAGGGTTTTGTCCGGCTGCCCGTCGATCAGAAGAGTGAGCTCGCCTTCCAGGACGTAGCCCGTCTCAATTCCGGGATGGGTATGGCGTCCGGCCGCGCCGCCCGCCGGGACTTCCGCGATGGCGGTGATGGTGTTGTAGCCATCCGGGAACTCGACCTTCTGAAGCGGGGTGCGCTTGATGCCGGGCTGTTGGGCGAAGGCCGCAAAGGCAAGGCCTGCAAAGGACAGAGCGAGCAAAGTCTTTTTGAGCATGGTTTTTCCTCCCGGAACGACCCTAGCAGTGCGCCAATTCCCGGCAAGATGGCAATCGGCTTGTCAGCGCCTGATCCCCTCGAACGCCGCCATGATGCCGCGCTGGAATAGCGACCAGTCGAAGCCGAGCGCGATCGCGCGGTAGCCGCGGTCGACGAGGGCGTTGGCCTGGTCGGCGGTGCGCGCCACGCCGCCGATCGGCACGCCCCTTCTGAGGATGCCGGCCTCGGCGCGGGCAACCAGCTCCAGCAATTCCGGATCGTCCATCCGGCCGCGCTTGTTGATGGACGTCGCGAGGTCGCCGGGGCCGATCACCGCGACGTCGATGCCGGGTGTCGCCATGATCTCGTCGATGCGGTTGACGGCGTCGACATGCTCGATGGTGATCATGCAGATCATCTCGTCGTCGGCGTTCGCCATGTAGTCCGGCATCGACTGGCCCCAGCGGAACGGCGCATGGAACGGACCCCAGAGCCGATCGCCGCGCGGCGGGTAGCGCACGCTGCGCACCGCCTTCTCTGCATCCGCGCGGTTGGTGATCATCGGAAAGTTGATGCCGAAGGCTCCGATGTCCATCGGGGCTTTCGCAAGCCAGGGCTCGTTCGCCGCGATCCGCACCAGGGGCGTGCACGGCGTGCCCGTCGTCGCCGCGATCATCGCATGCGCTTCGGTGAGCCCGATCGGTCCATGCTCGAGGTCGACGATGATCCAGTCGAGCGAGCGCGCCATGATCTGCACGGTCTGCACGCTCGGGATGGTCGCGATGGCGCCGAAGGCGGGACGGCCTTCGCGCCAAAGCTGGCGGAGACGGTTGAGCGGCGTGGTCGGGACCGACATGGAAAAGGCCTGCGACTAGGTGACGACGGCAAAACCTAGCAGCGCGCCGTCGCCCCGCAAAGTCAGGCCAGGGCGCGACCGCCGAAGAACGGCATCAGCATGGTCGAGAGGCCATGCATGCGGTTCGAGGTGAAGATCATCTCGGCGCGGTCTTGCGCGATGCCGCCGATCCGCGGGCCAAGCAGATCCGAGACGCGGCGCGCGATCGCGGGCGCGGGGTCGATCCAGTCGACCGGCCAGGGTGCCAGCCGCTTCAGCCGATCGAGCAGCAGCGGATAATGGGTGCAGGCGAGCACGACGGTGTCGGTGCGCGTGCCGGCGTCCTCGGCATCGCCGACGAAGCAGGGGGTGAGTTCGGCGCGGATCGCCTCGTCGCTGATCGGAGCTCCGCCGAGCTCGGCTTCAGCCAGCGAGGCGAGCTCGGGCGAGCCGACCAGCGTCACTTCGCAGCCCTGCGCAAAGTCGCGGATCAGGGCTTTGGTATATTCCCGCTTCACCGTGCCCTTGGTGCCGAGCACCGAGACGCGGCGGGTCCTCGACTGCGCGCAGGCCGGCTTGATCGCTGGCACGGTGCCGACAAAGGGCACGGAATAAGCGGCGCGCAGGTGCGACAGGACCAGGGTGGATGCCGTGTTGCAGGCGATGACGACGAGGTCAGGGTCATGCGTGCCGATCAATTCACCCATCAGCGGCACGACGCGGGCGATGATCTCGTCCTCGCTGTGGTGGCCGTAGGGGAAAAAGGCGTCGTCGGCGACGTAGACGTAATGCGCATCCGGGCGCGCTGCCACGACCTCACGGAGCACCGTGAGCCCGCCAAGGCCGGAATCGAACACCAGGATGGTCGGAGAATTGGTCACAAAATTACCCTAGCCCGCCATGGTTACCATTCGGTTTTTAGGGCGATTTTGCGGCGGAGCCCCGCAAAGACCCGGAGAGCCGACGTCTGTCCCGGACGCGCAGCAACGCCTCTTTGCGTTGCTGCGCAGAGCCGGGACCCACGGCGCAGTCGCTCTAGGGGGCACGAGAGCTGGGCACGTTCTCTCCACACGCGTCGTCATATGCGGCGTTACGTGGACCGCCTACGGTCACGCGATCCTGTTCGTCGTCGCCGCTCGCTCGCTGGCGAGCTGCTTTTGCAGGCGGTCGATGTTCTGCAGCAGGCGCTGGCTGGTCAGCACCAGGAAGTAGTAGCCGAACTGGGGATCCTGGAAGTAGATCTCGAGCAGCCGGTCATAGGTGATGGTCAGCACCTGGCCGTCCTCGATGCATTCGATCGTTCCGGTGCGGCGGTTGTCCGGCGTCAGGAAGCCAAGCTCGCCCATCAGTGCGCCCGGCCCGATCTCGACATTGATCTCCTTGACCAGGAACTTGCCCGTTACGGTGAGGAGCATCTCGTTGGCCTGGTCGCCCAGCTTGAACAGCGTGTCGCCGCGGCGATATCTGCGCTCGGTCATGAACGGCTTGAGCCATTCGATCGACATGTCGCCTTCGGCCGCATGGCGCGCCTTCTTGACCAGCTTGAGCATCTGCCGCAGCCGCAGCGCGTTGATCGGAAGCAGCAGCAGATAGAGCAGGAACGTCGCGACGTTGGCGGTGAGCGCGCCGAAGACGGCAAAGAACGCGCAGCCGACCATGTTGGCGACGCGCAGGGGCACCATCGTCCGCATCAGGAGGGTGGCGACGAAGAAGCCGGCGCCGACGGCGGCGAACAGATTGGCGAACGTGATGTTGTGGATGAAGATCTCCAGCAGCCGATTGAAGATCGCATCATAGGTGACGTTGTTGGGATCGAGGCCCATCTGGACCAGGATCTTCGCGATCCTGAGATTATCCGTTGCCGCATCGAGAATGCGGTCGAGGATCGAGGAAATGTCTGCGCTGCCGGACGGCATTGTACTAACCCCGCGTAAGGCCTTCAGTCCTGGTCGGTATGCTCGACACGTATAGCCAAAATCGCATGACGGCCGGCTGAAATGAAGCCTTCGGCCGCCATGTCGCAAGAGGCAAATTTTAGCCCGATCGGGCGCTTCGGCAATTGCCCGTTGGTTGCGCGTCTGGCTGCGATGCGGCCGTGATTCGGGGCGGCCTACGGCGTCGCGAGGGGCTGGGCGCCGAGGCGGGGGGCGTTGGACGACCTTCGCTTTATGGCTTGGCGGCGGGTTGGACGACCTGCTGCTCGACAAGGCCAAGACGACCGGGCAGCGACCCGGCGCGCAGCAGCATGGCAACGCTGTTGGCCTCATCCAGGGTGAAGTTGCCGGAAATCTGGACGGAGCCGCCGGTGATGGGCTCGCGGATCACGGGGGAGGAGATCACCTTGTCGTCGAGCGCGATGGCGAAGGGCATTCCAACGTTCTCTGCGGTGATGTGGGCGAAGCGCCGCGTACCGCGGCCGTTGAATCGGAACGAGGCGATCGGCTCCTTCGTGTCGCTCGTAAATCCCGGTCCCGCGTAGCTGATGTCGTCGCCGTCGAGCGCGCTAGCCTTGACGAGATAGGGGAGCTTGTCCTTGAAGCCGAACATGATTTCCGCGCCCGAAGGAGGCGTGCCGGATTGCGCCTGCTCCGCCGACATCGTGACATCGATCAGGCGGAAGCTGACCTTGACCTTCTTGGCGAAGATCGCGGTGATACGCTCTGGCAGGAAGATGCGGATGCGGTCCGTTCCCTCAGGCTGGACGCTGGCCAGTGTGACGCCGGCGTCCTTGAGGCGCTGCTCGATCATGGCGATGGAATCTTCGACGAGATCGCGTAGCCGTGCAGCGGATGCGGCATCGGTCGGCGCGAGCCTGATCAGCCCGTCTCCGGCGTCGGTCACGGTGAGCGCATGCGTAGGCAATCCCTCTGCCGCCGAGGCGAGCTTGCGCGTGAGCAGGCCTCGGCCCTTGGCGTCCGCGATCTTCAATTCGACGCCGCCGTCACGGATGGCAAGGCCGGAGAAGGCGATCCGGCCCTCACGCAGTGTCTTGTAGACGTCGTCGCGCAGATCCGTGGTGAGCGCCTCCCGCAAGGCGTCGCTGTCCACCTTGTAGATGATGCGCGATCCGCCCAGCTTCTCCATCTTGTCGGTGATGAAAACCGCGACCTTCGCGCGCACCTTGTCGAACTGGCTGTCCGCGGCGCGCGCGGCGGAGGGCAGGGCCACCGTGGTTGCGATGGCGAACGCAGCGATCAGCCGGTTGATGCGGTTCCGCAGAGGCGTGATCATGGACTTTCTCGCGTTTCGCGGCCAGGGCAATTCTTGGTCCCGCGATCGGTCGCGGAGGTTCATTGCTCGGATTTTTCTCATAAAATGAAGTGTTTTCAGATGCTTGCGATCGTAACCGGGATACGGTGTTGCGTAACCGGGATACGCGTGATAGGATCCTGTACGAAGGAGCAAGGCCGACGTGGTGTCAGCGAATAAACGCGTCAGGAAATACCGAAGCGAAGGCGGTGCGGCAGATCTGGTGCGCGTCGAAGTGCTGATTCCGCCGGCGGCTCGCAACGAAGTTCTGGCGGTGGCCTCGCGCATACGGGCGGAATATCGCCGGACCAAAGAGCTCCAGTCACTCCTCGACGATGCACTCCGTCTCTACGGACCGCGCATACTGGATAACGTCGATCTCGATCGGCTTCCCGATCTCCGGTCACGTGCCGCGGTCGCCGCCCGCGCCATGATCGATCGCGGCGATGCAAAGGCATTTGCGATGGGCAGGAAGATGCTCGATCGGGTCAGCGCGTGCGAGGACTAAGATGGCTCTAAGCAAGCTACAGAGCGACATTCTGCGGCTTCTGGCCAAGAACCGCTCGAAGAGCAGCTATCTTGCAGGCGGCTTGATGCTCAATAAGGATTGGCAAAGGCGATCCGACGACATCGACATTTTCCATGACACCGATGAGGAGGTGACCGAGACCGCAAAGGCCGATCTGGCCGCCCTCGATGCAGCCGGCTTCAAGGCGCATCGGGACTTCATCGTCTATGGCTGCGTCGATGCGACCGTTTCGCGCGATGGCGAGTCGACGATCATCCAATGGTTCGCCGAGACGAAGCTCCGTTTCTTTCCGCTCATTCGAGATGAGGAATGGGGTGCCCGTCTTCATCAGGCCGATCTTGCCGTCAACAAGGTGCTAGCTGCCGCAGGTCGTTCGAAGGCGCGCGACATCGCCGATCTCGTGGCCATCGGCCGCGACTATTGTCCGCTCGGGCCGCTCGTGCTTGCTGCGGCGGGCAAGCCGCCCAATTTCTCTCCGCACCGGACTATCGAAGAAATCCGTCGGCATGCGTTGTCGATTCCGGCCGAGGAATTTACTGCCGTTAGGGGCCTGCCATCGGCATGGTCGGCGGCTTTCATTCGCGAGGAGGTGCTTCGGCTGATCGAAGCTGCGGACCGCTACGTGATGGCCGCGCCGCCAGAACTGATCGGGATACTTGCTGTCAGCAAGACGAACGTCCCGATCGAGGTTGCAGTTTCGGACCCTCTGAAGGCAGTCCTGCGCAAGGCTACTGCCGAGCCGGAAGTGATGCCGGCTCCGGCCGATTTCAACGCGGTGGGCTGGACGCCCGACCGCCCGTAACGTCTTGAGGGGTAACGACGGATCGCAGCGTGTGGCTGATTGCATCGGCCATGGACGAACGCCAAATCATCCATCATTCTGCCGGCTCGGCCGACCATCGGCCGAAGCCTCGCCGCAGCAAAATGTCAAAAGACAGGGGCGGGGACATGCATCTGAGGGAGGATGGAATTCCATGGCGGGTATCCACGCGCTCGATCGGTTTATCGGCAACGACTATCCGGAACTGGCGACGGACGCGGAAGTCCGGGCCTTCGAGCAGGTCCCTTATCCCGACCGCATCGCGGCCGAGAGCACCTATGACGCGATCAGGCTCGGGGCGGCGCGCAATCCCGACGGCGCGGCGATCCAGTTTCTGCAAAACGCCGATCCCGCCGACACGCCGCTGGTGGTGACCTACCGGGACTTCGTCGCGCGCGTCACGCAGGCCGCCAACATGTTTCACGCGCTGGGCGCGGAGAAGGGCGACGTCATCAGCTTCATGCTGCCGCTGGTCCCCGATGCGTTCGTGACGCTGTTCGGCGCCGAGGCCGCGGGCATCGCCAATCCCGTCAATCCACTGCTCGAGCCGTATCAGATCGCCGAGATACTGGAGGCCGCGCAGACGAAAATCCTGGTGGCGCTCGGGCCGATGCCCGGCACCGACATCTGGCAGAAGGTCGAGCAGATCCGCCCGCAGCTCAAGCACCTCAAGGCGATCGTGCAGGTGTTCGGCGGCGGCGATCCCGCCAAGGGCATCTTTGCCTTCAACGACCTGATCAAGCAGCAGCCGTCCGACCGGCTCGTCAGCGGACGCAAGATCCTTGGCGGCGAGATCGCCGCCTATTTCCACACCGGCGGCACCACGGGCACGCCAAAGCTGGTGCGGCACACGCATACGAACCAAGTCTATCAGGCCTGGGCGCTCCACCTGCTGCTGAAGGGGAAGCCGGGCGCCAATCTGCTGTTTGGCATGCCGCTGTTTCACGTCGGGGGCTCGCTGACGCAGGTGCTCACGACGCTGTCGAGCGGGGCATCGCTGGTCGTGCTGTCGCCGAGCGGCTGGCGCAACCCGAACGCGGTGAAGAACATCTGGCAGCTCGTCGAGCGCTTCAAGCCGGAGGCGCTGTCCAGCGTGCCGACGGTGCTGGCCGCGACGCTCGCGGTGCCGCCGGGCAACGCTGATATCTCCAGCCTGAAATATGCAGCCGGCGGCGGCTCGGCGATCCCCGTCGCGGTTGGCTCGGCGATCCAGGACAGGTTGAAGCTGCCGGTGGTCGAGGTCTACGGCATGACCGAGACCTCGAGCGTGCACACGCTTGCCTATCCGTCACGGCCGATCCGCCTCGGCTCGGTCGGCCTGCCCATGCCCTATTCGCGCGTGCGTATCGTGCAGCTCGATGCCGACGGCTGCCTGATCCGCGACTGCAAGCCGGACGAGATCGGTGTCGTCATCATGGCCGGGCCCGGCGTGTTCGACGGCTATCTCAACGACGAACACAACAACGGCGCCTTCGTCGACGAGGCCTGGGTCAATTCCGGCGATCTCGGCCGCGTCGATGCCGACGGCTATCTCTGGATCACCGGTCGCGCCAAGGATCTCGTGATCCGCGGCGGCCACAACATCGATCCGGCGCCGATCGAAGAGATCATGTTCCGCCATCCCGCCGTCGGCTTCGCCGCCGTGGTCGGCCAGCCCGACGCCTATGCCGGCGAACTGCCGGTGGGCTACGTGCAGCTGAAGCCGGGCGCCAAGGTCGAGCCGGGCGAATTGGAGACGTGGGTACGCGAGCGCACGCCGGAGCGTGCCGCCGTTCCGGTGCAGGTCATCCCGATCGATCCGATGCCGGTGACCGGCGTCGGCAAGGTGTTCAAGCCGCAGCTGCGCTGGGATGCGGCCGAGCGCGTGTTCACCAAGGTGCTGGCGCCGCTGGTCGATCGCGGCATCGATTGCAAGGTGAAGGTCGGCGCCCATGGCAGCCACGGCTCGATCGCGACTGTCACGCTTGCCGGTCTACCGGCCGACCAGCGCGAGCGGGTTGCCAGCGAGGTGCACGCGCTGCTTGCACCGTTCGTGATGCGCCATGAGGTCGTGCAAATGTAGCGCCGTTTGGGCATAGTTCGACAGCAGGGCGACCCTTCGCCGCATTATCCTTACCCCCGTTTGAAGAGTCCTGTGTGACCGGCATCACATAGGAAGAATTAGCATTCGGCGACGCTACCGAATAGTCTCAGGGAATTGCATCCGGGGGGACGCAAGTGATTCCGTTTCGGCTATTTGCATTGTTGATAGTGGCGATGGGACTTACCTGCGGATCGGCACACGCCGATCGGCGGGTCGCGCTCATCATTGGGAATTCGGCCTACAAGAGCGCGCCCAAGCTCAACAATCCCGTGAACGATGCCACCCTGATCGGCGGCATGTTCAAGAAGGCAGGCTTCGATTCCGTCGATGTCAGGCTGGATCTCAGTGCGAGCGAGATGCGACGCATGTTGCGCGAGTTCGCCGGTAGGTCCCGCGATGCGGACATGGCGGTGATCTATTATGCCGGCCACGGCATCGAGCTCGACGGCAACAATTATCTGATTCCGACCGACGCGACGCTGGAGACGGATGGCGACGTTCTCGACGAGACCATCCCTGTCGAGCGCGCAATGTTCGCAGTCGAGCCCGCCAAGCAGCTGCGTCTGATCATCCTCGATGCCTGCCGCGATAACCCGTTTGCCAAGTCGATGAAGCGCACGCTGGCCTCGCGCGCGATCGGACGCGGCTTGGCCAAGGTGGAGCCAACCAGCCCGAATACGATGATTGCCTTCGCCGCGAAGGCCGGCTCGACCGCATCCGACGGCGATTCCCGCAACAGTCCGTTCGCCACCGCGCTGGTCGAGCACCTGCCGAAGCCGGGCCTCGATCTGCGCAAGGCGTTCGGCTTCGTCCGCGACGACGTGCTCAAGACCACCGGCTACAAGCAGGAGCCTTACGTCTACGGCTCGCTCGGCGGCGACGACGTGCCGCTCGTGGTGAAGCCGGCCGCGACCGGTCCGCAGGCAAACCCGCAGGATGCCATTCGCAGGGACTACGAGCTCGCGCTCCAGCTTGCGACGCGCGATGCCTGGGAAGCCTTTTTGGCGGCGTACCCGGACGGCTTTTATGCCAACCTCGCCAAGGGACAGTTGAACAAGATAGGCGCCGAAGAGACGCGCGTCGCTGCCGAGCAAAAGGCCAAGACGGCCGAGCAGGAAAAGGCACGGCTCATTGCCGAGCGTGCCCAGAAAGCCGAGCAGGAGAAGGCTGCTGCTGCGGCCAAGGCCGCCGAAGAGGCGCGAATCGCTGCGGAGAAGCAAAAGCAGATCGAACAGGCCAAAGCGGAAGCGGCCGAGCATCAGCGCAAGGCCGCCGAGGCGGCGGCCGCGAAAGCGCTGGCCGAGAAACAGGCGGCAGAGAAGGCCAAGGCCGAGCTGGCCGCCAAGCAGGCCGCCGAGAAAGCGGAGCAGGGGGCCAAGCCTGCCGCCGATCGGCAGATGCCCGAAGTCGAGAACCGGAAAGTGGCCGCGCTGTCGCCTGGGCCCGCATCGACATTATCGGCAGCCGAGCTTTCCAAATCGGTACAGAGCGAATTGCGCCGCGTCGGCTGCCTGACCTCATCTGCGGAGAGCGAGTGGAGCTCGGCCGCGCAACGGTCGCTGACGCTTTTCAACAAATATGCCGGCACCCAGTTCGACGTGAAGCTCGCCAGCGTCGACGCGCTCGACGCGCTCAAGGCGAAGCCGGGACGGGTCTGTCCGCTGGTGTGCAATTTCGGCTTCAAGGCCGATGGCGATCAATGCGTGAAGATCACTTGCCGCCCCGGCTATCGTCTCGGCGACGACAACGAATGCGAGAAGGTCCAGGAGAAGAAGCCGGTCGCGACGCGCGAGGAACCGAAGAGGCGCGATCAGGACCGGAAAGAAGCGGAATCTGCGGCACCAAAGTCGCAAGCCTCCGGTCAGATGATCTGCGGTCAGGCCGGCTGCAGACCGGTCGCAAAGGGGTGCCGCCTTGGTTTGGTGCCCAGTGCAGGCAGCGGGGTCGTGAAGATTACTGGCGAGATCTGCAACTGACCAGACCGCGCCTCGTCTCCCATAACAAGACCGGTCCTAACCCGCCGGCATCCGCGTCTCGACCAGGCGCGCCCAGAACGAGGCGCCGTGGCCGAGGATGTTGTCGTTGAAGACGTAGGCCGGGTGGTGGCACTCGTTGCCGTCGCCCATGCCGACCAGCACCATCGCGCCGGGACGGGCTTCCAGCATGAAGGAGAAATCCTCGGCACCCATCATCGGGATGAACTTGTCGTTGACGCGCTCAGCGCCGACGATGTCGCGGGCGACGTCGGCGGCAAGGCCGGCCTCGCGCGCATGGTTCATCGTCACCGGATACATCCGCGTGTACTTGGTCTCGGCCGAGCCGCCATAGGCACGCGCAATGCTGTCGGCGACTTCGCCGATGCGGCGCTCGACGAGGTCGCGCACCTCAGGATCGAGCGTGCGCACGGTGCCGCCGAGCTCGGCGATTTCAGGGATGATGTTGAAGGCGGTGCCGGAGTGGAATTGCGTGATCGAGATCACCGCTGATTTCAGCGGATCGACGTTGCGCGCCACGATCGATTGCAGCGCGTTGACGATCTGCGAGCCGATCAGCACGCTGTCGACGGATTTGTGCGGGCCCGCGCCGGCGTGGCCGCCCTTGCCGTGGACCGTGATCTGGATGTTGTCGGAGGAGGCGAGCATCGCGCCGGGCGTGGTTGCGAAATGGCCTTCGGGCAGGTTCGGCATGTTGTGCATGCCGTAGACCTCCTGGATGTTCCAGCGCGCCATCAGCCCGTCCTCGACCATGGCCTTACCGCCGCCGCCGCCTTCCTCGGCGGGCTGGAAGATCATGATCGCCGTGCCGTCGAAATTGCGCGTCTCGGCGAGGTATTTGGCGGCGCCCAGCAACATCGCGGTGTGGCCGTCATGGCCGCAGGCGTGCATCTTGCCGGGGACCTTCGATGCATAAGGCACGCCCGAGGTTTCCATGATCGGCAGCGCGTCCATGTCGGCGCGCAGGCCGATGGTCTTGCCGGAGGCGGACTTGCGGCCGCGGATCACGCCGACGACTCCGGTCCGGCCGATGCCCGTCACCACCTCGTCGCAGCCGAATTCGCGCAAGCGATCGGCGACGATGCCGGCGGTGCGGTGGACCTCGTAGAGCAATTCGGGATTCTCGTGGAAGTCATGGCGCCAGGCGGCCATTTCGTCGGAGAGGGCGGCAACGCGGTTGACGATGGGCATGAGGTGGGATCCGTTTTGTTTTTGCGGTAGCCCGGATGAGCGAAGCGACATCCGGGATCTCTGTGAGAGGGTCCCCGGGTATCGCTGCGCTCACCCGGGCTACGCATCGGTGCTCAGCTCTCCCCGAACACGCGCTTGAAGATCGTATCGACGTGCTTGAGGTGATAGCCGAGGTCGAACTGCTCCTCGATCTCGGCGTCGGTGAGATATTTCTTCACCTCAGCGTCCTTCTTCAGGAGCTGCAAGAAGTCGCCTTCGCCGCGCCAGACCGGCATGGCGTTGCGCTGCACGAGCTTGTAGGAATCCTCGCGGCTCGCGCCCTTCTGCGTCAGCGCCAGGAGCACGCGCTGCGAATGCACGAGACCGCCGAGGCGGTCGAGGTTCTTCTGCATGTTGGCGGGGTAGACCAAGAGCTTGTCGATCAGGCCGGCGAGGCGCACCAGCGCGAAGTCGAGCGTCACGGTTGCGTCCGGGCCCATCATGCGCTCGGCCGAGGAGTGCGAGATGTCGCGCTCGTGCCAGAGCACGACGTTCTCCAGCGCTGGCGTCACATAGGCGCGGACCATGCGCGACAGGCCGGTGAGGTTTTCCGACAGCACCGGGTTGCGCTTGTGCGGCATCGCGGACGAGCCCTTCTGCCCCTCCGAGAAGAACTCTTCGGCCTCCAGCACCTCGGTGCGCTGCATGTGGCGGATCTCCACGGCGATGCGCTCGACCGAGGAGGCGATCACGCCCAGCGTCGAGAAATACATGGCGTGGCGGTCGCGCGGGATCACCTGGGTCGAGATCGGCTCGGGGACGAGGCCCATAGCCTTGGCCACGTGCTCTTCGACGCGTGGATCGATCTGCGCGAAGGTGCCGACGGCGCCGGAGATGGCGCAGGTCGCGACTTCCTTGCGCGCCGCGATCAGGCGCTCCTTGGCGCGGGTGAATTCGGCATAGGCGTAAGCGAGCTTGAGGCCGAAGGTCACGGGCTCGGCGTGAATGCCGTGGCTGCGGCCGATGGTCGGCGTCATCTTGTGCTCGAAGGCGCGCTTCTTCAGTGCGGCCAGCACCTTGTCGAGATCGGCAAGCAGCAGGTCGGCGGCGCGGGTGAGCTGGACGTTGAGGCAGGTGTCGAGCACGTCGGAGGAGGTCATGCCCTGGTGGACGAAACGCGCCTCGGGGCCGACGATCTCGGCGAGATGGGTAAGGAAGGCGATGACGTCGTGCTTGGTCTCACGCTCGATCTCGTCGATGCGGGCGACGTCGAAGGTGGCGTTCTTGGCCTTGGCCCAGACCGTCCTGGCGGCCTCCTTGGGGATGGTCCCAAGCTCGGCGAGGGCGTCCGCTGCATGCGCCTCGATCTCGAACCAGATCTTGAACCGGGTCTGCGGCTCCCAGATCGAGGCCATTTCCGGGCGGGTATAGCGGGGGATCATCTGACGGCTCCAGGAAGGTGGGCGGGCGGTCCTCGAGGGGTGGCGCCGGCCAAAATGCTTTTTACGCCGTGATTTAACAGAGCGGCGAGGGCGAAACAAACGTTCCGGCCCCGCTGAGCGGGGTACGGGACGGCTAATCCACCGGTGGGGCCGGGACGGGCCGCCCCCCGGAGATCAAAAATTAGATGTCAATCACGGATCATTGACTGACGGATATTGAAATCTGTTAGCGAGACGTGTATATCCGTTCTCGGACGCTCCGATTGGGCGTCCCGCGACTAGCCCCGGGGAGCCCGACATCCGAAGCAAGCTCGGATCGGAGGGCGAATTGAAGAACGGGACCGCGGACGAATGGAGACTTAGACAATGACGACCGAAATCCTCAATTTGACCGGCGTGATTGGGCATTGGCTCAATTTGCTGGTGGCGCGCCAGATCGCGGCGCAGGCTGCAAAACTGCCTCATTAAGGCATAGGCTTTCCGAAACGACCGGCAAGGGCGCTTCGGAAGCAGCCCTACTGCCGGGGTAACTGAGCCTCAACGGGAACATGGTGCTGGCATGAATGAAGCTGTTGTCTTGACGCCGGAGCGGATCCTCGAAGTCACCGAGGACGTGCTCAGGCGCTTCGGACTTGCCAAGGCCACCGTGGTCGACGTTGCCCGTGCGCTCGATGTGAGCCACGGCAGCGTCTACCGCCATTTTCCCAGCAAGGCTTCGCTGCGCGAGGCCGTGGCCAAACGCTGGCTCGATCGCATCGACGCGCCGTTGCGCGCGATCGTCGAGGAGCAGGGCCCGGCGCCGGCCAGGCTCGAGCGCTGGCTGCGCACGCTGTTCGCTGCCAAGCGTTCGCGCGTGCTCGACGACCCCGAGATGTTCGAGACCTATCTGACGCTGGCGCGCGAGGCCTGCGCGGCCGTCAAGTGTCACAAGGACACCATGATCGACCAGATCGCGGCGATCCTGAGCGACGGCGTGAAGCAGGGCGTGTTCGCCGTGGACGACGTCAAGACCACTGCGCGTGCCATCTTCGATGCCACCGTCCGCTTCCACCATCCGGCTCATGCCGACGAGTGGAGGGATGCCGATCTCTCCGCGCGCGTGGACGCGACGCTGGCGCTGCTGCTGCGCGGGCTGAAGGCGGGATAGTCCGCCGCACCTTCTCACCGCCTACCAGTCAGCCTCGCGCCTTCTGAAGATGAACGCCATTGTGAGCCGGCGGCGAGGACGTCGAGCGGCTCCGCGCATGGAAGCTCGGCTCGGGCACGACCGGGGGACTTTCCGGATAGGCATTGACCGCGATTTCGACGACATCCTTTGACCGCTTGCGCAGGCGGTAGAAGGTCAGCTCCTGTTCGAGCATGGGGCAGCGGAAGTGGACGACGGCGGTGTCCGGCAGACGGCAGAGTTCGTCGATGAGCTCGCCTACTGTGATGATCGGGGGATGGTCGACGGCGTTGTGATGACCCTTACTCATGACCTTTGACTCCTTCACTGCCGTGTTAACCGGAGCCGGATGGTCTCAGTTCCAATTTCGCTCAGTATTGAGAAGCTTCAACGGAACAGGACAGTGCGGCAGCTCTGCTGCTAGATCCTCGTCAGCCCGCACGTCGCCGCAAGGCGCACCAGCTGCGCATCCGTCCGCGCGCCGGTCTTGGTCTTGATAAGGTAGTGATAGTTCTGCACCGTCTTCACGCTGAGATTGAGATGCGCTGCGATCTGCTCGGTGGTGGCGCCGCCGGCAAATTGGCGCAAAATCTCGATCTCGCGTTCGCCCAATTGATCCAGCACTGAGCCGGTCGACAGGCTGTCCTCGGCGAGGATATGCGCGATGTCGTCGCTCATGGCGCGTTCGCCGCGGGCGACGCTGCGGATTGCACCTACGACTGCCGATGGCTCGCTGCTCTTGGTGACGAAGCCGCTGGCGCCGGCACCGAAGGCGGCTTTCACTAGTACCGCTTCGTTATGCATGGTGAAAACGAGGATCCGCGCCCGCGGGCTTCGTGCGCGGATGTTACGGATCGCTTCCAGCCCGCTCGCGCCCGGCATCGAGATGTCGAGCACGACGACATCGGGGTCATGCGCCTTGAAGGCGCCGTAGGCGTCCGCGGCGTTGTCGGCTTCCGCCACGACGTGGAGGTCGCCCTGGCTCTCCAGCACGCGCCGATAGCCTTGTCGGACGATCGGATGGTCGTCGACCAGCAGCACGGAGATGCCTGTTGCTGCCACCTCGCTCATTCCAACCTCACGCGGCGAGCGGGATGGTGGCGGCGACACTGAGGCCGCCGCGGGCGGGCAGGATCGACAGCGATCCGCCGGCCGCATTGATGCGCTCACGGATGCCGGTCAGGCCGAAACCGGCCGATTGCGCGACGCGCTCCGCGTCGCCGCCGCCGTCGTCCTCGACGCGTATCAGAAGGGCGTCGTCCTCGCCCGCGCGCCGTTCGACGCGCAACGAGATCTCGCGCGCCGCACCGTGACGCAGTGCGTTGGTCAGGCATTCCTGCGCGACCCGATAGGCGGTGGTGGCGGCCGGCCCGCTGATATCGGCGAGGTCGCCCCTGAGGTCGAGCTGGATCGTCGGCCGCGCCGCGCTGTGCGAGCGCCAGCTGTCCACCAAATTCACGAGGCTCACCTCCAGCCCGAGCTCCTCGGGCAGGGGGTTACGCAGACGCTTCAGCGCATCGCGAAGGGAGGCCATCAGATGATGGGTGGCCTGCGAGATCATCCGCGCATCCTGCGCGATGCCCTGGTCCCTGCCTGGCTTCGCGCTCGCCGTCTCGATGGTGTTGGCGAAGGCGAGAATGGCGGAGAGATTCTGCCCGAACTCGTCGTGCAGCTCGCGGGCGAGGGCGCGGCGTTCGTCGTCGCGGATCTCGATCAGGCGCCGCGTCAGCGCCGCGCGCTGCTCGGTGGCTTCCTCCAGCCGGCCGCCGAGCGCATCGACGGCGCTACCGATCATCGCCAGCTCCATGGAGCGGAAGCGCGGCAGGTTGGTGCGGTACTGTCCGCGCGCCATGCGCTGCAAGGCGGTCACGATCGCGCGCGCCGGTGCCAGGGCATGCGCGATCGCCAGCGAAGCCAGCAGCGCAATCGCCGCCGCCATCAATAGCGCGACGTCGATCACGTTGAGGATATACTCCCAGGCGAGCGAGATGGCGGCCGCGGCATCCGGCGTCGCGACCACGGTGCCTGCAGAAGCGGCGCGGGGGCTGACGGGCCGTACCACCTCGGCGTGGCTGCCGAGGAAGGTCGGCACGATTGCGGCGAACCAGCGCGGCGGCGCCTTGCCCAGTCCCTCACTCTGGCCGCAGAGCGGCTTCTCGAATGCCGTGGCGGGCTGGAACTCGACGCAGACGCCGGGTGAGATCAGCTTCATCGTCTCCAGCGTGCGCCAATCCGGAACCGGCAGGAGATGCTCGCGCGCTCTGCTGCTGCGCAACAAGAGCTCGCGCCAATACAGCGCCTGAAGCGCCTGCGCCACCCGCTGCGCCGAGGCCGCCGTTGCCCGGTCGACGCTGCGATAGGCGTCGAATGTGGCCCATATGGTCGCCGCGCCAAGACACAGTGCCACGATGAGCAGCAGACGGGCGACGAGCTGAAGCACGAGGCGCATGCGATCACCCCCAACGTTTGGTAAGCTCAGCCTAACAACGCCACCGCGCCTTGCCAATCGCAGGGTATGGCAGGATTGCAGCTCGGGCAAATTTCCCAAGCCGGATTGGGCATGGGTCTTTGGACCTGATACGGCGGCTTTGATCTAATCGGGTGGGAATCTTCATAAGCCAATCGTCGTGGGCGAGGAGCGGTGCAGCATGAGTTCGATGACGATTGGACCGATCGCGCCTGTAACGGCCGACCCATCCGAGCGCAGTGCGCTGCTGTTCTGGATGATCTTCACCGGGCTTTCGATCTTCGCCGTCGTGCTGCTATGGCGGTTCGGCCTGATCCACCTGATGCTGACCTCGGATCGAACGTACATTTCGAGCGTCATCGCGGTGCTCTACATCGTCACCTGCGGCCACTGCTTCCTGCGCACGCGGGCGATTGCCCGTGAAGGGGCCGCGGCGCGGCGCTGCCGGGCGATGCTATCGGCTGCCGGCGGCAGCAAGGCCCTGGAGGCAGGGGCGAGCGCGCTGCCGCGCGGCCTCGTACGCGATCACATCGAGAGCCTGGTGACCAAGGCTGCCGCGCAGGACTACCGTCCGGTGGACCAGACGCTGCTGCTGCGCACGCTGGCCGACCGGCTGCGCGGCTCCAACGGATTCGGTGCCTTCGTCTCGGACACGCTGATGAAGCTCGGCCTGCTCGGCACCATCATCGGCTTCATCATCATGCTGGCGCCGATCGCGGGGCTGGACGCGGCCGACAAGGTCGCGATGCGCTCCTCGATGGGCTTGATGAGCGACGGCATGGCGGTCGCGATGTACACGACGCTCGCCGGCCTCGTCGGCTCGATCCTGGTCCGCATCCAGTACTACATGCTGGACGCTGCGACCCAGCGGGTGTTCTCGGATGCGGTGGTACTGACCGAGACCTATGTGACGCCAGTGCTGGAGCGCAAGAGTTCTGGTGCGCGGTCATGATGGATGATTTCGGTCTCTATCCGCGCGAGGAGCCGTTCGATCCGCTGGGCGTGATGCTGTTCAAGGCGCTCCAGGTGATCGCGTTCCTGTTCTTTCTGGCGCTGCTTGCGGTCTCCCCGGACGCCAAGGACGGCAAGATCGACTCCAAGGCGGAGTTCATGATCACGCTGGACTGGCCCGACAATCACCCCGACGATCTCGACCTGTTCGTGCAGGACCCCGCCGGCAACATTGCCTGGTATCGTCACCGCGAGGCCGGCTTCCTCACGCTCGACCGCGACGACCGGGGCGGGGCCAACGACTTCATCATCGTCGCCGGCAAGAAGATCGCCTCGCCCATCCGCGAGGAGATCGTCACTGTGCGCGGCATCGTGGCCGGCGAGTACACCGTCAACGTCTCGCACTTCGTGGCGACGACAGGCGAACCCGTCACGGCCAATGTGAAGGTGCAGAAGCTCAATCCAACGGCGCAGGTGGTGTTCGACAACAAATTCACGCTCGACCACACCGGCGACGAGAAGACGGCGGTGCGGTTCCGGCTCGATGCCGAGGGCAAGGTCGTCAATGTCGACCAGCGGCCGAAATCGCTGCTGGAGACGTTCCGCAGCAGCTGGCGCAACGGCGCCGATCTCGACCCGAGGACCGGTGTGAGCAGCAACGCCAAGAGGGTGCGCCGTGACTGATCTGCAGACGGTCATCCTGACGCTGTCGGTCGCCTACGCCGTCATCGGCGCGCTGCTGCTGGTCGTGCTGGTTTATGCGCGGCTGCACTGGTCGCTGAAGGCGGTCGCCGTCGTCGTGACCAGCGCCTTCTACATCGTCAGCTTCACCGAGATGCGCGGCCTGCTCGGCTGGGCCAGCACCGACCGGCTGCCGACGACCTTCAAGCTGCTGAAGTCCCGTATCGTCGAGCCGCATTCGCTTCAGGGCGATCCCGGCTCGATCTATCTGTGGGTCGAGCAGCTCGATGAGGACAATCGCCCGAGCGGCATCCCGCGGGCCTTCCGCGTGCCCTACAATGACAGGCTCGCCGACAAGACCCATGCCGCGGAGAACGAGATCGCCCTTGGACATCCGCAAGGCGGCCGCGCCGCCGATTTCGGCGGCGGCGATGGCAGCCTCATCGACATGGTCCGCGAATATGTGACGCCGAAGACCATTCTGGAGACGACCGGCGGCGATTCCTCGACCGGCGAATTCCTCGCCCCGCCCGCCGGTGCGCAAGGTGCGGTGTTCACGCCGATCCCGCCGCCCCGGATGCCCCCGAAGGACGAGCAATAGGCCCTTCACCATCCGTGACAGCGGCGCGCTGGTCAACGGCGCGGCGCTGGCGCATCTTCTTGACCTCCCTCAATTTGGCCTTATCGGCTTTCGATAAGAATCTGAGGGTGGAGGGTGCGTGCTCCTAGCTGTCTTCTCGGATATCCACGGCAACAGGCAGGCCTTCGAGGCCTGTCTGAAAGTCGCCCGCGCGAAGGGCGCGGAGCGGTTCGTCCTGCTCGGCGATTTCGTCGGTTATGGCGCGGATCCCGAATGGGTGGTGGATACCGTGATGGAGCTCGTTGCCCAGGGTGCCATCGCCGTGCGCGGCAACCACGACCAGGCGGTCAATTCCTCGGCAGAGACCATGAACGCCGAGGCTCAGGTCGCGATCGAATGGACCCGCGGCCGGCTTGACACCGCGCAGCGGCGGTTCCTGGCCGAATTGCCGATGCTGGTAGAGGACGAGGGCCGTCTGTTTGTGCACTCGGAAGCCTCCAGTCCCCAGCGCTGGCACTATGTCCGATCGACGGCGGAGGCCGCCAGGAGCCTGATCGCGACGCCCTCCCATGTCACCTTCTGCGGCCATATCCATCGTCCCGCGCTCTATTCGATGTCGGTGACGGCGAAGATGACGAGTTTCGTGCCGAAGACCGACGTCCCGGTGCAGCTGCTGCGCGGACGGCAATGGCTCGCCGTGCTCGGCTCGGTCGGTCAGCCCCGCGACGGCGATCCGTCGGCAGCCTTCGTATTGTTCGACACCGAATCGTGTCAGATCACCTATTGCCGCGCGCCTTATGACGTCGCGGCCGCAGCGAGCAGGATCCGCGACAACGGCCTGCCGCACTGGCTTGCCGACCGCCTGTCGCAGGGGCGCTAGAGGCCGATGCCGAAATCACTGGTCAAATCCGGCGCGGAGATCGACGGTTACACCATCGGTGAATGCGTTCATGCCGGCGGCATGGCGACGCTGTGGACGGTCACCCATCCCGGCATCGATGTGCCCTTGCTGATGAAGATCCCGCGGGTGTCGGAGGGCGAGGACCCCGCCGCGATCGTCTCGTTCGAGATGGAGATGATGATCCTGCCGCGGCTCGCGGGTCCGCACGTCCCGGCCTGTTTCGGCACCGGCGATTTCGCGCATCAAGCCTATGTCGTGATCGAGCGCATCGGCGGCACCACGCTCTACAAGCGGCTGCCCGACCTGCCGTTGCCGTATGAGGAGGCGCGGCAGCTCGTCGCCAGGATCGCGACCGCGCTTGCTGATCTCCACCGGCAGAACGTGATTCATCACGACATCAAGCCGAGCAGCATCATGTTCCGCGAGAGCGGCGAGGCGGTGCTGATCGACTACGGCCTGTCGCATCACAACCATCTGCCGGATCTGTTGCAGGAGGAGTTCCGCCTGCCTTACGGCACCGCGCCCTACATGGCACCCGAGCGGCTGTCAGGGGTGCGCGACGATCCGCGCAGCGATCTGTTTTCGCTCGGCGTGCTGCTGTACTTCTTCACCACCGGCGAGCGGCCGTTCGGCGAGGGCGAGACGCTGCGCGCGATGCGGCGCCGGCTGTGGCGCGATCCATATCCGCCGCGAAGCTTGCGCGCCGACTATCCGCCCTGGCTTCAGGAGGTGGTGTTGCGCTGTCTCGAGATCGAGCCGGTGTGGCGCTATCCGACCGCGTCGCAGCTCGCCTTCGAGCTCGCACATCCGGACCAGGTCAAGCTCACCACGCGCTCGGAGCGGGTCAAACGCGACCCCCTCGGCGTCGCCTGGCGCCGTCGCTTCAACCTGGGCGTCATGGCGCCGCGCGCGAAATCCGATGTCGCCGCCCAGATCGCGTCGAGCCCGATCCTCGCTGTCGCGCTCGACACGATGGAAGGTGCGCCGGAGCTGAACGAGGCGCTCCGCGTGACCACGGAGCGCATCCTCGCCACCTTGCCGTCGGCGCGGCTTGCCTGCGTCAACGTGCTCAAGCTGAACCGGATCGCGATCGACCGGACGCTGGACGAGCGGGGGTCCAACAAGCATATCGACCGTCTGGTGGCGCTCAGGCATTGGGCGACGCCGCTCAAACTGGACGAGAGCCGGCTGTCGGCTCATGTGCTGGAGGCGGTCGATCCCGCCGCCGCGATCCTGGAGTTTGCCGAGGTCAACCAGGTCGACCACGTCATCATCGGCGCGCGGCAGGGCTCGGTCAGGCGCACGCTGCTCGGCAGCGTGTCGGCCAAAGTGGCCTCGGAAGCGGCCTGCACCGTCACCGTGGTGCGGCCGCCGCGGATGGCCGGGGAAGTCCGCGAGTCCGATGCCGGCGACGTGCCGGAATAGGCCAGCTGCCGACTGGAGAGGTGGATCAGGCCGCGTGGGCGTTGTGGGCGACGCGCTTACGGCGGATCGGCCAGGAGAATTGCGGGCCGGGTTCGCCGTGATCCGCGCTGCCGCCGAAATACTGGATGATCTCGCGGCAGGGCTCGCAATTGAACAGGTTACGCGACGCTGACGCCTTGCTCATTTCCTTCAGGCAGTTCGGGCAGTGCGGTTTCATGGCGGTGATCCGGAAAGGAATGTCTCAGTGTCGGCGCTGCGAGGGAAACGAATGGTCGAGGTCCGTCGTGGTGGGCCCGACGTCGTCGTCCAGCGTGCCGACGGTGCGCTCGAGGCGACCGAAGAAATAATCGAGGCCGGGATGCGGGCGACGCGGGATCCGGCACCTGCGCTTCGGCTGGCGCTTCACCAGTGCGAATTGCATGGCGCTCAGCCCCGGCGACGATGAAGATGGATGATGCGGGCAGAAGCCTTGGCCTTCACCGGTCGCGCCACGTAGAGGCTGCGAGCCGCAATCGCCGCATTGAACGCTAACCACAACGCTACGCCAGTCCAAACCAGGGTCGTCGTCATGATGTGCTCCCGTCAAAAGCAAGCAGGAGTCACTTGCGGTGATTTGCACGAATCAGTGAAGTCCGGATGAGTACGGATCAAGACTGCAATTTTAGTCATTGCGCGTTGCAACACCCGTAAAAGCCGCGGGATTTCCTGTCGTCCGCGGACGCCGCTCGATGCAGCTCAAATCGCTTCGCCGCGGGCCCCTAGCGCAGCGTTGCGGATCGCGGCGATGTTGGTCTTGTAGGCTTCCTGCGTGCCGCCCCTGAACACGGATGTGCCGGCGACGAAGGCGTTGGCGCCGGCCGCAGCGAGTGCGCCGGCAACATCGGGACCGACGCCACCATCGACCTCGATGTCGATCGGGCGTCCTGCAATCATCGCGCGGATGTCGCGGATCTTGCCGATCGCGGCGGGAATGAAGGCTTGGCCGCCGAAGCCGGGATTGACCGACATCACCAGCACGAGGTCGACGAGGTCGAGGACATATTCGAGCGTGCTGATCGGCGTGCCGGGATTGAGCGAGACGCCGGCCTTCTTGCCGAGCGCGCGGATCGCCTGGAGTGAGCGGTGCAAATGGGGACCGGCCTCCGCATGCACGGTAATGTGGTCGCAGCCGGCCTTCGCAAAGGCCTCGAGAAAGGGGTCGCAGGGCGCGATCATCAGATGCGCATCGAATACCTTTTTTGTATGTGGGCGCATCGCCTTGATGACGTCGGGACCGTAGGAAATGTTGGGAACGAAGTGACCATCCATCACGTCGAGATGGATCCAATCCGCGCCAGCGGCGTCGACGCTGCGCACCTCCTCGCCGAGCCTAGAGAAATCCGAAGCCAGGATCGAAGGCGCGATTGCCAGGGGGCGGGGGGCGAAGGCTTGGGTCATGGCGCTTTTTTCCCGTGGCGGCGGTGAAAGGATGGGCCTCGCCTAACATGGGCCTCCGTGGCGGGCAATGCAGAGGAGGCGTGCTTCCTGTGGGCGGAAATTTCTGCCGCGACCGGCACGAATTGCCGGTGTTCCCGGGCCGGCCAAGGCGTGGCGGCGGCGGATTTCATTGAACTTTTTGCGCTGGCACGACGCTTGCTGACATCACCTGCAGAACATTGGCCGCGGCATGCCGCATTGGTTGGAGTTGTGCAATGTTGTTAGCCCTTGGCGCCGTCTCGAGTGCCCTCGACGCGATCCAGTCGCTGACGAACTCGAAGGCGTCCTCGTCAACGCAGAAAGCGGGAGCTTCACAGGGCGCAACCAACCCGTTCGCGATCGACAGCGCGGGCAGCATGACGACCTCGTTGGTCAGCTCAGGCGGTCCTCCACAGATCGTGCCGGCGACCATGAGCGCGCTGCTTGCCGCGCAGAGCCAGTCGGCCGACGGCGCGAGCAATTCGGCGACCGCGGCCTCGCCGAAATCGTCGTTCTCGGCATCGAAGGGCCGGGAGGCTGCGCTCAAGGATCTGTTCTCGCAGATCGATGCGGACGGTGACGGCAGCATCACCAAGTCCGAGTTCGATGATGCGCTGGGCGCCGGCGGTACCAACCTCGCGCAGGCCGATAACGTGTTCTCGAAGCTCGATGCGAACTCCGACGGCAGCGTCAGTCTTGACGAGATGTCGAAGGCGCTGAAGAGCGGCCATGGACACCATCACGCGCAGGGTGCCGGCGGTTCGGGCGAAGGATCAGATACCTCGTCGAGATCCAAGGGTGGTTCGACCTCGACCACGACGACAGCTGCCGACGGTTCGACCACGACGACCGTCACCTATGCCGACGGCTTCAAGATGTCGACAACGGTGCCGGGCGCCTCCAGCCCGCGGAGTTCGGCCTATGATCTGTTCGCGCAATTGATGCAGCGGCAAGGCGGGCAGGGGCAAGCCGCCTCGGTAACGGCTGGCTCATCGATGTCGATGAGCGTGTGAGCGGCTCCGAGACTAGCCGGCATAGTCGTGCGTGATGTCACGATAGACATACCGGTCACGGATTTCGTGGTTGAAGAACGTCCCCTTTGAGCGCGTGTCCCTGAACGCGGCGGCGACCTCGGGCGGAACATCCTCGTAGACGTAAAGGCGTCCGCTGACGAAGGTCACCTTCAGCTCGCGCGTGTCGGGCGCATAGCGGAAGAAGCGGATCACGGAAGATGGCATGGCGATAAACCTCGGCCTTGCCGCGGTAACGCCGTATCCGCCGTTTCGTTTCTAACCGAATCTGTCCTTCCACGCTGGCAGCGCTCCGGGAAATGGCAGCGCGGCCGCGTTGTACACGCCGCTTGCAATCGCGCGCGCGACCACGTTGGCGGCGACCATGCCGAGCTCGGTGAGCTCAACCAGCGGCTCGATCGGCTTCTCGCAGGTGGCCGCGGCGAACAGCACGTCGCCGTCGAGCGGCGCGTGCACCGGATAGATCGCGCGGGCAAATCCGGTCTGAGCGATCATCGCGAGCCGTTTGGCCTGGGCCTTGCTCAGAATCGCGTCGGTGACGACAAGGCCGATCGTCGTGTTCTCGCGCTCACTCGCGGCCGGACCGCCCTTGATGCGCATCGCCAGCATATCGGGCGTGAAGCTTGGCGGCAGGCCGCGATTGCCGAACTCGCCGTTTTCCTCGAATGGTGCGGCCCAGAACCAGGGGCCGTCGCCGACGGTGACGCTGCCGACCGCATTCACCACCATGATCGCGCCGACCTTGATGCCGTTCGCAGTCACGGCCGACGCCGACCCGATTCCACCCTTGAAGGTGGCGGTGGTGGCGCCCAGGCCCGCTCCGACGCTGCCGAGCGCGAAGTCGGCTCCGGCGGAAGCCGCGGCGGCGTAGCCTAGGTCGCGATAGGGCGAAAAGCGTCCCCAGGCCTTGTCGCCGCCGTTGAGCAGGTCGAACACGATGGCGCCGGGGACGACGGGGATCACGGCCTCCCTTACCCTGAAACCGCGGCCCTGTTCGGCGAGCCAGGCCTGTACGCCGCCACCGGCATCGAGACCGAAGGCGGAGCCGCCGGAGAGTGCGATCGCGTCGATCCGCTCGACCGTATTGGCGACGTCCAGTAGCGAGACCTCGCGCGTGCCCGGGCCGCCGCCGCGCACATCAATGGCCGCAACCGCCGGAGAATCGAAGATGATCGCGGTCGTGCCGGTGGCGACTTTGGCATCCTCGGCATGACCGACGCGGACGCCGGCGATATCGGTGAGGAGGTTGTTCAAACTGGCCTCGCGAGCTCGAAGGAGTTCGCCTCTGCGATAGCGCAGAGAGGTCGCGGGCTCAACTGGCCAGCGCCGTTCTGAGCATCTTGGCGAGCTCTGACTTGCGGTAGGGCTTCGCCAGCAGCAACACGCCGGAATCGAGCCGGCCATGATGGACGATGGCATTTTCGGTGTAGCCCGAGGTGAACAATATCTTCAGGTCGGAGCGGCGCCGGGCCGCTTCGTCGGCAAGCTGGCGACCGTTCATGTTGCCCGGCATGATGATGTCGGTGAAGAGCAGGTCGATGGTCTTGTCGCTGTCGATGATGGTCAGGGCCTCCGCGCCGTTGGCCGCCTCGAGTGCGGTGTAGCCGAGGCTCTTGACCTGCGTTACCACGTATTGCCGTACCAGCGCGTCATCCTCGACGATCAGGATCTTCTCGTTGCCGCCGGTGATGGGTGCGTTCTGCAGAGCCTCGAACTCGGTTTCCTGCACCCCGGTCGAGCGCGGCAGATAGATCTTCACGCTCGTGCCGTGGCCTACCTCGCTGTAGATCTTGATGTGCCCGCCCGACTGCTTGACGAAGCCGAACACCATGCTCAAGCCGAGGCCCGTGCCCTTGCCGACTTCCTTGGTGGTGAAGAATGGGTCGAAGACCCGGTCGATCAGGTCCGGCGGAATTCCGGTGCCGGTGTCGCTGACGGCGATCATCACGTAGTTGCCGGCGACGACGTCGGGATTCATGCTGGCATAGCCGTCGTCGAGGAAGATGTTGCGGGTCTCCAGAACCAGGGTGCCGCCGCCGGGCATGGCATCGCGCGCGTTCAACGCGAGATTGAGGATCGCGGTGGATAGCTGGCCAGGGTCGACCAGCGTCGGCCAGGCATCCTCGGTAAGCTGTGGCATGATCGTGATCTGCTCGCCGAGGGTCGGGTGCAGCAGCTTGGCGGCTTCGAGCGCCAGCGCGTTGACGTCGATCTCGCGCGGCTGCAGCGGCTGCTTGCGGGCGAAGGCGAGCAGATGCTTGGTCAGCTGTGCGCCGCGTTCGGCGGCGTCGTCGATCAGCTTGGTGATGGCGGCAAGCTCGGGCCGGTCGGCGACAGCGTCGCTGAGAATGCCGATCGTGCCGGTGATGACGGTCAGCACGTTGTTGAAGTCGTGCGCGACGCCGCCGGTCAACTGGCCGATGGAATCCATCTTCTGGACCTGCCGGAACTGGGCTTCGGCGGCCTGCTTCTCGGTGAGATCTCGGCCGATGAAGAAATGGCGCTTCACCGGTTCGGACCAGGTGCCCATCCAATTCAGCGTGACCTCGTGACCGTCGTAGTGATAGTAGCGCGCCTCGAAGCTGCGCTTGATCGCACCGCGCCGCGCCGCGCGCATCTCCTCCCGCGTCTTGTCGAGGTCGTCGGGGTGGATGAACTCGGTCGCGCTGTGCCCGATCATGTCTTCCGGACTGAAGCCGAGGATGTCCTTTACGCTCGGGCTGACCTGGATGAAATTGCCGTAACCGTCCGTGACCAGGATCAGGTCCTGCGAGGTCTCGAAGATGCGCTGGCGCTCCTCGATCTCGCGGCGGAGCTTCTCCCGCGCTTGCTTCTCTTCGGTGATGTCATGGGCGATCTTGGAGGCCCCGATGATCTCACCGTTGCCCGATCTCAATGGAGAAACATTCAGGACGACGTCGAGCGCGCGACCGTCCTTGCGAATCCGCACCGTCTCGTGCTGCGCGATCGACTCGTTGCCGGCGATCCGGTTGAGAATACTCCGGACCTCGCCCTTTCGGTCGGGCGGCACGATGATGTCGATCGACTTGCCGACGGCCTCCGCGGCGGAATAACCGAATAGCTGTTCGGCGGCCTTGTTCCACCCGGTGATGATGCCGTCGAGCGTCTTCGTGATGATGGCGTCGTTGGAGGATTCGACGACGGCACCGTACAGGGCGAGGCGCTTGCCGTAGAAGTCGCGATCCGACGCCGATTGCTCGCGCAGCCTGCCGAGGAGGCCCACCGTCCGGGCCTGAAGGCGGACGTTCTCGATCAGCAGCACCGCGAGCACGAAGCTCGAGGCGCAGAGGCCATAGAGACGGCCGGCGTAGAAACCGAGATCGAAGCGCGCGACGTTGACGATTGCAGACAGCGCGATGTCGAACAGCCATGCGCACATCACGACCATGAGCCAGATGTCGATCACCGAATGGGGGCGGCGGAACCACAGTAAAACGAGCGCGGCGAAGCTCAGCGACCACACGAAGGACACGACGCCGATCATGGTCGATGTGTAACGGCCGTCGCGGAGCAGGACCGGCAACAGATCGTGCTGGGCGGTGACAATCCAGGTGAAGGCACCCATGGCCGCGACGACGCCGAACACGATGGCGTAGATCGGGCTGCTTGTCGCGCCCCGGATCCTGGGGCCGCCGTCCTTTTCCTTCAGCCAGGCATAGCCCAGCACGAACAGCGGGAAGCCGCCGTGCCAGATCATGTAGAGCCAGACGGTGGTCTGTCTGCCGGCACCAAGCAGCCCGGTCGGTGCGAACAGGCCAGGGAAGGTGAGGGCATGGACCAGCGCTGCCGCGGCGGTGAACAGGTAGCCGGTCGACAACCACAGCAGCGCGCGGGTCCGCAGCACCGAAAACTGCGACAGCAGCAGCACTGCCGTGATGATGTCGCTCACGGCCAGGGCGGATTGATAGCTCGCGACGAAGGCGGGAACCGGCGAAAGCGGGATACCTGCGAACGGAACGGCCAGTGCGAACAGGATCGAGGAGACGCCGACGATCCACAATGCCGCGGTGCGGTCGGCCGACGTGGCCGGCAGAGTTGAAAGAAATGTGCTTCGGTCGATCAGAGGTGCGTTCATCTCTTGCAGACCCGTTTTGAGCAACTCCGCAGTTCCAAGATCCGGCAGACCTCCCGGCCTTCACGGTAGCCCGTTCCGGGCGCATGTCGTGAACTGTTGCAGCGACGACCAACCGAAGGTTACAGCTTACTTAATTCGGGTGGGAACGCGGAATAGGGATCGGGTAAGATGCGCTTTACTGGGCGGTGTCATAATGCCCTTCCGCCGCGGCGGGTTCCAGGCTTGAATCGTGCGATTTTGAGCTTCGTATCGGGAGTTGTTCCCCAATGCCCCGTGTTCTCGTCATCGACGACCAGAAGGGCGTCCGCGCAATGGTCGCGATTGTGCTTCGGGTCAATCATTTCGAGGTCGTGGAGGCCGAAAGCGGTGCAGCCGGGCTGAGAGCCTTCGCGGAAGGGCACTTTGACGCGGCGATCGTCGACATCTTCCTCGGCGACACAAACGGCGTCGACGTCATTTCGATCCTGCGCGAGCGCGCCCCGGCACTCCCCGTCATTGCGGTATCCGGAATGACGACGCTCGATTTCATGGAACAATCACCCCATCTCGCCGACGTGGTTTGCCTGCAAAAGCCGTTTCGGCCGAACGATCTCCTGCAAGCGTTGCGGAGAGCCCAGGCCGCGGCCGGTGGTGAGCTGCCCGCAGCCGTCTGAGCCTGCCGCAAGAAGAAACGCCCCGGCGTAAGCCGGGGCGCGGTGATGGTTGGATGGCGGTCCAAAGACCGGCAAGCGCGCTTAGGTGCCGCCGCCGACGATCTCGGCGTAGCCGCCCTTGGCGTCCCATTTGTAGACGACGTAGTCGATCTGCTTGATGTCGCCCTTGGCGTCATATTCGATCGGGCCGATCACGGTGTCCCACTTGCCGGCCTTCATCGCTTCCATGACCTTCTTGGCGTCGGTGGTGCCGGCCTTCTTGGCCGCCTGCGACCACACCTGCATCGCCGCATAGGTGTAGAGGGTGTAGCCTTCAGGGTCGATGTTCTTGGCCTTGAAAGCCTCGACGATCTTCTTTGCTGTCGGCTTGTTGCGCGGATCGGGACCGAAGGTGAACAGGGTGCCTTCGCCGGCCGGGCCGGTGATGGAGGCGTACTCCTTGTCGGCGAGCGCGTCGCCGGCCATCAGCACGGTCTTGAGACCTTGATCGCGCATCTGACGCAGGATCAGGCCGCTTTCCTGATGGTAACCGCCGACATAGACGAGGTCGATGTTGTCGCGCTTCAAGCGCGAGACGATCGCGTTGAAGTCCTTGTCGCCCTTGTTGTAGGACTCGTACATCTTCTCGGTCACGCCGGCCTTGTTGAGGGCCTTCTTGGTCTCGTCGGCCAGACCCTTGCCATAGGTGGTCTTGTCGTTGAGGATCGCGATGTTCTTGCCCTTGTAGTTCTTGGCGATGTACTGCGCCGCGATCAGGCCCTGCTGATCGTCGCGGCCGCAGACGCGCGCCACGTTCCAGAGCTTGCGCTCGGTGAACAGCGGGTTGGTCGAGGCCGGCGTGATCTCCAGCACGTTGCCGTCGGCATAGGCCTCCGAAGCCGGGATCGACGACGACGAGCAATAGTGCCCGGCCACGAACGGAATCTTCGCGCCGGCGATCTTTTCGGCGATCGAGCGCGCCTGTTTCGGGTCGCACGCGTCGTCCTCGATGGAAAGCGCGAGCTTCTTGCCGTTGACGCCGCCGGCGGCATTGATATCGGCCACGGCCATTTCGGCACCGTTCTTCATTTGGCGGCCGAAGGCGGACTCGCCGCCGGTCATCGGACCTGCGACTGCGACGGTGACATCCTGCGCGAATGCCGCGCTCGACAGCGCGATCGATACGCCGAATGCCAGACCGATGAGCTTCAGTGATTTCATGAGATACCTCGCGGGTGGTCGCCTGTGGAAGTTGCCGGGCATGCCCGGTTCAAACCGGCGCCATTCTTGAATGAATCCTGGAAGAAGTCACCGGCAAAATACGGCAGTGGCGTAGATATCGCCACATTCGGCCGTACGGGGGGTGGGCTTGCGGCTCGGTCAGCCGTGCCGGCCGCCTTCCAGGTAGGCGGCGCGAATCTCGGGGCGCTGCAACAATTCGGCGCCGGTGCCGGCCAGCGTGATCAGGCCATTGACCATGACATAGCCGCGATGGGCGAGCTTGAGGGCGTGGTTGGCATTCTGCTCGACGATCAGGACGGTCAGGCCGTCCTGCCGGTTCAGGGTGCGGATCGCATCGAAGATCTGCCGCGCGATCAGCGGCGCGAGGCCCAGCGAGGGCTCGTCGAGCAGGAGCAGGCGGGGACGGCTCATCAAGGCGCGGCCGATCGCCAGCATTTGCTGCTCGCCGCCGGACAGGGTTCCGCCGCGCTGGGCATAGCGTTCCTTCAGGCGCGGAAACAGCGTGAAGACGCGTTGGAGCGTCGCCTCGCGTTCGGCCTCGGTACATCCGGTGGCATCTGCCCCCATCTGGAGGTTTTCCGCCACGCTCATGCGCGGGAAGATGCGGCGGCCCTCGGGCGATTGCGCGATGCGCAAATGCGCGATCTCGTGGGTCGGGACGTCGGTGATGTCGCGGCCTTCATACAGGATCTGGCCGGCGCGGGCGCGCGGCTTGCCGAAGATCGTCATCATCAGCGTCGACTTGCCGGCGCCGTTGGCACCGATCAGCGCGACGATCTCGCCGGCATTGATCTCGACGTCGACGCCCTTCAGCGCCTCGATCTTACCGTAGGCGGCGCGCAAGCCCCGGATCGCGAGCAGAGGTGAGAGCGCCGGCGTCACGAGCCGCCCTCCATCACAGCTGCCGCCTCTTCCTCGTCGGCGCCGAGATAGGCCGCGATCACCTTGGGATCGTCGCGGACCTCGCGCGGCGTGCCTTCCGCGATCTTGACGCCATGGTCCATCACCACGATGTGGTCGGAGATCTCCATCACCACCGACATGTCGTGCTCGATCAGCAGGATCGAGGTACCGAGTTCGTCGCGGATCGAGAGCAGGAGCTCGCTCAAGGCCGCGCTCTCGCGCGCATTGAGGCCGGCGGCGGGCTCGTCCAGGCATAACAGGGCGGGCTCGGTGCACATGGCGCGAGCGATCTCGAGCCGGCGCTGGTCGCCATAGGCGAAATTGCCGGCGGCGTCGTCGGCGCGGTCCAGCAGGTTGACCCGCTTGAGCCAGTCGGTGGCAAGATCAATCGCGCGTTTTTCGGCGTCACGGTAGGTAGGAACGCCGAGGAGGCCGAGGAGGGTGAAGCCGGAGGCGCGCATCAGTGCGTTGTGCTGCGCCACCATCAGGTTTTCCAGCGCGGTCATGCCGGGAAACAGCCGGATGTTCTGGAAGGTGCGGGCCACCTTGGCTTGCTTGGCGATGCGGAAATCGTTCAGCCGCTCAAGCGCGATCGTCCTGCCGCCGTCATGGGTGAGGCGAATGGCGCCGCCGCTCGGTTTGTAGAAGCCGGTGATGCAGTTGAAGACGGTGGTTTTGCCGGCGCCGTTCGGCCCGATCAGCGCGGTGATCTTCTTCCGCTCGGCGGCGAAAGAAAGGTCCTGCACGGCGACGATGCCGCCGAAGCGCATGGCGAGCCGGTCGACGCTGAGAATCTTGTCGCCGCTCATCCGTGCCCTTCCTTGACGAGATCGGAGGAGATCGCTTTCGCCTTGGTCAGATACACGGTGGGCGCGCGATGACCGATCAGGCCGCGCGGCCGCCAGATCATGATCAGCACCATGGCCATGCCGAACACCAGCATGCGGTAGCCCTCCAGACCGCGGAACAGCTCGAAGCCGCCGATCATGGCGAGCGCGGCGAGTGCGACGCCGAGCTGCGAGCCCATGCCGCCGAGGACGACGATGGCAAGCACCAGCGCCGATTCCTGGAAGGTGAAGGATTCCGGGCTGATGAAGCCCTGGCGGGTGGCAAAGAACGCGCCGGCAAAGCCGCCGAACATCGCCCCCGTCGCGAACGCCGTGAGCTTGGTGGTCGTGGTGTTGATGCCGAGCGCACGGCAGGCAACCTCGTCCTCGCGCAAGGCTTCCCAAGCCCGTCCGATTGGGAGGCGGCGCAGGCGAATCGTCGCCCAGTTGGTGAGCAGCGCAAGCGCCAGGATCAGGTAGAACAGGAAGACGATGCGGTGCGTCGGCGAATATTCGATGCCGAGTCTGGCGGCGAGCCCGTCATCGCTGTTGTCGAGCGGGATGCCGAAGAAGGAGGGGCGGGGAATGCCGGGGACGCCGTTGGGGCCGCCGGTGAGTGCCTGCCAGTTGATGATGACGAGGCGGATGATCTCGCCGAAGGCGAGCGTCACGATGGCAAGATAGTCGCCGCGCAGGCGAAGCACGGGAAAGCCGAGCAGCACGCCCCAGAAGGCTGCCAGGATACCGGCGAGCGGCAGGCAGATCCAGAACGACCAGCCGAAATTGGTCGCGAGCAGTCCGTAGGAATAGGCGCCGACCGCATAAAAGGCGACGTAGCCGAGATCGAGCAGGCCGGCGAGCCCGACCACGACGTTCAGTCCCCACCCCAACATGACGTAGGTGAGCACGAGGATCGCAAGGTCGAGGATGTAACGCTGGTTATAGAAGATCACCGGCACCAGCAGCGTGAAGATCAGGAGCGCCGGTGCGAGGTAGCGGCCGATCAACGACATGCCGCTCTTCACAGCCGGGGGGACCAGTTTCTCGGCGCCGGTCGGGCCGATCCATTGCCGCAACAGCTCGATCACGATCGAACCGCCGAAGACCGCAGCGACGAGAGAGGCAAGATCGCCGAAGCGCGTCCAATAGGTGAGCTGGCCGGAGGCGCCCGCCTCGGTGCGGATGCCGACCATCAACGAGAACAGCACCAGCGCGACCAAGGCGTTGACCAAGGCCGTCTTCAGGATGGAGGGGATGCCGTATTTGGCCTTCATGGGTGATGGAGCTGCCACGCGCGACCGTCAGACTTTTTCGACTTCGGGACGACCGAGCAGGCCGGTCGGCATGAAGATCAGCACGACGATCAGGATCGAGAACGCCGCGACGTCCTTGTATTCGACCGAGAAATAAGCCGACCAGAACGTTTCGATCAGGCCGATCGCGAGGCCACCGAGCATGGCGCCGGGCAGCGAGCCGATGCCGCCGAGCACGGCGGCGGTGAACGCCTTGATGCCGGCGACGAAGCCCATGAAGAAATCGACCAGGCCATAATAGAGCAGGTACATCAGGCCTGCGACCGCAGCGAGCGCGGCGCCGATGACGAAGGTCATGGAGATGGTGCGGTCGACGTCGACGCCGAGTAGCGCCGCCATGGTCTGGTCCTGCTCGCAGGCGCGCATGTCGCGTCCGAGCCGGGTGCGCGACACCAGCCAGGTGAAGATCGCCAGCAGCACGATGGTGGTGACGACCACCATGATCTGGATGTTGGAGAGCTGGATCACGAAGCCGTCGGTGCTCTCATGCAGGGTGTAGCCACCGGTGATGAAGGGGGGGATCGGCTTGACGCGCGCGCCTTGCGCCACCTGCGAATAGTTGGTCAGCACGAAGGACATGCCGATAGCCGACAGCATCGGGGCGAGGCGAAAGGAATGGCGCAGCGGCCGGTAGGCAATGCGCTCGATGGTCCAGCCATAGAGCGCCGTGATCGCCATCGAGACCAGCAGCACGACCAGCAGGATCAGCGGGATCGCCGTCAGCCCGAGCGAAATCAGGATCAGGAAGGTGATCAGGGCGATGAAGCCGCCGATCATGAAGACATCGCCATGGGCGAAATTGATCATGCCGACGATGCCGTAGACCATCGTGTAGCCGATGGCGATCAGGCCGTAGATCGAGCCCAGGACGAGACCGTTGATGAGCTGCTGGGTGAAATAGTCCATGGGCTGCCGTACCAAACCTGACGCGGGCTCAAGAGGAGCTCTGAGGAGAGTGGGTTGGAGTGTGGTTTTCTTGGGCCCCGGCAGCCCCTAAGCATTCTTGCCGTTTTGTAACAGGAGGGAACTGGCGGCTGCAACAGGTCACGCTACGGCAGAAGGTCTTGTACAGAGGTCTTTAGCGCCGGGTTCCGCAACTGCGAGGAACCGGGTTCCGGGGGCAACCAAAGGGGATGCCGGCCGTTATCTCGCCTCTGAACGTTCAACAAGGGAGTTCCTCGAATGACGAAGCAGCAGAACCAGAATCCGGGTCAGCAGAGTCAGAACCCCGGCCAGCAGCGCCCCGGTCAACAGCCGGGCCAGCAGCAGGGCGGTGGTCAGAAACCCGGACAGCAGCAGCAGAACGATCCGATGCGCCAGGGCGATCGCCCCGGCCAGCAGCAGGGTGGTCAGCAGGACAAGTAGTCTGGGAGCCCAAAAGTAAGAGGGTGAACAGGGTCCCGCCGCGAGGCGGGGCCCTTCCTTTTGGGCTCACCCGGGCAGTTAAGGTAAACAAAGGGTTTAAATTGCCGCCACAGTCTGATGCGAGTTAGCTCCCCTAAAGCCGCGGCCTCCGTCGAAGGCCTTCGGCAAATCAAGTGGGATGCGGCATGTTCAGGAATTGGCGGATCGGTTCGGTCAACGGCGCGCTGCTGGCGGCCTATTTCATCCCGGCCTGGGCCCTTGTCGCCTTCAACATCATTGTCGCGCCGGTGCACGGCCTCTACGAGCGGCCGAGCGTCGCGGTTGCGCTGTACCTGAGCGACCATCTCAATATGGCGGGGATGGACACCGTACGCGCCGCCTGGCTGCTGGCGCTGGGCCGGCTGACGGTGGCGGCGTTCTTTGCCATCTATCTCGTGCTGCTGTGCATCCCCCGCATTCGTAAGGGCGGCGGCAGCGACGAAGCGCTCGGTATTGCGCTGGCGATCGGCAGCCTGATCTCGTTTGCCAGCATGGTGATGGCTTCGAAGGTCGGCGAGATGGCCGCGCTCCGGCTGCACGCCACCGAGCTGCTGCTCTTGCTCGGTGCTGCCATCGTGGTGGTGATCGAACGGCCCGATGCTGCGCCGAAGATCGTCGAGAATGTCGCGCCGCCAAATCTTCAGCCGCTAGGTCTTGAGCAGGCCGAGCTCCTGCACAATCGCTGAGGCTTCCTTCACGGCGTGGTTCGCGGCCGGCACGCCGCAATAGATGGCCTGCTGCAGCAGGATTTCCTTGATGTCGTCGGGCGTGAAGCCGCCCTCGGCGAGTGCCGCGCGCACGTGCAGACGGAATTCGTCCCATTGCCCGAGCGCGACCATGGTGCCGATCACCAGCACGCGCCGTGTGCGCTCGTCGAAATGCGGCCGCGTCCAGATCTCGCCCCATGCGTAGCGCGTGATCATGTCCTGGAAATCGGTGTTGAAGGCGTTGCGGTTCGCAATCGACTTGTCGACCCAGGCATTGCCCAGCACCTTGCGGCGAACGTTCATGCCGGCATCGCGGCGCTTCTGGTCGTCCATTCTATCCTCCTCTCCGTCATTGCGAGGAGCGTAGCGACGAAGCAATCCAGTCTGTCACCGCAGAGGGATTTCTGGATCGCTTCGCTACGCTCGCAATGACGGCTGTGATTAGCGCTGCGTCAAAAATCCCACCACCGCATCCGTGAACGCGTGTGACTGCTCGACGTTGGAAATGTGCGCGGCGTCGATGATGGTCATGCTGGCGCCGGGAATATTTGAGCGGATTAGCTCGGCCGCCGAGATCGGCGTCGCCATGTCGTGGCGGCCGGCGATCACCAGCGTCGGACTCTTGATCTTGGGAAGCAGTTCGCGCTGGTCGAGGGTCGACAGCGCCTCGCAGCAGGCGAGATAGCCATCGACCGGGGTGGCCAGCAGCATCGACTTCATCCTGGCGGTGATCTCAGGCTCGCGCTCGCGAAAATCCTGCGTCAGCCAGCCCGCGATCACGGCATCGGCGACCGCGGCGATGCCGCCCTTCTTCACCGCGTCGATGCGCTCCAGCCATCTAGTCGGCTCGGCATAGTAGCACGAGGTATTGGCAAGGATGAGCTTGCCGAAGCGCTCCGGCGCGTTGGCGCCCAGCCATTGCCCGACCATGCCGCCCATCGACAGGCCGCACCAATGCACCTTCTCGATGTTGAGGTCGTCGAGGATCGCGAGCACGTCGCGGCCGAAGCGCTCCATCGTGTAGGGGCCGGGCGGGACATTGGACTTGCCGTGGCCGCGGCGGTCGTAGCGGATGACGCGGAACAGCTGCGTCAGCGCCTTCATCTGCGGCTCCCACATCTGAAGCGTGCAGCCGAGTGAATTGGAGAGCATCAAGGTCGGTCCGCCGTCGCGGCCCTCGACGGAGACGTTGATCAGGCAACCGTCGGCATCGATCATGGGCATGCGGCGTCTCCGTCGTATTTGCGGTTCTTACTCGCGGTCGAGGCTGTCGAGCAGCCGGTCGATCAGGGCTTGGGAAGCCCCTTGATAGGCCATCGGCTCGAACAATGCCGCAATTTTTTCCGGAGAAAGGTGCGCAGTGACCTGCGAATCGGCCGACAGCACCTCGCGCAGATGTTTCTTCTCGGCGACTGCGCGCTTGCTGGCGGCCTCGATGAGATGATGCGCATCGCTCTTGCCGATCTCTTCGGCCAGCGCAAAGGTGATCGCCTCAGCCATGATCAGCCCCTGCGTCGCATCGAGATTGCTGCGCATGCGCGCGGCATCGACGTCCAGGCCCTCGGCGATGTCGACGATCGCGGCCAGCGCGCCCGAAGTGACCAGCATCAATTGCGGCAGCGTCGGCCATTCCGCGTGCCAGGGGCCGGCGCTGCGCTCGTGGTCCTGCACTTGAGCCGCGAATATCGTCGCGGCAAGCTGCGGCGCCATCGTGGCGGCGCCGAGCGCGCTTGCGGCGGCGACCGGGTTGCGCTTATGCGGCATGGTCGAGGAGCCGCCGCGGCCTTCGCCGGCAGGCTCGAACGCTTCGGCGACGTCGGTCTGCATCATCAGCGAGACGTCGCGCGCGATCTTGCCGCAGCTTCCGGCCAGAATAGCGAGACAGGACGCGGCCTCCGCGATCCGGTCGCGATGGGTGTGCCAGGGCGCTTCCGGCAACGGCAGGTTCAGCTCGTGCCCGAGCCGTTCGGCAACCGCGAGCCCCTTGTCGCCGAGGGCGGCGAGCGTCCCGGCCGCGCCGCCGAATTGCAGCGCGAGGCCCTCGCGGCGGAGCCGCCGCAGGCGGCAGCGCGCGCGGGCGAGGCTTGACGCATATTCGGCGGCCTTCAGGCCGAACGGCATCGGCAGTGCGTGCTGGAGCCAGGTCCGCGCCACCATCGCGGTGTTGCGATGGTTGCGCGCCAGGGCGGCAAAGCCCTTGATGGCGCGGCTGAGGTCGGCGTCCAGCGCATCGATGCCGGCGCGAAGCGTGAGCATGATCGCCGTGTCGATGACGTCCTGGCTGGTTGCGCCCCAATGCACGTAGCGCGCGGCCTCTGTGTCGGCCTTGCCGACATTGGCGGTCAGCGCCTTGACCAGGGGAATCGCGAGATTGCCCGATCGCGTCGCGGCCTCCGCCAGCGCGGACATGTCGAAGCAATCGGCCTTGCACGCGGCCTCGATCGGGCCCACGGCAGATGCCGGAATCACATCAATGGCGGCCTCGGCGCGTGCCAGGGCTGCCTCGAAATCAAGCATGTTTTGCAGGGTCGACCGGTCGTCGCAGACGGCGCGCATGGCGGCGCTCGACAGCATCGGTGCGAGCAGGGGGGAGAGGGATGTGCTCATATTGCACGCGACCTAATCATCATGGCCGGGCTGTGCCAATCCCCAACCGCCCGCACACGTCTTTTTGCAGTTGCGAATATGCATTGCACGTGACCGGGCACTGGCCTTTCCTTTGCCGCGTCCCTGCGTTACTTGATCAGCGCTAGAGCTACGCGATTTGGGAGGCACCTCATGGCCATGACGATGACCGGCGAAGTCCAGCTTGCGGCGCCGCGCGAGGCCGTGTGGGACAAGCTCAATGATCCCGAGGTGCTAAAGGCCTGCATCCCAGGCTGCGAGGAGCTGGAGAAGACCGACGACGGCGGCTTTCGCGCAACGGCGAAAATGAAGGTCGGCCCGGTGTCCGCGCGCTTCAAGGGCAAGGTCACACTGTCCGATCTCGACCCGCCGAACGGCTACAAGATCTCCGGTGAGGGCGAGGGCGGGGTCGCCGGCTTCGCCAAGGGTGGCGCGGCGGTCAAGCTTGCGGAGAAGGATGGCGGCACGCTGCTCTCCTACGACGTCGAGGCGCAGATCGGCGGCAAGTTGGCGCAGCTCGGCCAGCGCCTCATCAACGGCGCCGCCAAGAAACTTGCCGACGAGTTTTTCGCGAACTTCGCCAAGGCGGTACAGGGCTGAAGGTCATCGCCTTCGGCATGGCGGCTTGCGTCCCGGGCGATGTTGCCCCGGGGCATAATGGCCCATATGATGGGTTGGAATAATTATAAGAACCGCTTCGACGGGACCCGTCGGGGTGCTGATAGAGAGTGCTTATGGCAAAAATCTCCCTCATCGTGAACGGCAATCCAGTCACGGCCAATGTCGATCCCCGCACGCTTCTGGTGCAGTTCCTGCGCGAGAATCTGCACCTGACCGGCACCCATGTCGGCTGCGACACCTCGCAGTGCGGCGCCTGTGTCGTGCATCTCGACGGCAAGGCCGTGAAGTCCTGCACCACGCTTGCGGTGATGGCTGATGGCCACGAGATCAAGACGATCGAGGGGCTGGCCGCTGACGGCGCGCCGCTGCATCCGATGCAGGAAGCCTTCCGCGAGCACCATGGCCTGCAATGCGGCTTCTGCACGCCGGGCATGATTATGACCGCGATCGACATCGTGCACCGCAAGGGCCACGAGCTCGACGACCATACGATCCGGGAAGAACTAGAAGGCAATCTCTGCCGCTGCACCGGCTACCAGAACATCGTCGCCTCGATCTCCGCCGGCGCCAAGGCGATGGCGAAATCCGATCTCGCGTAACGCGCATCCCGCGATCAGGACATTCAGATGTACGAATTCAAATATCATCGCCCCGGGACCGTTCGGCAGGCTGCCAACCTCCTGGTGAAGAACGAAGACGCCAAGGTGATCGCCGGCGGCCACACGCTGATTCCCGTCATGAAGCAGCGCCTCGCCAGCCCCCCGCATCTGGTCGACCTCTCCCATATCGAGGGGCTCAACACGATCGAGATGAAGGGCCGCTCGCTGGTGATCGGCGCCACCGCCAGGCACGCCGAGGTCGCCACCTCTGGGATCGTCGGCGAGGCGATCCCGGCGCTCGCCAATCTTGCCGGCGGAATCGGCGACCCCGCCGTGCGCCACAAGGGCACGATCGGCGGCTCGCTCGCCAACAACGACCCGACCGCAGACTATCCCGCTGCCGTGCTTGCGCTGGGCGCGACCATCGTCACCAACAAGCGGCGCCTCAAGGCCGAAGAGTATTTCCAGGGCCTGTTCACGACGGCGCTGGAAGCCGACGAGATCATCACCAAGGTGATGTTCCCGCTGCCGAAGAAGGCCGCCTACATCAAATTCCGCAACCAGGCCTCGCGCTATGCGCTGGTTGGCGTGTTCGTGGCACGGCGTCCGTCGGACGTGCGGGTTGCCGTGACCGGTGCCGGCTCCGAAGGCGTGTTCCGTGTCAGCGCATTCGAGGAGGCGCTCAAGAAGCGCTTCTCCGCGAAGGCACTTGACGGCATCAACGTGCCGGCCGAAGGCCTCAACAGCGACATCCACGGCAGCGCCGAATACCGCGCGCATCTCATCGGCGTGCTGACGCGCCGCGCCGTCGATGCCGCCAACGCCAAGGAATAAGCGGGCCACCGAGTGCTCCGAATACTTGCCCGTATGAGGGCGTAACCGAGACTGGCCTTTCATGACTTCAGCGGCCAATACTTCCGGTGCCATGCCGGCATCGGTCGATGCGATGCTCGATCTCCTGACATCGCGCGGCTATCTCGCGGAGCGGTCGCTGGCGACGGTGACTTATCTGTCGCTGCGCATGGGCCGGCCACTGTTCCTGGAAGGCGAAGCCGGCGTCGGCAAGACCGAGATCGCAAAGGTGCTTTCGGCGGCGCTGGGGCGGAAGCTGATCCGCCTGCAATGCTACGAAGGGCTCGACGTCTCCTCGGCGGTCTACGAGTGGAATAGCGCCGCGCAGATGATCGCGATCCGGATGGCGGAAGCCGCCGGTGATACCGATCGCGACCAGCTCTCGAGCGATATCTTCGCCGACCGCTACATGATCAAGCGGCCGCTGCTGCAGGCGCTGGAGCCTGATGTTGCGGGACCACCGGTGCTGCTGATCGACGAGCTCGACCGAGCCGACGAGGCGTTCGAGGCTTACCTGCTCGAAATCCTCAGCGACTTCCAGGTGACGATCCCCGAGTTCGGCACCGTCAAGGCCCCACACCCGCCGATCGTCATCATCACCTCCAACCGCACCCGTGAGATCCACGACGCGCTGAAGCGGCGCTGTCTCTATCACTGGGTCGATTATCCCGCCGCCGAGCGCGAGCTCGCGATCGTCAAGTCGCGCGTGCCCGGCATCTCCGCAAAGCTGTCGCAGCAGGTCGTGCGCTTCGTCCAGGCACTGCGCAACCAGGATTTCTACAAGTCGCCGGGTGTCGCCGAGACCATCGACTGGGCGACCGCTTTGTCCGAGCTCGATGCTCGCTCGCTGACCCCGCAAGTGGTCGGTGACACGCTGGGCGCGCTGCTCAAGTACCAGGACGACATCACCCGGATGCAGGGCGATACCTTGCAGAAGGTGCTGAAGGACGCGACGAGCGAGAATTGATCTCGCGTCATTCCGGGCTCGCGCCAAGAGGCGCCCCGGAATGACGGGGAGCGAGGATAGACCATGGCCATCAACCACCTTGCCCCCGAACAAACCGAGCAGTTCGCCGACAACATCGTCGGCTTCGCCCGCGCGCTGCGTTCGGCGGGCATGCCGGTCGGGCCGGGTGCCGTCATCGATGCCATGAGCGCGCTGCAGGTGATCGACATCGGCAACCGTGCCGACGTCTTCACCACGCTGGAGGCGATCTTCGTCAAGCGCCACGAGCATGCGCTGATCTTCAAGCAGGCCTTCAACCTGTTCTTCCGCGCCTCCGAGGAGTGGAAGCACATGCTGGATTCGGTGCCGCTGCCGGACGAGGCCAGGAAGAAGCCGCAGGCCGGCGCCCGCCGCGTGCAGGAGGCGATGTCGCAGCCGCGCATGACGGAGACGCCGCAGCATCAGGAGCAGGATCTGCGCCTGTCGGTCTCCGACAAGGAAATCCTTCAGAAAAAGGATTTTGCGCAGATGAGCGCGGCGGAGATCTCGGAAGCCCTGCGCGCCATCGAGAAGATGCACCTGCCGCAGGCCGAGCTCCTGACGCGCAGGCACCGGCCCGATCCGCGCGGGCTTCGTCTCGATCTGCGCCAGACGCTGCGCGCATCGTTGCGCACCGGCGGCGATATCATCGACATCCATCGGCTCGGACGGATCGAGAAGCCGGCACCGATCGTGGCGTTGCTCGATATTTCGGGCTCGATGAGCGAGTACACCCGCCTGTTCCTGCATTTCCTCCATGCCATCGGCGATGCGCGCAAGCGCGTCTCCGTGTTCCTGTTCGGCACCCGTCTCACCAACGTCACCCGCGCGCTGCGCCAGCGCGATCCCGATGAGGCGCTGGCGAGCTGCTCGGCCTCCGTCGAGGACTGGGCCGGCGGCACGCGGATCTCGGCATCACTGCACAACTTCAACAAATTGTGGGCGCGGCGCGTGCTGAGCCAGGGCGCCATCGTGCTCCTGATCTCCGATGGGCTGGAGCGGGAGGCCGATTCCAAGCTGGCCTTCGAGATGGACCGGCTGCACCGTTCCTGCCGGCGGCTGATCTGGCTCAATCCGCTGCTGCGGTTCGGCGGCTTCGAGGCCAAGGCGCAAGGCATCAAAATGATGCTCCCGCACGTTGACGAATTCCGTCCGGTACATAATTTGAGTTCGATCCAGGAGCTGATCACCACGCTCTCCCGGCCGCTGCCGCCGCATCACCGCAGCCTGATCCGCTCCGCAGCTTGAGAGGCACGCCATGCTCGATCGCGACGAGGATATTCTGAAGGCGGCTGAGGACTGGCAGAAGGCCGGCCGTGGTGTCGCGCTTGCCACGGTCGTGGAAACCTGGGGCTCGGCGCCGCGCCCGGCCGGCTCGAGCCTCGTCATCAACGACGAGGGCACGTTCTTGGGCTCGGTCTCCGGCGGCTGTGTCGAGGGCGCCGTGGTCACCGAGGCCATGGATGTGATCGAGAGCGGCAAGCCCAGGATGCTGGAGTTCGGCGTCGCCGACGAGACCGCCTGGAATGTCGGGCTGTCCTGCGGCGGCACCATCCGCGTCTTCGTCGAGAAGGTCGGTTAGCCGTGAAGCTCGAGATTCTGCACGAACTCAACGCCGAGCGCGCCGCGCGCCGACCGGTGATTCTGGTGACGGACACCGAGAGCGGTGAGCAGCGCCTCGTGAAGGCGATGGATTTTGCCAAGGATCCCCTGCGCGCCGAGCTGGACAAACAGCTGCGCATGGGCAAGAGCGCCAGTGTCGAAGCCGGCGGCAAGAAGCTGTTCCTCAACGTCTACGCACCGACCGCAAAGCTCGTCATCGTCGGCGCGGTCCATATCAGCCAGGCCTTGGCGCCGCTGGCGCGCTCGCTCGGCTACGACGTCACCGTGGTCGATCCGCGCACGGCATTTGCGAGCCCCGAGCGCTTCCCCGATATACCGCTGGTGGCCGAATGGCCGGACACCGCGCTGCCGCCGCTCAATGTCGATGCCTACACGGCCTTCGTCGCAGTGACGCACGATCCTAAGATCGACGATCCCGCGTTGTTGCACGCCTTCGAGCGCAACTGCTTCTATATCGGCGCGCTCGGCTCGCGGAAGACGCACGCCAAGCGCGGCGACCGGCTGCGGGCGCAGGGTGCCAAGGAGAGCGACATCGCGCGCATCCACGCGCCCATCGGGCTTGCGATCGGTGCGGTCTCTCCGTCCGAGATCGCGGTGGCGATCATGGCTGAGATCACGGCTGTGCTCCGCCTGCCTCCCAAAGAAAAAGAAGAAGCGGCATGAAGTTCGGCCCGGCGAGACCTGAGGATGCGATCGGCGGGGTGACCGTCCACACCCTGCGCCAGGGACCGCTGGTGCTGAAGAAGGGCACGACGATCGGCCTCGCCGAGGTCGAGCAGCTCACGCGCGCCGGCATCAAGGACATCGTCGTGGTGCGCATGGAGGAGGGCGACGTCTCCGAGGACGTTGCGGCCGCCAGCATCGCGCTTGCCGTCGGTGGCGAAGGCATCCATGTCGAGCGCGCCTTCACCGGCCGCGCCAATCTGTTCGCCGCGCGTCCGGGCGTGCTGGTGATCGACCGCGCCGCGGTCGACCGCATCAACAATATCGACGAGGCCATCACCTTTGCGACGCTCTCCGCCTACAAGCCGGTGGTCGAGGGCGAGATGGTCGGCACCGTCAAGATCATCCCATTCGGCGTCGAAGGCAGCTTACGCGACGCCGCGGTGACGGCCGCCGGCAGGGACGTGCTCAAAATCGCACCCTACGTCATCAAGCGCGTCGGCGTCGTCTCGACGCTGCTGCCGGGGCTGTCGTCCAAGGTGATCGACAAGACGCTGCGCGTCACCGCCGAGCGGCTTGCGCCGGCCGGCGCCAGCATCATCGCCGAGCGGCGTGTTCCTCATGAGGAGCAGGCGCTGTCGGCGGCGATCAAGGAATTGCTCGCGTTAGGGGCCGAGCTCGTCATCGTGTTCGGGGCGTCTGCGATTGCCGATCGCCGCGACGTGATCCCGGCAGCCGTCACCGGCATCGGCGGCGAGATCGAGCATTTCGGCATGCCGGTTGATCCCGGCAATCTGCTGCTGATTGCCCGTGCCGGCAATGTGCCGGTGCTGGGAGCCCCGGGCTGCGCGCGCTCGCCGGTCGAGAACGGTTTTGACTGGGTGCTGATGCGGCTCCTCGCCGGCATCAAGGTGACGCGCGCCGAGCTGATGGGCCTGGGCGTCGGCGGCCTCCTGATGGAGATCGTCACGCGGCCCCAGCCGCGCGCAAAACCCGAGACCGAAGGCAATAGAGAGGTCGCCGCCATCGTGCTGGCAGCGGGACGCTCGACCCGGATGGGCGGGCCGAACAAGCTGCTGGCCGAGCTCGATGGCAAGAAGCTGGTGCGCCTCGCCGCCGAGCAGGCGCTGGCCTCGAAGGCGTCCGAGGTGATCGTCGTCACCGGCCATCAGGCCGAGCTGGTTGAGCAGGCCCTGCAAGGCCTGACGGTGAAGTTCGTCCGCAATCCCGATTTTGCCGGCGGCATCGCAAGCTCGGTCAAATCAGGCATCGCCGCCGTGCCGGAGGCCTGCGACGGTGCCCTGGTCTGTCTCGGCGACATGCCGCTGATCGATGCCGGGCTGATCGACCGCCTCATCGACGGCTTTGCGCCGGACCGCGGCAACCTCATCGTCGTCCCCGTCAGCGAAGGCCGCCGCGGCAATCCCGTGCTGTGGTCGCGCCGCTTCTTCAACGAGTTGATGACGCTCGACGGTGATATCGGCGCGCGTCACTTGATCGCCAAGCACACCGAGGCTGTGGCCGAGGTGCCCGTGGACGGTGACAGCGCCTTCCTCGACATCGACACGCCGCAGGCGCTGGAAGCGGCAAGGCGGGGATGAAGGCGCCGTAGCTGCGTAGGGTGGATTAGCCGAAGGCGTAATCCACCGCTGTGTTTCTCCGCGGAAACAAAAGAGGTGGATTACGCTTCGCTAATCCACCCTACGGCACCTCCCGTTGGGCTCAATTTCAACCACCCGTTCACCATCTGGAAACGACCGGCGCTTACAGTCGCCTCCACCTGCCTTGGGGGGAGGGGTTTTTCCATGGCTTCGAATATCGTCGCGCGCCGTTGCGCGATGTTTTGCTTTGTCTTGTCAGTTGCCGTCACGGGCGCTCGCTACATCACCGAAGCCCACGCCGCCGGTGCCATCGCGGTCGGCAAATGCGGCGCCTATGGCCAGGCTTTTGACTACGTCGCCGAGCATGAGGCGCGTGCCGCGGCACAAAAGCAATGCAAGGGCGATTGCACGACGGTGACGATGAAGCGCGCCTGCGCGGCCATGTCGGTCGATCTCGCCAATCCCTGCGGTGCCTATGGCTATGCCGTCAAGCCGAAGATCTCGGCTTCCCTCAATGCCGCCACGCGCGAATGCTACAAATACGGTGGCAAGGAATGCGTGATCCGCGCCTGGGCCTGCGACGCGAAAGGCTAATTCCTCTTGCTGTCAGTCCGCGGCGATGCGTAGCATCTCCTTCAGGAATGACATTCGAGGAATTGCATGCAGTTCGACACCAAGATCGCGGTGGTGATCCGCACCGATCTTCAGGCCTGGCAGAAGCTCAACGTCGCCTCCTTCCTCACCAGCGGCATCGCCGCGGCCTTTCCCGAATGCATCGGCGAAGCCTATGAGGACGCCTCAGGCACGACATATCATGCGCTGATCGGCCAGCCGATCCTGATCTATGGCGCCGACGGTCCGGCGTTGTCGCGCGCGCTGGACCGTGCGCTGGCGCGCAACGTCAAGCCGGCGGTCTATACCGAGGACATGTTCAGCACCACGCACGATGCCGCCAATCGCGCGGCGGTGAGGGCGGTGCCGCGCAACGATCTCAATCTCGTCGGCATCGCCATGCGCGCCGAGCGCAAATTGATCGACAAGGTCATCGACGGGCTGAAGTTTCACAGCTGAGGAGGAAGTGGGCGAGCCGCCGCCCGTGCGGCTTGCTCCACCTGTCCCGCTTGCGGGAGAAGTCGGCACGTAGCGCCGGGTGAGGGCTTTCTCCTCTTGGGGATGGTCCCGCTGCGGAGCCACCCTCGCCCAACCCTCTCCCGCAGGCGGGAGAGGGAGCGCATCTCGCGGGTGGCTGCCAGTCGCCTCACCCCGTCGGCATGCCTTCGAATTTCACCAGGCCGGGATCGAGACGATCCCAGTCATGACCGCGCGCGGCGAAAGTGACCGCCTGCGGCTTGTAGCGGGCGGGCTCGTCGAGGCTCGCAGCGCGGATGGTGAAGACGTCGGGCTGCGCTTTGAAGGTCATGTACACAGGTACGCCGCATTGTGTGCAAAAGCCGCGCGTCTTCACATTGCCGCTGTCGGCGACCATGTCCCAATGCTTCGCCTCGCCGGTGAGGGTGACGCCGGCACGCGCGAACGTCGCGTAGGAGCCATGCGCACTGCCGCTTTCGCGTTGGCAGTCCCGGCACTGGCAGTGATTGCTGAACAGGGGCTCGCCGACGATCGAATAGCGGATCGCGCCGCAGGCGCAGCCGCCGGTATAGGGCTTATCCATTTGCGATATCTCCTCACTGCTCGCCGCTGATCTCGTCGAGCTGTCTGACGACCTTCTTCCAGCCGCCGCTCATCACGCTGTAGGCCGACTCGTTCCTGGGCAGGACGAAGCCCGCATGGACCAGGCGGATTCGCGTGCCGGCTTCGACCGGGGTGAGGGACCAGGTCACGACCGTGTCGAGCGGCGCGCCGTAACCGGTGTTGCGCTCGTCGCCACCCTTCCAGGCGTAGACGAGGCGGCTGAAAGCCACGACCTCCAGAACCCGGCAATGAATCACGCCATCCCAGGAACCGCCCGGTGTGGTCTGGAACGTGAAGGCCTTGCCTTCGACGGCCTCGAAGCCGGTCGGCTTCATCAGCCAGCGCGCGATCAACTGGGCGCTGGTCAGCGCCTTCCAGATTGTCTCCGGCGCATGAGGAAGCACCTCGTCAAGGACGATGTCCTTTGTCTCGATGTTCAAAGCAGCGGCATTCACGGATCGATCTCCTTCAAGAGGTCACGCAGATTCTGGAAGCGCTCGCGCCAGAACACGCCGTAATGGTCCATCCAGGTGACCAGGGGCTCGAGACCTTGCGGCGCGGCGCGGTAGTAGACGTTGCGGCCCTCTGCACGTTCGGCGACGAGGCCGGCCTGCTTGAGGGATTTTAAGTGCTGCGAGATCGCGCCCTGGGTCACGCCGCTGCCGCGGGTGAGCTCGGCGACGCTGATCTCCTTGCTCTCGAAGACGCGCTCGAACACGGCGCGCCGGGTGGGGTCTGCGAGGGCGCGCATCACGGTGGTGATGGGATTTGGGGCGGCGTCGATCATGTCATTCGATTAGCCAATGCTAATGCATTAGTCAAGGCTAATTTATTCGGGTCTGTGTGAACGCTACGGTCGCCTTGACGATGACTGACTAGTCAGTCATATTATTTGCATGCCGAGAAGACCGACCAAACTCATCAAGCCGTCCGCAGAGAGCGAGGCGGATGCGTCCGCAGCCCGCGGAGAGGCGCCTGCCTCGAACCGCGCCACGCGGGCGGCGGAGCGGCGAGCGGCGATCGTGGAAGCAGCGATGGAGGAGTTCATCGCGCGCGGCTTTGCCGCGACGCGGCTCGACGACATTGCCAAACGCGCCGGCGTGGCCAAGGGGACGATTTATCTGCACTTCAAGGACAAGGAATCGATGTTCGAGGAGCTGGTGCGCATCGTGATCGTGCCGGTCGTGGCGCGGTTGACCGCGCTGCCGCCGCCGACGGGCTCGGTGCGCGATCTCGTCGAGACCTTTGCCAGCAATTTTTTAAGAGAGGTCATCGGCACCAGGCGCGGCGATCTGGTGCGCCTGATCGTGGCGGAGGGGCCGCGCTTTCCAGCCGTCGCCGACTTCTACTACCGCGAGGTCGTCTCGCGCGGCATCGCCGCCATGCGCGGGCTGATCGAGCTCGGCATCGCCCGCGGCGAGATCCGCCAGAAGGACCTCGCGCGCTATCCGCAGATCCTGGTTGCGCCGGCGATGATCGCGGTGATCTGGCAGAGCCTGTTTGCGCGGCATGCGCCGCTCGACGCGCAGGAGATGCTGCGCGTCCATCTCGATCTGATTTTTGGCGAACGGAGGACGACATGAGGTCGTCGCAAGCAATTCTTGGATTGGCATTGGTCGTCGCGCTCGCAATTGGCCTTGCCGGCTGCAACGAGAAGCGCGATCCCGGCTTCCAGGGCTGGGTCGAGGCCGACATGATCTTCGTCAGCCCCGACGAAGCCGGCCGGGTGACGAAGCTCAATGTCCGCGAAGGCGAGGAGGTCAAGGTCGGCGATCACCTCTATTCCGTCGACGACGATCTCCAGCTTGCCGATCTCAACCAGAACAAGGCGACGCTCGCCAACGCACAGCAGACCTATGACCGGGCAGCCTCGCTGAACAAGACCGGCTCGGGCACGCAGGCCAATCTCGATTCCGCCGTGTCATCCTTGCGCGTCGCGGAGGCGCGGGTGGCGACGTCGGAGACGCGGATGGCGCGGCGCAAGGGCTTTGCGCCTGTTGCCGGCACCATTCAGCAAATCTATTTCCGCGAGGGCGAGATGGTGGCGGCGCAGCGGCCGGTGCTGTCGATCATGCCGCCCGGCAACATGAAGCTGCGCTTTTTCGTGCCGGAGGCCGCGCTGCCGAAGCTCGCGATCGGCGATACGGTGCGCATCTCTTGCGACAATTGCGCGGCCGACCTCACCGCAAAGATCTATTTCATCGCGACCGCGGCGGAATACACCCCGCCCGTCATCTACAGCCTCGATGAGCGCAACAAGCTGGTTTATCTGATCCAGGCACGGCCATCTCGCCCTGATGCCTTGCGGGTCGGACAGCCGATCGACGTCTATCTCAATCCCAAAACCCCGGTGGCGGACAAGCGATGAACGGCGGCAACGGCATCGCGATCGACGTCAAGGGCCTGACCAAGTCGTTCGGGGGCCGCGAGGTCGTGCACGATCTGTCGATGCAGGTGAAGCGCGGCTCGATCTATGGCTTCCTCGGGCCGAACGGCTCGGGCAAGACCACGACGATCCGCATCCTCTGCGGGCTGCTCACGCCGGACAGCGGCGAGGGCACCTGCCTCGGCTACGACATCCGCCGCGATGCCGAGAAGATCAAGCGCCAGGTCGGCTACATGACCCAGCGCTTCAGCCTGTACCAGGATCTCTCGGTGCGCGAGAACCTCGAATTCGTGGCGCGGCTCTATGGCCTCACCGACGCGCGAGGTGCCGCGCGCGACATGATCAAGCGGCTCGGACTCTCCGGGCGCGAGGAGCAGCTTGCGGGCGAGCTCTCCGGCGGTTGGAAACAGCGGTTGGCGCTCGGCGCCTGCACGCTGCCCAATCCGCAATTGCTGCTGCTGGACGAGCCGACCGCCGGCGTCGATCCCAAGGCGCGGCGCGATTTCTGGAACGAAATCCACGCGCTCGCCGCCGAGGGCCTCACCGTGCTGGTCTCGACTCATTACATGGACGAAGCCGAACGCTGCCACGAGATCGCCTACATCGCCTACGGCCATCTGCTGACGCACGGTACGGTGGAGGAGGTGATCGCGAAATCCGCGCTGACGACCTACACCGTGACGGGCGAGGACCTCAACGGCCTCGCGGCCGAGCTGACCGGTAAGCCGGGGATCGACATGGTGGCGCCGTTCGGCACTTCGCTGCACGTTTCCGGCCGCGATGTCGCGGCACTCGAAGCCAGCATCGGGCCGTGGCGTGAGAAAAGTGGCCTGCATTGGCAGAAGTCGTCGCCATCGCTGGAGGACGTGTTCATCGAGCTGATGGGGCGCTCCAAGGACAATTTCCAATGAGTGCAGTGGATCATCCCGCACCACGCCGCGAAATCCGGGAACGCTTCGGCTTCCTGCGGCGCTCTTATGCGATGCTGGTCAAGGAGTTCATCCAGCTCAGGCGCGATCGCGTGTCCTTTGCGATGATCATCATGCTGCCGGTGATGCAGCTCATGCTGTTCGGCTATGCCATCAATACCACGCCGCATCGTCTGCCAAGCGCGGTGCTGCTCCAGGAGGACTCCGATCTCGCCCGCTCGATTTTGAAAGCTCTCGAGAACACCGCCTATTTCCGTTTCCTCTACGAGGTGCACGATGTCGATGATTTCGACAACCTCTTGAAGTCCGGCAAGGTGCTGTTCGGCGTCGAGATCCCGCGCGGCTTCGAGCGTGCGGTGCGGCGCGGCGACAGGCCCGCGCTGCTGGTGGCGGCCGATGCGACCGATCCGGTGGCGGCGAGCGCGGCGATCGGTTCCCTCGGCATGGTCGTGCAGACCGCGCTCAAGCACGATCTCTACATCGGCGATCCCCCGGAGATGCCGTTCGAGATCCGCGCCCATGCCCGCTACAATCCGGCAGCTAGCTCCAGCCTCAACATCGTGCCGGGCCTCGTTGGCACCATCCTCACCATGACCATGCTGATCTTCACCGCGCTGTCGGTGACGCGGGAGGTCGAGCGCGGCACCATGGAGAGCCTGCTGTCGATGCCGATCAGGCCGGTCGAGGTGATGTTCGGCAAGATCGTACCCTACGTCCTGGTCGGCTTCGTGCAGGCGTTCCTCATCATTAGCATCGGCGTCGGCCTGTTCGGCGTGCCCCTGATCGGAAATCTGTTCCTGTTGGCGCTGCTCTCGACGCTGTTCATCACCACCAATCTGGCGATCGGCTACACCATCTCGACCCTGGTGCAGAACCAGCTCCAGGCCATGCAGATGTCGATGATGTTCTTTTTGCCGAGCATTCTGCTGTCCGGCTTCATGTTCCCGTTCGCGGGCATGCCGGCCTGGGCGCAATATCTCGGCGAAGGCCTGCCGCTGACGCATTATCTGCGCATCGTCCGCGCCATCATGCTCAAGGGCGCAACCATGCAGAATTTGCGCTTCGACACGCTGGCGCTGGTAGCCCTGATGCTGCTCGCCATGACCATCGCCGTGACGCGCTTCCGCCGCACGCTGGATTGAGGCACAATGACCCCGGATTCGAGGGGCAAATGGTCAGGTTTGCGAGCAGGAAGACGCGGCAGCATGCCGTGCTATCGGAAGATTTCGAACGGGAGCTGACCAGAGAAGTGCTGCGCACCGAGCTGCTCAGGGTGCGGGCGCTGATCATGACGGGCTGCGTCATGATGATGTTCCTCACCGCGATCTATCTGATCGATCCCGCTGTCGTGAACCGGGTCTGGCGCGGAACGGAAGGGCTCGTCGAGGTCTACGGCCTTCTCGCTGGCTTCATCTTGTTCGAGGTCTGGGTCCACACCCAGATCAGGAAGAACCTCCGGCTCGACCGCGATCTGCCGGTGATCAGGCGCTATATCGGCACGCTGATCGAGACCTCGCTGCCCACGGTGATCCTGATCCTGCAAACCCGGACCATGGGCGCAAGTCAGGCACTCGGCTTCGCCGTGCCGCTGATGTACTTCATCTTCGTCATCCTCTCGACTTTGCGGCTCGACTTCTGGCTCTCTGCATTTACAGGTTTCGTGGCCGCAGCCGGGCTTCTGTCCGTCGCGCTGCTCTACAATGCGGCTGACGAGGCCGGCGAGCCCCTGATCTATTTCCATGCCGTGCGCAGCATCGTCATCCTGATCTGTGGCGTGCTGGCGGGCGCCGTCGGCGCTCAGCTGCGCCGCCAGTTTGCCGCGAGCATTGCGGCGGCGACAGCGCGCGACAGGGTGACGAACCTGTTCGGACAGCACGTCTCTCCACAGGTGGTGGAGCGGCTGATGGCAGCGGGAACCAGCGCGGGCGGTGACGTCCGCCGCGTCGCGGTGATGTTCGTCGATTTCCGCGGCTTCACCGCCGGTGCGCAATCACGTACCCCGCAGGAGGTGGTCGATCGACTCGACGGCGCCTTTGCGGTGCTGGTCGACGTCCTCGACAAGCACGGCGGCATCGTGAACAAGTTTCTCGGCGACGGCTTCCTCGCGCTGTTCGGCGCGCCGCTGGAGGCCTCCGACGCGGCGCAGCGCGCAGTCGCCGCGGGCCGCGAGATGCTGAGCGCGATGGACCGCATCAATGCGCAGACGAGCTGGCCGCTTCGCATCGGCATCGGTATCCATTTCGGCGAGGTCGTCGCCGGCAATATCGGCTCGCCCCGGCGCAAGGAGTACACGGTCATCGGTGACACCGTGAACTTCGCCTCGCGGCTGGAAGCGCTGAACAAGGAGTTCGGCTCGCAGCTCCTGATTTCGTCGACCGTGCGCGAGGCGCTGGGTGAAGCTGGCAGCGATGCCGTTGCGCTCGGTGAGGTCGAGGTGCGCGGTTATGAGCGGCCGGTGGCGGTGTTTCAGCTGGGTTAGCTTGCGCCCCACGTTGTTGCGCGCAGGTCTCTTGCATCATCCGCGATTGCTCCGATTGCTCCGAATTTTGGGGCATGACGGGCCGCATCACCGGCCTGTAAACTGCCGGCGATGCGGCCCGTTGCGGCCGCCACTTGCATGGGGAAATCACGATGCAGCGCCGCTACATCACCGTCGACGTGTTCACCGACCGCGCCTTCGGCGGCAACCAACTCGCCGTGGTGCTCGACGCCGGCGGTCTGTCGACCGCGCAGATGCAGGCAATCGCGACCGAGTTCAACTACTCCGAGACCACCTTCGTGCTGCCGCCGCGCGACAAGGCCAATGATGCGGAGGTGCGCATCTTCACGCCGGTGCAGGAGATTGCCTTTGCGGGCCATCCCAATGTCGGCACCGCCTTCGTGCTCGCCTCGATGGCGAAGGAGCCGAAACCGCGTCTGTTTTTCGAGGAGAAGGCCGGGCTCGTGCCGGTCGACATCGTGAGAGAGCAGGGCCGGGTGATCAGAACCGAGCTCACCGCGCCGCAGCCGCTGGAGCGGCTCTCGCGGTTGTCAGCTGCCGAAGCCGCGAGCTGCATCTCTCTCGTTGCAGACGACATCAAGACAGACAATCACGGGCCGCAGATCGTCACCGTCGGAAACGCGTTTCTGGTGATGGAGCTGCATTCGCGTGAGGCGCTGAAGCGCGCCCGGCCAGATGCGGCAGCCTATGGCAAGGTATTGCCGCGCGATGGCGCCCGCTCGGTGTGGTTCTACACGCGCGACGTGCCCGCGGCGGAGGCACCTTGCGACCGTCAGGCGCGGATGTTCATGCGTGGCGCCAGCGGTCTCGTCGAGGACCCGGCCACCGGCAGCGCGACGGTCGCCGCGGCCGCGCTGTTCGCCGATCTCGATCCCGCCCGTGACGGCGAGCTCAAGCTCACCGTCGGCCAGGGCTTTGACATGGGCCGGCCGAGCATCCTCTCGACGCGCGTGCGCAAGCAGGACGGCAAGATCGTCTCCGCCCATGTCGGCGGACAGTGCGTGCAGATGATGGAGGGGACGTTCCGGCTGGAGGGGGAGGGGTAAATCTTCGGTCATCATGCCCGGGCTTGACTGGACAAGCCCGGCCATGACGAGAGGCCGATCAGACCTGCCGTCCCGCCAAATTCTTCACCGCCACGCCATCGCGCTCCTCGATGATCTCCGCGATCATCTGGCGGTGGCAATGGGTGTGGTCGCGCTCGTAGCAGAGCAGGCAGACGGGGCCGGCCTTCTTCACCAGCGCCGAGAGCTCGTCCATCTCTTCTTTCGCCTGCGGCGTCTTCAGGTGCTTCGAATAGATCTTCTCCAGCACGTCGTACTGGCCGCTGCGCGCGGCGAGGCGGCCCTCCTTCGGCGTGCCGAGCGCGGCGAGGTGGACATAGGCGATGCCGCGCTCGTCGAGCCCGGCGGACAGCTGCTTCTTGGAAAAGCCCGGACGCCGCGACGACGTCACCGCGCGCACGTCGACCACGAGCTTGACGCCGGCATCTTCCAACTCGTCCAGCACGGCCTTGGGCGGCGTCTGCTCATAACCGATGGTGAAGAGCTTTTTCGCCTTTGCCATGGAACACCTCAGCTCACCCGCGCGATCAGTTCCATGGCGCCGTGAGGGGCGCGCACCTTGCCTTCGTGGATGACGTAGGCGAACACGTCGCGCGGCTCCTTCTTCGGCTTGGCTTTGTCAACTTTCGGCAGGTCATCCGGTTCACCGCCCGAGGCCCAGGCCTGAAAGCGCTCGGCCCAGGCGTCTAACTGCTTCGGCGGGTAGCAGGTCTTGATCTCATCGTTGCCCTTCTGAAGCCGGGCATAGACGAAATCGCCGGCGACGTCGGCGATGGCAGGGTATTTGCCGTGCTCGGCGAACACCACAGGCGTCTCGAACTCGCGGATCAGCGCCACGAAGTCCGGCGTGCAAAAGCTGTCGTGGCGCACCTCGACGACATGGCGCAGCGCGCGGCCTTCGAGCTTGCGGGGCAACAGTTCGAGGAACTTGCCGAAATCGGCGCCGTCGAACTTTTTCGTCGGCGCGAACTGCCAGAGCACCGGTCCGAGATGGTCGCCGAGCTCCAGCACGCCGGAATCATAAAACCGTTTGATGGAATCGCCGGCCTCGGCGAGCACGCGGCGGTTGGTGGCGAAGCGCGGTCCCTTCACCGAGAACACGAAGCCGTCGGGCACCTCGCTTGCCCATTTGCGAAAGCTCTCCGGCTTCTGGGAGCCGTAATAGGTGCCGTTGATCTCGATCGAGGTCAGCTTCGAGGCTGCGTAAGACAGCTCCTTCGCTTGTGTGAGTTTCTCCGGATAGAACACACCGCGCCAGGGCTCGAAGGTCCAGCCGCCGATGCCGATGAAGATGTTGCCGGATTTTTTGGACGCGGTTTTTGCTTTGGCCACGGGAGGAGCTCGCATCGACGGGGAAGGAAGGCTTCATCCTAGTCAAACGAGATGTGATTGGCCAGTTCTCGCGTCGAGTCTAAGCTCGGCAGCGCGATCTGCGAAAAAGGAGAACAAGATGCGGAGGCCAATGCTGGGAGTGGCGCTCGTCATGATGACATCTGCTGCCATGATATCTCCAGCCATGTCGGATGATGACGATACCAAAGGCGCGCAGAAGCTCGCCCAGCAGGGCCGCGACGATTACTGGCATTGCCTGGCGCGGGAATATTCGCGCGACAGTAATCAGGGAATGACGGAACAGGATTTTGGCCGCTCGGTCGCGGGCGCCTGTCCGTCGGAGCGGCAATATTACCGGGTGGTGCTGCTCGATTATCTCACCACGCAATATCCGAACATTGATGCCGGCGCCCATCTCGCGACCGCGAACAGGGCGGTGGAGTCTGCGCAGAAGGACATCGTGACGGCCTTCGTCAAGCACAGGCCGCCGGCGAAGTAGGGGCGAATAGCGAATAGGGCAGGAGGGCCGCTCCCATTCGCTACTCCCCATTCGCTTTCGCCCCTTCGGCCGCGCGCTCATCCATGGTATCAGTGGCGCATCTGGAGCAGGGGTGGACTTGCATGTCGTCTGAGTCGATGGGAGGCATTTTGGGCGCGATCGTCGCCGCCGTCGTGCTTGCGGTCGCCGTCGTGTTCGGGCCGATCGGCCAATATGGCAAGCCGCCCAAGCCGGCGAAAGTCGAGCCGGCCCCGACTGCGGCCCCCGCAGCCCCTGCCGCACCCGTGCCGCGCGGCCCGATCATCCGGGAAGTGCCCAACCAATAGGGGTAGAAAATCCTGGTTTTCGCCCCTTGCGGAGCGATCTTGTCGTTCCCATCTAGGTTCTAACGGCGACGTTGAGCGAAAACTCCGGCGCTGGGACGACCTTGGAATAGCTTGGGCTTGCGCCGGATGTACGCGCGGCCCGCCGTTCCGGGGTCGTTGGCATTTTAGGGCCCCTTTTTGGGTCATTTCCCGCAGACCTCCCGGCTTGGCAGCGCAGGACGCGGCGGATATACGCTGCCGTCATGAATGAACTGATCAGACCGGGCTCCGACAATCCGCCGCAGGCTCAAGAGGGGCCGGAACTGTCGGTCATCGTCCCGACCTTCAACGAGCGCGACAATGTCACGGTATTGTACCGGCGGCTGGAGGCGACGCTCGCCAATGTCGCGTGGGAGGTCGTGTTCGTCGACGACAATTCGCCCGACGGCACCTGGGACGTCGTGCGCACGCTGGCGCAGCAGGACAGCCGCGTGCGTTGTGTCCGCCGCATCGGCCGTCGCGGCCTGTCGGGCGCCTGTATCGAGGGCATCCTGGCCTCAAGTGCGCCGTTTGTCGCCGTGATCGATGCCGACCTCCAGCACGACGAGACTCAACTGCCGAAGATGCTCTTGCTGCTCGCAAGCGATCAGACCGACCTCGTGGTCGGCAGCCGCTATATCGAGGGTTACAAGAGCGAGGGCTTCAACAAGCAGCGCGCCGGCGCCAGCGCGCTCGCAACCGAGTTCGCACGGAAGATGCTGCGGGTCGAGATCGCCGATCCCATGAGCGGCTTCTTCATGATGCGCCGCGATCGCTTCGAGCAGCTCGCGCCAAAGCTGTCGGTGCATGGCTTCAAGATCCTGCTCGACGTCGTCGCGACCGCGCATGGCAGCTTGCGGGCGGTCGAGATTCCCTACACGTTCGGCGCCCGCCAGCATGGCGAAAGCAAGCTCGATTCCATGGTCGCGCTCGACTTCCTCGGTCTTGTGCTCGCGAAGCTGAGCAACGATATCGTCTCGCTGCGCTTCATCCTGTTCGCGATGGTCGGCGGCATCGGCCTCGTGGTGCACTTGACCACGCTGTTCATCGGGCTTCAGCTGTTCAAGGCGCCGTTCGCGGAGGCGCAGGCCGCCGGCGCCATCGTCGCCATGACCAGCAACTTCATCCTCAACAATTTCCTGACCTATCGCGACCAGCGGCTGAAGGGCTTTGCGTTGCTGCGCGGCCTGATCGCCTTCTACATCGTATGCAGCGTCGGCCTGCTCGCCAATGTCGGCGTCGCATTCTCGGTCTATGACCAGGAGCCGATCTGGTGGCTGGCCGGCATGGCCGGGGCGCTGATGGGCGTGGTGTGGAACTACGCGATGTCAGGCCTGTTCGTCTGGCGCAAGAAATAGCGCGATATGGCCGGAGCTGACGCGCGGATTGTCCGCAACACCGCGCTGCTGGTCCTCGCGCTGGTGGCTCTGCGGCTCGTCGCGGCGGCGTTCACGCCGATTACCTTCGACGAAGCCTATTACTGGATGTGGTCGAAGAATCTGGCGGGCGGTTACTACGACCACCCGCCGATGGTCGCCTATGTGATCCGCGCCGGCACCATGATCGCCGGCGATACCGAGCTCGGCGTCCGCCTGGTCTCGATCCTGCTGGCGCTGCCGATGAGCTATGCGATCTACCGCACCGCGGGGACCCTGTTCGGTGGGGTGCGCGTCGCGGCGACCAGCGCCATCCTGCTCAATGTCACGCTGCTCGCCTCGGTCGGCACGCTGATCGTAACGCCCGATGCGCCGCTGCTGGTCGCCTCCAGCTTCGTGCTGTTCTTCCTCGCCAAGGTGCTGGAGACCGGCCGTGGCGCCTGGTGGCTCGCGGTCGGCTCCGCGGTCGGCGCGGCGCTGCTGTCGAAATACACTGCGATGTTCTTCGGGCTGGCGATCCTGATCTGGCTCGCTGCCGTGCCGAAACTGCGGCACTGGTTTCTCTCGCCCTGGCCCTATCTCGGCGGCCTCGTCGCGCTCGCGCTGTTCGCGCCGGTGATCCTCTGGAATGCGGACCATCAGTGGGTCTCGTTCGCAAAGCAGCTCGGCCGCGCCGGGATCGAAGACTTTCGTCCGGTCTTCATCGCCGAGCTGATCCCGACCCAGATCGCGTTCGCAACCCCGCTCGTCTTCATCCTCGGCGCGATGGGCCTGCACGCACTGACCTGGCACCGGGCCGGCGCACTGGCCTCGCGCGTGCTGATCGAGACGATGTTCTGGACCATTGTCGCCTATTTCGTCTGGCATTCGCTGCATGCCCGCGTCGAGGCCAACTGGTTTGCGCCGGTCTATCCGCCCTTCATTGTTGCTGCTGCAGCCGCTGCCAACCTCGTGCAGTGGAAGCCGCGTGCGCGGCGCCTGGTGGATTTCTGCCTGCGCTGGTCCGCGCCCGTCGGCATCGTGATGTTTGCCGCACTGATCGTGCAGGCCAACACCGGCTGGCTCTCCGGTTATCGCCGCGATGCCACCGTGCGCAGCGTCGGCGTGGGCTGGCGCAAGCTTGCCGCAGAGATCGAAGCGGTGCGCGCGCGCCATGGCGCGACCTGTGTGCTCGCTCAGGATTACGGCACCACGGGCTGGCTCGCTTTCTATCTGCCGCGCGGCACCTGCGTGGTGCAGCAGAACCAGCGCATCCGCTGGGTCAACATGGGCGAACCGGATCCAAAGCTGCTTGCTGGCAAGCTGCTCTATGTCGACGAGCTGCGCCCGGAAGGTCATCTCGTCCTCAACGCCCTCTTTGCGAAGGTCACGCAGGTTGCGCAATTGCAGCGCAAGCGCGGGCCACTCGTGGTCGAGACTTACGGCATCGATCTGCTCGAGGGCGCCAAGGGCGATGTGCTGGACCGCTCGCTGCCGCCGGAAGCGCGGTAGCGACTCAGTCGATCACCTCGGCCTTCGCGGCGACCCGTCTGGGCCTGTCCTGGTCGCGCCAGAACCAGACCGTTACGACCCCGGAGCGGCCGCGGACCTGGGCGAGGAGGGGGCCTGACAGAACGCCGTCGGGAGCCCCGTGGAAGTCGGCCGCATCCAGCAGCGTATCGCTCAAGGCGAGCCGCGCGCCATTCTGAACGGCGACCTCCATCAGCCGGCTCGCCACGTTGACGGTGTCGCCGGTCGCCGTGATGTGCTGGTGAGTTTCGCCGAGGCGGGAGGCGACGATCTCGCCGAAATGAGCGCCGATCTTGAAGCCGAGCCGATCGCCGATCGCCGACGGCAGCGAGGCGATCCAGCGTTCGACGCCGCGATGCAGGTCGATCGAACATTTCAGCGCGCGTGCCGCGTCATCGGGCATCGCGCGCGGCAGTCCGAACAGGATCATGGCGCCGTCGCCGAGAAAGCCGGTGATCGTGCCGCCGCAATCGACCGCGGTCTTGTCGATCAGAGCGTGAAATGCCTTCAGGATCTCCTGGATCGAATCCGGATCGGTCCGTTCGCTTAAGGCCGTGAAACCGGAGAGATCGATGAAGACCACGGCCGCGTTTTGCCGGACAGGGTTTGAGAGAAAATCCGGATCGCGCGCCAACCACTCCTGCACCGCAGGCGCCTGAAACCGGGCGAGCGACCTGCTCTTGGCAGTGAGATATTGCGTGCGGCGGCCTCCGGCCCACAGCTGTACACCGGCGAAGATCGCAACTGGAGGCACTGCGGCGGCAAGCGTGGTTGCCGCGGTCAGCCAGACGCCATGCGTGAAGGCGAACGTATTGAGCCCGGCCCAGGCGATCATCACCGCAGCCGCCGCCATGATGCCGAGCGCGCTGCGCCGCCAGGCCAGCAGGCCGACCAGCAACATCGGCAGTAGGATCGCCGCAACCGCGTCGGCAATACGGACCCTGCGGTCGCGCACGATGCCGTCGCCGGCAACGAGATGCGTGATCGCCGTCGAAACCACCTCGACGCCGGGCATCAGGGAATCGAACGGTGTGGGATAGAAGTCGCCGCCGCCGGCGACCGCCGCGCCGATCACGACGATCCGGTTCTCGATCGCCGCGCGATCGAGCGTGCCGTCGAAGATGCTCTGCGCGCTGACGGTGCGGATGGTGCGTCGCGGACCGTAATAGGTGATCGGCAGTGAGAAATCGGTGTCGGTCGGCACCGCGCGATCGCCGAGCATGAGACGATCCGGCGCGATCGTCAGCGGCTTGTCGAGCGCGCGGGTGGCGACGCGCAAGGGGAACGACAGCTCGACCTTGTCGTGCGTGCGGAACAGCATCGGCACCGAGAGCGGTGAGCCCGATTGCCCCGTCGCGACATTGACGACGCCGACCTCGGCGTGGTCGGCGAACGCCGGCAACGGCAGCAGGAAGCGTTCGGCCTGCGGCAGCACGGCGAGGGGGCCCTGGCTGCTGGCCTCGACGGTCTCGCTGGCGCTGGGAAAGATCGCCGCTGCGGCGAGCACCATGGGGCCGGTGGCGAGCGTGTTGGCCAGCGTCGCGTCTCCGATCGCGGCGCTGCGGTCGACCAGCAGCAGATCGATCGCGACGACCTTCGGCTTGAACTGCACGATGGTGTCGACGACGCGGGCGAGATCGGCGCGCGGCAGCGGATAGCTGCCGCCGCGCTTCACCACGGTATCGTCGATCGCGACGATGGTGACGAGATCGGGCGGACGCTGCACGCCGCGGACCTGGGTTCGCCAGTCCGTCAGCGTTGCCTCGAGGCGGTCGAGAAAGCGCAGATGGCCGCCTGCGTGCGCGGCATAGATGCCAGCGCCCCACAGCGCGGTGAGGGCGAGTGCCGCCAGGATTTGAACGCGTCTAGTCACTACGTGCTGCAATCTTCTTTGCTCTAAATCCTATCGGCCAAGCCTTATTGACCAAGCTTTATTGACCAAGCCTTGCCATCAACGCGTCGACGCGGGGCTGACCCCATGTCTTGACGGTCAACGGGCCGGTCGCTTCCACGTCGACGCCTTCGCCGGGGCCTAGAACGACGCCGCGCCCACGAGCCCTGCGGCTGACGCCGACACGCCCGTCAGCGACGAAGACGGAGGACTTGGCCTCGGCGACATCGACGGCCCATCTGGTGCCGCGTACCGCGGCAATCGCCTGCGGGGTCAGCACCTTGAAGGGGTTGCCGCCGGGCTTCTTGGGCACCTCGATCAGCAGGGCTTTGCTGCTCAACTCCACGGAGTCTATATGTCCGTCGCGGTTGGCGTCCTTAAGTTCAAATCTGGCGCCGTTTTCTGCAACGATGGTGATGCCGTTGTCGCAGCGCCAAGTCTGCGTGCTTGCTGCTGAAACCGACGCGATGCAACCGGCATTGGCGGGCTGCGCGGCCGCATATCCCATCAACAAACACGACCACGCCAGAGCGAAACATCCAGCGCGCGCGAACCTTCTCATGCCAGCCTCCGTTTGCGTGCTCGGCACAGTTCAAGGCGATGTTGATACGGTACCGTATCACACGCAGAGGCTGCTGAAAAGTGCCGCTCAAGCAGCTATTTCTCTGCTGCGACATTTTCCAGTCCGGCGCGATCAACTTTCGGTCAGGGGCCGTGGCATGTGAGTGCCGTGCGGCGCGTGATGTGCAGGAGCGGCCCACCGCGGGCAGTCACGCGCTGCGAGGGCGCGCCTCGCACACCAGCCTCGCGCAATGCTTCCCCGTCATCGTGCGGGCATTGGTGACCACGAAAAGGACTTGGTTGGATGCGCTTAGAGAGGCGGCCGGAGACGTCCGCTGAATGCGCCGATCCGGCCGAGAATTATGGTTAACAAACGCGCCTAAGTCCGTAGTTCTGCGGGCTTTTTTCTCAGAATGAGACAGCGTTAACGAGCTGCCGCACATCTGCCTGAACTTAATCCGCATTTAACTAAAAGTCGCCTTAATGACGCTCCGACCCTCTGCGAGATGCTGTTCCCGGATCGTGACCAGCGGCACTTTGAAGGGGGACTGAGTGACACCGTCCTGGACGCAAGGCGAATGAGTACGAGTATCGCTGCGCATAGTAACGCGGCACGGAAGTCCAAGAATCCTGGCAAGAATTCTCTTCGGAAGCCTTCCCGGAAAATGACCCCGACCAATTGGCTTGGCGCCGCGGCGATCGGCTGCGTCGTGATGGGCGCCGGCTGGACCATTTACAGCAACGTCTTCGGCGCGAGCGTCTATCCCACCGTCGGCAGCATCGGCTACGACGAGCCCGTGATCAAGCGCGCGCCCAAGGTCGCGCTGCGCGAAGCCGGCGACGCCATCAAGGAAGCTTTTGCGCTCTTGCCCGACCGCTTGCAGGTCGCCGCGCCGATCTCACGTGAGATGTTCAACGAACGCTTTGCCGCGGCCGCGACGCAGGGCGTGGCATCGAACGCGGCCAGCGCCGCGCCGGCGACCCAGGTCGCGGTGGCCAAGGATGCGCCGAAACAGAGCGTAATCGCGAAGGTCGCGGAAGCGTTGAAGCCGTCGGCGCTTGCCAAACCCACCGACAAGACCGCGGACAAGGCCAAGCGCGCTCCGGAAGCCCAGATGCAGCTCGCCTCGGCCGATCCGGCCCAGATCGTGCCGGCGCCCGAGGCGAAGCCGAAGTCGATTGCCGATCGCGCCAAGGCGGCGGTGATGTCGATCACCGGTCCGCGCCAGTCGATGGTCGAAAAACTCTGGGGCAAGCGTGAGCCGTCCGGCGGGCTGCTCGCTTATGCCTCGGCCGATGCCAGCATCACCGCCTCCATTGCGCCGAAGGAGCAGAACCCGATGTTCGGCGGCGCGCCGCCCTATGAGCGCGACACCGCTGTCTACGACATCACTGCCAAGACGGTCTATCTGCCCGACGGCACCAAGCTCGAGGCGCACTCCGGCCTCGGCTCCAGTCTCGACGATCCACGCTCGCAGCGCACCCGCATGCGCGGCGTGACGCCGCCGCACATCTACACACTGAAGCCGCGCGAGACGCTGTTCCACGGCGTGCCCGCGCTGCGCCTGACCCCGATCGGCGGCGAGAGCGCGATCTACGGCCGCGACGGCCTGCTCGCGCACACTTACATGCTCGGACCGAACGGCGATTCCAACGGCTGCGTGTCGTTCAAGGACTATTACGCGTTCCTCGACGCCTATCGCAACAAGGGCATCCGCAAGCTCGCGGTGCTGGCGCGGGTGGAGTGATCCCGGTTCATTCGCGATGATGCAAAAGGGCCGCTTGCTGCGGCCCTTTTCTTTCCTCGTGTCGCGGACGTGTGTCAGCCTGGCCAGCACTGTCCGCCGCCGTCGATCCGCAGCACCTGGCCGGAGACGAACGCGCCCATGGGACCTGCGAAGAACTCGACGACGCGTGCGACCTCGTCGACGGTCGCGATGCGGTCGAGCGTACCGGTCTCGACCATCCTGTCAGGGTCCACCGCGCGCGTGCCGAGGAAGCGGCCGGTGCGGGTATCGCCGGGCGCAATGCAGTTGACGGCGATGTCGTAGGGGCGCAGCTGGTCGGCGAGGCACCGCGTGTAGTGCGTCACGCCGGCCTTCGAGACTGCATAGATCGCGCCGCCCGTGCGTCCTTTGAAGGCAGCGACCGAGCCGAGGGTGACGATCCGGCCGCGCCGGCGTTCCATCATTCCCTTTGCAGCCGCCTGGCAGGTCAGGATGGTCGAGAGTAGATTGCGCTCCAGCACCGCGCGCACATCGGCCTCCTTGATGTGGACTGCGTCGTTCGGATCGGGTTTGCCGCCCGCGGCCGCGATGTCGCCGCCGGCATTGTGCACGAGGATGTCGACCGGGCCGAGCGCGGCTTCCGTCTCGGCAATCACGCGCGCGATGTCCTCGCCCTTGGTGAGATCGCCGAGCACGCGCTGGCTGCGGACGCCGAATTGCTTTCCGATCTCGGCGGCCACGGCGGTCAGTGTCGTGCCCTCGCCATATTCAGCCGGCCCGTTCTCGCGCATGCCGTGGATGACGACGTCGGCGCCGAGCGCGGCGAGCTTCTCCGCGAAGGCGCGGCCGAGCCCGCGGCCAGCGCCCGTCACCAGCGCCACCTGGCCTGCCAATACTTTCCCGTCATGTGCTGCCATGATCTTCTCCTGTTTTGAACCGCTAATCGGCCGCGAGGTCGAGGCCGATCGCCATCGCCTGGACGAGACACATCGGTGCAACCAGCGTGCGCAGCGCCGGCTCGGGCATGTCCTGGATCTCGAACACCACATGCGCGCCTTCGACGATCGGGCTCAACAGGCTGTCGGTGATGGAGATGGTGGGGACGCCGCGCGCGACGAGTTCGGGAAACAGCCGCGCCGTATCCGGATAGTAATTCCGGAAGCTGATCGCGACCAGTGCGTCCTCCACGGTTGCGGCATGCGACTGCTCGTGAATGCTGCCGCCCGTGCCATCGAGCAGGACGACGCGCCGTCCGAGCTTGCGCAGCACGTAGGCGAGGTGGGTCGCAACCGGAAACGAACCGCCGAGGCCGAGCAGATAGATGTCGCGCGCTTTCGATAAGATCGCGGTTGCGGCGTCGAGCTCGCGCGCATGGACGGACTGGCTCAGCGTTACCAGCGACGATTGCGCTTCCGAGACGAAGCGCGACAGCACCGCGGCCGGCTGGCGGCCGAGCACGGATTTCTCCTCGCTCTTCATGCGGGCGAGCCGGGCCTTGTAACTCGGTGCAACGCCGGCAACGAGGCGTGTGCGGAACACCTGCTGCATCTCGGTGAAGCCACCAAATCCCAGCGCGTGGGCAAAGCGAACGATCGCGGACGGCGGTACGCCTGATCGCTGCGCCACTTCCGCCACCGTGCCGAGCGCGACGTCCGTCGGGTGATCGAGCACGAACTCCGCGATCTGCTGCAACCGGCCGGAAAGCGCCCGGTGCCGCTGCGCAATGGCGCCGCGCAGCTCGTCGTAGCTCATCGCGCCTTGTGACTTGTTCATCGTCTCGGGTCTCCGGATCGGCAGCCTGTTTAACGGCATTTCATCGTTTGGACCAAATATTCCACTTTACATAACAAATGGAATGAATATTCTAATCGCACAAAAAAGCAAAAGACTTCGGAAACGGGAGGAAACGATGAGAGGGCGTCAGATCTCACGGCGAAGCGTTTTGAAGGGCAGCTTGATGGCGAGCGTCATCGGCGGCACCGGCAGCTTCTTTGGTCCGTGGAAAGAGAATCACGCGTGGGCGCAAGGCGCGAAGCCGATCAAGCTCGGCCTGACCTGCGATGCCAGCGGTCAATACGGCAACAGTGGCCAGGATGACTTCCGCGGCATCAAGATGGCGATCGACGAGTTCAACGCCAAAGGCGGTGTGCTCGGCCGCCAAGTCACCTACATCACCGCGGATACCGAGACGACGCCGGCCACCGGCAGCCGCGTCGCCGAACGCTTCATCACCCGCGAGGACTGCACCATCCTGATCGGCGCGCTGCATTCCGGTGTCGCCAACGCCATCACGCAGGTTGCCGGCAAATACGGCGTGATCTACATGAACACCAATTCCTCTGCGCCGAGCGAGGCCGGAGAGAATTGCTCGCGCGTCAAGTTCGTCTGGGACGGCAACGGCACCAATTTCTCCAAGGCGTCGGTCAAGAACGCGGTCGATTCCATCGGCAAGAACTGGATGCTGCTGACCAACGATTACGTATGGGGTCACACCACGTCTGCCGCGACCAAGGCACAGGTCGAGGCGGCCGGCGGCAAGATCATCGACAATCTCCTGGTGCCGCAGAACACGCGCGACTTCACAGCGTATCTGTTGAAGATCCAGCAGGCAAAACCCGACGTGGTCGCTACCGCGATCGGCGGCGACGACATCAAGGCATTGCGCGAGCAGGTGGCGCAGCTCAAGCTCGACGGCAAGCCGGCCTGGATCAACAACCAGCAGGACTGGCCCGATGTCTGGGGCGCGCCCGACAGCCTGTTCGGTGTGTTCGGCACCACCTGGTATCACAAGCTGCAATTGCCCGGCGTCGCCGACTTCGTCAAGAAATGGCAGGCCGCCAACAAGGATGGCCCGATCCCGGTGCCGGGCAACGTCTCCTACAACGGCTACATGTCGACGCGCGAACTGCTCCGTGCGATCGAGCGGGCAGGGTCGACCAACAACGTCAAGATCATCAAGGAGCTCGAGAACCTCAAGGTCTCGGCGACCGACCGCATGCAGCATTTCGACGCCTACATGGATCCGATGACGCATCAGATGCAGCAGACGATCTATCTGGCGCGCCGCAACGCCAAGCCGGCCGACAATACCGACCTGTACGAGATCATCAGCTGGACCGAGCCGAAATCGGCCGCCGATGACGCCGCACCCGGCAAGTGCAAGCTCACGCCCTATGAGCAGGTGCCGACCGTCGACTCCTAGGGGCGGTACGCCACGTCGCAGAAGAACGGCGCGCAAATCGCGCGCCGCGTACCCGGGCCATGCCTGTTCCGGGTGAGGCATGCCAGTTGCGAGAGCCAATATCTTGTTCGATCTCCTTCCGCATCTTCTGAACGGGTTAACGTTAGGCCTGTTGTTCGCGCTGATCGCACTCGGATTCATGCTCATCGTTGGGCTGATGGAGCAGATCAACCTTGCGCACGGCTCCCTGTTCGCGCTCGGCGCCTATGTCGCCATGCAGCTGACCGGACCGCGGCCACCATTGCCGGCCGAGCTTGCCAAGGTGTGGCTCGCGCTCCCGCTCGGCTGGCGCTACGCCGCGACGCTGGTCATCGCACCCGTGATCGTGAGCCTGGCGGGCATGCTGATCGAGCTCTGCATGCGTCGCACCTACGGCAAGGACCCGCTTTACGGACTGCTCCTGACCTTCGGTGCTGCGATGGTGATCGAGGAGTTGATCCGCCTGGTGTGGGGCACGCGCGACTATGTGCTGCAGGTGCCGTCCGCCATCAATGGCGGCTTTCTGTTCGGCGATCTGATCTGGTCGACTTATCGCTTCTACGCCGCGGCTATCGCCGCCGGGGTCATCGGCCTGGTCTGGCTGCTGATTGAAAAGACCTCGTTCGGCGCGACCGTCAAGGCCGGCGCCCATGACAGCGAGATCGTCCGCGCGCTCGGCATCAACCTGTCGCGATTGCGCCTGCTGGTCTTCGTGTTCGGCACCATGCTGGCCGCGGTCGCCGGCATCATCGTCGCGCCGATCTGGGGCATCCGCCCGCATATGGGCGTCGATGCCGTCATCCCCGCATTCCTGGTGATCGTGCTCGGCGGCGTCGGCAGTTTCTGGGGCGCGGTCGTGGCCGGATTGCTGGTCGGGCTCTGTGTCGGGCTTGCCGGCGCCTACGCGTCCGAATGGTCGCTGTTGTCGATGTACATCCTGCTCGTTGCCGTCGTGACCTTCCGTGCGCGCGGTCTGTGGGGCAAGAAAAGCGTGCTCGAGGCCTGAGGAATGATTGTGGGATCAAAAGCTTCATCCGACGCCGCGCGCCTCGTCACGCCGACGATGCTGGTGCTCTGGCTCGTGCTGGCAACGGTACCGCTCTGGATCACGCGGATCGGGCTCTATCCTTATCTGGGAATCGAAATCCTGATCTGGTCGCTCTATGCGCTGGCGTTCAACCTGGTGCTGGGCACGGCCGGACTTCCGTCGTTCGGACATGGCGCCTATTTCGGCATCGGGGCGTATGCATTCGGGCTCTGCCAGCTCGATATCGCCGCCAATCTCTGGATATGTCTTGCTGTCGCAGCCGCGGTGGCCGGACTTGCCGGAGTGCTGGTGGCGTTGTTCATCTCGCACCGGCGCGGCATCTACTATGCCTTCATGACGATCGCCTTCGGCCAGATCTTCTGGACGCTGGCGATCAAGTCGCACCGGATCACTGGCGGCGAGGACGGACTTCTCAAGATCAAGCGGCTGCCGGCCGATTTCGGCCTGGTGTCGTTCGACCTCACCGACAACGTCGCCTTCTACTATTTCGTGCTCGCCGTCTTCGCGGTCGGGACGGCCGCATTGTGGCGGCTTGTGCACTCGCCCTATGGCCGGGTCGTCGCTGCGATCAAGCAGAGCGAGGTTCGCGCCGCCCATCTCGGCTATAATGTGTGGCTCTACAAGGCATCGGTCTTCGCGCTGTCGGCTGCCGTGTCCGGCTTTGCCGGCGGACTGTTCGCGATGGCGCAGCTCGCCGCCTTCCCTGACGTCATGAGCTTGCACCAATCCGGTTATGTCGTGATGATGACGCTGGTCGGCGGCGGGCTTGTCAGCTTCTGGGGCCCTGTGATTGGCGTGGTTCTCTTCCTCACCGCCCGCGACGTGATCGGTGCGTTGACCAATGCCTGGATGCTCTATTTCGGTCTGCTGTTCATCGCTATCGTGCTGTTCCGTCCCGAAGGAATTGCCGGCGCGCTCTCGGCCGCCGTGCACCGGCATTCGCTCGACGCGCTGCGGCGCCGCGGCACCTCGGCGATGCGGCTGCTGGCCGGAGGCGGGCGATGAGCATGATCGAGGCTGCAGGTGTGCACGTCCGATTCGGTGATCGCGTCGTGCTGGAAAGCGTCGACCTCGCGATTGCCGAGGGCGAGTTTCACGGCGTGATGGGCCCCAACGGGGCAGGCAAGACCACCTTCTTCAACGTCCTCACGGGCAGGGTGAAGCCGAGCCGCGGCAGAATCCTGCTCGGCGGCGAGGATGTCACGGGATTGAGCCCGCACCGCATTGCCGCCAAGGGCATCGCCCGCTCGTTCCAGATCATGACGTTGTTCGACGAGTTCTCCGCCCGCGACAACGTCATGATGGGCTTGCCCGAGTTTCGCGCCCGTGGCCACGATATCGCCCGTGCCGCAGCCGGCGATAGCCGGTTTGCAGCGCAGGCGTCCGAAGCGCTTGCCGCAGTGGGGCTTGCCGATAGGGGAGACATCCGCGCCAAGGACCTCTCCTATGGCGACCGTCGCGCGCTGGAGATTGCGGTGGCGCTGGCGCAGGCGCCGCGCGTGCTGTGCCTGGACGAGCCAACCTCCGGCCTCGGCTCCGACGGCGTGCAGCGCCTCGCCACACTGGTTGCGCGTTTGAAGGGCAAGCTCACCATCGTCGCGATCGAGCACGATATGGAGTTTCTGTTTTCGCTCGCTGACCGCATCTCGGTCATCCATTGGGGCCAGGTGGTCGCGCGCGGCACGCCGCACGAGCTGCAGCAGAACGAATGGGTACGCCGCTCCAATCTCGGGAAGTTCGCATGATCCTCGAAGTGGATGGGGTAGATACCTTCTACGGCGAAACCCAGGCGCTGTTCGGTGCCTCGCTTGCCATCGCGCACGCCAAGGTGTTTGCGCTGCTCGGACCCAACGGCGCCGGCAAGACCACCATGCTGCGCTCGATCCTCGGATTGACGCGGCCGCGCCGCGGCGCCGTCCGTTTCGACGGGCACGACGTGACGCACAATCCGACCCATGAGATCGCGCGCGCCGGCATCGGTTGGGTGCCGGACGATCGGCGGCTGTGTCCGACCTTGTCGGTGGCGCGCAATCTCGCGATCGCGCAGAAGCGTACGCGCTTTCGCAACTGGACCGTCAAGGAGGCTGCTGCGATCTTCTCGCCGCTCGAATATCTCATGGAGCGCGATTGCGAGAACCTGTCGGGCGGCGAGATGCAGATGGTGGCCATTGCGCGCGCGTTGGTCGGCTCGCCGGGGCTGGTGCTGTTCGACGAGCCGAGCCAGGGCCTGGCGCCAAAAATCGTCGGCGACGTGCTCGCCACCATCTTGCGCATGAAGGACGAGGGCATTGCCTCGCTTGTCGTGGAGCAGAATGCCGAGATCGCACTGTCGGTCGCAGACCACGCCGCGGTGATAGATCGCGGCCGAATCGTCTGGACCGGCGAAGCCGCTGTCTTGCGCGATGATCGTTCCCTTCGGCAGCGCTTGCTGGGAGTACAATAAGTGGCCGCACCGCTGCTCGTGCTCGATGATGTCCGCAAGGTCTATACGCGGGGCCGCATCATCCGCCACCCGACGTTTACGCTTCAGGCAAGCTTGTCGCTGGACGAGCCCGGCATCGTCGGTGTCGTCGGGCCGAACGGTGCCGGCAAGACGACCCTGTTCGAGATGATGACCGGCTCGAATGTGCCGACCTCGGGGCGCGTTCTGGTCGCGGGCACGGATGTCCATGGGGTCAAGTATCGCGAGCGCGACCGGCTCGCGATCCACTATCACCAGTCCTATCAGGTCAGGCGCTTCCGCAAGCGCATTCCGTCCGCCTTGCTGGCGCCGTCGCCGACTCGGACGCCGCTGGTTCATCTGTTCGACGAACCGCAATTCAACCTGCAGGACGGCTATATCGGCTTCATGCTCGATTTCTTCCGCAAGCTGCGAGACGAGGGCAGGCTGGTCATCCTCTGCATGCATCCGACGGCGAGCTGGCACCTCGACATCCTTGCCGAGATCGCCGGGCAATTCCTGTTCGTGGCCGGCGGCGGGGTGACGCGGATGGCGGACTTCCGTGAGCTCACCGCCGAGCCGCGCTTCCGCGCCTATCTCGGACCTGAGATGACGCGAGCCGCGGACGCTATCTGTCACAGATCGACATAAAAGGAGACTCCGTTGGCTTATTCGAACACGCAGCTTTTCATCGACGGCACATGGCGACCGGCCCATTCGGGCAAAGTCATCGAAGTCCGCAACCCCGCGACCGAGGAGGTGATCGGCACCGTTGCCCATGCCGGCAAGTCCGATCTCGACGAGGCGCTGGCGGCAGCGGCCGCGGGGTTCAAGATCTGGCGCAATATCGCGCCGTTCGAGCGATGCCGGATCATGCGGAAGGCGGCGGCGATCATGCGTGAGCGCAATGACGAGATTGCGCCGCTGCTGACGATGGAGCAGGGCAAGACGCTCGGTGAAGCCAGGATGGAGGCGATGGCCGCCGCCGACGTGATCGAATGGTTCGCCGAGGAAGCCAAGCGCGCCTATGGCCGGCTGATCCCCGCGCGCGGCCCCGGCATTTACCAGATCGCGATGAAGGAGCCGGTCGGCCCGGTCGCGGCGTTCACCCCGTGGAATTTTCCGATCAATCAGGTCGTGCGCAAGCTCTCCGCGGCGCTCGCCGCCGGCTGCTCGATCATCGTCAAGGCGCCGGAGGAGACGCCCGCCTCGCCCGCGCAGCTGATCCGCGCCTTTGCCGACGCCGGCGTGCCGGCGGGTGTCATCAACCTCGTCTATGGCGTGCCGTCGGAGATCTCCGAATATCTGATCCCGCATCCGGTGATCCGGAAGATCTCATTCACGGGGTCGACGCATGTCGGCAAGCAGCTCAATGCGCTCGCGGGCCTGCACATGAAGCGCGCCACCATGGAGCTCGGCGGCCATGCGCCGGCGATCGTCTTTGGAGATGCCGACGTCGCGTCGGCCGCGAAGATTCTGGCGGCGGCAAAATATCGCAACGCTGGCCAGGTCTGCATCTCGCCGACACGCATGCTGGTGCAGGACGACGTGTTCCGGCAATTCGTCGACCAGTTCGTCGACAGCGCCAAGACGTTCAAGGTCGGCAACGGCCTCGATCCCGAGTCGAAAATGGGCTCGCTCGCCAATCCGCGCCGCGTCACCGCCATCGAAGGCATGGTGCAGGATGCCGTCGGCAGGGGCGCGAAGCTCGAGACCGGGGGCAAGCGTGTCGGCAACAAGGGCCACTTCTTCGAGCCGACCGTTGTAAGCGACGTGCCGAAAAATGCGCGGGCCATGAACGAGGAGCCGTTTGGCCCGCTCGCCCTGATCTCTCGTTTCTCGTCATTCGACGACGTGGTCGAGGAGGCCAACCGACTGCCCTTCGGGCTGGCGTCCTACGCCTTCACCAGCTCGGCCAAGACCGCGGCCGCGATCGGCGCTTCTGTCGAGGCCGGCATGATGTCGATCAACAGCTTTGGTCTGGCGCTGCCTGAAGTGCCGTTCGGTGGCATCAAGGATTCCGGCTACGGCTCGGAAGGCGGCACCGAGGCCATGGAGGGCTACTTCAACACCAAATTTATCAGCCAGACTGGGGTATAATCGCGGCTAGCGCTTGACGAAGGTGAAGCTGCACGGACGCAGTTCGTTGCGTTTGCCGCTGCCGCGGCTACGCTCGAATTGCGCGTCGATCGTGTACGCATAGGGCGAGCCTGGAGCGATGTTGTTGACCGTGTAGGCACTCGGACCGGTGAGGCCCCGTGCACTGAGCGTGGTCTTCCCGTCGGCCGATACCTGTCCGTCGATTTCCAGCGTGCTGTTCGTGCGCGGGTCTCGATCCTCCGCATGAAACACGCCGCTGGCGATGGTGGCCGATAGGGTTCGGGTATAGCCCAACGCCTTGCCGGAGCTGGCGCAGTTCACGGTGACGTCCCATTTGCCGTCGAACGTCCTGCTCTCGCCGGTCGCAGGCGCAAGCGCCACCTTCTGCTTCAGGACCTCGATCCGTGCCTTGGCGAGACTGGCGAAGCTGCAGCTCGAAAATCGCATCAGGTGATCCTCGAAGGCGCTGACGGTGCCGATGCCGTCCGCCGCCTTCCAATGGGCCTCGGCGGCCGCGCAAGGGTCGGGCCGCGGCGCGGCTTGCGGGGCCGCAGGGGCGACCGTGACTGACACCGGCCCGTTCAGATAGAACTTGCCGATGATCGACAATGACAGCTCCGGCAGCTGCGTCTTGCCACTGGCGTGATAGACGTCGCTGCTGATGTCGCGAAAGATGTCGCCGATTTCCTGCGGCTCCTCGATGTGTTTGAGGAACGCCGTCGTGTAGGGGCTGTTGCGGCCAACGCCGTCGGCGGCGACCTGTCCTGATTGCGTCGAGAACGACACGATCGTGCCGCGCGGCGCCTCGACCTTCGACAGGCCGCGTCCGACCGAGGCGGCGCGCGTCGCGGAGCGCTTCAGCATGTCGGCCAGCGGATTGTCGCGGCAGGAATCGAGCACCAGGATGCGCAGGTTCTTGGCTTGCTGCAGGTCGTTCACGATGTCGTCGACCCGCACGAAGCGCTTGAGGTCGGCTTCATCGGTCAGCGTTGCATCGACGGGCATCAGGTAGTTGACGCCGTTGTACTGCATCGCATGGCCGCTGTAGTAGAACAGGGCGACGTCGGCCTTGCTCGCGGCGCGCGCGAAGCGGATGGTCAGGTCCTGCATCTCGGCCTGGCGCAGGTCGATGCCTTGGATCACCTCGAAGCCGCTGCGCTTGAGCGAGCTTGCTACGTCCTCGGCATCGTGTGACGGGTTGGGAAGCGGCGCCGTCGAGGTATAGGCCCCGTTGCCGATGACAAGCGCGACCCGCGTTTCTGCCGATACGGGACCCAGGCCAAGCCAGCAGGCGAGGAGAGCCAAAGAGAATCCCGGCAAGTGGAGACTTGAAAAAGCGCGCATGACAGCCGTCCGGGAAATATTGAAAAATATCTCCCAGATTAGCGCATGCCGCGCCGGCATCAATGCCCTCGCGACGGCCCCCTAAATTTGGCAGCCATGGCCCCCCGTCACGCCGCCAGGGTTTTGCGCAGCGCCATCTCCGTTGCAATCGCATCCCGCACTGCGGGGCGCGCCTGCATACGGCCAAGATAGGCCGACAAGGACGGCCATTGCGCGATGTCGATCCCTGCGGGTCGGAGCAGCAGCAAGGCCCAGGTGAGGTGCGCATCCGCGACGGTGAAGCCGTTACCGACGAGGAATTCGCGCTCCGCCAGATGCGCTGACGGCACCGACAGGGTCTGTGTGATCCTCGCGCGCGGCTTGGCGAGCGAGCCGTCGTCCTTGTACCAGAAGGTTGGATACAGGAACGCTTTGTGGATCTCCGCACTGACGAAGCTCAGCCATTCCTGCAGGCGATAGCGATCGGGGTCGCCGAACGCCGGCGCAAGGCCTGCCTTCGGCTTGACGTCTGCGATGTATTGCAGCACCGCCGCGCTCTCGGTCAGCCGTTCGCCGTTCTCCAGCACCAGCACCGGGACCGCGCCCTTCGGCGACACGTCGCGGAAATCGCCGCCGTCATCCACGATCCTCTTGGTCCAGATATGGGCGAGGTGATACTGCGCCTCGATACCGGCCTCCATCAGCGCGATGCGGCTCGAGAGCGAGCAGGCCATCGGAAAGAAATAGAGTTGCATCATGGTCCGCTCCGTCAAATCAGCGCATCGCTCCGCGCGATGATCGCGAAGCGGTCCGACAGCTCGGCCAGCGCGACCTCGTGAATCGTCCGGGCGTCCAGCGTGCCACCGCGGCCATCAGGCAGGTCGCGGGTGGCGCAGGCATCGGCTGCGATCGTCGTGCGCAGGCCAAGATCGAGCGCGGCGCGGGCGGTCGAGGAGACGCACATATGGGTCATGAAGCCGGCCAGCACGATATTCTTGCGTCCGGTGGCGGCAAGCCGGGCTTGGAGGTCGGTGCCGGCGAACGAGTTCGGCAGCGCTTTCTCGATCACGGGTTCGCTCGCGAGCGGTGTCAGGCGTTCGACGATCGCGCCGCGCGCGGCTTCGCGGTCGAACAAGCCGCCGCCGCGGCCCTTGTGCGCGACATGGATGATCACAGCACCGCTCTCCCGTGCCCGGGCCAGCAGGCGCGCCGCCGCAGCGATCGCGGGCTGCGCATCGGGCAGGGCCAGCGGGCCGGCGCAATATTCGTTCTGGATGTCGATCAGCACGAGGCAGGCTTCATTGAGCTTCGGCGGAGTGAGATCGGCGCCGGCGAGTTCAAGCAGGGTCTTGGGAGCGGTCATGGGGCCTTCCAGGAATATCGGATCACGCGACACTAGCGCAGCAGCGGCCTGCCATTGTGCAGGACTATTGCAGCTTACGGCTGCAGATTTGCAGGATGGCGCATCGCCTGCTAGGCTCGCCTGAATGAATTGGGACGATCTGCGCATCATTGCGGCGGTGAGGGACGAGGGGACCTATGCCGGCGCCAGCGCGCGGCTGCGCATCGACGAGACCACCGTCGGCCGCCGGCTCGCGCGCATTCAGCGCGATCTCGGCGTGCCGCTGTTCGATGCGGTGGACGGGCTGCGGCGGCCGACACGCCATTGCGAGGCCGTGCTCGAACATGTCGGGGCGATGGCCGCCCATGTCGCGGCGATCGACCGCATCAAGGAGAGCCAGGTGGGCCCGGTCGGCCGCCTGCGCATCGCCTCGACCAACGCGGTCGCCGAGGAATTGCTGGCGCCGCGGGCAAGCAGCTTCCTGCGCGATCATCCCGGCCTGACCCTGCAATTCCTGACCTCCAGCGGCAATGTCAAATTCTCGCGCTGGCAGGCCGATCTCGCTATTCGGCTGCGCAAGCCGGAGAAGGGCGACTTCACCATCTCCAAGCTCGGCGACGTCAGGCTGTATTTCTTCGAGCCCGCTGACCGCTCCGCCGGCGAGCCGGTCGCCTGCGTCTATCCCGACGAGCTCGACACCATCCCGGAAGCGCAGTTCCTGCGTGCCAAACGGTTGAAGAACGTGCGCTGCATCACCGACAATGTCCGCATCATCAGGACGATGATCCAATCGAATCAGGCCGTCGGCGTGCTGCCCGAGCACAGTTGCCAAGGCTTGCTCGCCGACCGCAGCCTGCGCGCCACGCTGCTGCCGAAACGGCGCGACGTCTGGCTGCTGGTGCAGAACCACCTCAAGCGCGATGCCGCGACGCGCGTGACGATCGACTGGGTGAGGCACTGCTTCAAGGATTTGCCGCACGGCTGACCGCCGGCGACGTTCATGGCCTTCGCGTTGAACGCGGTCTGCGCCATGTGCGACCAAAATTACGGAGCCGGGATTGCGCGCGCGCCAAGGTTGCGTAGTCTTGTGACGAGATCGGATCGGGGCAGGTACATGACCACTCTTTCGGAAACGATCCGCCCCTCGAGGGCGCAATCGCGCGAATGGAAGGCGATCCTCATCCTAATCCTGCTGGTCCCGGTGCTGTGGTCGCCGCTGATCCTGTTTCGCTTCGTCCTGTACGAGCCGTTCAGCATCCCCTCCACTTCGATGGCACCGACGCTGATGGTCGGCGACTACGTCTTCGCCGCGAAATATGCCTACGGTTACGGCCGCTATTCCCTGCCTTTCGCGCCGTCCTGGATCTCGGGCCGCATCCTCGCTGCCGATCCGGAATACGGCGACATCGTCGTGTTCCGGACGGCGAAGGACAATTCGGTCGACTACCTCAAGCGCGTGGTCGGGCTGCCCGGCGACCGCCTCCAGATGCGGCAGGGTCGTCTCGTCCTCAACGACCGGCCGGTAACGCGGGTCGCACTTGAGCAAGGGCTCGCCGACAACGCCTGCGGTGTGGATGGCGGCGTCAAGGTCAAGCGCTGGCGCGAGACGCTGCCGAACGGGGCGTCCTATGTCACGAACGACTGCGACGACAATGGCTATCTCGACAATACCAGCGTCTTCACGGTGCCGCCCGGCCACTTCTTCGTGCTCGGCGACAACCGTGACAATTCCACCGACAGCCGCATGTCGACGTTCGGTTTCGTGCCGATGGACAATCTGGTCGGCAAGGTGACGCGGATCCTCTGGTCGCTCGACGAGGACGGCGAGCCGCGCGTGGAGCGGCTGGGGAAGGTGGAATGAGGAGACGTCATTCCAGGCTCGCGCTTCGCGCGCCCCGGAACGACGAGTGGAGCTAGAACGTCACGAACAAAAACCCCGGCATCGCTGCCGGGGTTTCGCATTTCTCGACTGTGCCTGAGAGGCTGGATCAGAAGTCCATGCCGCCCATGCCGCCACCCGGGGGCATCGCCGGACCGGCGCCACCCTTCTTGGGCAGCTCGGCGACCATGGCTTCCGTGGTGATCAGGAGCGCGGCCACCGAGGCTGCGTTCTGGATCGCGGTACGGACCACCTTGGTCGGGTCGATGATGCCCTTCTTGACGAGGTCGGCATATTCGCCGGTCTGGGAGTCGAAGCCGTAATTGTAGGCCTTGTTCTCCAGGATCTTGCCGACGATCACCGAGCCGTCTTCACCGGCGTTGATCGCGATCTGGCGAGCGGGAGCCGACAGCGCCTTGCGCACGATCTCGACGCCGGTCTTCTGGTCGTCGTTCTTGGTGCGCAGGCCCTTGAGCTGCTCGGAGGCACGGAGCAGGGCGACGCCGCCGCCCGGGACGATGCCTTCTTCCACAGCTGCGCGGGTCGCATGCATCGCGTCATCAACGCGATCCTTGCGCTCCTTCACCTCGACCTCGGTCGCGCCGCCGACGCGGATCACCGCGACGCCGCCCGCGAGCTTGGCAAGACGCTCCTGGAGCTTCTCACGGTCGTAGTCCGAGGTGGTCTCCTCGATCTGCGCCTTGATCTGGGCCACGCGCGCCTCGATGTCGGCCTTCTTGCCGGCGCCGTTGACGATCGTGGTGTTCTCCTTGTCGATCATCACCTTCTTGGCGCGACCGAGCATGTTGAGCGTCACGTTCTCGAGCTTGATGCCGAGATCTTCCGAGATCGCCTGGCCGCCGGTCAGGATCGCGATGTCCTGCAGCATGGCCTTGCGGCGATCGCCGAAGCCCGGAGCCTTGACGGCTGCGACCTTGAGGCCGCCGCGCAGACGGTTCACGACCAGGGTCGCGAGGGCTTCGCCTTCGACGTCCTCGGCGACGATGACCAGCGGCTTGCCGGTCTGCACCACGGCCTCGAGCAGCGGCAGCAGCTCGTTCAGCGAGGAGAGCTTCTTCTCGTTGATGAGGATGTAGGCGTCGTCCATCTCAACGCGCATCTTGTCGGCGTTGGTGACGAAGTAGGGCGAGATGTAGCCGCGGTCGAACTGCATGCCCTCGACGACGTCGAGCTCGGTCTCGAGCGACTTGGCTTCCTCGACGGTGATGACACCCTCGTTGCCGACCTTCTTCATGGCGTCGGACAGGAACTTGCCGATCTCCGCGTCGCCGTTGGCCGAGATGGTGCCGACCTGGGCGATCTCGTCGTTCGAGGTGACCTTCTTGGAGTTCTTCTGGAGGTCCGCAACCACGGCTTCGACCGCGAGGTCGATACCGCGCTTGAGGTCCATCGGGTTCATGCCGGCGGCGACCGACTTGGCGCCTTCCTTCACGATCGCTGCGGCGAGCACGGTGGCGGTGGTGGTGCCGTCGCCGGCCGCGTCAGCGGACTTGGAGGCGACTTCGCGCACCATCTGGGCGCCCATGTTCTCGAACTTGTCCTCGAGCTCGATCTCCTTGGCGACGGTGACGCCGTCCTTGGTGATGCGGGGAGCGCCGAACGACTTGTCGAGCACGACGTTGCGGCCCTTCGGACCGAGCGTGACCTTCACCGCGTTGGCGAGAATGTCGACGCCGCGCAGCATCTTGTCGCGCGCTTCAACCGAGAATTTGACTTCTTTGGCTGCCATCTGGAATTTTCCTTGAGATGTTTGACTGGAGGGAGAGAGGGGCTCTTAGGCCGCCTTCTTCTTGGAAGCGGGGACGTCGAGGACGCCCATGATGTCGCTTTCCTTCATGATCAGCAGATCGACGCCGTCGATCTTGACCTCGGTGCCGGACCACTTGCCGAACAGCACGCGGTCGCCGACCTTCAGGTCGATCGGGATCAGCTTGCCGGCTTCGTCGCGGCCACCGGGGCCGACGGCGACGACTTCGCCCTGGGAGGGCTTTTCCTTGGCAGTGTCGGGAATGATGATGCCGCCAGCGGTCTTCTCTTCTGCGTCGATGCGCTTGACCACGACGCGGTCGTGAAGCGGACGGAATTTCATGCAGTCCTCCTAAGCATTTGCTCGGGTTGAGTTTTTCAGATTGTTAGCAATCGATGCCCGTGAGTGCTAGCACGAGCGAGGCTGAAATAGGACAGGAATTTTGTGGGGGCAAGGGCTTCTAGCAGAAAAATCAGCACCCGGAAGCGTGGACTGCCAGAATCTCTTTTCCATCGTTAACCGTGGCTGAGCCCGTATTAGCACGGTGCCGCAGCTGCTGCTAACGCATTGAATTTCAACAGCTTGTTAAACTTTTGGGCTTGAGATGAATTGTCAGTTTGCGTCACATTTCTCTCATGTGAGCGCATCAGTACCGGGTGGCTCGTAAGGCGCACACCGACCAAGCCGCCCCTTGAATGCGCTCCTGCACAGGAGGTTGGCATGGGACTGCGGAATGGGGGCGTTTCTGAGGATTTCCGGAAACAGATGCTGGGTTACGGGCTGACGACGGCACAAATTCTCTACCGGATGCCGGATCATCCCTCGCTGCTACAGACCTACATCTGGCAGAACTACGACATGTTTCCGAAATTTCCGGCGCTGAAGGATTTCCTGGCGTTCTGGCAGGAGAAGCTCGACGGCCCCCTCCATTCGGTCACCGTGGCGCATTCCAAGCTGATCAAGCCGGCCGAGCTGCGCGCCGTCGATGGCGTGTTCCGGCTGCATTGAGGCGGAGATCAGTCTCGTGGTCTCGTAGGTGGGCAAAGCGAAGCGTGCCCACGCGTCTGTGGCCGATTTGAAAAGAGCGTGGGCACGGCGCGCAAAGAGCGCGCCTTTGCCCACCCTACGATATCTCCGTTGCTGATGCCCGTGAACGCCCGCGAGCCAATCACGCGCCGCTGATGCAATAGCGCCGCCACATCGCGCGATAGGCCTCGTCCACCGCTCGTCCGTACGCGACCGGGTTGCCGGCGGCCGCGGCCCCGATCTTGTCGGGTAATTCGCGGCGCAATTTGTCGAGCGCGTCAATCTGCGAGGCTCGGCTCGTTGCGATCTCGATATACCCCTCGTCGCTGTCCGTGACCCAGTCCGGCAGGCCAAGCGCGGTGAGGATGGAGCCGGCCGCACGGCTGGGCAGGCTGCTGCCAAGCTTCGCCACCACCGGCACGCCCATCTGCAAGGCTTCCCAGGTGCTGACGCCACCATTCTGCGGGAAGGGGTCGAGGCCAATATCGACGCGATTGAACGCTGCCAGATGCTCGCCGCGCAAGGTGGCTCCGAGCAGATCGACGCGTTCGGCCGGTACTCCGCAAGCCGCAAACCGCGCCAATAGATTGTCGCGGACCAGCTGGTCGTCCAGCGCAACATCCTTGATCAGCAGTCGCGAACCCGGCACGCGCTCGAGAATCCTGGACCAGACCTCCGCAGCCTCGTCCGAAATCTTGCTGATGCGGTTGAAGACACCGAATGTGACGAAGCCGTTCGAGATCGCCGGGGTCGGCGCCCGCTCAATCCCGGCCGGCAGGGGCGTCAGCGTCACGAAGCACGGCAGGTCGACAACGGTTTCCGCAAACAGATGCCGGACCGCGACAGGAATCGCGATGGGGTCCGAGAACAGATAGTCGATCGTTGGCAGTCCGGTGCCGGTGCCGTGGCCCCAGCCATGGACCTGGATCGGTGCCGGCTTGCGCGCAAACACGCTGAGACGGTTTCCTCTGGTATGGCCGGACAGATCGATCAGGATATCGACGCCATCGGCGCGAATCTCGGCGGCGAGACGCTCGTCGGTCCATTGCGAGGCATCGCGCCAGCGATCGGCAATCCCCTGGAATTCGCTGGTCGTCGTGTCCACTTTCGACGAACAGGAGTAGCACACGATCTCGAATTGCGCGGGGTCACGGTGTTGCAGGACCGGCTTGAAAATGAACGCGGCCGAATGCGCGTTGAAGTCCGACGAGACATAGCCAAGCACCAGGCGGCGATCCGGATTGCGGCTGTTGTCATGCGGTCCCGCCGCTTCCGCAGCGATCTTCGCGCCGACACGCTCCCACCACACCTGCCGCGCCTGCTGATGCTGCTCAACGCTGGCGTCCGCCATGAAATCGAGCGTGAAGATCTTGTTGGAGATCGCGCTTTGAAGGTCGGGCTGGATGTCGAGGGCTCTGTCGAAACTGGCGAGGGCTTCGTCGACCCGGCCAAGTCCGGCGAGACAAAGGCCCAGCACCAGGTGAGCTTGAATGGAATCGGGAGCGAGCGCGAGGGCCCGCTCGCAATCGTGCGATGCCTGGGCGATTTGCTGGATCTGGAGCAGGACACTGGCCCGCGCGAGCCAGCCGTTGGCGTCGTCGGGTGCCAGCGCGATGGCCCGATTGCCATCTGCCACGGCTTCGTCAAATCGCTGAAGTTCCCGCAATGCAACCGCGCGGTTCGACAGCGCCGCGGCGTAGTCAGGCTTGATCGATAGCGCGCGGCCAAGGCTTGCGAGCGCCCCGTCATAGTTGCGCAGCCGGCTGAGCGCCCAGCCCCGGCCATTGTGGGCTTCGGCAAGGTTTGCGTTGAGTGCGAGCGCCTTGTCGTAGCTGCGGAGCGCCTCCTCGTGATGGTCGAGGGCCACGCTCGCGTTACCGAGATTGGACAGAGTTACGGCGTGGTCGGGCCGCAAGGCGAGGGCCTTTCGATAGCTCGCGCGGGCCTCGCCGTGCCGCCGTAGTCCGTTGAGCGCGACGCCCAGGCTCATATGAGCATCGGCCGACCGCGGATCGAGGGCGACCGCCCGGCTCAGCAGAATTTCGGCTTGCTGATAGTTTTTGGCATCGGACTCCAGCACGCCGAGCATATGCAGCGCGATGAATTGGTTGGGTGCGAGCTGGAGAAGTTGGCGATAGGCGGCCTGGGCCTCGGGGAAAAGCCCCATCTTGTGCAACTGCAGTGCATGCCCGAGCAGCGGCAACACTTCGGCTTTTTGCCGTTTCTGAAGCCGGGCATTTTGAAATGCACGCTGACCTACGCTGTTGCCCATGAATCAATTCCCCCAGAATCTCACGGGCGACACTAATTCAGCGTAAGAACCAATACGAGACGACGGCCGCTCGCCACGACAGCCTGGGACAAGCTACGATTGGATCTTCGGCTGACCAGCCTTCAGCCCGCAATTGCTGCCTCGTCCAAGACTGGATAATCTGCCCCCGGGCCCTACGCGTCCGGCGGGCGCGGCTCAGATCAGGGAGGCGGACAATGGCCAAGCAAAAGGCATCAAGACCCGCAACGAAGACTGCGGTGAAGAAGCGCAGCGGAGCAAAGGCGGCGGCGCGATCGTCTGCGCGCAAAGCGGTGAAGCCGAAGGCACGCATTGTGGCGCCGAAAAAGCCCGCGCGCCCCAGGCAGCGCATCGCGATCAGCCATCACCGCGAGGAAGACTTCAAGGCCGACGGCCTGCGCGCCTACGCCAAATATCGCGACCTCGGCATTGCCGACGCGACCCATGGTCTCGCCCAAGCGCATGTGATCCGCCTGCAAGGCCTCTGCAATCCGGCCGAGGTCTCGAAGCTGCACTTCCACGACGTCGAATTCCAGATGGTTTACGTGCTCAAGGGTTGGGTGAAGACCTATATGGACGGTCAGGGCGAGACGCTGATGAAAGAAGGCAGCGCCTGGACCCAGCCGCCGAAGATCAAGCACATGATCCTGGACTATTCCGACGACGTCGAGCTCTTGGAGGTGATCCTGCCGGCGGAGTTCAAGACGGTGGAGTTGAAGGCGTAGGCGCTGTCAGGAAACCGCGCACACCTCTTTCCACTCGTCATTGCGAGCGTAGCGAAGCAATCCAGAAATGCATCTGCGGAAACGGTCTGGATTGCTTCGTCGCAAGGGCTCCTCGCAATGACGGGCGGAGACACCTACGTCAATACCCCCACCACCGCCCCCATCAAGCACGTCGTCAGCGTCCCCGACACGATCGACTTCAGTCCGAGCGCGTTGATCTCCTCGCGCCGCTCGGGCGCCATCACGCCCAGGCCGCCGATCATGATGCCGAGGCTGGCGAAATTGGCGAAGCCGCACATCGCATAGAGCATGATCAGGCGCGAGCGCGGATCGAGCGCGTCAGGCGGCAGCTTCGAGAAGTCGACATAGGCGATCAGCTCGTTGAGCACGGTCTTGGTGCCCATCAGGCTGCCGGCCGTCACCGCCTGATCCCACGGCAATCCCATCAGCCAGCAAACCGGCGCCATCACGAGGCCGAGCAGGCGCTGCAACGAGATCGCGGCGCCACCGATATGCGGCAACAGGCCGAGCATGGCGTTGACGAGATAGACCAGCGCCACCAGCACCAGCAGCATCGCGACGATGTTGATCAGCAGCTCAATCCCTGCGCTGGTGCCCTTCACGATCGCATCCATGGTACCGGAGACCTCCATCTCGGGGTTCTCCATCGCGCCGCCGGTGCGCTTGTCGGAGGTTTCAGGCACCATGATCAGGCTGACCAGGATCGCAGCCGGCGCGCCCAGCACCGAGGCGATGACGAAATGCGCGGCGGCATCCGGGATGAGAGGAGCAAGGAACGTCGCATAGAGCACCAGCACGGTGCCCGCGATGCCGGCCATGCCGCCGGTCATGACCAGGAACAGCTCGCTGCGGGTCATCTGCTTCAGATACGGCCGCACGAACAGCGGCGCTTCGACCATGCCGAGGAAAATGTTGGCGGCGGTCGATAGCCCCACCGCGCCGCCGACCCCTAACGTCCGCTCCAGCAGCCAGGCCATGCCGCGCACGATCGGCGGCAGCACGCGCCAATAGAACAGCAGCGTCGTCAGCACGCTCATGACCAGCACGATCGGCAGCGCCTGGAACGCCAGGATGAAATCGGCGCCCGGCATCTTCAGATCGAACGGCAGGGGGGCGCCGCCGACATAGCCGAACACGAAGGCGGAGCCGGCGCGCGAGGCCGCGGAGATCGCACCGACGGCGTCGTTGATGGCACCGAAGGCGCGCGCGACGATCGGCAGCTTCAGCAGCACGATGGCGGTGACAAAGGTGGCGAGGAGGCCGACCGCCGCCTGTCGCAGCGACACGGCGCGCCGGTTCTCTGCCAATGCGAAGGCGATCAACAGCAATGCGAAAATGCCGAGTGCCGATTGCAAGCGCAGCATGATGTCCCCAAACCCTCAATGATTATGGCCGCGGCTGCGCTGCAAAGGCAATGCCGGGACATGCGGAAGGTGTCCCACTGTTGACAAGCGGGTCCGCCTCAGCCACGCGGGGGGCCGTCGACATCAGGGGGCGAGCGGTCCGAGGGTGACCCAAAAGACGATCCAGGAGGCGATGCCAGAGCAGCCAATGTCCGGCCATCCCCCGGTCAGCGCCGGCGCGCTCCTCGCCCACCGCGCCTTCCTGTTCTTCCTGCTCTCGCGCAGCCTGTCGCGCTTTTCCAGCCAGATCGCGGCGGTCGCGATCGGCTGGCAGATCTACGATCTCACCGGCTCGGCCTTCGACCTTGGCATGGTCGGCCTCGTGCAGTTCCTGCCCACCGCGCTCCTGGTGTTCGTTGCCGGCCACGCCGCCGACCGTTTCGAGCGCAAGCGCGTGGTCCAGCTCTGTCAGCTCGTCGAAGCGGCAACCGCGCTCTATCTCGCGACCATCACCTATCTCGGCGCGGTCGGCGAGGTGCAGATCTTCATCGCGACCTTCGTGCTCGGCATCGCCGGTGCTTTCGAGAGCCCGACCACCGCGGCGCTGCTGCCGGCGATCGCGCCGCAGGGCTCGCTCCAGCGCGCCACCGCCGTCTCCAGCGGCGCGGCGCAGGTCGCGACCATCACCGGGCCGGCGCTCGGGGGCTTCGCCTATGCGATCGCCCCGCATCTTGCCTATGCCATGATGCTGCTGTTCTGGATTCTCGGGATGATCCTGACCGGCTTCATCCGGCCGCGCCCGCAGGCGATCGCAAAGGAGGGGGCCAGCTCGGACAACATCTTCGCCGGCGTCCGCTTCATCCGCAAAAATCCCGCCATCCTCGGCACCATCTCACTCGACCTGTTCGCGGTGCTGTTCGGCGGCGTCACCGCGCTGTTGCCGATCTATGCCCGCGACATCCTGCAGACCGGTCCGGTCGGGCTCGGGGTGCTGCGCGCGGCACCCGCAGTCGGCGCGCTGTTGATGACCATGGTGCTGGCGCGCCACGCCATCTCCAGGCATGTGGGCCTGCGCATGTTCCAGGCCGTGATCGTGTTCGGCCTCGCCACCATCGTGTTCGCGCTGTCGTCCTGGATGTGGCTGTCGGTGCTGTCGCTCGCCGTGCTCGGCGCGGCCGACACGATCAGCGTCGTGATCCGCTTCTCGCTGGTGCAGCTGTCAACGCCCGACGAGATGCGCGGCCGGGTCGGCGCGGTCAACTTCCTCTTCATCAACGCCTCGAACCAGCTCGGCCAGTTCGAGAGCGGAGTGGCCGCCGCGCTGCTCGGCGCCATGCCCGCTGCCGCACTCGGCGGCATTGCCACCGTCGCAGTGGCGCTCTTGTGGATGAAGCTGTTTCCGAGCCTGCGGAAGGTGGAGAGCCTGGAGTAGGGGAGGGTCTCGTGTCCCGGACAAGCCGCAACGCGTCAGCGTTGCGGCGCAGAGCCGGGACCCCAGACGGCTCAGGACGCGCGGGCCCCGGCTCAGCAGCGCGTCATTTCATGCCGCGCAGCGTCCGGGGCACGGTCGCAGACAGAGCATAGGGAAATCAATGAGATCCCTACTGTGCATGGGGTTGTTTTCGCAGTTTTTGAGTTCAGCCTCGCCCGACGAACGGCATCTTGGTGGCCATCACCGTCATGGTCAGCACGTTGGCATCGAGCGGCAGGCCGGCCATATAGGCAACGGCATCGCCGACAGCCTTGGCATCCATGCGCGGCTCGTGCTTCGTCGTGCCGTCGGGCTGGAGCACGCCGGGGCCGTTGACCATGCGGTCGGTCATCGGGGTCGCGGCATTGCCGATGTCGACCTGGCCGACCGCGATGTCGTACATGCGGCCGTCGAGATTGCTCGCCTTGGTCAGGCCGGTGATGGCGTGCTTGGTCGAGGTGTAGGCCGCCGAGAACGGCCGCGGCGCATGCGCCGAGATCGAGCCGTTGTTGATGATGCGGCCGCCGCGCGGGGTCTGGTCCTTCATGATACGGAAGGCGTGCTGGGTGCACAGGAACGGGCCGGTGAGGTTGGTGTTCACCACCGCCTGCCACTGCTCGAGGCTGAGGTCCTCGAAGTTCACGGCGGGCGCGCCCATGCCGGCATTGTTGAAGAGCACGTCGAGGCGGCCGTAGGTCGCCTTCACCTTGTCGAACAGCGCGGCGATCGAATCCGGCTTGGTCATGTCGGCGGTGACGCAGATGCTTTTTCCCGCCGGGCCGAGCTTTGCGGTCTCCTCCAGCATGTCGAGCCGGCGCCCGACCAGCACCACGGTGAAGCCGGTGTTCATCAATGCCAGCGACGCCGCGCGCCCGACGCCGGTGCCGGCGCCCGTCACCAGGGCGATCTTCTTTGCTTCACTCATCGTTTCCTGCCTTTTCTCTTGAGCTGTCAGGTTTTCGGTTCTTTTTCGTTCTTGTAGGGCGGGCGCGGAATGTTCTGATGCGCCGCCCGCAGCGCCGCCGACCAGCGCGAGCGCAGGTCGTGGAAATAGGGCTCGCCCGCCTCGATGCGGTGGTTGAGATCGGCCTCGCAGGCGTCCGCGCGTACCACCAGCACGTCGATCGGCAGGCCGACGCCGAGATTCGAACGCATGGTCGAGTCCATCGAGATCAGGCCGGTCTTCAGCGCCTCGTAGAGCTCGACGTCGTAATGCATGGCGCGGTCGAGCACCGGCTTGCCGTATTTGTGTTCGCCGATCTGCAGATAGGGCGTGTCGGTGGTGCACTCGATGAAATTGCCGGCGGTGTAGATCATGAACAGGCGCATCCGGGAGCCCTTGATCTGGCCGCCGAACAGGAACGAGACGTCGAAGGACACATCCTCGGATCGCAGCGCCGGCCCTTCGGTCGCGTGCACCGCCCGGATCGCCCGGCCGATGCGCTGGGCGGCCTGGAACATGGTCGGCGCGTTCATCAGCGTCTCGATCTCGCCCGTGTTGGGGTCCTCCAGGCCTTCGGTCAGCGTCGACAGCACCGACTGGCTGATGGCGAGGTTGCCCGCGCTGGCGATCGCCATGATGCGCTCGCCGGGCTTGGAGAAGATGTGAAGCTTGCGGAAGGTCGAGACATTGTCGAGACCGGCATTGGTGCGGGTATCGGCGATCATCACCAGACCGTCCCGAACCAGGATTCCGCAACAATAGGTCATTTCCAGTCCCCGAACGCGTTTGCGCGGAATTACTAGCCAATTTCAAGGGCCGCTCCAACCCCCGATTCCCGAGGGTGAGCCGTCATTCCAGAGCGCAACTGCCGGCCTCACTCGGCGGCGTCTAGGAGAAACGCCTCGTCGACCGGCACGCCGAGCGCTGTGACCAGACGATTGGTCTCCGCGGCCATGCCGACGATGGCGAGCAGCTCGCCATATTCCGCCTCGGTCATGCCCTTGGCCCGTGCGGCGGCGGTGTGCGAATGGATGCAGTAGCTGCAGCCATGCGCGATCGAAACCGCGACATAGAGCATCTCCTTGACCTTGGGATCGAGCGCGCCCGGAGCCATCACCTCCTTGATGCTCTCCCAGGTCCGCCGCAGCGTCTTCGGATCATGCGCCAGGGCGCGCCAGAAATTGTTGACGAAGTCCGATTTTCGGACTCGACGGATATCGTCGAATACGGCGCGCGCTTCTGCGGAAAGTTCATCGTCCGAAAGCAGTTTTACGGTCGCCATGTCGTACTTCGTGGGGGCAGGTCAGATCCCGCGAGTGTAGCACAGCCCCATGCGTCGGACGGCTGCGCCTAGCTCTGCCGCTGTGTCTGCGACTGCCACGGCCCGCCGCGGCCGGCCTGCTCGACCTTGACCGCGACCGTCAGCGTCTCCGTGCCGCCGCCATAGCGGGTGCCGCGCACCGGGGCTGCGCCAAGATAGTCGAGCCCGATCGCGACCCGGACATGGGCGTCGGTGGCGCAGATGCTGTTGGCGGGATCGAAGCCGATCCAGCCGAGATCGGGCACGTAGGCCTCTGCCCAGGCGTGCCCGGCGTCCTGATGCAGCATGCCATCGGAGCGCAGGAAATGGCCGGAGACGAAGCGCGCCGGCACGCCGCCGGCGCGAGCGCAGGCAATGAAGATGTGCGCGTAGTCCTGGCAGACCCCGCGCTTGAGCGTGAACGCCTCGGCCGCCGAGGTGCCGCTGTGAGTGGGGTCCTCGTCGAACGTCATGTGATCGGCAATCTGCGTCATCAGCGTATGCAGGAAGCCGAGGGTGTCGCTCTCGGCCTCGCTGCGCAACTGGCGCGCAACCGCCATCATCGCGGGATTGATGGAGGTGAGATCGGTTGAGCGCAGGAACATGCCGGCGGGAAAGCGCTCGTCGGTGCCGCGCAGCACGCCGCCGGTGTCGTGGGTCTCGATCAGGCCTTCGGCGGTGATCTGGATGTCGCCGACCGGTCCACAGGACAGCACATGGGTAACGTTGCCGAACGCATCTTCATGCGTGTCGAGCTTGGTGTCGGTGGAGACATCGATCTGCCATTCCGCCACATATTGCCCGTCATGGCTGCCGGGCGTCATGCGCAGGATCTGGATCACGCTCGTGGCCGGCGGCTCGTAGCGATAGGTCGTGGTGTGCAGGATTCGCAGGCGCATGGTGTTTTGATTCCGTCATTCCGGGGCGATGCGACAGCATCGAACTCCGGGGCGCAATTGCGCGCCTGAGAATCTCGAGGTTCCGGGTCTGGTCCTTCGGACCATCCCGGAACGACAGCATGGGTCAGATTAAATACTGCTTCGTGATGATTTCGCCCAGCCTGGAATTATCCGTGATGAATTCCTGAATGAATTCATGCACGCCATGCTGGAAAATGTCGTTCATGTTGCTGTGTTCCAGCCGGTTGCGGATGCCGCGGGCGTGGCGCTGGGCCGGGCCCTGGCGGCCATAGGCGACGCCGATCTGGTCGAGGTTGCGCACGAGATTGCCGTAGCAGCTCGCCAGCGAGCGCGGCAACGTGTCGTTGAGGATGAGCAGATCCGCGATCAGCCAGGGCTTCAGCGTCTCGCGATAGACCCAGTGATAGGCCGTCAGCGCCGACACCGAGCGCAGGATCGAGCTCCACTGATAGAAGTCGAGGGGGCCACCGACATGCTCCTCCTCGGGCAGCAGCACGTGATACTTCACGTCGAGAATGCGCGCGGTGTTGTCGGCGCGCTCGAGATGCACCCCCATCCGCGAGAACCAGTAGGCGTCGTTGCGCAGCATGGTCCGATAGGCCGAGCCGTCGAAGCGCAGCGAGGTCTCCTGCACGAAGCGCAGGAATTTGGCGAGATCCTCGCGCGTCGAGGCGCCCTTGCTCCAGACCGCCTGAAGCTCGATCCAGGCCGAGTTGATGGTGTCCCACATCTCGCTGGTCAGCGCGGTGCGCACCGAGCGCGAGTTCAGCCGCGCCGCCTCGATGCAGTTCCTGATCGAGGACGGGTTGTCCGCCGAGAACGAGAGATAGTCGACCACGTTGTGCTCGTTGGCTTCCTCATAGGTCTGATAGAAGCTGGCGGCGACGCCGGCGGTGAGCAGCGCCGAGTCCCATTCGTTGGTTTTGCCGATATAGGCGGCGGGAAGCGCGGTGACGCGCAAGGTCGCGTCGATGGTGCGCGCGAGATATTCGGCCCGTTCGACATAGCGGGCGAGCCAGTAGAGGTTTTCGGCGGTACGCGACAGCATCTGTCTACTCGTCCAGGATCCAGGTGTCTTTGGTGCCGCCGCCCTGGCTCGAATTCACCACCAGGGAGCCTTCCTTCAGTGCGACGCGCGTGAGCCCACCGGGCACGATGGTGGTGCTCTTGCTGCCGGTGAGCACGAAGGGCCGCAAATCGACATGGCGAGGCGCAAGGCCTGACGCCGTGCAGGTCGGGCAGGTCGAGAGCGCCAGCGTCGGCTGCGCGATGAAGCCTTCCGGCTCGCGCTTGAGCTTCTCGCGAAAGGCTTCGATCGTCGCTTTGGTCGCGGCAGGGCCGATCAGCATGCCGTAGCCGCCGGAGCCGTGAACCTCCTTGACGACGAGCTCGCTTAGATTGTCCAGCACGTAGGCGAGATCCTTCGGCTCGCGGCAGCGCCAAGTCGGCACGTTCTTCAGGATCGGCTCCTCGCCGAGATAGAATTTCACGATGTCAGGCATGTAGGAGTAGATCGCCTTGTCGTCGGCGATCCCGGTGCCGACGGCGTTGGCGAGCGTGATGTTGCCGGCCGCATAGGCCGACATCAGCCCGGGCACGCCGAGCACGGAATCGGGACGGAAGGTGAGGGGATCGAGGAAGTCGTCGTCGACGCGGCGATAGATCACGTCGACCCGCTTCACCCCTTCCGTCGTTCGCATGAACACTTCATTGTTCTTGACGATCAGATCGCGGCCCTCGACCAGCTCGATACCGAGCTTGTCGGCGAGGAAGGAGTGCTCGTAATAGGCCGAGTTGTAGACGCCGGGCGTGAGCAGGGCCACCGTCGGCTCGCCGGAGGCGCTTTGCGGCGCGACCGAGCGGAGCGCGGCGAGCAGCTCGTCCGGATAGCGCTCGACCGGCGCCACCCTGTGGCGGGCGAACAGATCGGGAAACAGCCGCATCATGATCTCGCGGTTTTCCAGCATGTAGGACACGCCGGACGGCGTCCGCGCATTGTCCTCCAGCACGATGAAGTCCTCGGCATCGGTCCGGACGATGTCGATGCCGGCGATGTGCACATAGACGTCGTGCGGCACCTGCTGGCCGTTCATCTCGGGACGAAACACCGGGTTCTGGAAGATCAGATCGTCGGGCACGATCTCGGCGCGCAGGATGTCACGGCCGTGATAGATGTCGCGCAGGAACATATTGAGCGCGCGCACGCGCTGCTTCAGGCCCTTCTCCAGGAGGGTCCATTCCTTGCCGGACATGATCCGCGGGATCACATCGAATGGGATCAGGCGTTCGGTGGATTCGGCCTCGCCATAGACGGCGAAGGTGATGCCGATGCGGCGGAACAGGAGCTCGGCCTCCTGGCGGCGATATTCGAGCGCCTCGGGAGGCGTCTCCTTGAGCCAGCGCGCCAGCTCCTGATAGGCGGGGCGAAGGTCCCCGCCGGGAATATTCATTTCATCAAACGCGACTGCCATAGATCCCGACTTGTCTCCGCAAGGCGTTGCGCCATTGGACAGGCCGCGAGGCCTTGGTGAAGACCGCAACGTCCTGTGGCCATGCGGCAAGAGTGCATGACTTTCATGTGGTAGCAAGGGCCGGGCCAGCGCGATAAGCATGGACCGGCAGCATTTGCCGGGAATAGCCGCGAACATGCCTGAAAAAATGGCTGAAGACTGCTTATTTCGACAGCAAAACCGCGTGACTTCAACGCGTTACCTCGGCAAAGTCGGCGCCACAGGTGAGGGACTTAAGTTATGAGCGAGATCGTCACGGCGGGCATTCTGGTCATTGGCGACGAAATCCTGTCCGGCCGGACCAAGGACAAGAACATCGGTTTCATCGCCGAATATTTGACCAATATCGGCATTGACCTGAAGGAAGTCAGGGTCGTCTCCGACGACGAGGCCGACATCATCGCGGCCCTGGATGCACTGCGGCATCGCTACACCTACGTCTTCACCACTGGCGGCATCGGCCCGACCCATGACGACATCACCGCCGACAGCGTCGCCAAGGCGTTCGGCGTCGGCATCGACCACCACCCCGAGGTCGTCGCCCGTTTCCGCGAGCGCTGGAGCGAACAAGACCTCAACGAGGCCCGCCTGCGCATGGCCCGCATCCCCGACGGAGCCGAGCTGATCCAGAGCGCGACCATCCTCGCCCCCGGCTTCAAGATCGGCAATGTCATCGTGATGGCCGGCGTGCCCTCGATCATGCAGGCGATGATGGATATCGTCTCGCCCAAGTTGAAGTCGGGCGTGCGTATGCTCTCCGAATCGGTCCGCGCCAATGCGCGGGAGGGCGACATCGGCAGCCCCTTGCGGGCGATCGCCGCTGCCCACCCCGACACCATCATCGGCAGCTATCCGTTCATGGATGAAGAGCAGAAGCCCAACACCAATCTGGTGGTGCGCTCGCGCGATGCGGACAAGCTCGCAGCCGCGATGTCGGCGGTGAAGGAAATGCTGGCGGGATTGAACATCACCCGTTAGCAGCAGGCGCTTGGGACGAATGGAGAAGACGATGGGTGAGACACCGGAACCGAGCGCACAGGAGCGGGCGGGCAGGGCCTTTCCGGTCTCCTGGGACCAATTCCACCGGGATTGCCGGGCGCTGAGCTGGCGGCTCAACGAGGTCGGCCCGTTCCACGCGGTGATCGCGATCACGCGCGGTGGCCTCGTGCCGGCGGCGATCGTGGCGCGCGAGCTCGGCGTGCGCGTGATCGATACCGTCTGCATCGCCAGCTACGACCACAACAAGCAGGGCGACCTCCAGGTTTTAAAGGGCATTTCCGAGGCGGCGATCAAGCTCGGCGGCGGCACCGGCAAGGGCCTCCTGATCGTCGACGACCTCGTCGACACCGGCAAGACCGGCAAGCTGGTGCGCGAGATGCTGCCCGATGCGCATTTCGCCACCGTCTACGCCAAGCCGATGGGCCGTCCGCTGGTCGACACCTTCATCACGGAAGTCTCGCAGGACACCTGGATTTTCTTCCCCTGGGACACCGCGCTGTCCTACCACCCGCCGCTGCGAGATGGCGCAGCGTGATCAACGGCGATGGCGCGTAGCGAATGGTGAGTAGCAGCCCCTCCAGTCGCAATTCGCCATTCGCTACTCGCCCTCTGCAAAACCGCGTCACGCCCACCGGCGACATCATCGCCACCCCGCACCGCGGCCTGTTCACCGGCAACCGTGGCATCATCCATGATCCCGCGACCAAGACGCTGCTGAAAAAGCGCTGGTCGTCGCCGGCCTGGCTCACCTGCACCTGCGAATTCCGCGGCCGCCGCCGCGAGGTCATGGCACAGCGGAGTTGGACCGAACTGTTTTTTCTGGACGAGGCCACCGCGCTCGCCGCCGGACACCGTCCCTGCTTCTATTGCCGCAAGGACCACGCCAATCGCTTCCGGGCCGCATGGGAGAAGGGCAATCGCCTGCACGGCGTCCGCATGCACGACATCGACACGGTGCTGCATCACGAGCGGCTCGATCACGGCAGGAAACGGCTGCACGCGCTGCTGGTGCCGCTCGACCAGCTCCCCGACGGTGCGATGGTTCAGCAGGGCGAGGAGAGTTTTCTGGTGACGCAGGGCAGGGTGCTGTTGTGGTCACCGGCAGGCTATGCCGCGGTCGAGCGTCAGCTTGGCGAGGTGGCGTTGCTGACGCCGCCCTCGACGCTGCGCAGTTTGAACGCTGGCTATACGCCGGTACTGCATCCGACGGCGCTACCCTAGCGCGGCGCTTGCCCCACCACTACCCAAGCTTCTCGCGCGCCAGCGCGGCGCCTGCGCCGAGCGCCATCAGCTTGGCTTCGGCGATCTCGCGCCGCATCGGCGCCATGCCGCAATTGGTGGTGGCGATGATGTTGCTCTTGGGCACGAATTTCGACACCACGTCGATCACCTGAACGACGTCCTCGGCAGTCTCCACCGTGTCGCTGGCAACATCAATGACGCCGGCCTGTACGATCTTGTTCTTCAAGAGCGCGAGCAGATCGAGCGGCACCTTCGAATTGCGGCATTCGATTGCGACCTGCTGGATCGGGCTCGCATCGATCGCCGGAAAGATCTGCTCATACTGCCGCCACTGGCTGCCCAGCGTCTCCTTCCAGTCGGTATTGGCCTTGATGCCGTAGCCGTAGCAGATGTGCACGGCGGTAGCGCAGGTGAGATCTTGCGCGGCGCGCTCCAGCGCCTTGATGCCCCAATCGTTGACCTCGTCCATGTAGACGTTGAAGGCGGGCTCGTCGAACTGCACGAGATCGACGCCGTCGGCCTGCAAGGCCTTGGCCTCCTCGTTGAGCAGCTCGGCGAAGGCAAACGCCATCTTGACGCGGTCGCCGTAGTAGCGATCGGCAATGGTGTCGATGATGGTCATCGGGCCGGGCAGCGTGAATTTCAGCTTCTTGTTGGTGTGCGTACGCGCCGCGCGCGCCTCGAACGCATGCACGCGCTCCCTCAGCCGGAGCGGCGCGACCACTTGCGGCACCATCGCCTTGTAGCGATCCTTGCGGATGCCCATCTCGACCTTGTGGGCGAAGTCGATGCCTTCGACCTTCTCCAGGAAGCCGTGGACGAAATGCTGGCGAGCCTGCTCGCCCTCGGTGACGATGTCGATGCCGGCGTCCTCCTGGATCTTCAGCCAGATCAGCGTTGCGTCGCGCTTGGCGCGGAGAAGCTCCTCGCCCTGCGACTTCCAGGGCGCCCAGAGCATGTTGGGCTCGGCGAGCCATTCCGGCTTCGGCAAGGAGCCGGCGATCGTGGTTGGAAACAGCATGGCGGCCCTCCCGGCAGGTTGTGTTGCGCCTCTTCCTGCCATGTCTTAACGTCGAGGTACAGAACAACAAAAGTCGGCCTGAAGCCCGCGACGCTTGATTGGGAAACGCCATGATCGAATTCTTCTTCGACTGCTCCAGCCCCTGGACCTATCTCGCCTTCCACAATATCCAGCCGCTCGCCAGGGAGTTGGGCGCGGAAATCGTCTGGCGGCCGATCCTGGTCGGCGGCATCTTCAACACGGTCAACCCGAGCGTCTACGCGCAGCGCGAGACGCCGGTGCCGCTGAAGGCACGCTACATGAAAAAGGACCTCGCGGATTGGGCGCGCTCGGCTGGATTGTCGATCAAGATGCCGCCGACGGTGTTTCCCGTGAACAGCGTGAAGGCGATGCGCGGCTGTATCTGGCTCGGGAAGGACATGGTGCCGTTCGCGACCGCCGTGTTCGAGACCTATTGGGGCGGTGACAGGGACATCTCGCAGGATGCGGTGCTTGCCGACATCTGCAAGCAGGTCGGCATCGACGCGCCAAAATTCTTCGCCGGCATCTCGGAGCAGGGCATCAAGGATCAGCTCAAGGCAAATACGGAAGAGGTGGTCGCGCGCGGCGGCTTCGGCTCGCCGACGATCTTCGTGGGCAAGACTGATATGTACTTTGGCAATGACCGTCTGCCGCTGATCCGCGAGGCGTTGCTGCGCAGCAAGGCGAGTGCAGCCTGATGGTGCGCGCCGTCGTCTGCCATACGCTTGGCGAGCCTGAGAGCCTGCGGCTGGAGGAGTTTCCGTCGCGCCCGTTGAAGCCGGGCGAGGTGCGCGTCGCGATCCGCGCCGCCGGACTCAACTTTCCTGATGTGCTGATGGCCGCCGGCGAATATCAGCTGAAGCCGGAGCTGCCGTTCACGCCCGGCATGGAAGCTGCTGGCGATGTCACCGAGGTCGGCGCGGAGGCAAGCGGCGTTGCCATCGGCGACAAGGTCATTGTCAAGATGCGCCATGGCGCCTTCGCTGACGAAGTGGTGGTAACGCCGGCCCAACTCACGCCGATGCCATCGACGTTCGACTATGCGGAGGCTGCGACCTATCTCGCCGGCCACGGCACAGCCTATCATGCGCTGATCGATCGCGGCCGGATTGCGCCCGGCGAGGTGCTGCTGGTGCATGGCGCCGGCGGCGGCGTTGGCCTTGCTGCCGTCGAGATCGGCAAGATGCTGGGTGCGATCGTGATCGCGACCGCCTCCAGCGACGAGAAGCTCGCGATTGCGAGGTCGCGCGGCGCCGATCATCTCGTTCGCTACGACCGCGAGCCGTTCCGCGATGCCGTCAAGCGCATCACCGATGGTCGCGGCGCCGACGTCGTGTTCGATCCCGTCGGCGGCCAGGTTTTCGAAGATTCATTGCGCTGCATTGCCTGGGGTGCGCGGCTTCTCGTGGTCGGATTCACCGGCGGCATCGGTTCGGCAAAGACCAATCTGCTGTTGATCAAGGGCGCCAGCGTGCTGGGCGTGCGTGCCGGCGAAGCCGTACGGAAGAATCCCGCGCTCGGCGAAGTGCGATTGAAAGCGCTCTTGCGGTGGGCGGAGGAAGGCAAGCTGTGCCCCAACGTCTCGCACCGCCTGCCGCTGGAAGATTATGCGAAGGCGATGCGGCTGTTGCTCGACCGCAAGGCGATCGGGCGCGTGGCGCTGGTAATGGAGTGACGGTGCCGATGAACCCGTAGGGCGGGTTAGCGAAGCGTAACCCGCCGTTTTGCCGCAAGAGAAGAGGCGGGTTACGCCTTCGGCTAACCCGCCCTACGAACCTACTTGTACTCCCGCTCCGTCCACCACGGGAAATAGTCCGGCATATCGCTGGACACCTTGTTCTTGAACTGCGCCGGACGCTTCTCCAGGAACGACACCACGCCTTCTTTCACATCCTCCGAGCGGCCGCGGGCGTAGATGCCGCGGCTGTCGACCTTGTGGGCCTCCATCGGATCGTCGGCGCCCATCATCCGCCACATCATCTGGCGGATCAACGCGACCGAGACCGGTGCGGTCTTCGCGGCAAATTCCTTGGCGAGCGCGCGGGCGGTTGGCAGCAGATCGTCAGGGGCTACGACCTTGCTGACGAGACGCCCGGCAAGCGCCTCCTGCGCCGGGAAGACGCGGCCCGAATAGCACCATTCCAGCGCCTGCGAGATGCCGACGATGCGCGGCAGGAACCAGCTCGACGCCGCCTCCGGCACGATGCCGCGCTGGGAGAACACGAAGCCGAACCGCGCCGCGTCCGACGCAATGCGGATGTCCATCGCGAGTTGCATGGTGACGCCGATGCCGACGGCAGGGCCGTTCACCGCGGCGATCACAGGCTTGAGGCATTTGAAGATGCGCAAGGTCACCTGGCCGCCGCCATCGCGCACCTGCGGATCACTGTAGTCGACCTTGCCGTCGGCGAAGCGCTTCACCGGCCCGCGCCGCGCATCGCGATCGAACGTGTCGGCACCGGAGGAGAGGTCGGCGCCTGCGCAAAAACCGCGGCCGGCGCCGGTGACGATGATGGCGCGGACATCGTCGTCCTTGTCGGCGGCGTCGAACGCGTCGATCAGCTCTGCCTGCATCTGCGCATTGAAGGCGTTGAGCTTGTCGGGCCGGTTCAGCGTGATGGTGAGGATCTGCTCGGCGACCTCGTATTTGATCGTCTCATACACCATGTGGTTTCCTTCCCTCGTATTCTTGAATCAATTCCGCCATTGCCGGGCTTGGCCCGGCAATGGATGTTCTTGAAGAGGATGGATGCGTAGGTCCAGCCCGCGCTTGTGCTGAGGCGCTACTTCGCCGGCGGTCTCGGCCAGGGCCGCTGCGGTCCGCGCAAACCCTCGAAAGCCTTGGCCATGCCGAGCACGCCGATGTCGTCGAACCGGCGGCCGACGATCTGCACACCGATGGGGAAGCCCTTGGCATCGAAGCCGCCATTGATCGAGACGGCCGGGTTCTCCGACATATTCCATGGCACGGTATAGGCGATGTGCTCGAACGGCTTCATGGGATCATTGGTCGGTGAGGCCCATTCCGCCGCATAGTTCACGTTCGGCGCGGTCGGCGAGATCACGTAGTCGAGCTCGCAGAACAGCTTTCCTGCCGCGGCGCGAATTGCCATGGTCTGGTTGAAGCCGCGGATGACATCGACACCCGACAGTTTAGCGCCGGACTCGCCCCACCCAAAGATATAGGGCAGCACCTTGGCCTGCTCTTCCGGCGTCAGCTTGGCCAGATCGTCCCACATCCGCGCGCGCCAGAAATTGTCGAGACCGTCGAGCATCTCGCGGGTGAGGATGCCGTCGACTTCGGTCACGACGCTGCCTGCGGACTCGAACGCTTTCGCGGCCTTCACCGCGACCTCGCGAACCGGCTTCTCCAGCGGAAGGCCGCAGCCGGGATCGAGCATCAATCCGATGCGCAGTTTTCGCGGGGATTTTTCCAAACCTTTCCAGTTGAGCGGCTCGGCGGGCAGGCTCATGCCGTCGCGGCGGTCGGGCTTGGCGATCGCGCTCATCATCAGCGCGCAATCGTCGACCGTGCGGGTCATGGGGCCGGCGACGCGGCCGACATAGGTGGGATCAATCGGCACGCGGCCAAAACTCGGCTTCAAGCCGACGAGGCCACACCAAGCGGCGGGCAGCCGCACCGAGCCGCCGATATCGGTGCCGAGATGCAAGGGACCGTAGCCGGCCGCCGCGGCCGCGCCGGCGCCCGCGCTGGAGCCGCCGGGATTCTTGGAGAGGTCCCACGGATTGCGCGCGAGCGCGTGGAAGCTGGAGAGCCCGGAGGACAGCATGCCGTAATCGGGCATCGTGGTTTTTGCAAAGATGATCGCGCCGGCCTCGCGCAGCCGCGCGGCGGGCGGGGCGTCCTTCTCGGCCGGCACCAGCTTGACGCTGGCCGCCCCGAGCGGCACCGGCACGCCCTTGGTTGCGATATTGTCCTTCACCGTCACAGGCACGCCGTCGAGCGCGCCGGACGGCTCGCCGCCGGTCCAGCGCGCGGTCGAGGCCTTCGCGGCCTCGCGCGCGCCGTCGGGATCGAATGCATAGAGCGCCCTCAGATGCGGCTCCCACGCAGCGACATGCGCGAGCAAATCCTCCAGCACCTCGCTCGGCGAGAATTGCTTGGCGCGATAGCCCGCGATCAGATCGACCGCGGACAGATCGTGCAGCGAGGTGACCGCCTCTTCGACGCTCTTTTTATGCATGGGCACCCACCGGCATGCGCGTCTCGATGATCCGGGCGAACATGCTGGCACCGATCGGTAGGATCTTGTCGTCGAGCACGAAGCCGGGATTGTGCACGGGCACCGAGCCGTCATGGCCGACCCAGAAATAGGCGCCGGGGATGGTCTGCAGCATGTCGGCGAAATCCTCGCTGCCCATCTTCGGCTGGGCGCGGGTGATCACGTTGGCGGGGTCGACGATGGTGCGCGCGACCTCCTCGACCACCTTGGACTGCTCGACCTGGTTGACCAGCACATCGAACGTATCGCGGATGTCGACGTCGATCACGCACTGATAGGCGCTGGCGATGCCGGCGCAGATGGTGCGGATGCGTTCGCTGATCAGAGTGCGGACTTCTTTCGAGAAGGTGCGGATGGTGCCGCACAGATGCGCGTCGCCGGGGATGACGTTGTAGGCGGAGCCCGCATGGATCTGCGTGATCGACACCACCGCAGCCTGCAGCGGCTCGACATTACGGCTGACGATGGTCTGGATCGCCTGCGCCAGCGTGGTCGCGATGATCACCGCGTCCTTGGAGCGTTCGGGCATCGCGCCATGCGCGCCATAGCCGGTGATGCGGAGGTCGAAGAAGTCGGCGCTGGCCATCGCCGGGCCCGGCAGGATCGCGATCTCGCCGTGGTTGAGATCGGGCGCGTTGTGCAGGCCGTAGAGCTCGTCGCAAGGGAACTTCTCGAACAGGCCGTCCTTGATCATCGCGCGGGCGCCGCCGAGGCCTTCCTCGGCCGGCTGGAAGATCAGATGCACGGTGCCGTCGAAATTTCGGGTCTCGGCGAGGTAGCGCGCGGTGCCGAGCAGCATGGTGGTGTGGCCGTCATGGCCGCAGCCGTGGAAGCGGCCTGGGATTTTCGAGCTCCATTTCAGATTGGTGTTCTCTTCCATCGGCAGCGCGTCCATGTCGGCGCGGAGGCCAATGCGCTTGTTGCTCGATCCCTTGCCCTTGATGACGCCGATCACGCCGGTGCCGCCGAGGCCGCGATGCACCTCGATGCCCCAGCTCTTCAGCTTGTCGGCGACGATGCCGGAGGTGCGCACTTCCTCGAAGCCGATCTCGGGATGGGCGTGGAGGTCGCGGCGGATGGCGGTGAGTTCGTCGGCGTAGCCGTCGATGCGATCGATCGTGGGCATGTGTCCTGTCCGGTTAGCGTGAGGGGGGATTGAAAACGGGACCGTTCGGCTTGATGCGGATGCCCGTGCGCAGGCGCGTCCAGGGTAGCGAAGCGGTGTCGGCCGGCATCGCGCCCGGCGCGGCGCAGATCAGAAGCTTTTCCGCGATCGGCTCGAAATCGGCGCGGAAGTGCACCGAGCTCTTGTTGACCAGGATCTTCTCTCGCGTCGGCTCGATGCCGACATAGCGGTACATCGCCTGATCGGCGAGCTGGGCCTTGTGCGAGGAGACGACGACACGGACGTCGCCGATGCGCAGGCAGGCGGAGGGACCCATCTCCATCTCGCGGCCGCCGTAGTAAGGGCCGGGCGCGACGAAGCGGCCGTCGGACAGCTTTTCGACCACGAACGTCTCGGTATAGGGCTCGTCGCCGGGAATGCCGGACTTGCCGCCGAGCGACAGCGTCACGGCCGCGCCGACGCCGGCCGCATGCGCGGCCTTGGCCGACACAGGATCGTAGATCGCGCCGGTCGCGGCGCTCGCTCTGTTGCGCACCAGCGCCCGCAGCATGCCCGTGGTGTCGGAATCGCCGCCAGCGCCGGGATTATCTTGCGTGTCGGCGATGATGATCGGCCTGCTCGCGCCTCTCGCCAGTTCCATGGCGTGGCGCACGCCGTCGTCGGGGGACCAGATCTTGCCGTCGAAATCATCCTCATGGCTTTCGATCAGCTTCACGATCGCATCGGCCGCGCGATCGGCGTCCTCTTGCGTCTTGCCATAGGCGAACACGCTCGGACCGCAGTCGCGGAAATCGGCAGCAGGGAAGCCCGGTGCGAAAGAGAGCATCGGAACCGCATCGCTCTCCAGTGCAGCGAGCTTCTCATAAATGCCTTTGGTCGGCTGGTCGTTGGTGCATTGCCAGCTGATCGGGATCAGGAACGGCAATTGCCGGAACGCTTTTGCAAAACGCTGCTTCGTCTTCAGCAACAGCGCAAGATGGCGCGCGGAGGCACGGCCGGTTTCAGCCATGTCGACATGGGGATAGGTGCGGTAGGCGATCAGCGCGTCGGCATGCGCGATCATCTCGGGCGTGACGTTGGCGTGAAGGTCGAGGCTGGTGACCAGCGGGACGTCCTTGCCGATGACGCGGCGCACGCGCGCCAGGATCTCGCCTTCGCCGTCATCGAGGTGCTCGGTCACCATGGCGCCGTGCAGGTCGAGATAGACCGCGTCGAGCGGGCCGGCGGCTGCGATGCCGTCGACCATCACCTTCACGATGCGCTCGAAGGCGTCGCTGGTGACGTGCGCCGACGGGCTCGCACCGCAGGCGATCGTCGGAAAGAGTTCCCAGCCATTGGCTTCAGCGCTGTCGACGAAGCCGGCGAGGCCGACATTGATGCGCCGCATCACCTTCAGCACGTCGACACCTACAGTCATCGCTGGCCAGCCGCCGCCATGCTGGAAATCGGCGAAAGTCGCTTTGGTGGGAGCGAAAGTATTGGTCTCGTGCAGGAAGCCGCCGACGGCGATACGTGTCATTCAATTCAGTCCCAAGCAAATGATGCGCGCGACGTTACCCGCCTTTGCGGCAAGAGCAAGCAAGGCAGGCAATCGCGCCGCGCATGGCCTCAAGCTGTTTTGGGAATACTTACCGCGATCGCCGTCATTGCGAGCCAACGGGTCCGCGCGAAGCGCGACCCGATGACAGGCTTCGCGAAGCAATCCTGAATCTCTCTGCGGAGACAGTCTGGATTGCTTCGCTGCGCTCGCAATGACAAGGGGAGGGACTACGCCGTCGCCCCCACGCCTTCCGCCACCGGCCGGAAGTTCGCAAAGTCCCAGTCGCGTCCCGGAGCCGCATCGAGCAGCGCCTTGGTGTAGGCCTCCTTCGGATGCGTCAAGACCTCGGCGGCAGGGCCCTGTTCGACGACGCGGCCGTGCTGCATCACCACGACCTCGTCGCAGATCTGCGCGGCGACGCGCAGGTCGTGGGTGATGAACAGGATCGCGATGCCGAGGCGCTGCTGGATCTCGTCGAGCAGTTCCAGCACCTGCGCCTGCACGGAGACGTCGAGCGCGGAGACTGCTTCGTCCGCGACCAGCACGTCGGGATCGAGCGCGAGTGCGCGGGCGATGGCGATGCGCTGACGCTGGCCGCCGGAGAACTGGTGCGGATAGCGCGACACCGCATCGACCGGCAGGCCGACGAGCTCGAGCAGCTCGCGCGCCCGCTTCATCGCGTCAGCGTGCGGGACGCCGTAATTGATCGGGCCTTCGGCGATGCTCTCGCCGACGGTGACGCGGGGGTTGAGCGAGCGGTAGGGATCCTGGAACACGATCTGGATCTTCTGCCGGTGCGGCTGCAGCAGGCGGCGCGAGATGTCGGCGATCTCGCGGCCGGCGAGGCGTACGCCGCCGGAGGTCGGATCGATCAGGCGCACGATGCAGCGCGCCACTGTCGACTTGCCCGAGCCGCTTTCGCCGACGATACCCAGCGTGCGGCCCTTGCGCAGCGTCAGAGTGACCTTGTCGGCAGCGACGACCTCGCGGCCTTTGCCGAAGAAGGCGCGCTCCTTGTAGACCTTGCTGAGCTCGTTGGCCTCCAGCACCACCGGCTCACGGCTCTCCTCGCGCGGCGGCCGCGGCACCAGGCTCGGCACCGACGCCAGCAAATTGCGGGTGTACTCCATGGTCGGATTACGCAGCACGGCGTCGAGCGGGCCGGTCTCGACCAGGCGGCCCTGCCGCATCACCGCGACGCGGTCGGCGATCTCGGCGACAACGCCCATGTCATGGGTGATGAACAGCACGGCCGTGCCGTGATCGCGCTGGAGCTCGCGGATCAGGCTCAGGATCTGCTTCTGCGTGGTGACATCGAGCGCGGTGGTGGGCTCGTCGGCGATCAGCAGCTTCGGCTCCAGCACCAGCGCCATCGCGATCATGATGCGCTGGCGCTGACCGCCGGAGAGCCGATGCGGATAGGAGGCGAAGATGCGTTCGACCTGGGGCAGGTGGACCTGCTCCATCATGTCGAGAATGCGCTTCTTCCGCGCTCTCGCATCGAGAGCGGTGTGGGCGCGCAGCACCTCGTCGATCTGGCGGCCAACCGGCACCACCGGATTCAGCGCCGTCATCGGCTCCTGGAAGATCATGGCCATCTGCGTCGCGCGCAGCTGGCGCAGGCGGCGGTCGGTCGCGGTGAGCAGCTCTTCACCGACCAGCTTGATGCTGCCGGCGGTGGGGACCAGCGTGCCCTTCGGCAAGAGGCCCATCGTGGTGAGCGAGGTCACCGACTTGCCCGAGCCGCTTTCGCCGACGAGACACAGCGTCTCGCGCTCACGGACCTGGATCGAGATGCCGTCGATGATCTTCGGCCCATTCGGCTTCTTGCCGACCGAGACGACGAGATTGTTGATATCGAGGACGGTATTGGTCATCGCTTTATCGATCATCACTTGCCTTCCCGCTGCTTCATGCGCGGATCGAGTGCGTCGCGGGCGGCATCGCCGATCAAATTGATGCTGAGGATGGCGATCGAGAGCAGCAGGCCCGGCCAGAAGATCAGCGACGGCTTGATCTGGAAGTACTGGCGGCCCTCGGCCATGATGTTGCCCCAGGTCGGCGTTTCCGGCGAGATGCCGGCGCCGAGGAAGGAGAGGATCGCCTCGGTGAGGATCGCGGAGGCGCAGACATAGGTGCCCTGGACGATGAGCGGCGCGATCGTGTTCGGCATCAGGTGCCGCCACATGATCTTCGGCAAGGACGAGCCGACCGAGATCGCCGCCTCGACGTAAGGCTCTTCGCGCGCCGACAGCACGACCGAGCGCACCAGGCGCGCCACGCGGGGAATCTCGGGGATGGTGATCGCGATCAGCACGGTCCAGAGGCTGGCACCGGACAGCGACACCACGGCGATCGCCAGCAGGATGCTCGGCATCGCCATCAAGCCGTCCATGACCCGCATCAGTACGGCATCGACCAGCTTGAAGAAGCCGGAGACGAGGCCGATCGCGAGCCCGATGACGATCGACAGGATCGCCGAGCCGATGCCGATCAGAAGCGAGATGCGGCCGCCATAGATGACACGCGATAGCAGATCGCGGCCATAGGCGTCGGTGCCAAGCAGGAACTGCCCCGACGACGGCTTCAGCCGTTGCGACGGCGCGAGCTGGATCGGGTCATGGGGCGCGATCAGCGGCGCCATGATCGAGATCAGCACGATCAGCGCGAGCAGGACCGTGGCCGTCGCGATGATCGGCGTCGAGGTCAGGAATCCGAAACGTGGCCGCAGCGGCGACGTGATCGGAATGGAGGACTGGGGAAGGGTATCGACCGACATGTTTGTCCTTGTCCTTGCCTCAGTACCGGATCCGGGGATCGAGCAGGGTGTAGGCGACGTCGATGAGAAGGTTGACGACGACGTAGATCAGCGACGTCAAGAGGATCATCGCCTGGATCACCGGATAGTCTCGCGCCAGCACCGCATCCACGGTGAGGCGGCCGATGCCGGGAATGTTGAACACGCTCTCGGTGACGACGACGCCCGAGATCAGGAGCGCAAATCCGGTGCCGATCACGGTGATCACCGGCACCGCAGCGTTGCGCAGCGCGTGCCGCATCATCACCGCGACCTCGTTGATGCCCTTGGCGCGCGCGGTGCGGACGTAATCCTCACCGAGCACGTCGAGCATCGCCGCGCGCGTCATGCGCGCGATCAGCGCGATGTAGATGAAGGAGAGGGCGCAGGTCGGCAGGATCACGCGTTCGAAGAACGGCCCGAAGCCGTTAAAGATGCTGCGGAAGCCCTGCACCGGAACCCAGCGCAGCTCGATCGCGAAGATCTGGATCAGGATGTAGCCGACCACGAACACCGGCACCGAGAAGCCGAGCACGGAGAGGCCCATCACGAAACGGTCGATCCAGGTTCCGTGCTTCCACGCCGCGATCACGCCCAAGGGAACAGCTATGATGACGGCGAGGAGAATGGTCGACAGCGCGATCGAGATCGACGGCTCGACGCGCTGGCCGATCATCTTCATGACAGGAAGATTGGAGATCAGCGACGTGCCGAGGTCGCCGTGTAGCAACTTGTTCACCCAGGTGATGAACTGCACGATCAGCGGCTCGTTGAGACCGAGCGAGGTGCGGATGCGCTCCAGCCGTTCGGGCGTCGCGTTATCGCCGGCGAGAATCGCGGCGGGGTCGCCAGGGGTGAGGCGAAGCAGGAGGAACACGAACAGCGCGACGACGCCCATCACGGGCACGGCGGCGAAGATTCGGCGAAGGAGATATCCGAGCAAGTGGGATTCCGTCAGATTAGAGTCAAATCGTGGCAGCGATCAGGGCTGTTCTGCCACCAGCCTAACATTTCAGCAATTCCCGTGCCATCGGGACCACAGATTTCGCAGTACAGGCAGGTCGTTTTGGGGTGGAGCGTTCTTGTCGTTACTCCAGCGTCGCCAGCAGCCCTGCCATCAGCCGGCCGCGCTCGACCAGACTTTCGATCTCGATATACTCCTCCAGCGTGTGACCGTTGCCGCCGCGCACGCCGAGGCCGTCGAGCGTCGGGATGCCCATCGCACCGGTGAAATTGCCGTCGGAGCCGCCGCCGGAGCTCGCATGCGGCAGCTCAGTGCCGAGTGATTTGGCGATGCCGCGCGCTTTTTCGTACAGCGCCATAGTGCCGGCATCCGGCTCCCACACCGGACGCGTCACGCCGCGCGTCACCTTGAAGGCGACATCGTTGGTCGTGCCGGACAGTGCCAGCATCCGCTCGACGCCGCGATCGAGATCGACCTGCCGCTTGGCCATGGAGAGCGCTTCGCCGGTGGCGGTGGTGGCAACGCAATTGACCCATTGCCCGCCATGCACGACGCCGACCGAGAAGGTGCAGTCCTCCGTCGTCATCGCGTCGATGGCGAGAATCTGCCGCGCCATCTCGCGGATCGCTGAGCGTCCGGCCGACAACGTCGCGCCGGCGTGGCTCGGCCGGCCCGTCGCCTCGAGATTGAATCGTGCGATGGCGTAACGTCCGGTGGTGACGCCGTTGTCGGCGCGGCCGGGCTCGGGCACCAGCACATATTTGTTGCGCGCGGCCTCCGCCTCGATGATGTCTCGCGTCGAAGGCGTGCCGACTTCCTCGTCAGGCGTGAACAGCACGGTAATCGGCAGCGGCGTGGTGAAGGACGCGCGCGCCAGCTGCCGGATCGCTTCCAGCGAGAGATAGTTGCCGCCCTTCATGTCGTAGATGCCGGGGCCGTAGCATTTGTTGCCCTCGCGCCGCCATTTCAGCTTCTCGATGGTGCCGACCGGGTGGACGGTATCCATGTGGCCGGCGATCAGGATGCCCGGCTCGCCCTGTTTTGGGTGCGGAAATCGCGCGCGGATCACGCCACCGAACCCCTGCCGGCCGGCGATGCGTTCGATCGTCGCACCCATGATCGCCATATCCCGCGCTGCGATATCGAGCATGCGGTTCACGGCACCAGCGTCCCAGGTCGGGCTTTCGCATTCGACCCAGCCGCGCAGACCCTGGAGCATCGCCTCGGAATCGAAAGGAAGATTGGCCGGATTCATCTCAATGTCTCTCAAGCTTCGAAAGATGGAACGCGCATTGCATCGTGCGGCAGGACGAGTGGAGAGTGTTGTAGAGCCAAACCGATCCTTGTGGAGCCCGTGCCCGCGCCGCCAGGGCTTGCAGCGAAACCGGATTGACGCGCTCGGCACTGTCTGCAAGTCTCGAAAGACAAAGGCATTGCATGAGGTTAGTTCGCCCAAGGAACGAGCCGCATGCTTAACCAATAACCTGCCTTTGAACAGTTTCACGTCAGGAGAAACTTTTTATGTTCCACTTCATGCGCCGGGGGCCTCGCGCGTTCGCCTCCAAACTCGCGCTGTCAGTCGTCGCGCTTTCGACGGCACTCGCAACGCCCGTGCTCGCAGCGGGCAAGACCATCACGGCGGTGATGCATTCGGATCTGCGCATCATCGATCCGATCTTCACCACGGCCTACATCACGCGCGACCATGGCTACATGGTCTACGACACGCTGGTGGCGACCGATTCGAGCTTCAAGATCCAGCCGCAGATGGCGGACTGGAAGATCTCCGACGACAAGCTCACTTACACCTTCACGCTGCGCGACGGCCTGAAGTGGCATGACGGCGCACCGGTGACGGCGGAAGACTGCGTCGCTTCGCTGAAGCGCTGGGCTGCGGTCGACGGCATGGGCCAGAAGCTCATGGACTTCACCGCGAGCATCGAGGCGACCGACGCCAAGACCATCACGCTGAAGCTGAAGGAGCCCTACGGCCTCGTGCTCGACTCCATTGGCAAGCCGTCCTCGCGCGTCGCCTTCATGATGCCGAAGCGTCTCGCCGAGACGCCGGCGGACAAGCAGATTCCGGAGCAGATCGGCTCAGGTCCTTTCAAGTTCGTGCAGTCGGAATTCCAGCCGGGCGTGAAGGCGGTCTACGTCAAGAACACCGATTACGTGCCGCGCAAGGAGCCTGCGAGCTGGACCTCGGGCGGCAAGGTGGTGAAGGTCGATCGCGTCGAGTGGCTCACCATGCCGGACTCGCAGACCGCGGTGAACGCGTTGCAGTCGGGCGACATCGACTTCATGGAGAATCTGCCGTTCGACATGCTGCCGGTGCTGGAAGCCAATAAGGAGCTCACGGTCGAGGTCCTCAACAAGTTCGGCTTTCAGACGCTCGGCCGGATGAACTTCCTTCATCCGCCGTTCGATAACGTGAAGGTGCGCCGCGCCGCCTTTCTGGCGATCAACCAGAAGGACGTGCTCGACGCGCTGGTCGGCAACGCGAAGTACCAGAAGATCTGCGGCGCCTTCTTCGTGTGCGACACGCCGCTCGCGACCGATGCGGGCTCCGAAACCCTGGTGAAGGGCAACGGCATGGCGGAAGCCAAGAAGGCTCTCGCCGAGTCCGGCTATGACGGCACGCCGATCGTGATCATGGCGCCTGGCGACGTTACGACGCTGAAGGCGCAGCCCATCGTTGCGGCTCAGCTGCTGCGGGAGGCCGGCTTCAAGGTCGACCTGCAGGCGACCGACTGGCAGACGGTGGTGAGTCGCCGCGCCAGCCAGAAGCCGCCGAAGGAAGGCGGCTGGAACATGTTCTTCACCAACTGGGTCGCGGCCGACGTGTCCAACCCGATCGCCAATCTCTCGATCGGCGGCCAGGGCAAGAAGGGCGGCTGGTTCGGTTGGGCGGAAAGCGCCAAGATCGAGCAGCTCAAGGACGCCTTCGTCCGTGCGTCCTCGACTGACGACCAGAAGAAGATCGCCGCGGACATCCAGAAGGAAGCCTATGAGCAGGTGATCTACATCCCGCTTGGGCAGTATCTCCTGCCAAGTGGCTGGCGCAAATCGCTGACCGGCGTGCTCGACGGCCCGGCGACGCCAGTGTTCTGGAGCATGGACAAGTCGGAGTAGGGAGGCTTCTCCGTCTGCGATTTGTTTCTGAATCGAAAGGCGCCGCTGACATCCGCGGCGCCTTTTTCTATCTTCTATGCGGTATCGAAGCGACAGTGAGGCTGACAGATCAGTAGTGGCTGTCGCGGACTTGCTCCAGGCCTTCGGTGACCAGCGGAGAGGCCGGATCGCGTGGAGGAGACGCCGGCACGTCGTCGTTGCGTTCTTCCTCAGGCCGCCGCTTGCGGCTTTCGTCTTCCATCTTGTGATGCTCCGATTTGTTGCAGGACAACATCGTTTGTCCGCAAACGTTCCCGCCGAGGTGCCGCGAGACGCCGGACCTGGTTCCGGGGCAACGTTTTCAACGTTTGATTGAAGAAGCTGGCCTGCCGTCGTAGTGTGCGAACGTTATTGCTTCGTTGTTTCATTCATTGGGAGGTTGCGATGAATTTGATTACGCGCGCCGGCGCCTGGTGCAACGGTGAAGTCGGATACATTGCGTGGGATGTCGACGAGAAGATCAAGGATTGCGTCGGTTTCATGGTGACGCGCGTGCACGAGACCGGCAAGGATGCCGGACAACGCCGCATCCTGCCGACCTGGATCGCCTTCACAGATCAGAACAATCCCAACTGGAACGAGCAGGACTCCTCGGTCTGGCCGATCCAGCGTTTCGAGTGGCGCGATCTGACGCTGCGCAAGTCGCGCGATACCACGGCCGTGCGGCCGATCGATTTCAGGGTTCACTATGAGGTCGTGCCGGTTGGATTGACGGCTGGTCCGGACCGCAAATTGGTCCCGCCATCCCCCACCGCGCCGGCCACCGACGCGAACGGGCTACCGAGCTATGAGGGCCCCCATCATCAACTCTACACGATCGGCGAACCGACCAGGACCAATTCGATCGACGTGACGCACACCTACGGTCAGGGGATCTCCGCGACCTTCACCAATGGAATCCTGTCGACACAGAATCTGGTGCGGCAACTGAGCTCCGTCGGCAAGGCGCCGTCGAAGAAGATCATGGCCGAGGCGACCTCGGAGAACGCGAAGACGCGCGTACAGGGGACGAAGAAGAAGGAAGATCATCTGCTCGCGGTGCTGAGACGGGAGATCGTCAATCCAAAATCGCAAATCCGTGCCTTTCTGACCGGCGACGTGTTCGCGTTCGTGACGAGGCTGCTGGACCGCGCCCGCAAGGAAGGCGGGGAGGTCTATCTCGCCCTCTACGAACTGTACGACAAGCCGCTGATCGACCTTCTGGTCGGCGGCGTGAAGAGCGGTCACGTCCACATCATTCTCACGACGGCCGGAAACGAGAACCCCAACCCCAAGGGCACCCCGAAGGAGAAGCGCAAGCCCGTCGTGTGGGATACCGGGAACGACGAGGCCAGGGCTCGGCTGCACGCGGCGGCGGGCAAGAAATACAAGGGGCGCGTCGTCGATCGCATGTTCAACTCGTCGGCGCGAATCGGCCACAACAAGTTCGCGATCTATGTGCATGGCGGCAAGCCGCTCGCGGTGATGACCGGCAGCACGAACTGGACGGAGACCGGGCTCTGCACCCAGTCCAACAACACCATCATCATCGAGGACGACGGCATCGCTGCCGACTATTTCGCCAACTGGACTCGCATGAACAACGAAAAGCTTGCGCCGCGCGAGCCGCTCAAGGTCAAGAAGGGAACCAAGACAATCGTTGGCGCCAAGCCCAACAGCAACAAGCAGAGCCCCAGTCTCAGGACGGAAAATCAGGCGGCCCCGAAGCGGCGACAGCTCGATGGTGGCGGTGTCGGCAAGGTCTGGTTCTCACCGAACACCAAGCAATCAACGGTGCCCAAGAATAGTCCCGTTCGGCCGATTGATCTGCAGGAGGTCTATCAGCGCATGGACGCCGCCAGAAAGGCGATCATGTTTCTGACGTTCCTGCCCAGCCGGGGTGGGATCAACAGCGTCGTCGGCGAGGCCGCGCAGCTCGCCGAGAAGGCGGGCGCGCTCGCCGACAAGGGACTATTCGTCATGGGCGCGATCAGCGATCCCTCCGCGATGCCGGGATATACGGCGCCGGTGAAGGACGCGCCCAAACCGAAGGGGATCAAGCTGCCGCCACCGGCGATCTGGTGGCCGAAAGGCGACCAGAGCCGGATCGCGATGATCCGCGCTTCCGCCGTCCGCATTCCCTTCGGCAATCTTCGCCCCGAGTTGCTCACGGCCGGCCACGCCATCATCCATGACAAGATCATCGTCATCGATCCCCTGGACGAAGAGCGCTGTACCGTGATCACAGGTAGCCACAATCTCGGCTACAAGGCGTCATACTGCAACGACGAGAATCTCCTGATCATCGAGCGCAACCGCGAGCTCGCGATCTCCTACGCCGTGCATGTCATCGATCTCTACGACCACTATGTGATGCGGGCGCGGCTTGAGGAGAAGATTCGCCGGGACATCATCGCCGGCAAGCTCACATCCTATGAGGAGGCGGCGGCGCAAGCCAAGCCGCGCGGCTTGTTGACGGTGGGATCGGATTGGCAGAACCGGCATTTTGAGGAACGGCCGGTATCGAGCCTCGACTACTTCCTCGATGGTGCAAGCGCGGCGGCGCCGGCGAGGAAAGCGACGGCGGCCTAGAGCATGATCCGGAAAAGTGTGTAGCGGTTTTCCGAGAAGATCATGCTCAAACAATAACCTAAGCGCTATGACGGTTCATCCTGACCTCATAGCGCTTTAGACGTCTCACGCGCCGGGGGGCGAGGCGGACATCAGCCGGCGCCAATTTCGGGCGAGGGAATCTTTTCCGCGGGGCCATAGGTCTTCGGCCCTGCGCAGATATCTCTCAGGCGCCCCGGTCTTGACCGGTGGCGCTGCGATGATGCGGCTTGAACAGCCGTCCCTTCTCCACCACCAGCACGATCGCGAGCGCAGCGAGCGTCGACAGGAAGAAGCCGACCGAGAATGGCAGCAGCGTGCCGTCGAAGCTCTGTCCGATCGCCATGCCGACCACGATTCCGATCAGTGTCGTGATCGACCCATAGAGCGAGGAGGCGGTGCCGGCGATGTGGCCCTGCGGCTCCATGGCGAGCGCGGTGAAGTTCGCGACCATCATGCCGAACGAGAACATCATCAAGGCGGAGAGCACCATGAACAAGGCAAGCGGCAGCACACCGAGGCTTTCCGTCAGCAGCATCACGGCGGCCACGATCGTGTAGAGCGCCAGCGCTCCGTGCGAGATCACGCGCATGCCGAGCCGCCCGACCAGCCTCGCATTGAGGAAACCGGCGATGGCCGTGCCGGCCGCAATCGCGGCGAACGCCAGCGGGAAGTAATGGCCGAGGTGATAGATGCCGGTGAAGACCTGCTGGGCGCAGAAGACATAGGCGAACAGCGCGCCGATGACGCTGCCGGCGGCCGTGGCATAGCCGATGGTCTGGCGATTGGTCACGGTCTGCCGGAACGCCGAGAGCACGTCGGCGGGCGCGAGCGACCGGCGCCCGGACGGAGGCAGGGTCTCAGGCAGCCGCAGCACGCACCATGCGAGCGCGAGCAGGCCGTACAGCATCAGCACGACGAAGATGCCGCGCCAAGCCGTCACCAGCAGCACCGCCTGTCCGAACGAGGGGGCGATCACGGGCACGGCGATGAACACCATCATGGCGAGCGACATCACGCTCGCCATGCGGCGGCCGACATAGCAGTCGCGCACGATCGAGGTCGCGATCACGCGCGTCGCCGAGGTGCCGAGCCCCTGCAGCGCGCGCGCCAGCAGCAGCGTCTCGAAGGAGGGCGCAGCCACCGCCAGCACGCTTGCCACCGCATAGACCGCCATGCCACCGAGCAGCACCGGCCGGCGGCCGAAGCGGTCCGACAGCGGGCCCATGACGAACTGGCCGGCGCCGAAGCCGATCAGGAAGGTCGACAACACCAACTGGAGGTGGTTGGCGACGGGAATCTTGAAGGCCGACCCGATATTGGGCAGCGCGGGCAGCATCATGTCCATCGCAAGCGGGTTCAGCGCCATGATGGACGCGATCACGATGACGAATTCTGGAAAACCCATGGGACGGTGTCCCGAGGACACCCAATCGTCGGCATTAATGTCGGACAAGAAGCTCACCTTTGAAATTCACCGGCTTTATCCATCGTCCATGCTGCGTCGCACAACCCATGTTTCGGGATGGCTGGCAGGCGGCGCAGGGGCGGACAAGAATTGGTGAGGAACCCGGCCCGCCGGGCGGCCTGAACGCAGCGCTTGCGATGGGCCGGAAACCGGTGATTCACCATTGCTGCCTAAAGGTGGGCGCCGGACGAGGCTGTGTTTCTGGGTCCTGCTGTCGGATTTCGTGCGGAGCCGAGATGGAGGGCGCGCAACCATGACTGACGTCGCCGCGTCCGCAGAAGCCGGACAACGAGGAACCCTTGCCACTGACGCGCGGGCGAGCAACTGGATGACCCGCTTCATCCTGGCCCTGGCGCTGCTTGTTGCCGCGCTTGTCGTGATCGATATGGGCATGGACGCGACGTTCGGCTGGGATGCTCGGGTGAATTGCGCAGCCGTCGATGCGCATAGCGCGGGGCTCGACCCCTATTTCGTCAAGAACCTGAAGGACACCAAGCTCTCCTATCCCTATCTTCCGGTGACCCTCGATGCCTTCCGGCCGGTCTGCGCCGGCGGCTTCCTCGTCGCGCATTACAAGCCGATCTATCTCGTTCTCGCGTTGGTCTGTGCGCTGCTGCTGCCCGGTCTCGGCAAGTCGCGGCCGGGCTTGAGGGATGTCGCGCTGCGGGGCCTGTTCGCGCTCGGTGGTTTCCTCGGCTTTGAATGGATCATCGCGACCGGAAATTTTGCGATCCTGAGTGGCCTGTTGACGGCCGCATCGTTGGCCTTGTTGCTGCGTCCTGCGCAGTCCGCGCCGGGGGGCGGTGGGAGTCTCGCACCGCAACTCGCCGGTGCGGCCCTGCTCGGCCTTGTCACCTCGTTCAAGCTGGTATTCTTCCCGGTCCTTGCCGCGCTCTATTTCCTGCCGCAGCCCAGAGGTCGCAAGCTTCTGCTGATCGCCGTCGCAGCCGGCATGTTCGTGCTGCCGATCCTGGCTTCGCTGGTGATCTATCCGGACCTGTTCAGAAGTTGGCTGAGCGCGATCTTCGGCCAGATCCCCGGACAGCATTCGCCGGGGAGCGAGGTCAATCCGTCGCTGCTCTTCCTCGCCCAGACGGTTGCGGACCGCATCGGGCTCGCCGGCAGCAAGCCGGTCGTTGCCGCGCTCTATGGTCTGATCGCGATCGCATTCGTGCTCGCGCCGCTCGCGATCTCGGTGCGGCGCATGGTCGGTGCAATGCGCCCGGCTCGCAAGGCTTCGCGTCTTCAGATGCTCGATGACTTTTTGGTCGACCATCCCGACGCCGCAATGCGCATCACCGTGCTCGCGATGTACGCGCTCTATCTCTGCGCGCCCAGACTGAAGGAGTACGCCTTCTTCGAGGTGGCGCTGTATGCTGCCGTTCTCGTCGTCGATCTGCCTGCTGCGCTGATGGCGGCCGTGCTGACGGTCGCGATCGCCATCCCGACCCTGGCGTCGGTCTCGGGCGTGCTCATGGACGGGTTCAGCCAGCTCGCGATCGCGCTGATCTGTTTCTGGCTCCTGCTGCCGCGTGGATCTTCAAGCGGCCCGGCACCTTGGCGCGGGGCCCGGCAGACCTGATCCTACCGGCGAGCGGCCTCTTGCCGGGTGTAGAGGCTGACATATGCGCCGGTATATTCCTCTTTCCAGCCTCTTTCGCTGACCAGGAAGTGCCGCAGCGGATCATGTGCTCTGACCCAGAGCACCGCGTCGATCTCATATTTGCCGATCACCTTGTCCCAACTGGCCTCGTCGATGTCCCACCGAACCAGCTTGAGATAGTCGCGCAGCAACTCGTCCGGGTAGGCGGTCGCCGCCCGGCCGTCGACGAAGACGGGCACTGATCCCTGCGTCCTGAAGATCAGGAGCCCGCCGATGTTCCAATGATTCAGCAGGTGCGCGTGCGAGCTGTGCGCCTTGAGATAGCGCGCATCCTGCTCCGAGAGCATGTCGGGCAATGCCAGAGCCGGTCTCACCTGCATGAACGCGAAGGGCAGTAACAGGATGCCGACGATTCCTGCCGCCAGCATCGCACGCCGGACCTCGAAGCTCGACAGGCGCTTCGGCAGCAGCCGGTCGATGTGAAGCGCCATCGGGACGCTCGAGAAAATGAAGAAGAACGCGGCGTATCTGAACTGATAGAGACCCAGGAACAGGAACAGCCACGCAAGCACGCGCGCCTCGAGCGGAACGCGCGTGGAGCTTCGGTATCGTAGCTCCAGTGCAACGAACGTCAGCGCATAGGCGATGCCTGGAAGGCTGCCCGGCAGCTCGATGTTGCGAAAATAGGACCGCCATTCGCCGATGTCGGCCTGGACGAAATGACCCAGCGTCGCCCTGACGCCGTCATAGACGTGCCATCCCAGCGGATTGACGAAGATCGCGATGAAGCACCCCACGCCCGCGAGGCAGTAATTCCGAAAGTTCGTCCAGTCTCGCCGCAGCAAAGCGAGGCCACAGAAGACGCCAAGGATCGGAAAGGCGAGCATGAAGCCGCCATGCAAATTGACCCAGACGATCATCATCGGGGGCAACAGGAACCATCCCCGCCGCCGCAGGCATTCTCCGTAGAAAACGACCGCGAACAGCATCGTCGCGATGTTCGGCGATGCCGCCAGATACATGTTGGGCGAGGCCTCGTAGCAGGGGTAGAGCAGGCACGCGGCGAAGACGGCGATGCAAACAGCCAGGGGCGATGCGCTGCTGCTCAGGCCGCAGAAGGCGAGATATCCTGCGATGACCGCGCCACACGCGACGACCATGAGGACGATCCCGGCAAAGCCGGCGTGCTGATAAAGCGCGCTGGCCATCACGTCCCAGAGCCAGGACAGATTGTACCATTGCTTGTCGCCGAGGGTGAATGCCCACGGATCCTGGAACGGGACTTCGCCGCGCTGCCTGATCAGGTCTCCGGCGGCGAGGTGCCAGCCGAGATCATAATGGCCGAGCAGAAGCGGTCCGTTGGAGAGGTAAAACACGCAGAGGAAGGCGATCAGGACGACGTAGACCTCGACCCCGTGCAGGTGACGTCCGGGCGCTGCCTGTGCTCCGCCGATCCCGGACCGGGACCAATTCTCGCGCGCGTCCATTGAGCTCTCACCATCGAAGCCAGCCGCTCCAGGCCCCGCATGTTCCCGGGTCTGCATCGACGGGGCAGACATCGGTCGATTTAGGGGAAGACGCTCTAAAGCGGCGTAAAGGCCGATTGCGCAGCGCGGGTTCCGCAAGCGGAAGGTCGTCTTGGTAAACGAACCGTTGCCTCGCGGCTGGCCAGATCGTCACGCCGGCCGGGTGCCGCGCACCGTCCAGCTATAGCCGTGGCGATGATGGATCTTCACATCTTCGAATCCGCCGGCTGGAAGCAACGCCTCGGCCTCTTCGCGCCTGTAGTACTTGGCGTAGGCGGGATTGAGCTGATCGTAGATGGTCAGACGCCGGACGCTGCGCGGAAACTTGGCCAGCACCGAACGCATGTAGGAGCGCATCGGGAGCGGCAATATCCGGCACAGCCCGATATAGGTCGTCAGCACCCATTCCAGAACGTAAGACAGCGCCACGAGCAGACGGTGCGGCAACAGGACCGTAAGCCTGCGCAGCGGAACCACGAGTGAAAGATAGGTCTCGTTGCCCTCATAGCCGTAGAGCCAGACAATGCATCGCCCGCCGGGACGCAATGCCTCGAACGCCGCGCGAACCACCGGGATCGGCGCCGGGATATGATGCAAGACGCCCATCGAAATCACATAGTCGAGCCCGAGGTCGGGCGGCAATTGGTCGCCGGGAATCTGTAGATAGTCGATCCGGTCCTTGCGCGCGGCCGTGTTGTCCTTCAGGACCTGCATGGCGGCCGATGGTTCGACCGCAACGACGCGACCGGCTCCGGCATCCAGCAGCATGTTGACGATGCGCCCCGAGCCGCTGCCGATCTCGGCGATCGTCTTGCCTTTGAGTTCTTCAATCGCAACGAGCGGACCAAGAAGGTCGGCGAGCAACTCGGCGGATCCATAATAGCCGGGATTGTCGCGGAACGCGCTCCATTGCTCCCCGAAATCTCTGATCGTGTCTTCCTTCAGGTCCCGCATGGCTGCGCTCCCGGCGTCGTCCGCTCAGCGCGGCGCGGGGCAGGCGAGCCCCAGCAACCAGATTCCGAGAGTCAGAATCGGCCACAACGCGAATGCGTTGTCGCTTCTGCGCTCGAGATGATCCTTCCAGAGCCGTCGGATCGCATCGGGCTTCAGGAACGGCGCGAACACGTCGGCTTCCTGCTTGAGCACGCGGTCGCAGATGGGCCGCAACCCGCTCCGCATCAGTTGCGCGATGGGTACGTTGAAGCCGCGCTTGCGTGACCAGGCCGCCTCGTGCGGCATGCCGAGGCGCTCGGCAAGCTTGCGCAGCACGTATTTCGGCGCCCCTTTCGGCCAGGGATTGAGCAGCGAGCTGTCGATGGTGCCTGCAAGGTCCATCACCCGTCGGTCCAGAATGGGAACGCGTACCTCCAGCGAATGCGCCATGCTCATCGCGTCGACCTTCGACAGGACGCTTTGCAGATGGAAACGCTGGTCGGCGATCAGGGCCCGGTCGAGCACGTTTGCGTGCGGCTCGGCGTAATATTCGGCGTATTCGGCGAACGGATCGGTCGAGACCAGACCGGTCATCTCGCCATCATAGATCTTCTCGGCCAGAAAGCGGGGAACGAGGCGTCGCCATTGCAGGTGAGGGCTGTTGCCGGCTTCACCCAACCCGAGCGCAAAGCGGGCGAGTTGGGCTGCCGCCGGAAGCCGCTTCTCGTTGCCGCGCACGGACGCATAGGCGATGCGGCCGGCGAGGCCAGCGACGGGGCGCGGAACGACGTGGCGCACGCGCTCCGCCATCATGGTCGCGGCGTAAGTTTCATATCCGCCGAAGAATTCGTCGCCGCCATCGCCGGACAAGACGACCGTGCAATGTTGCCGGACGGCGCCTGCCAAATGATAGAAGCCAAGCGCGCCGGTGTCGGCGCACTGTCCGTCGAAATGGTAGGCGACGGCGCGGAGCGCAGTCTCGGCTCCTTCGCCTGCTTCCCCGTCGATGACGTGAAGCGGCAGACCCGCGGTCGCGGCGATCTGGCGCGCAACCGCGGTTTCATCATGGCTCTTCTCGGTGAAGCCGGCCGTGAACAAGGGTGGCTTCAATCCGAGCCGGCCGAGCGTGAGGCTGATCAGCGAACTGTCGATGCCGCCGCTCTGCAGCACGGCGAGCGGCACGTCGCTCACCATCTGGCTTTTCACCACGGTCTCGATCGTCGATTGCAGCCGGACGACGGCTTCATCGAGATCGCTGATCTTAGGCGCGCGCACCGGCCGCCAGAAGCGTCGCTCGGTCCGCTCGCGATCGGTGAATCCGATCATCGTGCCGGGCGGGACCTGCTTGATGTTCTGGTACAGGCTCTGTTGCGTCCCCGCATGGCCTGCGGCGAGGTAGCTATGCAGCGATACGGGATCGATCCGCGCGGCGACGTCGCCGCTCGCCGTAACTCCCTTGATTTCGCTCGCGAACAGGACGCGGCTGCCGCTTTCGGAATAATAGAGCGGCTTGATCCCGATGCCGTCGCGCGCCAGGATCAGGCGGCCCTCCTTCCGATCCCACAGGCCGATCGCGTAAAAGCCTTCCAGGCGTTTGAACATCGCCTCGCCCCAGGCGAGGTAGGCGTAGGGGAGGATTTCGGTGTCGCAGGTGCTGCGAAACCGGACGCCGAACGATCGCTCGAGCTCGCTGCGCAATTCGCCGTCGTTGTAGATCTCGCCGTTGTAGGTGACGACGATGCGCTCCGACGCATCGAGCATCGGCTGGCGCCCGGCATCGGACAGATCGCGGATGGCGAGCCGGCGGTGGGCGAGGCCGACCGGCCCGTCCAGCCAGGTGCTCTCGCCGTCCGGCCCACGGTGAACCAGCGCTGCCGACATCGCCGCAACCGCGCGGCCGTCGGCGGGGCGGCCGTCACGATGAAAGATGCCCGCTATGCCGCACATCGCGTTCCCTTGCCGAGGGAGGTCATGTTCGCCGATTCATGATCTGCTTCAGCAGCACCGCGAGCAGTCCCATGGCGACGACGAGAATGCTGAGCAGGATCGCGCCGACGCCGAGGACGAAGGCGCTGACGAGCTGCAGGATGATCCCGCCGATCAGTGAGACCAGCGCGAGAACCATGCACATCATCGCCAGCAGCACGAAGATCTTCAGCGGGTTGTAGTAGGTGCAGGCTTCCAGCACGTATTGCAGCGTCCGGATGGAGTCGCGGAACAGATTCACTTTGGAGCGGCCGATCCGCTCCTTGTAGTCGATGTCGATGTAGTCGACGAACTTCGCGTTCATCATGTAAGCGAGCGTCAGCGACGTCGTGAAGCTGAAGAGGTCGCTGACATGCTCGAAATAGGAGATTGCGACCTGCCTGCCGAACACGCGCAGGCCGGAATTGATATCGGGGATATCGCGGTTGGCGGTGAATTCGACGATCGCCTTCAGGACGGCGCGCAGCGGCGACTTCAGCCGCGACTCGCGGTAGTTGGGGCCGGTCCTGGCACCGACGACCATGTCGAAACCCTGGTTGAAGCGAGCGACCAGCGCCGGAATCGCCTCCATCGGATAAGAACCATCGGCATCGCTGATCACGATCGTATCGTATGTCGCGGCGCGAATCCCGTCCTTCAGCGAGCGGCCATAGCCGATATTGTGGGGATGCCTGAGCACCTTCGCACCCGCCCGTTCGGCGAGCTCGCCGGTCCCGTCGACCGAGCCGTCGTCGACGATGACGATTTCATAGGGAGTGAGTTGCGCACCGTCGAGAGCCGCCTTGGCTCGTTCAATGGTTTCAACAATGCCGTTGCACTCGTTGAGTGCGGGAATGACGACTGAAATCATAAGCGACGTGCAATGCAGGTGACGGATTGCCCGAAGAAGCTTCGCGAGAGCGGATCGAGCGCCCGCGACAGCGGCACGGCATATTTGTCGAACAGGGCGATCTGCCCGTTGACGGCGGCGTCGTTCAGCGACTGGTGACGCTTCAGGCGATTGGCAAGCCAACCGAGCCCGCCGATCGGATTGAAGTAACTCAGCCGGACGAGTTCGACCGGTTGATCGGCGAGCAGGTCGGCGAGGCGCGCCGTGGTGTAGCGGCGGCAGTGCCCCGCCAGGCGATCGAGATCGTTATAGAGCAGCATCAGGGCCGGAACGCTGATCAGGAGGTGTCCTCCGGGCTTGAGCACCTGCACCAAATTGGCGATTGCGGTGGCGTCATCCTCGATGTGCTCGAGAACGTTGATGGTGAAAACCGCATCGACGCCGTCAGGAAATAGGGACCTCAACTGATCGCGGATTAGAATGTCGCAGACCGCGAACTTGCGGTCGGGCATCGCCATGGTGGCACGTTCGACGCTGTCGCGGTCGTGATCCACGCCGCAATAATCCCCGAGCTCTCCGAGTATTCTGCTGTAGAGCCCATGGCCAAACCCGACCTCGACGATGCTGCCCTTCAGGTATGGACGGAACTGGTCGACGACCCAGTTCATGTAATTCTGCGCGTCGGCGATCGCGCTCGAATACGTATCAGCCCCGACTTTCAGGCCTTCCGTGCTGGGCTGGGGAAAGGAGGTTTGAGCCATGGAGCCTGCGCCTTGTTCCGGCCCGGGTTAGCAGTGAGCGCCGCATTTCTCAAGGACATGTGAAGCACAATCGCCTTAAAGTTGACGGCTCTCGCTTTGGTCTTCGATTGCGCCAAATTCCATCTGGGCGCTGGTTCCTTTCGTGACTCAGCGTCGTGCCATTCAAGACGTCGAAACTGTCTGACAGGAACACGATGGACTCCAACGGAGCATTCGACTCCGCACAACTAGGCTATCGGATTGATCGCGCCGTTGCCGGACGCGCGTTCGATGATCGCTGGCTGAAGCTGGTGGCTTGACCAATGGCGGCGCGCCTCATGGCTGCGAGCCTGTTTTTCGGGGCGTCAAATCTGGTGGTGCGGGCAGCCGGGGTCGAACCGGCACAGCGCTTGCGCACCGAGGGATTTTAAGTCCCTTGCGTCTACCAATTCCGCCATGCCCGCTTGATCCAACGAGATCAAACACTTAAGTCCATCTCCGGCCGTCTGGAATTGGCGCTCTGCGGGCTCGGAGGGACGGTTCTTCCTTAAGCGAGCCGGGCGCACAAGGCAAAGCCTCAATCCGGACATCTGTTGTTGCTTTAGGCATTCTCAATCCACGGGGGCTATTCATCCGGCATGGCTGCTTCGTTTTCCTCTTCGCCGCGCGGCTTTGGCGCGCTCCTGGCGCTGCTTGCCGCCGGCGCCGCGCTGTCCGGCTGCGCCAGCATGAGCGAGACGGTCGCGCCGGCCTTTGCCGATCCCGCCAAGTACGAATTGTACGACTGCAAGCAGCTGGAGGGTGAGCGCAAGGCGCTCGCCAAGCGCACCGACGATTTGCGGGGGCTGATGGAGAAGGCCGAGACCGGGACGGGCGGCGCGGTGGTGTCCGAGCTCGCCTATCGCAACGACTATGTCGCGGTGCGCGGGCAGGCCCAATTGGCCGAGGACGCCTGGCGCCGCAACAAGTGCCGGGAGACGCCGCCTGAGCCGACGCCCCCTGCGGCACCGCCGGCGGCCGCCGCCAAACCCGCAGCGAAATCCGGGAAAGCGGCCCGCTGAGGCCGGCGTCGATCAGGGCCGCCAGCCATAAATCCAGTCCTGCCGCGCCAGCATGCGGTCCGGGCCGAGCGTGCGGATCGCAAGATCGCGTGCGGCGGCAAGCGGCCCGCCGAGATGATAGATGCGGCCCTGCTGCCGGGCGGTCCGCTGCACCCGCCGCACCCGCCCCTGGCGCGCACGGCCATATTGCTTCAGCGCCGCGCTGATGCCCGCGGTGCTCTCGGCGGCTTCAAGGCTCAAATGCCGGGCGAGCACCGCGGCATCCTCGATGGCCATGCCGGCGCCTTGGGCCGCAAAAGGCAGCATCGCGTGCACGGAATCGCCGAGCAGCGCCACCGGACCCTTGCTCCAGGGGCAGCCGTCGGGCACGCCGAACAGCGCCCATTTCCGCCAGCTGTCGACCGTGGCGAGCATCATGCGCGCCGACGGCGGCCAGCGTGGACCGGCGAAGGCGTCCATCACCTCGCGCGGGTCGCCGGGCGTGCTCCAACCCGGCCTGTTCCAGGTGCCCGGCAGCACCGCGACCACATTGATCTGGCGTCCGCCGGCGATCGGATAGGCGACGAGATGGGCGTTCGGCCCCATCCACAGCTGCACCCGGCGCGCGGTGTAGTCCTTCGGCAGTTGCGTGGCATCGAGCGTGCCGCGCCAGGCGATCAATCCGGAGAAGCGTGGCTGCACCTCGGGAAACAGATGCTGGCGCATCGTCGACCAGATGCCGTCGGCGCCGATCAGCGCGCTGGCGAGATCGCTGCGGCGGATCGTGCCGCTGCGATGGACGACGGTCAGTCCCTTGGCATGCGGCGCGACGTCTTCGAAGGTCGCGCCCAGTTTCAGGTCGATATCGGGATGATCGGCAACGGCGCCGGCCAGCGCCGATTGCAGGTCGGCGCGGTGCACCACCCAATAGGGCGCGCCGGCCCGCAGCGAAGCGGCTTCACCGAGCGGCATGCGCAGCAGCTCGCCGCCAGCCCGCGCGCTCATGATCGAGACCGCCTCCGGCGTCACGGCGCGCAGCTTGAGCCGCTCGGTGAGGCCAAGCTCGACCAGCACACGGCTGGCATTGGGGGAGAGCTGCAGGCCGGCGCCGACTTCCTCGAGCCGCTCGGCCTTTTCCAGCACGACGATGCGGAAGCCGCGCGCTGCGAGCGCAAGCGCGGCCGTCAGTCCACCGATGCCGGCACCGGCGATGACAATCGTTCGGGAGAGCGCCACCCCTGACCGATGGAAGCGGTCAGGCCACCTTGTCCTTCAGGACGCATTCCGGCGGGCGGGCTTCGCCCGGCTTCAGGTCTGCCGCGAAGCGGTACAGCGTCGAGCAATAGGGGCAGATGATCTCGTTGTCGTTGCCGAGGTCGAGGAAGACGTGCGGATGGTCGAACGGAGGGTTGGCGCCCACGCACATGAACTCTTGCGAGCCGATCTCGATGACGGGGACACCGGCATCGTTGTGGAAGTGCGGGACGACGTGGTCGGACATCTAACTCATCCTGGAGTGGCAATGGCGGCAGACACAATCATGAACTGACGCGGCATCTTTATGGCGCCGCGGACCATACTGGCGGGTGCAGGTGATTGCTAGTCCAGCGGAACCGAAAGCTCCGCAATTGCCCCATGCTCATTTGCTCATGCAAATTCGACACAATCTTGAGGCCTGAGAGAAGCCCTTCTTTCGTCGGGGACGTTGTGTCGCAATTTTGGCATACTATCTCTGTGGACGAGCGCAATTGCGACCAAAGACGACTCAATCGTCAACGATTTCAGGACCGTCCCGGGTTTTCCACATGAAGTGGCTGCGAATCAGCACAGCGTTGACCGGTATCGCGGCGTGCGGCTTCCTGCTCGCGCAGGTAGCACCACACGCCCGCGAGGCCGGCGCGATCCTCGCCGCCCAGGATGATCCGGCCGTACTCTCCGGGCTGAAGCTCGATGCGCTGCTGCGGCAGAACGAGCGCCTGGTTCAGGACAACATCGAGGCCGCGCTCGCCGCAGGCGATGCCGATCTCGCCGACAGTTTCGTCGCACTCGCGCGCGACCGCAACATCGCGTTGCCGGACGATCTCCTGAGCCGCGTGAACGATGCGGTCAAGGAACAGAACTCCACCTCGCATTTCGCAAAGCGCTTTGCCACCGGCCTCGTCACCGGCAATGCCGACGATGTCGCGAGCCTGTCCGGGACGGTGGCCGGGGATCTCTTCGTGATCGGCGACATCAGGGACGTGGTGCGCGAGGGCAAGCATCTCGCCATGGGCGAGGACACCGATCGCCTGGTGCTCGGCCTCGCCACCGCCGGCCTTGCGGTGACCGCGGCAACCTATGTCTCCGTCGGTGGCGCTGCGCCCGTGCGCGCCGGACTGACCCTGGTCAAGGACGCCCGCAAGGTGGGGCGGCTCAGCGAGGGCCTTGCGGCATGGGCCGGACGCTCCGCGCGCGAGGTGGTCGATACGCCGATGCTCCAGAACGCCGTGGCCAAGGGCTCCGTGTTCCGCCCGGGCGAGACCGTCAGCGCGATCAAGGCCGCGTTCCGCGCCGAGAAGGCCGGTGCGCTGGTCCGGTTCGGCAAGGACGTCACGCGCGTCGCCGAGAAGACCGGTACGCGCGGGGCGATGGATACGTTGCGCATCGCTGAAGGCCCGAAGGACGTCGCGCGCGCGGCGCGGCTTGCGGAAGCGCAAGGCGGCAAGATGCGCGCGATCATGAAGCTGCTCGGCCGCGGCGCGCTGCTGCTGATCGGCGGCGCGTTCGATCTGGCGCTCTGGCTGCTCAGTGCGGCGCTGACGCTGTTCGGTCTTCTCTCCTCGATCAAGGCCACCACGGAGCGCCTCACCCAGGCCTGGTGCGATCGCAGGCGGTCGCGTCGGCTCCGTCGGGCGCAGATCGCAGCCGAAGCCGCTCTGGCGAACGCCGCCGCCACGGCCTGAAGCGCGCGCTTCAGGTTATTGTTTGAGCATGATGTTGCCGAAAAACCGCTGCACAGTTTTGCGGATCGTGCTCTAACACCAACCATCCCCCTCAAGACCTCACGGAACTGATGATGCCGAGCTTTCACAACGGCGCCGTTGAAATTGCCTATCTCGATGAAGGGGAGGGCGATCCGATCATCCTGGTGCACGGCTTTGCCTCGAGCAAGAACGTGAACTGGGTCTATCCGACCTGGGTTTCGGAGCTGCGCAAGAACGGCCGCCGCGTGATCGCGCTCGACAATCGTGGCCACGGCGAAAGCGCGAAGCTTTACGAGCCGGCGCAATATTCGATACCGACCATGGCCGGCGACGTGCTCGCGCTGATGGATCACCTCGCCATCCCGCAGGCCGACATCATGGGCTATTCGATGGGCGGACGGATGGCGGCCTGGCTGTCCCTCAACGAGCCGCAGCGCCTGCGCTCGGCGATCCTCGGCGGCATCGGCATCGGCGGCTTGATCGAGGGCACCGGACCCGGCGAGAATGTCGCCAAGGCGCTGGAAGCGCCTTCGCTGGACGACGTCACCGATCCCGTCGGCCGCACGTTTCGCGCCTTTGCCGATCAGACCCGCTCCGACCGCCGCGCGCTCGCCGCCTGCCTGCGCGGCACGCGCGAGTTGATGACGAGGCAGCAAGCTGCACGCATCGAGGTGCCGGTGCTGATCGCGGTCGGCACCGCCGACGACGTCGCGGGATCCGCCAGCGCGCTCGGCGCTATCATCCCCGGCTCGGAAGTGCTCGACATTCCAAACCGTGATCACATGCGCGCGGTCGGCGACAAGGTGTACAAGACCGGCGTGCTGGATTTCCTCTCGCGCCGCGGCTGAGGCGATGTTGTCTGAGGCGATGAGGTTGTTGCCGAATTGGCCCGAATGTCACCCCATAAGCGCAAGGTTCGCACCTCAGCCCCCCCGGCAGCACGTCCTTGGCCAAGTCGGCCATGTCCATGGATGCTGCACTGTTCACGTCTTCGACGGTTATCGGACATCAGCTCGGGGCGGGCAGGAACGTCGGCAAAGGGCCCAGAAGCTGACCCTCCTCACAGTCAACTCGTGACGTTTCACCGCGCCCACCGCACGCCATTTTGAGATAGACTGAAGTACCTTCTGAGGACGGCCGAGCCGGGAGATGAGCCCATGGACGTCGCGGCCTGGCTGCGTGGTTTGGGGCTGGGACAGTACGAGCAGGCGTTCCGCGAGAACGACGTCGACGCCGGGGTCCTGACCGAGCTCACGGCCGAGGATTTAATCGGGCTCGGCGTCGCCTCGATCGGCCATCGCCGCAAGCTGCTCGCCGCCATTGCTGCCCTGCGTGCCGGTTCAATTTCGGCCACCACTCCTGCCACGTCCGCACCCGCCGCTATCTCCGAAAAGGCTTGGCTTGCACCCGAGGCTGAGCGCCGCCAGCTCACGGTGATGTTTGTCGACCTGGTCGACTCGACCGCCCTCGCGGCGCGCCTCGATCCGGAGGAAATGGCCGAAGTCCTGCGGATCTATCAGAGCGTAGTGACCGGCGCGATCGCGCGGTTCGAAGGGTACGTGGCAAAGTACATGGGGGATGGTGTGCTGGCCTATTTCGGTTATCCACGCGCCCATGAGGATGAGGCCGAACGCGCTGTACGGGCCGGCCTCGCTGCAGTCGCGGCGGTGCACAGCCTGGAATCGGCGCATGGCGAGACACTGGCGGCCCGGGTCGGTATCGCGACCGGCCCGGTGGTTGTCGGCGAATTGATCGGCGAAGGCGCGGCGCGGGAGGAGACGGTGGTCGGCGACACGCCGAACCTCGCGGCGCGGCTGCAAGCCTTGGCCGCCCCGGGCACGGTGGTGATCTCCGCTCGCACCCGGGAGCTCGTTGGCGGGCTGTTCGAACTCGCCGAGCTTGGCATGCAGATCTTGAAGGGATTTCCCGTACCGGTACGCCCGTGGCGGGTGGTCGGGGAGGGCGCCGCCGAGAGCCGGTTCGAGGCGTTGCACGGGGCAGGTCTGACGCCGCTTGTCGGCCGCGAAAATGAGATCGGCCTGCTGCTCAATCACTGGGAGCGAGCCAAGGAGAGTGAAGGCCAGGTGGTGCTGCTGGCGGGCGAACCCGGCATCGGCAAGTCGCGCCTCGTGCGGGCGCTGCGCGGGCGGCTTGAGAATGAGCCGCATACGCCCCTGAGCCACTACTGCTCACCGCACCATCAGACCAGCCCGCTTTATCCTGTGATCGGCCTGCTGGAGCGGGCGGCGGGCTTCACCGCGGACGATCCCGCCCCAACGAGGCTCGACAAGCTCGAGGCGCTGCTTGCGCTATCGACCGATGATGTCACCGAGGTGGCACCGCTGCTGGCGGCATTGCTGTCGCTCGAGACGGGTGCGCGCTACCCGCCGCTCGACATGAGCCCACATCGGCAGAAGGAGCGGACGCTTGAGGAACTTGTCAATCAAGTGCTGGGCCTCGCAAGGCGGCGGCCTGTCCTCGCCCTCTACGAGGACGTGCACTGGGCAGATCCGACCTTGCTCGAGCTGCTCGATCTCCTGGTCGACCGGGTGCAAGGCGCCTCCGTTCTCGTCCTCATCACCTTCCGGCCCGAGTTCGAGCCGCCCTGGATGCGCTATGCCCATGTCACCGCGCTGACCCTCAGCCGGTTGAGCCGCCGGCAGGGTGCCGCCATGGTCGCGCGGGTGAGCGGCGGCAAGGCGCTGCCTCCTGCGGTGCTCGACCAGATCGTCGCCAAGACGGATGGCGTGCCCCTGTTCGTCGAGGAGCTGACGCGAACCGTGCTGGAGACCAATCTGCTCCGTGATGAGGGCGACCACTATGCGCTCGCAGGACCGCTGCCGCCGATGGCGATCCCAACCACGCTCCAGGAGTCGCTGTTGGCCCGGCTCGACCGGCTTGCCCCGGCCCGTGAAGTGGCCCAGGTCGCGGCCGCGATTGGCCGGGAGTTCTCGCACGAGCTGCTCGCGATGACGGCGGCGCTACCGGAGGATGACCTTCAGCCGGCGTTGGACGACCTCGTCGACTCGGGCCTGGTGTTCCGGCGCGGGACGCCGCCTCAGGCGACCTACAGCTTCAAGCACGCACTTGTGCAGGACACCGCTTATGCGACCCTGGTGCGTCCGAAGCGGCAGCGCTTGCACGCCCGGATTGCCGCCGCGATCGAGCAGCATTTTCCGGAGACAGTGCAGGCACAACCGGAGCTTCTGGCCCATCATTTCACAGAGGCCGGGCTGGCCGAACCGGCGATCGATTATTGGCTGAGGGCGGGGCAAGCAGAGATCGCGCACTCGGCAACTGCAGAGGCAGTCACGCAACTAACCAAGGGGCTCGAGCTGATCCCTACTCTCCCCGACGACGCCGCGCGATGGCGTCGCGAACTCGAACTGCAGGTTGCCCTCGGTGTCGCCCTGATGGCTTCGAAGGGCTGGGCCGCGCCGGAGGTCGGGCGGGCCAACGCACGTGCCCGAAGCTTGTGCGAGCGCCTCGGCGACACGTCGCGGCTCTTCCCTGTGCTCTATGGGGAGTGGGTTTTTCATGTCGTGAGGGCGGAGCTCGAGGCCGGTCGAACGGCAGGCGAGGATTTACTCCATCGCGCGCAGGAACAGAACGATGCTGCCGCGGAAACCGTTGGTAACCGCATCGTCGGAACCGCTGAATTGCTTCGCGGCGACTTAGTGGCCGCGCGAACTCATCTGGAGCGGACGCTCGCTCTTTACGATCCGGCGACCCATCGGTCGCTTGCCTTCCTGTTCGCGCAGGATCCAAAGGTGGCAGGCCTATCCGTTCTATCCTGGGCACTGTTCGCCCTCGGCCATCCCGAGCAGGCCCGGGCGAGAAGCGAAGAGGCTTCGACAGATGCGAAGGAGTTGTCTCACCGCAACACCCTTGGCTATGCCCTGCTCTACGGCTGCATTCTGTCGCAGCTCCGCCAAGACCCACACGAGGCTGGAGATCGGGCGAATGCGCTGATCGCGCTTGCAGCAGAGCAGGACTCCCCGCACTTCCTCGGGGCCGGCGTAATCATTCGCGGTTGGACGCTGGGCGAAGCTGGCGATTATAGGGCTAGTATTGCGCAGATCCGAGACGGACTTGCGATGTGGCAGGCCACAGGGGCGGGCTTCCTGGTGCCCTATTTTCGAAGTCTGCTTAGTGAGGTCCACGGTCGGTCCGGCGCAGTGAACGAGGGCTTGGATCTTTTTGACGAAACGCTGAACCGGGTGGAGGCAACCGGCGAGCGATGGTTCGAGGCCGAACTCCATCGGGTGAGGGGCGAGCTGATGCTGCGGCTGCCGAAGGCCGACCCGGCCGCTGCGGAAGCACAGTTTCGGCAAGCGGCGTCAGTTGCGCGACAACAGAGCGCCAAGCTGTGGGAGTTGCGTGCAGCGACATGCCTTGCACGCTTGTGGAACGAACAAGGTCGGTACGACGAGGCTCACGACCTGCTCATCCCGCTCTACAGCCAATTCACTGAGGGTTTTGGGACGGCGGATCTTCAGGCTGCCAGAGCAACACTTCGCGAGATCACTGCCAGCTCCGAGCCGAAGACCCGAGATACCGCTATTTAATGAGGTGCACGAGCATGGCTGGCACTTAGCCCGTCGCTTGGACGGATCTGTCCGGTTTTCAGCAGCCGCCCACGTCTGAACGGCGGCTCAGGGTCAAAGGTCAATCAGCCTTCATGCGGCGTTCGGTCTCCCGGAGAATCCTTGGGGCAGTCCGATCGCGTACCGCCCGATTTTCATGTATATTACCTAGTTCTGTAGCAAGATGGTCAGGATAGCCGATCATGACTGACGATCAGGTCAATCTCGCCGTTCAGCACCTTTGCGAGCAATTGCACTTGGCGCTCCGATTGAAGGACAGCGAGGCACATCCACCGAACGCCAAGGAAATTGAATTTGATCCTGCCTCGGTAAGAACTGTATTGCTGACCGGGTTACGTTCCGCGGGTGTGACGATCCACCACGAGGGAACCGGGGCGAGCGAAGAATCGCCGTGGTCCTAAAACGCAAAACGGGACAGAAGCCCGGCGCCAATGTCTCAGTTGGGTCAAAGGCTGCCCCCGGCAGCTCGCATCACCGTGGTCGGCTCACCTACGGAAAGCAGACAACACTGCGCTCTGAGCTAAGGTCAGCCACGGGCCACATTCTGACATGTGCGTCGTTAGGCTGACGAAGGTTCTTCAACAATCTTCCAATACGAGTCCTTGCGGATCACCTCGCCCGCGCGAAAAGTGTAAAAGTCACATCCTCGGACCTCGATCTTTTTTCCTTCGCCTGTAGTGCCCGTTAGCGTCCATTTTGAAATGCCCGTGTTTGCCATGGTATCCACAAAATGCTCGGCGTCGCCGTAGTGAACATCCGGTAAGCCTTCAAAGCGCGTCGCGAGCCCATTTCGTACCTTGCGTTTGCCCTCGAAGCGAGAGCCCCAAGGCTTGCTTCCTCTCGGCATCTCCAAGACACAATCGTCGGCAAAGAACTCCATGATGGAATCCAAGTCGTGCGCGTTGAACGATTCACACAGCGCCGTCAATTTCGATCGAATGTCCATCCTTCCCTCCATCGAGTTCTCGAAAGGGATACAATAACACAAGGGCACACAGGTGAGTTGAAGGGCCGATTAAACGTCTGGTCGATGTCGCCTTCGGGTCAATCGCGTCGGGTTCGGCGCGGTAAAAGTGGCGTCCGATTTGCCTCTCACGACCGGCCTTTAGGCCCCGGGTGGCGCGCGTCTTAATGCGAGGAGACAGGGGCGCTCCAGCGTTCCACGGCCCGAGATTTCCGGGATCGGAGCAGGCGGGATTGCCCCGGACTCAGCTGCCTTATCCAAGCCCGATCACGTCCGCGGCTCTAACCCAGAAGGCGATTTCGCCGGAACATAAAACCAGTCGGAACGAACTTTCTGGAGACCTCAAGCGTTCGACTTTCGCAGCTTTCCAGCGCAATCTTCTGGGAGAGCATGACATCTCCGATTGGCAGCTCGCCCTGCGGCAGAAAACACAGCCCGATCGTCGGAGCTCCTCTTTCGTCGACCTCGCAGACGTTCGCCGCTGTGCCCGCGTAGATCCTGTACTGCTTGCCGGTGTCGCCGCCGATCACCTCGAAATAGCCTTTTGTCAAGAACTGCGCCGATTGCACCGGCGATAGCCACTCCCGCAAGAGCCGGAGCGAGCGGCCCTCCGGCGTTCTCTCGGCGCCGAGTCGGATGAAGATAGTCCGGATCGCTCTCTTGCGCGAGCGTTCACTCCGGCGAGATAGGCTGAAGCCCAACATGGCTCGGGCCGATCACCCGCCGACCAATCTTGGGAAGAAGACGGTTTCCTCAGCGGTCGGATCGAAAGACCGGATCTGTGAGACCTGACCCGGGCTCGTCCGGACTGCCGCCGTGAAACCGCCTTCGGTCAGCGCGGAGAACCGCCGCTCCGCTTTCGCTAACTCTCGTGCGTCGTCAGGATTGAAAGGGTGACGGCTATCGCCGGTACGGTCCATCACGATCTGGATTGCCATGATCTTCCTCCTAGGAATGCTGACGGCCAGGGACCTGACTAAGTATCCGACTGATGCCGTGGTGGTTCAAGAGAAGAAGTTGCCGTCGCGAACGACGCGGCAAACCGCACTCGACACGTCGAGTTTCCGCATTTGTCGGCCTGTCGCTGCTCAGCGACCCGCCTCTTGTCGCCAGATGCCGCGCCTGCTCGGAGCGACCAGGGCTGGGTTGTTACACTCGATGTCTGCGACGGTGATGATCGAGCTGCGGCATGTTCGCCAAAGGCAGGAACACGCTCGTAGCGGCCGAGTTAAGCCGACAAAGCTACCTGTGAAGGAGACAAAGTCATGGCCCGCGCAACAGCCCATCCAGATCATCACTGCATCTCAAGCGAGGACATCCAGGGAACCGAAGTTTATGGAGCAGACGGTACGAATATCGGCGAGATTGATCACCTCATCATCGACAAGGTGTCAGGCCGCGTGGCCTATGCCGTCATGAGCTTCGGTGGATTTGTTGGCTTGGGTCACAGCCACTACCCCATTCCCTGGGGCGCTCTGAAATATGATACATCGCTTGACGGTTTTCGAACCAACATCACTGAGCAACAGCTGAAAGACGCGCCTGAGTTCAGCGACGACTCTTGGCAAGATCGAGACTGGGAAACGCAGACTCACCGGTATTATGGGACGCCCACCTATTGGGAAGGGCGAGGTGGCCTATAACGCCGAGCGGCGCACTAAAAACCCTCCGTGATGAGTGCCTGCTGAACTGATCGGCTGGCCTCCACTGGATACTGTCGGATTTGATCCTGCCGACTGACGCTAGTAGTGCACCGAAAGGACGCCAGCCGCCATCGCAAGCACTTTGGTGGACAGCCGCCTTCGGGCGGCCTTTTTCTATTGGTATCCGCACAAACGACCTCGGTTTGGGGTCCGAGGTCGCCAACCTTGGGGAAGGTTTGCTCCGGACGGGGGGCTTTTGACTTGGGGACGGGTCGGGAGCTTGGATTCGACCCTGAATGGGGAAAGTCGTTCCGCTTGCCGACTAAAGAAAACGGTCCCGGCGTTTGTTCGCCGGGGCCGCTGCATTTTCGGATGCCAGGGAGGTTGCAGCTCCTCGGGTCACTCCGAGGGGCGCGCCGGCTCGCACTGGCGGCCCCGCTGTTATCCCTCGGAAGCGCTTGCGCAGGAACGTTTGGCCCGGCTCGGCGTCGAATGGCGACAAACCCGCGGTTCGCACATGGACAGAGCGGTTGCTTATGCGATTTCGACGATCATCGTCCTCTTCGGCGTCTGGATCATTGCTGCCGGCCTGTCGTCCAGCTCACCTGTCCTATGGATCGTCGTTGGGCTCGTCCCTATCGTCATCGGGCTTTTAAGCGCCTTAGGTCCCACGTGATGGGTTTGTCCCCCTTACTGAAGCGAACGGCACTAATGCCCGTCGAGTCGGAGAGGCAGCCGTGGACCTGACCGAAATCGAACGCGCGTATCTGCAGCAGTTAATTTCCGAACGTGGATCAGCATCCGGCTGTTCGATCACGAGCTCGTCGCACACCTGGTAGTCTGGCCGGGTTGAGGCAATCTCCCCAACGGCGCCGTTGAAATTGCCTATCTCGATGAAGGGGAGGGCGATCTGATCATCCTGGTGCACGGCTTTGCCGTCGGAGCAACTGATGGAACCGGAGTTCCAGCTCGCTTTTTTTCCGATCGGGGTCGTCGCAGCAACGTGGCTATAGAGACGGCTAATATACGTGAGTATAGTCGTCACAAGGCAAATTTAATCGATTATTGGCCGCTGCGAGGCCAGGTTAGACCCTTCCTGCATCGTTGGTGATCGCGGGCTTTATTGCCACACCGGGCGAGAGACAGGCCGTAATCTGGCAGAAGAATGCCTCGATTGGTCCATCGCGCGCGTGCAAGAGGTAATCATGCAACATCCGATTCAGGCGGCGTCGGTCGCGCTCGGTTTGAATGAGCGCAAGCGCCCCGAGGAGGCACTGCGCGAGAGCGAGGAGCGCTTTCGCACGCTGGTGCAATTCTCCTTTGATGTGTACTGGGAAACGGACGCGCAGCATCGCTTCATCCGCCAGGAGTTCGCTCAGACACTTCCCGAGCCGCCGG
>NZ_JADPKT010000031.1 GCF_023074075.1 Bradyrhizobium sp. 138 | reverse complement strand
AGCGGCACCGTGACGGTGACCATCACCGGCAGCAATGATGCGGCCACGGTCTCGTCGGACTCGAAGTCCGTCACCGAAGGCGATGCTGCCGCCGCATTGAACGCCTCTGGCCAGCTGACGATCGTGGATCCCGACAGCGGCGAAGCCCATGTCGTGGCGCAGGGCAATGTGCACGGAACCTATGGCGACTTCAGCATCGATGCCAATGGCGCCTGGAGCTACACCGGCAACGGTGCCCACAACGAGCTCACCGCCGGCCAGCAGGTGCAGGACCAGTTCACGGTCACCAGCCAGGACGGCACCGCCACCGGCATCGTCACGGTGACCATCACCGGCAGCAACGACGCGGCCACGGTCAGCTCAGACTCGAAGTCCGTCAGCGAGGGCGACACCGCGGCGGCGCTGAACACCAGCGGCCAACTGACGATCGTGGATCCCGACAGCGGCGAAGCCCATGTCGTGGCACAGAGCAATGTGCACGGAACCTATGGCGACTTCAGCATCGATGCCAATGGCGCCTGGAGCTACACCGGCAACGGTGCCCACGATGAGCTCACCGCTGGCCAGCAGGTGCAGGACCAGTTCACGGTCACCAGCCAGGACGGCACCGCCACCGGCATCGTCACGGTCACCATCACCGGCAGCAATGATGCGGCGACAGTCTCGTCGGAGGCGAAGTCCGTCACCGAAGGCGACGCTGCCGCCGCATTGAACGCCTCTGGCCAGCTGACGATCGTGGATCCCGACAGCGGCGAAGCCCATGTCGTGGCGCAGAGCAATGTCCACGGCAGCTATGGCGACTTCACGATCGATGCCAACGGGGCCTGGAGCTACACCGGCAACGGCGCCCACGACGAGCTCACCGCCGGCCAGCAGGTGCAGGACCAGTTCACGGTCACCAGCCAGGACGGCACCGCCACCGGCACCGTCACGGTGACCATCACCGGCAGCAACGATGCGGCGACAGTCTCGTCGGACTCGAAGTCCGTCACGGAGGGCAACACTGCCGCCGCCCTCAACACCAGCGGCCAACTGACGATCGTGGATCCCGACAGCGGCGAAGCCCATGTCGTGGCACAGGGCAGCGTCCACGGCAGCTATGGCGACTTCACGATCGATGCCAACGGGGCCTGGAGCTACACCGGCAACGGTGCCCACGACGAGCTCACCGCCGGCCAGCAGGTGCAGGACCAGTTCACAGTCGCCAGCCAGGACGGCACCGCCACCGGCATCGTGACTGTCACGATCACCGGCAGCAATGACGCGGCGACAGTCTCTTCGGAGGCGAAGTCCGTCACCGAGGGCGATGCCGCGGCGGCGCTCAACACCAGCGGCCAGCTCACCATCACCGACCCTGATACGGGCCAGGCCCATGTCGTGGCGCAGAGCAACGCGCACGGCACCTATGGCGACTTCAGCATCGATGCCAACGGCGCCTGGAGCTACACCGGCAATGGCGCCCACGATGAGCTCACTGCCGGCCAGCAGGTGCAGGACCAGTTCACGGTGACCAGCCAGGACGGCACCGCGAGCGGCATCGTCACGGTCACCATCACCGGCAGCAACGATGCGGCGACAGTCTCGTCGGAGGCGAAGTCCGTCACCGAGGGCAATGCCGCGGCGGCGCTCAACACCAGCGGCCAGCTCACCATCACCGACCCTGATACGGGCCAGGCCCATGTCGTGGCGCAGAGCAACGCGCACGGCAGCTATGGCGACTTCAGCATCGATGCCAACGGGGCCTGGAGCTACACCGGCAATGGCGCCCACAATGAGCTCACTGCCGGCCAGCAGGTGCAGGACCAGTTCACGGTGACCAGCCAGGACGGCACTGCCACCGGCACCGTGACGGTGACCATCACCGGCAGCAATGATGCGGCGACAGTCTCGTCGGACTCGAAGTCCGTCACGGAGGGCAACACTGCCGCCGCGCTCAACACCAGCGGCCTATTGACGATCGTGGATCCCGACAGCGGCGAAGCCCATGTCGTGGCCCAGAGCAATGTGCACGGCAGCTATGGCGACTTCACGATCGATGCCAACGGGGCCTGGAGCTACACCGGCAACGGTGCCCACGACGAGCTCACCGCCGGCCAGCAGGTGCAGGACCAGTTCACAGTCGCCAGCCAGGACGGCACCGCCACCGGCATCGTGAC
>NZ_JADPKT010000070.1 GCF_023074075.1 Bradyrhizobium sp. 138 | reverse complement strand
CACCGGCAACGGTGCCCACGACGAGCTCACCGCCGGCCAGCAGGTGCAGGACCAGTTCACAGTCGCCAGCCAGGACGGCACCGCCACCGGCATCGTGACTGTCACGATCACCGGCAGCAATGATGCGGCGACAGTCTCGTCGGAGGCGAAGTCCGTCACCGAGGGCAATGCTGCCGCCGCGCTCAACACCAGCGGCCTATTGACGATTGTGGATCCCGACAGCGGCGAAGCCCATGTCGTCGCCCAGAGCAATGTCCACGGGACCTATGGCGACTTCACGATCGATGCCAATGGGGCCTGGAGCTACACCGGCAATGGTGCCCACGACGAGCTCACCGCCGGCCAGCAGGTGCAGGACCAGTTCACAGTCGCCAGCCAGGACGGCACCGCCACCGGCATCGTGACGGTCACCATCACCGGCAGCAATGATGCGGCGACCGTGAGCTCGGACTCGAAGTCCGTCACCGAAGGCGATGCCGCCGCCGCGCTCAGCACCAGCGGCCAGCTCACCATCACCGACCCGGATACGGGCGAAGCCCATGTCGTGGCGCAGAGCAATGTCCACGGCAGCTATGGCGACTTCAGCATCGATGCCAATGGGGCCTGGAGCTACACCGGCAACGGCGTCCACAATGAGCTCACCGCCGGCCAGCAGGTGCAGGACCAGTTCACGGTGACCAGCCAGGACGGCACCGCCACCGGCATCGTCACGGTGACCATCACCGGCAGCAACGATGCGGCGACAGTCTCGTCGGACTCGAAGTCCGTCACGGAGGGCAACACTGCCGCCGCCCTCAACACCAGCGGCCTATTGACGATCGTGGATCCCGACAGCGGCGAAGCCCATGTCGTGGCGCAGGGCAGCGTCCACGGCAGCTATGGCGACTTCACGATCGATGCCAACGGGGCCTGGAGCTACACCGGCAACGGTGCTCACGATGAGCTCACCGCCGGTCAGCAGGTGCAGGACCAGTTCACCGTGACCAGCCAGGACGGCACTGCCTCCGGCATCGTCACAGTGACCATCACCGGCAGCAACGATGCGCCAGTGCTGAATGCCAATGGCGGTTCACTGTCCTATACCGAGGGTCAGGCGGCGACCGCGATCGATACGGCGCTGATCGTGTCGGATGTTGACAGCACGAATCTGACCGGGGCGACGGTCTCGATCACAGGCAACTTCGCCTCCGGCCAGGATGTGCTCGGTTTTACCAATCAGAATGGCATCACCGGCAGCTATAACGCCAGCACTGGGGTGCTGACCCTGACGGGTTCGTCGAGTGTGGCGAACTACCAGGCGGCCCTGCGCTCCGTGACGTATTCGAACTCGAGTGACAATCCGTCGGGCGCGACCCGCACCATCAGCTACCAGGTTGACGACGGCCAGACGGTCAGCCACGCCAGCAATATTGTGAACTCGACCGTCACGGTCCTCCCGGTCAACGACGCGCCGGTGAATACAGTTCCGGGAGCACAGACGACAAACGTCAACACGACAAAGGCGATCATTGGACTTAGCATCTTCGATGCCGACTCGGCCGGCGCCACCGAAACGATCACGTTGTCCGTAACCAACGGCACCCTGACCGTTTCAGGAGGTACCGCAGGGATCAGCGGCAGCGGAACATCGACGGTGACGCTGACCGGACCAGTCAGCGCCATCAATTCTACGCTGGCCTCGACGGTCAACTACGTTCCGACATCGAATTTTGCCGGAACTAGCACTCTGACCATGACGACAAGCGACAATGGCCACACCGGAGCGGGTGGGGCATTGACCGATGTCGATACGGTGACCATTTCCGTCACGAGCCCCAGTCCCTTCGCTCTCACGACCGGCACCGATACGGTCTTCTATGCATCGGGCACCAATACTGTGACCGGCACGCAATCTCCCCTAACGCTAAACAACGGTGACATGCTGACTGGGGGAAGCGGTACGGACACTCTCGCCGTCAGTGGTGGTGGTCTGGGGCCATTCACTTTCGGCGATGGTGCAGGAAGCATTGGCCTGACAAACTTCGAAACAATAAGTCTGAGTGACGTCAACAGCGGAAATCACACCGACGCCCTGACATTCCTTTCGACATTCCAAAATGGAGGAACGCTCACGATCGACGGATCGGGCATCACTGGTAACGGCGACCTGGTCGTAGATGCTAGCGCAGTCACGTCTGGATCGTTTGTCATCATGGGCAGCTCAGGAAACGGTGGTGATGATACCCTCAAGGGCGGTTCAGGCAACGACACGATCAACGGTGGCGCAGGCACTGGCGCGGACAGGATCGTGGGCGGTGGTGGCGCAGACGCGCTCACTGGTGGTGGCGGGAACGATACATTCGCCTATCTCGCTGTCACCGACGCGGGTGACCACATCACCGACTTCAGCACCTCAGGGGATAAGCTGGAATTTACGGTGACCGCCGGACGATTCGTCATTGGTGATGTCGATACAACCGTTGAAAACGTCAGAACGGGCAACAACGCTGCAATAAATCTCGCCAACACGGAAGTTGGCGTAAAAACAGACGCATCCGTGACGACGGCGACAGTTCAATCAACGATCAACGCCTACTCCAATATCACGACAGGGGCCCTGTTCGTATTCCACAATTCGACTGTGGGCCACGCGCAGGTCTACTATGATTCCAATCCGAGCCTGGCAGGCGGCGCGATACTCGTTGCAGATTTGGAAAACCTGACCACTCTGGCTAGCATAACTGGTACTTTTAGCGCGGCGGACTTTGCTTTTGGAACGGCGCTTGCTCCTGCGGGCGTATCGGGACAGCCCATCAATCTGGGTCTGACCGACTTGCCCGCCAATGAGGGTCAATCCGCCACCGTCACCGTTGGCAGCATGCCCGCCGGCTGGATACTAAATGGTGGGACGCTGCTCCCCGATGGCAAGTGGACGATCGAGACCACCGACGTCAGCTCGCTAACGGTGACATCGCCAGTCAGTTTCGCCGGAGCTTTGCACCTCGACGTGACCGTGACTCGGATGCAGCCGGATGGCTCGGCCGTAATCGAGACATTCGCCGACAATGTTGAAGCTTTTGCAGCGGGCTCCGCCATCATTGCCATTTCCGGCGACGACTATCTCACGGCGTCAAGTGGCAGCGATCTGCTTGTATTCTCACAGCCGATCGGCCATGACGTCATCTATAATTTCGAGATTGCGCATGATCAGATTGATCTGATTGGCTACGCCGGCTTCAAGACCTTCGCCGACGTCCAGACGCATCTGTCTACCGACAATGACGGTAATGCCGTCCTTGCGCTGGCCGACGGTCAAACGATCACCTTGGATGGCGTCGATGCCGGCTCGCTCGCAGCGGACGACTTCGTGTTCGACTTCAAGCCCATGCTCGACAATGCCGGCATATTGACAATCGGCAACGGCGCATTGCTGCCGTTGTCCGGTAACATCCACAATACCGGCACAATCTCGTTGAATTCGACCGGCGCGGAGACCGACCTCCAACTTGTCGAGCACGGCATTTTGCTTGAAGGCGGCGGTCAGGTGCTGTTGTCCGACAATAGCGAGAACACTGTCAGTGGAGCTGTTTCCGATGTCACGCTGACCAACGTCGATAACACCATTTCCGGGGCCGGCCAGCTTGGCGAGGGGACATTGACCCTTGTCAACCAAGGTACAATCATCGCGACGGGCACCAACGCGCTCGAGATTGACACCGGCGACAACACCGTCGTCAATTCCGGGACGATTGCGGCCAGCGGCAGCGGCGGTCTGGTCATCGACAGCAACGTGGATAATTCAGGGCTGCTGTGGGCGCATGGAGCCAGCATCACTCTCAATGGCAGTGTAAGCGGCAGCGGCACGGCACTGATGGATGGCGTGGCTACGATCGAGTTTGGAGCAGCTTCTTCTGCGCATGTCGCGCTCGACGCCGCAGCGACCGGGACAATCGTGCTCCATGACTCCTTCGACTTCAGCGGTGTCGTGTCCGGGTTTGACGGAAACGACCACCTGGATCTCCTCGACGTCGCATTCGGGGACGGCACGTCCGCTAGTTATGTCGCAAATCAGGCCGGCACTGGAGGAATCCTTTCGGTGACTGACGGAGTTCATACCGCCAATATCAGCTTGCTGGGCCAGTACGATCCCGCGAGCTTCCAGACCGAGGCAGACAAGAACACGGGAACGCTTATCAGCTACCACGAGTACCTAGTCTGAGGCGCTGCGAGGAGATGGCTCAAGGCGCTGATTGCGAAGTCGGTACTTGGTCGGCATGGAGATTCGGGCGCCCAACACCGGACCGATGGTGCAATTGGCTGTATTCCCCGTTGACCTCAACGCCTTGATGACTGCGCTGATGCATCCCGCCGCTTCTGAATAGCTGGCATCCCGTTGGGCTTGATCGAATCCCGCTCGAGTGAGCCCGTTCCAGTTCTTCGAGCCTCTGTTTGCAAATGGCGCAGATATCGATGCGCGAACCCGAATGATGATTGCGTCACGCCAGTGCACAACTACGGAATCGTGCGGCTGCAGCGACAGTGCGATCAGATCTTCGGAGGGATCACCTCACCCGTCGTGGACAGATGTACCACGTCGCGCCTCCGCACGTCGAAATCTGCTCCATGCGCGCCGGCTTAGTCGCAGCATCCGCTCGATTATATGTGAGTGGATTGGCGGGTTTAATGCAACGCCACAGTTTATCGTCATTCACATAGCTAATATATTCCGGAAAGATAAATTTATACCGCTGGTTCACCCGTACTATTCCGGTGAATTCCCGCCGACTCAGCCGGAACTCTGCCTGGGATTCGATTGTGGCGGTCAGCTAACGTCTTTGTATCACGACGTTTTCACTGATTGTGAGCTCCACCTTTGATTTTCCTGGCGGCTCGCTCCGGGTAGGGTTAATTCAAAATGCATTATATATTAAATATTGACGATAATAAACATTTAATGGATAGTTTATCGCAGGCGGGGCCGGACATAAATCCGCAGCCGCTGGAAGTTGCCGAGGTGTCTGCAAATTCATCTTGAAAGAAGGGATTCTTCCAATGTTGCAATATTACATCGAGACCAGGGAAGCGTTGAGGCGTCTGCGAACGGACCAGGATGGCGTGGTGTCATTCGAGTACATCATCGTCGCGGTTTGTATCGTTGGCGCAGTGGGCGCTGTGTTCGGTGGTGGAGCTGGTGGGCAGATCGGGGCGGCGCTAACCACTGGGATCACCGCGATCACCACCGCTTTCGCTACCGCGATCGCTGGTTGATACCGCCATTTTGGCGCCAGAGGGGGGCATCCAAGCTGCCCCCCTCCTGCAGGACTGCTCCCGCTAGTTTGCCTTCCACTTTTTGAAACGTGCATTTCATGAGTTGGATTGCTCCCACAGTCTCGATCCTGGAAATCCTGTTGTTGCTCTATGTCGCAACGATTGACGTCGCGACGCGCTCGATTCCAAACGAATTTTGTCTCGCGCTGGCGCTCCTGGGCATCGCCGGTCAATTGCCGAGCTCGATACAAGTCGCTGTGTCGCTGATCGCAGCCACGATCCTCTTCCTGCTGCTTTTTATCCTGTATGCGCGCGGAGGAATTGGTGGCGGCGATGTCAAGCTGCTGGTCGCCGTGGCGGTTGGTCTCCCGCCGAGCGGCGTGATGCAGTTGCTGACGGTCACCGTGCTGGCCGGCGGCGTTCTTGCCTTGGTGCATCTGATGATGCGCCACCTGCCGTATCCCAGATTGGCACCCGCCGGATCGTCGTTCGCACGGCGGATCTACGCGATCGAGCGTTGGCGCCATTTGCGACACGCCCCGCTGCCTTACGGCGTTGCGATCGCCTGTGGTGGCATCTGGACCATTTTGAGCAAAGGATCGTGAAATGTCCTCCGCGCTGCGTCTGTCGATCATCGTGGTGCTTTTGCTTGCAACCACAGCGTTCGGACTGATTGCCTATAGCATGAACCTGCCGAAGGCGCCGCCTCCGGCCCCAGTACAAGTCACAGAGACGAGCCCGGCACCGGCGACGCCGGTGACCGCTGGATACTTTGTCGCGGCGCGTCCATTGCCGAGGGGGACATTGGCCCGCGAAGAAGATTTCGCCGTGCGGTCGGTGCCGCCGGAGCGCGTTCCCCAGGGAGCGATCCTTGAAACACCCGAGTCCAAGGCCGGACTTCCCGGTTCACTCATTCGCAAGTTTGTCGAAGCGGGCAGTCCGGTCACGTTGCAGGACATCCTGCGTCCGCGGGATCGGGGTTTTCTGGCCAGTGTCCTGGCACCAGACAGCCGTGCCATCAGCATCAAAGTTGACGAAGAGTCGGGCGTAGCGGGCCTCATCAGGCCAGGCGATCACGTGGACGTCGTGCTGACCCAGGTCTTCGAGAAAGTCGATACCGCGCGTCGGGCCCTGAGCGAAACCGTTCTGCGCAATGTTCGAGTCATCGCCATTGATCAGGAGATCGTGCAGGGCGCGCGACCCATCAGTGGAATGGCAGGTAAGCAATCGCAAACCGTGTCACTGGAGCTTACGCAAGAGCAGGTCAAGAAAGTCGCCGTCGCAAAGCAGCTCGGAACGCTCTCCCTGGCGGTGCGCGCAGCAATCGATCAGTGGGACAAGGCGGACACTGGCGCGATGTCCAGCTGCGATGTGTCGCCAGAACTTGCTCGCCAGTATGCAATTGCGCGCCAGAGGACGGCAGTGGTCGTTCATTCGGGCCGCGAGGTTAAGCAATACACGGTCAGGAGACAAGACGAAGATGCTCTCGTCAGCTGCGAGGGGGCATCGGAAGCTGTACGCCCGACTGCAACGGCCATGGGTTACGTTGACGCGTTGTCGGAGAAACGTTGATGAACATTGCCATAGCCACTCCACCTGAAGAAACGACGTCGATCGTCACGCGCAATCGCATCGTCTGTTTCGTCAATGATGAGCTCAGCGCTGCGGCTTTGCGCAAGGGGCTCGAAGGCTCCAACCTCTCGATCAGGCGCGGCACGATCCGCAATGCGATACGGATGCTTGAAAACGACACCGACCTGTTCGCGCTGGTGGCAGACATCAGCGGCATCGACGATCCCTTTACCGAACTGGAAAGGCTGGCCGGCGTCTGTCCACCCGATGTCCGCGTAGCCGTGATCGGCGACAACAGGGAGATCACCTTCTACCGTGAGCTCCTGGAGCTCGGCTTGACCGAGTATCTGCCGCGGCCGCTCACGCGCGATATGGTGCTGGACAAGCTGCGCCCCAAGCTGCTCGGCGACGGGGCAGCCAACCAGATCGATCGTGGCGGGCACGTGGTCTCGATCTGCGGGGCGCAGGGCGGCGCCGGCGCCACGAGCATCGCAATTAATCTGGCGCTGCAACTTGCCGAGACAACCAAGGCCAAGGTGGCGCTGCTTGATCTCCATCTGCAGGGCGGCGAGGCCGCCGTGATGTTGGGTGTTCGTCCCGGGCCGGGGCTGCGTATCGCTCTGGAAAATCCAATGCGGGCGGACACACTCTTCCTCGAGCGCGCGGCAATCGAGGTCAACGAAAGGGTTTGCCTGGTCTCGGCCGACGAGGACCTCGATGCGCAGCTCGAAATTACGGAAGCTGGCATACGACACGTGCTGGGTCTGCTGCGTCAACGGTTCAACTACATCGTCGTCGATGTACCGGTCCCGTTTCCGCCGTCGATCTATCCCGTGATTACGCTTTCCCGTCATGTGATGGTGCTGCTCGAATCCGAGGTGACCGGACTTCGCAATGCCCATGCGTTACGCGCCGCCGTGATCAACATCGCGGGCAAAGACCGGGTCTTTACCTTGCTCAACCGGGCCGGTCGTCCCGGGGGCCTTCCAAGGGCGGCGGTTGTCAAGGCGTTGGGTGCAGAGCCCGACATCGTCGTCCCCGATCTCGGCAAGGGCATGACCGAGGCGCTCAATCTGGGAATTCCAGCTCTGAAGCACGTCAGAAAATTGCGGCGTCACCTGGCACCGATCGTACGGGAAATCAGCGGTGTCGCTGCCGAGCGGAGTGGCTGGTGGAGGAGGGTGCTAACAGCACATCTGCGATGAAAAAGTTTGGTAGGCGTGAAGACGACGCACCAGCTCACGTATCTTCATTGGCGACAAGCCTCCCTGCATCTGCGATGGGCTTGCCTTTGCCGCCGCCCAGCGCGGCTGCATCCGCGCCGAGTGTGCCGTCGCCTGCGCCAAGGCGCGACGAACCGTCGATCCAACAACCCATAATCCCGCCTTCGCTGCGTGAACGGGTGATTGAGCAGATCGAGCCATCGGTGGCCGCAACCGTATCGCGGGAAGTCCTTCGGCGGCAGATTGAGGAGATCATCCATCAAATTGCCAACCAGGAACGGCTCGAGCTGTCGGGCCGTGAGCAGCTGCAGCTCGCCGACGAAATTGCCGACGACATGACGGGCTTCGGGCCGCTCCGTCCGCTGCTGCTGGACCAATCGATCAACGATATCATGGTGAACGGTCCGAGTAATGTCTACGTGGAGCGAAACGGCAAGCTGGAACGAATTGCGGTGCGATTCCGCGACAATGGTCACATCGCTTCCGTCGCCCAGAAGATTGCCGCGCAGGTCGGTCGGCGCGTCGACGAATCCAGTCCGATGGTGGACTGCCGCCTGCTGGATGGCAGCCGCGTCAACATCATTCTCCCTCCGCTGGCGATCCATAGTCCGTGCATTTCCATCAGAAAATTTCCAAGCCGCCGTTTGGACATCGCCGGATTGGTTGAAAACGGCTCAATGACCGCGGCCATCGGACAATTGCTGGAGATCGCCGCCCGCTCGCGCCTCAATGTTCTGGTCTCCGGCGGTACCGGATCCGGCAAGACGACGCTCCTGAACGCGATGAGCCAGTTCATCGATCACACCGAACGTATTGTCACGATCGAGGACGCGGCAGAGTTGCAGCTTCAGCAGCCGCACGTGATCAGCCTGGAGACTCGGCCTCCCAGCCTCGAGGGCACAGGGCAGGTGACACAACGCGATCTGCTGGTGAATGCCCTGCGTATGCGTCCCGACCGGATCGTCGTTGGCGAGGTGCGCAGTGCCGAAGCATTCGACATGCTGCAGGCGATGAACACCGGACATGATGGTTCGATCTCCACGGTGCACGCGAATAGCACCCGGGATGCCCTGACTCGCATCGAAAACATGGTGCAGATGGGACAGGTCAATCTGCCGTCGCGCGCCATTCGAAGTCAGATCGTCGCTGCGCTGGATCTCATTGTGCAGGTCGAACGCATGCGGGACGGACAGCGCCGCATCGTCCAGATCAGCGAGGTGATCGGCCTTGAAGGGGAGGTGATCACCACCAATGACATCGCAGCCTTCGAGTATCAAGAGGAGGATGTGCACGGGCGGATATCGGGCAGCTATAAGTCCAACCTTGCAACTCCGAAGTTCAAGTGCCGTCTTGTCTATTTCGGCCTGGATGGTGCTTGGGCCGAGGCCATGAGGCAAATATGATGCTGGAGTCCGTGATCGTCACTGTTCTGGCGCTCGCGATCTGCGCAGCGGCCATCTCGTTGTGGCTCGACGCTCGGGAAAGACGCATCAATCGCCGGTTGGCGGTTGCTCTGCCAACGTCGCATCCGGCTAACCTGCCATCCATTCGCCGCTTGGAGAGCGGGTCTCAGGATCAGTTTCTCAATCGGCTGTCCAGCTACAATCCCGATATACCTTACACGTTGCATCCGGCCTATGTGCTGCTTGCCGGTGCATTCGGAGCAGCAGCGATCCTTTATGCGAACAGCCAGCTGGGATATTCCATTGTCTACGCGTCCATTGTCGCCGCGATCACGGCCCTCATTGTGATACGAGGCCTGTTCGGATGGCAGCAACGTCGCTTCGCTCTTCAGCTCTTTCGACAGCTGCCTGATGCGATCCAGCTGGTGACAAGCACCGTGCGATCGGGTCTGCCTGTGCACGAGGCATTTCGTGCCCTAGCGCGCGATATGCCGCAGCCAACGGCTGGGCAATTTGCCATCGTATGCAGCGAAGTGAATCTGGGAAGACCTCCGGAGGAAGCTGTCCAGGCTGTCTATCGGCGAACGCAGGTGGCGGAGTATGCGATCTTTGCGGTGACACTTGCCGTTCAGTTGAAGTCCGGTGGCAGCCTGGCCGAGACCTTGCAGAACCTGGGAGACACTGTCAGGCAACGTGTTGCGCTGGCTGCTCGCGCCAAGGCGCTGGCAGGAGAGGTGATCTTCTCCTCACGAGCGCTGACAATCTCCCCCTTGGTTGCAGGTGGGGTCCTATACGCAGCCAATCCGCAAACGGTTGATCTGTTGTTCACCGATCCGGTCGGAAACAAGCTGCTGGCTTACGCAGTCCTTTCGGTGCTTGTCGGAGCCCTGGTGATAAGTTGGATGGTCAGAAGGGAAACGGAGCTATGACGTCTGGTCTCAGTCTGGTGGCCCTCGCAGTCGTGGCCGGGACTGCGTCCTGCATGTTGATTATCCGCGAAATACACGTTCGTACATTGGACGCCCGGGTGTCGAACGCCGTGATGGGCGTTGCTGGCCGGTCTGCACCCTTCCAGGACGTGACAAGTTGGTTTTCGTCACTCGGCATGCGGTATCGTCGCTTCTATGCCGAGGAGAATCTGGATCAGCTGCGAACCATCCTTCAATCGTCAGGTTTCAATCATCATCGAGCCTTGCCGACCTGGATCGGTGTCAAAGCCGTCAGCATGGCCCTATGCCCGATCATCGCCGGGTGTGTCGCTCAGCTTTTCGGGAAGGCGTTGCTGGATGTGCTGGTCTTCACACTTATTGGCCTGACGATCGGGATTTTAGCGCCGCGATTGATACTGGCGGTGCTGAAGCGGCGGTTTGACGCCGCCATTCGATTGGGTACGCCGGACATGATCGATTTGCTGGTTGTGTGCAGCGAAGCGGGAATGGGCCTGGAAAGCGGGCTGGCACGTGTAGCGCAAGAAATGCATGAGACCAATCCCGCTATAGCCCGGGTCATGAGCGGCCTTCTTGATGATCTCAGGATCCTGCCAAGCCGCAGCGACGCATTCGAGAAACTGGGATCTACATCGGATGGGCTTCGCCGATTCGGAATCATGATCGCCCAAAGCCTGCAATACGGAACGCCCGTGGGCCAGGCTCTGCGGAGTGTCGCTGTCGACCTCCGGCGCGAACGCATTACCAAGCTCGAAGAACGAGCACACAAGTTGGGCGCCAAGTTGACCATTCCGATGGTGTTGTTCCTGCTTCCAGCCATGTTCGTCATTTTGGGAGGAAGTCCCATTCTGCATCTCGTGCGTTCGTTCGCCAGCTTCGGTAAGTAGCCATGAGCACGATTGCCCTTTCGAAAACGTCCTCCTACGATCGGACAATGCAACTGTTCGGCGGCATGTGGTTCATCTTGCTGGCGCTTGGCGTGGCCATCAAGATCGGATCATCGGCTCATGATCCCTGGCCGTCGCTCCTGTCGAGTATTTGCCTCGCTGTTTTCTACGTGCTCCTGGCGCTGTTGGTCATCACGCGGCCCCCGGCGAAGGCGAAAGCGACCGGCCGTCTCCCAAGGATAGCGGCGTTCGTGGGCACCTATATGCCGTGGACGATCGCCTTCTTCGGCGAAACCGACAAGGCGTTGCCAAACCTGGCGTCCACCGCGTGCGTGTTGATCGGCATGATCATGATGCTGGTCACCATCCGACATCTTGGCAGGTCGTTCAGTCTGGTGCCGCAGGCGCGCAACGTGGTGCAAACGGGTCCATATCGGTGGATCAAGCACCCGCTCTACCTTGCGGAAGAAATCGCGGTGTTGGGGGTGGTGCTGAGAAGCCCGACGCCGCTGACAGCGGTCTTGCTCGTCTTGCATATTGGCGTCCAGATTTGCCGAATTTATTACGAAGAGGACCTGCTTCGTCGCAACTGCCCTGAATATTCAGCTTACGAAGCATCGCGCTGGAGAGTGATCCCCTACGTTTGGTGAGTGCTGTTCCGGTCGACGATCGGAAGGGTGAGTATCGGTCGAGGTCAACTCATGAGCCACAGGAAGTCGTTCATCTTGGATCAACGCGGCGCCGTCGCGTTTGAGACATTGATCGTCTACCCAGTTTTGGTGGTGTTCCTGCTCATGCCGCTCGCCGACTTGGCAGCTGCGGGCTTCCAGTTCATCTCAGCGTGGAGCGCGTTGCGCTCCTTCGGGCAGTATGTGCAGTACGCTAGTCCGCTCGCTCCTGACGGCACGGTGAGCTGGAAGACGGGGCTACAGACGACAGTCGCTGGTCATGCGATCAGCAACATTCAGGTTTTGTGCGGAGACGCAGGAGCCACCTGTTCGCCAGGCAATCTAGCTTTTCCCAGGTACATTACATTTTCGACAACCATCACTTTGGCTCCAATTGTGTGGAGAGGGGTGCTGTGTCCGACCACTTGTACCTACACGCTGCCACACTCAGAACGCTTCCAGTAGGGGGCTTCCATGCGTAGTCTGCTCCGTTCCCAACGAGGCTCCGTCGCATTCGCAACAGTCATCGCTCTCGTGCCACTGATCGGAGCAGTTGCACTCGGGGCCGAGGCCGGATCGTGGTACGTCACCCGCCAGCACGCGCAAAACGCCGCCGACTCAGCGGCCTATTCGGGCGCCTTGCGGCTTGCGTGCACGATGGCGGGTGCGGCCTGCAGCACGCACTCAGTGGATTATGAAGCCAAGGAATTCGCGGCCCAAAACGGGTTTTGCAACTCCAGCCCGAACGACAGCACGCCTTATCCTGGCACCACGTGTTCGCCTAGTCTTCCGAGCGGAATCTCGCGGGCCGTGCAGATCGATATCGGCAACTACAATGCGGGCACGTTTACAACGCCCGTTGCTGGTACGGGCAACGCCGTTCGCGCCAGAGTCAGCCAGCAACAACCGGCGTACCTGGCGGCCGTGCTGGGCTTGACCACCGTCAACATCCCCGCCCAAGCCATTGCACTGGTTCAGCAGCCGACCAAAGCCTGCGTCCTGGCGCTTGGACCTGACTCAGGGGCACTCAAGCTTGCTGGTAACCTCAGCAACAACGGAACTGGCTGCGCTCTGATGTCGGATACCAGTGTTCAACTTGCCAGCACTCCAACGTTCACCGGCTCGGGATGGGCAGTTTATGGTGTAAGTGGCTGCACCCCCTCAGGCAGCTGCAGCAATATTGGCGTGCCGTATAATTATTTTATGACGTACGCTAGCAATCCGCTCAGCAAACTGGACACCGCATCGTTCAACAGCAGGACGGGCAATACAAATATGCCATGCACCCTTCAGGGGGATGGCTGGAAGCATTGCGCGCCAAATAGCGCCGGGACTGGAGCGTATGGGAATTTCACCGTGCAGAACGGCGACAAGTACGTTTTGGACCCGGGAACATATTTCTTCTACAAAGCAAATATAAAGATGACCGGCGGACAACTCAAAGGTACAGGCGTAACCTTGGTGTTGCTCGGAGATTCGCAGCTTACCATCAACGGGGGTACGGCTGATCTCTCCGCACCCACCACTAACACGTTCTCTTCCGATCTGAATGGCGTCCTGATTGATGATCAGGCTCCCAGCAAGACCAGCAACAAAGTCACCATAAACGGTGGCGGTCAGGTCAGCCTGGGCGGGGCTATCTACTTCCCCAAGGTCGACGTTAGCTGGGCCGGTACGACTTCAAGTGCGAATACGACCTGTTCGCAAGTGATCGCGAAAACGATCGACATGAGCGGTGGCGGCTATCTCAGCACGGAAGGCTGCGCTCCCGCCACCATCGTTTACACCCAAGTTGTCGCTTTGGTGCAATGATGAGAAAGCTCGACAATCGCGGTATGGCGCCGTTTGAATTTATTATGGTGTCCGTGGCGCTTTTCACATTGATGTTCGTCATCTTCGATCTTGGGCGCTATGCCATTACGATGCAATCCTTGCGGACGCTCGCGAGCGCTGGCGCCCGTGCGGTCATGATTAGCTGCTACACGCCTGCCCTGCTTCAAAGCCCGCCGCAGTCGCCGGCCGGCTGCACCGGGGATCCCCTGTCCACCACCGCCAAGCAGAACGCGGCCCCCTTCCTGTTTTTTGGAGGTCTCACGCCAACGCTGACCGTGGGGGCCAACAGCAACAGCTTGAGTGTTACAGCTTCCCAGGCAAACTTTACGATGCTGATGCCCATATGGGGCACAGCGCTCAATGCGCCGAGCGCCTCCAACCAGATTCCCTTCTAGCGGCGAATATGGCAGCACACCTGACATGTTTCGCACGGGAACTAAGTGGGTCGAGTTTAGCCAAACGCGCGGGTGCGGAATTGCACCAGCGTGATTTGCGCTCGCCCAAGCGAATCTCCGAGCGTGCGACCGAATGTCCTGCGATGGCAAAGCCGCGATGCGAGCGCGCGCCAACGGCAGTCGTGCTGCGGGTCGGTTCCCCACAGCCAGCGGGAATGGTGCGCGCTGGCAACATTGAAGAGTTTTCTTTCTGCTTGCGGTTGTGGGGTAAGCATCTCGTCTTGCAAGCTGCCTGCATGAGGGAGGATGATCTTGGAAACACGAAGTAACGAGAAGTAACGAATTGTAGTGGGACAGATTGTAAGCTCTGCACGTGGTGCGCAGAGGGGAAATGTTGAGGACGTCGAGCACGTAGATTCGCGGGAATCTCCGTGAATCGCAGTGGGGGGACTCGGATGAGTGGCGATCGCGTTTCGGGTAACAAGGTCGGAAGGCTTCTCGCCTTCGGCGTGATGGGTCTGGGCGCGGCACTCGCCTCCTCCGGGTTCACTGACCGCGCGGCGGCTGCAGACCGGCGGGGCTCCTCCGGCGGTGTCATCGTCAGCGAGATGAACGACGTCCAGCGGGTAAAGCTCGTCGTCAACAAGTCACGTACCTTCAAGGTCGACACGGCCTTTGCGACGATCGTGGCGGGCTCGTCTGACATCGTCGACGTGAAGTCGCTGAGCGATCACCTCATCTACGTGCAGGGCAAGCGGACCGGCACCACCAACGTCATCCTGTTCGACAATTCGATGAAGCAGATCGGGATCCTCGATGTAGAGGTCACGATCGACACCGGCAATCTCCAGCAGAACATCCAATCCAGCACAGGAGCCCGCGGCATTCGCGTTTCTGCGTCCGAAGGCCAGGTCGTCCTGAGCGGGATGGCAATTGATGCCATCGCCGCCGAGCGGGCAATGTCAATTGCCAAAGGCACAGCCCCCGAAGGCAGCGTCGTAAACGCCATGAGTGTCGCGGCGCCGCAGCAGGTGATGCTCGAGGTGCGCTTTCTCGAGGTGAGCCGGGAGGCTGGACGCAATCTGGGCGTCAATCTGTATGCGGCGAATGCCAACGGGACCAATGTTGGGAATTCGGGGCTTGGTGGTGCAACTAGCGCGACGGGCCGCCGGCCGATCGGTGGTATTAATACGGTCCAAAACCCCACTGGTAATGCTGGCGGTACGCCCGTTGGCGCTTCTCCTACGGGCAGTCTTCCGATCCTCGGAACTCTGGGAACGCTCGCCGGTACAGCAGGAGGCATCGCGCCGGCCCCGTTCGGAAGCTTGTTGACCAGCGTGATCAGGACCAGCAGCGGCGGCTCCGTGGACTTATTGATCTCGGCGCTGGAAACCAAAGGATTGGCGCGCCGGCTGGCGGAGCCAAATCTGACCACGCTGTCCGGCGATGCCGCCCGCTTTCTCGCCGGCGGTGAGTTTCCAGTACCGATACCGACTCAGACGACAAACGGCTTTCCCACCATCACAATTGACTACAAGAAGTTCGGTGTTGAGCTCGCCTTCGTCCCCACTGTGCTCTCGCGCGGTGTGATCAATCTTCGGGTCGAGCCGTCGGTCAGCGAACTTGACTTCGCCAACGCGGTGACGATCCAGGGGACGACCGTTCCTGCGCTGACCCGTCGCGACGCGCGAACCACGGTGGAGTTGCGCGATGGCCAGAGCTTTGCCATCGCCGGCCTGCTCCAGACCCGTAATCGCCAGGACGTCTCGCAGTTGCCTTGGATCGGCTCGGTGCCGGTGATTGGAAGCCTGTTCAGCAGCAAATCGTATCAGCAGGAAGAAACCGATCTGGTGATCATCGTGACGCCGCGCCTGGTCGCGCCGGCTGCACCCGGTCAGCAACTGGCCTCGCCGCTCGACTCCCGCCTGCCGGCCAACGACGTCGATTTCTTCCTCAATGGTCAGATGGAAGTCCGCAAGCGTTACCATGACTACGTCAATTCCGGAGGCGAGGTGAAGGGACCGTATGGCCACATCATCGCGCCTGAAGTCCGGGCCCCCGTCGTCGTCCCGGCCGCTAGTGCCGATCAGACGGTCGTCAAAACTCTAAACTAGAGGACGCGCGAGATGACGATCAGGTATCTGGTTCTGTTTGCGCCCATCCTGCTCGGGGGATGTTACGGCGTCGCCGGTCATGACGAGGTGGACCGCTACTTTCAGCGTTCCAACAGCATCACGATGACCGCCGGCGATGCCAAGCAGGTCAACTCGGTCACCCATACAATCCATCCATGGCCGCGATACGTCGGCGATCGCCGGATCGCGTACGACGCTCAACGAACTGGCGCGGCTGTGTACCGCTATCATCGCTCCGATCAGCCGAAAGATCAGCTTCCCAATATTGGCGATGCGGGGAAACTAATGGGGCAGCCGCCTCCCGTGACGACCAACCAGAATATTACTACCGACGAGAATATCCACCAGACTATCAACGGGCCGCCCAAGTAAATTTAGCGATGCGTTTGAGTGCGGTGCAGTGCGTCCGCTGGGCCGGGCGGGGGACAAAATTATGCGACGTGCCATTCTACTGCTGACCTGTTGCTTGCTGGCGCCAGGCCTTGCGGCCTGCGACCAGACGCTGAGGGAGGCCGCCATCGTGGCTCCCGTCGAGCCACCGGGTGGGGACCCGGTTCAGGAGCCGACTGACGTCAAGTACTACCCGTCGGACGAGCCTGTGCGGCTGGGCCTGGAGCATTACAATCGCGGCAGTTACGGACTGTCACAGCGCTATTTCAAGGACGCCGTCGAGAAATCACCCAAGGACGTCACGGCCTGGATTGGTCTCGCAGCGAGCTACGACAAGCAGCGTCGTTTCGACCTGGCCGATCAGGCCTATGCCCAAGCGATCCGGCTGGGAGGCGAAACCGTTCAGATTCTGAATGACCAGGGATATTCGTACATGCTGCGCGGCAATCTGAGTGCGGCGCGACGGAAGTTCGAGAAGGCCTATTCGCTCGACCCAGGTAATCCGGTCATCGCCAATAACCTCGAGCTTCTCAATGGCAGCCGCCGGTTCATTGAAAGACCACCAAACAACCAGCCATAAGTAGTCCGGAGACTGCGATCACGGCCAGTTCTCGTCAATTTGGTCCGATCACAGCATCAGCGTGACGGCTGCCGCTGCGCATGATGACAATGATGCCATTGCGAACGGTAAATCGCGCGCCGAGCAGTTTCCGCACCTTCTCCGTGATTGGAAAAGGAAAGGGCACGGTTTCTCCTGCGACGGGATCGCCGACCTTGATCGTCTCAGTCGCGGAGCCTCCAATTGGTGCAGGCTTGATATAGTCCCGGATAAGCTGAATCTCTTCACGTAACAGGATGAGCGGAGCCTGGTCAGGACGGGTCTCCGACGGCGGCTTGGATGTTTCACTGCTTGTCTTTATCTCATTGGTGCTTGCGATCTGATCGAGCCTGGCTACGCGTAGCTTGAGCGCGATGATGTCACGTTGCAGTGTTGCGATCTCCAATTTGCGCGAGTTGACTTCCATGAAGACAATGATTGCGCAAACGCAGCTCACGACAAAGCCGACGCTCAGCAATGCGATCAACCACCGCTCAACGTTCCCCATCGACCCTCCGGCCGTCCGGGGGAGTTGATCGCGCTGGAGATGGCTCCGCCAGATGCGGCGTGCTCGGTCCATCCAGTCTGTAGAGCCCGTTCCGCCGGCCGCCCGGCCCGACCCAAAATGCGCGGGCGACGAGGCGGCTTCATCTCGGGCCGGATCAACTAACGACGCCGTGTCGACCTGCTCAAGCTCTAGGTCCTCGGGGACGCGATCCTCCGTAGTCAGATGAGCGGCAGGGTGGAAGGGATCCATCTGCTTATCGAGCCGGCCCATCTGCGTTCTCCATGGAGCCTTCCATCAACTTCAGCAGTTCTGCCGACGCGGATAGAATAGGGTACCCGAGGATTCGATCAATCGGAACGGAAAAGGCGCCAGTCCGCGGCGTGAGCCGTTCTAAGGATAGCTTCCGGAGACAGGGTACCAACAGTTGTCAAGCACGTTCCGACCACGCGGACCGTATACAGTGCAATGGGGCACTATGATCGTGCGACAAATGCCCAAATTCAGCCGGTTAAGCCCAGGGTGCGACCGGTAAGTTATTGGTTGTTCTACGCCCGTCGCTATCTCTTAATCAGCGGGTCCCAGGTTCGAGCCCTGGTGCGCCCACCATATAAATCAAGATCTTAGCGAGAGAAACCGTTTGAGAGGGCCGAACTAGAACGGTTTTTCAAACGGTGTTTTTGACGGTCGGCCGAAGAGCACACTCTCTCTCCAATGTGATCACTGTCGAAAGGCGCAGAACGCTCCCGTCGTGATTCAGTCCGTCTGGGACGATGGAGGTGCCAGCCACCATCCCGTTTATTACAATATCCAACAGGGGCGCTCCCTAAAAACCAGCTTCACAGGTGAACTCAGCACGCGCATGTCTTGTCCGGAAGTAGATGGAAAGGCCTGTATCGTGAACGCGCGAACGATCACTGTGAACAATCAATCCACTGGATGGTGACAGGCGACACCACCGTCACCATCAGCGCGCCATTCCGGATAAGCTGTGCGGCACAAATCCGATGCGCGCGGGCAACGAGGATGAAAATGACACCCCGTCGGCGGATTGGCGGCGGAGGGAATTTCGCCGACGATGCGCGGCAGCTGGCCTCGGATGGCCGGGTCCGGGATGGGCGAAGCATCACGCAGCATGCGCGTATAGGGATGGCGCGGTGCGCCGAACACGCCTGAGACCGAGCCGGTCTCGACAATGCGTCCGAGATACATCACCGCAACGCGCGAACAGAACCACCTGATAACGCCGAGATCGTGACTGACGAACACGAATGTCAGGCCGCGCCGGGTCTGCAGATCCTTCAGCAGCAGCAGCACCTGCGCCTGCACGGAGACATCGAGCGCGGAAACGGGCTCATCGGCAACGATGAGCTCGGGTTCGACGGACAGCGCGCGGGCAATTCCGACTCGCTGACGCTGCCCGCCGGAAAACTCATGGGGGTGGCGGTCGTAGGCGGAGGGCGGCAGGCCAACCTCCTCGAGCAACGAGATTGCGCGGTCGCGCGCGGCACGACCACGGGCAAGACCGTGCACGCGAAGCGGTTCCGTCAAAGCCTGGCCGATGGTGCGTCGCGGGTTGAGCGACGAATAGGGATCCTGGAATACGACCTGCATGCGGCGGCGCAGCCGCTGCAACGTCGACCCGTGGGCGTCGGTCACGTCGATGCCAGCGAAGCGCACGCGACCGGCATCAGGCGGAATCAGGCGCAACACGGCACGCGCCGCGGTCGACTTGCCGCAGCCCGATTCGCCGACCAGGCCGAACGCCTCGCCGCGCGCGACTTCGAAGCTCACGCCATCCACCGCGCGGACTGTGGTCGTGACCGGGCGAGGGAAGCCCTTGGTCACCGTGAAATGCTTGGCGAGGTCGCGGACCTCGAGCAAAGCTTCTGACGCAGTCATTGGGTTGCTTTCGGATCGGTCACGTCGCAAAGGCCATCACCGACGAGGTTCAGTCCCAAGACTAGGACAAGAATGGCCAGGCCCGGCCAGATGCACAGCGATGCTGAATCCAGAATGTTCTCGAATCCATCCCGCATCATGCCGCCCCAGGTCGGCGTCGGCGGTTTGACGCCGAGCCCGATGAAGGAAAGCGAAGCCTCGGTGCGGACTGCGGTCGCCATCCAGAGCGTGCCCATGACGAGGAGGTCGGTGACGATGTTGGGCAACACATGCACGAGCAGGATGCGCAGATGCGAGAAACCCAGCGCGCGGCCGGCCTCGATGAAGGCGCGCTCCTTGAGCACCAGGACCGGCGCGCGAGCGATGCGGGCGAACGGGGCGATCGCCGTGAGCGCAATGGCAATGACGAGATTGGTGACACTCGAACCGAGCAGCGCCACCATGATCATGCCGAGGATCAAGCTCGGAAACGACAGCAGGACATCCATCACCTGCATGGTGACGAGATCGAAGCGGCCGCCGATATAGCCGCTGATCATGCCGATCGCGCCGCCAACGACCACGGCAGTGGCGATGGAAAGAAAGGACACCAGCAGGGATACGCGCGCGCCCCAAAGCAGCCGTGACAGCACATCACGGCCGAACTGGTCGGTGCCGAGCAGATACTCGGACCCGGGTCCTGCCAGGCGATCGACGATGTTCTGTTCGAGTGGATCGTGAGGGGAAAGCCATGGCGCCAGCAGCGCGCCGGCTAGGATGATCGAGCAGAGGACGACGCCGGCGACCGTCGTGGGATTGCTCACGAGCCGGCCGATCATTGCACGCCGTGGCGAAGGTGGTGCGGAAAGGGCCACATCGGTCATTGCTTAACCCTCGGATCGATGAGGCCGTAGCTGATGTCGGTGATCAGGTTCACGACGACGATCAGGAAACAATAGATCACCATCATGCCCTGCAACATGGTGTAGTCGCGCTGGGTCAGCGCGCTGACGATCACCTTGCCGAGGCCCGGGCGGTTGAACACGATTTCGGTGAGCACCGAATTGCCGATGAGGATGCCGACATAGAGACCGACCACGGTGACCACGGGAATCAGGGCGTTGGATAAGCCATGACGCCAGATGATGCTGCGCCGTGGCACGCCTTTGGCGCGCGCGGTGCGGATGTAATCCTCGCCGAGGACTTGCAGCATCGAGCTCCGCGTCACGCGGACGACATAGGCGGCCATCACGATGCCGAGGGTGAGTGCGGGCAGGACGAGCTTGTGCAGGCCGTCGATCCAGTCGCCAGGGCGCGGATTGCCGATTACCGGAAACAGGTGCAGCTGCAGCGCGAAGACGATCAGGAGAAAGATACCGGAAACAAAGACGGGAAAGGACAGCCCGAGCAATGACAACAGGCGCGTCAGAACGTCGATCGGTCCGTTGCGATGAAGGGCAGCCCAGACGCCGGCGGGAATACCGATCAGGCAGCCGATCGCCATGGCTGCCAGCGTCAGCACGATTGTGTGCGGCAGAGCCTCGGCAATTTCGGTCCAGACCGCGCGATGCGTTACCATGCTGGTGCCGAGATCGCCGCGCAGGGCATGACCAAGGAATTCGAAATATTGCGCGCCGATCCAGCGATCGAGGCCGAGTTCGGCGCGCAGGGCAGCAAGCGTTTCGGGCGTGGCGCGATCGCCCAGGATGGCGATTGCCGGATCGCCGGGAACCACACGCACCAGCAGGAAGACAAGCGTCAAGACGGCGAGCAGCGTCGGTATCGACGCCAGCAATCTTCGGATGATGAAGCCAATCACCGGGTGATCCTGTGGTCTGGTCGCGTCCGCCTCATTTGAATTGCGTGGCTTCGGTGAGGAGCGGGCCGAGCGACAGCGACGCCTTCAGCTCGTAGCCGTAGTCGAGGTCGGTGCGATGCGCCCAGATCTGCAGGGCTTCGGCGAGAGGAACGGCGCAGACGGCCGCGACGATCTTCTTCTGGGCATCGGCCCAGAGGCTGACCTGCTTCTCGATGTCGGTCTCGGTCTTGGCGGCGTCGATCTCCTTGTCGGCCACGTCGCAATGGCTGAAATTGGTGACGGCCGTCGGCTTTCCGACAATGCTTGCCGAGTGGAAGAACTGGGTCAGGTAGATGTCCGCCACGGGAAAGCGCGCCGCAGCGTAGTAGACGATCGGGCTCAGATCCTTGCGGATCTGCTGATGGAAGGTGGCGTGATCGACGACCTGAATGTCGAGATTGATGCCGGCCTTTCGTAGCTGCGCCTGCACGACCTGCATGCTGCCCAGCATCTGCGGGAGCTGCGTATGGATGATCTTGATCGTCACGCCGTCGGGATAGCCGGCCTCCTTGAGCAGTGCCTTGGCCTTGGCGATGTCCGTATTGACGAGACCGACGTCCTTCACCGATCCGAGATAGCCCGCCGGAATCACGCTCTGGCCGGGACGTGCGGTGTCGGCGCCCTGCCATTTCACGAGCTCGGGCCGGTTGACGGCATAGGCGATCGCCTGCCGCACGCGGAGGTCGTCGAGCGGCTTCGCCATGATGTTGAGATTGAGATTGGCGAGCTCGCCGGGCTCGAACACGTCGACGACCGAGTTCGGCAAGGCGCGGATGCGGTTGATCCACGCCTGGTCCTGCTTGCCATAAACCAGATCGATCTCGCCATTCTGGAAGGCGAGGTCGCGCGAGGAATCAGAGGGAATGTAGCGATAGCTCACATGCTCGAGCTTCGGCTTGCCGCGGAAATAGCCGCCGAAGGCGGCAAGCTCGAGCGACTGGTTCGGGGTGTCGGACACGAAGGCGAAGGGACCCGTTCCGACCGGATTGCGGGTGAAGTCCGCGCCATGTTTCTCGACCGCCTTGCGGCTGACGATGTAGCCGCCGGAGTAGTTGGTGAGCAATCCGAGCAGGCTCGGCACCTGCCGGGCCAGCACGATGTGGACCGTAGCGGGATCCGTTGCCTCGATCGTCTTGAATGCGGCGAAGTCGGCGGAGAAGGCCGACGTCTTGGCGTCGCTGGCTCTCTTCAGGCTGAAGACGACGTCATCGGCGGTCAGCTCGCCGAAGTCGCCGTGGAACTTGACGCCCTTGCGGAGATGGAAGGTCCAGTCGAGCTTGTCGGGGCTCGATTCCCACTTCTCGGCGAGGTCCGGTTCGATCTGCGCCGGATCCATGGTCCCCGGCTTGAAGCGCACGAGGCCGTTATAGATCCAGGCCACCACGGTGCGGTCGATCGTGCTGACAGCGCGATGAGGATCGAGCTGGCCGACATCCTGGGCGGCCATGCCGACCCTCAGATCGGTCTTTGGTGCTGCGGCAGCAGGTGTCGCAATGAGGGTGGCAGCGGCGAGTGCGGTACTAAGCGTGATGCGAAGCGTCATGTCTCTGTGCCTGCTGGTTGGATGATTGATCCGTTGCAAAACGATCGATACGGAATGGCTCGAGCGGGACATCCGTGCGGCCGTCGAGGACGAGCTCGCTCATGATGGCACCGATGGCCGGGCCAAGCTGGAAGCCATGGCCGGAGAATCCGAATGCATGAAACAGGCCGGGCGTCGTGCGGCTCGGTCCGATGACCGGAATATCGTCCGGCGTTTCGCCGTCGATGCCGGTCCAGCTGCGGATGACCTGCACGCCCGCGAGCTGTGGCACGAGCTGGAGCGCCTTCGCCATGACTGCGTAGCTTGGTTCCGGCAACGGCCGCGAACGCGAAATATCCGGATCGGACTCCCCGCGGCCCCCGCCGAAGATCACATTGCCGCGCCTGATTTGACGCAGGTAGACGTCGCCGCCGACGACGCCCAGATTCGGCGTGATGAAGTAGGGCAACGGTTCGGTCACGAGCATGTTGGGGTTGAGTGGCGACACTGGAACCTGCTCGCCGAATGCCTTGGCGACGGCGCCGCCCCAATAGCCGGCGGTGTTAACGAGAACTCGGGCGCGAAATTCCTGCTCGCCCGATGTCAAGATGAACTGAGTGCCGTCATGGGCGAGCTTGTCGACCGGCGTGAACTGGCGGATATCGGCGCCCGCATCGCGCGCGGCGCGCGCCAGAGCGGGGCTCAACAGACGCGGGTTGGCGGCGCCATCATCGGGCGCGAACGAGCCGGCCACGACGTCAGGGCCGAGCCAGGGATATTGCTGATGGATGGCGTTACCGCCGATCATGATCAGCGGAAGGCCGTTGGCCTTGGCGAGGTCGAGATAGGCGAGGAGGTCGGCCTCCTCGGCTTGGTTGCGCGCCAGCTTCAGGTGCCCGGTCACCTCGAATTCGCAGTCGGTGCCGATGAGCTCTGGCAGTCTGGTCCAGATGTCGCGGGAGCGTCGGGCGAGCGGCAATTCCGCCGGATGCCGGCCCTGCTGGCGCACGCCTCCGTAATTGACGCCGCTCGCTTGTCCGCCGATCTGGCCGCGCTCGAGCAGGATGCATCGTGCGCTGCGCTTGGCGAGATGCAGGGCCGTGGAGCAGCCTGCGCCGCCGCCGCCCACGATCAACACGTCGGTCGCTATCGCGCTCATGCGGCCTCCGCGGGAAGGATGGGAATCGGCTTCACCGGCGGCTGCCCGCGCAGGCGGCCGACCTGCTCGACCGGGCAGGACAGTGTCGTGGCCAATATCTCGGCCGCGGCTGCGCCGCAGACGCGGCCCTGGCAACGTCCCATGCCGACACGGGTAAGCGCTTTGGCGCGATTGACCTCCGGTGGCGGAAGCGTCGCAAGCGCCTCATTCGCGGCGGCGCGCAATTCGCCCGCCGTGATCGCCTCGCAGCGACAAAGGATCGTATCGTCCGCCATGTCGGCCGCGAGCCTGGCCGGAAATGGAAATGCGCGCTCCAATGCGGCGCGGAAGGTGGCGCCGGCTGCAAGCCGTGCATCGAGGCGCGCCACGGCGTCGGCGTCAACCGCCAGGCCGCGCGCGGCCAGCACGGCCCAGGCGGCGCGGGCGCCGGCTGCCTCGGCGAGATCGGCCCCTCGAATGCCGCTACCGTCGCCGGCAAGGAATACGCCGTCGATGGATGTCTGACCGCTCTGTTCCTTGCGCGGCACCCAATTGTTCTGCACGGGATCGAAGTCGAAGGGCACGCCGGCGAGATCGGCGAGCTGCGCCTCTGGCTTCAGCCCAAAGCCGAGCGCGACGGCATCGACGGCCGCCTCGTGCGTGCTGCCGCGCGCATCGCGCCAGCTCAGCTTTTCGACCTGGCCGTCACCTCCGATCGCGAGCGGCGTCACGCCCTCGAAGATGGGGATGCCGCACGCGCGCAGCCAGCCGATGTAATAGAGGCCCTTGGCGAAAGTTGCGCCGCCGCGCATCAGCCCCAGCGCCTGCGCCGCCTTCGTCGCGAAGGGGGTCGTGTCCAGCACGGCGGTAACTTGAGCGCCGGCTCGGGCATATTGATACGCCACGAGGTAGAGCAGGGGGCCCGTCCCGAGAAAGGCGACGCGCGCACCGATGGCGCAGCCCTGCGCCTTCAACGAAATCTGGGATCCGCCGAGCGTGAAGACCCCGGGCAGTGTCCAGCCCGGCAGCGGGATCACCCGATCCATCGCGCCGGTGCAAAGGATTGTCTGCGCGAACGGAACAGCGCGCGCCTTGCCGTCGCAGATTGTGTCCATGACGCCCGGCCGCAAGTTCCATGCGAGCGTTCGCGGGCGGAAGTCGATCGACGTGCGCAGGCGGTCGAAGTCGTCGTGGATGGCGCGTGCCTTCCTGGCTTCGAAGCCGTAAAGCGTAGGCGCGGTACGGTGGAATCCGCTTGGCTGCCGTTGATAGATGCGTCCGCCGTTCTCCGGCGCTTCGTCGATCACGATCGGACGCAGGCCTGCGCCGACGAGAACCTGGGCCGCGCGGGTGCCTGCCGGACCGGCGCCGACGATGACGATGCTCATGGCCGCACCATCCCGCGAGACACGCGCATGCCCTCTTCGATCGGGGTGGTGCAGGCGCGGACGCGGCCGTTGCCTTCGACGCTCACCCAGCAATCCTGGCATGCCCCCATCAGGCAGAATCCAGCCCGCAGCCCGTCGCCGAACTCGCTCGCCCGGAGATAGCCGCCGGCTTGGGCGAGGATAGCCGTGAGCAGGCTGTCGCCCTCGAGCGCGGCCACCGGCGCACCGTCGAGCATGAATGACACGGCGGGCCGGTCCGTCTCCGCCAGGCGTTGCAGTCTCATAGCATGTCCTCCAGCCGGCAATTGACCAGCAGTTCGGCGATGGTCGCGGTGTTGGGCAGTCGCAGGACCGTCGCGATCAGTTCAGCGATGTCGCGCGGATCGCTCATCTTCTCGCGCGGCCATTTGGTGACATGCGCGGTCATGTCGGTGGCGACGAAACTCGGGCAAATCGCGGTCGCGCGGATGCCGTGCTCCCAGCCATATTGCCGCACGGCATGGGTGAGTGCGATCAGCGCAAACTTGCTCATTGCATAGCCGGCGTTGGGATTGCGAACGCGTTTTCCGGACATCGAGGCGACGTTGATCACGCGTCCTTCACCGCTCTTGGCAAGGTGCGGCAGCGCAAGCCGAATGAGCCGCATCGGCGCCTTGACGTTGATCAGCATCATGGCGTCGAGCGCGGTCTCGTCCGGGTCGGTGAGATTGGCTTCCGGATTGATCGCGGCAGCGTTGATGAGGCCGTCGAGCCGGCCGAAGCGGTCGATCGTCGCCGCAACCCATGCTTCCGCCGAAGGCAGGGACTCCGCATCGTAACGATGCAGCATCAGTCCGTCGGATCCCACCAACCCACGGGAATCGCGCACACCGGCAGAGACGCGGTAACCGCCGGCGACCAGGCGCTCCACCACGGCGCGGCCAATGCCGCGCGAGGCACCTGAGACCATCACGACCCGGCCGGATGCATCAAGCACGGGCAAGCTCCTTGGCGAATGTGTTGGTTGCGATGTGACAGCGGGCGAGATGCCGTGGGGCGGCGGCTGCCAGAACCTGCGGCGCCTCGCATCCTTCGCGGCGCAACGGGCAGCGCGGGGCGAAGCGGCATCCCTTCGGCATGGAATCGAGGGGTGGCACGCGGCCTGGAATGGCAGCGAGCATCTGCTCCGCGCGATCCATGCGCGGGATCGCCGAGAAGAGCGCGCGCGTATAGGGGTGGGCGGGCTTTGTGAATATCTCCTGCACGGGCGCCTCTTCGACGATCTGGCCCGCATACATCACCGCGACGCGGTCGGCGATCTGGGCGACGACGCCGAGATTATGCGTGATGAACAGCATGGCCATGCCGTGGCGGTCCTTCAGATCAGCGAGCAGCCCGAGAACCTGCGCCTGGATGGTCACATCGAGAGCGGTCGTCGGCTCGTCGGCCAGCAGCAGCGTCGGCTCGCAGGCGAGCGCCATCGCGATCATCACGCGCTGGCGCATGCCGCCCGAGAATTGATGCGGATACTCATGGAAGCGGTGCCTGGCGGACGGAATCTTCACTTCCTCGAGAACGGCGAGCGCCTTCGTTTCCGCATCCGCGCGCGACATCCCGCGATGGACGCGCAGCGCCTCGGCAACCTGTGCGCCGATGCTGATCACCGGATTGAGGCTCGTCATCGGTTCCTGAAAGATCATCGCCATGCGGTCGCCGCGCAGCGCCTCGAACTTCGTCTCATCGATCGTTCGCAGATCGGTATTGTCGAGGAGGATGCGGCCTGCCGATACGCGACCTTGCGGTTCCGGAACGAGACCCATTATGGAGAGGGCGGTGACCGACTTTCCGCAGCCGGATTCGCCGACCAGAGCCAGCGTCTCGTTGCGGTCGATTGTGAAGGAGACGCCGTCGACCGCAGCGTACCACTCCGCACGAATGCGAAACTCGACTCGAAGATCTTCGACACGCAAGGCCGGTTCGCGCATGGAGCTGGACTGCCGGAGCGAGGGACGTCACCTGCTATTCAGGTCTTTGCTATGCGTCGTGTCAATGCCATATTCCACTATGTGCAAACATGAGGTCCCGTCTTTCCGCTATGTGTAATGATGGTGCCGTCCTTCGGGGGAGTATTTCATCTGATGGATGATGTTTCCGGTGGCGGGCCGTCTGGAAGTCTGCCGCGCGCAGTCGCCTTGCTGCGCGCGCTGGCCGCGAGCGGCGGCGGGGGGATGCGGCTGACGAATGCGGCCGAGACGGCCGGCGTGACGCCGGCTTCCGCGCACAGATTGCTGCGCATGCTGGTCGATGAGGGCCTGGTGGAGCAGGATGCACGCAACAAGCACTATCGACTCGGCATCGAGTTCTTTTCGCTTGCCGCGCGAGCCGGAAACCCCGGCAATCTGCGCGAGGTTTGCCGGCCCACGCTGTTGCGGCTATCCGCCTCGTTAGGCGACACGGTCTTCCTGCTGGTGCGCAGCGGATATGATGCGGTTTGTCTCGATCGCTGTGAGGGACCAGTGCCGATCCGCTCTTTTACCGGCGATATCGGCGGCAAGGTGATCCTCGGAGTTGGGCAAGGTAGCATGGCCATCCTTGCTCACCTGCCGGAAGCGGAACGTGAGGAGGTGATCCGCTTCAACCTGCCGCGTCTGCTCAATTTCGGTCCGTTCGACGAAGTGTTCTTCCGCAAGGGAATCGAGCAGGTGCGGGAGAGCGGCTACGCTGCGCGCGGGACGGGACTCCTGCCCGGCATGGCTGGTGTCGCCGTTGCGATCCTTGACCGCGAAGGGCGGCCGCTCGCCGCGATCAGCATCGGCACCACCGTCGAACGGCTGAACGCGGAGCGTTTGCCGACCGTGGTCCAGGTGCTGAGGCGCGAGGCCGAGGCGCTGGCGACCAAGATCAATCCGTTTGACGTTGCCTTGCGCAGGCCGGCGCAACATGCGGGCTCGTTCTGAGAATGCAGTGGGTCCGTCGTATGCGCGCTGCCACATATGAGGCAGCGCAAGCTTGTCAATTCGTCGGCCCGTCGCCGCGAATGGCGAACGTCGTCGCCTTCAGCTTAGTCATGCCGAACTTGTCGAACAGCTTGTCATAAGTCCCGTCGGCGCGGATCGCGGTGAGAGCATCCGCGACGGCCTGGGCGAGTTGCTTGTCGCGGAAGGCGAAGGTGATGTCGGTGCCGGCGATGTCGCGAACCCAGATCTTGGCGATGCCCTTCTGCTCGAGCGAGTTTGCGGTCTCGTTGATGTTGAGCGCGGCCTCGAGCTGGCCGGCGCGCAGCGCCGCCGAAGTCGCGGTCACCGTGGCGAAGGTGCGCAGCTCGACCGGCTTCAGGCCCTTGGCTTCCATTGCCGTGCTGAACTCACGCGCCTTGCGCTCGGTGTAGGTCGCCGATTCCACGCCCACCACTCGGCCAGCGAGATCCTCGAATTTCTCGAGCTTCAGGCTGGAGGAGGGGTCGGTGTAGATGCTGATCGCCTGCTGTGCGTAGGGCACGAGGTAGAGCATCTTCGAGCGCTCCTCGGTCCAGAACAGGCCGGTGTTGATGGCGTCGAAGCGGCCGGAGCGCAGCGCCGGGATCATCGGCGGGAAGTCCATGCGCAGGAACACCGCCTCGACGCAGACGCGCTTGGCGATCTCGCGGGCGAGCTCGACATTGAGGCCCTGCAGCTCGCCCTTGTCGTCGACGAATTGCTGCGGCGGCAGCGTCGGGTTGATCGACATCTGCCATTTGGGCGATTCGATCAGGCTCGAGGCCGGCACTTTCGGTGTGCAGGTCTGGGCACCGGCGGCCTGCGTCAGGCCAGCCAGGAGAACGAGGGCGGAGAAGGTCTTGGGAAATCGCATCTGAATACTCCGATCAAATCGTGGGTGGCAGAGGATCCGTTCTCCGGTCCGAATTCTTCTTCATTGTCGCGTCAATCGGCCGCCGTCGCGTTGGCTTGCCGGGTCAGGATCAGCGAGATGTGGCGGGCCGCAGTCACCATCTCGTCGCGCTGGTTGAGGAGGTCGAGCGTCTCGATGACGATGCCGCGCCGGGGGTCTTTGGTCGGCCGCTTCTCGACGAAGCGGAAGCGCACGCGCAAAGTATCGCCGGCGACGATGGGCGCCCTGAACTTCACCTCGTCCCAGCCGAGTGAGGCGACAGAGGTCTCTTCGTACAGCTTCAATTCCGACTTCAGCCCTTCCATCAGCGACAGGCCGAACAGACCGTGGCCGATCACGGCAGGAAAGCCGCGGGAGCGCGCATAAGCATCATCGAGATGTAGCGGATGATGGTCGCGCGTGATGTCGGCGAAGGCGGCGATGTCGGATTCCGTCACGGTGTGCACGGCTGTCTCGAACTCCGTGCCGAGCGCGATATCTTCGTAACAGAGATTGATCGGGCCGCTGGCTTTCATGCTGATCCCTCAGGCAACCTTCCGTGGCCGCGCCGGCAACGTCTTGAAACTCTGCGCAATCCCCATTGGCCCGGAGCGGAAGATGCGCGGGTCCATGTCCTTCAACTGCGGGCTGATGCGCGGCTTAAAACCCAAGTGGGCGAGGATGTCCTCGTTCAGCCGCACGCCCGGCGCAATCTCTGTCAGGGTCACGCCGCCGTTCTCCAGCTCGAACACGGCGCGTTCGGTGACGTAGCTGACCTGCTGGCCGCGCTGCGCGGCAAGCGAGGCGCTGAAGCTGATCTGGCCAACCTGCGGCACGAATTTGCGGAAGGCGCCGTCGCGCCGGATCGCGAGGCGGCCGTTCTCGACGCCGATGTCGAATTTGCCGCCGGTCATCGTGCCGCTGAAGATCAGCCGCTTGGCATTCTGGGTGATGTCGATGAAGCCGCCGGAGCCGTCGCGGCGCTCGCCGAAGCGAGTGACGTTGACGTTGCCGGCTTCGTCCACCTCCGCGAAGGAGAGGAAGGCGCAGGAGAGGCCGCCGCCGTCGTAGAAGTCGAACTGATAGGCCTGATCGAGAATGACGCGCGGATTGATGGCGGTGCCGAACTCGCGGGCATGGCCGGGCACCCCGCCGACTACGCCGGATTCCACCGTCAGCGTGATCAGGTCGGAGATGCCTTCCTCGGCCGCGACATTGGGAATCATCGCGGAGATGCCGACGCCGAGATTGACGACATCGCGCGGGCGCAGCTCGAAGGCGGCGCGGCGGGCGATCACCCTCCGCTCGGTGAGCGGATCGGGCGTGATCATCGCGACTGGCACGCGCGTCTCGCCGCAGCGCGCCGGGTCGTAGACTGTGCCGTAGGTCTGCATCTGCTCGGGCTCGAGCACGACGTGGTCGATCAGGAATCCCGGAATCTTCACCATCTGCGGATGGATCGAGCCGCGTTTCACGATGCGTTTGACCTGGCAGATCACGGTGCCGCCGGCATTGTGCACAGCCTGCGCGATCGAGAGATCCTCGCGCGTCGTGCCCTCGTGCTCCATGCTGATATAGCCGTCCTCGTCGGCCGAGGTGCCGCGGATGATCGCGACGTCGGGCGGGGCGGGAACGCGGTAGAGCAGCCACGACTGGCCGTGCAGCTCGAGCAGGTCGACCAGCGGCGCGGCGGTGCGCTTGTTCATGCGCCCGCCATCCTGGCGCGGGTCCATGTAGGTGTTGAGCCCGACATGGGTCAGCACGCCGGGATGCTTCGCCGCCATGGCGCGGCAGAGCTGGCTCATCACCCCTTGCGGGAAATTGTAGGCGTCGATCAGCTCGTCGCGGACGAGGCGCATGAACGGCACTTGCAGGCCAAAATTGCCGCCGATCACCCGCGCGATCAGGCCCTCATGGGCGAGATGGCAGAGGCCCTTCTCGGTCACGGCGCCGACGCCGGTGATGTTGATCAGCGTCAGATTGTGCGGGCCCTGGCCGCCGAGAAAGCGCCGTTCCAGCGCGTCGAGAATGGCTTCGGCTGCACCCGTGCCGCCATTGCCGCCGACGATCAGTGTGTTGGCATCGCGGATCAGGCCGGCGGCCTCTGCCGCAGTGATGATGCTCAGCATGCCCTCACGCGGCCTCCTTCTCGACCTGGCGGGCGATGATCAGCCGCTGGATCTGGTTGGTGCCTTCGTAGATCTGGGCGAGGCGGACGTCGCGGAAGATGCGCTCGATCCGGTACTCGCGCGAATAGCCGTTGCCGCCGTGGATCTGCAGCGCGTTGGAGACGTGCTTCATCGCCATGTCGGTGGTGAACAGCTTTGCCTGAGCCGCTTCCTTGGCGATCGGCTCGCCGGAATCGTGCAGGCGCGCGGCATGGTGGATCAAAAGGCGCGCGGCGGCGATGTCGGTCGACATGTCCGCGAGCATGAACTGCACCGCCTGGAAGCCGATGATGGCCTGGCCGAACTGCTTGCGGTCCTTTGCGTAGGTCGTCGCGTCCTCGAACGCGGCCTGCGTCATGCCGAGTGCCATCGAGGCCATCATCAGCCGGCTGAAGTTGAAATTGCTCATCGCCATCTTGAAGGCCTGGTTCTCCGGCCCCATCACGCTGTCCGAGGGCAGGCACACGTCGGAGAAGATGATCTGGCAGTCGTCGAGGCCGTGCATGCCGAGCAGCTCCTCGTTCTTGCCGCGCGCGATGCCGGGGAGGGCGCCGTCGACCAGCAGGCAGGAGATGGAACGGTGGCCCGCCTCGCTGCCGGTGCGAGCGAACACCATGATCCGGTCGGCGACGCCGCCGAGCGTGACCCAGGCCTTGGTCCCGTTGAGCCGCCAGCCATTGCCGTCACGCACCGCATTGGTGCGAATGCCCGCGACGTCGGAGCCGTGGTCGGGCTCCGAGACAGCGGTGGCGGGAATGATGTCGCCGCTGAGAATCCCGGGGATCAGCTCCTTGTGCGCGTCGGTGCCGTGATGGTCGAAGAACAGCGCCGCCTCGACGGGAATAGCAAAAGCATTGGCGACCGCGCCGGAGCAGCGCGCCAGCTCCTCCATCGCGATGCAGGCCGCGACCGCATCGAGCCCGGCGCCGCCCGCGCCTTCGCGCAGGCAGATGCCGAACAGGCCGAGATCGGCCATGCCCTTATAAAGTGTGCGGTCGAAGCGGTCCTCGCGGTCGATCGCGGCCGCACGCGGCAGGATCTGCGCTTCCGCGAAGCGGCGGGCGGTGTCGCGGAGCGCCTTCTGGTCCTGGGTGTAAAAGCGGTCCATGGCGTGCTCCGTCAGTCGCTGGCGAGCTTGGAATCGTGTGAGACTTCGCTCCGGTCGCGATCGAGGAAATAGACCGCGACGTCGTCGCCGGGCACGCCATAGGCGCTGCAGACGCCGCGGGTCAGTGCAATGGCGGCCGCGCGGCGCTCGGCCTCGCTGCGGCGGAAGGCGTGGACCTTGAGCAGGATGCGCTGGCCGAGCTCCTGAGTTCCCATCGCGCCGGCATGGGCGTAATCATCAGCCGCAATGGGAAGGAAAAAGAGCGTAACGGCATCTGCGGTGACGCCGAAGGCCGACATCAGGCCGTCGGTCACCGCGCGCGCCAGCGCGGCCTTGCGCTGCTTTGGGACTTGCGGGGCGAGCACTTCGACATAGGGCATCGATCAGACCTTCGCGGATTTGGCCGCAGATGATTTGGATGAGGACGATTTGGACTTGCCGGATCTCGCTGGAGGCGGGGCGTCGATCTGGCGGCAGGAGTCGCGCTTGATCAGCTTGGCGCCGACGCGATATTCGCGGACGCCATCATTGCCGTTGCCCTTCGCGTCCATGCGATGCAGCAGCCGGTCGACGGCAAGATTGGCAAGATCCCGTGCGCCGTTGTCGACGATGCTGATGGCCGGGCGATGCCATTCGAACCACGGCATGTCTTCATAACAGAGCAGCGAGAGATCGTCGGGAATGACGATGTTCCGTTCCGCCGTGACGCGCAGCACGCCGAGCGTTGCTTCGTGATTGGCGACGAAAATCGCGCTGGGAGGACGGGGGAGATCGAGCAGCTTGCGGGCACAGGTCGCGCCGGTCTCCGGCACGAAATGACCCGCATGAATCAATGTGTCGTCCCTGGTGATGCCGGCCTCGCGCAGGGCGCGGACATAGCCGGACAACCGTTCGCGGCCCGACGTGGTGTCCTGGCGGCCCACGATCAGCCCGATGCGCTTGTGTCCGAGCTCGATCAAATGACGCGTGCCCAGATAAGCGCCTTGCGGGTCGTCGGCGAGCACGGTCTCGAGATCGGTCGCGTCATCGCGCCGCACCAGGCAGACGATGGGCACGTCCTTCGAGAGCGTCTCGAGCTGAGCGCCGTTCTTGCCGGTCGGCACCACGATCAGCCCGTCGATGCGGTGGTCGACCAGCGTGGTGAGGGTGTCGCTCTCCTGCTGAGGATCGTCGCCGCCGATGCACAGAAGCATCTGATAACCCAGCGTCTTCAGGCGCGCCTGCACCACTTCGGCCATCACCTGGAACGAGGCGTTGGTGAGATTGTGGACGAGAAGGGCCACGAGCCGCGACTGCCCGGTCTTGAGGCCCCGCGCGATCGGGTTCGGCCGATAGCCGAGCTCGCGCGCGATGCGCACCAGGCGCTGCTGCGTACGCTCGCTGGTCAGGCCGGTTCCCGTCAGCGCCCGGGACGCGGTGCTGACTGAAACGCGGGCCGCCTGTGCCACATCTTTGAGCGTGACGCTCATCCAACCTGCCGATAAACTGCAAACGATTGCAGAAACGCTATGAGCTTATTCTGCGCTGATCAAGCTCAAAAAATGGATGGTGTTGCCCAATGCAGAGCCATTTATGCAAACGATTGCATAAGGCATGCGGATATTCCGCAGACGGCATCCATCGTCTGAATCCACCCGCGTGCCCGGCAGTTCCCTGATGAAGACGTTTCGCGGCACCTACACCGTCATGATCACCCCGTTCACGGCGGCGGGCGAGGTTGATGTTGCGGCCTTGCGCGCCTTCGTCGACTGGCAGATCGCGGAAGGTATTCACGGGCTGATCCCGCTCGGCTCGACCGGCGAGTTCCTGTCCATGGACGATGACGAGAAGGCGCTCGTTGCCGAAGTCGTCATTCGCCAGGCCGCGGGGCGCGTGCCCGTGCTGATCGGCACCGGTGCGGAGGACACGCGCGAGGTGGTGCGCCTCAGTCGCCGTGCTGAAAATCTGGGCGCCGACGGCGTGATGATCATCCCGCCGTTCTATTCGACGCCGACCGACGACGAGCTCGTCCATCATTACAAGATGGTGGCCGACGCAATCGCGCTGCCGATCATGGTCTACAACAATCCGGCAACCGCCAATGTCGATCTCAAGCCGCAACTCGTGGCGCGCATCGCCGAAATCGACAACTGTCTCTATATCAAGGAGTCGACGCTGGAGGTGACGCGCGTGCGCGACATCATCCGCCTCTGCGGCGACAGGATGACGGTGTTCGGCGGCATCCTCGGCTTCGAATCCTTCGTCGAGGGGGCGCAGGGCTGGGTGGCCGTGGCCTCCAATGTGGTGCCGTCCGAGATGGCGCGCATCTTCAGCCTTGTCGTCGATCACGGCGCGATCAAGGAAGCGCGTGAGCTTTATCTCAAATACCTGCCGGTGATCGAATTCGTCGGCGGCCAGGCCTATGTTGCCGGCAGCAAGGCGCTGCTCGGTCATATGGGTTTTGCAGCCGGTAACCCGCGCCCGCCGCGCCTGCCGCTGCCGGTCGCGCAGGATGCGGCCGCACGTGCCCTGGTCAAGACGTTCGATCTCGCGTGGCGCGGTGCGCCAGTTGCGGCTGCCTGAACTGAGGTATGAACGGATGAACCTGCTCGACGGCGTCAAGATTCTCAGCTTCAATCACTACCTCGCGGGCCCGCTTGCCGCGCAGACCCTTGCCGATCTCGGCGCCGACGTCGTCGCAGTCGAGCCGATCGAAGGGGCGTTTCAGCGCAACTGGGCTGTCGCCAATCATTTCGTCGCAGGCGACAGCGTCAATCATCTGGCGACCGGGCGCAACAAGCGCAGCCTCGCGGTCGATCTCAAGCATCCCGACGGCATTGCCGCGGTGAAGAAGCTGGTGGCGACCGCCGATGTCGTGATGGAGAATTTCCGTCCCGGCACGATGGCCAAGCTCGGTCTCGGCTACGACACGCTCAAGGCGATCAACCCCGGCCTGATCTATGCGGTCGCGACCGGCTTCGGATCGGAAGGGCCCTACAAAGATCGGCCCGGCCAGGATCTTCTGCTCCAGGCGATGTCGGGTCTTGCGATGCGGACCGGCCACGCCGATGGCGAGCCGACGGCGGTCGGCGCTGTCATCGTCGATCAGCACGCCGCCTCGCTCTATGCCATGAGCATCCTTGCGGCGCTGTTTGCCCGGACCAAGACCGGGAAGGGGCAGCTCGTCGAGGTCAACCTCTATCAGGCCGCGCTCGATCTCCAGGTCGAGCCGCTGACCGCCTGGCTGAACGGCGCGCCGTCGCCGACGTCACGCGCTCCCGCCGGCATCGCGGCCTGGTTCAGCCCGGGGCCTTACGGCATTCATGCGACGGCCGACGGCCATATGGCGATCTCGATGGCCTCGCCCAAGGCGCTCGCGGTCGCGCTCGAGAGCGAAGCGCTCAAGCAGTTCGGCGACCCCGACAGTTTTTCGAAGCGCGAGGAGATCACGCGGATCGTTGCTGTCAGGCTGAAAGAGAAGTCGACCGTCGATTGGTTGCCCTCACTTGAAGCCGCGCGGATCTGGCATGCGCCGGTACAAGACTATCGCGACCTTGAGTCCGATCCCCAGCTCAATCATCTCGGCGTGTTCATGAGCGCCCAGAGTGCGGGAGGCGCGGAGATCCGGATGGTCGCGCATCCCGCGCGCTATGACGGCCGGACGCCCGAGGTGCGGCTGGTGCCGCAGCGGCTCGGTGCGCAGACCCGCGAAGTGCTCGGCGAAATCGGCTACGGCGCCGCGGAGATCGACGCGATGGTCGCCGGGAAGGCTGTCGGGGTGGCGCGATGATCGATTTTTCCGTGCCGCAAGAGACGCGCCTGCTGGTCGATACGGTCCGCCGTTTCGTGGAAACGGAGGTGCAGCCGCTCGAGGACGTCGTGGAGCAGACGGCCGCGGTACCGCCGGAGGCGCTGGCCATTACCAAGGCCAAGGCGCAGAAGCTCGGCCTCTACGCCATGAACATGCCGGCGGACGTCGGCGGCGGCGGACTAACTTGCGTCGAGCATTGTCTGGTCGAGGAAGAGTTCGGCAAGACCTCGGATGCGCTGATCCGCCGCGTGTTCGGCCAGGTCTATCCGATGCTGATGGCCTGCAAGCGCGATCAGGTCGAACGCTATCTGCTACCCACGGTGAAGGGCGACAAGATCTGCGCCATGGCGATCACCGAGCCGGGCGCCGGCTCCGACGCGGCGTCGATCAGCACGACGGCACACCTTGACGGCGACCAGTGGGTGCTCAACGGCACCAAGCATTTCATCAGTGACGGCGACATCGCCGACTATGTGATCCTGATGGCGCTGACCGACAAGGACAAGCGCGCCCGCGGCGGCATCACCTTGTTCCTGGTCGACCGCGGCACGCCCGGCTTCAAGGTGGCGCGGACCCAGCCGATGATGGGTCATCGCGGCTATGGCCATGCCGAGCTGAGCTTCGAGGACTGCCGCATCCCGAAGGCGGCCGTGCTCGGCGAGATCGGTGGCGGCTTCAAGTTGATCATGCAGAGCGTGCTCCAGATCCGGCTTGCCCATATCGGCGCGCGCGCCGTCGGCATGGCGCAGCGCGCGCTCGAGATGATGCGCAGGCACGCCGGCGAACGGCGCCAATTCGGCCAGCTGATCGGCGATTTCCAGATGGTGCAGAAGCTGATCGCCGATTCCGCCATCGAGATTTTCGGCGTGAAGATGATGGTGATGAACGCAGCCTGGGACATCGATCAGGGCAGGGATGCGCGCGACAAGGTCTCGATGATCAAGGTCGCGGCGTCGGAAATGCAGGGCCGCGTGGTCGACCGCGCCATCCAGGTGTTCGGCGGCATGGGTTTCAGCAAGGACCTGCCGCTCGAGCGTATGTACCGCGACGCTCGGGTCACCCGCATCTATGACGGCACTTCCGAGATTCACCGCATGCTGGTCGCGCGCAGCACCATCAAGAACGGCTTGCAGCTGTAGGGAAGCGACCCATGTCTCACGCACCTCTCGAGCCCGGCGCCGCCTTCGCCTTTCGTAAGACCATGACGGTCGCCGAGCAGGCGATGTTCACCGGCATCAGCGGCAATCTCGGCGGTCTCTATGTCGATGCCGTCCGTGCCAAGAAGGCGGGCGCCTCCAACATGGTCGCCTTCGAGCTCGCCGTCGGCGGTCTTGCCACGACGTGCCTCAGCCAACTCGGCGGACCGACGCGGCGGATCGGCAGCATCGCGCTGAATTTCGCTGTGCCCGTGATCGTTGGCGAGTCCGTCGAAGCCCGGGCCGAGATCGTCTCGGTCGCTGGCGATGACGCAGTCTGTCGGGTCACCTGCACACTGTTACCGTCTGGCACGACCGTGGTTGACGGCACTGCAACGCTGGTTCCCTTCTCAGAGGGCTGAGCCATGTACGAGCCGAAATCCTTCGACGATCTCAAGGTGAATGACAGGGTCAGCCTGAGCAAGACCATCACCGAGGCCGATGGCGCGCTCTACATCGCCGCGACCGGCGATTTCGGCCCTGTTCATGTCGACGAGGTCTACGCAGGGGCGACGCGCTTTGGCCGCAGGCTGGCGCCGGGGATCATGGTTGCCGGCCTCTGCACCAGCATTCTCACCTCTGAGCTGGTCGGCACCATCGGCGTGTCGGTGGAGGACCGGTTCTGGTTCACAGGTCCCGTGTTCTACGGCGACACGCTCACCTTCGACGTCTGGATCGCCGAGCAGCACGACGAGACCCGCACGATCATCTGGGAGGCGAGCGCGCGCAACGAGGGCGGCCTCGAGGTGCTGAAGGCGCGCGCGAGCTTGAGATTCCCGCGACGGAAACCGTCATGAGTAAGACGAAGAGGAAGCCAGATTTGCGCGGCGTCACGGTCGCGACCGTGCTGCCCTTCAGGGACGACAGCTCGATCGATTGGGACGGCTATTCCCGCGTGCTGGACTATTGCGCGTGCCCAGACGAAGTGGCGGCGGTGTTCGTCAATGGCCACGCGGGCGAGGGCGGTTCGCTCTCGGAAGACGAGCGTCAGGCCGTGATCGAGCGGACGCGCCGGCAGATCGGCGCCAAGCCGCTGCTTTCAGGCATCATCGCGCATTCGACGGCGGAAGCGATCCATCAGGCCCGGCTCGCGGAAGCTGCCGGCGCCGATTGCGCCGTCTTGTTCCCGCCCGCGCCGCTCGGCGGCGGCGCCTCGGCGACCTCGCGCGCGCCGGTGGCTTTCGTGCAGGCAGTCAGCTCCTCGATCGGAATTCCGGTGTCGATCTTCCAGTACCCGCTCGCGTCGGGCTTCGGCTACTCGCCGGAGACTTTGGCCAAAATCGCCACGCTCGACAGCGTCATCGCCATCAAGGAGGGCAGCGACACCATGCTGGCCTATGACGAGAACCGGCGAGCGGTGAAGCAGGCCGATCCTTCCGTCGCGGTCCTGCCGTCGAACTTCAACTGGTTCCTGCCTCAGCTTGCCGTCGGCGGCGACGGTATTCTCTCCGGCCTCGTCAGCCTCGCGCCGGATCTGTTCGTCGCGCTGTGGCAGGCTTCTCTCGCCGACGATCTCAAGGCGATGCGTGCCGTCAACGAGCGGCTCTATCCGATCGTCCGCGCCATCTACGGGCCTGCGCCGATCATGGACATGCACACGCGCATGAAGGTCGGGCTCAGGTCGCTCGGCCTGATCCGCAACGCCGATCCGCGGCCGCCGCTGCTCCCGGTTCTGCCCGCGCTCTGCGATGTCATAGCAGCCACTGTCGGCGCGGCGCGCGCGGCCGGCGACATCAGCATTTAGCATGAGGGACGAGCCGATGCCGGACGAAGCCTTCATGCATATCGTGCGGGTCGACATCGATCCCGAGCACGAGGCTGCGTTCAACGCCTGGTACGAGCAGAAGCATTTTCCTGATCTGCTCGCCTGTCCCGGCTGGCTCTCGGCAAAGCGCTTCGTCTCGGTGGGCGACGGGCCGAAATATGCCGCGATGTACGAGGTCGCGGGGCGATGGGCGTTCGAGACGCCGGAGTTCCTGAAGGTGAAGGGGTTTGGTCCGTTCGAATCCCTGATCAAGAATTTCATGCGCATTCAGCTCAGGCCGATGTCGGGACCGGCTTGAGCAGGTCGAAGACGATGCCGCCTGCCGTGTCGCGAGATCAGGCAGGTCGCATCCAAGAAACGTTGAGGGGAATCCCGAGAGAGGGACTGCATCGGTTCATTGGCGTCTTACTGGAGGTAACCATGGTCTCGACATTGTTTCGCCTGAGTGCGGCCGCAGCACTCGTTCTCGCATCCAATGCGGTGCACGCCGCCTGTACGCCCGCGATCACCGACGACAATCTGATCGCGCCCGGGAAATTACAGCTTTCCATCAACCCGACTAATCCGCCGCAGCAATTCGTCGACAAGGATGGTCAGCTGCAAGGCCTCAACGTCGAGCTCGCCGCCGAGCTCGGCAAGCGGTTGTGTCTTCCCGTCGAACTCGTCCGGATGGATTTTCCGGCCATGATTCCTGCGTTGGGCGCAGCGCGCATCGACGGCGTCAATACTGGCATGTTCTGGACCGAGGAACGCTCGAAGCTGATGTACATGGTACCTTATGCCATTCAGGCGATCTCGGTCGTGGTCGCACCCGACAGCGGCACAAAAATTGCTACCGAAAATGATCTGATCGGAAAATCATCCGCCGTCGAGGTCAGCAGCTACCAGATGAACTGGCTCAAGAAGCTTAGCGATGCCAGCGTGGCGAAAGGCGGCGCAGCCGTCGAGATGCGGACGTTCCCCACCGCGACCAACGTCGTCAGCGCGCTGCTGGCGGGGCAGGTCGACAACGCTTTGCTCGTCGATAGCGTGGCGCGCGATCTCACCGGCCGCGGCCGCGTCAAGGAAGTTCTGAGCGGCCTCGGCACCGCGCGCACCACGCTGGGCTTCCGCAACAAGACGGTGGTCGATGCCGTCGTCAAGGCGCTCAACGCGATGCGCGCCGACGGCAGCTACCAAGCACTGTTCGACAAGTTCGGCTTGACCGCCATGCCGGCCGACCAGCCGCTCGCGATCGCCGGCCCCGGTCCGGCCTGATACCTACGGAGACGAGCCGATGAGCCATTTCAGTCCGACGGCCGCCGTCAGCTACTTCTTCAACTACTTCCTGATGAAGGGAGTGCTCGTCACCATCGGCTTGACGGTGGCGGCGGTCGTCGGCGGATTGGTCCTCGGCATGGGCATCGCGTTGTTGCGCATGTCGTCCAATCCGGTGCTCGCGGGTGCCGCGCGCTTCTACATTTGGTTCTTTCGCGGCACGCCGCTGTTGATCCAGCTGGTGGTGATCTACAGCGGCTTGCCGCAGCTGGGCATCAAGTTCAGCGTGATCACCTGCGCGCTGGTCGGCCTCATCCTCAACGAGGCTGCCTATCTCGCCGAGATCGTGCGCAGCGGCTTCATGGCGGTATCGGCGGGGCAGCGCGAGGCCGCCTGGGCGCTTAGTCTGTCGCCCTGGGTCACGTTCCGCCGCGTGACCCTGCCGCAGGCGTTCCGGCTGATGATCCCGCCGCTCGGCAACTCCATCAACTCCCTCCTGAAGGCGACCTCGCTGGCCTCCGTGATCTCGGTCGAGGAGCTGATGCGTCGCAGCGATATGCTGATGCAGGAGCATTTCCAGATCCTCGAAGTCTATGCGGCTGCAACAGCGTATTACCTGATCCTCACGTCGGTCTGGGATGCGGTTCAGCGCCGGCTGGAGAAACATTTCGGTCGATCGAGTGCCGTGAAAACCAGGCGGGTCGCAGCGAGCGCGCCGGTCGCGCAGGCGAGCGTGGAGGCCCGGGCATGAGCGAGACATCGATGGCTGGGACCGAAGGTGCGACAGTGCAGCCGCAGCTCCGTGAGGTGCCTGCGGTCCGCATGGAGGCGGTCTACAAGCACTATGGCGACTTCACCGCGTTGAACGAGGTCGATCTCAAGGTCGCCAAGGGCGAGAAGATCGTGGTCTGCGGTCCCTCCGGCTCGGGCAAATCGACGCTCATTCGCTGCATAAACCACATCGAGAAGCACGATGAAGGGCTGATCTACGTCAACGGCGTCGAGCTCGATCATCAGCGAAAGAACATTGATGCGGTCAGGCGGGACACCGGCATGGTGTTCCAGAGCTTCAATCTGTTCCCGCATATGACGGTGCTGGAGAACTGCACCCTGGCGCCGATGACCGCGAACGGCATGAGTGAATCCGAAGCCAAGGATCTCGCCATGCATTTCCTGACCAAGGTCCGGATTCCGGACCAGGCGGAGAAATTCCCCGGGCAGCTCTCCGGCGGTCAGCAGCAGCGCGTCGCCATCGCACGCGCATTGTGCATGCGTCCCAAGATCATGCTGTTCGACGAGCCGACCTCCGCGCTCGACCCCGAGATGGTCAAGGAGGTGCTGGAGACCATGAAGAAGCTTGCGGAAGAGGGCATGACCATGCTGTGCGTGACCCATGAGATGGGTTTTGCCCGCGAGGTCGCGGACCGCATCGTGTTCATGAACGAGGGCAAGGTGGTCGAGCAGGCTGCGCCGGAGGAGTTCTTCAAGCATCCGAAGTCGGAGCGGGCGCGAACGTTCCTCGACCAGATCATTCACTGATCGACCAAGATGCGTGCATTCAGCGACCGCCTGCGGGGCATTCACGCCGCCACCATCGTGCCGATGACGCCCGATTTCGAGGTCGATGAGGCGCAGCTCGCAAGTCATCTCACCTCGGTGGCATCTACACCTGGAATCAATGGGCTCCTCGTCAACGGCCACGCCGGCGAGAACTTCGTGCTGTCGCTGGCCGAGAAGCGGCGCGTGGTGGAGCTGGCGCGTCAGCACGCGCCGAAGGACTGCCTGATCGTCTCCGGGGTCAATCATGAATCGAGCCTGGAGGCGGCGCGCGAGGCGGCGGCGCTGGAGCAGGCTGGCGCGGAGGGGCTGCTGGTGTTTCCACCCAACAGCTGGGCGCTCGGCCACGCCGATGATTGCGTGATCGAGCATCACCGCCGCATCCGCGATGCCACAAGCGTGCCGCTGATGCTCTACGCCGCACCTGTCGGTGCGGGTGCCATGGCCTATGCGCCGCCGCTGCTGGAGCGGCTCATCGCCGACCCTCGCTTCGTCGCGATTAAGGAGGGGAGCTGGGAGGTCGCGACTTACGAGCAGAATCTGAAGCTGATTCGCAAGCTACGGCCGGACTTCGTCGTGCTCGGCTCCGGCGACGAGCACCTGCTGACGAGCTACCTCGTCGGCTCGGCCGGCAGCCAGGTCAGCCTCGCCTGCGTCGTGCCGCAGCTCGTGGTCAGCCTCTGGATGGCGGCGGAGGGGGGCGATTGGGAGCGGGCGCGCACGGTGCACGAGAAACTGTATCCGCTTGCGGTCGCGATCTACCGCGATGCGCCGGGCGGGCGTGCGACGGTGCGGCTCAAGGCCTGCCTGAAACTGCTCGGGCGTCTGTCATGCGACGTGGCACGGCCACCGCAGCCGCCGGCGACACAAGGCGAGCGGCAGGCGCTCGGCCAGGCACTGCGGATCGCCGGCGCGCTCTAAGGCGCGAAGAACGGACTGGCCGGTCGTGGAGGAGCCACTCAACCTCGCCGGCCCACGATCGGGAGGCTATCGGGCGGTGACTGGAGCGCCATCATGCAGGAGGTCGGCCGTCAGCTGATGCTGTTCAATGCACGGCCGATGGCAGCAAAGATTTCGGCGATCTGTTCCTCGGTAATGATCAGGGGCGGCGAGATCAGCAGTGTATCGCCGCTGCTGCGGATCAGGATGCCGTCCTCGTAGCAGCGGTTGGCGCACTCGGCGCCGCGCGCGCCCGGCGCGCCCTCGCGTGGCTTCAAGTCGATTGCAGCGAGCAGCCCGATGTTGCGAATGTCGACGACGTGGGGGAGGTCGCGCAAGCCATGCGCATGGTTCTCCCACACCGGCGCGAGGTGGCGCGCCCGCTCGAACAGGCGGAGGTCTTGATACACGTCGAGCGCGGCAAGGCCGGCGGCGCAGGCGAGCGGATGCGCCGAATAGGTATAGCCGTGGAACAGCTCGATCGCGTTGTCCGGCCCCTGCATCAACGCATCATAGACCTTGCCACTGACGACGACGCCCCCCATCGGCACGGCGGCGTTGGTCATGCCCTTGGCGCAGGTGATGATATCGGGCGTCACGCCGAAGGCGTTGGCGCCGAACGCCGCGCCCAGGCGGCCGAAGCCCGTGATCACCTCGTCGAAGATCAGGAGAATGCCGTGCTGATCGCAGATCTGCCGCAGCCGCTCGAGATAGCCGACCGGCGGCGGCAGCACGCCGCCGGAGCCGGTGACGGGCTCGACGATGACGGCGGCGATGGTCGAGGGATCGTGGACTTGCAGCAGCTTCGATAGCTCGTCGGCAAGATGCGCGCCCCATTGCGGCTGGCCGCGCGAGAACGCCGCATGCTCCGGATTATGCGTATGCGGGAGGTGATCGACCTCCGGGAGCAGCGGGCCAAAATCCCGGCGGTGGCGGACGATGCCGCTGACCGACAGGCCGCCCCACCCCATGCCGTGATAGGCCTTTGCGCGCGAGATGAAGCGGATGCGGCTGCCGTCGCCACGGGCGCGATGATAGCCACGTGCGATCTTCAGCGCGGTGTCGACCGACTCCGAGCCTGAATTGGTGAAGAAGACGTGGTCGAGGCCCTCTGGCGCGATCTCGGTGATGCGGCGAGCGAGCTCGAATGCGGCCGGATGGCTCATCTGGAACGAGGAGACGAAGTCGAGCTTCGCCGCTTGCGCCTGGATCGCCTCGACGATGCGCCTTTGCGCATGTCCTGCGTTCACGCACCACAGCCCCGCCATGCCGTCGAGAATGCGCCTGTTGTCGTCGGTGATGTAGTGCATGCCCTCGGCGCCGACGAAGATGCGCGGCTTCGACTTGAACTGGCGGTTCGGCGTCATCGGCAGCCAGAACGGCTCCATGGCCTCGCGGGTGAGGGGGCTGTTGGAGGAAAAGGCCTTCATGGTCATGGCAACTCTTGCAAACGTCAGGAGGCTTTGGATGGCGTGTTGGAATTGGCCGGGGTGCGCTTGAGCCTTGCTGCGCCTTCGAGATGCCGGCGCAATAGCGCGGCCGCGGCCTCGTTCTGGCCCGCTTCGAGCTGGTCGAGGATGGCGAGATGCTCGCGGCAGTTCACGATCACGCGCTGATGGCCGAAGGTCCAGTCGTAATTGCCGAAGCGCCGCAGCCGGTTCTGCTGCTGAACCGCGACCAGCAGATAGCGGTTGCCCGATGCGGCGGCGAGGCCTTCGTGGAAGGCCGCGTTCATCTCGTAGAGCGCGATGCTGGCGGTGTCGCTCCACGGCATCGCCAGCATCTCCTGGTGTCGGCGGCGCATCTCGGCAGCCCAGGCCGGATCGAGTTTGAAGCCCGGCTCGAGCAGGCCGGCCGGCTCGATCAGGAGACGATAGCGATAGCTCTCGTCGCGCGCCTGCGTATCGGCGAGCGTCGGCTGGAAGCGCCAGCCATGGCCCGGCTTGCGCTGGACCGCGGCGACCTCCGCAAGCTTGCTGAGTACGCGCTGCACGATCGGCCGTGTCGCGTCATAGCGCTGCATGAGGTCGCGCTCGGAAACGTCCTCCGGCAGCCGGCCGGCGCGGCGGTCGCGCGCGATGGCGAGGAACAGCCGGTCGGTATCGTTGGGGCTTGGCTTTGGCGGTGCCTTGTGCGCGGCGGGGGCGGCCTCAGCGACGAAATAGCCGCGGCTGGCGCCGGCATGCACGAGCTTGCGCCGCGCCAGCAGCTTCAGCGCAGCGCGCACAGGCGTGCGCGAGACCTGCAGGCGCTCGGCAAGCGCGACTTCGGCAAGGCGCGTGCCGGGCGCGAGCCCTTCGCTCCGGATCAGGTCCATGATCCCGGCCGATAGTTCCCGCTGCAGCCGGCTTGGCGACGCTCTTTCCACGGCGGATTTCGCGGTCGAAAATTTTTGTTTCATGTCATCACAAAATACATTAAGCTTCGTGGGAAAGCAAAAGGAACTTCAAGAAGGAATTTGGCGTCCCATGGTCGAACCCTTTCCGCTGATCGAAGTCTCCGGTCCTCCGCGCGAGCGTGGCCGTCAGTACGGGCAGAAGGCGGCAGGCCGCATCAAGAAGGGGACGACGCATTACTTCGCGCAGCTGAAGGAGCTCTCGCTCGACTCCAAGGGAGTTGCCGAACTGGTGCGGGAATATCTGCCGGTCATCGAGGATTTTGATCCGAGCTATATCGAGGAGATGCGCGGCATCGCCGAGGGCGCCGACGTTCCGTTCGAGGACGTCGTCCTGCTCAACGCCCGTACCGAGATCATCAAGCTTGCAAACCCGGCGATCCGCGCGCGCCTGAAGACGCCGGAGGATCCCGATGGCTGCACCGGCGTCGTCGTGATGCCGCAGGCGGCCGCCAGCGGCCGCCTGATCCACGCCCAGAACTGGGACTGGAAGCGCGAATGCGCCGAGACGGCGGTGGTGCTGAAGGTGCTGCGCGACGACGGTCCTGACCTCATGACCTTCACCGAGGCCGGCGCGCTCGGCCGCTGCGGCTTCAATGCCGTCGGCATCGCGATCACGGCAAACTATCTCGAAAGCGACCGCGACTATCGCCGGGTCGGTGTGCCGCTCGCTCTGATCCGCCGCAAGGTGCTGGAGAACGAGCATCTCGCGCTCGCCATGCGCACCGTCTACTGCACCCAGAAGTCCGCGGCCAACAACATGATCGTCAGCCACCGCGAGGGCGTCGCGATCGACTTCGAATGCGCCCCCGACGAGACCTTCCAGGTGCATCCGCAGAATGGCCTTTTGGTCCACGCCAACAACTTCCTCAGCCCCGTCGCGCTCAGCAAGCTGAAGGACACGGGCATCTTCAACACGCCTGACAGCCTCTACCGCGACATTCGCGTCCGCGATCTGCTCCAGCCGCACATCGGCAGCATCACCTTCGACACCGTCAAGAGCGCCCTGTTCGACGAGTTCGCTTATCCCTGGTCCGTCTGCCGTCCGCCGCGTCGCAACCTCAGCAACAATCTCAGCGCCACCGTGGCGATGATCCTGATGGAGCCGGCGAGCGGATTGATGCAGGCGGCGCCGCTGCCGGCGCTCAACCGCGAGTTCGCCGAGTACCGGCTCGAGATCGACGAAATCGGGCGCGCGGCGTACGAGCGGTCGGCCGCGGCGGGGGCAGCGTGATGCGGCGGCGTCGGCCATCGCCGGCATGGGCGGTCGGTCTGGCCGCGTTCGCCCTGTTGGCCATGCTGGGAAGAGCCGGCGCCGAGACATTGTTGCGGACGCGGCTGAACGCCGACATCCGCTCGACCGATCCCGGCACCAATCGCGACGCCAACACCGACGGCGTGATCGCGCATGTGGTCGAGGGCCTTGTCGCTTTCCGTGACGACACGGCGATCGGCCCGATGCTGGCCGACAGCTGGACCGTTTCGAACGAAGGCAAGACCTACACGTTCCGCCTGCGCCAGGGCGTCAAATTCCACAACGGTGCGGCCATGACCGCGGACGACGTGGTCTGGTCACTCAAGCGCTGGCTCGACCCGGCAACGCAGTGGCGCTGCCTGTCTGAATTCAGCTCCACTGGCATCGCACGGATCGAGAAGATCGAGGCACCGGATCCACAGACTGTTGCCATCACTCTCGATCAGCCGACCGCCTTGTTTCTCCCGACCCTGGCACGGCCCGATTGCGGCCAGACCGCAATCATCCACCGCGATTCCGTCGGGGCGGACGGCAAGTGGATCGCCCCTGTTGGCACCGGTCCGTTCAAGCTCGCCGAGTGGAAGCGGGGACAATATGTCGATGTCGTCCGCTTCGACGGCTATGTCTCGCGCGGCGAACCGCGCACCGGCTATACCGGCGCCAAGGACGTGAAGGTCGATCGTGTGCGTTTCAACGTGATCCCGGACAGTTCTGCGGCGAAGGCGGGACTGCTTAGCGGCTCGCTCGACGTCATCATGAGCCTGTCGATCCCCGATCTCGAAGAGCTGAAGACTCGCTCCGACGTGCAGCTCAGCATCACGCCCGCGCTCGGCCTCACCGGCATCCTGTTCCAGACCAAAGACCCGCTGCTGAAGGACGTGCGGATCCGCCGCGCCATCGCGCTCTCCATCGATACCGTCCAGATCGTCGACGCCGTGATGTTGGGCACGGCGCGGGCGAACAATTCCGCTTTGCCGCTCGGCAGCCCCTTCTACAGCGAGGCGCAGTCGCACGGCTACACGCAGAACATTGCGGAGGCGAAGAAGCTGCTGCTGGAAGCCGGCTATCGCGGACAGCCGATCAAGATGATCACCAACAAGCGCTACAGCTTCGTGTTCGATTCCTCCGTGCTGGTGCAGGCGATGGCGCAGACCGTCGGCATCAATATCGAGCTCGAGGTGATGGACTGGGCGGCGCAGCTGGACCGCTACAATCGCGGCGACTACCAGTCGATGGCCTTTACCTATTCGGCGCGGCTCGATCCCTCCTTAAGCTTCGAGATGCTGACCGGACCGAAGGCGGCGCAGCCGCGCAAGGTTTGGGACAATCCAGAGGCGCAGGACATGCTGCGCCAGTCGATGATGATTGATGACGCGGTGAAGCGGCAGGTGCTGTTCGACGAGATGCACAGGCGCTTCATCACTGATGTGCCGATGATCGTGCTGTTCAACGGCGCCGAGCTGACGGCGCTGCGCAAGGGCATCAAGGGCTACGCTGGCTGGCTCTATCCGCAACCGCGCTTCTGGGGCGTCACGGTCGAGTAGGGCGTCGGGATGTTGAGTTACCTCGCAAGACGGCTGGCCATGACGATCCCGACGCTGCTGTTGGTCGCCCTCGCTGTCTTTGCGCTGGTCCGGCTCATTCCGGGCGATCCCGTTCAGGTGATGCTCGGCGATGCCGCCGATCCCGCGCAGGCGGCGCAGCTCCGCGCCCAGCTAGGGCTCGACCAGCCGATCCCGGTCCAGTTCATGCACTGGATCGCCAGGCTCGCGGCCGGGGATTTCGGCCACTCCATCACCAACGACCTTGCGGTGCTGCCGCTGATCCTCGATCGCTTCCAAGTCAGTGCCGTCATCGTGCTGGTGGCTGTCGGCCTCGCCGCCTGCATCGCGGTTCCCGCCGGCCTCGTCGCGGCCTGGAAGCAGAACAGCCTGCTCGATCTCTCCGTCGTCGGCGGCGCCACGTTGCTGTTGTCTATCCCGAGCTTCTGGCTCGGCCTGCTGCTGCTGCTTTTGTTCGGCCTCAAGCTGAAATGGCTCCCGGTGATCGGCTATGTGCCGTTCGCGGAGAATTTCTGGCAGGCGGCGACCTTCATCGTGCTGCCGATTGCGACGCTGACCATGGTGGAGATCGGCGTGCTCACGCGCATGGCGCGCGCCGCCTCGATCGAGGTGCTCAGGCTCGAATATGTCACTCACGCACGCGCAAAGGGCGTGCCGGAATGGCGCGTCCTTGCCCGCCACGTGCTGCCCAACGCGTTTGCGCCGACCTGGACCCTGATCGGCCTCGTGCTCGGACATTTGCTGGGCGGCATCGCCGTGATCGAGACGGTGTTCACGCTGCCCGGTCTCGGCCGGCTCCTGGTCGATTCCATCTTCGCCCGCGACTATCCCGTGGTGCAGGGCTGCCTGCTGTTCACGGCGGTCATCTACGTCGTGGTCAATCTGGTCGTCGACCTCTGCTATCCGCTGTTCGATCCGAGGGTGACGGTGGCATGAGGATGCGCGCCAATACCGCAATCGGCGGTACCTTGATCGCGCTCCTGCTCGGTGCGGCGCTCACCGGTGCGTTCTGGACGCCGTTCGACCCGCTACGCATCAATCTGCGCGCGCGCCTGCAGGCGCCGTCGTCACTGCATTGGTTCGGGACGGACGAGTTCGGCCGCGACGTGCTCAGCCGCATCATGGTCGGGGCCAGCGCGAGCGTCGTGATTGCCCTGATCACGGTGCTGCTTGCGGTGACTGCCGGCATGGTGATCGGCTGTGCGGCCGGCTACATCCGTGGCTGGGTCGATCGTATCATCATGGCGATCAACGACGCGCTTCTGGCGTTCCCCGGCATATTGCTGGCGCTGGCGGTGATGATCGTGGTCGGCGCCAACAAGGCCGGGCTGATCCTGGCGCTTGGGCTCGCCTACATCCCCTCGGTGGTCCGCGTCGTGCGCGGCACCGTGCTGTCGATCCGCGAGAAGGAATATGTCGAGGCCTCGCGGGTCATCGGCAATTCTGAAGCCTATTCGATGTTCCGTCACGTGATGCCGAACGCGATCGCGCCGGTTGCGGTGCTCGCGACCAGCATGTTCGGCTGGGTGTTGCTCGCCGAGAGCGCGCTGAGCTTCCTCGGCCTCGGCGTGCCGCCGCCGGCGCCGACCTGGGGCAACATGCTGGCAGCGAGCCGTCCGTTCATGGAGACCGCCGCCTGGCTCTCGATCGCGCCGGGCCTCTGCATCGCGCTGACGCTGCTCGGCATCAACCTGCTCGGCGATTCCCTGCGTGATCGCCTCGACCCCAGGATGGCGCACGGATGACGCTGCTGTCGGTCGAGAATCTGCGCATTGAGGTCTCTGCCAGCACGGCGGCGATCGTCGAGGATTTGTCCTTTGCCGTCGACCGGGGCGAGTTCCTCGCCATCGTCGGCGAATCCGGCAGCGGCAAGACGGCGGCGGCGCGCGCCGTGCTCGGCCTTTTGCCGCCAGGGCTGCGCACGGCCGGCGGTCGCATCGTGCTCGACGGCATCGACCTTGCGAATGTCTCTGCGCGCCAGATGCGGACGCTGCGCGGTCCTATTGTCGGCATGGTGTTCCAGGAGCCGATGGTTTCGCTCAATCCCGCCATCAGCGTCGGCGCGCAGATGGCGGAAGGACTCGGCCTGCACGAAGGGCTTGGCAACCGCGAAAGCCGGCGCCGCTGCCTCGACATGCTGGCGCGCGTGCAGATCCGTGATCCCGAGCGGACGTTTGACGCTTATCCGCACGAATTCTCCGGTGGCATGCGCCAGCGCATCATGCTGGCCTCGGTGATGCTGCTGAAGCCAAAGCTGCTGATCGCGGACGAGCCGACCACGGCGCTGGATACCCTGACTCAGCGCGAGGTGCTCGACCTCATGGTCGGGCTCGCGCGCGATCACGGCACGTCGGTGATGCTGATCACCCACAATCTCGGCCTGGTCTCGCGCTATGCGCAGCGCGCGCTGGTGCTGCGCCAGGGCAAGATGGTCGAGACCGGCACGACGCGGCAGATCCTGTTTTCGCCGCGCGAAGCTTATACCAAGCGTCTTGTCGAGGCCCTGCCGCGTCGCGGCGCCACGACCAAGGCGCGACAGGGCGGCGAGCCTCTCGTCAGCGTGCGCGGGCTCAAGGTCGGCTTTGCCGGGCGGCAGCGGCTGTTCCGCCGCGATAACGGCGTCTCCGCCGTCAATGGCGTCGATCTCGACATCGCCATGGGTGAAACCGTCGCCGTGGTCGGCGGCAGCGGTTCGGGCAAGACCACGCTCGGCCGCGCCATGCTGCGGCTGATCCCGACCTCGGGCGGCGAGATCAGGTTTAGGGGCAGGGACGTGACCGCGACCATCGATCGCGACTTCCGCCTGGCTTCGCAGCTCGTGTTCCAGGATCCTTATTCCTCGCTCGATCCGCGCATGCGCGTCGGCGAGATCGTCGCCGAGCCGCTGCGTCATGTGCCGCAACTCACGACAACCGAGCGCGACAGGCGCGTCGACACGATGCTGGAGGAGGTCGGGCTAGCAGGTCTGGCTGCGCGCTGGCCGCACGAACTGTCCGGCGGTCAGCGGCAGCGCATTGCGATCGCGCGCGCCATCGTGCGCGAGCCGGCCTTCGTCGTGGCCGACGAGCCGGTATCGGCACTCGACATGACCATCCAGGCTCAGGTGCTCAAGCTGTTCGAGCGGCTGCAGGCGCAATACGGTTTTGCCTGTCTGTTCATCAGCCATGATCTTGCGGCCGTCGAGCAGGTCGCCGACCGCGTCGTGGTGATGCAGGGCGGCCGAATTGTCGAGCAGGGCTCGCGTGACGACGTGTTCGATCGCCCCCGGCATGACTACACCAAGGCGCTGCTCGCCGCCGCGCCGGTCCTGGATTTCGCCGGGGCGACGGCGGAGCGTGCCTCGGGCTGAACGGGATCTTGCGTATGAAACGGTTTGTCGTTGCGTTGTGTCTGGTCCTTACGTCGCTGTCCGCGGCCCGTGCCGAGAGCGTCCTGCGCAGCATGGTGACCACTGACATCCGCGGTCTGATGCCCGGCAACAGCCCTGACGACAACACCGGCCTCGTGCTGCAGCAGATCTATGAAGGCCTCGTCGCCTGGCGCGCCGACGGCACCGTCGCCCCGATGCTGGCCAGGGCGTTCGAGACGTCGGCGGACGGGCGCGCCTACACCTTTACGCTACGCGAGGGCGTGACCTTCCACAACGGTGCGCCGCTGACCTCGCGCGAGGTGGCGTGGACCTGGGAGCGCTTCCTCGATCCGAAATCGGCCTGGCCGTGCCGGACCAATTTCGACGGCACGCGCAAGATCAAGATTGTCGAGATCACGGCGCCGTCGCCGGAGCAGGTCGTCTTCCGGCTTGCAGAGCCGAGCGGCGCCTTCCTCAGTGCGATGGCGCGGGCTGATTGCGACGGCACCGGCATTGCACATCCGGACTCGGTCGGACCCGACGGGAATTGGCAGAAGGCGATCGGCACCGGCCCCTTCAAGCTTGCCGAATGGCGCCGCGGCCAGTTCATCGAGCTCATCCGTAACGAAAACTATACGGCGCGCAGCGAGCCGGCCGACGGGCTCACTGGAGCCAAGCTGCCCAAGGTCGATCGCGTCAAGCTTTCGATTGTTCCCGATCCGGCGGCAGCGAAGGCCGCGATCCAGTCCGGCAATCTCGATCTCTGGCCCTCGATGGATCCGAAATTCGCCAGCGAGCTGAAGTCGGCGGGCCTCGTGATCGCTTCGGCTCCGGTCGCTTCGCTGAATGCGATCGTCATGCAGACGAATGATCCGCTGCTCAAGGACAAGCGCATCCGCGAGGCGATCACGGCCTCGCTCGATTACTCCAGTATGAGCGACAGTCTGACCGACGGCTATGCGAAGCCGGGCACGTCTCTGGTGCCGCTCTCAAGCCGCTATTACGGCGCGGTGGAGCAGTCTGGCCAAAGCCTCGACATTGCGCGCGCGAAGAAGCTGCTGGCCGAGGCGGGCTACAAGGGCGAGCCGATCAGGATCACCACGAATTCACGGTTCCCGGTGATGAACGACGTCGCGGTGCTGGTGCAGGCGATGGCGCAGCAGGCGGGCCTCAACCTCACAGTCGAGGTCGTCGAGTTCGCGGCCCAGCTCAGCCGCTACAACAAGGGTGACTATCAGCTGATGGTCTGGAACTACACGCCCTATCTCGATCCCGCGTTCGGCCTCGACCGCTTCATCGGTGACAAGGCCGTGCAGCCGGATCGTGTCTGGGGCAACAGCGATGCGATCGCGCTGCTGGCTAAGCTGATGGAGACACCCGCGCCGGAGGCGCGCCAGCCGCTGTTCGATGCGCTCCACAAGCTGTTCGTCGATGATGCGCCGATGATCGTGTGGAGCTCCGGCGTCAACGTCTCAGCGGTGTCGCCCAAAGTGCGCGGCTATGCGCCGTGGGCCGGCCGCAAACCGCGTTTCTGGAACGTCGAGGTTGTCAGATGATCACCCTTGCCCAGCGCAGGCAACATGCCTGGCCGGACGGCGCGCGCTGCGTCGTCGGCCTCACGCTCGATTTCGACGGCACCTCGCTCGAACGCGGCCGCGGCCAGCTGCCGCTCGGGGCGCGCTCCCACGGCCGCTATTCCGCCAAATGCGGCATCCCGCGCTTCGTCGACATGTTTGCGCGTCACAACGTGCCCTGGACGTTCTACGTCTCCGGCTATGACGCCGAGGAGAGCCCCGATCTCGTCCGCGACATCTCGCGGTCCGGCATCGAGATCGGCTCGCACGGCTATTTTCACGAGGGCGTCGATCCCGGTGATGCCGAGCCGAAGCTGCTGGAGCGTACGCACCGGCTGCTCACCGAGATCACCGGCATTGCGCCAAGGGGATGGCGCTCGCCATCCGGACACAAGACGGCGCGCACGCTGCGCAAGCTGCGCGAGCTGGGCTACGTCTATGATTCCAGCGATAAGGATTTCGATCTGCCTTATCTCGCGCGCTACGACGGCGAGGAGCGGAGCGACTATGTCTGCCTGCCCAACAACACGTCGAGCCTCGATGATTTTCCGTTCTACCGCGTCAGCTACACGCCGCCGTCGGAAGTGTTGACGCATTGGGAGCAGGAGTTCGACGCCATCTACGCCGAGGGCGGCTATTACAATCTGACCTTCCATCCGCGCGTCGGCTACGGCTCCGGCCCGCCCGCGCGCGTCGCGGCGGTCGAAGGGCTGATTAACTACGCCAAGCGTCACGAGGGCGTGCGCTTCGTCGGTATGCTGGAACTGGCGGAATGGTGCCTGAGGAATCCGTCCGATTGGCGGCGGGACTGGAGCGGACAATGAGCAAGCCAACCGTTCCCGTTGTCGTGACCGTCAACCTTCAGGGCAAGACAGTCGAGCGGACCCAGCTAGGCGAGGATGCCCTGTTCGGCCGCGCCTCCTACGGAAAATACGCCTATGCAGTCGGCTGCGAGCGACTGTTCGGGCTGCTCGACCGCCACGGCATCAAATCCACCGTGTTCGTTCCCGGCGCGGAGGCGGAGGCCAATCCCGCCTACATCGCCGCGCTCGCCGGCCGCGGTCATGAGATCGCCGCGCACGGCTGGGCGATGGAAGAGATGGACGCGGCCGGCATCGACGAGCGGGCGCTGCTGGGGCGCACGCATCGGGCGCTGTCGCGGATCGTCGGCCGCGCGCCGCGCGGCTTCCGGGCCCCGCATGGCCGCCTGACGGAACGCACGCTCGGGCACCTGGCCGATCTCGGCTACCGCTATGATTCGAGCTTCCAGGACGACGACCATCCGTACCGGCTCGATGCCGATGGCGGCCGCGGCATGGTCGAGGTGCCGCATGCGGAGATCCTGATCGACGCGACGCTCTATGGTCAGCGCCAGACCCATGATCGCGTCATGAGGATGTGGCGCGAGGAGATCGAGGCGATGCATCGCGAGCGTTGCCTGATCACGCTGACGCTGCATCCGCGCAGCGACTATGGCAGCGCACGGGCGAGCCGGATCGCGGCGCTGGACAGGCTCTTGTCGTGGCTACGAGATCTACCCCGTATCTCGTTTCTTACCTGCGAGGAGATGGCGGATCGTACGATTTGAAATCGTAGAGCAGAGGCTTGCAGCATCGTTCTCACGAGATCCGGGCGACCCGGGGAAATGGGACCGGTCACGAAGGCGCTGCTCACGGCTGCAAATCGCGTGGCCTTCGTTTCCTTGGCCGACCGGAACGATGCAGGCCCCGCACGTCCTGCTGTTGAAAAAGCTCCCCGCATAAATCACGCAACCATTGGTTTGCCGGGTCGTGATGGAAGCGGGCGTGCCAATATTGCTTCACCGTGAAGCCGGCGATCGCCAGCGGGCAATCGAGCACGCGCAGTCCGTAGTAATGAGCCAACGTTTCGCCAATGTGTCTTGGAAGGGTGGCGATCAGGTCAGTCGTCCCGACGATTGCGGGTAACCCCAAGAAGCCCGGTAGCTCAAGCGCGACGTCAAGGACCATCCGCTGCTCCCGTAGCGCGTCCCCGAGCAAGAGATGTCCGGTGCCGGAGCGAATGAGGACGTGGGCCTCACGCCTGAAATCCTTTGCGGTGATGCTGCCGCGGATCCGGGCATGTTTTGCGTTCGCCAGGCAGACCCAATCCTGTGGAAAGAGTGCCTGTTGGAAGTGCCCGGCGTCGAGGTCCGAGATGTAGCCGAGCGCCAGATCGGCCTCGCCGGACTGCAGCATCCCTGGGGTATCGCCGCCGATCTGCGCCGCCTCAATGCGGATGCCCGGCGCAACGCGACGCACGTAGGCGAGGATGGCCGGAAGGAGCGTGATGTGGCTGGCATCCGTCATGCAGATGATGAAGCGGCGCTTTGCAGTCGCCGGATCAAACTCAGGGCGAAGCTCCGCCAGACGACGCAGCATCTCCAACGCCTGTCTGGCCGTGCCGATCAGAGCCTCGGCGCGCGGAGTCGGCAGCATTCCCTCCGCCGACCGGATGAACAGCGGATCGTCCAGTTCCTTTCGCAGGCGCGCCAGCCAGATTGAAATGGTCGGCTGACTTTGACCGAGCTTCTCGGCTGCCTTGGTGACACTGCCCGTGGAGAACAGTGCGTCAAACAGCCGGAGCAGGCGCGGCTCCAGCAGGTTCGTCTCAGAGGGGTCCCGGTGCTTCATTGCGATCTGCAATAATGGATATAAGGGTCATAGCATATCCAAATACCGGGCAGCCTGCTAGCACGCTTCCAACGCCAAAATGGGCGAGGGAGAAGCGTTCGGATGAGGATCTGCTTTATCGGAGCAGGAGCCCTGGGCTCGACCATCGGCGGCACGTTGGCACGAGGCGGTGCCGAGGTCTGGTTGATCGATCCGTTTCAGGCTCATGTCGACGCGATCAATGCTGCCGGTCTGCGGATGCTCGAAGGTGACGCCGAGACCGTCGTGAAGGTCTCTGCCTGCACCTCCGCGGACCAGGTCGGCATCGTGGCGGACCTCGTCATCGTCCTCGTCAAATCCTATCACACGCGGGATGCGATCCGGGCGGCAGCGCCGATCATCGGGCCGCAGACGATCGTGATGTCGCTTCAGAACGGTCTTGGTCACGAGGACATCCTCTCGGAGGAAGTCGGCCGTGACCGGGTGATGGCAGGTAAGACCTACGTTGGCGGCGTGCTGCTCGGCCCTGGTCATGTTCGATCCGGGATCATCGGCAAGGAAACCATCATCGGCGAACTTGACGGACGCTTGACGGACCGCGCACAGCGGATTTCCGAGACGTTCAATCGTGCCGGCATTCTCACGCTGCTCAGCGACAACATCCTGGGCACGATGTGGGACAAGTTGTTCATCAACGTCGCCGGAGGAGGGATTACCGCCGTTACCGGGCTGACTTACGGCGGCCTCTATTCGCTGCCGATCCTGGAAGATTGCGCGCTGGCCGCGATCTCGGAGGGCATCGCGGTCGCGCAGGCGGCCGGCGTGAAGATCTCCATTGCAGATCCGCGCCGCGCCTGGACGATGGCATCTGCTGGACTGCCGCCCGAGTTCAAGACGTCGATGTTGCAGAGCCTGCAGTCCGGCAATCTGACCGAGGTTGATTACATTCACGGCTCCGTCGTGCGTTGGGGCGCCAAGCTCAACGTGCCGACCCCCGTCAACTCGACCCTCGTCGCGTTGGTGAAAGGGCTCGAATATGCCCGCAGCGATTATCCAGGAAAGGCCTGAGCCGATGTCGTTGCCACGCGCCTATGTCGAACACGTCGCGATCCGCGTGCCGGATGTCGATCATCACGTCGGCTTCTTTCGTGAGGTGCTGGGTCTCGCCATTCGCGACGAGCAACCCGCCGACGGCGCACGCCCGCGGCAGGTATGGGTGCTCGGAAGCGTGCAACTGATCGAGGATGCGAGTTTTGTCGGACCCGAGGGGCGCCTCGCCCATCTGGGCATCATGGTGGACGATTACGAAGGTGTGCTCGCCCGTGCCGCCGCGTGGGGCGCCAAGGCGTTGCCTGCGGGGCCGAACTGGCTCGAGCTGCCGGGTGGGCTCAACGTCGAAATCCTGCAAGCCAGCGCAGGCGCCGTGGAAGCGGCCCTGGCGATCAATCCACGTGCCTAGAGGAAGACGCGACATGACCGATGAGCGCTACTGGAACGATGCCAAGGTCGGCGACGAATGCGTCACCCCCTCGGTGACGGTCACTGAAACGATGGTGAATGCCTATGCCGAACTGACGGGTGATTTCACGCCTGTGCATGTCGACGAGGACTACGCCAAGACCACACCCTTCGGCACGCGCGTCGCGCACGGGCTGTTCGGTCTGTCGCTCGCCGACGGTTTGAAGACTCGAGCCGACTACCGCTTTCTTCCGGGAATGTCGCTGGGCTGGACGTGGGATTTCAAGCTGCCGATCAAGCTCGGCGACACCGTGCATGTGAGGTTCCGCGTCGGTTCAATGCGCGCCACGAAGCGGGAAGGGTGGGGCATCGTGGTGCTGCCCTCGGAGCTGATCAATCAGCGCGGCGAAGTGGTGCAACTCGGCGAGCATCGGCTGATGATTCCGATGCGGCCGACGACCAAGGCGGCGGGAGAGCAGGCATGACGGGCCAAGATCTGCCGCTGAGAGGCATTCGCGTCATCGACTACAGCCATTTCCTGGCAGGCCCGTTCATGGGCCGGTGCCTCGCGGCGATGGGCGCCGAGGTCATCAAGGTGGAGCGTCCGAAGGCAGGCGATGCGGGTCGCGCCCATGGCTATTTCAAGGACGGACAATCCGGCTACTTCCTGCAGCAGAACATGGGAAAGCAGGGCCTGTGTATCGATCTGCGCGACAAACGTGGCCTCGACATGATGATGAAGCTGGTCGACACGGCCGATGTCTTCATTGAGAACTACCGCCCTGGCGCGCTCGACCGTCTCGGGCTCGGCTACAAGGCGCTGTCGGCGCGGAATCCCGGACTGATTTACTGCTCGGTCTCCGCCTATGGCCACACCGGTCCCTATGCCGACCGTCCGGGATTCGGCCTGATCGCGGAGGCGATGTCGGGCGCCCTGGCGCAACTGGGCAATCCCGGCGAAGCGCCGCCCCTGCTGCGGATGCCGCTGGCCGACATGTACACGGGCATTCACGGCGTGGCTGCCATCAATGCAGCGCTGGTCGGCCGCGCGTCGTCCGGGCGCGGCCAGCATATCGATCTGGCGCTGTACGACTGCATGGTCTCGATGCACGACTATGCGGTGCAGCGCTACTTCCTCTCCGGCGGCACCGATCTGCCGAAGCAGACCGGCAGCGGACAGCCGGACTCGACCGTCTACGGAATCTTTCCGGCCCGGGACGGCAATCTCGTCATCGCTGCGCAAGTCGACGACGCGTGGCGGCGATTGGCGATGCTGATTGGGGGAGGCCCGTTGGCGTCCGACGAACGCTTCACCACGCCCGCCGCGCGCAACGCCCATTATGCCGAGGCGATGGAGATTGTGCGCAACTGGACGCTGTCGCAACCATCCCGGGATGCCTGCCTCGCGGCACTCGACGAAGCAGGTGTGCCGTCCGCCCCCGTGCAGACCATCGAAGAGGTGGTGAAGGACCCGCAGATCCACGCGCGTGGTATGCTGGTCGAGCAGGAGCATCCCGTACTCGGCAGGGTGACGCTGCCGAACTTGCCGTTCCGCTTCTCCAACTGCGACACCACGGTGCATGCTCCGGCACCACTGCTCGGCCAGGACAACCGCCGCATTGCCGGCTCGCTCGGACTGTCGGCCGAGCTCGTCGACGCCATGGTGCGCGACGGCGTCCTCTACAACGAAGCTGCCGTGCAGGAGTGAGCCATGAGCGATCGCTATGCGGTGATCGGCAATCCGATCGGCTTCAGCAAATCACCCCTCATCCATGGCACTTTCGCCCGAATGACGGGACAGGACCTTGTCTATGAGGCGATCGAGGGACCGCTTAACGGCTTCAACGAACGGGTGGATCAATTCCGGACAGAGGGCGCCAAGGGGCTGAACATCACCGCTCCGTTCAAGCTCGATGCATTCGCCTATGCAAGCGAGCTTTCGGAGAGCGCCAAACGAGCAGGCGCCGCAAACTGCCTGAAGTTCGAGGGCGATCGGATCATTGCCGAGAATTTCGACGGGATCGGCCTCGTGCGTGACATCACCGTCAATCTCGGCGTCAAAATGGCCGGCCGGCGCGTCCTGATACTTGGCGCTGGAGGAGCAGCGCGCGGCGCGCTGCTGCCGTTCCTGCGCCAGGAGCCGTCCGAGCTGGTTCTCGTCAACCGAACGCTGTCGAAGGCGGTGGCATTGGCTGAAGAGTTTGCCGGTTGTGGTCCCCTGATCGTCAGCGGCTATGCCGAGCTGGCCGATCTTGCCGAGGGCTACGACGTCGTTGTCAACGCGACCTCGGCCAGCCTGCGCGGTGAAATGCCGCCGCTTCCAGGCAATGTCTTCCGCGGTGCGGAGCTGGCGTACGAACTCGCCTATGGCAAAGGATTGACTCCCTTTCTGCAAGCGGCCCGCGCCGAAGGCGTCGCCAAGCTGGCCGACGGCGTCGGCATGCTGGTTGAGCAGGCGGCGGAAGCTTTTGCCTGGTGGCGCGGCGTTCGACCGAGCACGGCTCAGGTCATCGCCGAACTGACCGTCCCATTGAGCTGACGGCGATGCCGAGCATGTATCCCAAGCCCCGCTTTCTCGTCGGCCTGATCGGCAGCGGCATCGCTGCGTCCCGCACGCCGCCCATGCACGAAGCGGCCGCTGACGCCGTCGGCATCCGCTATCTCTACAAGAAGATCGACCTAGCGGAGTTGAAGCTCGGTGTGGAGGCGTTGCCGGAATTGCTCACGGCAGCAAGGCGGATGGGCTTTGACGGGTTGAACGTGACCCATCCCTGCAAGCAGGCCATCCTTCCCCTATTGGACGAGCTTGCGCCTGAGGCGCAGGCGCTTGGTGCCGTGAACACCGTGGTCATCAGGAACGGTCGAATGACCGGCCACAACACCGACTGGTTCGGCTTCGCCGAGAATTTTCGCCGCAACATGCAAGGTGCATCACTCGGTCGGGTCGTGCAATTCGGCGCGGGCGGCGCCGGCGCGGCAGTCGCTTTTGCGCTGATGAAACTTGGCGTGCAGGAGTTGACTATTGTCGACGTGGACCTGGCCAAGGCGCAGAGCGTGGTGGACGGATTGTCCCCCCGATTTGAAGGGGGGCGCCTGAGGGCCGGCCAGGACGTTGCAACGGCCGTGGCTGCCGCAGACGGAATCGTCAACGCAACGCCGATCGGCATGGACAAATATCCGGGCACGCCGCTGCCGACGGTCTTGCTGCGTCGCGATCTGTGGGTCGCCGAGATCGTCTATTTCCCGCTGGAAACCGCACTGCTGCGCGCGGCGCGCGCCCTCGGCTGCCGTACCGTCGACGGTGGCGGCATGGCGATCTTCCAGGGCACCGAAGCATTCCGCCTGTTCACGGGCATTTCGCCCGATCCAGACGTCTTCTTCGCCACTTTTGCCTCCCTGGGAGGGTGACACCCGGCCGATGGGCGAGCGGCACGCACAACGCCCGAGAGGAAACGCAAGATGGGCTATACGCTCGATTTCTCGGTGGTTTGGCATGCCATGCCCGCGCTGCTGTGGGGCTGCGTGGGCACGTTGGGCCTGGCACTTGCCGGCATGACGCTCGCGATGATGATCGGTGTCGCCGGCGTCGCGGCACGCGATTCGAAAGCGGCCTGGTTGCGTGCTCTCGTGATCGGCTTCGTCGAGGTCGTGCGCAACACCCCTTTCCTGGTGCAGATCTTCTTTCTGTTCTTCGCCCTGCCGCTGATCGGATTGAAGCTCAATCCGACTGCCACCGCCATCATCGCGCTGGGTGTCAATGGCGGCGCCTACGCCATCGAAATCATCCGCGGCGGAGTGCAATCCATTCACAAGGGACAGGTCGAAGCCGGCTACGCGCTCGGCCTGCACAAAGGCCAGGTATTCCGCTTCATCGTGCTCAAGCCCGCGCTTCGCGCGATCTACCCCTCGCTCACGGGCCAGTTCATCATGCTGACCCTGACCTCGTCGATCTGTTCGGCGGTGTCGGCCTACGAATTGACGTCGGTTGCACAGCGCATCGAAAGCGACACGTTCCGCAGCTTCGAGGTCTACTTCTCGGTCACCTTCCTCTACCTCGCGATCTCCTGGCTGTTGATGCTGGGCTTTGCGGTCGTCTCTCACCGCTTCTTCTCATATCCGACACGCTGAAGGGGGGAGATCATGGCACCGCATTTTGGTCTTCCCGAGTTCGGCTTCCTGCTGCGTGGGCTGCAATGGACGGTGCTGCTGACGCTGGTCGCATTTGTGGGCGGTTGCACGGCAGGCCTGGCCGTCGCATTGCTGCGCACCTGTGGTCACAAGGGCGTGGAATGGATCACCCGCATCTACATCGGGGTATTCCAGGGCACGCCGCTGCTGCTGCAGCTATTCGTCGTGTACTACGGATTGGCGCTGACCGGGCTGAAGCTCGACGCCTTCGTCGCGGTGGCGATCGGTTTCACAGTCAATGCCTCCGCCTTCCTTGGCGAGATCTGGCGGGGCGCGATCCAGGCGGTGCCGCGCGGCCAGACCGAGGCGGCGATGGCGCTTGGACTGCACTATTCGTCCCGCATGCGCGATATCGTGCTGCCACAGGCGATCCGCATCTCGCTGCCGGCCACGATCGGCTATCTCGTGCAGCTCATCAAGGGCACTTCGCTCGCCGCCATCGTCGGCTTCATCGAGCTCGCTCGCGCCGGTCAAATCGTATCGAACCAGACCTTCCAGCCGTTGCTCGTCTTCGGTGTGGTCGGCGCAATGTACTTCATCCTCTGCTGGCCACTCTCGTGGTGGGGCAGTCGGATGGAAGCCAGGCTCGCCCTGGCGAGTCAAAGGTAGGAACGGCGCACCTGCTCAATCAATACAGCCATCACCAGGAGGAGGAATTTCATGTTGTTTTCACTCAGTCGTCGTCAGCTCGGCGTTGCGCTTTTGACTCTGGGGGCCATCGCTGTCTCTGCCGAAACGCAGGCGGGCACTCTGGAAGACGTCAAGAAGAAGGGCGTCGTCGTCATCGGCATTCAGGGCGACAATCCTCCTTGGGGCTATGTCGATAGCTCGGGAAAGCAGGATGGCATCGATGCCGACATGGGGCGCGCCTTCGCCGAATATCTCGGAGTAAAGGCCGAGTTCGTCCCGCTGGCGGTGGCCAATCGGATTCCGGCGCTGACCACGGGGCGCGTCGACATTCTGTTCGCAACCATGGCGATGCTGCCGGAGCGCGCCAAGGCGGTGCAATATTCCAAGCCGTATGTTGCCAACGAGATCACGCTTGTCGCTGCCCAGGCAACGCCGATCAGCAGCACTGCCGACATGGGCAAGTACGTCATCGGCGTTCCCCGGTCTTCCACGCAGGACACCCAGGTCACCAACAGCGCTCCAGCGGGCACCGAGATTCGCAGGTTCGACGATGACGCGGCCACCATCCAAGCGCTGCTCTCCGGTCAGGTGCAGGCCGTCGGCGCAAACAGCTTCTACCCGCAGCGTCTGAATGCCGCAAAGCCCGAACTTGGGTTCGAGCCCAAGCTTCACTTCACCGCTCTGTACAACGGCGCCTGCACCCGCCTCGGAGACAAGGAGTGGAACGAGACGGCCAACAAGTTCATCGACGAGATCAAGTCTAACGGCAAACTGCCGGCCTTCTATGCCAAGTGGATGAAGGTGCCCGTGCCGACCTTCCCCGACGCGGTTCCCGGCGTTCCCTTCACCGTCCAGTAGGCACTGCGGGCGGCCGACGCGCGATCCGCGTCGGCCGCCGTCGGGCAGCGGAGACCAGCATGCAAGACCAGATCCTGATTGAAATGAAGGGCGTGCAGAAATGGTACGGCGGGTACCAGGCCCTTCGCGATGTCGATCTCACCGTACGCAAGGGCGAAAAGATCGTGCTCTGCGGTCCGTCCGGCTCGGGCAAATCGACGCTGATCCGCTGCATCAACCGCCTGGAGGCGATCCAGCAGGGGAGCATCGTGGTGAACGGCCATCGGCTCGACGACAGCATCAAGGCCATCGATGTCGTACGCCAGGACGTCGGCATGGTCTTTCAGAGCTTCAACCTCTTTCCGCACATGACAGTGCTGCAGAACTGTACGCTCGCGCCTATTCGCGCGCGCCGCGCCAGCAAGAGTGAGGCGGAGGCGGCCGCGCGAAAATACCTCGAGCGGGTGCGCATCGGCGATCAGGCCGAAAAATATCCGGCTCAGCTTTCGGGCGGTCAGCAACAGCGCGTCGCGATCGCGCGCGCGCTCTGCATGCAGCCCAAGGTGATGCTGTTTGACGAGCCGACCTCGGCCCTCGATCCGGAAATGGTCAAGGAGGTGCTCGATACGATGATCGGCCTCGCCAACGACGGTATGACCATGATCTGCGTCACCCACGAGATGGGCTTTGCCCGCCAAGTTGCCGACCGGGTCATCTTCATGGCTGACGGACAGATTATCGAAGAAGGCGCGCCCGATGCTTTCTTCCGCAGTCCACAGCACGCCCGCACCAAGCAGTTCCTTGGCGAGATCCTCGCCCATCACTGAACGGAGTTTCTTCCATGAGTCGTCTTGTCTACGTCCTGAACGGGCCGAATCTCAATTTGCTCGGCAAGCGCCAGCCCCACATCTATGGCTACGAGACGCTTGCGGATGTGGAGCGGGATTGTCGAAGTCTGGCCGAGGAGCTTGGCCTGGAGATTCGCTTCCATCAATCCAACAGAGAATACGAGCTGATCGACTGGATCCACGAGGCGCGCGAGACGGCTGCCGGTATCGTGATGAATCCCGCCGCTTTCACCCATACGTCCGTCGCCATCCTTGATGCTCTAAACACGTTCGAGGGGACGGTGATCGAGGTGCATATTTCCAATGTGCACAAGCGCGAGGAGTTCCGCCACCATTCGTTTGTCTCCAAGCGAGCTGATGGAGTCATCGCGGGCTTCGGCACCCAGGGTTATCTGCTAGGCTTGCGTCGTGTGGCCAAACTGCTTAATGAGAACAAGGGATAGCATTGTATGAGCGCGCCAGTCCGCCTGTCGGTGATGGGAGCGGGCCTCATCGGCAAGCGACACATCGAACACATTCTCGCGCGGCCGGAGGCGATGCTGTCGTCGATCGTCGATCCGGCGCCTGCGGCACGTGAGTTGGCGGTTTCGCTGGAGGTGGGCTGGTTTCCGTCCTTTCAGGACATGCTGTCCGAAAATCGGCCGGAGGGCGTGGTCGTCGCTACTCCCAATCAGATGCATGTGGCCAACGGAATGGATTGTATCGCGGCCCGCATCCCGGCGCTCATCGAGAAACCGCTAGCGGATGACGTCGTCGCCGCGCAGACCCTGGTCGAAGCTTCCGAGCGAGCGGGCGTGCCGCTGCTCACCGGCCATCATCGCCGCCACAACCCGATGATCCAGCGCGCCAAGGCGGAGATCGACAGCGGCCGGCTCGGGCCGATCGTGTCGGTGCACGGCATGTTCTGGCTGATCAAGCCGGACGATTATTTCGATGTAGCCTGGCGTCGCGAAAAGGGAGCGGGGCCGGTCTTCTTGAATCTCATCCACGATGTCGACCTGCTGCGGTACCTGTGCGGGGAAATCGTGGCGGTACAGGCTGCCCAATCCAATCGACTGCGTGGAAATGCCGTTGAAGAGACAGCGGTAATCATCCTGCACTTCGTCTCCGGTGCGCTGGGAACGGTCAATGTCTCCGACACCATCCAGTCGCCTTGGAGTTGGGAATTCACGGCTGGTGAGAACCCGGCGTACAGTCATACGCAGGAGACTTGTTACCAGATCGGCGGCACGAGGGCATCGCTGTCTATTCCGCAACTCGATCTTTGGCATCATTCAAGCAAGGCCAGCTGGTGGGCGCCGATAGAGCGCGAGCGGCTGAGATACGAGAAGGCAGACCCGCTTGGCCTACAGATTGCCAATTTCTGTGCGGTTATTCGCGGTATCGCCACTCCTGTGGTAAGCGCGCGCGAAGGTCTCAAAACCCTCGAAGTGATTGACGCAATCAAGCGCGCAACGGAAACCGGAGATCTCGTGTCGTTTTGGGCGGACCATAAAGGCCCCACTAATAGGAAGTGCAACGAAGCACTATGATCGTGCGACGAATGCCCATTTGGAGCCGGATAAGCGGTGGTGCGACCAGTGATTGTCCTCAACCCGTCGCTATCTCTCAATCAGCGGGTCCCAGGTTCGATCCCTGGTGCGAAGCAGATCACATCATCAAGTCCGGTAGACCGCACTAAATCTTTGAGACTGCGCGTGCAGTCGAGATAATCGAGCGCACTGGACTGCACCCCTGCAGTGAGACACGATAATTTACAGTGGCCAATGCGGGGCGCCGAAACGCCGTGAGGCGGGACGCGTCAGCCCCGTGGGTAATGTTCGAAGTGGGTATGTTCGAAGATCTCGTCTGGAAACAAGCGCGGCGAGACGCGTTTTGGTGGGATAGGTAGCTCAGCGGCTGCGCCGCGTGGCGCATTCCGCGTATAAGGACGCATGCGATGAAGATGATCAAGGGACCGGCGATATTCCTCGCCCAGTTCGCGGCCGACGCGGCGCCGTTCAACTCCTTCGACAAGATCTGCGGATGGGCGGCTTCGCTCGGCTACGCGGGGATCCAGATTCCGAGCTGGGATGGGCGACTCTTCGACCTGAAAATGGCCTCGGAATCGCAGGACTATGCCGACGAGGTGAAGGGCGTAGCGGCTCGCCACGGGCTTACGATCACCGAGCTCTCGACCCATCTCCAGGGCCAGCTCGTTGCCGTTCACCCGGCCTATGACGCGGCATTCGACGGCTTCGCCGTGCCGGAGGTGCGTGGCAACGCCAAGGCCCGGACTGAGTGGGCCGTCGACCAGGTCAAGCGCGCAATCCTGGCCTCCAGGCGGCTCGGGATCACGGCACAAGCGACCTTCTCCGGTGCGCTCGCCTGGCCCTATGTCTATCCCTGGCCGCAGCGTCCTGCCGGTCTCGTCGAGACCGCTTTCGACGAGCTCGCCAGGCGCTGGCGGCCGATCCTCGATTTTGCTGATGAGCACGGCGTCGACCTCGCCTATGAGATCCACCCGGGCGAGGACCTTCACGACGGCATCTCCTATGAGATGTTTCTCGAGCGGGTTAACGGTCACAAGCGCGCGAACCTGCTCTACGACCCCTCGCACTTCGTGCTGCAGCAGCTCGACTATCTCGACTACATCGACATCTACCACCAGCGCATCAAGGCATTCCACGTCAAGGATGCCGAGTTCAATCCGACCGGCCGCCAGGGCGTCTATGGCGGGTTCCAGAGTTGGGTCGACCGTGCCGGCCGCTTTCGATCGCTCGGCGACGGTCAGGTCGATTTCGGCGCCATCTTCTCCAAGCTCACGCAATACGATTACGACAGCTGGGCGGTGCTCGAGTGGGAGTGTGCGCTGAAGCATCCGGAGCAAGGCGCGCGCGAGGGGGCCGAGTTCATCAAGAGCCATATCATCCGCGTTACGGAGAAAGCCTTCGACGATTTCGCGGGCGCCGGCACCGACGACGCAGCGAACCGCAAGATGCTCGGCATCTCCTGAGGGAGGAGAAGAATGACGATCGAAGCAAGCAACGAAGCCGGCAATCGCGGTCGTATCCGACTCGGCATGGTCGGCGGCGGCCGGGGAGCCTTCATAGGCGCCGTCCACCGCATTGCCGCTCGCATCGACGACCAGTTCGAACTTGTGGCCGGCGCGCTCGCATCGGATCCGGTCCGAGCCAAAGCCTCGGCGAAGGAGCTCGGCATCGCCGACGACCGTGCCTATGGCTCCTTCGAGGAGATGGCCAAGGCCGAAGCCGCGCGAGCGGACGGCATCGAAGCGGTCTCGATCGTGACGCCCAACCACATGCACAGTCCGGTCGCGAAAGTCTTCCTGGAAGCCGGAATTCACGTCATTTGCGACAAGCCACTGACGACGACCGTCGCAGAGGCCGAGGAGCTCGTGGCCTTGGTCGGGAAGACGGGCAGGGTTTTCGTGGTGACGCACAACTACACGGGCTATCCCATGGTCCGGCAGGCCCGGGCCATGATCGTGAACGGGGAGCTAGGCGAGATCCGGCTGGTCCAGGCCGAATATCTCCAGGACTGGCTGACGGAGCGATTGGAGGCGAGCGACCACAAACAGGCGGCATGGCGCACCGACCCGGCCCGGTCCGGCGCCGGCGGGTGCATCGGCGACATCGGCACCCACGCCTATAATCTCGCCTGTTTTGTCACTGGCCTTGAGCTCGACGAACTGCTCGCCCAACTGTCGACATTCGTCGAGGGCCGGCGCCTCGATGATGATGTTCAGATTCTTCTCAAGTGGAAGGGGGGCGCCAAGGGCATGCTGTGGGCGAGTCAGGTCGCCGTCGGCAACGAGAACGACCTCACGCTGCGCGTCTACGGCAGCAAGGGCGGTCTCGAATGGGTGCAGGAGAATCCGAACCAGCTCTGGTTCACCCCGTACGGCCGGCCCAGGCAACTGCTAACCCGCGGCGGCGCTGGTGTCTTGAGCGAAGCGGCCCGTGTCACCCGCGTGCCTTCCGGTCACCCTGAGGGCTACCTTGAAGGTTTCGCAACCATTTATGCCGAGGCAGCGCGCGCCATTCGCGCCGCAAGAACCGGTGAGAAGCCCGATCCCGAAGTCATCTTCCCGACCGTTGAGGACGGCTTGGCAGGCGTGAAGTTCATCGATGCTGCTGTAACGTCCTCGGCATGCAAAGGCACCTGGGTTCGGATCACGTAGCGGCTCGCGTCTGTCATGAGGCGCTCGGTCAGGCCATCGACGTACCCTTTCCATGGGATCGCTTTGCCGCTTCGAAATTGATGCCAAGGACCGGAAGAAGCGCCAGGACTTCGTCGAGCAAATCGAGGCGATGGCTGACAAGGAAGCGCAGCCGGAATTCAAGCCCGCAAGCTAAAGGGCCGGACTGTTCTGCGAAGAAAGGCACGTCCGAGTTCAATGTCCAAGGCAAGGCGCTGTGGCGCCGACCTGCCGGCCGTGACGAGCGAGCACGAACCAAGCGCTCTTGTGGTTGGATCTCCCTTTGTAAGCCATTGATCTCCAATGACCGGCTTTTGACTCAGTTGGAAAATTTCTCCTGAAAAATCAACGCTGGCAGCGTGTCTCTTAATCAGCGGGTCCCAGGTTCGAGCCCTGGTGCGCCCACCATTCAAACCCTGTTGATGCAGGCTTCTTTCACGTCCAGCCGTAGACTAAAGGGCGTTGCGCGCGGCGTTCTTTGTGGTCGTACGCCGCACGCTGCGCGACGAGTGCGTGCGCCCGGCCAGCTCGATGCCGCGCCACATTGCATCGTGCGATCTACTCAGGGCGGGGAAGAGGGACGTCGACGATCCGGTTCATCAAATCGCGCAGATCGGCGGCTTCCCGTTCGCCCATGGCTTTCTCAAAGGCTGTCTGCGCGCGCCGCCATGCAGTCAGGGCTCGAGCATGCGTCTTATGTCCCTGCTTTGTGACGGTGACGATGCGCTCCCGCCGGTCGTCTTTGCCGACTGAAATCTCAACGAAACCGTCACGCACGAGCGGCCTCAGGTTGTGCCCCGTGGTCGCACGATCCATCGACATCAGCTTGGCGAGCCGGGCCATCGTCATCGGCCCCGAGGTCACGAGATAACTCAACAGACTATATTGCGTCGATTTGAGTCCGCTCGAGGACAGCGCGAGATCATAATACCGAGAGAGGCGCCTGGCTGCGCGGCGGACCTGGTTGCAGTTACAGCGCGCTGGGTCATCGACCAGGTCGGATGATTTTGCTGCTGCTCTCGGCATCGATACCCCTCTCAAACCCAAGATATCACACGGCTTCCGCTTGCTGTCGATAGTTCCAAAACCGCGCGCGAGGAAGCGTTGCGCGCCGGGGCTTCCTGCGATATATCCAAGATAGTTTGATATGCCCCTATTTTTCGGATGAAGCGACGATCCGGGCTTTCAGCAGCCGCTCAGGTCGCCGGCACAGCCGGAGGAGGACGACATGGAATCTCGCGTCTTGATCACCGGTGCCGCGGGAACCGTCGGTCATGCGGTCTGCGAGCTGCTGATCCGACGGGGATCCAAGGTGAGGGCCCTCGTTCGCAACGAGGACGCCCGATCGGCCAAGCTCGCCGAACTCGGAATCGAGGTCGTCGTCGGCGATCTTCTCGACCTGCACGCGATGCATCGCGCGATCGAAGGTTGCCAGAGGATCTACTTCGCAATGACGGTGTCGGCGTCGTATCTCGAAGCGACGGTCAATGCCGCCGCCGTGGCGAAGCACCACAATGTGAGTGCGTTCGTGAACATCTCGCAGATGACGGTGTCGCAAATGGGCATCAACGCGACCACCGACAGCCCACAGCAGAAGCTGCACTGGCTGGCGGAGCAGGCGCTGAACTGGTCCGGGCTGCCAGTTGTGCACGTCCGCCCGACCTCCTTCCTGGATACGTTCTTCCTCCTGCTGTCGGCGAGTTCAATCCGTGACCATCGTCAGATTCGGCTGCCCTTCGGCGACGGAAAGACCTCGCCGATTGCGAGCGAAGACGTCGCGCGGGTGATCGCTGCGATCCTCGAAGACCCCGGCCGGCACATCGGCAAGATCTACGAACTCACCGGGCCGCGGTCGCAGGACATGAATGGGGTTGCTGAAGAGTTCTCCAGGGCTCTCGGTCATCCGATCACCTACGTGAACGTGCCTTGGCAACCTTGGCGCAGGCAGCTCGAGGATAGTGGGAGGTTGTCACCGCATGCACTAGCCCATCTCTCCACAATGGCCCTTCTCAAGCAGCAGAACCGCTATGACCGCTTGACGTCGGATGTGGAGAAAGTCACCGGCACGCCGCCGCTCAGCGTCTACGACTTCGTCCTTCGGCACGCCGCGATGTACAAGGCTGCGAGCCAGGAATCTCAGCCATGACGCGCATCGGATTGTCATTGGCCCTGATCATGCTCGCGACGTCTGCGCCGGCGCGCGACGATGGGCGCTATGCCAATTCACCGCTGAAGGAATGGTTCGAGAGCCTGTCCAGCGAATTGGGGCCATGCTGCTCGGACGCCGATGGATACATTGTCGCCGACATCGATTGGGAATCCGACCACGGGCACTACCGGGTGCGCATCGATGGCGAGTGGGTGACGGTGCCTGATGGCGCCGTGGTCACGCAGCCGAACAAGACCGGGCGGACCATGGTGTGGAAATACTATATCGACGGCCACCCCCGGGTCCGCTGCTTCATGCGGGGCACGATGATTTGAGATGCGGCTCCAGCGGCTGCGTGACTGTTCGCGCTCCAATGCTTGCGCCCGCCCGACCGTGGGAAAATCGAGTAAGTCCAATAATAGAATTAAGACGCTCGAGTGCTCCGCGCCCTGCCTTTCTCCCGCGGAATTCCCGGCTGATGGTGTTTTGCGCCCGGCTATTCCTATCCTTGAGCCAATTGCGGCACGGCTTACGGAGCCCAGGCAAGCGCGGCTCCCGCGTCGACCGATCGCATCTGCGCGCTTGACTAGTTCTGAAAAAGAACTGTAGGTTCACGAACGAGACGGCCGAGCTCAACGGCCGCAGGACTCACCGCGCTGGCCAATCACAATGGACAGCGAGGCGCGCAGTTCGCGCGGCACGATGCCGGGTGAGCAGCCGGGTGACGCGACAAAACACAATGACGTGCCCGGATGGGTGCGCATCAGGGAGGACGAGCCATGTTGGCGAAGTGGAAGAGCCTTGCGGCTCTGGCTATGCTTTTGAGCAGTCCGGCGCTCGCGGCTGACGAGCCCGGCGTTACCGCGACCGAGATCAAGATCGGCGGGGTGTTTCCGTTCAGCGGACCGGCATCATCGATCGGTCTCGTCGGCAAGGGCCTGACCGCCTACATTCAATCGATGAACGACCGCGGCGGCATCAACGGCCGCAAGATCAACTACATCGCCTATGACGATGCCTACAGCCCTCCGAAAGCGGTGGAGCACGTCCGCAAGCTGGTCGAGAGCGACGAAGTGGCGTTCATGTTCGGTCAGCTCGGCACGCCCGGCCTTTCGGCCACGGCAAAATACCTGAGGGCGAAAGGCGTGCCCAGCATCGCCATCATCAGCGGCTCGTCCAAGTTCACGGACGTCGCCAGTTATCCGCTGACGACGACGGGCCTCGTCAGCTACGACACCGAAGGAAAAATCTACGCGAAATATCTGACCAAGACGCTGCCAAACGCCAAATACGCGATCCTCTATCAGAACGACGATCTCGGCAAAGATTACGTCAGCGCCTTCAAGGCCTTTCTCGGCAAGGACTTCGATCGAAAGGTCGTCAGCGCGTCCTATGAAGTCACGGAGCCGACCGTCGATTCGCAGATCACGACTCTCAAAAGCTCCGGTGCCGAGGCCCTGATGATCGCGGGGACGCCGAAATTCGCCGCGCAGGCGATCCGGCAAGCTTCTGTGATCGGCTGGAAAGCCACCGTGATCATCAACTTTCCGTCCGGTTCGGTCGGCGGCACGCTCGCGCCGGCTGGCCTCGACAAATCGGTAGGCGTGATCGTCGGCACGATCAACAAGGATGTCGTGGATCCCAACTGGAAAGACGATCCCGCCATGCAGGCCTATCGGGCGTTTCTCGACAAGTATCTGCCGGGCGTCGATATCACCAACGGCAGCTATCTCACCGGGTATCAGCAAGGCATCCTGCTCGAGCAGATCCTGAAACAATGCGGCAATGATCTGTCCCGCAAGAACGTTCTGGCGCAGGCCAAGAACCTCAGGGACTTCATCGTCCCGACCGCGTTGCCCGGGATCAAGGTGAACACCAGCGAAACCGAGAACATGATCTGGACGCAGATGCGGCTGCAGCGGTGGACCGGCTCGACCTGGGAAGCCTTCAGCGAGGTGTTGGACGCCAGGTCTGAATGAATCCGCGACAGCTGGAGTGGCGGACGCGGCGTGAGCTGCGTCCGACCTTGCTCTGTGCCGGCAGGCCGCCGGTGGGACTACAAGAATGCACCGCGTGCGGTCGCCTTTCAGCAATTCGGGAGATCATTTTCGATGTCGACGACGGCACTGACGTTTGCACCGCGTGAGGTTTCCATCGAGCGTCGAGCGGATGGCACGCTTATCTTGAGCTCTCCCCTCGAGTGGGAGCCGTGCGATTGGCGCATCACCGATTATCTTCCACGCTGGGCCGAAGGCGTTCCGGACCGAATTTTTCTGGCGCAACGCAACGCGAAGGGCGGATGGGACGAGATCACCTATGGTGAGGCATGGTCGCAGGTTCAGGCCGCCGGCCAAAGCCTGATCGACATGGGCGCAAAGCCGGCCGACAAGCTTGCGGTCCTGTCTGGAAACTCGATCGAGAACGCGGTGATCTCGTTTGCGGCAATGTCGATCGGGGTCGTTCTGGCGCCGATATCGCCAAACTACACCCTGATGCCCGGGGGTCTTGCTCGCCTCAAGGACATCGCGGAAGTGCTGCGCCCGAGCTTCGTGTTCGTTCAAAGCGGCCGCGACTTTTCTGCCGGCCGTGCCATTCCCGAATTGGCAACCGCGACCTGGATCAGCGTCGATGGCGCGCCGGACACAGTTCCTTTCAAGGTTCTGACCGATCGGACCGGGAGCGACGGATTCGTGCGCGCATCCCGTGAGGTGCCTTGCGACGCGGTCGCCAAGATCCTGTTCACGTCCGGTTCGACCGGCTTTCCCAAAGGCGTGCTCAACACCCACCGGATGATGGCAAGCTCCCTGAAAATGGGGAGCCTGCTCGTGTCACCTCCGGCTGCGCCGGTGCAGGTCGAATGGCTGCCCTGGCACCATACGATGGGCAGCAATGTCATCCTTCACAGCATCCTGAAGAACGGCGGGACGCTCTATATCGACGATGGCCGGCCGATGCCGCAGCTGTTTCACAAAACGATTGCCAATCTCAGGGAGATTTCGCCGACCGCGATGTTCAATGTCCCGGCCGGCTACAATCTCCTGTGCGATGCGATCGAGAAGGACCCCGACCTCGGCGTCAGCGTGTTCAAGCGGATGGATCGTTTGAGCTACGCCGGAGCTGCAATTTCGCAAGGCACGCTTGAAAATCTGTACCGGCTGACATCGTCGATCACGGGACGGTCAATTCCGGTGATGTCGGGCTACGGCACGACCGAAACCGCGCCGACGATCAGCACGACCCACTGGGCAACGGATCAGCCGGGGGAGATTGGTCTTCCCGCGCCGGGACTTCAGCTCAAGCTGATTCCCGTTACCGATACTTACGAGGTCAGGGTCAAGGGACCCAACGTCACACCTGGATATCTCGGCCAACCGGAGTTGACGGAAAAGGCTTTCGATGAAGAGGGCTTCTATCGCATCGGCGATACCGTCTCGTTTCTGGATCCGCAGAAACCGGAGCGGGGTCTTCGCTTTACCGGCAGAATCTCCGAGAACTTCAAACTTGCGAACGGCACCTGGGTCGCGATCGGCAATATGCGCGCGGCCGTCCTGGCTGCGACCCGGGGCGTTTTGCTCGACATCGTCATTGCGGGCGAAAACCGCGAAACGTGCGGGCTGCTCTGCTGGCTGAATCCGACCGAAGCGGCCCGGATCTCGAAGGTGCCGGGCGCGGATTTGACCTGCGATCCCCTCGTGATTCAATTTCTGAAAGACCGCTTTCAGGAATACAACGAGACCGTCGGAAGCAGCGAAAAAATCTGTTCCTTCGCTCTGCTGAAGGATCCGCCATCAATGGCTGCAGGAGAGATCACCGACAAGGCCTACGTCAACCAACGTGCTGTGCTGAAAGTTCGCTCCGAGCAGGTTGAGCGTCTCTACGCGAGCGAACCTTGTCGCGATGTGGTCTTGGTGTAACAGCGAGTCCAGTGTTGCGGCAGCATGCGGCGCGCTTCCGCCTCAAGCGGCGCGTGAGCGTGCCTTCGTCTTCCTTGGCTCCGGCGCGCTTCTCTCCGGGAGGCCGCGGGCGCCCGGCCCTGGGTGAGTATGAACCTCCTTGGCGGACAGCGGCTCGCCGCATTCGGAGCACACCATGACCGGATCGAAGTCTTTTCCGCATTTGCGGTGCTGGTGCAGCAAGGGGCGGCCGCGCTCGTCGACCATATGAGTGTCACCCCAATGCACGATCGCCATCATGATCGGATAGAGGTCGAGGCCCTTCTGAGTCAGGATATATTCGTGGCGCTTGGGCGATTCCTGATAGGGAATGCGGCGCAGGATGCCCTGCCGAACCAGTTTTTTCAGCCGCTCGGCCAGCAAGTGCCGTGTGATTCCCAGCGCCGACTGGAATCCTTCGAAGCGGCGCGTGCGCAGGAAGCACTCGCGCAGGATCAGAAGCGTCCAGCGATCGCCGATCACGCCGATGGTTCGGGCCATCGAGCACGGCTCTTCCTCGAGTTCGTTCCACTTCATTCACATACTCCAGTCGTGCCAGCATGGGCCGTTCCGAATCTTCGCGGAGGCCGGCGCGGCCCTTGCATTCTAGATAGGTACTAATTGCCAAACAATCCCCCTCAAGGCAGGGGAAACCCGCGGACTGCAGGCACATTTGACAGTTCTATTTTAGAACTATAAGGTAGCGGGAATGAGGCTGGCGAGTGGATCGCCGGTGCCCGCCATACGATCTCCGGGAGAAGCGCGATGACCTTGAAGGTTGAATTCCAGTTCGATTTCGGCAGTCCGAACGCCTATCTGGCGGAAGTCGCCATTCCCGGCATCGAGCAGCGGACCGGCGTGAAGTTCACCTACGTCCCGGTTCTGCTCGGCGGCATCTACAAGGCGACCGGCAACATGTCGCCGTTCGAATCGCTGCGCGGAATAAAGAACAAGCCGGAATACCAGGCGCTGGAGACCCAGCGGTTCATCCGACGCCACAACATCACGAAATTTCGCCAGAATCCGTTCTTTCCGGTCAACACCTTGATGCTGATGCGCGGTGCCGTCGCCGCCCAGTTCGAGGGCATGTTCGAGCCATATTTTCGCGCCGCCTATCATCACATGTGGGAAGAGCCCAAGAAAATGGACGATGTCGAAATCTTCCGCAACGCGTTCGTCTCCTCCGGCATCGATATCGATCGGCTGATGGCACGCGCACAGCAGGATGACGTCAAGAAGCGGCTGATCGATCTAACCACCGACGCCGTCAGCCGAGGAGCATTCGGCTCTCCGACCTTCTTCGTTGGAAAGGAAATGTTCTTCGGCAAGGACCAGATCCGCGACGTCGAGGAATCCATCGTCGAGCAAACCAGACAACCCGTTCCCAAGACGGCCTGACCGCGCCTATTGTCCGGCTCGAGTGGCGAAAGCCACGCTCGGCCCCAGAATAAAAGTAAGATCAGGGAGAATGCCCATGCCCGGCCCACTTCACGGCGTTCGCGTGCTCGATTTGACCGGCGTGGTGTCGGGCCCGTTCGCGACCATGTTTCTGGCGGATCAGGGCGCCGACGTGCTGAAGATCGAGCCGATTGGCGGCGACATTACGCGCCGCAGCCGTGCCACCATCGACAAGGAGGGTGAGTTCTCCGCGCTGTTCATCTCCTCGAACCGCGGCAAGCGCTCGCTGTCGATCGACGTCAAGAGTGCTTCGGGGCGCGAGGTGCTCACCCGGCTGGTCGCGCAGGCCGATGTCCTGGTGCAGAATTTCCGGCCAGGTACCATGGAACGTCTCGGCCTCGGCGTTCAGGAATTGCGCCAGCGCCATCCGCGCCTGATCTACGTCTCGATCAGCGGGGTCGGCGATACCGGCCCCTATGTCAAGAAGCGGGTCTACGATCCCATCGTTCAGGGGCTGTCGGGCTTCGCGGATATCCAGTCGCAGCCGGTGACGAACCGGCCGCAAATGATCCGCACCATCGTCTGTGACAAGACGACCGCGGTGTTCACCGCGCAGGCGGTGGCGGCGGCGCTGTATGCGCGCGAGAAGACGGGGCAGGGCGACCACATCCAGGTGGCGATGCTGGATGCGATGATCTCCTATCTCTGGCCGGAAGGCATGATGCAGTACACCGTGGTTGGCGCCGAGGCGGCCGCCGCCGATCCGAATGATCGGCCGGACCTGGTGTTCAAGACCAGCGACGGCTACATCACCGCGGGCACCATCTCCGATTCCGAATGGCAGGGATTTTGCCGCGCTTGCGGCGATCCCGAGCTCGCCAACGATGCTCGCTTTGCAACGCCGGCCGCGCGTTCGGTCAATGCCACCGCGCGGATCAACAAGATGGCGGAATACATCAGCCAGCACACGACAGCCGAGTGGCTGGAGCGCCTGGATGCGGCGGACGTGCCTTGCGCGCCGATCCTGCGTCGGGGCGAAATCATCCACAATGAACAGGTCGTCGCGCGCGGCCTCATTGCTGAGTTCGATCAGCCGAAGGTTGGCCGGGTGCGGCAGCCAAAGCCCGCAGCCCGCTTCGAGGTCAACCAGGCCGCGATCGGCGGGCCGGCGCCCCGGGTCGGCGAGCACTCGCGTGAGGTCCTGCGCGATCTCGGATATGACGACGGCGCCATCGACAAGATGATCGCCGAGCGCGCCCTGCGCGTGGCCATCTAGTCCGGCCTTTCGCGCGCCCGCGATCGGCTCTTCAGGGTTTTGCCGGTACCACCGCAACGGGAGCGACCGGAGCATTGGCTTCGACCGCTCGCTGATAGGCCTCCCGGTGATGGATGCGTTCGAGATAGGGCTGCGCATTGTCGCAAATGCCGACGCCGTAAGCGATGGCCCAGTCGAGGCACGTTGTCAGGAGGATGTCCGCACTGCTGAAGCGCTCGCCCATGAGAAACGGCCGGCCATCAGCCAAGGCGACTTCCACGTGGCGCAGCTGACCGCGGAAATAGTCCGCGGCCTGGGCGACGACCTCAGGCGCAACGCCATAGATGTGTCCCAGTGCATCCGCCCGGTGGCGGCGCATGACGTACAGGCTCGTGGAATCGAGCTCGGCCACGATAAAGAAGCACCATTCGAGCCATGCCGCATAGTCGCGGGTGGCTTCCGGAATCAGCGAGCGCTCCGGCGTGGAATACATCCGCGACAGATAGGCGACGATCGCGGCGCTTTCACCGATGCAGAAGTCGCCGTCCTGCAGCAACGGGATCTTCTGGCGAGGATTGAGCCTGGTATACTCAGCGGTCTTGGTCTCGCCTGTGCGTGGTCCGATCGGCTTGGCCTTATAGGATAAGCCAAGTTCGTGCATCGCCCAGTGTGCACGGACGGTGCGGCTCGTGCCGGCGCCCCACAGCGTGAGATCGGGTGTCGCGCTCATCACCACTTCTCCACCGACGGACGAAGATCGAGTTCATGGGTCCAGCCGTCGCGGCTCTGCTGGTGAGCGAACCAATAGGCGTCTGCGATGGAGGAGGTCTTCGTCAGGCTGTCCGGCGGGATTTCGCTTGCCTCGATCCCCTTTGCCGCCTTCATGCGCTGGTGGATGGCCTCGCTATCGACGCCGGCGTCGATGATGAGATGGACGACATGGATGTTCTTCGGCCCAAGCTCGCGCGCCATGGCCTGCGCCACGGCGCGAAGTGCGAATTTCGCAGATGAAAACGCGGCAAAGCCCTTGCCGCCGCGAATGCTGGCCGTTGCGCCGGTAAAGAAAATCGTGCCGCGCCCGCGCGGCAGCATGACACGCGCGGCTTCGCGACCTACGAGGAATCCGGCATAGCAGGCCAGCTCCCAGGCCTTGAAAAACAGCTTCTCCGTGGTGTCCAGCAGGGGCTTGTTGACGTTCGAGCCGGCATTGAAAAGGCAGACCTCGATCGGTCCGATCTTGCTTTCAATATCCGAAAACAGCTTCTGGACTTCGGCCTCCTGACGCGCATCGACGCTGAAAGCGTGGATGCGATAGCCGGCGGCGGTCAGTTCGTCCACGAGCCCTTGAGATTTGGTGGCGTCGCGCCGGCAGATGCAAACCGTATAACCGCCCCTGGCAAAACGTCGTGCGACGGCAGCGCCGATCGCATCGCCTGCGCCGACCAGGATCGCCACCCCGCGGCTCTCGACCATGCTTTTCCTCCCAATGCGTTCTTATTTGGAACGTATTGGTAGTTGCTCTCTGCAGCGTTGTAAAGAACAGTCGAAATGACAGGTTATCTGCCGCATTCGCCTGCAGGCCGAGAATGGCAAAATAGCAATTGACGAGTTCTAAAAAAGAACGTTAGATCGGAGCCATGAATGCGCTGCGGCAAAAGGACATGCGCTCATCATCCGGGAGGTTGGCAGTGATGGCCCTTTCAAGCGCAACAGATACGGCAGGTGGCCGCAGCATGCTCATGGCCCGTGAGTGCTATTGGCTAGCCGCTCCGCCCTTGGCGGAATAGCTTCAACAGATCCAACCTAACCGGGAGACGAGCCTTGCAAAAGAGAAACGCAACCGCGGCCGTGATAGGCGCGGGCGACTTCATCGGCGGCGAGATCGCCAAGAAGTTCGCAGCAGAAGGCTTCACGGTCTTCGCCGGCCGTCGTAACGGCGAAAAGCTGGCTCCGCTCGTGAAGGATATCGAGGCCGCCGGCGGAGAGGTTCACGCCCGTTCGCTCGATGCGCGCAAGGAAGACGAAATCATCTCCTTCCTCAACGATGCGGACAAGCACGCGCCGCTGGAAGTCTGCATCTTCAACATCGGAGCGAACGTCAATTTCCCGATTCTGGAAACCACAGAACGCGTTTTCCGCAAGGTCTGGGAAATGGCCTGCTATTCCGGCTTCCTGGCTGGTCGCGAGGCGGCCCGCCTGATGCTGCCGCATGGGGGTGGCAACATCTTCTTTACCGGGGCGACCGCCTCGCTCCGAGGCGGCAGCGGCTATGCAGCCTTCGCAAGCGCCAAGTTCGGCCTTCGCGCGGTCGCGCAAGCCATGGCCCGTGAGCTTGGCCCGAAGAATATTCATGTCGCGCATCTCGTCATCGATTCCGGTGTGGATACCGAGTGGGTTCGGCAACGCCGGCTGGAGGCTCTCGGGCCCAACGCGCTGGATGATCCGGATGCCTTGATGCCTCCGTCCTCCGTCGCAACTTCCTATTGGCAGCTCTACCAGCAGCCGAAAAGCGCATGGACGTTTGAGCTCGAGATCCGTCCCTTCGGCGAGAAGTGGTAGCGGAGCCTGCTGCGATGGAGCTCAAGCTTTCCCCCGAGGACGCCGCGTTTCGTGACGAGGTGCGCACTTTCATTGCGGAGAGTTATCCGCCGGAAATGCGCGTTCCCAATCCGGAGACCGACCTGACCAAGGAGCAGTCGCTGCTCTGGCACCGGATCCTCCACAAGAAGGGTTGGATCGCGCCGCTCTGGCCCAAGGAGTATGGCGGCCCGGGTTGGTCGGTCACGCAGCGCTTCATCTTCGAGCAGGAAACATCTCGCGCCGGCACGCTGCCGCCGCTCGCCTTCAGCGTGACCATGGTCGGGCCGGTAATCTACACGTTCGGAAATGAGGCACAGAAGAAAAAGTTTCTGCCGCGGATCCTGTCCGGCGAGGATTGGTGGTGCCAGGGCTATTCGGAGCCGGGCTCGGGCTCCGACCTCGCGACCGTCAGAACCAAGGCGGTGCGTGAGGGCGACCACTACATCGTCAACGGTCACAAGACCTGGACCACGCTGGCGCAGCATGCCGACTGGATATTCTGCCTCGTGCGCACCGATCCGAGCGCGAAGCCGCAATCCGGCATCTCCTTCCTGCTGATCGACATGAAATCGCCCGGCGTGACCGTGCGGCCGATCATCACGATCGATGGCAGCCACGAGGTCAACGACGTCTTCCTCGAAAACGTCCGCGTGCCCGTCGAGAATTTGGTCGGCGAGGAGAACAAGGGCTGGACCTACGCCAAGTTCCTGCTCGGCAACGAGCGCACCAGCATGGCCGGCATCGGCCGGTCCACCCGCTACATCAACAAGCTGAAGCAGATCGTGAAGGCCGAGATACCGGCCGACGATCCCGCGCATCTCGAATTCCTGCGGGACATTGCCCGTATCGAGCTCGACGTGCTGGCGCTGGAGGCGACGGAGCTGCGCGTCGTCGCCCAGATGGCGCGCGGCATTGATCCTGGACCGGCGGCCTCGCTGTTCAAGATCCGAGGCACCGAGATATTTCAGGACATCACCGAGCTCACCCATCGCGCGATTGGCAATTACGGCCTGGCCATCCGCGAGCATCCGGTCAGCGCCAACCGCTTCATGCCCGGCCCCGACTACGGTCACACCGCGTCGGAGAAATATCTGAACGCGCGCAAGCTCAGCATCTACGGCGGATCCAACGAGATCCAGCGAAACATCATCGCCAAGGCCGTGCTCGGGCTCTAGCCACGGCGGATCGGGAGGATCGGATGGATATTCAGTTCACGGAAGAGCAGGAATTGCTGCGATCCAGCGTCCAGCGCCTGCTGCGCGACCAGTACGCCTTCGAGGCGCGGCGCAAGATTGTGGCAAGCGAGGAGGGCTTCAGCCGGAAGCAGTGGGCGGCTTTCGCCGAGCTCGGCCTGCTGGCTGCGCCGTTCTCCGAGGGGGCCGGCGGTCTCGGCGGCGGTCCGTTGTCGACCATGATCGTCATGCACGAGTTCGGCCGTCGCCTCGTGGTCGAGCCTTACGTCGAGACGGTGGTGCTGGCCGGCGGGCTGATCGAGCAATTGGGCACGCCGGAGCAGCAGCAGAGCTTCCTCCCTGAAATCATCGAGGGCTCGAAAATCTGGACGTTGGCCTGGACCGAGAAGGCATCGCGCTTCGATCTGGCCAATGTCACGACGCGGGCGCGGCGCGAGGGGAGCGACTACGTCCTGACCGGCGCGAAGACCATGGTGATCGCAGCGCCCTGGGCGGATTATCTGATCGTCTCGGCGCGGACCTCCGGCGAGGATCGTGACCGCGGCGGCGTAAGCCTGTTCGTGGTCGATCGACGCGCGAGCGGCGTCGATCTCCAGAGCTTCAAGACCATCGACGGCCGTCGGGCCGCCGAGATCAGCCTGCGCGATGTCCGCGGGCAATTGCTGGGAGCAGAAGGCGAGGGCGTCGCCGCGCTGGAAGCCTGCCGCGACCGCGCCATCGGTGCGCTCTGCGCGGAAGCGGTGGGCGCCATCGGTGAGCTGAACTCGGCGACGCTGGAGTATTCGAAGACGCGCAAGCAGTTCGGCACCACCATCGGCGCGTTCCAGGTGCTGCAGCATCGGATGGTCGACATGTTCATCGCCCATCAGGAAGCGCTCTCCCTGATGCAGCATCTGAGCCTCAGCCTCAGCACCGGTGATTCCGCACTGTCGCGGCTCGCCTCCGGCGCCAAGTCGAAGATCGGCTATGCCGGCAGGTTCGTCGCCGACCAGGCGGTGCAGCTTCACGGCGGCATGGGAATGACCGACGAGCTCAACGTTGGGCACTACTTCAAGCGAATCTCCTCCATCAACATCCAGTTCGGCGATCCCGCGTTCCATGTGCTGCGTTACGCGCAGCTGGACGCGGCCGCGTAAGCAGAGAGGCCAGCATGACGACTGAAGCAGTCATCGTTTCCACCGCAAGGACGGCTGTCGGCAAAGCCTACCGCGGCGCGCTCAACAATACGGACGGTCCGACCCTGGCCGGGCACGTGATGGCCGAAGCGGTGAAGCGCGCCGGCGTCGCGCCGGGCGAGGTTGAAGACGTGGTCATGGGCTGCGCCATGCAGCAGGGCACCATGGTGATGAACGTGGCGCGCAAGGGCGCGATCCGCGCCGGCCTGCCGGTGACGGTCGCCGGCACCACCATCGACCGGCAATGCGCCTCAGGCCTGCAGGCCATCGCGGTGGCTGCGCGCTCGGTGATGCTTGATGGCGTCGAGGTCGCGATCGGCGGCGGCATCGAGTCGATCAGCCTCGTGCAGAACGAGCACATGAACAAATTTCACGCCGTCGACGACGAGCTGATGGCGATGAAGCCCGAAATGTACATGTCGATGCTCGATACCGCCGAGGTCGTCGCCGAGCGCTACAAGATCGGCCGCGACAAGCAGGACGAATATAGCCTCGAGTGCCAACGCCGCGTCGGCGCTGCGTTGCAGGCCGGCCGCTTCAATGACGAGATCGTGCCGTTCACGACCAAGATGGCGTTGTTCAATAAGGACACCAAGGAGGTCACCTACGAGCAGGTGACCCTCACCAAGGACGAAGGCCCACGTCCCGAAACCACCGCCGAAGGCCTCGCCAAGATCAAGCCGGTGTTCGAGGGCAAAACCATCAGCGCGGGCAATGCCAGCCAGCTTTCGGACGGCGCCTCAGCCTGCGTGATCATGAGCGACAAGATTGCGGCCAGGAAGGGCCTCAAGCCGCTCGGCATCTTCCGCGGCTTCGTCGCCGCCGGCGTCGAGCCGGACGAGATGGGCGTCGGCCCGGTCGCCGCGATCCCGCGCCTGCTCAAGCGCCATAACCTCAAGATCGACGACATCGATCTCTGGGAACTGAACGAGGCCTATGCGGTGCAGGTGATCTACTGCCGCGACAAGCTCGGCATCGATCCGGACAAGCTCAACGTCAACGGCGGCTCGATCGCGATCGGCCATCCCTACGGCATGACCGGGTCGCGGCTCACCGGCCATCTCCTGATCGAGGGCCGGCGGCGCAAGGCGAAATTCGGCGTGGTGACCATGTGCATCGGTGGCGGCATGGGCGCGGCCGGTCTGTTTGAAATCACCCACTGAGCGGCAACGCGGGAGATCATTCGTGAAGACAGCGATTACTGAACTGTTCGGCATCGAGCACCCGATCATCCAGGGCGGCATGCACTATGTCGGCTTCGCCGAAATGGCGGCGGCCGTCGCCAACGCGGGCGGGCTCGGCTTGATCACGGGCCTGACGCAGAGAACGCCGGAACTGCTGGCCAAGGAGATCGCGCGCTGCCGCGACATGACGGACAAGCCGTTCGGGGTGAACCTCACGTTCCTGCCGACTTTCAGTGCGCCGCCCTATCCGGAATATATCGCGGCCATCAGGGAGGGCGGTGTCAGGATCGTCGAAACCGCCGGGCGCAGTCCCGAGCAATATATGCCGGCGCTGAAGGCGGGCGGCATCAAGGTGATTCACAAATGCACGTCGGTCCGGCACTCGCTGAAGGCCGAGCAGATCGGCTGCGATGCCGTCAGCGTCGACGGCTTCGAGTGCGGCGGCCATCCCGGCGAGGACGACATGCCGAACATGATCCTGTTGCCGCGCGCGGCCGAGGAACTGAAGATCCCGTTCGTTGCCTCGGGCGGCATGGCGGACGCGCGCAGCCTGGTTGCGGTGCTGGCGATGGGCGCTGCGGGCATGAACATGGGCACGCGCTTCATCGCCACCAAGGAAGCGCCGGTGCATGACAACGTCAAGAAGGCACTGGTCGCGGCGAACGAGCTCGACACCAGGCTGGTCATGCGGGCGCTCCGGAATACGGAGCGGGTGCTGAACAACAAGGGCGTCGAGCACCTGCTCGAGATCGAGCGCGAGAAGGGCAAGAGCCTCAAGATCGAGGACATCCATGACCAGGTGGCGGGCGTCTATCCCAAGGTGATGATCGAGGGCGACATGGACGCGGGCGCGTGGAGCTGCGGCATGGTCGTCGGGCTTATTCACGACATTCCGACCGTGAAGGAACTGATCGACCGCATCATGGCGGACGCCGAGCGACTGATCAGGGGCAGGCTGACCGGATTCCTTGACGCCGACAGCGGAGCCGCGCGGAAGGTCGCGTGATGCGACGGCTGGGGATCGGCGTCTTAAGCGACGCTCCCCGGCTCATGCGTCTGGTGAGCAGCAGCTCCGGCTTGATGTGGTGATCGAGCCGCAGTCACCGCGCTCACGCGCCCTCCAGTGCTTGGCGGATGCGCGGATTCTGTTCGAGAGCCCATCGGACCGTCTTCGGAGCGCGTCCAAGCAATCGTTCGAGCTCGTCGTTGACAACGTCATAACGTCCGCCCGCGACCAGTCGGGTGATGGTTTTCAGGTGGTCCGCAATGTGTGGGTTGCGAGCTGCCAGAGCACTGTTGATGTAGGTGTCGATCCAGGCATCCAGGTCCTGGGGCACGTAGGAAATCTTGCGCCCGAGCGCGGCGCCGTAATCCTCCGCAAACCCGTGCATGTCCTTCAAGACCGGTCCCGTGAGCGCATATGACATCGATATATGCGTAGGCGGGTCGATCAGGATCTTCGCGCAGATTTCTGCAACGTCATAGGCGGCGATTGGCGCAATCTTCTGCGCGCCGAACGGCAGATGAAGTTCGCCCGCGCTCAGCAATGGCTTGAGCGGAAACCAGGACAGGATCGGGTTCTCGGCGAACATCGTTGCGCGGATGTTGACGACCGGGAGGCCGGACCATTGCAGCGCCTGCTCCGACGCCCAATGGGCTCTTTGTTGCGGCGACCATTCGGCGACAGATCCTCCAAGCCAGGCTAGTCGCGCCTCGCGCTCGGCGGTCATTCGGTCGAAGGTCATGAAGGTCTGCTCGAACTCCGAGATGTTCACGAAAACTTCGATGGCGCCTTGCGCACGCGCAGCGGCAGCCATCAGGATGGTTGCGTCGCTATAGTAGGGGTTCAGGCTCATGCTGAAGTAGATCCGCCGGCAACCTTTCAAGGCAGCCGCGACATCGGCGACGTTGAGGAGATCACCGACGAATATTTCGGCGCCGGCCTGTCGAAGCGCCTCAGCCCGCTCGTCGTCCCGCCTCACGAAGGCGCGCACTGGATATTGCTGCGAGAGCAGCATCTTGATCATCGTCCTGCTGATGGAGCCAACCTCGCCACCGGCGCCGGTGATCAATATTGGGGGCCGCTTCGACATCGATTTGTCCTTTTGGCTGAGTGGCCGAGTGGTTCCTGGGCGGGTCCGATCCTCGCAAAGCGGTGCGCAAGAACAGTTAGATTCTTATGAAGCGGAGGATGTGGTCGAAGACGGCGTCGGGTTGTTCAAGATGGAGAAAGTGCCCGACTCCAGGCATCACGACACGCTCGAGACCATTGGTGAACGCCGCCTCCATGCCTTCGCTAAGCTGGGCGGAGATGCAGCCGTCGTCTGCCCCATGCATATAGAGCGACGGGACCGCAATTGGACGGCTGGCGAGAGCCTCGAGAGCTTGCGCCGCCGCATCGGACGGCGGGGTGAACAACTGCCGATAATAGGCCAGCGTCTGCGCGAGGACGCCGGGCTGGGCAAAACTCTCGTTGAGTGCCGAACGAGCCGGCGCTGGCTGCACGTATCCCGGCGACCATTCGCGCCAGAGGCGGTCGAGGAATGCAAAGTCGTTCAGCTGAACGGCCAGCTCGGCCAGACGTGTCTGGAAGAAGAACATGTACCAGCTTCGTCGCTGCTGATCACCGTCGGCAACGAACGCCGATGCCAATCCCTTTCCATAGGGCACCGCCAGCCCGACAAGCTTGCGGACGCGCTCCGGATCGAGGCTTGCCGCGGCGTAGGCTGCGCGTGCCCCAAAATCATGGCCGATGAGAACGGCTTGCTCAGCTCCAAGCGATTCGATGAGCGCCAGGACGTCCTGACCTGTTGCCGAGGCGCGGTACGACCCGTCCGGTGCGGCGCCGCCGACCCAATATCCGCGGAGCGCCGGCGCCACCGCCCGATATCCTGCTTGCGCGAGGCGATCGAGAAAGGGGATCCAGCTCTGCGCATGATCGGGAAAGCCGTGCAGGCAGAGCACGAGGGGACCATGTCCAACCTCCAGAATCGGGAAATCGAGTCCGTTGGCGTGAACCGTGCGCTGGCGGACATGGCCGCTCGCCAGAGAGTTCTCCGGCGAACGCCCGGGACCATCGGCGTGCCGTTGCTCGGCCGTTGGAGCAGAGGTGATCATGGTTGGCGTGTCCTTCGTAAAGTCGTCTGAACTAGCGAACGCGCGCTTCCCGGCTTGGAGGTCCCCACCAGCGAGGCGGGATCGCCTCGCTTCCGTTGCCTTCCCAGTGCTGCCGCTACGCGGCCATTCGCAGCAAATCGACGATGTCGGCTTCGTCTTTGAAGGGACGCGGGTTGGCCTTTACGAAGCGATGATGGATCGCGATCTTGCTGATCTGGTCAAACTTGTCTTCACCGATGCCGACGTCGGCGAGCCGCCCGGGCAGTCCAAGCGTCCTGGTGAATTGCGTAAAGGCATCTGCGGCTTCGTCGCCCGGAGCGCCCAAAGCCGTCGCCAAACGCTTCTGCGCATCTTCGGTGAACGGCTTATTGTAGCGAAGAAGGCTCGGCATGATGACAGGCGTGCAATAGTAGTGGGGAACGTCGAAGGTTCCGCCAAGCACATGGCCAATGCCGTGACTTGCGCCCATGGGGACGCGGGCCTGCAGCCCGTACGAGGCGAGCCATGAGCCGTATTGTGACAATCGGCGTGCCTCGAGATCATCAGGTTGTTGCAAGGTCTGGAGCATTCCCTCGCGCAACGTGCGGATGCCCGCCAGGACGACTTCGTCGGCCAAGGGAGTGCCGGCCGGCGAGCACAAGGCTTCGATGCCATGATCCATCGAGCGCGTGCCGGATCCCATCCAGAGCTTTGTCGGCGTATGAAGGGTGATGGCGGGATCGAGAATGATGGCCACCGGCATCATCTGGGGGTGAAAGAAGATCTGCTTCAGCTTCTGGCGCTCGTCGGTGACGAGCGCTGCGGCATTGTATTCACCGCCATTCAGCGTCGACGGAACCGCGATTTGCCGCACTGCCGGCGAGCGGAGGGGCGATTGGCTCACGCCCGGCCCCATCGGGAAGGGATCGAAGCCCGCTTCATCGCGGATATCGTGCTCCATCGCCATGATGACGATCTTGGCGAGGTCGACGGCAGACCCTCCGCCGACGGCCACGACGAGATCGGCTCGTGCCTCCTTTGCATGAAGGGCAACCTCGGCGGCCTGCTTGCGCGTCGTGTGCTGCGCAATGCCGTCGAAGGTCGTTGCATGTTTGTCGCCGAGCGCGCGACGGATTTTCTCGATCTCGTCGGTCTTGGAGTTCAGGGTTCGACTGGCGATCAGGAAGACACGCTTTGCGTCAAGTCGTTCCGCCTCTTCGCGAACAGCTTCAGAGGCGGCTTTGCCATAGATGACCCGGTCGATTGCCGGAAAGTTATGGACACCGGTCCTGCGCATGTCTTCCTCCCATTGGACGCCCGAAAGTCGGGCTTTATATTATGATCATCATTCAAGTTCGAGTCGGTGTCTCGGCACGTCGGAGCTCTGCGACGTGCTGAAAAGTTAAATCGCGACAATTGCCGTTGCCGGATTAACGGCGTCCGCTCTCGCCGTTCATGGATGCGCTGCCGCAGATATCAGGCGAGGGGTTTCTCGAGAGGCCTACGCTTTTTCAAGCGTCCATGATTCTTTTCATCGTGGCCCTTTGCATTGACCGCGGCGTCAGACGATTTGAAAAGGCAGCCATGTTGTTCGCCATGCCTGGGATCACCATGGCCTTCCCTTGCGAGAGCGCCCGAATACCGGTCTCGGCGACCGGACGCGGCTTCATGGTGAGGAGGCTCAGCAAGCTTGAAGCGGTTGCGCCGGCAACCGCATCGAATCCCGTCGCGGTGTGCCCGGGGCAGAGACTGGTCACGACCACGCCATGCGGGCGGAGTTCTTCGTGCAGGGCCTCGCCAAAGGCCAGTACATAAGCCTTGGTCGCCGCATAGGCCGCATAGCTGGGAACGGCTTGGAAGGCCAGGAGGCTGGCGATGAGAAGGATATGTCCACTTCGCCGCTTAGCCATGTCGCGGCCGAAAAGATAGGTCAGCTCTGTGACCGCCGTGATGTTGAGCTGGATCATGTTCGCGGTCTGCTCGATCGGCGTGTCCAGGAAATCGCCGTGCAAACCGTATCCGGCATTGTTCAGTAAGATGTCGATCGCCACCGACCTCGCGTCGAGACTGCTTTTCAGGCGGCTGGCCGCGCCCGGCGCGGCAAGATCAATGGCTTCGACCAGCACCTCCACCCCGTATTTGCGGCGGAGATCGGAGGCAAGCTTTTCCATGGGCTCCTGCCGTCGGGCCGCCAATACGAGATTGACTTTCTGCGCCGCCAGCAGATCTGCGAATTCAAGGCCGAAGCCGCTCGAGGCCCCCGTGATCAGAGCCCATTTTCCGGCGAAGCTGTTCATTGCTGCTTTCGACATCGTTCTCGTCCTCATCTATTTGATCAGCGAAAGGGGCTCGGCGACATTCTCAATCAGAACACCGGCTCATCCCTTCAAGCGGCAGCGGCGTCGCGAACCTGTTCGGTCGCGGCATCCAAAAGTGCCTGAGCCAGATCGGGGTCGTTGACAACGCGCGAGAGCGTCACCGCGCCGACCATCGTTGCGAGAATGGCCATGGCCTTGCCGCGGGAGGCCTCGTCGCCGGCTCCGGCGATGAAGCGGCCGAGCACGTCGAGATGCGCCTTGATTCCCGCTTCGAATTCCGCCTTCACGTCGGGGCCCTGTCGGGCGGCATCTGAGCCGAGCGCCACGATCGGGCAGCCGTCCATCTTTTCTCCGCGATGGTCGCCACTGAGATAAAATCCGATCACCGCGCCAAGCGGATCGTCAGGATTCTGAGCGGCCGCGTCCGCCCATCGGCCGGACGCGCTCTCCAATGCGCGCCTGGACGCCTCGACCGCCAAATCCTCTTTTGACGCGAATTGCTTGTAGAAGGCGCCTTGGGTGAGCCCGGCCCCCTCCATCAGATCCTTGAGCCCGATGCCGTCAAAGCCGCGCTCCCTGAAGAGGCGACTTGCCACATTGATTACGGTTTGGCGGTTTTCCGCGGCCTGAACGCGACTGACTCGCATCGGCTCTCTCCAAGTTTAGATTTCATTCGAACTCTATTAGGACAAATAGAAGCCGAACGCAATCTAACAAGAGGTCTCCGAGGCGGAATTCCTTAAATGGCAGCGCCTTTACCCCACCTCGATACCTATCCTGGTGCCTGAATCACAATTTCGTTGCCTCTCTCCACTTTTAGATTGCGTTCGACATCTAATCTGAATATAGAGTTCGTATGAAATCTAAACTCGGGAGACTGACAATGAAGATGCGGGGTTTTGCGGTTTTGGCCGGTATTTTGGTCCCGGCAGGCGTGGCGACCTTCGTTGCGCTCGGCATCCCGCCCCGAGAAGCCTCCGCGGTCGGTGACCCCCGGCAGGAGGCCCCAATGGTCCGTCTCGTGACGGCCGCGCCGGTCGGTGGATCCGAACGCGGTTTCACCGGGACGATCGGCGCGCGCGTGGAAAGCAATCTCGGCTTTCGCGTCGCCGGCAAGATCGTCGAACGGCTCGTCAATGTCGGTGAGCAAGTCAAATCCGGCCAGCCCTTGATGCGGATCGACGAAACCGACCTGCGCCTCGCGGTCACAGCGAAGCGCAATGCGGTGGCCGCTGCGCGCGCTCTTGTCGTTCAGACCGACGCCGACGAGAAACGCTACGCCAATCTGGTGAACGACGGATGGACCTCCAAGCAACGCTACGAGCAGGCGAAGGCCGCATCGGACACCGCCAAGGCGCAGCTTGCCGCGGCCGAAGCCGACGCAGGAGTCGCCGAGAACCAGGCGACCTATTCCGTCCTGGTGGCGGACGCGGACGGAACGGTCACCCAAACGCTTGGTGAGCCCGGCCAAGTCGTCGCCGCCGGCCAGGCGGTCGTTCGGCTGGCACAGTCCGGTCCTCGCGAAGCCGTGGTGGCGCTTCCCGAAACGATCCGGCCGGCGATTGGTTCGCTTGCCGATGCAAGCCTCTATGGCAGCGACGGGCGCCGCTATACCGCGCATCTGCGCCAGTTGTCGGATTCCGCCGATCCCCAGACCCGCACCTATGAAGCGCGCTATGTGCTCGGCGGTGAAGCCGCGGCGGCACCGCTCGGTGCGACCGTCACCATTCGGCTTGCCAACCAGGATCAGCAGCCGGACGTCCAGGTGCCGCTGGGCGCCGTGCTCGATGACGGCAGAACGACCGGCGTCTGGGTGTTCGACAGCGTCACCTCGACCGTCCGCCTGCAACCCGTCAAGCTTCTGCGTGTGACCAGCGAGACCGCCGTTGTCTCCGGATCGAAGTCCGGTGACCAGATTGTTTCGCTGGGCGCTCACCTCCTGCATGAGGGCGCGCGTGTCAGGACTGCCTCGGAAACCAGGAGCAACTGATGAGCTTCAATCTTTCCGCGCTCGCCGTTCGCGAGCGAGCCGTCACCCTGTTCTTCATCCTCCTGCTGGCCGCCGCGGGCGCCTACGCCTTCATCATGCTCGGGCGGGCCGAGGATCCCTCCTTCACCATCAAGACCCTGACGGTCACGACCGTTTGGCCGGGCGCGACGGCGCGCGAGATGCAGGACCAGGTCGCCGAGCCCCTGGAGAAGCGGATCCAGGAACTGACCTGGTACGACCGGGTGGAGACGACCACGCGGCCCGGTTATGCCTACATGACGGTGACGCTGAAGGACAGCACGCCGCCATCGAGCGTGCAGGAGGAATTCTACCAAGCCCGCAAGAAGCTGGGCGATGAAGCGCGCAAGCTGCCCTTCGGCGTGCTCGGCCCCTTCGTCAACGATGAATATTCCGACGTGAGCTTCGCCCTTTATGCCCTCAAGGCCAAGGGCATGCCGATGCGCGAACTCGCCAGGCAAGCCGAGACCATTCGCCAGGATCTGCTGCACGTGCCCGGCGTCAAGAAGATCAACATCCTTGGTGAGCGTCCCGAGCAGATCTTCATCGAGTTTTCCTATGCCAAGCTGGCAACGCTCGGCGTTTCGGCAACGGATATCGTTGCCGCCTTGCAACGGCAGAACACCGTCACACCGGCGGGCTCGATCGACACCAAGGGGCCGCAGGTCTTCATCCGGGTCGATGGCGCTTATGACAGCGTCCAGGCGATCGCCGACACGCCGATCGTCGCTGCCGGGCGGACGCTGAAATTGTCCGACATCGCCGAAGTCCGCCGCGGCTACGAGGATCCTCCCACCTACCTCATCCGGCATCAGAGCGAGCCTGCCGTCATGCTGGCTGCGGTCATGCAAGAGGGCTGGGATGGCCTCGCGCTCGGCAAGGCACTGGAAGAAAGGTCCGCAGCGATCTCTCGCACGCTGCCACTCGGGATGACGCTGGCCAAGGTCAGCGACCAGGCCGTCAACATCACCTCGGCGGTCGACGAATTCATGATGAAGTTCGCGATGGCGCTCGGCGTGGTGCTGCTGGTGAGCCTGCTCAGCCTCGGATGGCGCGTCGGCATCGTCGTCGCGGCTGCCGTGCCTTTGACGCTCGCCGTCGTGTTCCTGATCATGCTGGAGACCGGCCGGTTCTTCGACCGCATCACGCTCGGCGCTCTCATCCTGGCGCTTGGTCTTCTCGTCGACGACGCCATCATCGCCATCGAGGTGATGGTGGTGAAAATGGAAGAGGGCATGGACCGCATCTCGGCGGCGGCTTATGCGTGGAGCCACACTGCGGCGCCGATGCTATCTGGAACACTCGTCACGGTCGCCGGCTTCCTGCCGGTGGGCTTCGCCCGTTCGACCGCCGGGGAATACGCCGGCAACATCTTCTGGGTCGTGGGCTTCGCCCTCATCGTGTCCTGGATCGTCGCCGTGATCTTCACGCCCTATCTGGGCGTCAAGATGCTGCCCGCGATCAAGCCGGTCGAAGGTGGCCACCACGCGATCTACGACACGCCCAACTATCGCCGCCTGCGCGGGCTGATCACCTTCGCCGTCCGCCACAAGTTCGTGACCTGCAGCATCGTCGCCGTCGCCTTCGCGTTGTCCGTCGTCGGCATGGGTGGCGTCAAGCAGCAGTTCTTCCCGACCTCCGACCGTCCCGAAGTGCTGGTGGAGGTTCGTCTGCCGGAGGGCACGAGCATCGAGACGACGACCGCCACGGTCGAGAAGCTCGAGGGCTGGCTTGACCACCAATCGGAGGCCAAGATCGTCACCAGCTATGTCGGTCAGGGTGCGCCGCGCTTCTTCTTCGCGATGGCGCCAGAGCTGCCGGATCCGGCCTTCGCCAAGATCGTCGTGCTGACACCAGACGCGGAGGCGCGCGAGGCTTTGAAGCAACGGCTCCGGCAGGCGGTGTCACAGGGCCTTGCAGCCGAGGCCAATGTCCGCGTCACCCAGCTCGTGTTCGGACCCTATACGCCTTTCCCGGTGGAGTTTCGGGTCGTGGGTCCTGACCCCGCGGAATTGTACTCTATTTCTCAAAAGGCCCTCGAAATCATGCGTGGCGTTCCCGATGTGCGGCAGGCAAATCGCGATTGGGGTAATCGCACGCCCGTGCTCCGCTTCATCCCGGATCAGGATCGATTGAACCTCATCGGCCTTTCACCGGCCGAGGTGGGGCGTCAACTCCAGTTCCTGCTCACCGGCATCGCCGTGACGCAGGTCCGCGAGGACATCCGCAATGTCCCCATCGTGGCGCGCAGCGCCGGCCGCGAGCGGCTGGACCCGGCGCGATTGGCGGATTTCTCGTTGACGAGCCGGGACGGCCGCTCAATTCCGCTCGACCAGGTCGGCCATTCGGAAATCCGGCTTGAAGAGCCGATCATGAAGCGCCGCGATCGCACGCCGGTCGTCACGATCCGCTCCGACATCAATGAGGCGACCCAACCGCCGGAGGTCTCCAAGGACGTCAAGACGGCCCTTCAGCCGCTGATCGCGTCGCTGCCGGCCGGCTATCGTATCGAATTGGGCGGATCGATCGAGGAGGCAACCAAGGCCAACGACGCGCTGGCGACGATCTTCCCGGCCATGATCGCGGCCATGCTGATCGTCATCATGCTGCAGGTGCGATCCTTCTCGACGATGGCCATGGTCGTGCTGACGGGACCGCTCGGTCTCGTCGGTGTCGTGCCGGCATTGCTGCTCTTCAACCAGCCGTTCGGCTTCAACGCGATCCTGGGCCTGATTGGCTTGGCGGGCATCCTGATGCGCAACACTCTGATCTTGACCGAACAGATCAAGGAGAATCTTGCCGCCGGGCTTGACGACTATCACGCCGTCATCGAGGCCACGGTGCAACGCACCAGGCCGGTGATCCTGACTGCGCTTGCCGCCGTGCTGGCCTTCATCCCGCTCACGCATTCCGTGTTCTGGGGATCGATGGCCTATACGCTGATCGGCGGCACCGCGGTCGGAACGGTTCTGATCCTGCTGTTCCTGCCCGCGCTTTATGCCACGTGGTTCCGGATCAAGCCGACCGCAGGCGACATGCACGAGGCTTCATCCGAGAAACCGGAATTGCCACTAGCGTTGGCTGCCGAATAAGGCTCTGTTGCTCCGATGGATCGTCCGGCCCGAACAGGAAGAGAGTCCGACGAGGCCCGCGCCCGGATCCTGGGCGTGGCGGAAGAACGCTTTCGCCGTGTCGGTCACCACAGGACGTCGGTGGCCGACATCGCCGCTGAACTCGGCATGAGCCCGGCGAATATCTACCGCTTCTTTCCTTCCAGGAATGCAATCAACGAGTCCATCTGTGGCCGTCTCATCGACGAGGTTACCGACAGCGCCTTTGCGATCGCGCGCTCGGGCGCGCCGGCGACGGAGAAACTCGATCAACTGCTGACCAGCGTTCACCACCACACCAAGACGATGCTGGTCAAGCAAAGGCCCATGCATGATCTGGTCGTCCTCGCCATGCAGGAGAACTGGCCGATCATTCAGGCGCATATCGAGCGGATGCTGATGATCCTGGAGGCGATCATCCGCGAGGGCGCTGACGCCGGCGAGTTCGAGGTCGAAGACGTCGCGGAAGCCGCCCGAGCGGCCAGATCCGCGTTCGTGCCCTTCTTCCATCCCATTCTGATCGAGCACTGCGCTGTCCACGGCGAAGATGCCGAAGCAAGCATGCGCGCCCAGATTGTCTTTATCCTGAAAGCTCTGAGCAAGTCCGGCTAAGCCGCCCCGTCCTGCGCCGGAAAAGCAAGGTTCAGTCAGCCGCACGCTTTCGCGCGGATGCCCTGACTGCCGGCTTGCTGCCGCCCTGCTGTTTGCAGGCCTGACACAGCCACGCGGCAAACGCGGCGACGGCCGGATCGCCCGCCATGCGTTGCTCATATTCGAGCACGAAGTGACGCCGCGTCGGCCGAACGAGAGGATGCGCTCTGACGAGATCGAGTCTTGCTAGATCAGTATCGAGCAGGCTCTCGATTGCGATGGCAGCGCCAAGCCCGGCGGCCGCAGCTTCGATGGCGAGACCGAGGCTTTCAAAGCTGCTGCCGCCGCGAACCGGCACCTTGGTGAGCTGCGCGTGGTCGAGCCAGCGCCGCCAGTCGTCCGGTCGCGGCCTGTTGTGCAAGAGTGGCACGGACGTGAAGTCCAGCGCGCCGTCTTTCAGCAGGGCGGGCGAGCAGACCGGCACGGTGGCGATCGGCAACAGCGGCCGGGTGACGAGGCCGGCTCTGGATTCTCCGTCCGAGACGGCGATGACGGCATCGTAGCGGCTGGCAAGAAGGTCGACGGGGTTGGCGCTGGTGTGAAGATCGATCTCCAGTTCGGGATGCGCTGCCGTGAGGCCGGGCCATCTCGGCAGCAGAAAACGTGACAGGAAAAATCCGTAGACGCCGACCGACAGCCGCCTGAATCGCCGCAGGTGCAGGCCTTCGGCCGCATCCGCAATGCGGTCCAGTGCTTCGCGCGTGGAGTCGGCGAAGGCTTTGCCGGCGGAGGTCAGCACCAGGCCCCGCGATCCCCGCAGGAACAGTGCCGTGCCCATCCGCACCTCGAGGGCGCGGACGTGCCTGCTGACGGCTCCAACCGTGACGTTCAGCTCGTCGGCGGCGCGCGTGATCGACAGATGTCGCGCCGCCGCTTCGAAGGCCCGAACGGCATGGAGCGGAGGAAGTCGTCGTGCAGCCATGATCGTGCGCTCCCCGCGGGATGGCCGAGCCTTGAGTCTCGCTCAAGGCCCCCGGCCAAGAAGTCGTTTGCGCGGAGCGCTGTCAAGTCATACCCGGAGCCTGGCCGGGACTACCCGGCCCAAGAGCGACAATCTGGAGAGGAAGCTCATGACCGCTCATGCCGGTTTGGTTAGCCGCGAAGCCGAGCAGTGGGTCGAGTACCGGGAGAGGCCATTGTCCCGCGCGGCCGCGCTGCTGGTGGAGTAATCTGGATGGATCAGTTGGCTCAGCGTGAACTCGCCCGTCTGCTCGCCGGCCTACGCCGCGAAGGACGCCAGCAGAGCGGTCTTGACCAGCGTCTCGTGCCGCCCGACAAGGCGACCGCCTACCGCATCGCGCGCATGGTCGAGGAGGAACTCGGCTGGACCGTCGCCGGGTGGAAGATCGCAGCGATGAAGGAGGGACTGCAGCGGGAGCTGCGTACGGACTCGCCGATCTACGGCCGGGTCTACGCGCCGTTCATCAGGGAGTCGCCGAGAAGCGTCGAGCACGCCAGACAATGCAGTCCGATTCCGGAAGTGGAGTATCAAGCGGTTCTCGCGACCGATTTGCCCCCGCGCGCCGAGCCTTACACGGTGCAGGAGGTGACGGCGGCTGTGGCGTCGCTGCATCCTGGAATCGAACTGGCAGAGTGCCGCTTTGTACATGATGCGGCATTCCCGCCATTGCCGGCGATTCTCGCCGACGGTGCCGGATCCGGGACGATCGTCCATGGTCCAGCCATTGCGGACTGGCAAGAGCGCGACATTGCCGCGCAGGAGGTCAGCCTCATTTGCAACGGCACTCTGCGCCGCAAGGGCAGGGCTTCCGATTTGCTGGATCATCCGGTCGTGTCGCTGACTTGGCTTGCCAACGAACTCTCGCGCACGGGCATCGGCATGAAGGCAGGACAGATGGTCAGCACGGGCACGCTGACGGGCATGTTGCGGCCGAAGGCCGGTGAGACTTTCGTTGGCGATTTCGGACCGTTCGGCAGCGTCAGTGCCAAATATTCGTGAGACTGGCGTGGCGTGAGATCGATCTCTGAAGCTACGCCCGGAGCTCAGAAATTCCTGGCCATGGCAGCCAGGCGTCGATGGGCCGTTTCCCGCGCAGCCTCGATCAGCTGCTGCGGCCCGGTGGTTGGCCCGATCGGCACGAAACGCACGTCGTGGATACCAATGAAGCGCAGGATGTCCCGCAGATACGGCGTTGCCATGTCGATGCGGCTGCGGTTCATGCCGGTGGCAAAGTCGCTGCCGCTGGCGAGAATCACCAGTGTCGGCCGGTCCTTGAGCAGCGGGAGATAGCCCTGCGATGGGTCGAACCGAAAAGTCAGTCCGGGCTGGACGATGATGTCGAACCATTGCTTGAGCTTGTAGGGAATGCTGAAGTTCCACATCGGCGTCGAGATCAGCACGCGATCGGCCAGCGACAGGCGCAGCGCCATTCGCTCGGCCTCGGCAAAGCTGTTGCGCTGCGCGTCATCGAACGCTTGCCCATTCATCCGCGCATATTTGGCCTCGACGATAGGGCCCGCGAATTCAGGCATCCGCTCCCGCCAGAGGTCCATGACGTCGAGATCCCAGTCCGGCCGGACCTGGTGAAAGCCGTCAAGAAAGACACGCGCGCCGGCACTCGAGAAGGAGTCGGCGCGGGGCGAGCAGGACAGGTGCAGGAGCTTCACCAGCGTTCATCCCAACGCCCTAATGACGGCATCCGCCCGGGTGACGATCGCGACGTTCTGCATGGCAAAATTGATCGACGCGTTGTGCCAGTCGGCATTCATGGTCGAGCAGCAATCTTCGGGGACGATCATGAAATAGCCCTTGTCTGCGCCGGTGCGGGCGGTGTGCTCGACCGACATGTTGGTCCAGGCGCCGGTGTTGATGATCATGTCGCGCCCGGTCGCCTTCAGGATCGTCTCGAGCCGTGTGCCTTCCCAGGCGCTCATCCGCATCTTCTCGACGACGAAATCGCCCGGCCGTGGCTCGAGGCCGGACACGGGCGCCGCGCCCCAGCTGCCGCGCACCATCGCCTTGCTGTCGACCAGACCTTCGAACAACGGCGCATTCAGCGTGACGCCGGGCGCGCCGGGCTCGACGACGAACCAGACATGGATGATGGCGACGCCCCGCGCGCGAGCCGCCTCCGCCAGGCGGCGGACGTTCTCGACGACATGCTGTTGCTTGGCGTGGCCGGGCGCGCCTGAATCTGCGAAGGCGCCGCCGTCCATGATGACGTCGTTCTGCAGGTCCTGGATGATCATGGCGCAGCGCTGCGGATCGAGCTGCATCTCGCCATCAGCGAGGATGGGCGCCGCCGGCGCGGCGCTTGCGGTCGCGCCGCCGCCGCTTCGCCGGCCGCTCATATAGGGCTCGTGCCGCGGGCCGACCTTGGTCGGGATCGCGTACACCGAATGGGTCGAGGTCAGGTATAGCGTACGGAAATCGGCCCCGCCCCAGGCGAGGTTGGCGACGAGCTCGGGCACGCGAACTTTGCCGAGCAGCTCGCCGCGCGGCGAATAGACCCAGACGCCGCCGGGCGCGGTGACCCAGACATTGCCGTGTTGATCGCACTTCATGCCGTCGGGCAGGCCGGGCTCGAGCTCGGACTTGATGCCACTCGCAAATACCCGCGCATTCGCCAGCGAACCGTCGCCATCGACGTCGAAGACGCGGACCAGCGCCTGCACGGTATCGTTGACATAGAGCAGCTTCTCGTCCGGTGAGAAGCAGAGCCCGTTCGGCTGATCGAACAGGTTGCGCTCGACGACGAGCCGCGGCTCGCCGCCGGGCACGACGCGATAGACGCCCTGAAAACCGAGCTGGCGCGGCCGCTCGACGCCATAGACCGGCATGCGGCCGTACCAGGGGTCCGAGAAATAGATCGCGCCGGAGGCGTGCACGCAGACGTCGTTCGGGCTGTTCAGCTCCTGTCCCCCAAAATGCGAAGCCAGCACCTCGCGCCGCCCGTCCGGCCGCTCGCGGATCAGGGACGAAGTCGCGTGCTCGCAGATGATGAGATTGAGCTCGGCATCATAGGTCATGCCGTTGCACTTGTTAGAGGGGCGTTTGACCTCAACCACACCGCGCCGCGCATCCCAGCGTCGGCGCACGTCAGCAGGCATGTCCGAGAACAGCAGATAGTGATCGACCGGATGCCAGATCGGTCCCTCCGTGAAGTCGAAGCCGGTGCCGACCTGCGCGACCGGGGCATAGGGGTCGATCAGGGTCTCGAATTCGCTTCGCAAGGTGACGTGGGTCATCGGTCGATCCTCAAGGCACGTTACGCCGGAAACCAGTTGCGTGCGGGCAGCGATTGCACGATCGGGCCGGGGACCTGATCGTGCAGGCGCCCGACGACGTTGCCGCCTTCGATCTTGGCGGGACGGTCGTGCACCGGCAACAGATAGCGAGAATTGCTCAGCAGCTTCTTGATCGAGGCCTTCTCCGCCCGCTTGCTGGTGCCGTGATTGCCCGTCGTGCGCGGTTCCCAATCATGGATCTCGTTGAACGGCGTCACGATCTGGTCGTTGAAGTCGTAAATGACGTCGCCGCAGATGGTGGCGATGCCATCGGCCGTCTCGATGATGATGTTCATCGAGCCCTCCGTATGCGCATTGGCGGCGTCGCAATAGACACCGGGCATCAGCTCGATCGGACCGGTGATCTCGAGGTCGAGGAAGCGCAGCGCGCTCTTGGTGTGCAGGCGGTCGATCAGATGCTTGATGTCGGGTGCCGGATATTGCGGATGCATCAGGCCGGAGACCGAATATTCGAGCTCCTTGCGGTTGAGCACGACGGTCGTATTCATCGGGAACAGATCGTCCTTGCCGGCATGATCGATGTGCAGATGAGTATGGCAGACGAAGCGGACGTCGCCCATGCGCACGCCGTGGCGCGCGAGCTGGTTCTCGATCATGTTCTCGTGGTACTGCAGCCCGCGCATGCCCAGCGTTTCCATGATCTGGTTGGAGCGATAGCCGGTGTCGACCACGACCGGATATTTCCCGCCGAGGATCAGGAAGCCGAGGGTGAGGACGCGGCGGGTGCGGCCACAGTCACGGCCGAGCACCAGGAAGCTCGATTCCAGCTCGATATCGCCATAGTCCAGGATCTTGATCTCCAGCGCCATTCATTGCCCTCCCTCATCTGTTTCTTGTCTGTCAAAGCCGATAGACGCGCATCGCAGTCGTCCTGAAGATGGCATCCTGCTGCTCAGCACTGAACGGCGCGGCCGCCGTGCGAAAGGCGTCCACGAGTTCGCGATAGCTGGTCCACAATTTCTCGATCGGGAAATTGGAGCCGAACAGGCAGCGCTCGGCGCCGAAGATCGCGACGGTGTCGGTGAGCACGGCGGCGATGTGCGCGGGATCGTTGCGATGGATGAAGGTGCCGAGCCCGGACAGCTTTGAGACCACGTTGGGGCAGGCCGCGAGCCGGGCCATCCCGCCGCGCCAGGCGGCGCGGCCGGCCGGTGACAGATCCTCCAGCATGCCGGCATGCTGCAGGATGAAGGTCACCTCGGGGCAAGCCTCGGCAAGCGCTGCGGCCTGCGGCATTTGCGGCGTGAACACCTGCAAGTCGAAGCTCCAGCCATAGTCGGCAAGACGCGCGACGTTGCGCTGTATGGTCGGATCGGCGCAGAGATCCGCGCGGGCTGCAAAGCGGTAGAGCGGGTTTCCGTGCCAGTGCAGCTGCATGCGCACGCCGCGCACGAGAGAATAGCGCTTCAGGCGATCGAGCTGCGGTCGCACGTCCTCCACGGCAAAATCGGCATAGGCGACGATCGCGTGCGGCCAGCCGTGTTGATCGGCGGTCTGCTGCACCCAGGCGGCCTCGTCCTCGAAACGGTCGTTGGCCCAGTTGGTCTGCACATAGACCGACCGGGTGACGCCGGTGCCCTTGAGGTCGTCGAGATATTCTTGAATCGGATAGTCGCGCCGGATCGGTTCATAGGGGCCGAAGATGCGCGGCTGCATGGGGCCGATCAGCCAGGGCAGGTCGGCCTGCCGCCAGATGTGATGATGGCCGTCGACAATACCGGTCACGCCGCTCTCCTTCGTCCCAACGCCAGAATATGCGCGACGATCGACGCGCTCGAACCGCCATCGACGAGGTCATCGACGAAGCGCTCGATGGCGATGAGCGCCTCGGTCTGCGGCCGGAAGCCGGGGCTTGTCGCCAGCGGCGTCAGCCAACTCAAGCGCCAGGCCCGCCGCGACAATTTCGCGACGGCGTCCGCAAGTGCGTCGGTCTCGCCGCGTTCGAGCCCGTCGGAAACGATCACCACGGCAGCGCCGCGGGCATAGCCGCCGAACCGGGGCACGGCGAGGAAGGCCTGGAGCGCGTCGCCGATCCGAGTGCCGCCGTCCCAGTCGCTGACCAGATGCGCAGCAGCGTTCATGGCCTGCTCGCGGCGCTTCAGCCGCAACGGACGGGTGACGCGGGTCAGTCGGGTGCCGAAGGTGAAGACCTCGACATTGGGCGCGGCCTGCACCAGCGCATGCGCGAGCTTCATGTTCTCCTCGGTGCGGGCCTTCATCGAGCCGGAAACGTCGATCAGCAGCAGCATCTTGCGCGGGCGCTGGCGCCGCTTCATGTGACCGAGCCGCAGGATCTCGCCGTCGCTGCGGACGCTGTCGCGCAAGGTGCGGCGCAGATCGGCAAACGGCCCGCGGCGGGCGCGCATGCGGCGATGGCCGCGCCGCCGCGGCAGGCGTCGTGGCGCCTCCCGCGCCAGGCGGCGCAAGGCGTCCGTGCTCGCGGTCGCTCCGAAGCGGCGCTCGACCAGCGCCTCGGCACGCGTCGCGGTCAGGCCGGACTCGCTTGCCTCGTCGGAGAGAAGCGGCTCCTCGTCACCGCGGCCTTCCTCCTGGAGCCGAACGGTCTCGTCGTCCTCGCCGTCCTCGGTGCGCTCGATGGCCTCGTTGCCGCGGAAATGCAGATTGAACAGCCGATCGAAGGTCGCGCGGCGCTCGGGCGGTGGGGCCAGCGTCGCCAGGGCGGCTTGCCTGATGTGCTCGATGCTATCGGGGCCGAGCAGCTCGATCGCGGCCAGAAACGTCGTGGTTTGCTCCGGTGCGACGGCAAAGCCGTTCGCGCGCAGCAGCGCGACGAAGGCGACGAAGACGCGCGCGGCGCGCGGGAGCTGCGGCTCGGTGGTCATGCGGTCGCCTCCGCGAGCATGGCATCGAGCCGCGGCGAGATGAAATGCAGGTCTTCTTCATCCTTCAGCGCCACGCCGATCGAGCGCTTGAACGCGTCCGGCCAGCGCGCGCCGCCTTTGTGCAGCAGCGTCGCCGCCTCGGCCCAGTCGACGGCCTCGGCAATGCCGGGCGCTTTGCTCAGCGGCTCGCGCCGCAACTTCTCCACGGCCGCGACAACGGCGCGGGCGGTGGCCTCGGCAACGCTGGAGGCACGCATCATGATGATCCGCGCCTCGCGCTCGGCGCTGGGATAGTCGATCCAGTGATAGACGCAGCGGCGGCGCAGGGCCTCGTGCAGATCGCGGGTCCGGTTCGAGGTGAGGACCACGACCGGGCGTTCGGCCGCGCGAACCGTGCCGCGCTCGGGAATCGAGATCTGGAAGTCGGAGAGGAATTCGAGCAGGAAGGCTTCGAACTCCTGATCGGCGCGATCGATCTCGTCGATCAGCAGCACGGTGGAATCGGGCGCGCGCAGGGCGGCCAGCATGGGACGTTCGATCAGGAAGGTCTCGCCATAGATGTCGATGCTCTCGTCACCGGCCTGACGGATCGCCAGCATCTGGCGCGGGTAGTTCCACTCATAGAGCGCGGCGGAGGCGTCGATGCCCTCGTAGCATTGCAGGCGGATCAGGCGCCGGCCGAGCACGGCGGCGATCGCCTTTGCCGCTTCGGTCTTGCCGACGCCGGGTGCGCCTTCGAGCAGCAGTGGCTTGCCGAGCGCGAGGCCAAGATAGGCTGATGTCGCAAGGCCCTCGTCGGCGAGGTAATAGGCCGCCCGCAGCGCCTTCTCCAGCGCCTCCGGGCTGTCGATGCCGACGATGTTGCTGCGAACGGCCACGGTGTTTCCCTCAGCGCCGTGCCTGCGGCCGTGCGCCGCCTTGGGCTTTGATCGCGCGCAGCACCTTTTCGGGCGTGATCGGCAAATCGTCGATGCGCACGCCGACGGCGTTGAAGATCGCGTTCGCAACGGCCGGCAGCACCGGATTGGCGCACATCTCGCCGGGACCCTTGGCGCCGAAGGGACCATCAGGAGCGGGACGTTCCAGCACCGCGATATCGTGCGGGCAGATGTCGCCGGGGCCGGGCATCAGATATTCGACGAAGTCGCGGGGCCCGTGAACGGGATCGGGATAATAAGGCTCGGGGGTCTCGTAGAGCGCATGGCTGACGCCCATCCAGGCGCCGCCGACGAGCTGCTGTTCGACCAGACGCGGGTTGAGCGCGCGGCCGAGCTCATAGGCGGAATCCATCCGGACCATCGCGACCTCGCCGGTCTCGTCATCGATCTCGACCTCGGCGACGAGGCAGGCATGGGCGTAGCAGGTCGTCGGCGACATCTCGCCGGTCTCCGGATCGACGTTGGAGAGCGGAACGAGAAAGATGCCGCGGCCCGAGATGGTCTTGCCCTGCTTGAACTGGGCAGCGATCGCGACATCCTTGGTCGAGATCGAGCGGTGCGGCGCGCCCTTGACGTGGATATTGCCGCGGCCGTCGGTTTCGAGATCGGCGGCGTTGACCTCGAGCTCCTCGGCAGCCGCTTCCATCATCACGCCGCGGGCCTCGCGCGCGGCGGCCATCACGGCATTGCCGACGCGGTGGGTGCCGCGCGAGGCGAACGAGCCCATGCAGTGCGGGCCGGTGTCGGAGTCCGCCGTGTCGACATAGACGTCCTCGACCGGCACGCCAAGCGTCTCGGCGCAGATCTGCCGCGTCACCGACTTCATGCCCTGTCCCAGATCGATCGACGACAGCGCCACCGTGAACTTGCCGCTGGGATTGGAGTGCACCAGGGCCTGGCTCGGATCGCCGCCGAGGTTCATGCCGATGGGATAATTGATCGACGCCATGCCGCGTCCGCGATGCCTGGTCATGTCAGCGTCTCCTGGTGCCGAACACGGATGAGAATCGCGTCGCGCCGTGGGATGGCGCCGCCGGGCGCGGTGATGGAGGCGGCGGTGCCGGCGGGGGCGGATCGCGCGGCGGTTCTCTCGTGACGGTCGGCGGCAGGCGGTCATAGCTCGTGCGCTGCTGCGACGGCGTCGTCGGCCTCGCGCGCGAAGAATCCGTCGGCGTCGGCGGGATGGCCGCGCGGCTGCCGCCGCCGTCCTTGCGCGAGGACGCGCGCCTGAACTCGTCGCGGATCGGCCATTTGGCCTTCTCGGCAGCGACCTGAACGCATTCGATCAGCGCGGTGTTCTTGGCCTCGCGCCGGTGCGCCTTCATGTCGCCGTCGCGATAGGCGTTGAGAATGCGAAACTCCATCGGGTCCATGCCGACGAGGTTCGCGAGCTTGTCCATCTGGCACTCGATGGCGAAGTCCATCGCGGTGACGCCGAAGCCGCGCATGGCCGTTGCGGGCGTGCGATTGGTGAAGACGCAGTAGACGTCGCCATAGACGTTCGGGACGGTGTAGGGGCCCGGCAGATGCGCGGCGCACTTCACCGCGGCGTAGCTCGACAGTCGCGTATAGGCGCCGCTGTCGAAAAAAGCGCGGATCTTGCGCGCGACGATGCGGCCGTCGCGCATCACGCCGTCCTTGATGTAGATACGCTCGGCACCGCGCGGCGGCCCGTATTGCATCTCCTCCTCGCGCCCGAACACGTAGCGGACCGGGCGTCCGGTCAGCATGGCGCCGAGGATCGCGAGCGGCTCGGTCAAGGTGTCCACCTTGCCGCCGAAGCCGCCGCCGACGGTGCCGCCGATGAAGTGGAAGGTGTTCGAGGGTACGTCGAGGATCTTGGCGCAGGTATCGACCGAGAAGAACAGCGCTTGTGTCGAGGTATAGACGACGTAGCGGCCGTTGGTGTCGGGCGCGGAGATGGCGCCGTTGGTTTCGGTGGGCGCGTGCTCGATCGGCGACATCTGGTAGCGCTGCTCGAGCACGTGGTCTGCGCCCGCGAGCGCCGCATCGGCATCGCCGAACCGCAGGCGCTGGTGGTCGTAGACGTCATGATAGATGAACGCGTTCTTCGGATAGGTCTCGTTGACCACGGGCGCACCGGGCTTCAGCGCATCCTCGACGTCGAACACGGCCGGCAACGGCTCATAGTCGACACGCACTTTGGCGATGGCCTCGAAGGCCTCGCGCTCGCTGTCGGCAACGATGGCAAGGATCGGCTCGCCCTTGTAGCGGACCTTGTCGACCGCCAGCGACGGCTCGTCGTCCTTGCCGAAATTGATCAGGCTCAGAAGCGTGTTGAGGTTAACAGGCACGTCGGTGCCACGAATGATGCGGCGCACGCCGGCCGAGCGCTCGGCCTCCGCGGTATCGATGCGACGGATCCTGGCATGGGCCTGTGTCGAGCGAACGACCTTCAAATGCAGCATGCCTTGCAGCTTGTGATCGCCAAAATAGCTCGACGTGCCCGTGACATGGCCGAGCATGTCCTGGCGTTGCGTGCCCTTGCCGATTTCCTTGAGGTTATCGTCGCGCTCGTCGGCGAAGATGTCCTTGCGCAGTTCCAGCATGGTCGCGTTTCCTTACGCGCTGACCCGGCCGCCGGCGGCGGCGAGGATGGCATTGATGATCGGCTCGTAGCCGGTGCAACGGCAGATGTTGCCGGAGATGGCTTCGACGACCTCGTCGCGGCTGGGCGAGGGATTGCGGTCGAGCAGCGCCTTGGCCGCCATCAGCATGCCCGGTGTGCAATAGCCACACTGGGCGGCAAAATTGTCGGCGAAGGCACGTTGCAGCGGATGCAGGTTCGGGCCCTGCTTCATGCCGTCGAGCGTCTCGATCGTGCGGCCGGCGACCGTCTCCGCCAACGTCAGGCAGGAGAGGTGAAGCTCGCCGTCAACAAGCACGCTGCAGGTGCCGCAGCCGCCCTGGCCGCAGCCGAATTTGGGCGTCATGTCGCCAATCAGCTCGCGCAGCGCCACCAAGAGATTGGTGCCGCCATCGACGAAGATCGCGACGTCGCGGCCGTTATGACGAAACTGCAGGGGGATCTTCGACATGGGCTCTATTCCTGTCCCGACAGTAAACGGCGCAGATGCACGCCGACGATCTCGCGGCGATACCAGGCGCTGCCGAGCGCGTTGTCGGACGGCGATGTTCCCTCCGTCACTGCCGATGCGGCCGCCGCGATGGTCGCGGCGTCCGGCGCGCGTCCCTCCAGTGCACGCTCGGCGGCGCGGGCGCGGATCTGGGTCGGCGCCATCGATCCCAGCGCGACCCGCGCGCCCGCAATCCGGCCGCCGCTGAGCGGCAGATGGGCCGCGAGCGTGATGACCGAGCCGCCCTTCGGCTTGATGCGGGCGATCTTGCGATAGCGGAAGGCTTCGCTGTTCGCGGGCCGGGTGCAGGACACCGACAGCACCAACGTCCCGGTCTGCCGTTCCCGCCCCTGCAAAAACTCTTCGATCGGGACGTCGCGCGCGCCGAAGCCGCCGGCCACAGTGACGGTTGCATCAAGCGCCAGCAGCGCCACGGTGAAATCGCCATAGGGATTTTGCGCGAAGAGATTGCCGCCGATGGTTCCCATGTTGCGCACGGCAGGTCCGCCGATCGAGCGGGCCGGCGCGTGCAGGAAGGCGAGGTCGCGTTCGGCGAGGACGCGCGCAAAGGTAACGCCGGCGCCGAGCGTAATGCGCGGCCCCGAGGCGTCGATCCGGGACAGCGCCTGATCTTGCGTGCGCACGACCGTCGAGATGGAAACGTCCCCCTCGTTCAGCGCCCGCATCACCAGCGTGCCGCCGCCGAGATAACGCGCGCTGCGGTCCGAGGACAGCGCGCCGGCCGCCTCGCTCGCGCTGGTAAACGTCTTCACTGTCACGGCCATGACTATGCGGCCTCCCTCAGATGCCGGCGGATCGCCTCGAAGCCTGCCTGATAGATGTCTTCCGCGACCATGTGCGTGATGCGGTCGTGATCCCCAGGCTTGGTGGTGAAGCGGGATTCCCAGTGCCAGAAGGTGCGGTCGCCATCGGTGACCGGCAACAGCCGGACATGGGCGACGTAGTTGAACATCGGCACCGGCGTATCGAGCAGGCAATAGCTGAAGGACTGTTCGAGGTCCGACAGCGCCAGCAATTGCTCACGCAGCTCGGAGCCGTCGTTGAGCTTGAAGCGCCTGACGCAGCCGATCTTGTCGGCGGACTGCGCGCGTTCGATCGACGAGGTCGCAACCGCCGGATGCCAGCGATCGTGCCCGTTGAAATCGCGCAGCACGGCCCACGCCGCGTCGGTCGGTGCATTCAGGATCGTGCTCTTGACGATATGCGGCACGGCTAGCCTCCGAACACACGCTTCAGCGCATCGAACCCGCCCTGGAACACGCCGCCGCCGATATTGCTGACGAGCTCGGTCTCGCGCTCCGGCGGGCAGTCGAATTCCGCGGTCCATTCCATGAAAGTCTGGTCGCCGTCGGTGACGGGGGTGAGGCGCAGCGTCGCGACGTAGTTCTCGACACCCATCGGGGATTCCAGGATCGAATAGGTGCAGAACATGTCGTAGTCGGAGAGGCCGAGCAGCTTTTCGCGGATGCGGTCGCCGTTCCGCAGGCGGAAATCCCTGACACAACCGATCTTGTCGGAGGGCTCGCCGCCCTCGATGCGGCTCTCGGCGATGGCCGGATGCCAGTTCGGCAGGCCGTTGAAATCGCGCACCCGCGCCCAGACGCGGTCGTTGCGGGCATTGACGACGGTGGAGACGTAGACGCGGGCCATGACGCGACCTCAGCTCTTCTTCCGCGGCCCGCGCTCGGCCGGCGGTTCGCCACCTTCCGCCGCCGGCGGGGTGGCGGCCGGCTTGTCGCCGCCACCTCCGCCTCCGCCGCTCTTGCGCGCGGACTCCTTGATGCCCTGCATGTCGCGCGCCTCGCGGATCAGGCCCGGCATTCTGGCGAGGCTGCCACCCTCGACGCCGATATCGGCCAGGATCGAGTCGATCAGCGGCGCCTGGACGCGGTAGCGCAGGGCGGAGTCGATCACCTCGTCTGTGGCGCTGCGGCCGCGATTGCCACTATTCCCGTTGCCGTTGAGGCCGTCGACCTGGAGGATGCGGATGCCTTCGATCTTCTCCATCGGCTTGACGCTTTCGCGCACGATGCCCTCGATCCGGTCGAGCAGTTTTCTGCGGAACAGCGAGTAGCGCGCCTGATCGGTCAGCACGTTCTCCGCCTCGTTGAGCATCCGCTGTGCCTCGGCCTCGACAGCCGCGCGCACGCGCTCGGCCTCCGCGGCGATCCGGGTCTCCTCGGCCTGTTTCTCGGCGATCAGGATTTCCACCGTCTTGCGCCGCTTGGCGATCTCGTTCTCGCGCGCGGTGATGACGCGCTCGGTCGCTTCGGTCGCGCGCATCCGTGCTTCCTCGGCCGACGCCTTGGCGGCGGACTCTTCCAGGGACTTCAGATGGATGGCGATGGCCTTCTCCATCAGGACCGTCTCGACCTCCTTCTCGCGATTGACTTCGAGCTTGCGCAGCTCGCGCTCGCGGCCGATCCGGGCTTCGTCGAGCCCGCGATCCGACGAGATGCGCGCACGCTCGACCTCCTCGCGGGAGGCGATCTCGGCCTCCTGCAAGGATTGCACGCGGGCGACCTCGAGCTGCTCGATCGCACGGCGCCGTTCGATGCGGGCGGCTTCCAGCGCCTGCTCGCGCGAGACGTCGGTGGTCTCGACCTCCTTGCGCGCGACGATCTCGGCCTGCCGGACCTGGCGGTCGGCGTCGATCCGCTCGGATTTCTTGGTCGACAGCGCGATGACGCGGTCCTCATCGGCGATCTCGACCGCCTTCTTCTGCTCGATATTGAGCACCTCGCGCTTCTTGGAGGAGTTGATGCGCTCGGCCTCGAGCGCCAGATCGACCGTGATGCGCTGGCGCTCGATGGCGTCGCGCCGCTTCAATTCGGCCGCCTCCAGCACGCCGGTGCGCTCGATTTCGAGCGCGCGGGTGTCGCGCTCGGCCTGGATGCGTTCGGCCGCAACCGCCTTCTCCTGGGCGATGCGGGCCGCCTCGATCGCCTCGCGCGAGGCGATATCGGCTTCCTCGATGGCGCGGTTGCGGGCGATCTCGAGCGAGCGCACGCGCTCCTCCTGGGCGATGCGGCTGGCCTCTGTGGTCTCGCGCGCGGCGATGCCGGCGACGTCGAGCGCCTGGTTGCGCTCGATCTCGAGTTGCCGCGTGTTCTGCTCGGCGGCGATACGCTCGGCGGCCAGCGTCCGCTCGCGGGCGATGCGGGCGGCTTCGACCGCGCGCTGCGCCTCGATCTCGGCCTCCTGAATGGTGCGGACCTGCTGGATCTCCAGCGCGCGGGTGCGCTCGTCCGAGGAGATGCGCTCGACATTGACGATCAGCGTCTGCGCGATGCGGGCCTTCTCGGTGGCCTCGCGCGCGGCGATCTCGGCCTCGTCGACGGCGCGCGTACGCTCGATCTCGCGGCGGCGCGTCTCTTCCTCGTTGGCGATGCGGGCGTCGGTGACGACGCGGTCCTGCTGGATCCGCGCCTTTTCGATGGCTTCGCGGGCGGAAATCTCGGCTTCCTCGACCGTGCGCATCCGCTCGATCTCGCGCTGGCGCACCTCGCGTTCCGAAGCGATGCGCGTGGTGTCGATCGAGCGCTGGTTGGCGATCCTTGTCTTCTCGATCTCCTCGCGGGCCAGCAGCTCCTTCTCCTCGATGGTGCGGGTCCGCTCGATCTCCTTCTGGCGGGTCTCGCGCTCCGAGGCGATGCGGGCCTCCGCGATCGCCTGGTCATTGGCGATGCGGGCGCGCTCGATAGCCTCGCGCGCCGAGATCTGCGCCTGTTCGGCCTCAGTTTCGCGCAGCGCCCGTTCGCGGGCGACTTCCGTGCGCTGAAGCGCGCGGCGCATCTCGATGTCGCGTTCCTGCTCCAGGCGCGCGGTCTCGCTCTCGCGCTCGATCTCGAGCGCCTGCCGCTCTGCTTCCAGATTGCGAGCTCGAATCTTGATCATCGAGTCCTGCTCGATGTCGTTGCGCAGCTTCCGCTTGGCTTCGATGTCCTGCATCAGCTGGGTCAGGCCTTCGGCATCGAACCGGTTCGAGGGGTTGAAGAACTCCAGGTCGGTCTGGTCGAGATCGGTAATCGCGACCGATTCCAGCTCGAGGCCGTTCTGGGCGAGAGCTTCCGCCGCTTCGGTCTTGACGCGCGCGACATAATCCCCGCGTCGCTCGTGCATTTCCTCCATGGTCATTTCGGAAGCGACCGAGCGGATTGCGGAAATGAACTTGCCGGCCAGCAGCGCATGCAGCTGCCCGGGCTCCAAGGTGCGGCGGCCGAGCGTCGCCGCGGCGATCGATACCGCTTCCCGCGTCGCCTGCACCCGGACATAGAAGTCGGCTTCGATATCGACGCGCATGCGGTCACGGGTGATCACGGCATCCTGCCGGGAGCGCACGATGCCCATCGGCAGCACGTTCATGTTGACAGGCGTGTAGTCGTGGATGAACGGCAGCACGAAGGCGCCGCCATTGATGACCACGCGTTCGCCGAGGAAGCCGGTCCGGACGAACGAGGTCTCCTTGGAGGAGCGGTGGTAGAGCCAGTTCACGATGTAGACACCGACCACGATCACGACGATCGCGACGATCAGCCAGAGGATCAATTCACCGACCAGCATCCCCGACATCTTTCCCTCCCTCGAACCCTTCAGGCGTCAGCGCGCGCCGATCGCCTTGAATTGACGTACCTGCTCCGTCAGCGCCCGCTCCACGGGCAGTCGCTCCATCGAGGATGCGCCGTAGAAGCCATGGCAATGGCGGGTGTTCTTCATGATGAAGTCGGCGTCAGTGGGATCCGCGATCGGGCCGCCATGCGCCAGCACCAGGATATCAGGATTGACGCTGAGCGCTGCAGACGCCCAGGTGTCGATTTGCGCCGGACAATCCTTCAGCTTCGGTGCCGTCTGCGCGCCGATCGAGCCGCCGGTCGTCAGGCCCATGTGGCAGACGATGATGTCGGCGCCGGCGATCGCCATCGCGGCGGCCTCCTTCTCGCTGAACACGTAGGGTGTCGTCAGCATGTCCTTGTCGTGCGCTTTGGCGATCATGTCGATCTCCAGCGCATAGGACATGCCGGTCTCTTCCAGATTGGCGCGGAAGGTGCCGTCGATCAGGCCGACGGTCGGAAAGTTCTGGACGCCGGCAAACCCGAGCGCCTTCAGCTGGTCGAGGAAGACGTCCATGTCGCGGAACGGATCGGTGCCGTTGACGCCCGCAAGCACCGGCGTCCTCGTGACCACGGGCAACACTTCGTTCGCCATGTCCAGCACGATGGCATTGGCATCGCCGTAAGCCATCAGCCCGGCGAGCGAGCCGCGGCCGGCCATCCGATAACGGCCGGAATTGTAGATGACGATGAGATCGACACCACCGGCCTCTTCGCACTTGGCTGACAGTCCAGTACCGGCGCCGCCGCCGACGATGGGCTCGCCGCGCCTCGCCATCTCGCGAAACCTCTTCAGAAGTGCAGCGCGTTCAAACCTCGCCATCGGTCACCTCGCTAGTCTCCGCCGCGCGCCGGTGCGGCCGAACAGGGTTCGGAATGCACTGACGATGGCGGCGGCAAAGTCGGGATCGTTGATGTTGTTGGGGACGCGGATGAGTTGGCGATTGCCGGTCTGCCGCACGGTACGCTCCAGCGTCCGGAACAGCGCGGTGTCGGCGTCCGGATCCCAGAACGGTTGCCCCCGCGCATCGAGTGCGGAGACGCCGGCCTCAGGCAGCAAGAAGCGAACCGGGCCATCCATCTGGTTGAGCCGCTCGCCGATCCAGCGGCCCATCCGCTCGTTCTCTTCCACGGTCGTCCGCATCAGCGTCACCTGCGGATTGTGGACGTGGAACTTGCGGCCGCGGTAGCGCTCGGGAATGGTGTCGGGCGCGCCGAAATTGACCATGTCGAGCGCGCCGACCGAGCCGACATAGGGGACGCGGCTGCGGATGATCGCGCCAAAGCGGTCTTCCGTCGCCGGAAACACGCCGCCCATGAGGAGATCGCAGACCTCTGTCGTGGTGAGGTCGATGACGCCGGCGAGCTGGCCGGACTCGACGAGTTTCTCCATGGAGCGGCCGCCGACGCCGGTGGCATGGAAGACCAGGCATTCGAAATCGCCGCGTAAATCGGCGGCGATCTTCTGCACCGCCGGCGTCGTCACGCCAAACATGGTGATGCCGACCGAAGGCAGGCCGCCGGCCTCGCGAGCCGTCGCGGCCCGCGCATCGAGCCGCGCCTTGACCATGCCGGCGAGCGCATTGGCGCCGTTAGCCAGCACTGCGCGCGAGATCGAGTTCAGCCCCTGCACGTCGGTGACGGAGTACATCATGGTGATGTCGGCAGGGCCGACATAAGGTCCTACGTCGCCCGACGCGATGGAGGAGATGATCAGCTTGGGCACGCCGACGGGAAGCGCGCGCATGCCCGGGGCAACCAGCGACGCCGCGCCGGAGCCGCCGGCCGAGATCACGCCGGCGACATTGCCCTGGCGCCGCAGCCAATTGGCAAACGCATCCGCCATCGCCGTCACGGCAGCGCCGCGGTCCGGGCCGAACACGGCGGAGCCGCCGCGGCCGTGGTTCAGGGCGATCTCTTGCGCGGAGACGTCGCAGGACGAATGTTTGCCACTGGTCGAGACGTCGACCAGCCGGGTGCGCAGGCCGCTTTCGGCGATGATGTCGCGGATGAAGCGCACCTCGAGGCCCTTGGTGTCGAGCGTGCCGACGACCAGCACGACCGGCGGGCCGGCGGTCTGCGCCGCCATCGGCTCGCGCTTGCGCCGCGCCGTCTCGTCGAGCCGCGCGATTTGCGTCGAGAGCGTGCGCGCAGCGGCCTCGATGCGGGCGATAGGCACCGGTTGCGACCATCGCGTCGGAAGCGAGGGGTTGGAGATGTAGATGCGGATCGGCCCGTCGTGCCGTGGCGCCGGCGCCGGTTTTGCCTCGGGGCCGGATGCGGGGGTCTCGATATCGGGCTCGAGCTCGGCGTGAAGCCCGACGCCGAGCAGGCGCTGCTGGAGTTCGCGGTCGGCGGCGAGCCGCGCGGAATCGATGATGCGATTGATGCGGCCGTTGACCATGATCGCGACATTGCGCGAGATCGCGGTGGCGACACCGATGTTCTGCTCGATCACGAGCACGGACATGTCGCCGTCCTCGCCCAGCCGCAGCAGCATCTCCTCGACCTGCGCCACGATGACGGGCGCAAGGCCCTCGGTCGGCTCGTCCATGATCAAGAGTTGCGGATTGGTGAGCAGCGCGCGCGAGATCGCCAGCATCTGCTGCTCGCCGCCGGAGAGCTGGCCGCCGCCGTGATCCCTGCGCTCGGCGAGGCGGGGGAAGGTGTCGTAGATGCGCTCGACGGTCCATGCGCCCGAGCGCATCCCGCCGGCCAGCCGCAGATGCTCATCGACACTGAGCGAGCGCCAGAGACGGCGGCCCTGCGGCACATAGCCGACACCGAGCCGGGCGATCTGGGCCGATGGCCGCCGCGTGACGTCCTCGCCACGAACGCGGATCGAGCCGCCGCTCACGCCGACCAGCCCCATGATCGCCTTGCACAGCGTGGTCTTGCCCATGCCGTTGCGGCCGACGACGGAGAACACGCCGCTCTCCAGCGTGAGGTCGACGCCTTGCAGGGCGTGCGAGTGACCGTAGTAGACGTCGAGCCCGCGGACCTCGAGTGCGGCGGCAGAGCGGCGGACCTCATTCATGGCCGCCTCCGAGATAAAGCTCCTGCACCTCGGGGTCGGACTGGATCTCCTCCGGCAGGCCCTCCTTGAAGATGCGGCCGTTGTGCATCATCGTGACGCTCTCGACGACGCGCAGCGCCACGTCCATGTCGTGCTCGATGATGATGTAGCCGATATGCGCCGGCAGGGAAGTCAGGATCTCGATCAGTTCGGCCCGTTCGGTCGGTGACAGACCCGCGGCCGGCTCGTCGAACAGCACGAAGCGCGGGGCGCCGGCGAGCGCGAGGGCGATCTCGAGCTGACGCTGTTGGCCGTGCGCGAGCTCGGCCACGCGCTGGTCCTTCACGGCAGAAAGATGCACGGCCTGGACCAGATTGTCCGCCGCATGCATCAAGGCATCGTTCTGTCCCGGACGCAGGAACGAGAAGCGCCCGCGCGAGACGCCGCGGCAGGCGAGATAGACGTTATCCTGCACGGTGAGGCCGGGGAACAGCGCCGAGATCTGGTAGGTCCGGCGCAGCCCGCGGCGGATGCGTTCGTAGGGCGGGAAGTGCGTGACGTCCTCGCCGAAGAAGCGGATGGTGCCGGAGGAGGGCGCGAAGTCTCCGGTGATGCAGTTGAACAATGTGGTCTTGCCGGCGCCGTTGGAGCCGAGCACGGCGCGGCGTTCGCCCGGGCGCACGGTCATGGTGATATCGGTCAGCGCCGCGAGTGCACCGAACAAGCGTGTCACGCCGCGGAGCTCAAGCGCAGCGCCCGCGCCGACAACGGAGAGACGTTGGGCGACGCTATCCATGACGGTGCCCTCCGCCGGATCGGTTGGCGTCGCGCTTCTGGCTCTGACGCCAGCGCTGCCACAGGCCGATGACGCCGTCCGAGGACCAGAACACGATGGCGAGGAAGCCGAGCCCGATCAGCAGGCGGAAGCGGTTGCCGTCGAGGCCGAGCCTGACCAGGAAGTCGAGCGCAAAGGTGCGCAGCAGCACGAAGATCAGCGCGCCGATGAAGGGCCCGATCGGCCGCGTGATGCCGCCGACGACGGCGATGATCAGCACGTCGATGCAGGCCCCGACGCTGACCGAGCCCGGTGAAATCTGGCGATAGTTCCAGACCTGGAGCACGCCGGCCAGCGCGGCTACGAAGGAGGCAAAGGCATAGGCGGCGATGCGGTGCGCATTGACGTTGAAGCCCAGCGCCGCCATGCGGCGCGGATTGTCGCGTACACCCTGAAGGGCGAGGCCGAACGGCGCGCGCGAAAGATATTGGACGGCGAAGTAGCAGAGCGCGGCGACCGCGAGCACGATGTAGTAAAAGGGAATGTCGGCGCGCCAGTTCACGCCCCAGAAGCGCGGCGTGGCCACGGTATTGATGCCGGTATGGCCGTTGAAGATCGCCCAGTTCTGGTTGGTGAAATAATAGAAGGCCGCGCCAATCGCGAGCGTGATCATGATGGTGTAGATGCCTTCGGTGCGCACCGCGAGTGCGCCGCCGAGCGTGCCGAACGCGGTCGCCAGCGCCAGCGCCATGGGCACCGCGAGCCACCACGGCCAGCCCAGGCTGATATTGGCGTTGCCGCTGATGCCGAACACGGCGACCATGTAGGCCGAGAAGCCCGCGATGGTGAGCTGCATCAGGCTGACCATGCCGCCATAGCCGGCGAGGAACATCAGGCTCAGCGCCATGGTGCCGAGAATCAAGGTGGAGGCGAAGATCTCGATCAGGAAGAAGCCGCTCGCGATCAGCGGCATGATGACGAGAATGACGGCGACGACCCAGGCCGCGGGATTGTTGATCTCCGGCCATGTCCGTGCCGCGCGCTGCGCCATCGTGGCGGGAGATGCGGTAACGCGGGCGTCGTGGGCGAGCGACATGTCAGCGCCTCGCCAACAGGCCTTGCGGCCGGATCGCCAGCACCAGCACCATGATCAGGAAGGTCACGACAATGGCATAGGTCGGGATGTAGACCGAGCCGAGCTGCTCGGCGAGGCCGATGATCAGCGCGCCGAGCGCGGCGCCGGGGATCGAGCCCATGCCGCCCACGATCACGACAACGAGGGAGGCGAGCAGGAAGCGAATGTCCTCGCCGGGCGACAACGATTGGAAGGTGCCGCCGACGACGCCGGCGATGCCCGCTAGCCCTGCGCCGAATGCGAACACCAGGACGAAGACGAGCTGGATCCGCACGCCCGTCGCGGCGAGGATATCGCGGTCGTCGACGCCGGCGCGGATGATCATGCCGATGCGGGTGCGATTGAGCGCGAGCCACATCGCAACGCCGATGATCACGGACGCGGCGAAGATCACCAGCCGCACCATGGGATATCGGAGATAGACCGGCTCGCCCGACGACTTGATCGCCGTGATCAGCGGCAGCTCCACGGGGCCGATCAGCCAGTTCGGCGTCTGGACCTGGTAGAAATCGCCGCCGCAGGCCCACAGCATGAGATCGGCGAACACGATCGAAAGCCCGATCGTCACCATGGTCTGCCTGAGATCCTGTCCCTCCATCCGGCGGAATACGATCACCTGGAGCAGGACGCCGACGAGGGCAGTGAGGATGAAGGCGACGATGAAGCTGAGCACCCAGGAGCCGGTCGCCGTGCTGATGGCGTAGCCGACATAGCCGCCGAACAGATAGAGCGAGCCGTGCGCGAGGTTGACGTTGCGCATCAACCCGAAGATCAGCGTGAAGCCGCTGGCGACGAGGAAGTACAGCCCTCCGAGCGTGATGCCGTTGAAGACGGCATTGAGGAAGACGCGCTTGCGGCCGACGGCCTCTTCGAGGCCCGGCGGCCAGACCGCGAAAATCAGCCAGAGCGCGACAGCAATGGCAATGATCACGATCAGTGCCCAGGCCGGATGGCGTTCGACAAAGCGGCTCATGGCTTCACCTCGCCCCGCTTGCGGGGCGAGGGGGCATGCAAGCCGATGCCGGCTGCTGGCCTCGCCATGGACGTGCGCTCCCGTCGGTCGCGATCCTCTTTCGGGATCGCGTTGCCGACATCCTAGCCAGGCTCGGAGGGGAACGTTTGATCGTGAGTATCTTTTCGCGCGGAGACTAGGCGCGCAAAATCTTGGCCGCGCGGCGATAATCGGTCGGGGCCATCCCGACATTGGCGGCGAAGAAGCGGGTGAAACCGCTCTGCGAGGAGAAGCCGAGATCGAAGCCGATATCCGCGATCGGCGTCTCGCTGGCCACCAGCGCATCGAGCGCCTGTTCCATGATCAACGTGTTGAGATAGAGATTCGGCGTGACGCCGGTCTGGGTGCGGAACAGTCGGTAGAAATGTGGCCGCGACAGGCCGGATTCCCGCGCGATCGTATCGAGCTCGATCTCGGCACCAGGGCTTTCCGACATCATCTTGATGCATTTGCGCACGCGAAAATCGGTGACGGAGCCGTTTGCGCGCGGATCGCGCGCGATCTCGGCCTGCTGCCAGCTTTCGTCGTAACAGATGTCGATCAGCCTCCGCAGCTCGGAATCCAGACTGGAGAGCGATGGTGCGCCGCACACGAGCGCGGCGGTCCGCCTGATGTGCTTGTCGAGGGCCGGCGTGCGCTTGAACTGGGTGCGGCCGAAACGTAGGCGGTGAGTGCCGGATGCATCGGGTGCAAACCATTCAGCATTGACGTAGAGCACGAAGAAGATCGCGCCGCCGTCGAGGTCAGCGGGCAGGAAATTGTGCGGCTCCCAGGGATTGACCGCGACGACGGACGTCTCGGTGAGATCGTAGTGTCCGTCGGACACGTCGATGCATGCGGGCATGCCGCCGACATGGAAGATCAGATGACCTTCACGATGGGCGTGGATATTGAAAGGGCGGTTCAACTGATAAACCGTCGCCCGACCGAACCGGCCATGGAAGACGGCGAGCGCACGGCTCATGCCTTCCCCTCCCGAATGTTCTTGTCTTTTCACGCAGCGTTCAACAACGCCGCCAAGATTGCAAGAGCGGAGAGCGACCGCGTCAGCAAGTCGCTCCCCAGTTGCGCGCCTCCAGCCGTGATGCGTCAGTATTTCTTACATTCCGGCACGGTGCGGCTTGGCAGTCCGATCTTGGAGAATACGGCCGGATCATAGCCAAGCGTCTGGTTCACATTGGGGATCACCTTCACGACCTTGCTGAACAGGGCGCCCTTGCCGTCGTCGACGACTTCGGTGACGAAGTTGGTGCCGATGGCCTGGCGGTTGGAGTCAAGTTTGATCTTGCCGTTCGGCGCATCGATCTCGATCTTCGCCAATGCAGCCTTGAATTTCGACTGATTGTCGCTGAGGTCGCCGTTGACCTCGCGCAGCGCGAGGATCAGGGCCATGGTCGAGTCATAGTAATTGGTAGCCAGCAGCGAGGGGCTCGGGAACCGCTTGTTGGGCGGGAAGGCGTCCTGATAGGCCTTCACGAATTTCTGCCAGCCCGGGTCCTCCCAGGTGTCGGCCTGGCCGCTCGCCGCGATGGTGCCGATCAGGGCATTCTTGGCGTTGCCCTTGGACGACAGGATGGTCTGGTCGATCATGATGGAACCGCCCATCAGATGCGCCTTGCCGCCGGCCTGCTGATATTGGTTGAGGAAGTTGACGGCATCGGCACCGCCGAGGCCGAGATAAATCGCATCGACATCATCAGGCAGCGCGGCGATGACCGAGGCGAAATCCTTGGTGCCAAGCGGCACCCATTGCCGGTTGGTGACCTGTCCGCCGGCGCCGCAGAATTCGAGCACGAGGCCGAATACCTGGGTGTAGATGAACGAGTAGTCCTCGCCGACGGTTGCGATCTTGCGATACTTCTTTTCGTCATAGGCGTATTTGCCGAGGCCCACCTGCCACTGCGCGCCGTCCATGTTGTAGCGGAAGAAGTTCGGGGCCGGATCGACGTAAGTCGTTTCCTGCGCGCCCGAGGCCGCATTGATGAAGGTCAGCTCGGGATGGGTTTTCGCAAAATTCTTCACCGCGATGCCCTCGTCGCCGGAAAGCGGCGACAGCAGGATCTGCACCTTGTCCTGCTCGATCAGCTTGCGCACGGCGCGCACCGCGGAGTCCGGTGTCGCGTCGGTCGAGGCGACGATGAATTCGAGCTCCTTGTCGCCGATCTTCTTGCCCAGCACGTTGAGCGCGGTCTGATGGCCGCGCATGCCGTCCTCGCCGAGCACCGTGTAGGTGCCTTCGAGGGTCGCGGTCACGCCGACCTTGATCTTTTCCTGGGCGATCGCTGCGCCTGAAAGAAACAGGCTGCTCAGCGCGAGCAGTCCCACACTGCATTTCGACATTGTGCTCCTCCCTGTGTCGTCGATTATGGCCGCACCGAACCGGCGCGGCGCCGCTTGACTCTCGGAGGCTGGCTCCCGAAGGCCCGCGGCTTTGAAAGAGAAGCTAGCCGAAGTCGGATGCGGTGCATGCGAGAGCGCCTTGTCCGGTTTGACGGGCAGTCTCATTTTCGGATGCTGCGGCGCAAATGGTTCCGCGGTGCAGCAGCGCGGGTCACAGGAACGCTTCCGGCGGGGCTCCGTTAGCCGAGCAGATTGCTGGAGCCGCCTCATGACCGACTATCCGAAGCCACCTTATCCTCCGCAGCAGCAACCGATGCCCGGCTCGACGCGTGCGATGAAACCACGCCCCGATCATGGCGAGGAGAGTTACAGAGGCTCGGGACGGCTGGCCGGAAAGAAGGCGCTCATCACCGGAGGCGACAGCGGCATCGGTCGCGCGGTCGCGATCGCCTATGCCCGTGAGGGCGCGGACATCGTCATCTCCTATTTGAACGAGGACGAGGATGCGGCCGAGGTCAAGGCGCTGGTCGAGCGGGCGGGACGGAAGGCGATCCTGATTCCCGGCGACATCCGCAATCCCGAGCACTGCCGATCCATCGTGCGTCGCACCGTCGAGGAGCTCGGCGGCATCGATATCCTCGTCAACAATGCGGCCCACCAGGCCACGTTCAGGGAGATCGGAGACATCAGCGACGAAGAGTGGCAGCGCACGTTCGAGACCAACATCCACGCCATGTTCTATCTCACCAAGGCCGCCGTGCCTCACATGCGGCCGGGCGCTGCAATCATCAACACGGCGTCAGTGAACTCGGACATGCCGAACCCAACTTTGCTGGCGTATGCCACAACCAAGGGCGCCATCCAGAACTTTACCGGCGGGCTTGCCCAGATGCTGGCCGAGAAGGGCATTCGGGTCAACGCCGTTGCTCCGGGTCCGATCTGGACGCCGCTGATTCCGTCGACGATGTCGGAGGACAGGGTCAAGAACTTCGGCAAGCAAGTCCCGATGCAGCGTGCCGGCCAGCCAGCGGAGCTCGCAACCGCCTATGTCATGCTGGCCGATCCGCTCTCGAGCTACACGTCGGGGGCGACGTTGGCCGTCACCGGCGGCAAGCCGTTCATCTGACGAGCACCGTGGCGGCACCGGAAAGTCGGGCCGCCACGTCGCAATGGCAGATCTCGATCAGGCGGCGTGGGACGCCTTGGCGTTGACGCCCTTGCGAAGCGCCACCGTGTTCAGCTTGGTGTTGGCCGCCTTCTCTTCGTTCAAATTGGTGGTGAGAAAGCGCACGATGTCGTCGTGGCCGAGCTCTTCCGCCCAGGCGATCAGCGTGCCGTAGCGGCACATCTCGTAGTGCTCCACAGCCTGCGCGTTGGCGACGATCGCGGCATCGAGCACGGCCTTGTCCTCGATTTCACCTGCGGTCGCGTCGGCTTCCTCGATCAGGCCGTCGATGGCCGGACACTGCGTGCCGCCGGGCTCCTTGCCGAGCTTCGCGAACACTTTGTCGAGCCGTTCGACCTGCTTGTTGGTCTCGTCCAGATGCGCTTTCAGTCCGGCAGCGAGGTCCCTGTTGGTCGCCTTGTCGATCATCTTGGGCAGCGCCTTCAGGATCTGCTGCTCCGCGTAATAGATGTCCTGCAGCCCGTGCAGCAGCAGGTCTTCCATCGATTTGATGTCCTTGATGAAGAATCCCATAAAAGACGCCTCCTTTTCACAATGATGGCAGTGGAACGCTGGATGCCCGCAGCTGTTCCATTCCGGTGTGCAGACCAGGAGAGCCGAATGAGCGATGGAGTTGATCATCTCGCGGGCCTGCTCGGACGCGCGGCGATGGATGTATGGGGCGACATGCCTCGCGACATCCAGGAGGCGCTGTTCGAGACCGCCATGAAGGGACGCGAAGCCGAGCGCGAGGAGCTCGCGCGGTTGCTGCACGAGCGGCATCCGCGCACGCTTCATCCGGCCCGGCCGGGGTGATGCGGCAAAACGGAACGATCGCACGAGCTCATGATTGGTAATGTGTGGCGCGTCGCCGAAGGCTCGAATGAGGCCGCGGCAGGCGCATCGCTCAATCGTTGAGCAAATCTGTGAGTCGATCGCCTTGACTGAGATGAACATCGGAAAATGGTACGACCCAATCTCGGAGCAGTGGATCGAGCCTCGTGAACCGATCGCCGAGTTTGATCGGTCAAGCGCGGAGAAGGTGCCGGAGACCCGCGAGCGCGAGGAGGCGCAGCGGATCTGGCAGCTGCTGGTCGATTGCTGCGCACGCGGGTGATGCAGGGAGTTCTTGCTATCGCGCTCGGGCCTGTTCAGCGGCCCTGAGGCTGGTTTGCGCGGGGCAGGTAAGCGTTTCCATCAACGCTGATCTCGACGACGTCCGGAGCGGATCGGTATATTACCGCCTGATTGCCCGCGCCGCCGGAACAAGGATCAGACGATGGACGATACGATTGGCTTCCCCGACCCCGGTCTGGACCTGTCGGATGGCTTCAAGCCGCACACCTCGCATTGGGGCGTGTTTTCCGCGCGTCAGGGCGCGGCTGGCCTTGAGGTCAGGGCCTATGCGGGCGATCCCGATCCGAACGGCATCATCGACAATTTTCCCGGTGCGCTTCGCCACCAGGCGCGCATCGCTCAGCCGGCGATCCGCCGCGGCTGGCTCAAGCGCGGGCCGGGCCCCGACAATCGCCGCGGCCGCGACGAGTTCGTCTCCGTCAGCTGGGAGAAAGCCCTCGATTTGCTCGGCGACGAGCTCTGCCGCATCCGCGACACGCGCGGCCCCGCCGCCGTGTTCGGCGGCTCCTATGGCTGGTCGAGCGCGGGCCGCTTCCATCACGCCCAGAGCCAGGTGCATCGCTTCCTCAACATCGCGATGGGCGGCTATGTCCGCTCGGTGAACACTTACTCGTCGGGCGCGTCCTCGGTGCTGCTGCCGCAGATTTTGGCGGGCTATGAGGACATCACCAAGCGCAACGTCACCTGGGAGCAGATCGCCGGTGACACGGACATCGTGCTCGCATTCGGCGGCATGGCATTGAAGAACTCCATGGTGGCCGGCGGCTCGATCAGCAAGCATGTCGAGCGTGGCGCCATGGCCGCGGCGCGCCGGCGCGGCTGCGAATTCGTCCTGGTCAGTCCGCTGCGCGACGATCTGCCGGTGGAAGCTGGCGCGGAATGGATGAGCTGCCTGCCCGGCACCGACACCGCGCTGATGCTCGGCCTCGTGCACACACTGGTCAGCGAAGGCCTGCACGATCAGGCCTTTCTCGATCGCTACACCGAGGGCTGGCCGGTCTTCCTGCGCTATCTCACCGGCGAGAGCGATGGGCAAGCCAAGCACGCCGAATGGGCCGCCGCGATCTCAGGCATCAACGCCGACACGATCCGGAAGCTGGCGCGCCGGCTCGCCGGCAAGCGCGCGCTGATCACCGTCTCGCATTCGCTGCAGCGCGCCGAGCATGGCGAGCAGCCGGTGTGGATGGGCATGGTGCTGGCGGCAGCCCTCGGCCAGATCGGGCTTCCCGGCGGCGGCTACGCCTATTCGCTGGGTGCGATCGGCTATTACGGCCGCCGTGTCAACGACGTGCCGGGGCCGACGCTGGGACAGGGCCGCAACGGCGTTGCCGATTTCATTCCGGTGGCGCGCATCGCCGACATGCTGCTCAATCCCGGCACCACCTATCGCTACAATGGCGAGACGCGGACCTATCCGGACATCCGCCTGGTCTATTGGGCCGGCGGCAATCCTTTCCACCATCATCAGGACATCAACCGCCTGCGCAAGGCTTTTGCGCAACTCGATACGTTCGTCGTCCACGAGCTCGCCTGGACCGCCACGGCCCGCCATGCCGACATCGTGCTGCCAGCGACGATGACGCTCGAACGCGAGGACATCGGCTATTCCACCAACGATCCCCTGATGGTCGCCATGCACAAGGTCGCCGAGCCGTTTGGCCTTGCGCGCGACGACTACGACATCTTCGCCGATCTCGCCGAGCGCCTTGGTGCGCGCGAACCCTTCACCGAGGGACGCTCGTCGCGGCAATGGCTGGAATATCTTTACGCGCCGACCCGCGCCTCGCTCGCCAAGCGCGGCCTGGAAGCCCCAACCTTCGACGAATTCTGGGCGCGCGGCAGCCTGGTCGTGCCGCAGCAGCCCGATGACGGCGGCCGGCTGCGCCGTTTTCGCGAAGACCCGGTCAATCATGCCCTGCCGACGCCGAGCGGCCGCATCGAGATCTTTTCGCAGAAGATCGCGGACCACGGCGATGCGGATTGTCCGGGACATCCGGTCTGGCTCGAGAAGACCGACATGCCCAAGCCGGGCGCGCCGTGTTTCCTCGTCGCCAACCAGCCGGTGACGCGCCTGCACAGCCAGCTCGATTTCGGCGGACATTCGCTCAGTTCGAAACATCGCGGCCGCGAGGTCGCACGGATGAACCCGGTTGATGCGGACGCGCGCGGCATCGGGGATGGCGACATCATCCGCCTGTTCAACGAGCGCGGCGCCTGCCTTGCCGCGGTCCACGTCACCGACGGCATCGCGCCCGGCGTGGTGCAGCTTCCGACCGGTGCCTGGTACGATCCGATGGACCCCGAAGACGAGGCGCCGCTCTGCGTTCACGGCAATCCGAACGTGCTCACCCGCGACGTCGGCACCTCATCCCTGGCGCAGGGCTGCACCGGTCAGCTGACGGCGGTCGAGGTGGAGAAGTTCACCGGCAATCTGCCGCCGATCCGTGCATTCGATCCCGTGTAGTGGATCATCGTGCCCCGGACGCAGCGCAGCGTCCCTTTGACGGTGCGCTGCTGAGCCGGGGCCCATCCATCCGCGCTGTGCCATGTTGCCATCTGGATCCCGGCTCTGCGCTGCAACGCTCATGCGTTGCAGCTTGTCCGGGACACGAGGGGGCACGCTGTTGCCGTGCTTACGCGGCTGCGCTGGCGATCCAATCGCGATCGGCAAGAGGACGACGCCGCGCAGGTGCTTCGACGGTGAGTTGTTCACCCTTGCTGGCGAGGCGCCAGCGTGCCGGAGACTTGCCGCTGATGCGCTTGAAGACGGTCGAAAAATGCGCCTGCGTGCTGAAGCCCACGGCCAGTGCGATCTCCGCCAAAGGACGTTCGGTGGTTGCGAGCAGCGTCTTCGCATGCTCGGTCCGGTGATGGAGCAGATATTCGCGGGGGCGGTAGCCGGTCGCGGCGCGGAATTGTGCGGCAAAGTGCATCCTGGACAGTCCGGCGACATTGGCGAGCTCGGACAGGCTGATGCAGCGGTGGAAATGCTCGGCGACATATTGCTCGACGCGCCGCAGCCGCCATTTCGGCAGGGCATTGACCCTGGCGCGCGGCAACTCCATCCGGGTGAGATGCATCGCCAGGGTCTGGCCGATGCAGCGCGCGAAATGCTGGTCCGTGGCATCACCATGCTCGATCAGCGCCTTGGCAAGCTCGGCTGCGAGCGGGTCGCGCAACAGCACGAGGTCATTCAGTCCGTCAGTCGCAACCAGGTGTGCCGGAAGCTGGTCCGAGGAGATGTGGACGTGCAGGAAGGCACACGGCGACTGAAATTGCACGCCGAGAGATTTCGACGGTGCGGTGACATACAGCGTGCCCGCCGGCATGGTGCCCTCGAAAATGACCTGGCGGTCCCGTGTCAGCTTCGCGCGTGTGGTCTTCAGGGCGATACCGATGAAATAGCGATCGTCCGGCGTCGTCGTTACGTGCGACGAGCTGCTCCGCGAGTCCTCCCATCGCGAGATCGTGATGTCCTCGATCGCGCCCTCCGGGATGCGATCGATCTGGCGCCATTGGCTCTCCCGGAAGATGACCTGTCTGGTGCGAAGAGTCTCGTGATCCCGCGCGCCGGCCGAAAAATCCATCCAGGCATGCGCCGCGTGCAAGTTGCTCGACATCGTTCGTCCTCTCCTGGCTTTGCCGCTGTCTGCAACGATAGGCAGACGCGCAAACCCATTGCTTTCCATGCTCGGAGGATAGGCGCGAGTTGGCCAGGACGCCCGTTAGTGGTGATTAGGATCTGTTAGATTTTGTGGGCATGCACCCATGCGACAGCCCGCCGCAGGCTTTGATTGTAGCTAATTTGTCAGATATTTGCGCGGACTGAGAAGAGCACGGCCCTCGCGCGGCGATGGAAGCCAGTGTGAGATCCGCGCGGTGCCTTCACTGGACCTCGCATCGGGGCCTTGTATATTCGCTTCGCGTTTTGATGAAGCATTCGTCAAGTTGAGCAAGATGTGACCGAGCTCTCGGCAGGATATGGCGCCCGCAGCGGCGACCCCGGAACGATCCCTGATCTCGACACGGTCACGTTCGGCCCCTTTTCGCTGCGCTCGCGGTTGCTGAAGAAGGACGACGTGCCGGTCAAGCTCGGCAGCCGCGCGATGGATATCTTGCGTCTGCTCGTCAGCCGTGCCGGCGAGGTGGTGCCGAAGAACGAGATTCTCAGCTACGCGTGGGCCGGACTCTCGGTCGAGGAGATCAGCCTGCGGGTCAATGTCGCGGAGCTGCGCAAGGTGCTCGGCGATGGCAAGGACGGTATCCACTACATCACCACCATACCGGGCCGGGGCTATTGCTTTGTCGCGCCCGTGCGGCGTGGCGAGCGCGTCGAGGCGTCTGCGCCCCTGGCGCGGGCGCCCGAAAAGGCCGCGCCGCCGCCGACCCTGCCGCACCGTCTGGACCGGATGGTCGGGCGGGACGACGTTGTGGCCGAGTTGGTGCCGCGCTTGCTCCGCGATCGCTTCGTCACGCTGCGCGGGCCGGGCGGCATCGGCAAGACCACCATCGCGACCGCCATTGCGCATGAGATGTGCGACACATTCGACGGCAACGTCCATTTCATCGAATTCGGGCCACTGAAGGACGCCGCCCTGGTGTCGAGCACGGTTGCCGCCGCGCTAGGCCTCGTCGTGCATCACGCCGATCCCTCGGGCAGCATCCTCGACTTCCTGCGCGGGCGGCGGCTGCTTCTGGTGCTCGACAGCTGCGAGCACGTCATCGACGAGGTCGCCCGTCTTGCGGAAGACATCTTCCGTGAGGCGCCTGGCGTCGTCATCCTCGCGACCAGCCGCGAGTCGCTGCTGGTGGAAGGCGAGCGGATCTTCGATCTGGTGCCGCTGGCCGGCCCGCCGCAGGACGCCCGCCTCAGCGTCGGCGACGTGCTGGGTTATCCCGCCGCGCGTCTGTTTGTGGATCGCGCCGTCGCGGCGGGCCATCGCGACGACATCACGGACGAGGATGCGGAAGTCCTGGTCCAGATCTGCGGCAAACTCGACGGCATCGCGCTCGCCATCGAGCTTGCTGCCGCGCGCGTCGGTCTTTACGGACTGCGCGAGATGGCGGCTTTGCTCGACAGCCACCCGCAGCTCGAATGGCGCGGGCGGAGGACGGCGCCCCTGCGGCAGCAGACGCTCGGCGCCACGCTGGACTGGAGCTTCGGTCTGATCGGCGAGAGCGAGCGCATCGTGTTTCAGCGGCTCGCCGTCTTCGCGGGCTACTTCACGTTGAAGGGCGTGACAGCGGTGGCGGCCGAGGAAGGGATGCCGGAGGATATCGTCGTGCACGCGCTGGAGCAGCTCGTGGCCAAGTCGCTGGTGTCCTCGCAGCCGGACGGCGCATCGCGGCGCTATCGCCTGCTCGATGTGACGCGTGCCTACGCCATGCAGAAGCTGGCCGATGGCGGCCAGGCGGATGCGATCGCGCGACGTCATGCCCTGTTCGTCCAACGCACGCTCGAGGCCGGCATGAGCGAGCCCGGCGGCAGCGGCGAGGCGCCGCGCGCGCAGGAGCGGGCGGGTTTGCTCGCCGATGCGCGCGCAGCGCTGGAATGGAGCTACGCCAATGATGACGGCGCCGATTTGCGCGTGCCGCTGGCCGGAAGCTGCGCAAGGCTGTTCGTCGAGCTCAATCTGCTGAACGAGGCGCGCATCTGGTCGGATCGCGTCCTCGCAGGTCTGGACGGCGCCAGCCGGGGCGGAAGGTGGGAGCTCGAGCTCCAGTCGACACTCGGTCACGCCTTCATGTTCACCGAGCGCAACAGCGCGCAGGCCGAAGCGGCGCTCAGGCGCGGGCTGGAGATTGCGGAAGCGCTGGGCGACCATGCCAACACATTCCGGCTGCTCTCGCGGCTCAATATGTTCTACCGCCGGACCGGCGGCTACCGGCATCTGGTGCCGACTGCGCTACAGGCCGAGCGCATTGCCCGGCTGATCGGCGACAGCGCAGGGATTGCCGGCAGCAAGGCGCTTCTCGGCGTGTCCTATCATCTCGCCGGGGACCAGGCCGAGGCGCAAGCCCATCTCGACGAGGGCTTGCGCGACGACGCCGCTCTCCGCGGAGCCGAGCCCGGACATTTCGCTTATGCGCGTACGCCGCAGATCCCGCTCGCGCGGGTGTTGTGGCTGCGCGGATATCCCGACCGTGCGCTCGAATGCGTCCGCCCGCTCGTCGGCGCGTCAGCGCCGCGCGACGTGGTCATGCATTGTATCGCGCTGTGCTGGTCTGCCTCGGTGTTCGGATGGGTTGGCGACTGGCCTGCCGTCGAGACCATGACCGCCCGCCTGGTAGCGCATGCGAGCATGCACGGGCTCGTGCCTTACGAAGCGGTCGCGGCCGGCTTTCGGGCGCAGACCATGATCGCCTGCGGCGAGGCGGCACGCGGCACCGACCTGTTGCGGAGCGCGCTTCCGCGCCTGCACGCCGATCGCTACGAGCTCTATGTGTCGGCGTTCGCCGCGGATCTCGCTCAGGGGCTGGTCGCCCTCGGACGGCTGCCGGAAGCGCACGAGGTCCTGCATGAGACCATTGCTCGGCTCGAGCAGGAAGGCGGCGCCTTCGACATGCCGGAGCTGCTCCGTCTGCGGGGAGAGCTCGAAGCCCGTCGCGGCGCTTTCGAAGCTGCCGAGGCCAGTCTAGTCGCATCGGCAACGCTCGCGGAACGCCAGGGTGCATTGTCCTGGCGGCTGCGAGCCGAGATGTCGCTGGCACGGCTGCGCGACCGGCAGGGCGCGCAAGATCCGCTCGAACAGCTGGCCAAGACCTATGCCCGGTTCTCCGAGGGGTTCGAGACCGCCGATCTCAGGGCAGCACGGCTGATGCTAGATCAGCCGGCCTGATCATCACCTGCTCAGCCCTTATGTCCGTCCAGTCGCGCAAGGAAATCCCGGACGAGCGAAGCGATCTCGTCGGCGGCTTCATCGAGCGCGAAGTGGCCCGCATCGAGGATGTGAATTTCGGCATCCGGCACGTCGTCGCGATACGCGGTGGCGCCGGCGACCGTGAAGGACGGATCGTATTTGCCCCAGACGACCAGTGTCGGCGGCCGTGTCTTGCGCAGCCAGTCCTGCCATTTGGGATAGGAGGCGACGTTGGTCCGATAATCCAGGAACAGCGTGGTCTGGATATCGGCCTGTCCCGAACGCGTCAGAAATGCGTATTCGTCCCTCCAGAGATCAGGGTCGTAACGATCGGGATGCGGGCTGGAGCCGAGATGCCGCTGACGTGTCGCCTCCAGCGAGGTGAAATTGGCCTTGAGCGCTTCGAGCTCGCGGGCCGGGTCGGCCCAATATTTGCGACGCGCTTCCCAGAGCGGGCTCAAGCCCTGTTCGTGCGACACCGCATTCTGGATGATCATGCCGCGGACGCCCTCGGGATGTGCGAGCGCCATGCGGAAGCCGACAGGTCCGCCATAGTCCTGCATGAACAGGACGTATTTTCCGAGACCGAGCTTCGTCGTGAACTCGCCGATCACGCTGGCGATGTTGTCGAACGTGTAGGTGAAAGCGGCCGGCGGCGGCGCGCTGCTGTTGCCGAAGCCGGGATAGTCCGGCGCGATCACGTGATATTTGTCGGCGAGCAGCGGCAGCAGAGGCTCCCACATTCGCGACGAGGAGGGGAAGCCGTGCAGCAGCAGCACGGTCGGTGCGTCGGCGCGGCCGGCCTCGCGGTAGAAGATCTCGAGGCCCCGGACTTCGACGGTGTGATAGCTGATCGAACGCCGGCTCGATCGCAAGTCTTGTGCCGACGCGTGTACGGTGGCGCAGGCCATTGCGGCCGAGAGGGCAAGTGCGGCTGGAATACTCATGTCATCGCTCCGGTACGTAGCGTGCGAATTCGTTGAAAGTGCCAATCGTTCGCTCACGATGGCGGTGCCGGGAGGTGCCATCGCAGGCGCCTCCCGAGGCGTGGAGGATCTACGAAGCCTTCGCCATCGGCTTGCCCTTGACGGCAGCCAGCAGGGCCTGCGCGGCGGGACCTGAGGAGTGCGGGTTCTGGCCCGTGATCAGCAGGCCGTCGCTGACGACGTGGGGCGTCCAGTTGGCCTTCTTCGAGAAGGTGGCGCCAAGGCGCAGCATCTCGTCCTCGACCAGGAACGGCACCACCTTGGTGAGGCCGACCGCGTCCTCTTCGCCGTTGGTGAAGCCGGTAACCTCCTTGCCCTGCACCAGCGGTTTGCCGTCCGGCGACTTGACGTGGCGCAGCGCCGCCGGGGAATGACAGACGATCCCGACATGCTTGCCGGCGGCAAAGAAAGACTCGATGAGCTTGATCGAGTCCGGATCTTCGGCGAGATCCCACATTGGGCCATGGCCGCCGGGATAGAACAGCGTGTCGAAGTCCTCCTGCCTGACGCTGTCGAGGCGAAGGGTCTTGTCAAGCTGCGCCTCCGCAGCCGTGTCCTTCTCGAAACGCAACGTCAGGTCGGTGCGGAATTCGGGTTCGTTGCTCTTGGGATCGAGCGGCGGACGGCCGCCCTTGGGCGAGACCAGCGTGATCTCCGCGCCGGCATCCCTGAAGATATAATAGGGGGCTGCGAGCTCTTCGAGCCAGAAGCCCGTCTTGCGTCCGGTGTCGCCGAGCTGATCGTGGGACGTAAGAACCATCAGTACCTTCATGACTTCCTCCTTGAGTGGGTTCGCTGCATCGACGCTTCCATTCCAGTGGAGATGCGTCGCGCGGGTCTCGTTCGAGCAGGTCGTTCGATGCTCGCGAACGCAATCTGCACCCAAGGCAGTCTGTTGGCTCGTTATGTATCGTTAGACGTTGAGAGCGGAGAGGCCGGTCAGGCTCGCTCGCGTTGCAATCATTCGAAGACGGCGTCGAAGATCTCGACGTCCATGAGCACGGGCCTGGCGACCACGGTTCCGTCCGGCCGCAATGCCTGAATACGTCGAAGCGTCGGCACCACGATGCCGCCGAAGCTGTCATGAGCCCAGGAGGCGTGTGCGACCTTCATCCCGAAGAGATCGTGATCCGTGCGCCGTTGCAGGGCGCTCTCGTCGAAATAGAAGATCTGTTCAGGCGCGAGCGTGATGATGTGCGAGGGGAATCGCGCCCGCAGCCGCCGCCACGTTTCGGCACCCTCCCGCCAGGGCTGCAGTTCCTCCACCACAACATCCTGATGGGCGAGCAGGAACGGATTGGTCAGGTAGTTCCAGATCGCCACGCCGCAGAAGAAGACGAGATACAGCTCGTCCGCGAGCGCAGGCGAGCTGGCGTCGGGGAACGCGAGGCTCGGGTTGCGCCAGGTCCGCAGGACTTCGCCATCCAGGCTCTCGATGGTGACCGCGTCCGGCTGAAAGGAGCCGGAGTACTCGCCCCCGGTAATGCCGGTGAAGCGGACCGACTGCGTCCGGGTCGAGCCCTCCGCGGTCACGTCCTTGAACTCACTGGCATGTCCGGCACCGGAGAACAGCGACCCACCGACGGAAAGGTGAAGCGTGAACCGGTTCAAGCTATTCCAGCGGGCCATTCCGCCGCTGGCATCGATCACATCATCAAGAAGCGCCATGTCCCGCCATATCCACCGTGCAGTGTCCCACCATGGCGGGGCCCATGCGGCTTGGCGTGTTAGAAGTTGTTAGGAGTTGCGAGCGGGCGGCACGGCGGTATCTCGTTGAAGATACTCTCAATTCAGGGCGCCCAGCAGCCCCTTTGCGGCGATCAGATCGCGGGTCCTAAGACCTTCCTGATAGCCCGTGACGAGGGGGGTGAGCAGGGCGCGCGCGTCAGCGTCCTTGCCGGCCCGCGCCCAGATGCGGCCGAGGCTGATCGCTCCGCGGAGCTCCCAACCGACCGCGCCCTGGCTTCGGGACAGATCGAGCGATTGGCGCAAGGTGCTCTCGGCTTCCGCCGCCTCGCCAAGCCCGGCGAGGATGTCGGCCTTGATCCTGAGCATTTCCGGCATGTCAAAGGACTCGCCGTGATCGGGAATCTGGGCGATCGCCTGGTTGATCGTCTGCAAGGCCTCGTCGGCCTGGTTCTGAGAGGCGAGACCCTCTGCAAGCGCGGTCGCAAACACCGTCGTCATGATCCGGTGCCGTGTTGCGTACAACGTGGCCTGGCTGCGGCGAAGGTGCTCGATGCCGGCGGCGACCTCACCGCGTCGCAGCAGCAGTTCGCCCTTCTGACCGATGCCGACCGCGTGATAGGGCCCGAGGAAGTGGCGGGCGGAATGATCGATCAGCCGCTCGATCAGGATTTCGGCATTGTCCCAGTCGCCGACCCAGAGAAAGACGTAGATCGTCCAGATCAGGGCAATCCCGAGGGTGAGCGGTTGTTCGAGCAGCTCGGCCTCGCGCACCGTGTAGCTCGCCGCCTCGACCGCTCGCGCGGGCTGGCCCGTGAGCCAAAGCCCGCGCGCCAGCGCCACCAGCGCAACGATGCGGTCGTCATACCCGAGATGGCCGATGTTCAGCCGCTGCGAGCCGGGATTATGCACCATCGCGCTCGCGCAGAATCGCACGGCCTTGTCCTGATTGCCGATCAAATGATGCGCCACGCCAAGCATCCATTCGACGTTCAGCGTGCTGGCGGGATCGTTCAGCTTCCGTGCAACGCTCTTACCCTGCTCGCCGGTTCCAAGCGCACCGTGAAAATCTCCGACCCTGGTGAGGTAGATATGCAATCCGCGCAGCAGCCAGAGCTGCCAGTGCAGGTCCTCGAGCTCCCGGGCGAGCTGGAGACTGCGCGTGAACGCGGCGCGGACGGCTTCGGTATTGCCCTGTGTGAACATCACGGAGACCCCGAGCGCTGCCTGCAGCGTCATCTCCTGACGGCTGTCGATCGTGTCGGTATCGAGAGCAACAAGTGCCTGCTGCGTCCAGCGGAAGCATTCCGTCAGCAATGTCAGCTCGAGGAAGAACTGCGCCGCCGAGGCCGCCAGATCCACGCCGATCGTGCGGTCGCCGCGGTCCGAAAAACTCCAGGTCAGCGCGGCCCGGACATTGGGAAGATGGTCGGCATAGGGAAGGAAGCCGCCGGCGCTCTGCATGCCCGTGGATTTGAGCGCGATGTCGCGCAGGACATCGCGGAAATATTCGGCGTGCGCACGCGCGATGCGGTCCGCTTCCCCGTTCTCGGCGAGCTTGTCGCCGACGAAGGCGCGCGTGGTGTCGAGCAGGCGATAGCGCAGCCGCCGCTCCGCGGGCGAGGTCGCGATCAGGGACTTGGAGAGCAGGTTCGAGATCGCTTCCACCGCTTCGGGCTCGCTGATGCCCTGACAGGACGCGACGGCAAGTGCGGCCTCCAGCGTGAACGGCCCGACGAACACCGACAATCCGCGCAGCGTCGCGCTTTCGGCCGGCGGCAGCAAATCGTAGCTCCAGGCCAGCGCAGCGCTCAGGGTCTGGTGCCGCGGAATCGCGGTGCGCCGTCCCCGCCACAGCAGCGAGAAGCGGCTGTCCAGCAGCGAGGCGGTTCCGGCAATGCCATAGGCGTTCACACGTCCGGCCGCGAGCTCGATCGCGAGCGCAATGCCGTCCAGCCGCCGGCAGATCTCGGCGACCAGCGGCGCATCCTCCTCGCTGAGCTCGAATTCGCTCAGGCTCTCGGCAATGCGTTCCACGAAGAGCTGGCTTGCGGGATAGGCCAGGATGTCGGCGATGCCGAGCCCTTCGCGCTGCGGCGGGCAATCCAGCGGAAACAACCGATGGACGCGCTCACCTTCGGTGCGAAGGGATTCGCGGCTGGTGGCCAGAATATGCAGCTGTGGCGCTTCCCGGATGATGCGCTCGGCCAGAGGGGCGAGCTCGTCGAGGATATGCTCGCAACTGTCGAACACCAGCAGCATCCGCCGGCTGCGCAGGAAGGTCAGCAGGCCGGGTACGGGGTCGTCGGAATTGACGGTGAGGCCCAGCGCGGTTGCGATCGTTGCCGGAATGAGCCTGGCATCCGTCAGCGCGCCGAAATCGACGAAACGCACCTGGCCCTCGAAGGCCGCGAGTTCGCCATGCGCGACGGCGAGTGCGACCGACGTCTTGCCGATCCCGCCCGGGCCGACGATCGTGACGAAACGATGCTGGGCAAGCTCGGCTGAACTCTTCCCGACCGCATCGTCCCGGCCGATCATCTTGGCGAGCGGCGCGGGCAGCGAGCGGGGCGAAGCGGCAGGATCGCCGGTCCGAATCTCCGGTGGCGCCGCCCGGAGCAGCGGGGCCGCGAAGCAATAGCCGCGCCCGGGGACGTTGATCACATAGCGGGAGCCTACGCCGGCATCGCCCAGAGTCTTGTCGTCCAAGGCCTTATCGTCCAAGGCCTTATCGCCCAAGGCTTTATCGCCCAAGGCCTTGCGCAACGTCGTGATGTGGAAACGCAGGCTGCCTTCGTCGACGTTCACGTCGGCCCAGACGCGCTTGATCAGCTCCCGCTTGTCGACGACCTCGCCGGCACGCTCGGCAAGACAGATGAGGATATCGAGCGCACGGCCGCCGAGGTGATGCGGGGCGCCGTCCTTCTCGAGCCGCCGTGATTTCGCGAACAAGCGGAACGGCCCGAAGGCAATGACCGAATCCTGCTCGTTAGTATCCGGCACGGGCAATGATTCCAGTGAATGGGTTGAAGTCTGCACTTTGATCTACCAGATCGACATGTTCAGTAAACCGACCGAAAGTGGCGAAATCGCGTGGCGCTCGCCGAGTGCACCGGAGGGATCCGTTGCAAATTTTGTTTAAAGACGAGCGGTTTACGACGCGGCTGCGACAATTCGTCAGCGTGCTTGACCGTCGTGGCCACGCTGCTCGCCGCGCGATTGCACTGCCGCCGATCATAACAGAATCTTGCAACGTCTAACGGGCCAAACGCGCGCGACGCATCCACTATAGCCTCCGAGTTAGATCCAATTTTTCAACGGGAGACTATGATGTCCGGTATCGGCGCTCGGCTGAACGACCATGTCGTTCGATCTCAATTCGTCGCCAGTTTCGACGATCAGTCGCGTGATTGGGAGCTCGTGCTGCGGGAATCCCACCATCGCATGAAGAACACGCTGACGCTGCTCGGTGCGTCAGTCCGCCGCGATTTCACCCGCGCAGGCCGGGGGGATGTGTCGCTGGCGGTGGACCGGCTCGAGCAGCGCATCGTTGCCTTCGGCAGGCTCTATCAGCTCTTGTCGGACAACGACGACCCATCAATGGTGTCGGTCGAGCCCTTCTTCGAAAATTTGTGCGCCGCGCTCTCCGAAGCGGTGCTGGAGCCGGCAGGCATCCGCTGCGAGGCTGCGATCGAAAGCGGCAAATTGCCGGCCGCGCAGTGCCATCGGCTCGCGCTGATGCTGACCGAGCTGGTCACCAATGCGGCAAAGCATGCCTTCCCGAACAGCAACGGCGCACTGATCCGCGTCGATGTGTCCAACCGTGACGACACCTGGCTCTGCACGGTGGCCGACAACGGCATTGGTGCGACCGGCCCGCTTCAGGGCACCGGCAGCCGCATCCTCGAAGGGCTCGCACGCAGCATCCACGCGCGGTTGCACGGCGAGGCGGGGCAGGGCGGCACGCGGGTGACCATCGTGATTCCGGCCGCCGCATGACCGCCGTCCGTGCCTGCAACCGCGTCTCATCTCAGGGAGTTCGACATGACCACCATCGAAATCGATCGCGAAACCGGGGCCAAGCCTTCGGCATCGCGCAGCGTTGACTTGAAGCTCGAAGTCGTCGTGATCCCCGTGTCCGACGTCGACCGTGCCAAGGCGTTCTACGCGCGTCTCGGCTGGCGGCTGGACGCCGATTTCGCCTCTGGCGACGACTGGCGCGTGATCCAGTTCACGCCGCCGGGCTCGGCCTGCTCGGTGATCTTCGGCCGGAACGTGACGGCTGCACCGCCTGGCTCGGCGCGTGGCCTGTACCTGATCGTCTCCGATCTGGAGGCGGCACGACAGGATCTGCTCGGCCGCGGCCTCGAGGTCAGCGCGCCATTCCACGGTGCCGGCGACGTTCACGCCGGGCCGGACGAGCCGTACCTGTTCGGCAGCGTTCGCATCGGCGGTGCCGACCCCAAGCGCGGCAGCTACAGCTCGTTTGCATCGTTCAGCGATCCCGACGGCAATGGCTGGCTGTTCCAGGAAGTCACGACACGATTGCCCGGGCGCATCGCAGGCGGCGGCACAACGTTCGCGTCGACGACCGATCTCGCGGCAGCGTTGCGCCGTGCGGCGGCAGCGCATGGCGAGCACGAGGCGCGAGCCGGCGGGCACGACGAGAACTGGCCGGACTGGTACGCCGACTACATCGTGCGTGAGCAGGCCGGCGAGAAGCTGCCGTCGTGAATTGCAGCCCATGCGGCTCTCGAGTTTTGGCCGACACGGCGCGCGATGACCGAGATCGTCGCGCGCCGTGCCACATTGCGCGGATCGTCGCTCGTTGCAGCGCGCGGACTCGCAAGGGCTAACGCAGGCTAACAACCCATAACGAGCAAATTGCTGGGACCTGCACCAATCTCTCTGCACACGAACCGACAGGTTGATTTCGAACCCGTCGGCGTCACCAGCCAAAGCAAGGGAGATCCAACATGACCGCGCAAGTCCGCACCGACATCCTTAATCCCGACCGCCGTCAATTGCTGAGCCAGGCCGCCATGGGCGCGGTTGCCGCCAGTGTATCGAGCCTGCTGCCGCTGCATCCGGCAAGTGCGGTGGCGGGCGGCGCGATCCGACCATTCCAAATCAACGTGGCCGAGCAGGATCTGCTCGACCTCCGCCGGCGTCTGGCGGCAACGCGCTGGCCGGATCGCGAGATCGTCTCGGATCAATCGCAGGGCGTGCAGCTGGCGACGGTGCAGGAGCTCGTGCGCTACTGGCAGGGCGACTACGACTGGCGCAGCATCGAGGCGCGGCTGAACGCTTTGCCGCAATTCATCACCGAGATCGACGGCCTCGACATCCACTTCATTCACGTCCGTTCCAGGCACGAAAATGCGTTGCCGATGATCGTCACCCATGGCTGGCCCGGCTCGATCATCGAGCAGATGAAGATCGTGGGACCGCTGACCGATCCGACCGCGCACGGCGCCAAGGCCGCGGACGCGTTCGATCTCGTGATCCCCTCGCTGCCCGGCCACGGCTTCTCCGGCAAGCCGACGACGCTCGGCTGGGATCCGCGGCGCATCGCGCGCGCCTGGATCGTGCTGATGAAGCGGCTCGGCTACAGCCGCTATGTCGCGCAGGGCGGCGATTGGGGCAATGCCGTCACCGAGCAGATGGCGTTGATCGCGCCACCGGAACTGCTCGGCATCCACACCAACATGCCCGCGACCGTCCCCGACGAGATCGCGAAGGCGCTGCAGCCCGGCGGAACGCGGCCGGCGAACCTTTCGGCCGACGAGCGCTTTGCCTACGACCAGCTCGACGATTTCTACAAGCACGGTCTCGGTTACGCGATCGAGATGTCGAACCGGCCGCAGACGCTCTATGGCCTCGTGGATTCCCCGGCAGGTCTGGCATCCTGGATGCTCGATCACGACGCCCGCAGCGCCGCGATGATCGCGCGGGTGTTCGAAGGCAAGGCGGAAGGCCTGTCGCGCGACGATGTCATCGACAACATCACGCTCTATTGGCTGACAAACACGGCGGTGTCGTCGGCGCGGCTCTATTGGGAGAACAAGCTGGTGTTCTTCGCGCCCAAGCACGTCAAGATCCCGGTCGCGGTCAGCGTCTTCCCGGACGAGATCTATGCCGCGCCGCGCAGCTGGGCCGAGAAGGCCTATCCCAGGCTGATGCACTACAACCGCCTCGACAAGGGCGGCCACTTCGCAGCCTGGGAGCAGCCGGCCCTGTTCTCTGCAGAGGTGCGAACCGCGTTCCGTCCGCTGCGGCAATCGATCTGAGATGCGACGCCATACGTTCATACATCAGGAGTGCAAGACATGAACCGTCCCGAACGCAATTTCACGGCCGCAGACATCCGCCTGGAGCGCCGCCTGCCGTCCTACTGGCGCGTCACTTTCGACATGCCGCCGGTGAACATCTTCGGCCCGAAGCAGCTACCGCTGCTGGACGACATCGTCACCAAGATCGAGACCGATCCGGACGTGAAGGTCGTGGTGTTCGACAGCGCGGTCGAAGGCTTCTTCATCACGCATTACGACTTCCTCGTGCCGCTGGAGGATTCGCTGAGCATTCCGCCTGGGCCGACCGGCCTTCAGGCCTTGCCCGACATGCTGGTGCGTCTCAGCCGCGCGCCTGTCGTCTCCATCGCCTCGATCCGGGGCCGCGCAACCGGCGTCGGCAGTGAGCTCGCGCTCGCCAGCGATATGCGTTTTGCCAGCCGCGAGAGGGCGATCCTGTCGCAATGGGAGGTCGGCGCCGGCCTCGTGCCTGGCGGCGGACCGATGGCGCGGTTGCCGCGCCTGATGGGCCGCGGCCGCGCGCTCGAAGTGCTGCTCGGCGCTGACGACATCCATGGCGATCTCGCCGAGCGCTACGGTTATGTCAACCGGTCGATGCCGGATGCCGAGCTCGATGGTTTCGTCGAGGCGCTCGCCATGCGCATCGCATCCTTCGACAAGGAGGCGATCGCCGAGACCAAGCGCCTTGTCGATGTCGCAAGCCTGCCGCCGGATGTCGAAATCAAGCCGGAGTGGGACGCCTTCCTGGCCTCGCTCGGCCGCCCCGCGAGCCAGACCCGTCTCAAGGCGCTGATGGCGCGCGGCTTCCATCGCGCCGGTGACGTCGAGAACCGGCTTGGCTTCCACGTCGGCCAAATCGGCAGCTAGGGAACCGCTGCGGCGCTTCGCCGGTTGGAGCGGCGGCAGGCGGTCACGCCGATGCCGCCTTCCATCGGTACAAAGCACCGGTGCTCGAAAACAAAACAGGAGAACCATGATGATCCGCAAAGCGAAAGCAGTATGGAAGGGCACCGGCCGTGACGGCAACGGTCAGCTCTCGAGCAAATCCGGCGTGCTCAGCGAAACGCCCTATTCGTTCAAGACCCGCTTCGAGAACGAGAAGGGGACCAATCCCGAGGAGTTGATCGCGGCGGCTCATGCCGGCTGCTTCACGATGGCGCTGGCCTTTGGCCTTCAGATGGCCGGTTTCACGCCGGACGAGCTCTCGACCGAGGCCGCCGTGACCCTCGAGCCCGAGGGCAAGGGGTTCAAGATCAGCAAGTCGGCGCTGACCCTGCGTGCCAAGGTGCCCAACCTCGACGACGCAGATTTCGCCAAGATCGCCGGCGAGGCCGAGAAGAACTGCCCGGTCTCGAAGGTGCTCAACGCCGCGATCACGCTGGATGCCAAGCTGGGTTGAGGCGAGGGCTTGTTTGGGTCCGTCCCGTGCCGGCAGCCGGGTGGGCGCACATGCAATGTGTGGCTTTCGGCCGGGCGGCCGAAAGCCTATATGATGCGGTAGCTGCAGGACGAATAACGTGATCAACTGGGAGCACATCAGATGACGACAGAGCGCGCAGTTTTGGCCGGAGGCTGCTTCTGGGGCATGCAGGATCTGATCCGCAAGCAGCCGGGCGTGATCTCCACCCGCGTCGGCTACACCGGCGGGCATGTCAAGAACGCCACCTATCGCAATCACGAAGGCCACGCCGAAGCCATCGAGATCATGTTCGATCCCGCAAGGACCAGCTTCCGGACCATGCTGGAGTTCTTCTTCCAGATCCACGATCCGACCACGCTCAATCGCCAGGGCAATGATCTCGGCACGAGCTACCGCTCGGCGATCTTCACGACGAGCGAGGAGCAGAAGCGGATCGCCGAAGACACCATCGCCGACGTCGAGGCGTCGGGCCTTTGGCCGGGCAAGGTGGTGACCGAGGTCGCGCCCGCGACCGAGTTCTGGGAAGCCGAGCCCGAGCATCAGGATTATCTCGAACGTTACCCGGACGGCTACACCTGCCACTTCATCCGCCCCGGCTGGAAGCTGCCGCGCCGCGCGGCTGCGGTCGGAGGCTAGATCAGGTCGCGTGCCGTCAGGCGCGCAATCGGGCCATCAGCTCGCGGGCCGCGCGCAGGTCGGCGATCTCTGATCCCTCGGCAAACGCCCCGCAGACATTGTCGAGAATTGCCTGAGCTTCCGCGCCTCGCCCGGCGCCGATCATGAGCCGCGCCAGACTGACGGCACAGCGCAGCTGCAAGAAGCGCGCGCCCTGCTGGAGGGCAATCTCGATCGCCTCGCGAAAGCGCGCCTCGGCGTGCTCCGAAGGCCGCGGACTTCTCAGCGTCAATTCTCCCTTGAGGCGGATCAGCTCCGGCAGATACCAGCGCTCCTGCCGGTCGTTGCAACGGGTGAGGATGTCCTCGATCAGTTCGAGGCCGCGGTCGATCTGGCCGGCTTCCAGGAAGCACGCGGCGAGCTCGCCGAGCAGGGGAAGAAAGCGCGGCAGGAAGCGCGCATCGCCGGCACGATTGAGCTCTTCGCGCAGCAGCGGCAGGCCCGCCGCGATGTCGCCGCGCCGCGCGATGACCGCGGCGTTGAAGGCCCGCGCCCACAGGCCCCATGGTCGGATTGCGTGGCGCTCGGTGTGTTCGAGCAGCTCGGCGCCGTGGCGCTCGGCAGCATCGAAATCGCCGGACCAGAACGCGATCGGGCAGGCGGCCTGCCCCAGCACGCTGCAGAAGGTCAGCGCGTGGCCGTTGGCACGGCCTTCTTCGATGTTCGTGGCGGCGAGCGCCTGGGCCTGATCGGCGAGGCCTTGAAGCCAGAGGATGCGAGCCCGGAAATATTGCGTCGATATTCTGAGATCGAGCGGGAAGATTTTCGGCTTCGTTTCCAGCACATGCAGCGAAGCGTTGACCCGATCGATCCGCTGCCGCGCATCGTCCTGGTCCCCCAGATAGTGCAGCGCGACCGCCATCAGGCGGTCGCTCAGCATGAGATCGGTGGTGTCGGATGACTTCAGCGCGGCGCTCGCAAAGCGATCGGCGAGTGCGCGGGCCTTGCCGAACTGCCCGTTGTTGAACTGGTCGATGCACAGGCCCCAGAGCGCGCGCAGCCGGAAATCCTTGTCGTCGAGGCGCTCAGCCAGCTCGAGCGTCGTCTCGAGGATCGGGCGCGCCTCGCGCGCGCGGCCCTCGCCATACATCAGCGACCAGCCGAGTGCCGACAGCAGCTGCATGCGGATGCGGTCGTCTTCGCCACCGTCTCCGAGCGCAGCCAGTGCCGTCCTGCAGCGTTCGCGGCATTCGGCGAACAGCGAAAGACGCACCCACAGCGTGACCGCGGTCGCCGTCAGCGCGATGCCGAGCCTGGCATCGCCGTCGGGCGCGAAGGCCCAGTCCAGCGCCGCGCGCACATTGTCCAGCTCCCCACCATAGCTGCTCAGCCATTCGGGAAGCGGCGTCGATGTGTCGGCCCCCGCGCGCTCGAAGAAGTCGCGAAAATGCTCCGCATGGCGCCGCGCGAACTGCCTGACTTCACCGAGCTCGTTCAGCTTGCCGAGCGCGTAGGTGCGCGTGGTGTCGAGCAGGCGATAGCGCAGCGCGCGCGAACCGGACGGCGCGATCAGCGATTTGGTGACCAGGCTGTCGATCGCCTCCAGCGTCTCCGAAGTGCTGAGGCCGTCGCCGGACGCGACGGCGGCGGCCGCCTCCGGTGCGAACGGCCCGGCGAACACCGACAGTCGCCGCAAGGTGGCGCTTTCCGCCGGAGGCAGCAGGTCGTAGCTCCAGTCGAGAGCGGCGGCGAGCGTCTGGTGCCGCGGCACGGCCGTGCGTCGCCCCCGCCATTGCAGCGAAAAGCGGCTGTCGAGCAGGGACGCCGTGCCGGCGATGCCATACGCATTGACACGGCCCGCCGCGAGCTCGATCGCCAGCGCGATGCCGTCGAGCCGCCGGCAGATTTTTGCGACAAGCGGGGCCTCTTCGGCGCTGAGCTGGAACGGTCCGGAGCTCTGCGCGATGCGCTCGACGAAGAGCTGGGCGGCCGGGTAGGCGAGAACCTCGGCGGCATCGAGGCCCTCGCGCTCGGGCGGACAATCCAGCGGGAACAGCCGGAAAATCCGCTCGCCTTCGCTTCGGAACGATTCGCGGCTGGTTGCGAGAACACGGAGCTGCGGCGCTTCGCGAACGATGCGCTCCACGAGCGGAGCCAGCGTGTCCAGCACATGCTCGCAACTGTCGAAGATCAGCAGGGCAGGTCCAGTCTTCAGAAATGTCAGGATGGCCGGCGTCGGATCTTCCGAGCTGACGGTCAGCCCGAGCACTGTGGCAATGGTGGTCGCGACGAGGCTGGCGTCACGCAGCGGGCCGAAATCGACGAAGAAGACGCGCCCGCCGAAATCCGCCGAGCGACGATGCCCGACCGTGACGGCGACCGCGGTCTTGCCGATGCCGCCCGGGCCGACCACGGTCATGAAGCGATAGAGGGTCAGGCCGCTCGAAATCTTCTCGATGACCTCCTCGCGTCCGACCATCTTCGCCAGCTGGGCGGGCAGGGAGCGGGGAGGGACGATGTCGGCTGAGGCTTGGGTGACCTGCGGGGGCGCTTGAGCGAACGTGGCGACGAAGCAATAGCCACGGCCCGGTACATTAAGGACGTAACGGGCGGACTTGCCGGTATCGCCGAGCACCTTGCGCAAGGCTGCGACATGGAAGCGCAGGCTGCCCTCGTCGACATTCACGTCGGCCCAGATGCGCTTGACCAGCTCTCTCTTGTCGACGACCTCCCCCGGGCGCTCGGCAAGCAAGATCAGAATATCGAGCGCGCGGCCGCCGACATGAAGCGGCTCCCCCTCCTTCTCCAGGAGCCGGGACTTTGGAAACAGCCGGAATGGCCCGAATGAAACGACCGAGTCTTGGTTACTATGAGCTGGCACGTGCCATTGCCCCCGCGACGGGAGTCAAAAGGTATTTTGTTCTGGTCTAGCAGAACGAGGCGTCCAGTAAACTGGCCGAACGCCGCATGGCTGACAGACCTGCGCAGATGGCTTGGGCCGGCTTCGTCTCGCCCGGATAGTGCTTGCGACGGAAGGGGTTAGGTCGGCATGGTCCGATCCGCGTGCTTTGTGACGATGCGCGCCGACAGCGTGACGAGACCCATCAGCGCGGCCAGCAACCAGAACGCCAGCGGCAATCCGCCAAGATGTGCGACGAAGCCGACGCCGGCAGGGCCGATCAGGATCCCGGCATAGCCCGCGGTCGTGATCGCCGCGACCGCAAGGCCTGTCGGCATGACCGTTTGCCGCGCCGCCCGGCGGAATAGCACCGGCACGAGGTTCGACGCGCCGAGCCCGATCAGCAGGAATCCGGCGATGGCGACCGCCGACACGGGCGCCGTGAGCAGGACCACGAAACCGGCGATCGCAATGAGGCTGCCCCAGAGCAGTGTCGCGCGGTCCCCGATGCGTGCAACGACGGCATCGCCGCCGAGCCGGCCCGCGGTCATCGCGATCGAGAACACGATGTAGCCGGTGCCGCCTTGCGCCTCGGTGACCAAACCTGCACCGATGACGAGCAGTGCGCCCCAATCGAGCATCGCGCCCTCGACCAGGAAAGTGATTGCGCCGAGCAGCGCGAGCAGCAGCACCGATCCGTGCGGCATCACGAATAGCGGGCCCTCCTGCACCTGCACGGAGCGGAGCAGGCGCGGCCCCGTCACGATCATCGCGATCAGCATCAGAATGGAGCAGATCAGCGTGCAGGCCAGCGTGCCGAATTGCAGCGAGAGCAGCGCTGTCATCAGCGCGGATCCGGCGAAGCCCCCGATGCTGAACAGCGCGTGGAAGCCGGACATCAGCGGGCGTTTCGCGGCGCGCTCCACCTCCACGGCGTGGATGTTCATGGCGACGTCGATCGAGCCGAGCGCCGCGCCGAATGCGAAAAGTGCCAGCGCCAGCGTTGCGGGCGAGCTTGCGACCGCGAGCAGGGGCAGCACCAGCGTCAGGCCGAAGCCGCCCGCAATGATGATCGGCCTGCTGCCGTGGCGTGCGCTGATGATTCCGGTCAGCAGCATCGCGACGACCGAGCCGATGCCGAGGCTGAGCAGGAGCAGTCCGAGCACGCCGTCATCGACGCCGAGCCGCGTCTTCGCGAACGGCACCAGCGGCGCCCAGCACGCAATGCCGAAGCCCGCGACGAGGAAGGCGAGCCGCGTCGCAAGGCGAGTCGCCGGACGGTCGGCAGAAGACATGGGAACTCCGGGGGAAGCAGAGGTGGGGCGAACGACAAGCCCGACGATTGTCGCGACTTTATGTCTGCGGCGCGCACGAAGTGTCGCAGCGACCCCAGTACGCCGCAGGGCGATGGCATGCCGGCCTGCGGAAGAGGTGACACTTTCGTAGCCCGGGTGAGCGGCTTGTCCGCCGAAGCTCGGAGAGCGAAGGCGGAAGCGTGCCCACGAGCGTCCGAACTCGTGAAAGATGGTGGGCACGGCGCTTTGCGCCTTTGCCACACCCTACGGCACCTTGCTGTGTCGCCCTCTGTCAATCCCTCTTGCCAAAAATATTCCACTTTACCGAAATTCGGTTTTGTCGTATGTGTCGCCCATCCCGGCTCACCAAGAGGGGCGATCTCGAGGTCGTCTTGATCGCGAGCCGGGCTTGCGGTGGACGCGGCAGCGTCGGCATGAGAGGCGCGGGCAGGGCGGGTAGTCCCTGTGAGCCCGAGGCTTCGTGCAGACGAGCGGCGCTGTCAGGTTCGTCTCGCCTGTAAGTTTCCGGCTTCGTCGACAGGGCTGGAAATACTGCGGCGACATGGCGGGCCGTGCGTACGGCAAAACCGTGTGGTCCTGGCCGTCGTTGCCACGGTCAAGTCCAGCGAAGATGCGAGCGAGCCCAACCGGGCAGACTGCATCATCCAATTCGCGGGGCGAGGGAGGCCAGAAGGAAAGTTCGGCTCCCGGGAGATCACGGCATAAGCCGTCCGACCATCGCGCAGGGAAGGCCGAGTGATCGGCACCACCTGTATGCTGCTGTGCGGTTCTTCCTGCGTGCGCATTTCGCGCAGCGGACCGCGGGTGCGAGGTCGGCACCCGGCCTTCCCTGCGCCCTCTTGGATCAAGAGGGTGGAGTGACCAAGCAAAGCTCGGGCGAACAAGTCGCGAGGCTGCGAAGGCGTGTCTGTGAGTCAAACTGCGTGTCACAAGCTCAAATATCGTAGGGTGGGCAAAGGCGCTCTTGCGCCGTGCCCACGATCTCTCTCGGCCGCGAAAGATACGTGGGCACGCTCCGCTTTGCCCACCCTACGGCACTGCACGTCGGAATGTGCATTGCCCCGATGGACTTGCCCGCCGCGATCCGGTTCAATGGGCGGATGCTGCGTGAGGCGACAACGATGTCGAGATATCTGCTGGTCCTGCTCCTGATGGCCTCCGCGGTGGCCGCGCACGCCAAAACGCCGAAGACCAATGCGGCGCATCCCGACCGCTGTGCCCCGATCGGGCGCACCGCGGACGGCAAGCTGGTCTACGCCATGACATGCGAGACCCTGCCGGCGCCGCCCCCGCAAGCGGAACTGAAGGAGGCGCCGCTGCCGGCCGCCGAGCCGGAACCGGAGACGCGGCGGAGCGGCATTTTCGGCTGGTCCTACGACCGCAGGTGATGTTGCCGCGGCACTTGCGCGAAACTGTTGGGAGTGCTCTTTGCTGGAAAGGTTTCCGTGGGCCACCGGCCCCGATCCAGAGAGATGAGATGGGCAAACTCGTTATCCGTGCGGGCGATTTCAGCTTCGATGCCCGCTTCGAGGAGCAACTGGCACCCAAGACCGTCGCCGCCTTCCGCAAGGTGCTGCCGTTCGAAAGCCACATCATCCATGTGCGCTGGAGCGGCGAGGGCGTGTGGATGCCGCTCGGCGATCTCGACTTCGGCGTCGGCTACGAGAATCACACCAGCTATCCCGCGCCCGGCCAGATCATCCTCTATCCCGGCGGCATCAGCGAGACCGAGATCCTGCTGGCCTACGGCAGCGTGCACTTCGCCAGCAAGATGGGCCAGCTCGCCGGCAACCATTTCATCACGCTGACCTCGGGCCTCGAGAATCTCGCCCCCCTCGGCAAGAGCGTGCTGTGGAATGGCGCGCTGCCGATCCGCTTCGAGGAAGTCTGAGTGACCGAGCCCCGCTACCCCCGTGATCTCCGCGGTTACGGCCGCAATCCGCCACATCCGCAATGGCCCGGCGACGCCCGGGTCGCGGTGCAATTCGTCGTCAATTTCGAGGAAGGCGGCGAGAACAACATTTTGCATGGCGACCCCGCCTCGGAGGCGTTCCTGTCCGACGTGCTCGGTGCGCAGCCCTGGCCGGGCCAACGCCACGCCAATATCGAATCGATGTTCGAATATGGCTCGCGCGCCGGCTTCTGGCGGCTGTGGCGGATGTTCACCGCCCGCAACTGGCCGACCACCGTATTCGGCGTCGCCACCGCGCTGAAGCGCAATCCGGAAATCGTAGCTGCCATGAAGGAGGCCGGCTGGGATATCGCCAGCCACAGCCTGAAATGGATCGAGCACAAGGACATGACCGAGGCGCAAGAGCGCGCCGAGATCGCCGAGGCGATCCGCGTCCATACTGAAGCCACCGGTTCACGCCCGCTCGGCTGGTACACCGGACGCTCCTCGATCAACACCAACCGTCTGCTGATGGAGGAGGGCGGCTTCCTCTATCTCTGCGATTCCTATGCCGACGATCTGCCCTATTGGATCAAGGGTGCGAGCGCAAAGCAGCTCATCATTCCCTATACACTCGATGCCAACGACATGCGCTTCATCAACCCGCAGGGCTTTGCCGAAGGCGAGCAGTTCTTCACCTATCTGAAGGATGCCTTCGACGTGCTCTACGCCGAAGGCGAGACCGCGCCGAAGATGATGTCGGTGGGCCTGCATTGCCGCCTCGCCGGCCGGCCCGGCCGCGCCGCCGGGCTGATGCGCTTCCTGGATTACATCGGCAAGCACGAGCGCGTCTGGGTGCCGACGCGTTTGCAGATCGCACAGCACTGGCACGACAAGCACGCGCATCTGGCGGCCGGCGCATTCGAGATCGGGTGAAGGATGTCGCAGATCTCGCTGGCCGATCTCAATGCAGCAAGCAACGCCGATTTCGTCGCGGCGCTCGCCAACGTCGTCGAATATTCGCCGTGGATCGCCGAGCAGCTCGCCGGCAAGCGGCCGTTCACCGGTCTCAAACAGTTGCACACTGCGTTGATGGCGGCGATCCAGAGCGCCGAACCGGACGCACAACTGGCGCTGATCCGGGCGCATCCCGATCTCGCCAACAAGACCCAGCGCGCCGCCGGCCTCACGGCGGAATCGACCGACGAGCAGAACAGTGCCGGGCTCGACCGGCTCTCGGAAGCCGAATACGCCGCGTTCGAGCGCGCCAACAACGCCTACCGCGACAAGTTCGGCTTCCCCTATATCGTCTGCGTGCGCCGTCACACCAAGGATTCCGTGCTGCGCGACTTCGAGACGCGCTTGCGCAATATCGCAAAGACCGAGACCCGGCGCGCGATCGAGGAAATCGGCCGCATCTCGGCGCTGCGGCTGGATCAGCTCGTCATTGCCGACGACAAGCTGAAGGTGCATGGCCGGCTGTCGACCCATGTGCTGGACAATCACGTCGGTAAGCCCGCCGCCGGCATCCCGATTGCGCTGGTGGAGCTCGCGAGCCTCGGCGAGAGCCGCGTCGTCGCGCGCGCTGTCACCAATGCCGACGGTCGCACCGACCAGCCGCTGATCGGCGGCCGCCCGCTGCCGATCGGCCGCTACGAGCTCCAATTCAGCGTCGCCAAATATTACGCCGCGCGCAATGTGCCGCTGTCCGACCCGCCCTTCCTCGACGAAATCCCGCTGCGCTTTGCGATCAGCGAGCCGGAACGCCACTATCACGTGCCTTTATTGGTCACACCCTGGAGCTATTCGACCTATCGTGGCAGCTAAACGTGTTGTGCGGATGAAGCGACCGTCGCCGCGTCCGCCTCCGCTGTCGCGCCGCCGCTCAGGCCGTTGAAGAAAGCGTTGAGCAGCACCGAAACGATCGCGCAGAGCAGGATGCCGGACTCCAGCAGCGGCTGGAGATCGTGGGGCATATTCCGGAAGAAGCCGGGGGCGGCGAGCGGGATCAGGCCGAAGCCGATCGAGATCGCGACGATGAAGAGATTGTAGCGGTTGTTGCGGAAATCGACCGAGGTGAGGATGCGCGCACCTGTCGCCGCCACCATGCCGAACATCACGAGGCCTGCGCCGCCGAGCACGACCAGCGGCACAGCCTCGACCAATGCGGCGAGCTTCGGCAACAGGCCGAGCCCGAGCATGATGCAACCGCCCGTCACCGTCACCCAGCGTGAGCGCACGGCCGTGACCGAGACGAGGCCGACATTCTGAGAGAATGAGGTGTACGGGAAGGTATTGAAAATGCCGCCGAGCAGCGTGCCGACGCCGTCCGCACGCAGGCCCCGGCTCAGCGCTTCGCGGTCGACGGCCTTGCCGGTGATGTCGCCAAGCGCGAGGAACATGCCGAGCGATTCGATCATCACCACGATCATGACGACGCACATGGTGATCACGGGCACCAGATGGAATTGCGGCACGCCGAAGCGGAAGGGAATGATCAGCGCGCCCCAGGAGGCGGCGGCGACCTTGTCGAAATGCATCACGCCCAGAATGCTCGCGAGCACGGCGCCGGCGATGATGCCGAGCAGCACCGAGACATTGGCCAGGAAGCCGGTACCCCATTTGATCAGGCCGAGAATGAACAGCAGCACGAACAACGAGATGCCGAGGCCCTGCAGTTGGCCATAGGCCGGATTGGGAAAGCTGCCGGCGACGCCGTCGACCACTTTCGTCAGCGTCGGCAGGCCGCCGCCGGCCCAGTTGATGCCGACGCGCATCAGGGAGATGCCGATGATCAGGATGATGCTGCCGGTGACCACGGGAGGAAACAGCGGCAACAGCCGGCTGACGAACGGTGCGACAATGATGCCGAACAGGCCCGCGGCGATGACGGAGCCGTAGATGCCGAGCAGGCCGATCTCCGGCGCCGCCGCCATCGACAGCATCGGACCGACTGAAGCGAATGTCACGCCCATCATCACGGGCAGGCGAATGCCGACCCCGGGGAAGCCGATGCATTGCACCAGCGTCGCGAGCCCGCAGGCGAACAGGTCGGCGCTGATCAGGAAGGCGACATCCTCCGGCGGCAGCTTCAAGGCGCGCCCGATGATCAGCGGCACGGCGACCGCGCCGGCATACATCACCAGCACATGCTGGAGCCCGAGCGCCAAGAGGCGTGGGACCGGCAGGACCTCGTCGACGGGATGGGCTTCGCTGCTCATGGATGAATCCTCCGAAACCTACCTAACCAAACTTGTCGAGCAGCGCCGGAAACAGCCGGTCCGGTTTGAAGGGCGGCGCGGTGAAGCGGATGCCGGTGGCATTGGCGATGGCGTTGCCGAGCGCGGCGGCGACCGGATTGTACGGGCTCTCGCTCATCGATTTGGCGCCCAGCGGCCCGATCGTGTCGGACGTGTCGGCGAAAAACACCTCCGTGCGCGGGATGTCGGCGAACGAGGGCAGGTGATAGTCGCGGAATTTTGGGTTGGTGACGCGGCCGTTCGCGTCGATCACCATCTCCTCATAGAGCGCGGCGCCGAGCGCTTGCGCGACGCCGCCTTCGACCTGACCGCGGCACTGCATGGGATTGGCGACGATGCCGGCGTCCGCCGCCTGCACGCTCCTGAGAATCCTGAGCTCGCCGGTGCCCTTGTTCACGGCGACGCGAAACCCCTGGACGTTGAAGCCGACCGAACGCGGCGTGCCCTCGGAATTGCCGGTGCTCGCGAATGGCTGTCCGCGTTCGCGCGCGAGCTTCACCAGGTCGGTAAAAGGCATGCGCCGGACGCCGCTGACGACCGCATTGTCCTCGAGCACGCAGGCCTCGACGTCGCACAGCCACGCATTGGCGGCCGCCGCCTTCAGCTCGGTCGCAAGCTGCATGGACGCCGCGTGGGTCGCCTTGCCGGCGACGAAGGTGCCGGCGCTGCCATAGGCGCCGGTGTCATGGCCGCCATGGGCCGTGTCGGATTGGCGCAGGCGGATTCTGTCGACGGTGGTCGCCAATGTGGTCGCAGCGATCTGCCGGTGCACGGTGCTGGTGCCGTTGCCGAACTCGGCGGTGCCGACGGTGAGATCGAAGCCGCCGTCCTCGGCAAGCGCGATCATGGCGTCGGCGATGTGCCCGGCCGGCGGCGCGGAATCGATCATGGTGAGAGCGATGCCGTCACCGATCAGCCATTCCGGCGACAGCGCCGGCTGCGGGCCATCGGCCTGCATCGCGCGCTCGACGAGGTCGAGGCACTGGTCGAGGCCGTAGGAGCCGTAGAGCACGTCGTGAAATTCGGAGGGCGGCGGCGACAGCATGGCGTCGCCCGGTTTGACGATGTTGCGCCGGCGCATCTCGTAGGGGCTGATACCGAGCTGCATTGCCAGCTCGTCGATCGCGGCTTCCACGGCGATCAAGGCCTGCGGCAGGCCGTAGCCGCGAAACGCGCCCGCCGGCACCGTGTTGGTGTAGACGGCGGCGCCGTCAACCCGCTTGTTCGGACAATTGTACACGCTGATGGACTCGGCGAGCGCATGGAACATCACCGGCCCGGCGTGATTGCCGTAAGCGCCGGTGTTGGAGAGCACGTCGAGCTGAAGCGCGGTGAGCTTGCCGTCGGTATCGGCGCCGGCCTTGATGTGGACCCGCATCGGATGCCGCGTCGAGGTCGCGATGAACTGCTCCTCGCGGGTGAGCTCCAGCTTCACGGGACGTCCGGTCCTCAGCGCAGCAAGCGCGAGGATGTCCTCGACGAACATCTCCTGCTTGCCGCCAAAGCCGCCGCCGACGCGCTCGCAGAACACGCGGACCTTGTCCATGGGGAGCTCAAAAATGTCCGCCAGCGCGCGCCGGGTCAGGAACGGGACCTGGGTCGAGGTGCGGACGTTGAGCACGCCCGAAGCATCGCGCCAGGCGAGCCCGCCATGCGTCTCCAGCGCCGCATGCTGCACGCGATGGCTGTGAAAGGTGCCTTGATAGGTGACGGCGGAGGTCGCGAGCGCGGCCGCGACGTCGCCGAACTCACCATGCGTCTCCGCCGCGAGATTGCGCTGGGGATCGGCGATGCGGTTCGCCGTGGTGCGGTCGGGATGAATGATGGGCGCGCCCGGCACCATCGCCTGCTCCGGATCGATCAGCGCAGGCAGGATCTCGTAGTCGACCTTCAGCCGGCGGCACGCCTCCTCGGCGGCGGCTTCGCTCTCGGCGACGATTGCGGCAACCCGCTGTCCGATGAAGCGGACGACGTCGTCGAGAATGCGGGTATCCTCCGGGTCCATCCAGTCCATCTCGTGCCGCGCAGTCGACATCAGGACAGACGGCGCGTCCTCATGCGTCAGCACGGCGTGCACGCCGGGAACGTTCAGCGCGTCCGCCTTGTCGATCGCGACGATCCGGGCGTGAGCATGAGGCGAGCGCACCAGCTTGACATGGAGCAGGCCGTCGATGGCGGTGTCGAAGGTGTAGCGGGCCATGCCCCGCACGATGTCGGGACCCGCGGGCGCCGGCAGGCTGCGGCCGAATGCGGCCCCGGCCTCGACGCTCGCCTCGACATTGGTCTTGCCGAGCAATGCATCCTCGATCGAGCGATAGCCGGTGCATCGGCAGATATTGCCCTTCAGCGCCGCGCCGAGATCGGTGCGCTGGGCCTGATTCAGCGAGGCGCAAGTCACGATCATGCCGGCGGTGCAGAAACCACATTGAAAGGCTTGCGCCTCGAGGAAGGCCTGCTGCATCGGATGCGCGTCGCTCGCTCCGGCAAGGCCTTCGATCGTGGTCACGGTGCGTCCCTCGGCCCGGAACGCCGGGATCAGGCAGCTGTGCACCGGTTCGCCGTCGAGCAGCACGGTACAGGCGCCGCAGTCACCGGCATCGCAGCCCTTTTTCACGCCGAAATGGCCGAGCTCGCGCAAGAACGTGCGCAGGCATTGGCCGGCGCGTGGCGCTTGCGAAAACGCCTTGCCGTTGATCTCGAAACTCACGGCGTTGCTCCCAAGAGCTCGCGACGAATCTCCTCGGCGAGCCGCAGCGTCATGTGCTGGCGCCAGAGCGGCTGGCCGTGGATGTCGGTGTGGTACAGATCGTCCGTAATCTGCTGGGCGATCGCGTCGCGGAGCGCGCTCGCGTCCGGGGTTTTGCGAAAGAGTAGCTGGATCGGCCGCACCGTCGATGCGGTGACAGTGAGCGTCAGCGTGCCATCTGGATCGAGGCTGCCGATCAGAAGAGCTGCCGAGCGGCCGACCGGCGCCAGCGAGATCTGGCGAAAGGCGGTGCGGCGCTTCAACGCGGCAATTGGAATGTCGATCTGGCGAAGCAGGTCGCCCGACGTCAGGCGATTGCGCTGGTTGCCGGTGACGAAGTCGACGACGGGAATCGTCTGCTCGCCGCCGCCGGCCTTCCAGATGGTGCAGACGCCGTCGAGCGCGGAGGTGAGCGAGATCATCGGTCCCGCCGGCAGCGACATGCAGAGATTGCCGCCGATCGTTGCCGTCTTCCAGATCTTGAATGAAGCAAGGAACGCGCGGCAGCACTGGTTGATCAGCGGCACGGCGAGCCAGTCAGGCGGGCCGGCGAGTCCATCGAGCTCCGCGATGGTGCAGGTGGCGGCGATGCTGAGATGGCCTTCCGTGATCGTCAGCGCCGGCCATCTCAAATCGGTGAGATCGATCAGCCGCCTCAGATGCGTTTGCGGCTCCGAGAACAACCAGGTGCCGCCGGCGAGCCAGGCATCGCCCGCCGTCCAGACCGGCAGCTGCGTGCGCGTTTGCGGATGGGCGACCGCTGTGATGGTATTCAAATCCATGGCTGCGCCAACGCTTCCGCGGGTGAATCGTGCAGATGAGTCTTGCAAGACCGGAGCCAAGTCGCAACAAACAAGTCGCAGCAGGAACGCGATCGGGCTGGCTTTCGTCTTGCAGGCCGGTCAGCAGCGGATGCGAGAAGAGGCAGGATCATGAGCGACGCAACGCCGATCTGGGTCAGGAATCCCCTGGCCATCCTGGCCGACGGGGCCGAGCGCGGCATCGTGGTGAAGGAGGGGCGGATCGTCGAGCTCGTGCCGGCCGGCGGCACGCCTGCGACCGCTGACGCCGCGGTGTTCGATGCGGGCGAACACGTGGTGTTGCCGGGCCTGATCAACACCCATCATCACTTCTACCAGACGCTGACGCGGGCGCTGCCGGCGGCGATGGATCGCGAGCTGTTCCCCTGGCTCCAGGCGCTCTATCCGGTGTGGGCCCGCCTGACGCCTGACGCGCTGGAGCTCGGCGTCACCGTGGCGATGTCCGAGCTGCTGCTCTCCGGCTGCACCACCACGACGGATCATCACTATGTCTTCCCCGCGGGGCTCGAGGACGCCGTCGATATCGAGGTCGGCGTCGCAAAGCGGCTCGGAATGCGCGTGTTGCTGACGCGCGGCTCGATGAACCTGTCGCAGCGCGACGGCGGCCTGCCGCCTGACAGCGTGGTGCAGGACGAGGACACGATCCTCGCCGACAGCGCGCGGGTGGTGGCGAAACATCACCAGCGCGGTCCGGATGCGATGGTGCAGATCGCGCTGGCGCCGTGCTCGCCGTTCTCGGTGACGACCTCGCTGATGCGCGCCACCGCCGAGCTCGCTGAAAAACTCGACGTGCGGCTGCACACCCATCTCGCCGAGACCGAGGACGAGAATAGATTCTGCCAGCAGATGTATGGCTGCCGCCCGCTCGACTATCTCGAGCAATGCGGCTGGCTCAATGCGCGGACGTGGCTCGCCCACGGTATTTTTTTCAATGCGGACGAGATCAAACGGCTCGGCAAGGCGAAGACGACCATCAGCCATTGCGCGTGCAGCAACCAGCTGCTGGCGTCAGGCTGCTGCCCCGTGTGCGAGATGGAGGAGGCCGGCGTCGGGATCGGGATTGGTGTCGACGGCTCGGCCTCGAATGACGGCTCAAACCTGATGCAGGAGGTCCGGGCCGCCTTCCTGCTGCAACGAGCGCGCTACGGCGTGACCAAGGTCAGCCACAAGGATGCGCTGCGCTGGGCCACCAAGGGTTCGGCAGCCTGCGTCGGCCGGCCGGAACTCGGCGAGATCGCCGTCGGCAAGGCCGCCGATCTCGCACTGTTCAAGCTCGATGAGTTGCGCTTCTCCGGCCATGGCGATCCCCTGGCCGCGCTGGTTCTGTGCGGGGCGCATCGGGCCGATCGCGTAATGGTCGCGGGAAGGTGGGCCGTGATCGATGGCGCGATCCCGGGACTGGACGTAGCAGATCTCATCCGCCGCCACAGCTCTGCTGCGCGGATCATGCAGATGGGATGAAAGAGGGGGCGACCACAAGTGCCGGGTGCTTCTGGCCACCCCCTCCGAACCTCCTCCGGGAGGAGCAGGTGATCTGGGTAAAGCAAGAAGCGTGCTACTTGCCCGGCAGCTTGTCGTCGATGCCCTTGACGTAGAAATTCATGCCGAGAATCTGGCCGTCGTCGAGGTGATCGCCGCCCTTGCACTCCACCGGCTTGCCGTCCTGCCCAACGATCGGGCACTTGAACGGATGCAGCTTGCCCGCGGTGATCGCAGCCTGGGCATCCTCCGCCATTTTCTTCACCTCGTCAGGCATGTTGGTATAGGGCGCCATCGCAAACATGTGGCTGTCGAGGCCGCCCCAGCTGTCCTCGGACTTCCAGGTTCCGGCGAGCTCGGCCTTGACGCGCTCGATGTAGTAGGGGCCCCAGGTGTCCAGGATCGAGGTGAGCTGGGTCTTCGGCCCGAACTTGATCATCTCGGAATCCTGGCCGAAGGCGAGCTTGCCGCGTTCGCTGGCGATCTGCATCGCTGCCGGAGAATCCGTGTGCTGCATGATGACGTCGGCGCCCTGGTCGATCAGCGCCTTGGCGGCGTCGGCCTCCTTGCCCGGGTCGAACCAGGTGTTGGCCCAGATGATCTTGACCTTGATGTTCGGGTTGATGCTCTGCGCCGCCAGCATCGTCGCGTTGATGCCGGAGACGACCTCCGGAATCGGGAATGAGCCGATATAGCCGAGCACGCCCGACTTCGACATCTTGGCCGCAATCAGGCCTTGAATGTAGCGACCCTGATACCATTTCGCCGAATAGGTCGACATGTTCGGATTGCGCTTGTAGCCGGTGGCGTGCTCGAAATGCACGTTCGGATATTTCTTGGCGACCTTGAGCGTCGGGTCCATATAGCCGAACGAGGTCGTGAAGATCAGCTTGTTGCCGGCGCGGACGAGCTGCTCGATGGAACGTTCGGCGTCGGGGCCTTCAGGCACGTTCTCGAGATAGGTGGTCTCGATCTTGTCGCCCAACTCCTTCACCAGCGCCTGGCGGCCGAGATCGTGCTGATAGGTCCAGCCGAGGTCGCCGATCGGACCCAGATAGATGAAACCGACCTTCAACTTGTCGGCGGCGGAAGCTGCACTGAGGGTCCCGGCAAGCAAGAGCCCGGTCGCCAGCGCGAGAAATGATTTCCTCATCATCGATCTCCATACATCAGGGGAAAGCCACGATCTGCAACGCGCGCGCCCCATCGCGCGCGTCGCAGAAATGAAACTCATCGGTCAGGCACGAACACGGTGCCGAGCGCGGCCGGCGCGGTCGAGCCGCCGCTGCGCGCGCGGGAGAGTAGAACGAGAACGATGACGGTCGCCAGATACGGCAGCGCCGACATGAACTGCGAGGGGATGCCGACGCCCCAGCCTTGGGCGTGCAATTGCAGGATCGTTACCGCGCCGAACAGATAGGCGCCGACCACGAGCCGGCCCGGCCGCCAGGACGAGAACACCACCAGCGCCAGCGCGATCCAGCCGCGGCCCGCGGTCATGCCGGGGATGAAGAACGGCGTATAGGCCAGCGGCAGATAAGCGCCGGCGAGGCCGGCGCAGGCGCCGCCGAACATCACGGCGAAGGTGCGGATGCGCAGCACGGGATAGCCGAGCGCATGCGCGGAAACGTGATTGTCGCCGCAGGCGCGCAGGACCAATCCCGCCCGCGTGCGGTACAGGAACCACCAGACACCGACCACGAGAGCAATGGAGACATAGACGAAGCCGTCCTCGCCGAACAGCACGCGGCCGACCAGCGGGATATCGGTGAGGCCCGGAATGAAGAGATGAACTGCCGGCGTGATGCGCTCGCCAACGAAGCCGGCGCCGATCAGTCCGGACAGCCCGACGCCGAGGATGGTCAATGCGAGACCGGTCGCCACCTGGTTGACGGCGAGCCCGAGCGCCATCAATGCGAAGATCAGCGACATCATCGTTCCCGCGACGATGCCGAACAGCGCGCCAATGAGGATCGATCCGGTGAGCCAGGCGCCGGCAAAGCCGCAGGCCGCGCCAACGATCATCATGCCCTCGACGCCGAGGTTGAGCACGCCGGAGCGCTCGGTCACGAGCTCGCCGGTCGCGGCGATCAGCAGCGGCGTCGAGGCGGCGAGCACCGCGAGGATGATGGCCTCAACCAGCTCCACGGGGCACCTGTCGGTTCGAGAACACCAGCTTGAAGCGATAGAGGATGAGGGAATCGCAGGCGAGCACATAGAACAGCAGAATGCCCTGAAACACCTTGGTGACGTCCAACGGAATCTTCATCGCGATCTGCGCCTGCTCGCCGCCGATAAAGGTCAACGCGAGGAAGAGGCCTGCAATTAATATTCCAAGCGGGTTCAGCCGGCCGAGGAAGGCGACGATGATCGCAGTGAAACCGTAGCCGGGTGAGATGCCGGGCTGGAGATGTCCGACCGGCCCCGCGACCTCGATGATGCCGGCAAGGCCTGCGAGCGCCCCTGACACCGCGAAGGTCAGGATGATGAGCTGGTTGGCGTTGAAGCCGCCGAACCGTGCTGCACGGGGCGCGGCACCGACGACGCGGATCTCGAACCCCTTGATGGTGCGCGCGAGCAGGATCGCCGCTGCTGCGACGACGAGCAAGGCGATGATCGAGCCGAGATGCAGCCGGCCGCCTTCGATCAGCAGGGGGACCGTCGCCACGGGATCGAACTCGGCGGTGGTCGGGAAGTTGAAGCCGTGCGGATCGCGCCAGGGCCCGCGCACGAGATAGTCGAGGAAGAGGTCGGCGACATAGACCAGCATCAGGCTCGTCAGGATCTCGCTGGCGCCGAATTTCACCTTGCAGATCGCCGGGATCAGCGCATAGAGCGCGCCTGCGGCGGCGGCGAGCACGAACATCGCCGGCAGCACCCAGACGCCGGCATCGGTGCCTTGCGTCTTCACCGCGATCCAGCTTCCGGCCACGGCGCCGATCAGGAATTGCCCCTCAGCGCCGATGTTCCAGGCATTGGCGAGATAGCAGAGCGAGAGCCCGATCGCGATCATCACCAGCGGCGTCGCCTTCACCGCGATCTCCTGGAGCGAATAGCCGTCGGTCAGGGGCGCGATGAAATAGGCGTGCAAAGCGAGCAGCGGATTCTTGCCGAGGAGCGCGAACAGGATGACCATGGTCACGATCGTGAGTCCGATCGCGATCAGCGGCGAGACCAGCGCGATCGTGCCAGAGCGCTCGGCGCGCTTCTCAAGCACCAACTGCATGCGCGGCCTCCCTCGGCTCCAGGCTGCTGCCGCCCATGAGCAGGCCAAGTTTTTCGCGGCTCGCCTCGCTTACGGCGAGCGGCGCTGATAGCTTGCCGTGGAACATGACAGCGATGCGGTCGGCGATCTCGGTGAGTTCGTCAAGATCCTGGCTGGTCACGAGCACGGCGGCGCCCGCGGTTGCCAGATCAAGCAGCGCCTGCCGAATCACGGCAGCGGCGCCGGCATCGACGCCCCAGGTCGGCTGACTCACCACCAGCACCGCCGGGTTGCGCAGGATCTCGCGTCCCACGATGAATTTCTGCAGATTGCCGCCGGAGAGGGATGCTGCTTCCGGATCGCGCTTGGCTTTGCGCACGTCGAACGTCTCGGTCGCGCGGTCGACGGTCTTCAGCGTGGCCGCGTTGTCGATGAAACCGCGATGGACCATGCCACTCGCGGCATGTCCCGTGAGCAACGCGTTCTCCGAGAGCTTCATGCGCGGCGCGGTGCCATGGCCGAGCCGCTCCTCGGGAACGAAGGCGGCACCCAGCTTGCGCCGCTGCGTGATCGAGAGATGGCCGGCGGCAATCCCTTCGATCACGACGGTGCCGGGGTCCTTCGACAACCGTTCACCGGACAACGCGGCGAACAGCTCATCCTGGCCGTTGCCGGCGACGCCGGCGATGCCGAGGATCTCGCCGCCCTTCAGCTCGAACGAAATGTGCTTGAGCCGTACGCCATGTGCTTCGCCGGGGGCCAGTGAGAGATCGTTGACGACGAGCCGCGGCACGGTGGACTTCCGCGCCGATGCTGCCTTCACCTCCTTGATCTCGCTGCCGACCATCATGCGCGCGAGCGAGGCAGCGGTCTCGAGCCTGGGATTGCAGGTCGCGACCTTCCTGCCGCCGCGCAGGATCGTGGCGGTGTCGCAGAGCCGCTTCACCTCCTCCAGCTTGTGGCTGATGTAGAGGATGGCGCGGCCTTCGGCCTTGAGCCGTTCCAGCACGATGAAGAGCTGGTCGGCTTCCTGCGGGGTCAAGACGGCGGTGGGCTCGTCGAGGATCAGGAATTTGGGATCCTGCATCAGCGCGCGGACGATCTCGATGCGCTGGCGCTCGCCGACCGACAGTTGCCAGACCTCGCGCCGGGGATCGAGCGGAAGGCCATAAGTCTTCGACACCTGCTCCAGCCGCGCCGACATGTCCTTGAAGGACTCTCGACCGTCGAGGCCGAGCGCGACGTTCTCGGCAACGGTGAGATTGTCGAACAGCGAGAAATGCTGGAACACCATCCCGATGCCGCGGCGGCGCGCGTCCGAGGGACCGGACAGATTGATTCGTTCGCCTTGCCAGCGAATCTCGCCGGCGCTGGGCTGGATCAGCCCGTAGATCGCCTTCACCAGCGTCGACTTGCCGGCGCCGTTCTCGCCGAGCAGTGCGTGGATTTCCTTCGGCCAGACGTCAATGTCGATGGAATCGTTGGCGAGGAAATCGCCATAGCGTTTGGTCAGTCCGGCCGTCTGAAGCAGCGGGAATTCGCCGGAATGCGGGCCTTTGGAGGTCGGATCTAACATTCGCTGATGCGCTTGCATGGGATGGAATGCCTCAATACTGGGCTAGTTTGAGCCGCCGCGTAAGATGCGAAAAAGCGTCATCCCTTGCTCAACGCGTCGGCAAGCATGGCAGTGCCGGGAAGACGCGTCGTTTTCCAGCAACGAGCGCCGCAAGCAGCGTTGGACAGGCTGGCCTAATCGCCGCTCCCGATGGCGTCTGTTGCAAATTTGTGACGGTTCAAACCAATTCGGAACCTACTGTGCAGGCTTGACGCCAAGTTGAGCAATCCTGCGTCGGTCTCTCCATGCTCTGGAGAGCGTCCGCCACGATAAGCGCTCCGACCCGGCAGTGCATCGGGCAGGGGTCCGAAAATCCGAACAAAAACAATCGGGAATGTTCGGCAATCGCGATCCTGCCGCGCGCGCTCGCCGCGTGTGGAAGCTCGGCTATCTCCGGCGATGAAAAGCGGCGTGCTGCCGAAGCAAGCGGCACGTCATGTGAAAAGTTGAGGCTTCTCACTCCGGAAGATCGGCGCAAGTGTCGTACCCATGGGCGTTCATTGACGTGTGCAAACTCGGGGGTGTTCAGGATGTCGTTTCGTTTCAAGGCAGTGGCAGCAGCGGCGCTGTCACTTGCTACGCTGGCCACCGGTGGCCTGGCTCAGGCGGCGGATCTGCCGGTCAAAGCTACCAAGAAAGCGCCGGACCTTCCGTTCTTCCTGGTGATCGATAACCGCGTCACCTTCTCGTACATCTTCAACGCCGCTCAGCCCGGGGCGTGGTCGTTCCGGCCCGATGGGTCGACCGACAGCAAGACCACCAAGCAGGTCTACTCGTTCACGCATTTCGACGCCTGGGCGTATGGCACGAACTTCTTCACCATCTCCCTGTTCAAGTCGGATCACAATGACCCGGCCGGGCCTTGCACCAACGCGGGCACGATCTTCGGCGCGCCGGCATCGTGCGCCGGGGCAACGGAGATCTACGGCCTGTTCCGCTCGACCTTCGGCTGGAATGAGCTCTTCGACACCAAGGCTTTCAGTGCGGGGCCGCTGCACAACATCTCGTTCGAGGTCGGCATGGATGCCAACACCGAGAACAGGTATTTCGGCGCCGCCAAGCGCGACGTCGTCGGCGGTCTGCAGTTTGCGTTTGATCTGCCCTACAAGGGTTACATCAACGTCGCACCGCTGGTCTATTGGGAGTTCGCCAACCACAACTCGTTCAGCCAGTGCGGACTGTTCGGTCCAGGCGTTCCCGGCGTCACCTGTCTTGCCGACGGCAACACCTCGTTCAAGCCGACCTGGGCGGTCGAGATCAATTACTACATGGATCTCGGCTTCCTGCCGCCGAACATGCAGTATTTCTCGATCAGCGGCCGCGCCGGCTGGTACGGCAAGAAGGGCACCGATACCCAACCGCTTCCCTACAGCCCGGCGAACGGCGTCTACAACACGGCGGTGGAGCTGAATTCGGAGCCGATCCGCCTGACCTTCGACGCCTCGAAGGCCGCCTGGGGTGACAAATACTCCCACTTCGTGGATGTCTGGGTGGCTTACCGCTACTGGCAGAACAAGTTCGGTCTCGATCACAACCTCGCCGTAGGCTGTACCACGGCTGTCGGTGGCCGGACGGTGAGCACCGGGGCCTGCACCGAGTCTTCGCTTTACTCCGGCATCACCGTGAAGTTCTGACCGGTTGAGGTCTCAAGGCTCGGATGGCGCCGCGTGGAAATGCACGGCGCCATTCGCGCTTGCCAAGAGTGCTCTCGTAGGGTGGGCAAAGCGACTTGTCCGCCGTAGCTCGAAGAGCGAAGGCGGAAGCGTGCCCACGCGTCTGTGGCCGGATCGGAACGATCGTGGGCACGGCGCAAGCGCGCCTTTGCCCACCCTACGGTAGCGGTTGTCTGGACTTCTACTTCGTCCATACGCCGTCGTGCAGCGCTTCGGCTTCGTCCTCGAGCAGGGGCCCGATGACCTCGGTCGGCCGCTGGCCGCTGGCAAAGACGTCGCGGCACGGCAGGTCGAGCGTCGGGTTCTCCGGATGGTTGCCGGTGACGCCGCGCAGGCGATGCTCGCTGAGGCCGTAGACGAGGCGGCCGATGCCGGCCCAGTAGATCGCGCCGGCGCACATCGCGCAGGGCTCTGCCGAGGAATAGAGCGTCGCTGTGGCCAACAGCTCGCGGCTAAGTGTGCGGCAAGCCTGCGTCGCCGCGAGGCGCTCGGCATGCGCGGTGCCGTCATGATCCGGCATGTAGCCGTTCTCGGCCTCGATCAGCACCTTGTCGTCCGCGACGACGATGCAGCCGAACGGATGATTGCCATGGGTGAGGGAGCGGCGGGCGACCGCAAAGGAGAGGCGCAGGAAGTGCTCGTCCCGCTCGGATGCGCCGGCCATCGATCCTCCATGGGTCAGTGTGCCGCCATGCGCCGGCCGATCCCGGCGTCGCTGGTCCGTGCTTCATACACGATTTCACCGTGGAACCGGAGGCCGGCAAGTCATCTGGAAGATATACGAATCAGGCAAGCTTTGGAGGTGGCCGCACCATCGGAGTGACCTTAGCCCACATATGAATAGCGATATCTCGTTGCCCTCAAATCGTGGAAACCGATTCTACCAAGGTGTGGCTGCGACGTTTTTCGCCAACGCCCTCCAGGCGGTCAATTTTCTCGGGGATCGATTCCTGAGAAAATCGCATCATTCGTTGTCCGCCATCGAGGACCTTTACCGGCATTCGATGGACAGCGCCTTTTCGGTGACCGAGGCCTTCCTCGTCACGGGCGCACCCCACGCATCCGCCTATTATCCCCGTGACTTCGCCTGGTTCTATCCTGATGTCCTCGACCCCGAGACCATCATGGATGCACAGGACGCGGTGCGGCGGGCTCGGCTGCTCGACAAGAGCATTCGCCTGTTGCTGGAGGCGGTTCGCGCCGGCGTCGTCACGACGACCATCGTTCCGGCCGGACGCGGTCGCTATCTCGGGGTGAATTACTTCTCGCGTCCGTCGGATACGCTGCTCGGCATTCTGGCCGGCCTGCAGCAGATGATCTTGGCCGACCAGAGGGCGCCGTCCTATCTGGCGATGTCCCAATGCGCGCATGCCGGCCGTCTGCTGCTGGCTGAATATGGCGGTGACCTGAAGCGTGCGATCCTGCAGCTCGCAAGCGAGCTCGAGCCGCTCGATCATGACGGCGTCAGATGTTTGCTGTGTGACGCCCGTGGCCCTCGCTCCGCCGCAACGGATACCCGCGCCGAGCGTCGGCGTTTCGTGACCAATGCCTGCGTCCATACGACCTTCGTGTGGGGCGTGCAGCTCGGAATCGTCGACGAGAACGAGCTGAAGCGGCTGCTCGGGCGCGACCTCGTGCAGTACAAGAAGGACCTGCTCCGTCTGTTCGGCAGGAACGGATACATCAGGCATTCTCTGGACGGTCCGGCGAGCTCACCGGCGTCTGCGGTCGCGCTGGATTTCGTCAGCGTGCATCGCGGCTTCTGGGATCTGAACGATGCGAACGAGCGGGCACTGTTCGCCGCCACGGCGGACCTGATCATTGCGGAGCCGCGCTTTCGCATCCCCAGTACATTCCACTTCCTGGTGTCCGCGGATAATCCGCGGAACAAGATGATCCATAAGATTGCGGCTCCCGCCTATCAGGGACGTTCCTCCTGGCCGACGTTCAACGTCGAGTTCGCGGATCGCATGCTGGACCATGATGACTTCTCGGGGAGCGAGACCTACCGCTCCTGCGCGCAAGGGATATTGAAGGACATTCGCGCCGCGACCGAGCTCCATGGAGGATATCAGGAGCTGATCTCCGAGCAGGGTCTGAAATATCGCACCTGGGCCTATCAGGGCGCGGTGGCGCACTCCTGGTTTCCGCGCTTCCTGTCGGTCTGGAGGAGGGCGTTTGGCACGCCGCTCCTCCGCTGGAACGTCTGATCCTCGGTGCGCTATCCCGCCACCGCCCTTCACCGCGACATGGCCGCGGTAGCAGCGCCGACGCACATTGTTGCGGCACGCCGTGCCTCAAGTCTCGGCTTGACCTTGATCCGCCAGATGTCAGACTTATGACATGAATACAGCAAGGCGACATATCGCCAGCCTTCGTGATGAATATGCCGAGATGACGCGGCAGCGCATCGTTGCGGCCTTCGTCGCGGCGCTGGAGGACGAGGCGGCCGACGACATCTCCATGGCCGCGGTGGCCAGGCGTGCGAAGGTCGCCGAGCGAACGATCTATCGGCACTTCAAGACCCGCGCGGAGCTGTTCGCGGCGGCCGGCGAATGGATCGAGGACAACGTCTTCAGCTACATTCCCTTCAACTCGCCCGACGAGCTGCCCGAGATCTTCCGCAAACTGTGCAAGCGATTCGATCGTCATCCGCATCTGGCCCGGGCCATCGCAACGACACGGGCGGGCCGAAGGGTGCGTGCGGACTTCCGGCGTCACCTCATCGAGCAGCATCGCAAGGCGATGGCGCCGCTGGTACGGCACCTCCCCGCGAAGGAGGCTCGGCAGGCGGAAGCGCTTGCGTCCTATCTCAACAACGTTCTGGCCTGGAATGCGATGCGTGAGGATTTCGGCATGACGAGCAACGAGATCGCCGATGCGATCGAGTGGGCGCTCGCGACCCTCCTCAAGGACGTCCGGCAGCGCGATGCCGCCGCGGCGCGCAGCGGCAAGGCCGGCAAATCGCCGCGGAAGCGGAGCTCGGCTGCGAAAGTACCGGCGTAGAGCGAGGCAGGCCATGAATGCGATACCCGACGATCTCTTGATCAACGCGCCCGACGAGGTTCGCATCCGGCAGGATCTGGTGCTGACGGCGCTCGGCCGCCGCCCGGCAGATCGGAGCTTGCGGGTCGGTCGGCTGCTCGACGTGCACAGCCGCACCTGGAGCGAAGATCAGGAGATCGTGTTCAAGGGCCGGCGCATTGCATGGGTTGGGCCGGCGGGCAGCTATCCGGGCGAGGTCCGCGAGTGCGTGCATCGGCCCGATCTGGCGGCCGTGCCCGGTTTCGGCGAGGTGCACAAGCATATCGAAAGCTCGCATCTGACGCCGGAATGGGAGGCCGCGCTGGTGCTGCCGCATGGCAATACCTGGACCTGCGAGGCGAGCCACGAATTCTCCAATGTCAACGGCGCACGTAATCTCGAATTCTGGTTCGAGGCACGCCGTCGCGGATCGCCGCTCAAAATCTTTCCGCAACCGGGATCAGCGGTGCCCCCCACGGCCTATGAGTGGGGTGGCGGCTGGTATGGTCGCGACGAGCAGGCGAGCTTCATGCGCGAGAGCCTGATGGTCACCGGGCTTGACGAGGTGATGGACTGGCCGGCGGTCTGGAATCCCGACAATCCGTCCTACAAGCGGCTCTGGGGCATGATCGAGGCGACGTTCGCGGCCCGCGGCGTCGTCGAGGGCCATGCCTCCGGTCTGCGAGACCTGCCGTCCATCAACGCCTTTGCCGCGGCCGGGCTCGCCTCCGACCATGAAGTCCAAACGCCGGAGGAGACCTGGGACAAGCTCACCCGCGGCTTGTTCGTCGAGCTGCGCGTCTATGCCATGGACGAGATCGTCAAATGGCTGCTCGCGAAGGGTTTGCAGGACTGGTCGCAGATCGCGTTCACCACGGATGACCGCAGCGCGAGCCACACGCTCGAGCTCGGCGCCAGCGATCACAATGCGCGGGTCGCGATCGAAGCCGGTCTCGCGCCGGAAGTCGCGATCCAGTGTCTCACCATCAATCCCGCCCGGCACATGCGCATCACGCCGTTCGTCGGCAGCCTTGCTCCGGGGCGTTTCGGCGACGTCGTGCTGCTCTCGGATGTTGCCAAGCTCGAGATCGCCGAAGTGTGGGCCGATGGCGCGCAGGTGTCCGAGGGCAAGCGTTACCTCGGCCAGGTGCCCGAGATCCAGTGGCCGGATTGGGCAACGAAGACGGTCAACATCAAGCGCTCGATCAAGCCTGAAGATTTCGAGCTGCGGGCCGAGCCCGGCCGCACGACGATGAAGGCGGCGGTGATCCGTCCCTTCCATTGGCATCCCGAATTCTACACCCTCGAACTGCCGGTGCGTGACGGCACCGTGCAGCGCGACGAGAGCGAGGCCGTCACCAAATTTGCGATCGTCGACCGCTTCTCCGGCGAGGGGCGCGTCGCAAAGATGTTCTGGCGCGGCTGTGGGCCGCGCACGCCGGAGACGGCAGTCGCCTGCTCGGTCGCGCACGACAAGCACAACATCTGGGTGGTCGGCTCGTCCGACGCCGCGATGGCCAAGGCCGTGAACGCGTTGGTCGAGCGTCAGGGTGGATGGGCGCTGGTGCGCGAAGGCGAGGTCGTCGCCACCGTGCAGTTCGAGGTTGGCGGATTGATGAGCTGTCGCTCGGCGCAGGCGCTCGATGCCGAGATGCAGGCGCTCTATGCGGAGGGCCGCAAGGTGGACTGGATGTACGAGCCGACCTTCCGGCCGCGCTGGTATCCCGGATTTCCGGAGCGCCTGATGTTCGCGACGCTGACCTGTGCGCCCTGGAGCTGGGTGCTGGTGGCGCCGTGCGAGCAGGCGCCGCTCGGTTTCATCAACGTGCAGACGGGCGAAGCGCACCCGGTGGTCTGGTAGGGGAGGACTGGGATGAACGAGATGACGAAGCCGCAAGCCGCTTCCGCCGAGCCGGCGCCGCGCGCGACGACCGGGCGGCTCGATCGGACCTTTGGCCTCACCGAGCGTGGGACGAGCGTTGGCCGCGAGGTGATGGCCGGCGCGACCACGTTCGCGGCGATGGCCTATATCATCGCCGTGAACCCTGCGATCATGTCCAATGCCGGCATGGACCGTGCCGATCTCGTCAGCGCCACGGCGCTCGCGGCGATCTTCGGCTCGGTGGTGATGGGGCTGTGGGCCAATTTGCCGCTCGCGGTTGCACCCGCGATGGGATCGAACGTCATCTTCACCTATGTCATCGTCAAGCAGATGGGCATGCCCTGGCAGGGCGCGCTCGCCATGGTCGCCTTCACCGGCGTGCTGTTCCTGATCCTCAGCCTGTCGAAGCTGCGCGAGAAGGTCGCGAAGGACGTACCGGAAGCGCTGAAGATCGGCATCCAGGCGGCGGTCGGTACCCTCATCGTCTTCATTGCGCTGCGGGGCGCGGGCTTCGTCGTTCAGAACCCGTCGACCTACATCGCCATGGGATCCTTGCGCAGCCCCCCGGTGCTGCTGACGCTGTTCGGCCTCCTGCTCACGCCGGTGCTGGTCGCGCGCCGGGTGCCGGCGGCACTGATCCTGTCGATCGCGCTACTCACCCTGATCGGTTTCTTCGTTCCCGGCGCCAACGGCAAGATGGTGACGTCGGTGCCATCAGCAATCATGTCGTGGCCGCGCTGGCCGACCAGCACCTTCATGGCGCTCGACATCGGCTATCTCTTCAGCCATTTCGTCGTGGCGCTTCCGCTGCTGTTCTACTTCCTGTGCGCTGAATTCTTTTCGACCCTGGGTACGCTGATTGGCGTGACGGGCGCGGCCAATCTGCGCAAGCCTGACGGCTCGATCCCGAATGCCACCGCTGCATTTGCGACCGATGCGACGGCATCCATCGTCGGCCCGCTGCTCGGCACCTCTGTCGTGACGGCCTATATCGAGTCGATCACGGGGGTGCAGGCTGGCGGGCGTACCGGTCTGACCTCGCTGACCGTTGCGGGGCTCTTCTTCCTCGCCTTGTTCTTCTGGCCGATCTTCGTCATCATCCCGCCGCAAGCCACCGCACCCGCACTGGTGCTCGTCGGCGTGCTGATGATGCAGGGCCTCGCCCGCATCGACATGACCGATCTCGTCAATGCGGTTCCGATCGTGCTGACGCTGCTGGTCACCGTGCTGACCAACAATCTCATCAACGGAATGGCGCTGGGAACGCTGAGCTATATCGCACTGGAAGTGGCGCTCGGCCGGTGGTCACGGATTCCGGCCATGGTATGGGGGCTGGGTGTCGTGTTCATCGCCTACGCGATCGTGATCGCGCAGATCTTTTGACGCGTGTGCTAAGCCGCGAGATCCAGCAGCCGGCACGATCCGCGCACGAGCACCTTGCGGCCGGCCGGTGTCATCGCGGGCACGCCGTCATTGATGACAACGAGGCCGAGCTCGACGAGGCTTGCGACGAGATAAGGCTTCGAGAGGCGAATGTTCGACGGCGGGTTGCGAAGTGAACGCAGAGCTTCCCATTGGTCCGGCGCAAGATCGAAGTCGAAATCGTTGCTCATGTTGCCTCGAGTGGTAGTGCCGTGGCGCCTCTGTTAACGACGCCGCATGAAGACCGTGCGACGACAATGAGTCGGGAATCCGGTGAACTGTTTAGAACCTCTCTTCACAAATTGCCGCACTTCGTTGCGACACGAGAGATGGACCGCTCAATCGCGAACTTCGTCACGAAGCTCGATCACTAATTCATGATCTGCGGTTGATGCTGCGCTGCGAATTGACGCGTGCACGGGCAGTGCTGCTGTCTCATTCCGCGTCGCAATATGCATGGAAATGATGAGGCCGAGCGCTCGGGACTCTGTTAGCTTGTTTCGCGGGGAATGACTTCACAGGCAGGAGTGGAGTGCATGGACAGGCTGGTGGAAATTCGCAGTCAGGAATCTCTGTGCCGGGAGCGTGCGGCGCTCGATTTCGAGCGCCGGGTTTTCTGGCTCGCACAAGCCCAGGAATGGGAGCAGCGCGCGCTCGACGAAATTGCCTATCACTTCCGGGAGCGTAACGTCGGCCAGGCGGAGCTTGCCCGAAACTGACGTTTCGCAACTGAGGTTGGCCGCAAGCAAGACCTACTGATAAGTCGCCACGATATCGGACACGGCGCGCTCGAGCTGTTGCGCGGTGGCGCATTGACGCACGACGCTGCAAAAGGTCGCGTAGCGCGGCATCTCGGAATCGCCAAAGCCCCAGGCGAGCCGTCCTTCGGGATTGAGCCAGACCAGCCGCTTCGAGCGTTCGGAGATGCGGCGCAGGATGTCGGCACGCGGGTCGAGATTGTTGCTGCGGGCATCGCCGAGCACGATCACCGTGGTCTGCGGCGTCAGCGCGCTCATGAAGTCCTTCTCGAAATCGACCAGCGAAGAGCCGTAGTCGGACGAGCCGAAGCCGACCTTGGACATGATCTCGGACATCGCCTCTTCCGGCGAATTCTTCTCCAGGAGTTCGCTGACCTCGATCAGGTGCGAGGAGAAGGCGAAGGAGCGGACGTCGTCGACCACCTCGTGCAGCGAGTGGATCAGGAGCAGGAAGAAATCGGAGACCTGCGCGACAGAGCCGGAGACGTCGCAGAGCGCTACGATCTTCGGCCGATCGCGATGCTTGCGCTTCCATGCGGTGAGAAAGGGCACGCCGCCCCAGGCCGCATTGCGGCGGAGCGTGCGGCGGACGTCGAGATGGCCGCGGCGCTGGCGCTTGCGCGGCTTGGAATAGCGCTCGCGCAGCCGGCGCGCGATCTGGCGGATGAGCGCGCGCATCTCGGCGACCTGGCGACGTTCGATACGGGCAAGCGGGGCATTGCGCAAAATCTCGTTGCGGAGATTTTCGGCCTCCTCGCGGGCGTAGAGGGCAAGGCCTTGCGAGACGGTGTCGCGCACCGCCTCACGCAAGGCGTCGAGCGCGGCGCGCAGACGCTCGGCCAGGGCCGGATTGGTCGCGGTCAGCTGGTCGAGATCGTCGCGCAGGCGCTGGAGGCCCATGGCGTCGAGGATGCGGCTGGAGAAGATGCCGCGCTGGGTGGAGTAGCGGATGTCAGACAGGGAGGCCGTACCGGAGGCGCTGGCGATGGCGGCTGCGATCGCATTGCGGTCCTGCGACAGCAGCATCTGCGCAAGCGGACCCAATTCCTGGGGAGACTGACCTTCGCCCGGCTCGCTGGCCGAGCTGGAGGAGGGCTGCTGATCCGCCTCCTGCGATGTGCCGTCGTCGCCCGTCTCGGGCTGATCCTGCCGCGGCTCTGGCTGGCTGAAGAAGAGATCGAAGCAGTCGCCGAGGGCGAGCTTCTCGTCCTGGGATTTGGCGAGCGTCAGCAGCAGTGAATCGCGCAGGATGGCCCGGTCGGAAAAGCCGACCTGCTTGACCGCGCGCATCGCATCGATGCTCTCCGCAGGCGAGACGTGGACGCCGACGCCCCGCGCTGCCCGAAAGAAACGATGGAGGTTCTCGCGCATCGGCGTCAACCGAAGACGTTGGACCGTGCCGCCTTGGCAATGAAGGTCGTCACCTGCGGCCTTGCTGCCTCGATGTCGGCTTCGTATTTCAGGAGCACGTTGAGGGTGTCCTTGACGATATCGGTGTCGAGCTCCGCAGCCTGGAGCAGCACCAGGACGCGTGCCCAGTCGATGGTCTCGCTGACCGATGGGAGCTTCTTCAGATCCAGCGAGCGGATCTCGTGGATGAAGCCGACCATTTGCCGGCGCAGCGCCTGCGAGATGCCGGGTACGCGGCTTTCGACGATGCGCTCCTCGAGCCGCTGTTCGGGGAAGCCGATATGCAGATGCAGGCAGCGCCGCTTCAGGGCGTCGCCGAGGTCGCGCTCGCTGTTGGAGGTGAGGATCACGGTCGGCGGCGTGATCGCGGAGACGGTGCCGAGCTCGGGGATCGTGACCTGGAAGTCGGACAGGATCTCCAGCAGCAGCGATTCAAATTCCGCGTCCGACTTGTCGATCTCGTCGATCAGCAGCACGCAGCCGCCCGGCTGCTCCAGCGCCTGGAGCAGGGGACGCGGCTCGACGAATTCCTTGGAGAAGAACACGTCGCCGAAATCGTGGAGCTGGTCGAGCGCCGCATGCAGCGTCTGCGCGCCGCCCAGGACTTCGCCGAGCTTGTCCTTGAGGATCTGGGTGTAGAGAAGCTGCTTGGCGTATTTCCACTCGTAGAGCGCCTTGGCTTCGTCGAGGCCCTCGTAGCATTGCAGGCGGATCATCTTCATGCCGCGCCAGGCCGCGATCGCCTTGGCAAGCTCGGTCTTGCCGACGCCCGCAGGGCCCTCGACCAGGATCGGCTTCTCGATCTGCTGTGACAAGTAGACGGCAGTCGCGATCTGCCGGCTCGCGATATAGCCCTGCGCGGCGAGGCCGCTCTCCACTGCCTCGATCGAGGTCGAGGCCTTCTGATCAGCCACGAGGGCGCTCCCAAAGGTCTTGCTTGAGGCTTGTTCTGCCTGCGTTCCTGGCAAAGAACAAGCCTCGTTTGGGAGGCATCAGACTCGCGCGAATGCCGGTTTTTCCGCTAAGCGCAAATAGTGGAGCGCCTCGCCGTTCGCTTAGGTCAATGCCGCAGCACTTCCGGCTTGCGGATGGTCTGTCTGACCTCGGCGCCGCAGTCGGCGCATTCATAGACGAAGTCGATCTTGGCAAGGCTCCAATGCGGTTCGACCTCGCGCACATACATCGGCAGGAACCCCATGCAGGTGGGGCAATTCACGGGCGCGATTTCGACATCCTGATGATGCTGTACATAAGCTGGCATCTCGGCTCTCCTTCGCAGGCGACTACCAAACCCCGCGCGAAAGCTACTGCCGGTCGCGCCAGGCGCGTCATCAACTCTTTCGAACGGAGATGGAACGGCGGAGGTTTGTCGCTCGCTGTGACATTCTTGTTACGTGTCCGTACTGTAACGGGCGGACCGAATGCCTATTTCTGCGGCCAATCCGGCTGTTCGGATCCTCACCCAACGATAAGGGAGCAATGCCATGACGCATGCCATTCGTTTTCACAAGACCGGCGGCCCGGAAGTCCTGGTCTGGGAGGAGGTCAGCGTCGGTAAGCCCGGACCGGGCGAGGCGCGCATCCGCCACACCGCCGTCGGCCTCAATTTCGTCGACATCTACAACCGCTCGGGCTTGTACCCAGCGCAACTGCCGAGCGGGCTCGGCAGCGAGGCGGCCGGCATCGTCGAGGAGGTCGGCCCAGGTGTCACCGATCTGAAGCCGGGCGATCGCGTCGTTTATGGCGCCTCGCCGCTCGGGGCCTATTCCGAGGCGCGGCTGATCCCTGCAGACCGCCTGCTGAAGCTGCCCGATGGCGTCGACGACAAGACCGCGGCGGCGATGATGCTGAAGGGGCTCACCACACAATATCTGATCCGGCAGACCTATCGGGTGAAGGCCGGCGATACCATCCTGCTGCATGCCGCGGCCGGCGGCGTCGGTCTGATCCTGGGCCAGTGGGCCAAGCATCTCGGCGCGACCGTGATCGGTACCGTCAGCAACGATGAGAAGGCCAAGCTCGCCAAGGCGCATGGCTGCGACCACGTCATCATCTACACGTGCGAGGATTTCGTGAAGCGGGTCGACGAGATCACGGGCGGCAAGAAGGTCCCGGTGGTTTACGACTCCGTCGGTAAGGACACGTTCCTGAAGTCGCTGGACTGCCTTGCTCCGCTCGGCGTCGCCGCGCTGTTCGGCCAGTCCTCCGGCGCGGTCGAGCCGCTCAATCTCGGCCTGCTCTCGCAGAAGGGCTCGCTCTACGTCACGCGGCCGACGCTGTTCACCTACGCCGCCAAGCGGGAGAATCTGGTCGCGATGGCAGGCGAGCTGTTCGACGTCGTCAAGTCCGGCGCGGTCAAGATCGAGGTGCACCAGACCTATCCGTTGAAGGACGCCGCAAAGGCGCATGCCGATCTCGCCGCACGCAAGACCACGGGATCGACCGTTCTTCTGGTGTAGTGTCCGGCCGGACGGCGGCGCAGGCCATCCGGCCTGCGTCACGTCCGTTCGTGCTTGCGCAAATCGCGGACGTGATCGAGGCGGGATGCCTGGAGGTCGAGATCTTCAGGCGGGATCTCTGGCAGGGCGGCCTCGGTCAGGAGGGCCTCGGTGACGTCCTCGACCGAATTCTCCGCAATCTCGTGGATGAACGAGACATTCCGGTATTCGCCCGAGGCGATGCGGGCGATGACCTCACGCCGCGTGATCTCAGGGTCGACGACCGCCTCGCGGCCCCGCCGTCCATAGTCGATCATCACGACGAAATATTGCATGAAAACGACCCCGCCGCGCTCCCGCGGCAGAGTATTTCGGAAAACCGGAAGCAAGTCAAGATCTATTTCTAAAAAATCGAAATAGGCTGGCCGGCGGCCCTCACTTCCCCTTCTTGCGGGGGCGCGCCGATTTCGCGCGCAGCCGCTCGAGCTGCCCCTTGGGCATCGACAGGCAGATCTCCCCGACCCAGTCCAGCTTCACGCCGACGATCGGCTTGGCGTTGAAGCTGGTGAGATTGACGACGGACGGGCTTTTCCCCCGCTCGATGGTCTTCAAATAGCGTTCCCCGGTCTTGAGCCGGACCACGGCCTCTTCGCCGTAGAAGCTCGACAGCGGATGGCGCTGGTCCTTGTAGACCACGATCACGTCGCCGCTCTCGTATTTGGGCAGCATCGAATCGCCCACGATCTCGAACGCGACGGTTTCTTCCATGATCGGGAAGGGCAGCGCGATGTCGCCGAGCCCTTCCGGCGGAACCTGCTCATAATCCGGCTCGATCACGGCACCGGCGCCGACGCGGCCCATGATCGGCGCAAGATTGAGCTCGAGATATTCCATGATCGGAATGATCTCCGAAGCCTTCACCAGCCGCTCGCCGCCGAGGATCTCCGAGACCGCACCGGGCCGCACGCCCATGGCCGCCGCCAGGCCGCCCTTGCTCTTGCCCGTCTTCTCCAGGCCCCGCTCGATCATTGCAACGTCCAACATGGTGATTCCCTCGATTGCGCACCGACTTGCCTCTTGTAATCCGAAATTCGGAATTGATGCAATTATGAATATCAGAAATATTTGCTTGACTTGAGCTTCGGAATACCGGAAGCTGCCTCTCGCCATCCGGTCGTGCGATCGGAGGGGGCGCATCACAGGACAGCATCATGGAACCGGGCCATTGGCCGTCGGAGCACTCCGACGCGCTTCGCGACTATTTTCGCAAGGGGATGTCTTATGCGGAGATCGGAAGACAGATTAACGCAAGGTTTGGAACGGCTTACACGCGCAACGCGGTGATCGGCCGCGCCAAGCGACTGAGGCTGGTCATACCGGAATGGATCACGAGCCCATCGATCGCGCCATATTTGCCGGGTGAGGCTCCGGTTCCGCAACGCCGCGCGGTGCTGCCGAACCTGAACCTGCCGCCGAAGTCCGCCATCAAGCCTGCGGCGCAGGTGAAATTGCGCTGTGTCGGCGTTCAGCCGCGCCTGATCCGACTGGTTGAACTCGAGTCGGCCGACTGCCGCTATCCCTATGGCGGCGACAAGGACGGGGAGGAGATCGCCTTCTGTGGTCATCCGCGCCAGCCGGGCTCCAGCTATTGCGCACCGCATGCGCGCTTGACCCGCCGCTCCGGTGCTGCGTCTGCCCTCATTCCCGGGCCTGTCGTGCTGAGGCTGGTCTCGGCTGCCTGAGCTCGCACCACCCGTTTCATCGTTAATTCGCAAGGAGTATCCGAGTGGCTCGTGCCCGACGCAACAAGTCCTACAAACTGGCGAAGATCTACGACCGGCGGTCCCGCGAGGTGCCGTTCAATGCAGAAGTCGCGGAGGTCGAGGTCGACAACCCGCTGGCGCTCGATTCCGGTGAGAAAATCCTGGCCATCCGGTCGATCCGTGGCGATCCACTGGGCCGGCTGCATGCCCACCACCAGATCGACGAGGCGCAATACCGCGGCGGGCGCGCCTTCCAGAACGATTGGGAGCGGGCGGAGCGGGGGCCTCAGGCGGTGGACCCGACGAGGGAATATGTCGACGGCGCGCGCACGCGTGAGCCGGTCACCGAGAGCCAGCGTCAGGCGGTGTTGCGGCTGAACCGGGTCGAGCGCGAACTCGGTACCGACGGCGCCGCGCTGGTGCACGACGTGCTGATCCTGGGCCTGACCATGGATCAGATCGGGCAGCGTCGCGCCGTCCGGACGCAGCGCTGGAACGATTATTTTGCGCGGCGTTTTCGCGAATGCCTGGACCGGCTGGCGCTGATCTATGGCTTTGCGACGGAAACGGGGACGCGACGGGCAGAGCGGCGCAGTTGAAGTCCGCACGCCGGCGGCCTCGGCTGCCGGCGGGCCGGTCTGTCGCCTAGGGATGCGGTACGATCTGGTAAGGCGTCGTGTAGGGCTCGACCCGGAGCGAGGCGTTGGCCAGGAGCCCGATCCTGGCGGTCGGCGCCTGCTGCAATTCGCCGTTCGGGCCGCGATGCACGTTGTATTGCCAGACCGTGAGATCGCCCTTCTGCGCCAGCGCGTGCGCAACCGCGCTGGCATCATTGCCGCCGAGCGCCTGAAGTTCCTCGGTCGATAATCCGACGACGATCTCGTCCTTGATGGTGACGATCTTGAACAGGTTCATCTTGGTCTCCTGCGCCCATGCGCCTTGTATCGAGAGGGTGAAAAGCGCGGCCGCGGCGCCCTTGATGAGATCGCTGCGAGAAAGCATGCCGTCGTCCTTTGGTGCTGACGTGCGCCCGAATCGAAGTGTCCTCAGCCATGGCGCCCGTTGTCTGCGTGGCCGTGTCGCAACGGCTTGGTCGTTCGTTCATGGACAGCGGTTCATGAGCGAAGAACATTTCCGGACCGATGAATCCCGAGGCGACAGCTCGCGCCGAGATCAGGACGCTGGAGATCAGCTGCGAGATCAATCTTCGTTTGGCCGCGGATACAACCGCCGAAGTCGCACTCAACAAATACGTGTATGGGCTTGAAAGCCGCTCATTCGCAGCAACGTCCATTCATATCGGAAACAGCCGAAACGTTGCGCCGATTGACAGCGACCGGGGCCGTGTGCGTGATTGATGCCGCCTCTTGACGCAGGTGGGTGACGGCGGTCGATATTCCTGTTATCCGGAATTGCCATGGTGCGATGCAGACGAAGCATCGCTACAGCCATTGTTGGCCTTGCCGGACGGGTTGTTTTTTGGCATAAGTGCAACCATTTGGTTGAGCCCGTGGTTTGGACGTGTCGTCCAGCGGTGCCAGCCGGTCGGGCCACCCGATCGAGAGTTCGTCGCGATACGGTCATGTTGTGGCGTCGTGGCGTTCGTTCTTGAGTGGATCACGAAGGCCGATGCTTGTCATAGGTGCGAGATGAAAAACCTCAATTTCGCGGGTGAACTGCACCTCAAGCTCGGCGTGCCCGCAAGCGGCACGGTCGAAAGTCTGCGTCTACTCCGTGCGTTCCTGAAGCTCGCGCCTCGACAGCGTTTCGAGGTCATCAAGCTGGTCGAAGACCTCGCCACGGAAGAAGCTCTTCCCGAGCACCCCTTGTCCTAAGCCCGCCGTCCTGAGCCCCGGCCGCGCGCCGGCCTTGCGCCGCTCTTTCGTTGTCCTGCTTCGTATTCCTGCCGGAGCCGGACCGCCGGCGACGTTTCCCCCGTGGCTGGCGCTGGAAGGCGATCCGGCAAGTGTGGTATTCAGTTGGGAAAACGGGAGGAGTGCGACCATGATCGAACCGAAGCTCGAAGTTCCGGCCGAACTGCGCGACCTGGCCGAGAAGACGATTGACCAGGCGGAACAAGCATTCGGCATGTTTTTCGAAGCCGCCACCAAATCGATGTCGTCCGTCCCGGGCGCAGGGACGGAGGTGTCGAAGCAGGCGCTGGTTTTCACCGAGCAGAATATGAAGTCGGCCTTCGAGCATGCGCGCAAGCTGGTTCATGCCACCGACCTCCAGGAAGCGATGCGAATCCAGTCCGATTTCCTGCGCAGCCAGTTCACCAGCGCCGGAGATCACATGCGCCAGATGACCGGCAGCCTCATGCAGCCGGGCAAGGGCAAGTCCTGATTCCCGGCTTGTGCACAACGTGCCCACAAATTGAACTTGCATGGCGTGGCGATCCGCACTTCGATGCTGGTGCGGATCCATGCCGGGCCACCGAATGACCTCATTCGCCGTCTGGCATCCCTTCTGCTGATCCCTGTCGGTCCTCCGGCAGGGATTTGCATTTCTGGCAGATGCGTGGTGCTCCGCGCGCTACCGCTTGACGCTTTGCGCGAACGCGGCCCTTCGGGGCCGGAACATGCGCTCACGCAGCGATGCGATGTAGGCCGCGATGTCGCCGGCTTCGATCCGGCTCAACGGGAGATTCGGCATCTTCGGGTGCGGATCGAGCAGGAAGAAGGCGAGCCTCTCCGGATTGAAGTCCTGCCTGCGCGCAACGGAGGCAAAGGAGGGGACGTCGGCACTCGCCTGGGTCTGGCCGTTTGCGACGGCATGGCAGCTTGCGCACCAGCGCTTGGCGAGGTCGGCACCGTGACCGGCATCGGCCGCGAGCGCGGAGGACGTACCGACGCTCGAGGTTACGGCCAGCAGCAGGAAGATTCGTCTCAAATGCTGGTGCATAGGGTAACCTTCATGCATTCGCCGGCGCCGCCAAGCTTATCCGCAGCACGATCCCGGAAATTGCGAGAGATCAATGCGGGCGATGATCGACCGCAGCAGCTTGCGGACCGAACGATAGAGATGCGGTAAGGGTGCCGGCATCCTCGCTGCGGGCAGAGCTTTCGTATCAAGGCTTTCGATATAGGGCGACACGTGTCTCTCCGAGGCCATACGGCTCTTCTACGCTGCCGCCCCGGAGCCGCCTTGATCTGCCGCAAAGCGCCCGGCTAGTAGTCGCCCGGATTCATGATCATCGGGCTCTTCGTGTCAGCCGGCGCGAGTGCGCTGCTGGCGCTGTCACGCAGGAAGCGGTCGAGCGTTTGCTGGATCTTCTCCTTGACCGCGTTGGGGCCGCGATCGCTCATCTCGGTGTGCTGCGCGCCGGTGTTGACGATGTCGATACCACGCGCCTTGGCCTCTTCCGGCGTCGGCAGCACGCCGGGGTCGGTCACGAAATGCGGGTCCTTCGACCTGAACGACAGGATCTTCATGCCGTCGCTGAGCACGAACGGCACCCGCAGATTGTCGAGCGTGATCACCTTCGACACCAGCTCCGGGTGCTGATGGGCGACATACATCGAGACATCGCCGCCGTTGGAATGGCCGACGAGGGTGATGTGGTCGTAGTCGACGTTCTCCAGCCGCCTCTTCAGTTCGCCGAGCACGAAAAGAATGTTGGCCTCACAGCGGATATAGACGTCACGCCGGCCGACATATTTCTGACCGACATGGGTCATCAGCGGCGGGTCGCTCGGCAGATCCTGCTGGATGCTGACGACCAGATAGCCGCGTGCGGCCAGCGCGTTGGCGAGGAAGGAATATTCGGTGGCCTTGACGGTGTTGCCGTTGCTGATGATGGCGAGGGGGAGCTTCCAGAGGCCGAGATTGGCCTTGGTCTCGTAGTCACGCCGCACCGCCACCTCGACGGCGATCGGCCGCTGACGCGAGGCGTCGAACAGCGCCACAGCCTCATGGCGGATCGCGAACCGGCTGACGATGAAGTACTCCCCGACGCCGAGGACGCAGAGAAACGCCAGGATTGCAAACACCCTCTTCATGGTCTCGTCTCAAATCACATTTGGCTGAACATGGTCATTGGGAACTCCCCGATCGAGCGATCGTGAGCAGGTTACGGGATTAAATTTAGGCAAGTCTGTGAGCAAGGCGGCAAAAGGGCCGCATGCCAGGGGACCATTGCGCGAATGGCAGGGCGGCTAGAGACAGCCGGATTTACCGCGTTCAGGGCAGAGCCGGAATGCGCTCGACAGCGTGAGCAGGAAGCGGGGACTGCGGCGCGCGTTGTCCGGTGCCCGGTAGCTCAAGGGCACGGCCACGCCGAGATCGGCCTGGAGATCGTTCGGCAGGAAGAAACGCACACCGGCTCCGGCCGATGTGAGCGACAGGCCCTCGCTCAAGCGGTAACCGTCGTTCCAGACGGCACCGGCCTCGCCAAAGGCGTAGAGCTGATAGCCGGTCCAGTAGCGGAAATTGAGCTTCTGGTCGAAGCGCAGTTCGAGCGAGCCGGCAAGGCCGTTGTCGCCACTGATCTCGGCTGCGCCATAGCCCCGGCCGAAGGCTGCGCCGCCGAGATAGAATTGTTGCGAGGTGAATAGCGGCCGCGACGCGGTCTGGCTCGCCGCGGAGAGCTTGAGCGACCAGGCATCGTTGAGAGTCTGGTAGCGGGTGAACCAGAGGTTCAGCACCGAGAAATTCGACGAGGCGCCGTCGCGCGACAATAGAGGGTCGTCGAAATGCGAAGCGCCGAAAACGTCGAGGCCCTGGCGGTAGGTCAGCGTCGCGAAATTGGTGCCGCCGAAGTGATCCTGCAGCCTGTAGTCGGCGGTCAGGCTCGCCGTCCTGATGTGGTCGTTGTACCAGGGGCCATACAGGTCGTGCTCGGACACGTTGCTGAAGGTCATCGCTGCAGTCAGCGTGAGCGCAGAGGATTGCGATTGCAGCGGAGCGATGCCGGCGCGCAGCTCGAAGGCCTCGGTCGTCGTGATGTCGCTGTCGAGGCGGCGGGCATCACCCGGTCGCACCGCGCTGTAGAGGACGGAGGCGCCGAGACGTACGCCGTCGACGCCGACGGGCGTGTCATAGGACAGCCGCGCAAAGCCGAGCTGGCGAGGATCGTTGGCAATCGTCGACAGGTTGACTGCCAGCGTGTCTCCGGGCGTGAGGTAGGAGTTGAACGCGCCGGTGGCATAGCTCTGCCAGGGGCCGACCGAGGAGGAACCGAGATTGTCCAGGCCGAACGAGGAGAAGACGTGCCAGGTCTTCAAATAGACCGTGAGACGGAAGCGGCCGGACGCACCGCCGATTTCCTCGAGCGCGCTATCGGTGATCCGAACGCCCGGCCGGCCATTGATGAGGAAGAGCTGGCGTTCGAGCGTCGGGAGGCGTGACGGCTGCTCGGCCAGAACCGGCTCGAGCATCGGCCTGACGCCGAATTGGTCGGCGCCGTCGCCTTTCAGCTCGACCTGCACGATGGCGCCTTCGATCACCTGGATCCGGACCCGGCCGTCCGCAATGTCCTGCGGCGGCACGATGGCCCGGCTCAGATGGAAGCCGTCGGCGCGGTAGAGATCGCTGATCGCGCCTGCGATCCCGGCGAGATCCGCCTGCGAGACCTTCTTGCCGAGATACGGCTGATAGACCGCGGCAATGCGATCGGGGGAGACGGCGTGGGCGCCGCTGACGTTGACGCCGCGCAGCACGAACTGCGGCTTGGTATCGCCGCCGATGTTGGGCTGGCCGACCGTCGGCAGCCTGACTGGCGGGCGGCTCAGCGTTTCCCGCTCGGTTTGGTTCTCAAAGTATTTCTCGGGCTGGCGTGGATCGAAACCCGGCTGGCTCGCCTGTTGTGCGAATGCCTGGGAAATTCCCGCAAAAATCGGTGCCAACAATGCCAGCGCGGTAAGGAGATGCCGCTTCTCTGCGCGCGCCACGAACCGGTCCCCGTAGTTTGACGGAGATTCTCCGAGGGGGCGGTAAGGGTTCGTTAGCTGCATGATTTTTCATAGTTTTTTATGGTCAATGAATGGTTAAGGCGGCCGCTTGGCTGGCCGTTACCTGCTAATTCTCTCTTGAGTGATTTCGGATACGCCTCAGATCTGGCTGTAACGCGGACTGAGGATCGTCATGCTCGGCAGAATTGGAATGCGGTGCGCTTTCGCGGGCGCACTGATCCTGGCAATGGCTTCCGGTGCATCCGCTGCGGAGGATGGCGTCTGGTCGGTCAGCAAGGCCACCGGTGAGGTTTGGATCGCGACGGACGGGGCGCAACAGGTCTCGCTGAACCAGGAAGAGACGCTCAAGCCGGGCAATACCATCCGCACCGGACGCAATGGCCGGGTGCTGCTCGTCCGCGGCGAGGAAACGATCCTGATCTCTCCCAACTCCGTGGTCGGCTTGCCGGCCGAGAAGAAGGAGGGGCTATCGACCACCATCATCCAGCAGGCGGGTCAGATCCTCCTCGAAGTCGAGAAGCGCAACGTCAAGCATTTCGAGGTCGAGACGCCCTATCTCGCCGCCGTGGTCAAGGGAACGCGGTTTAGCATCACAGTGGGAGCGGGTAGTACCAAGGTCGGCGTGCTGCGCGGCCAGGTCGAGGTCTCCGACTTCAGGACGGGACAGATTGCCCAGGTCATGCCAGATCAAGCGGCCACGGTCTTCGAGCATGGCAAAGCCGGTATCAGCCTGAGTGGTGCGGGGACGTTCAATCCGATCGAGCACGGCAAGCCGCGCGCTCCTACGATCGAGCGTGTGCCCGTACCGAAATCAGGCCTGTCGGCACCGCGCAACGCCGCGAACGGCCATGCGATCCACGCGTTCGGTCCGATCGACAAGGGGACCAAGGCGGCGGGCGCGCCGAAGCCATCTCATCAGGCGGCAGGAGGTCATGTATCCAGGGCCGGTGTCGTGCGCATCTCGAGCTCGCTCGGCGAGGTCAAGCTGAACTTCCACAAGGTGACACGCGGGCTCGCCCACGGCGCCGTTGCTCCTGGCCAGGTGCGCAATGCGAATGCCAACGCCAACGCCAACGCAAGCGTCAGTGCTGACTCGGCCTGGAGCGACGGCAACACCAGCACGCCAGCGTCCAACAGCAACGTCCAGACTGCGGTGACGACAAGCGGCGCCGTAACGCCTGGCAGCAGTGGCTCGTCGAACCCAGGCGCTGCGATAGCCAACAACGGAAACGCCGGCAGCAATGGAAATTCCGGCAATGGCAACAACGGCAACAGCAATGGCGGCGGCAGCGGCAATAACGGCGCCACCGGCAATGGCTGGGGCAACAACGGTAACGGCAATTCGAATGGCGGCGGCCACGGCAGCGATGGCCGCGGCCACAATAGACACTGAGGCAATGTTCGAGGTGGCGCGCCCGTTGAAGCGGGGGCGTGGGAGGATCGGGTGAAACGTTATCGGCCGCATATTCTCGTTGTGATCGCGCTTGCGATCGTGCTGTCCACGGGATGGCATGGTGCGCTTCGCAACGCGCTCACCGATCTGCGGTTCGCCTGGCAATCGCGTGACGCCAGCGGCAACGTCGTCGTCGTGGCCATCGACGCAGCGTCCATCGATCAGATCGGAGTGTGGCCCTGGCCGCGCCAGCTGCACGCGGAGCTGTTGCACAGGCTCGAGGCCGCGGGAGCGGCGGACATCGCCTTCGATGTCGATTTCAGCACGCCGTCGGATCCGGCGTCCGACGAGGCCCTCGTCAAGGCCCTTCGCGAGGTCGGGGGCTCCACGATCCTGCCGTCGTTCAAGCAGCCGACGCCGAATGGTGGCGCGGCGCACGTCAATCGCCCCCTGAAGCCGTTCGCAAACCAGTCGTGGCCGGCCGTCGTGAACGTCGCAGTCGAATCCGACGGACTCGTTCGCCGCTATCCGTTAGCGGAACGGCTCGGCGATGCCTTGATGCCGTCGATGGCCGTCGTGCTGGCCGGGCAGGACGCCAATCGGCGGCCGCCCTTCCTGATCGATTTCAGCATTGTTGCGACCTCCATTCCGAGCGTCTCCTATGTCGACGTGTTGCGCGGCGATACCGCTGTTCTCGACAGACTGAGAAACAGGAAGATCATCGTCGGCGCCACGGCGCTCGAGCTTGGCGATCGGTTCAGCGTCCCCAATGGCAAGATCGTCTCGGGGCCGGTCCTCCAGGCGCTGGCCGCCGAATCGATCCTTCAGGGCCGGATGCTGCGCTGGACGTCCGATATCGGCATGATTCTGGGCCTGGGTGTGATCTGCCTGCTGATGTTGTATTCGTGGCGCCGCGTCGCGCCGGGAATTCGCGTCGCTGTCCTCATCGCCTTCGGGGCGGCCGTCGAACTGGTCGCAGCCCTCGTGCAGGCAAGATGGCCCCTCGTCATCGACACATCGCTATTCCACATCGCGATCATCGCCTATCTGACCGCGATTGCGCTGGACGAGATCGATTTCCGGAGTCTGCTGGGACGCATCGCCGAGAGCCGCTTTCACCGCATCGCGATGTCGCTTGGCGACGGCCTCGTCTGCACCGACGAGGATCACCGGATCACGGTCTGGAATCCGGGCGCAAGCGCGATCTTCGGCTTCACGCCGGCCGAGATGATCGGCCGCCCGTTCGGAACGCTGTGCGCGGTGCCGGCGGACGGCGATGCAAGACCGTCCATGCATGACGCCGCGCATCAGGCGCTTCTGGTTCCGGGCGGCGCGGTCGTGATCGAGTTCGAGGGCCGGCGCAAGAACGGCGAAACCTTCCCCGTCGAAGCGAGCTTTTCGGGCTGGCAGGGAACCGATGGCTTTCAGTACGGTGCGATCCTGCGCGACATCTCGGTGCGCAAGCGCGAGGCCGAACGCGTCAAATATCTTGCCGAGCATGACGTGCTGACCGGCCTTGCCAATCGCAACGCGCTGCATGCCGGGCTGGCCGGCATGATTGCGGATGCGGATCGTAAGCCTCGCGAGATCGCGTTGCTCGTGATCGGGCTCGACGGCTTCCAGCAAATCAACAACATGCTCGGGCATTCAGCCGGTGACCGCGTATTGCGGGCCGTCGCCGAGCGTCTCCGGATCGAAGTCGATGGCAAGGCGGTCGTTGCCCGGCTCAGCGGCGACGAATTCGCCATCGCGCTTGATTGTGCAGAGACCGGCGATCCGATCGCGGCGTTCGCCGAGCGGATCGCGCACGCGTTCGAAGCACCGCTTGCGACGGGCACCCGGCAGCACCGCGTCAGGATCAGCATCGGAGTTGCCGTCTATCCTGAAGGCGGACACAACGCCGACGATCTCCTGAGCAACGGCCATCTCGCTTTGAGCCGTGCCAAGGCGACGCGGCGGGGTAGCCACGTGCTCTTCGAGGCCGCGATCAGGCAGGAGCTGGAGAACCGGCTGACGCTGGAGAGTGAGTTGGCGCTTGCCGCAGATCGCGGCGAGTTCGAGCTGTTCTACCAGCCCCAGGTTCGTCTGATCGACGGCAGCCTTGTCGGAGCGGAAGCGCTGATCCGTTGGCGACATCCCGTCCGCGGCTACGTCTCGCCTGCGGAGTTCATGCCGGTGGTCAACACATCGGCTCTGTCCGAGCGGATCGCGAACTGGGTGATGGAGACCGCCTGCCGTCAGGCGCGTGCCTGGGAGTTGTCGGGCAACGGCGTGCGCGTCGCGATCAACCTGTCGCCCTCGCAGCTTCAGTCCGGCGATCTCGCGCATGCGGTTGCGGCACTGCTCGATGCGACGGGGCTCTCGCCTTCGCTGCTCGAGATCGAGGTCACCGAAGACATCCTGCTTCATGACGAAAGCCGCGTGCTCGACATGTTCAAGCGGATTCAGCAGCTGGGTGTTCGCGTCCTGTTCGATGATTTCGGCACGGGCTATGCAAGCCTGAGCTATCTGAAGAAGTTTCCGCTCGACGGGCTCAAGATCGACCGGTCATTCGTGTTCGATCTGCTCGCGAATTCCGACGATGCCGCGATCGTCGGCTCGACCATCGGACTCAGCAAACAGCTCGGCCTCACGGTCGTGGCTGAAGGCATTGAGAACCGCGCAACAGCCGACTTCCTGGTCAGCATGGGATGCGAGGAAGGGCAGGGATATTTCTTCGGCCGTCCGATGCCTGCCGAGGCATTCGAGACGCAATTCCTGGCCGCTGAGCTTGGGGCCGTCAGCGCTGCCTGAGGGGGGGTGGCCGCGTTTTCTACCGCCGCCGCGCGACCGCGACGCCAAAGAGGAAAGCGACGAACAGGCTGGCAAGCGGCGCTTCACGCGTGATCGCCGCGACCGTCGCGAGGGCTCCGCCGGGCTTGCGCGATTCCTCGATCGTAGAGGTCAGACGGTCGACTGCTGCGTGCAGGCCGCCGGCGACTTCACCGATCGTGCGGGAGACATCTGCTGCCGTATCGATGGCACGCTCGGCCACGCCGGGTTGGGAAGGGGATTGCGGGATCTCCGTGCTCAAGTGCGCGACCTCCAGGCCTGATGGCGGAGGCCGGCACCTTTGGCTATCCGCGCGAGCGCTCGTTTAGAACAGCGGGTCTGATGACCTTTGGCTATCCGCGACAGGCGCCGTGATTGACGGCGGGTGCCGGCCTTGAATGGGCAATTCAGCGGGCGGGATTTTGTTCCGGCTAAAGCGAAGCCCCCGGGAAACGACGGATGCGAATCTCTGTTAGGTTGGCGGGAGCTTTGCTGACGTCAGGAGACAGCCGTGACCGATCGAACCATGACGGATCGCGCCCGGCGCATCGCCTTGCTCGGTGCCCCCATCGACATGGGTGCTTCGCAGCGCGGCACCTTGATGGGCCCTGCGGCGCTGCGTACCGCGGGCCTTGCGACATTGCTCGAGAGCCTGGGTTTCGAGGTCGTCGACTACGGCGATGTTTCCGCAAGCGAGGTGCGGGACCTCGCCGACAGGCCGCCGGAAAGAGCCAATCACTACCGGGAAATCCAGCGCTGGACGCGCGTTCTGAGCCAACGAGGCCATGAGATCGCGAAAACCGGTGCGCTGCCGATCTTCCTCGGCGGCGATCACACGCTGTCCATGGGATCGGTCAATGCCATGGCGCGCCATTGGCAGGAGCGTGGACGGGAGCTGTTCGTGCTCTGGCTCGATGCCCATGCCGACTACAACACGCCGGAGACGACGATCACCGCGAACATGCACGGCATGTCGGCCGCGTTCTTGTGCGGCGAGCCCGGCCTCGACGGCCTGCTCGGCGACGATCCGCGCGCTTCGATCACCCCGGATAGGCTGGACCTGTTCGGCGCGCGTTCGATCGACAAGCTCGAAAAGGAGCTGATGCGCGCACGCCAGATCAGGGTCGTCGACATGCGCCAGATCGACGAATTCGGCGTCGCCGTGTTGATCCGGCGGGTCATCGAGCGGGTCAAGGCGAGCAACGGCGTGCTGCACGTCAGCTTCGACGTCGATTTCCTCGATCCGTGCGTGGCGCCGGGCGTCGGCACCACGGTGCCGGGTGGTGCGACCTACCGCGAAGCGCATCTGATCATGGAGCTGTTGCACGATTCCGGCGTGGTCGGATCGGTCGACATCGTCGAGCTCAATCCCTTTCTGGACGAACGCGGTCGGACGGCGCGGACCGCTGTCGAGCTGATCGGCAGCCTGTTCGGCCAGCAGATCACCGATCGGCCGACGCCGAGCAACGCGATCGCTCCGGGCGAGTGAATCGGCGGACGCACTTGTGCGCTGCAAGGGCAACGGCCGAAAGGGGCTGTTCTTCGCGCGGGCGCTTTGCTGCCGCAGAAGCGCCATTCTGGCCTGGAACATGTTGGAGGGATGTGGGAACCGGGAGGGGCGCCCATGAATTAACCTCCGATAGGACAACAGCGGATCCATCGATGACAAGTGATCGTTTCGCCAGCTCCATGTCTACCGCCCTCCGCCATCCCGGCGTGATCGCGCTCATCGTGGCCGGTGTGACGATTGCAGCAATGCTGATCGTCGACCACGGCCCCTGGAATCGCGCCAAGACCCAGCCCGCCCATGTTGCGATGTATGCAACCACGGGAGAAGCGGCACGGGCCGCTGGCGCCGCAGTGCTCCCGACCAGACCGAAATCGCCGATCGAGCCGGCGCGGCCGGGGCCGAAGACGTCGCCGACCGTCAATCCCGTGACGCCGTAGTTCGTCAGCCCATCACCGACGAGCCGAGCAAGGCGAGGACGGCCAGCGCCATCAGCGCGGTGCCGAGCCAGCCGAGTGCGATCAGCCATGACCGGGCCCTGAAGCGGCCCATGATCGCGCGGCTCGAGACGATCAGCATCATCATCGCCATGATGGGGACGGCGACGATGCCATTCAGCACCGCGCTCCAGACCAGCATGTGGATCGAGTCTATTCCGGTGAAGCCGAGCCCGAAGCCGATGATGGTGGCCGCGGCGATGATGGTGTAGAACCCGACCGCCTCGTCGGGCTTGGCCTCCAGCGTGGCGCGCCAGCCGAAGATCTCCGCGACGCCATAAGCGGCCGAGCCTGCCAGCACCGGGATCGCGAGCAGGCCCGTGCCGATGATGCCGAGCGCGAACAGCGCGAAGGTGAAGTCTCCGGCGAGCGGTCGCAGCGCTTCGGCCGCCTCCGTTGCCGAACCGATGTTGGTGACGCCGTTGGCGTGCAGCACCGACGCGGTGGTGAGAATGATGAAGAAGGCGATGCCGTTGGACAGCAGCATGCCGGAGATGGTGTCGGCCCTGATGCGCGCGAGCTCAGGTCGGCCGCCGCGCTTGAGCTCGCGAAGCGGCTTGTCCTGTTTGCCCTGATGCATCTCCTCGATCTCCTGCGCGGCCTGCCAGAAGAACAGATAAGGGCTGATCGTGGTGCCGAGCACCGCCACCACCATCATGAAATAGTCGGCGCTGACATTGGCCTTGGGCCATACCGCGGCGAGCAGCGCCGTGCTCCACGGGATCTTGATGGTGAAGGCGGTCGCGACATAGGCGAACAGCGCCAGGGTGAGGAATTTCAGCACCGGCGAGTAGCGGCGATAGGGCAGGAACACCTGTAGCAGGGTCGAGCCCGCCGCGAAGATCAGCGCGTGCTCGTGGTTGAGCCCGCCGATGACGAGCGAAAGCGCTTCGGCCATCGCGGCGATGTCGGCGGCGATGTTGAACGTGTTCGCGGCGACGAGCATGGCGACGAGGCCCAGCACCGCCCAGCGCGGCGCGACCTGCATGACGTTGGCAGCGAGCCCCTTGCCGGTGACGCGGCCGATCTGCGCACTGACGAGCTGGATGGCGATCATGAACGGTGTGGTCAGAAACACCGTCCACAGCAGCCCGTAGCCGAATTGCGCGCCGGCCTGCGAATAGGTGGCGATGCCCGACGGATCGTCGTCGGCAGCTCCGGTGATCAGGCCCGGCCCCAGCCGTTGCAGCAGCGTCGGCGAGGATTTCGTCGGGGTGCCGGCGCTGTCGCTCATGGAAGGAAGACCTCGATCGGGGCGTTGTTCTCATAGCAAATGCTAATGAGAGAACATAAGTTCCTGCCGCGCGGCCAACCGTGGTATTTCTGAAAATGCTAATTCAACTTGACCGCCGGGCAAAACACCTGTAGATTGCCACCATCGCAAGAGTTCTATTCCGCACGGCCGACCCGCGAGGTTTGTCCCGCGTCCGGTGGCGATCTCAACATCAGGGATGAAGGCTTGCGCCGCCTCGCTACTTGACGCTGACGAACATGCCCCAGGCGGCGGCCAGCGCCGCGCCGGAAAAGACGATCAGCGGGTTGTCACAGAACCGGCTGCCGTAGGTGCACATGGTGACGCCGAACGAGCCGATCTCGTGATGGCTCGCGGAATAGAACAGTCCCGACAGCACCAGCAATGCAGCGGCGACGTAGTACATGGGCGATCTCTCCGAAGCGCTCCCGATTGCGTCCGCGCAAGGAGAGCGGGCGACATGCTTCAGCATGTCGCGAAGAGCTTTCATTCCGCCGAATCCGATATGCCGGATTTGGCTAAATTTGGCGCCAAATACCTGTTTTTCCCGACGCGGCAAGGCGGAACGCTCTCACGACGCAGGGCCCCGCACCGCGGGGCCTTGCCTTGTCAGGTCAGGCGAACGCTATCGCCGCGTACCCGCGCCGTAGAGCTCGCGCTCGCGGCCGATGTCTTCCGGCGACAGCGGCGGGCTTGCGGCATCGAAGTCGGTCCAGCCGCTCTTCTGCCAGGCCGCGCTGCGATCCCCGAGGTTCACGGACCTCTCGTGAAGAAGCGCATCGAGCCGCGCGCGGTCCTGGTCGGGCACCCTCGCGGACACCAGCGTGCCACCGCGACGAACGCCCTCGGCATAGCGCGATGCATCCTCCCTCGAGACGCCGGCCTGCGTCAGGGCGCCGACGATTCCGCCCGTGGCCGCTCCGGCCGCTGCGCCGGCGGCGGTCGAGGCCAGCCATCCTGCAGCGACGACCGGCCCGAGGCCGGGAATGGCGAGCAGGCCAAGGCCGGCGAGAAGGCCTGCCGCGCCGCCGAGGCCGGCGCCGATGCTGGCACCGGTGCCGGCGCCTTCGGCACGATCGTCGGTGCCGTCGCGGTCACGGTCGACCTTGCCGCGCTTGGAGCCGTACCAATTGTCCGAATTGTTGGCGACGATGCTGATGTCGGATTGCGGCACGCCGGCCGCCTCGAGCCGGGTCACGGCGCGCTCGGCGTCGGAATAATTGTCGTAGAGGCGGGAGATGATGGTTGTCATGTCCGGGATTCCTTACTTGGCCGGGTTCACGTTGCCCTGGAAGTCCAGGCTGACGTCGGTCTTGGTGCCGGCCTTGTCGGCCTTGCCGCGCCAGACGCCCTGGTCATCCTTCTGCAGGCCGGAGACGTTGGAATATCCGGCGCCCTCGATCCGCGATTTCGCCTGTCCCTCGGTGAAGCTGTTGCGTCCGGCGACCGGTGTGTTCGAGTTGTTCTGGTCCGAGCTGTTGACGGGGTTGTTGGCCGGCCCGCTTTGCGCCGGCTGCGACTGGGCGCCCGCGGGCACTGATGCGAGCAGCAACAAGGTTGCGGCCAGCAGAGTTAGACGTGTCATGTTGTTGTCTCCTGCAAGTGATTGTGCCGGCGACAACAAGCGAGATTCGAATTGGTTGCTCGGGTTTCGAAGCTGCCGAGGGCCGCAGCATGGTCAAGCTTCGATCGAACTCGCGAGGTGAGGCCATGAGGAACGATTGCCCCGCTGTCTCGTTTGCTCGCTTCGCCTTTCCTCGCACTGCGCACCGTCACGGCGAAGCGCGGCAATGAGCCGAGCCACAGAGCCGAATGGAATGTCGCAACGGCCAGCGACAAAGTGGCACATTGTGGGTTGGCGGGTTGCGCGTGCCGATTAATGCACGCTTAGTCTCATTGAAGTTACAGGTAGTCGATCCATCTGTTGCAGCTCGCCAGAATGAGGGCCGTATGAGTCTGTGGTATTTCCTGGGCGACTGGCTCGCGGGTGTCCCAACCTATGGCGCGCTATTCAGGCGAATGATGATCAACACCGTTTGGGCCATCGGCCTCCTCTTCGTCATGATGTTTCTTGGGCTTCCCGGTGAAGATGCTGCAATTGTCATCTTCAGTCTTGTTGTCGTGAACGGCGTGATGTCCTTTGTTTTTCTGCGCCAGCGCCTGCAAATGCGTGATTGAGAGCTCGTCGGATGGGTAGCGCGAAAGCGAAACCCATCAATCCGTCCGTCGACGACGAGGCATGATGGGTTCGCAAGGTTCAACCGAGGGTTAGATTTAACGGGAACGGGGCCGCCTCAATCGGAGCGCCGGCAATATACCTCTGTATGATCCACTTGCGGAACCAATGGAGTAACGTCCCTCCGATTTTGATGGGGGCTTTATATGGATCTGTTCCGCGCAGAGAAAATCGGAGAAATCGAAAATAATTCGGCCCGGAAATGTCGTATCTGCGACAAGCAGCTGGAGTTGGTTCGCGCAATACTGAACATGGAAACCGGCAACCTCATCCACCTGTTCGAATGCGAATGCGGCGAACGCATCTGGAACGACTGAGGCCTCCTCAGCTCGTAGGATGGGTAGAGCGCTTGCGAAACCCATCGACGACGAGGCATCACGGGTTTCGCAAGGGCTCAACCATCCTACGCCTAGACCCGCTTCAGTTCGAAAGATCAGGGCTCTCGCGCAATTTGATATTAGGACAGGAACATTCCTGCAATTGCCGAGTTTTCCCGTCGCCCTTCCCCAAGGGCAAACCCGATCGGCCCCAGCTCTAATGCCCGCCGAAATCCCCTGAGCTGGGGCCATTTTTCTAAGGGCGCCCCGGAGCTGAGTTGAGTTGTGAATCCGGGGCCGTTCTGGTTTTGCGACCGGAGGTGAGCTTATTTTTCGCGGTTTGGAAATCGTATTCAGCAGCTAAGGAGCGCGCCATGGGAGAGCGCCGCAGAGTGAAGCAAACTCGCTCGCTTGAAGAACGAATCGCCGAACAGGCCAATAAACTCAAGGAACGGGCGAGCAGGTTACCGGCTGGTGCGGAACGTGAGGGTTTACTTAAGCGAGCCAGGCTCGCCGAGATCGGCTCCCATCTAACCGACTGGCTGGCCTCGCCCGGATTGCAGCGGCGCAAATAAGCGTCGGAGCGACTGTTCACGCCCAAGGGGCGTCCCCCCGGCAAATTTCGATATGAAGAGCCGTTTCAGTTGGCGACCTCGTCGTTCGTAGTTCGTAGTTCGTAGGATGGGTAGAGCGAAGCGAAACCCATCAAAAGCCCCACCGACGAAGCAGATGGGTTTCGCAAGCTCAACCCATCCTACCGCTCAAGGATGCGAGTGCCTCCTAGGATCAATCGCTATCCTTGCGTGCCCTTGTTCCTCTCAGCTCAACACCTTCTGCGAGCCTTATCAAGTTGCCGGCGAGCCGGAGCCAGGCTTCCTTGGCAGCCTGAGTGCTCAGGCTCGCTGCGTTCTGAATGCATTCCTCCGCCTGGTCGCGGAACCATTTGGCATCTTCTTGGCTCATGGGCCACGACCTTCAGGCTACAGCCGAAAGCCCAGCGTCTGGGCAATAGGAAGGCGCTGGGCTTCCGGCAGTGCAAAGGCTCGATGATCAAACAAAAAGCCTAGTGCACGACACGAAGAAAATAGTAGCCGACGCCACCGATCACGAGAACCGTAGGCACGGCCCAAAGCAGTACGACTGGCATGGTTTCCTCCTCCATTCTCTGCCCGCTGACTAAACGGGCAAAGGAAGGTTGCGGTTCCAGGGTGCACGCGTGCCGTCCGCTTCCGTTCCGGGCTCCGCGCGCTGCTGCTCGATCGCACTCTCAACCTCATCCGCAAGCCTAGAAAAGTGGTCGGCCAAGCTTGTGTACAGGAGCTCGTAGGATGGGTAGAGCGAAGCGAAACCCATCAAAAGCCCCACCGACGAAGCAGATGGGTTTCGCAAGTGCTCAACCCATCCTACGCACTAATCTTCCAACGCGATGCGCAAGCCGATCACGATGATCGCGGAGAGGAGAAACGAAATCGCGAGCAGCGTCCAACGGGGCCTGGTGCTTCCACGGGCTACGCACGCGACGAGCATTTTCATGCTCGTCAACATTCGTCTCGGGGAAGCCGATGCAGGTACGCCATCCCGAAGCCGGCGAGTTCTTCGGGATCGCTCGTGCGCTCTTCCCATCTCCTGTGCAGCTGGCGTTCGAGGAGGCAGCGCCGGCTGTCCTTGGCATCGACGTCAGGATGCCGCGCCCGGTACACCGTCCATGCGATCTCCGTGGCGTTCTTCAAGACGGCTTCGTCGACCATGCTCACTCTCCGCGGACCGAAACCCAGTCGCTGCCAACTCAAGGCATTCCGGAAAGTTTCCAGTTTTTCCCGGTACTTAGACGAAGAGAGGAGATCGAGACTTCAGCAACGGCCCTTAGCTGACGGCTAGGGCGTATCGGTCATGTCCGGTCTCGGAGACAAGGCGGAGCGCATGCCCTCGTTTTGGGGTCCGCAGACGTGCCGAGAGCCAGTTGCACTTCTCGATGTGCCGTAGGAACAAAATCTCATTGATTTAATTTATTTAATACGATTTAATCGTCTTTAGCCATTGGAGACCGCTGTGCCAGACCAGGATGACGACCGTCGGGAGTTCTTGAAGACCTGCGGAAAGTTCGCGGCGGTGACGCCGCCGACCATTACTCTCTTGCTCTCGACGTCCTTGACATCCGACGCGATTGCGCAGTCGGGCGCGCGCGGTGTCCACGGCAACAATGGCATAGGCAACGGCGGCGGCGACGGCAGTCCCAACGGTAAACCCGACAAGGACCGCTGACTCGCAGCGCACGACTACGCCCGGGAGAGAGAGACAATGCGGGCCAGACGCGGCGACATAGATTGGCACTTCGCCTCTATTGTTGTTTCGCTGATCTGGCTAGCGTTGCTTTCTGCGACGCTTCTCGCGGTGCTTTTGCTTGGGCATCCCTGAAAGACAAAACCGGAGCGCACCCTTCAGGTTTCCTTGGGCCGGTGAACACGGCCGCGTTTCCCAACCGGCGAGCGGCTGCAGCCCGACGAAACACGCCTGAAACAGTGCTGAAACCCGATTGTCCTGAACTCCGCGCGCCCGGGCCTCGACCAACGAAGCGAAAAGGAGATCATCATGATCCAGATCGGTTCGAAGGAAGAGGTCGCGTTTCTGCTGGCGCTGTTCGGCACCCATACCCAGCCTGTGAAGCGGCCGAAGCCGAAATCGCAGCAGCGGTGAGAGGCGCACAGCCATGCCCGGTTTGGCCGAATGCCAGAGCCTGCTCCGGCTCCTGATCGCCAGGGGCGATCCCAAGGCCATCCCGCTCGCCAAAGGCGCCATCGACCAGTTTCTGAACACGGCACCTCACAGTGCCCGCGGGCGCGGCCTGCGCGTGCTCCAGCGCGACGCACTCGACCAGCATGATCTGGCGGTCGGCGTGCAGCGCTCGTTCGCCGAGACGGTGGACGCCTATATCGAGTGCAAGCTTGCGGAGGAATAGGCTGGCGCAGTCCGGGCCCTCACGCGATCATTGACGCGTCAGTGTCGGCCGGGATCGCGTGGGAGGCAGCGGCGGCCGAGACTGCTCTGAGTCCAGCACGGCGATCTTGCGGCCGAGCTGCCACACCTCGACTTTGCCGTGCCGCGTGAATTGCTGCGCGAAGATGAGGGCGGACTCGTCGGACGGGGCCTCGAACGCTTCGGCCGAGCGGAAGACGCCGTTCTCGCCGACCAGGTAAGCGCGATATTGCTGGCTCATGTCGGCGCCCTCAGCCCGGGGGAGCGCAGCCAGGCATCGATCTGCATGGCGGTCTCGTCCTGCCGCGCCCGGCGCAGCAGCATCTCGCGTTGGCGTCCCGGCGCCAGCCGACGCGCTTCCTCGCGACAGCGGATGGCCTCGTCGGCCAATCTTTCGTTGAGTGTCGTGGTCTGTTTGAAACGACGCCGCTTCAGCATGGCGCATCTCCCTCGTTCGCATTTTTGGGCGGGAGCGCAATCTGGCGTTCTCGTCACCGACCGTTGCCAGGAGCCTTGCGGTGATGGATGAAAGCTACGCCTGCCGCGGCGGGGAGTCTGTATCTTTTGATACGTCTCGCAGATTAAATTTCGACGTGATTTGAGACTGTTGAGCGACTTACTCAATTAAATCCAAGTTACGAGCCGAAGCGACCTGTGGTAGTTTACCGACATCACCGGCCGAGGCTCTGCCCGTAGGCGTCGGTGGCTGAGAGACCCATTGTGCTCCCGCCTGCGAAGCGAAGGGAGCACTGTGATGCGGGTGCATCGGCCGACACCTGTCGATGATGACCAGACAGAATACATGCGACAGCACGTGCGCGAATGCCGTGAGCTGTTGAAGCAGCCGCTGCCTGATACGTTTCTCGGACGCAAGACGATGGATGTGCCTCCGAAGGAGGAGGATGCGGATGCCGGGTGACGGATGCGGTGTACCAAGAGGCCTAGCGCTGCCCATGAAACCCTTTTGGCTTCCGTCCCGGCGGATGACCTTTCGGAGCGTACACTAAGCCTAATCCCGGAAGGTTGCGATATTTTTCGAGCAAAGATGGAAGCTTGGGCATCGTTCGCTCGCGAAAGGCATTGAGTTCGTCGGCGAGTTTTTGTGAGTTTTCGACCACGGCCTTCATATCTGGAAGCGTCACTTCCTGCATCGTTCCCGTTTCGCCGGCCGTGGACATCCGCATTTGAAAAACCTCGCGTTTGGCCGTTTGGGCGACGCCCCAGGTGTCGTGGACATACTTATTGCGTTGCCCTGCGCTTTTGCCGATCCGACGGAGAATGTCTTCGAGGATGTTCAGTTCGCTGCGATGCTCTGCAAATAATACACGTGCGATTGCTTGAAGCATCTCGCGTCTGCCCCGGTTGCTATCGATCGCATAGAATATGCTGCGTGCGACAGCCGGCGGAGAGCCCGACATGACCTCGAACAGCATATACATGTTCCATTCGACGTTGGCCCATGCGACGCTAATGTGACCTAGTTGTTCTGCATGCGCAGGTTCGGAATCAAGCTTCGTGGTGATAGTGATGAATTGACGAGGGCTGTCAGACATGACCCCTCCGCAGGAGCGCGTCTCCATGCAGCCTGGCATTGTTCATTGCAGTCTCACATCTCGTGCCGATTAGGATTCCGCGCATTCGTGCCTCAAGCAGTGGCTATCGTCGAAGCGCGCCTACGCAATTCAATTACCGAATCGCAGGCTAGAATTGTACAATCTTACCGAGCAACATCCTCCTTGTCTTGCCCGCGAGCTACAATATTCAAGCGCTCATCGGGCAGGGGTCGTTGTATTACCCTAGCTTCATCCCAAGGCGCTCGTATCCACACGTCCCATTCTTCAGCCGTTGTAAGGATCACCGGCATCGCCTTTGGATGGATCGGTTTGACGACCGCGTTCGCCTCGGTTGTCAGAAATCCATACACTTGATGCGGCCCGGGCACGGGCTTGGACTTCGTCCCGCGATCACCATTGAACGTGGTCCAGATCCCGGCGAACGCGAAGAGCGGTCGCTCTTTTGCAAGCGCGAACCATACCACATCCTTCTTCTTCGTCTCCAGGTTCGGCTCCGGCGCATATTCGGCGAAGCTGTTAGCGGGGACTAGGCAACGGTGCTCCGGCTTGAGCCAGGCGCGCCAGTGTGGCGAGGAGGTGTTGCGAATGTTTGTCACCGGCGGACCAGGCTTGCTCGGTGGCGGCGGCATGCCCCAGCGCATCATCACCAGTTCGCGCTCGCCGCCGCCTGCGTCGCGAACGACAGGGGCGGGGTAATCCGGAAACACGCCGGGCATCGGCGGCAAGTTGCCTTCGTAGCGGCGGACGACGCGGAAGAGTTCGGCGATGGCAGCCTGATTGGTCGTGATCGAATAGAGATTGCACATGGAGAGGAATATCCTAGCGCTCGCCGGGCCACCAATATGAAGCGGGATGATCGGCGGAAATCTTCGTCGGCCTCAGCGCCACCAGTTGGCTGCGCTTATATGCATAACCACGCATCTGCGAACAATCCTTGCAGCGCATGTAACGTTCTAATTGATGCACGGGCGTTGTCCTGGCTCGCCGGATGATGTCGAGTGCGACGGTTTGATTGGTGTCGCATCCAAGGCATCGAACCTCAAGGTACAAGAAGCCGGCGTTGATGGCATCCCCGATCGTTGGAGATGGCTGGGCGGGGCCTTTGTAGCCGAGCATGCGATAGTTCCAGGCCTCGCAGGCCAGCTTGTCGGCTTCCTTGCGCGCCTCCTTGGCACGCTCGGCCGACATCTTGATCTGAGTGCCAAAGAGGTATTGGCGCGACTTCGTGGACATCCGGTGATCAAAGTCATGAGCCAACTGCGTTGGCAAATTGTCGATTCCTAGTGGATGGGCAGGGCAGAGAGCCACTGCCCGTCGTGGCTGTGGAAAATCTGTCGCCGCTACTGCCGCGTCGGCTCTTCTTCGACGGGCTCACCGTGTTGATGCTCGAACAGCTCGCCAAGGTCGCGGCAATCGAACCGCTCGCCGCAGGTTGGGCAAATGAGGAAATGATCTTCCTCGCTCGCAGGCTGCCAACCTTCGTTATGGAATTTAGGCCTCATCTCGACGCTCCGCCTCTTTTGCCGCTGCATTCACCTTGGCGCGATCCTGCCGCTCCTTGGGCGGGAGGCTCAGGACGGCCGTGTGGAGCCAGGCTGGAATGGTCAGCGGGTCATCAAGCGATTTCTCGGCCCATATCCGCCAGCGATCAAACGCGTCCATCATAAGTCCTCCCTCAATCCCTTGAAGAATGGATGCCGCACCTTTCCCTCCGCCGACTTGGCCCGGTATTCGATTTCCGCAAGCAGCTTTGGCTCGACCCAAATGCCCTTGTGCGCAATACGCTTGGCATAAGGCTGCGTCGTGCGCCGCAGCGGCTCCAGCCGCTTCCGCAGGTCGGCGGCTGATGTCTTGTCAAATCCATGATCGACCTTGCCGGCATAGATTAGATCATCACCCTTGCGGCGACCGAGATACACGCCGTCCCATTTGCCCTCGTCGAGAGCGAAGCCGGCGATGGTCAGGGTCTCCCGCTGCACGCAGGTCGTCTTGACCCATTTGCTAATCTGGCCGCTGGTGTAGGCGCTGTCGCGAACCTTGGAGACGACACCCTCAAGCCCGACCTTGCAGGCATGGGCGAACATCTCGCGGCCATCGATCTCGAAGCTCTCGCTGAACTGGACGTCGGTGCCGGAAATGATTTTCTTCAGCTCGGTCTTGCGCTGAAGCAGCGGCAGGCTGCGAATGTCCCGACCGTTGAGATAGAGCAGGTCGAACGCCACCAGCACGATCTTGGACGACTTGCCCCTCAGCTCGTTCTGCAGCACCGAAAAATCAGTCGTGCCGTCGGCGGCCGGGACAACAACCTCGCCATCGATGATCGCCGAGCCCGCCTTGATGTGCCATGCGTCCTCGGCGACCTTCTTGAAGCGCTTGGTCCAGTCGTGGCCGCGCCGGGTGTAGATGGTGACGGCCTCATTGGCCAAGTGAACCTGAACGCGATAGCCGTCGAACTTGATCTCGTGAATCCACCGCTCCCCGGACGGCACTCTCTCGACGGAGGATGCCAAGGCCGGTTCGATAAAGCCGGGCAACGGCGCCTTGACGCCGATCGCCGGGGCCTTCCGCTGACGCTGGGACGCCACCAAACAACTCCACGCAACAAACTCTTTGATTCGAATCTTTATGCGCCGATTCGTTCCGGCCGTGCGTCTAGCCGGAGTGAAAAAGGAACCAACTGAATCGCCGCGCGTTTTCGCGGCGCATGGAGGTGCAGAATGGCTAAGGCAAAGAAGCAGACCGCTCGCGGTCGCAAGCAAGACCGCGCGCGCGTGGCGGGCGGGCAGGACTATGAAGTCAGCTATGAGGCGAAGAAGACTCGCCGGTCCGCATCGGCGGTCAAGAAGGCCGTCAAGAAGGTTGGCAGCAGCCGGAAGAAGATCGAGCGGAAGCTAAAGCGGGGCTGAGACAGGGAAGTTAGGTACATGCGCCCGTAGGGAAGCTCGATACGGGCATACGGCCTTAGAGAGGTTTGACACGTCGGGCAAAACACTGGCAGAATAACATCATCGAGACGAGTGTGTTTTGCGCCCGCGACGGAGATTCCGCCGCGGGTTTTTTGCGTCTCGATACATTGTGAATGAATCTATAGAGAGAGATTGCAGATGAATGAAATCGTAATGTCGAAGAACAAGCGCTCCGAAGTTGCATTTGCGAGGGAGGCTGCTCGCAGGACTTTGAAGGGGCGGACCATGACGGAAATCAAATCGCTGGCGCGGACGCAGACCATGCAGGCCGTGAACACGCTCGTGCAGATCATGCGGGACAAGAAAGCCCCCGCGCATGCGCGCGTCTGCGCGGCCAATTCCATTCTCGACCGCGGCTGGGGCAAATCCTTGCAACGCTTTGCCAGCGAAGACGGCACGCCGCTTGAGTTCCTTCATCGGATCGAGCGGGTCATCGTCCATCCCGGAGACCCCGTGAATGATCCGGTGATTGACGCCACTATCGAGGAATCCGTGAGGCGGGTGCCGCTCAGCGTGCTCGGAAGCGTCGGCGCGACCAACGACTTCGACGTTTCTCACGAAGACGTCTGGCTGCAGTCGCAGGAGCAGGCATGAGCGACATACTTCGAAAGTTGCCTCAAGCGTCTGCTGAGCCAAGGCCGGAAGCCAAATGGCCGCAATGGATTGCAGACGCGCTTGCGTACAAGCCGGAGAGCCCAGCTCCGGTGGCAGTCTCGCCAACAAAAGCGGTCCCACCGGAGGCCGATGAGCGCCGCAACATTCGAATATTGAGTCGCGTCCCTGACTGCTGAGGTACTAATAAGTCGCGAAGAGAGAATTCCTCCCTTTGAGCGGGGGCATTTACTGGGCTCCACAGTGACGCTACCTCCGCGCCGCCGCCGGCTGATTTTCCGGCGGCTGCGCGCCCGCGAATTGACACACCTCCGATATCATTAGGTGGGTGTTGATGCTATTTGGGATCGACCTCGAGCCCTTCGCGGGCACTTTTTTGCTTCACGGTTGGCAATCGAGGTCTGTCGGGCCATTGCGTCCAAACAGAATTTGGTCGGCGACGACCCATCAAGGCAAGCGCGACTCCAGCGGCGAACCCCTTGATGCTATCGAAGTACTCTTCATACCACTCAAACTCGGCAATTATGTCTTTGCCTCGCAGTTTCGCTGCATTTGGGTTGCCGAGGATTGTATTGGGCCTGAGTTCAGGCTCTCCTACAACAACACTGAACACCGGGGCGTGAATCGCGCTGTTGCGACCATCTGTAAGCTTGTTCACCTTCTTGAGTATCCAGCTTATATCTTCCTTGGCTTTTGGGAAATCATTCGTCCATTCTTCATCGTCAGACGCCGCTTCAATCGCCGCTTGTAGCAACTCGCGTTGACTACGATCGCTCTTGAGCGCGTGCCAAATAGCCATTCCCATCCTGTTGTCGAGACCTGCAACCATGCAGAAAAGGACGCCAAGTTGCTCCTGCATGTGGTTCCAGGAATGGGCCACCTTACCAAGCGCAAGTTTGTACGGTTCGAGAAGCGCCCTTGCCGCCTCTATTTCTTCTTGGATCGGTAGTTTTGCCATGGCGCGAAAACCTGACGAAAGAACGCAGATTGAGAGGTTCGAGAAAGTTTGAGGCTGCGCTACGTGATGCGGGACGCCAGCCAAGCCGCTGAAGGAAAACTAACTATGGAGGTTCGTTAAAGCGAAGAAGCCCGGCAAGTAAGCCGGGCTTCCAACTATTTGGATTAGCGGTTTGCTCTCCAAGTGGACTTGAGCGATTCAGTATCAACAAGGAGCTTCGTCCATGTCGCCTCTTTGCCTTCGACTACCAGAAGCAAATCCTCCTTCCCAAGGATCGACTTTACGTGATCTCGAAGTGAATTCAGATCGCCCGCATACGCAACATACCAAACGGTCTCAAGGATACGTCCTCGCGCCGCGCCGATCTTCTGTAGATGATCGTCCATCTCTTTGTGAGACGGCCGAGGTCCGTTGAGATCATAACTTAGAATGAAATTGGCCATTCTGGCCCCTTTACAAAATGTGGGGCCGCTATTGACTGATGACGAATCCGGACTCATTGTCCGGGCGTTGGTATCGCCAATGCCCGCTAGCAGCCCCTAGCTGCGTTATGCGGGTTCGAGAGGGCGCCCCGCCACAGGGCCCCTCTCGAATCAAGTTCCAGTATACCCTGATTCCCGTAATGGTAGTCCGCGTTCCGGGTTTGTGCAGGTTTTGCACAACTAGCCCGTTTTGCTGGAGGCGGTGAAGTGCGACAGGCCGCCAAATTTTTAGAAACTGCAGCGATTGATGGGCTTGGGCCTTATGCGGCATCCAACCCGAACCACCGCGTCAGCGCCTCCTCGAGTCCGTGTTGGCTCCCGTCTCCCACCCAGGCCACATGCCCGTCGGGCCGCACCAGCACAGCGCTGGGCGCGGCAACCTGTCCGATCGCGGGAAGCTCCCATGGACCGTCATAGGCGGCGTCAACGACGCCGATGCGATCCGCCCAGGGTGCGATGTCGATGCCGCGGCGCTTGTCAAAATTGAGCAACACGCCGCGCGCGCCGTGCAGCAGCGAGAACACTGTTCGCTTCTGTCCTTCGACCGTCAGCTCGAGATCGGGCATGCGCCGGCCGAGCAGCTTGTGGCCTTTGCCCAGATCGTAAGCGATGTCGAGCCCGCTCATCATCGCGCCATAACGTTTGCGCGGCTCGTCCATGCTGAGCAGTTCGGCGATGGTGTCGCGCGCGGCCTTGCGGCCGTCGTCGCCGCGGCGGAGCAGGGCGATCTGCGCCATGGTGTTTCTGAGGACGCGCGCGGCAACCGGATGGCGCTCGGTGTGGTAGCTGTCGAGCAGGCTGTCGGGCGAGATGCCGTTGATCACCTGCGCCAGCTTCCAGCCGAGATTGACGGCGTCCTGCACACCCAGGTTGAGGCCTTGCCCGCCGACGGAGTGATGGATATGCGCGGCATCGCCGGCGAGCAGCACGCGGCCTTTGCGATAGGAGGTGGCCTGCCGGGCCGCATCGGTCAAGCGGGAAATCCAGGCCGGGTGTTGCAGACCGAAGTCGGTGCCGTAGACCGCGACGAGGGCATCAGTGAGATCGCGCTGGGTCGGCGCACCGGTGCGATCGAGGGTTGCTTCGGTCACGACGACCAGCACGCGCCCGCTCTCGGTCTTGCTGAGGCCGTGAAAGCCGAGCGTGTCGTGACGCAGGCCGAATTGCGGTTCCTCGCGCATCTCGACCTCGGCCATCAGGTTGCTGAGCGTCGGTGAGGTGCCGGCGAAATCGATGCCGGCGGTCTTGCGCACCAGGCTGCGGCCGCCGTCGCAGCCGACTAGGTAATTCGCGCGCAGCGTCTCGCCGTTCGACAGCGAGACGTCGACGCCGGTCTTGCCTTCCGCAAAGCCCGTGACCTCGCGATTCCGATAGAAGGGGATCGCGAGCTCTTCGGCCCAATCGGCCAGGATGCGCTCGATGCGGGTCTGCCGCAGCGCGAGCCCGTAAGCGTGCCTTGTGGGGAGGTCGCTGATGTCGAGCCTGGTCCAGGCAAAGCCCGCGAGCTGGACGATCTGTCCGTCGCGCAGGAAGCGATCCGCAACGCCGCGCTGATCGAGGATCTCGATGGTGCGGGCGTGCAAGCCGCCGGCGCGCGTTTCGACAATCGCCTGATCGGAACGCCGCTCGACCACGGCGACGTCGACATCTGCGAGCGCGAGCTCGGCGGCCAACATCAGGCCGGTCGGGCCGCCGCCTGAGATCACGACGGCGTGCTCGCTCCGCGCCGGGTTTTCCGCGCGGGTTCGCTGCGGGCGGCGGCGCGAACGGGACGTGGGAAGCAGTACAGACATGTCGTGACCCCTCGGCTTGCTGTTGGGTCGGGGGTTCTACGGCAGAGGCGGGGACTTGAAGCAAGCCCGTTGCGCACCACATATTGAGCTCGGAGGAGGCGCTTTCTCTTTCCGCGTTCGCCGCGTTGACACGTCGGGCAAAACACCGGCATATTGGCATCATCGAGAGAGTTTGGTTCAGCCCGCGCGGGAGATGCCCGCTGCGGGTTTTGTTTTGCCGATTCAGCAAATGCCGGTGGTTCGCTGCATGATGTCGGCGAGTTCCTCGAACGAGAACGGCTTCCGGATCATGGGCAGGCCACCGCGCCGGGGCTCGCGACCCGACAATTGCAGCATTTTCAATTCGGGGCGGACTCGCTTTGCCAGCTCGGCCAATTCATGACCATCCATGCCGGGCATGTTGATGTCAGTGATGAGGATGGAGATCTCCTTGTTCTGCTCGAGCCGGTCGAGTGCCTCCGGTCCGCTTTGAGCGCTGATCACCTGGCAGCCGAGATCTTCCAGCATGCCGATGATCACATCGAGGACGGCGGGATCGTCATCAACGACCAAGACAGTGTGGCTCATCGCGCGAACGTTCCTTCCAACGAAGGGATCAACGCGCCGCCCGGCGGGTAGGTTCCGGCGAGCCTAGTCGTCCTGCGCCAGATCGCCGGGTTTTTCGGGAAGGCTGATGGTGCCGCCTTCGCCGTGCTCGAGATCGCGACCGTTGTCTCCGGCCTCGCCGGAATCTTCGATGATCTCGTCCTGCATGTCGCGCTTTTTGTCGCGCAACGGCTTGTCTCCAGGCAGGCTACGCGATGTCTGCTGGTACGTCGTCTTGGATGTCATTGGCGGGTCCTCCGATCGGCTAACTTTCGCCGAGCCTGCAAGTTCGTTTGACACGTCGGGCAAAACACCGGCAGAATGACATCATCGAGACGAGTTTGGTTCACCCGCGCGGAGCACATCCGCTGCGGGTTTTTTCGTCTCGATTTCAGAATCGGACGGCGGCGGCGCATTGCGGCCACGCACTCGTCAAACCTGGAGCGCCGATCGGCGCGCCGCCGTCCGAACCATTGCTGGCCGTGCACGCGCGAACGTGCCGGCCCGCGGCGCAGGGGCCGATGGCCCGCGCCGCTGCGGTCTCCGGAAGAGACGGAGATAGGGTTCGCGCCCGAAACGATCGCGCTTCGCCTGGCGCGATCTGCCGCGCATTTTCTTCGTATGGAGGGATGATGACCGCTTATCTGATATCGCTCGCGGGTACGAGCCGGACAAGCTGATGGGCTATTGCGTGGCGCTCTACTTCGCAAAGCTCTTGGTCTGGGACAAGGTCCTTGGGTTTGGCTCGACGGACGCGCTGGCGGGATTTGCGGCGATCACGGCCAATCTGGTCGTCTCCTTCTACTTCGCCAAGCGCGGTTTCGAGAACGTTGCGAGGATCATCAGGCGGTGAAAATTCAAGACGATGAGATCCGGGCGATTGTCGCGCAGACATTGGCCGAGCAACAAAGAGTTCAACAGGAGAGCGTCGACGCCATCGTCTTGAAAGCGGTGACATCAGTCCTGGCCTCGTTCGGGATCGAAGACGACGACCGGAAAGAGCTCAGAGCTGATTTCCAGCACCTGCGGCGCTGGCGAAAGAGCGTGGAACAGGCGCAGAGCTACACCTTCAAGGCAGTGATCACGGTGATTGCGACCGGCCTGATGGGGGCGGTCTGGCTCGGCGTCAAAGTCGTGCTGGGCAAGTGAGCTTCGACGGTCGCTGTCGCGCACTCAGCATTACCTGGCCAACAGGCTATCCCATGTACAGAATTCGGATCGTCGATGCGGACGATGACGAGACTGCCGAGACTCTCGGTGATTTGCATCGACTGACATTCCTCGATGGGGCCTCCATGCCGCAGTTCGGGTCGGGCGCGTGGTGGATCGCCTATCACGATGATGACGCGGTTGCCTTCGCCGGTGTCGTGCCGTCGACGCATGCGCGGAACAGCGGATATTTCTGCCGGGTCGGGGTCTTGCAGCGGCACTGGGGGCGGGGACTGCAACTCAGGCTGATGCGGGCGATCGAAGTGCGAGGGCGACGCCTCGGATGGGACAGCATCGTCTCAGATACGACGGACAATCCGGTATCTGCCAACAATTTCATCCGTGCGGGTTATCGGCTCCACGAGCCCGAAACGCCCTGGGGCTGGTCGCATACGCTTTATTGGCGAAAATGGCTGCGCTGAGCAATTGGAGCGGGTTTCCCGTCATGCGGAACGCGACTTGCTCAAACTAGAATGGCTGCGCGAGACGCGCGTGGCTTCCGTACGCTCGGAAATGTCTAACGGCCCGGCAGCTTGACCGCTGCCGGGCCGTTTCTGCGTTTCGGGGTGACGCGAGCGGGACACTTGCGAAGTTGGCGGCGCCGGGCTTTAAGTCTGCTCTTGCACGGAATTCGGCGACCACAAGCCGATGTAAGGGAGCACCGTCGATGCCCAACAAGCCCCAATTGCCGGAGCGTTCGCCGCGAGGGACGAGAGGGCCGACTGCGCTCGATGGTCTGCTCGTCGTGGATTTCACGCGGGTCGTTGCCGGTCCGGCCTGCACGCAGACCCTGGCCGATTTTGGTGCGCACGTCATCAAGATCGAGAATCCCGACGGCGGCGACGACACGCGCGCCTATGAGCACGCCGAAATTGGCGGTGAAAGCGCGGCCTATCTCAGCCTGAACCGCAACAAGCGCGGCATTGCGCTCGACCTTTCGGTGCCGCAGGCCCGCGAGATCGCGCTGGATTTGATCCGCAAGGCGGATGTGGTCGTGGAGAATTTTTCAAGCGGGGTCATGAAGAAATTCGGGCTCGACTATGAGACGGTCGCGCCGCTCAATCCACGGCTGGTCTACTGCTCGATTTCCGCCTACGGGCGCTCCGGGCCGTTCGCCTCGCGCCCCGGCTTCGATCCCATCACGCAGGCCGAGAGCGGCTTCATGTCGCTCAACGGATTTGCCGATGGCCCGGCGGTTCGCACCGGTCCGCCCATCGTGGACATGGCAACGGGGATGTCTGCCTGCAACGCCATCCTGATGGCGCTGCTGGCGCGGGACCGGCTTGGCCGCGGGCAACATGTCGAAGTCGCCTTGTTCGATGTCGCGATGGGGATGACCGGCTTCTATGGCATGGCCTATCTCATGAGCGGCGAGAACCCCGGCCGGTTCGGCAATTCACCCAGCGGCTCTCCGACCGTCGGTGTCTACGAGGCCTCCGATGGGCCGCTCTATATGGCCTGCGCCAACGACCGGCTCTATCGCCGGCTCGTGGTCGAGGTGTTCAACCGGCCAGATCTCATCACCGGTCCGCAATTTGCCACGCGCAAGGCCCGTTCCGAGAACAAGGAGCTCCTGCGCGCAGCGATTGCGGAAGTCTTTGCCAGCGACACGCTCGAGAACTGGATGGCTAAGATGAAGCAGGCCAATATTCCGGTCGGCTATCTCCGGACGGTGGAGGAGGGATTCAACGCCCCCGAAGCTCGCGAGCGCCATCGCTTGAACCGGATTCCGCACCATACAGCGGAATGGGTGCCCAACATCGAGCCGCCGATTACCATGAGTCTCACCGGCACGGTCGATCCCGTTGCGGCCCCGCTGTTGGGTGAGCACACCGAGGACGTCTTGCGTCATATTCTCGGCTATGACGAGCGTCGGATCACGGAATTCGCCCGGAAGGGAGTCTTTGGCGCGAGCAAGCCGTCGACGGGCTAGGCCTGCGGGCAGTCCCCATTCCGCCGCCGTGCGAATCGATGCTGACCGCATTGGCTTGATTTGGCGAAGGGGCGGCCGCATAAATACGCGAAGTGAGGGACAGAATGGCGCCTGGTCGAAAGCCGAGCATAGGTCAGCCCACCGGGACGGCAGCCGGCGAACGCGCCTATGCGGAAATGACGGAGAAGGCGCGAGCCCTCGTACCGCGACTACGCGAGCGGGCGGCGCGAACGGAAGAACTGCGGCATCTCCCGCCGGAAACCGAACGCGATCTCCACGATGCCGGCCTGTTCCGAATGCTGCAACCGGCACGGATCGGCGGCGCCGAGCTTGACTATGTCGCGCTCGTCGACTGCGCCGAGTTGCTCGGACAAGCGGATGCGTCGGTAGCCTGGAATCTCGCCAATCTGGCGAGCCATCACTGGATGCTCGGCATGTTCGAGCAGAAGGCGCAGGATCTGGTCTGGGACCGTGATCCGGACGCGCTGATCGCATCCTCGTTCATTTTCCCCGCCGGACGCGCCACGAGAGTCGAGGACGGATACCAGCTGCGCGGAAGCTGGCCGTTCTCCTCCGGCGTTGCCTCCTGCGACTGGAACATGCTTGCAAGCGTGGTCTACTCCGACGACGAGGCTGATGGCATCGGGTATCGTATCTTTCTGCTGCCGAAAGGCGATTACAATGTGCTGGACACCTGGAATGTCGCGGGACTGCGCGGAACGGGGTCTTGCGACGTGGAGGTCAGGGATGCCTTCGTGGCAGACCATATGACGGTCGCCGTCGGCGATCTCTCAGGCGGCCCGACGCCGGGAAGCAAGGTCAATCCAAATCCGCTGTATGCGCTCCCTGTATTCTCGCTGTTTCCATACGTCCTCTCTGGGGTTGCGCTGGGGAATGCGCAGGCGTGTCTCGACGATTACACGGAGGTCGCACGTCATCGTATTTCAACCTACAACCGTGCCAAATTGAGCGATTTTCAGAGCACCCAGATCAAGATCGCGGAGGCCTCGGCGAAGATCGACGCCGCGCGCCTGATCATGCGGTCGGCGTGCCTCGAAGCCATGGAGGACGCGCGGCGCGGGCACATCCCTGATATGGCGACCAAGACCCGATATCGGCGCGACGGATCTTTTTCAGTGAATATGTGTACGGACGCGGTCTCGATGCTGTTTGCCGCGAGCGGCGCGCGCGGCCTGTTTACGACCGGTGGATTGCAGCGACAGTTCCGCGATGCGCACGCCATCAACTCGCATCTCGCATTCAACTTCGATGCGGCCGGGACCAATTATGGACGCGTGGCGCTGGGCCTGCCGTCCGAAAATCTCACGCTGTGAGGCCGGCTGATGAATGATCTGCCGCAGCCGCCCCGCGTTCCCGATCCCGCCAACGAATTCGCGAGCGATAGCTCGCAGATCGACCCCCGCGACTTTCGCAACGCGCTCGGAACCTACGCAACGGGCGTGACGATCATCACGGCCGCGGCGCCCGACGGCAAGCCCTACGGGCTGACATGCAATTCGTTCGCCTCGGTGTCTCTGAATCCTCCGCTGGTCCTGTGGAGCCTAGTCGTCTATTCCTCGAGTTTGACCATCTTCCAGAACGCCAGCCATTTCACGGTCAACGTGCTTTGCGCTTCGCAGCAGGCACTTGCGAGCAAATTCGCCAAGTCATCGGACGACAAGTTCGCCGGTGTGGACTGGACACCGGGCCTCGGCGGAGCGCCGGTGCTTGCCGAGAGCGTCGCCAACTTTCAATGCCGCTCCGTGAACCGTTATTATGGTGGCGACCACGTGATCTTTCTCGGCGCGGTCGAGGCCTATACCTACAGCACGCAGGAGCCACTGCTCTTCGCGCAAGGGGCGTTCGGCCGATTTCTCGCGGACGACAAGCGCAAGAAGTGATCCTGGCGTGCTTCAGGTCGCGCGCGACAGCTTAGCGGTCTGCTGCTGACAGCTTGTAGATTTCCAGCGCGTCCGCCTCCGCGCCGCGCGCCGCCTTGGCCAACCTGAAGAGTTGCCCCGCAAGCGAGGCCATCGGCACTGGCGTCGACGTCGCCTGTCCGACATCAGCGACCGTATCGAGGTCCTTGAGCATCGTAGCAATGTGACCAAGCGGCGGTGAGTGAATGCCCTGGACCATCCGCGGCACGAAGAGCTGGAGCGGGATGGAATCGGCAAAGCCGCCGGCGAGCGCTTCGGGCAGGCGGTTGGCGTCAATTCCGGCGTTGACAGCCAGGCGCGTGGCCTCCGCGAGGACGGCCATCGCGCAACCGACGATCACCTGGTTGCAGAGTTTCGTGGTCTGACCGGCGCCAATGGGGCCCATGTGGGTGAACCTGCGCGCCATGGACAACACGTATGGCCGCACCCTCTCGATGTCAGCCGCTTCTCCACCCGCCATGATCGCAAGCGTGCCTTCCTCGGCCCCCTTCGTACCGCCGGAAACCGGTGCATCGATCCAGCCGGCGCCATTGGCGTCCTTCAGTCGCTTTGCAAGGTCGCGCGCGGCGTCGGGATGTATCGACGAGAAGTCGACGACAAGCTTGCCTGCGCCGGGCGCCGCTGCCAGCCCCTCGCGCCCGAAGATCACCTCTTCGACCGCCGTCGCATCCGTCACGCACATGAAGACGATATCGGAGTTCACCAGGAGATCGCGAGGCGTGACTGCGCGCTTGGCTCCGGCTTCGACGAGCGGAGCCACCTTGCCCTCCGAACGGTTCCAGACCGTGACCTGATAACCGGCCTTGAGCAGGCGTCGGGTCATCGGCGTTCCCATCAGCCCCAGGCCGAGATAACCAAGCCTCTCGACGCGTTGCGGGTTTGCCTTGCTTGCATCAGCCATAGGTTGCCTCCTTCTGTCGCAGCGCGACGCCGCTTTACCATACATTGCGCGTCGGGCGACGAAACCGCTGGCCTCGCATGGCTTGCCTGATTGTTTGAACCATGAAACATTTGAGGCGGTCGGGTTGGGTGGCGCCGGTCGGCGCCGGAGCAGCGGAGTGGGCACGATGCGAACCGTTTCGAAGTGGATCCTGGCTTTGGGGGCGGCGGCGGCCGTGAGCGTGGGGGCAACCTCGTCATGGGCGCAGCAGACGATCCGCGTCGGCTGGACGATACCGGCGGAGGAATCCAAATACTGGATGATGCGCCGTGCGGCTGAATTTCCCAATCTCGGCAAGACCTACAATATCGAATGGACCCAGTTTCAGGGTACCGCGCCGATGACTCAGGCTTTGGCAGCCGGCGCGCTGGACTGCGCGACGCAGGCGCCGCTGTCGCTCTCCAACGGCGTGGTGGGCGGCAACCTCAAAGCCTATATCGTCGCGCAGCACGTGTTCGAGAAGCCCGGCGGTTTCTCCGTCTATTGGGCCGTCAAGGATGACTCACCCATCAAGACAATCGCTGACCTCAAGGGCAAGACGGTCGGCATTTCCGTGATCGGCGGTGGCACGCAAGGCCCGTTCAACCTGCTGCTGAAGCAGAATGGTGTCGATCCAACCAAGGACATCAAGCTGGTCGAAGTCGGCTTTGCAGTCTCCGAGGACGCGCTGCGCCAGGGCCGCGTCGATGCGGTCAACATGAACCAGCCGTTTGCCGCACGCGCGGAGGCGAAGGGAGGCACTAGGAAGCTCTTCGCGCTGTCGGAGGCCATGCCGAACATCGTGCATATCCTCGAAGCCTGCCGTGCCGATTTCGTCGACAAGAACCCCGAGCTGGTCAAGACCTATGTTCGCGACATTACCTCGGGCATGAAGAAGGCGCTGGCGAACCGCGAGGAGACGCTGAAGGTCGTCAATGAAGTGCTGAAGGCGCCTATCCCGGTGCTCGAGACCTATCTGCTCAAGGACAACGATTTCGGCCGCGATCCAGGCGCGGCGCCGAACTTCCCCGCGATCCAGAAGATGCTGGACATCTACGCCGAGACTGGAATGCTGCCGAAACTGGATGTCGCGCAGTTCAAGCATCCGGCGATCGTCGCTCCCCTGGAATAGACGATCGAGCGGGCGGTCCGGCCGAGGATGTTGCGGCGTCCCGGATCATCCGGGACGAGGCACGAAAAAGATGCACGCATGAAGAAGTTGCGCTCACGAGTCACGACAGACGGCCTCGATCGGGCCCCGCACCGGGCCTTTATGCGTGCGATGGGGCTCGACGACGCCGCGATCGCGAAGCCGATGGTGGGCGTCGTCAGCATGAAGGGCGAGCAGACGCCCTGCAACATGACCCACGACTTCCAGGTGGCTGCGGCCAAGACGGGAATCGAGGAGGCCGGCGGCACGCCGCGCGAATTCTCGACCGTGTCGGTGTCCGACGGCATCAGCATGAATCACGAAGGCATGAAGTTCTCGCTGTTCTCTCGGGAACTGATCGCCGACTCGATCGAGGCCGTCGTCCATGGTCTGGCTTACGATGCGTTGATCGGATACGGCGGATGCGACAAGACTCTCCCCGGCGTGATGATGGGCATGGTTCGCTGCAACGTGCCCTCCATATTCATCTATGGCGGCAGCTCGCTGCCGGGCCGCGTGGATGGGCGGACGCTGACGGTGCTCGATTCCTATGAGGCTGTCGGCAGCTTCATGACCGGAGAGATCGACGGCGCCACGCTCGAGCGGATCGAGCGTGCCTGCCTGCCGACGATCGGCGCGTGCGCCGGCCAGTTCACCGCCAACACCATGGGAATGGTCTCGGAAGCAATGGGGCTGACCATTCCCAACGTTTCGATGGTGCCCGGCGTCTATGCCGAGCGTGCGCAAATCTCGCGACGCGCCGGGCGCCTGATCATGGAGATGCTGGAGCGCGGTGGGCCGTTGCCGCGCGACATCGTGACGCGGAAATCCCTGGACAATGGCGCGGCGATCGTTGCGGCGACAGGCGGCTCGACCAACGCCGCGCTGCATCTGCCTGCGATCGCGAACGAGGCCGGCATCGCATTCACCATCGACGATGTCGGCGAGGTCTTTGCCAGGACGCCGCTGATCGGAAACCTGCGGCCCGGAGGAAAGTACACGGCCAAGGATGTCTATGATATCGGCGGCGCCGCCGTGGTGATCCGCGAGCTGATTCAGAGCGGCCACATCGATGGGAGCTGCATCACCATCACAGGCCGCACGCTCTCTGACGAATATGGCGCGGCCAACGCGCCGGACGGCGAGGTGGTTTATGCGTCTCGTGCGCCAATCATGCCTGATGGCGGCGTGGCGGTGCTGAAAGGAAATCTCTGTCCCGACGGCGCGGTGATCAAGGTCGCGGGCTTGAAGAGCCAGTTCTTTGAAGGCGTGGCGCGCGTGTTCGAAGATGAGGAAGCCTGCGTCAAAGCGGTTCGGGATCGCAGCTACAAGGCGGGCGAAGTTCTCGTGATCCGGAACGAGGGGCCGGTCGGCGGCCCCGGCATGCGCGAGATGCTCGGCGTTACCGCGCTGATCTACGGGCAGGGCATGGGCGAAAAGGTGGCGCTGATCACCGACGGCCGGTTCTCCGGCGCGACCCGCGGCATGTGCATCGGCTACGTGGCTCCGGAGGCATTTGTCGGTGGTCCGCTGGCGCTCGTTCGCGACGGGGATAGAATCAGGATCGATGCCGCAAACCGACGGATGGATGTCCTGCTCGAAGAGCAGGAACTCACCGCGCGGCGACGCGATTGGAAGCAGCGTCCGCTGCGCCATCGTGCAGGTGCGCTTGCAAAATATGCGCGACTGGTTGGGCAGGCGCCGGGCGGAGCCGTCACGCATGAAGGTCCGGCAGAATGGCCGTGGTTCGAATGACGCACCGCACGGGTGCGGAAACGGCCGCCTGTCTGGCAGGTTTCTTGCTAAGCTCGTGCCTTACGGTGAGGCGAGCGACGGAATGACGGTGGTGCCTGCGAGATCGAACGAATGGGTGAGACCGGTGACATCACACGAGCCGGCTTCTGCGATCATCGAGATCGACCGCGTCTCGCAGGTCTTTCAGACCTCGGCGCGTAGGGATCATGTCGCACTTTCCGACATCTCGCTGACGATCGAGGAGGGAGCCTTCGTCTCCATCCTTGGTCCGTCTGGTTGCGGCAAGTCGACACTGCTCTATATCGTCGGCGGTTTTGTCAGCCCGACCAACGGCACGGCGAGAATGAAAGGGCAAGCCATCACGGGACCTGGTCCGGATCGTGGACCGGTGTTCCAGGAGTTTGCGCTGTTTCCCTGGAAGACCGTGCTCGGCAACGTGATGTACGGCCCACGTCAGCAAGGTGTGCGCGCCGCCGAGGCAGAAGCGCAGAGCCGGACCCTGATCGAGATGGTCGGCCTCAAGGGCTTTGAGAATTTCTACCCCAAGGAATTGTCGGGAGGCATGAAGCAACGCGTGGCGCTGGCGCGGACGCTCGCCTACCATCCTGAAGTCCTGTTGATGGACGAGCCGTTCGGTGCGCTTGACGCGCACACGCGGACGCGCCTGCAGAACGATCTATTGAACATCTGGGAGCGCGACCGCAAGACGGTGCTGTTCGTCACTCATTCGGTCGACGAGGCCGTCTTTCTCTCCGACAAGGTCGTGATGATGTCGAAATCTCCCGGGCGTATCCGCGAGGTCATCGACATCGATCTGCCGCGTCCGCGCCGCCGCACAGAGCTGTTGCTCGACCCGCGCTATCAGAAGTACGTCGTTGATATCGAGCGAATGTTCGATGACGGCGACGAAGCCGGACCCGCGTTATGATGCCTCCGGCCACCTTGACCAGACGCGCAGCGCCGGTGCTGGCCTGCATCGGATTGTTGGCAGTGTGGCAGGTCGCCTCGCTTGCGCTGAAGAACGACAGCTTCCCGACTGCCATCGAGGCGATCCGGGCGATTCCGGATATTCTCGGCGACAAGGAATCCCTGATCAACATCCTGGCTTCGCTTCGCCGCATGGCGATCGGGTTTGGTGTAGCGGTGCTGGTTTCGATTCCGCTGGGCCTGTTGATGGGACGCAGCCGAGGCGTCGCAGCCTTTTTCAATCCGCTCCTGATGGTGATCTATCCGGTGCCGAAAGCCGCCTTGATGCCGATCATCATGCTTTGGCTCGGCGTCGGCGACATCACCAAGACATTGGTTATCTTCCTCGGCGTCAGCCTACCCGTGATCTATCACAGTTTTGAAGGCGCCAAGGCCGTCGAAGAAAAGATGCTGTGGTCGGGTGCTGCGATGGGGCTTTCGCCTGCACAACGCCTGCTGCGGATTGTGTTGCCTGCAGCGCTGCCGGAAATCCTCACTGGATGCCGCACGGGACTGGTGCTGGCGCTGATCACGATGATCACCAGCGAGATGATTGCCCGTCAGTCCGGCGCCGGCAACATCCTGTTCAACGCGCTCGACATGGGCCAGTATGACACCGTCTTTGCGATGATCATCATCGTGGGGGCGATGGGAATTTGTCTTGATGCGATCTTCGAGCGGGTCCGCGCGAGGCTTGTACGTTGGTCCGAGCCTCAATTCGACATGCCGCTGAGTTTCTCGTGATGGCGCGCTTTCTCTCCCCAAATATCGTTCTCGGGATTGCCCCGATCGCGCTAATCATCGCCCTTTGGCAGGGGCTAGTGTCATTCGGCTTTGCGCCTGCGGTCTTGCTGCCGCCGCCAGGCTTCGTCTTCGGCCGTCTGCTCCAGCAGCTCCTGACGTGGACGTTCCAACAAGAGATCGCGGCAACCCTCGTTCGGCTGTTTGCCGGTTTCGCGATTGCGGTCGTGCTCGGCGTCAGCATCGGCATTGCTGCCGCTGCCAGTCCCGCAATCAACGCTGTGGTTCGGCCGATTGTGCGGGTATTGGCGCCATTGCCCAAGGTCGCGCTCTATCCAGCATTGCTGTTGCTGCTCGGCTTCGGCCACGGGTCGAAGATCACGTTGGTGGCCGCTGACGCGCTCTTCCCCATTCTGCTCTCCACCTATTACGGTGCCTCGACCGTCGAGCAGAAGCTGATCTGGTCGGCCATGGCGGCGGGAACGCCGCGCCGTGAGATCCTGTTCAAGGTGGTGCTGCCGGCGGCGATGCCGTCGATCCTGACCGGATGCCGGATTGGCCTGGTCATTTCCTGCATCGTGGTGTTTCTGGCCGAGATGATCACGTCGACGGACGGATTGGGGCACGCGCTCGTCACCGCGGCACGAACGTTTCAGGCCGTCGACATGTTTGTGCCGCTGATCACGATCTCGCTGCTGGGGCTGATCCTGAACGCTCTGCTGGGAGCCTTGCGCTCATATCTCTTGCGGGGCTTTCCAGAAGCGTGATCTGAACAAGAAACAGGACCGGGAGTGAACCATGCTGGCAGATCGCATCGAGGCAAAGTGGATCGACGCATTCTGCGAGATATTTGAGCGATGCGCCGTCAAGGCTGGCGACACCGCCGCGATTCTCTCGGAGACCCAGTCGCGCGCGCTGAATGTGCATTTGGCCGAGCTTGCTCTGCTGCGCATGGGCGCGCGGCCGTTTCACGTGGTGATGCCGACACCGCGCAACCGGAATATCGTGCCGGTGCGCTCGACAGGGGCGAGCGAGGCGATCCAGAAGCTCGGGCCGGTGATCACCGCACTTCAGCAGGCCGGCTTCGTGGTGGATTGCACCATCGAGGGCTTGATGCACGCGGTGGAAACGCCCGAGATCTTGAAGGCCGGCGCGCGGATCCTGGTGATCTCCAACGAGCATCCGGAGGCGCTGGAGCGGATGGTACCCGATCCCGCGCTCGAGAAGCGCGTTCGTGCAGCGGCGAAAATGCTGCGCGGGACCAAGCGGATGCGGGTGACGTCGAAGGCGGGCACGGCGCTCGATGTCGACATGGTCGGTGCGTCCACTGTGGGCGTGTGGGGCTGGACCGACAAGCCCGGCACGCTGGCGCATTGGCCCGGTGGCATCGTCGTCAGCTTCCCCAAGAGCGGGACCATCAACGGCACACTGGTGATGGCGCCCGGGGACATCAATCTCACGTTCAAGCGCTACCTGACCTCACCTGTGAAGATGACGTTGAAGGACGACTATGTCGTCGAGCTGGAAGGCGAGGGCACGGATGCCGCCATGATGCGCGCCTATCTCGCCGCCTGGGGCGATTGCGAGGCCTATGCGGTGTCGCATGTCGGCTTCGGCATGAACCCCAGTGCGCGCTATGAAGCGCTTTCGATGTACGACCAGCGCGACACCAACGGCACCGAGATCCGGGCAGTCTCCGGCAATTTCCTGTTCTCGACCGGCGCGAACGAATTCGCTGGCCGCTACACGGCGGGGCATTTCGATCTGCCGATGATGGGAACGACGATCGAGCTCGATGGCGTTGCCGTGGTACGGGAGGGCGTGCTTCAGGACGTCTTCGGCTAGTTGCGATCGAGCACCGGCGGGCGCGCCAGATCGAAGTGCCGGAGCAGGTCGACCATGGCCTGCAGGCGCTTGGCACGATAGGCATCGACGTCCATTCCCGAATAATCGAGAAAGCCTGCGCCCGTGCGCAGGCCGATCCGGCCTTCATGCATGTTGCGGGAAATGACGTCCGGCGCCCGATAGCGGTCGCTGCCGAGCGCGCTTTCGAGATAGCGGCTTGCGTAATAGAGGATGTCGCCGCCACCCCAGTCGATGAATTCGAGCAGGCCGAGCACGGCGTAGCGGAAGCCAAAGCCGTAGCGGATTGCTTTGTCGATTTCTTCCGCGCTGGCGACGCCTTCTTCGACCATACGTGCCGCCTCGTTCATCGCCAGCGCCTGGATGCGGGGAACGATGAAGCCCGGCGTCGCCGCGCAGACGACCGGCATCTTGCCGATGCCTTCGAGCAGAGCTTTGACTTCGTCGATAATGGCGGGATCCGTGGCTTTGCCGGGTGAAACTTCGACCAGCGGGATCAGATAGGCCGGGTTGAGCCAATGCACGTTGAGGAAGCGGCGCGGGTTCACGATCGCGCCGGATAGGTCGTCGACGAGGATGGTCGACGTCGTCGATGCGATGATCGTGTCAGGGCCGACTTGCTTTGAAGCCGTCCCCAGCACCTCGCGCTTGAGCTCGACGACTTCGGGGACGCCCTCGAAGATCATGCCAGCCTCAGCCAACGCCGCGCCGCTTTGGCTCGCCGGCACCAACGCGACCCGCGCGATCAGCGGATCAACATCCGCTTCGGTCAGCAGTCCCAGCTTCGACAGGCTGGCAAAGGTCTTGCCGACTTCGCCCAGCGCGTCCGCCTCCAGCTTGGCGAACTCCTCCGCGGAGCGCGCCTTGACGTCGATCATCGTGACCTTGTGCCCGGCATAGGCGAACGCAACGGCTATGCCGCGCCCCATGCGGCCCGCTCCGAGACAGGCGATATTGGCGCGATTGGTCATCGATCAGAATCCATTGCGAAGCAGCGTCTGCAGTTCAGCTTTGCTGAGATTGTCGAGCCCCAGCGTCTCAAGGGTTCGGCCACCCCGCGCAAAATCTTCGCCACAGATCGCGCCGCCGATCGACAGGAACGCTTTGGCCAATGGAGGGGCCATGCCAGCCAGCCCGGCGACGGACACCAGCAGCGACAGCCCAAGCCGCAAGTCCTCACGCATGTAGCGGTGCTCGGTCAGCACGATTCGTTCCCGCCAGTCGCCGGATTCGGTCAGCCGATCATGTGACCCGCGGCCATACATCCAGATCTCGCCTTCCCTGGCGTAGTGATGAGCCAGCGGAAAATGCGGCGCGCCATAGCCCAGTGCTTCGCGCACGGCAATCCGTTCCGCGTCGAGCGCGTCCGTGACCCGCCGGATCGCGCCTTGCGTGCCTTCCTTGTGAATGTCCCAACGCTCGAAATGTTCGATCGGGCCGGCATTCATCACGATCAGTGGCGGGTGGATGATGGGTCCAGCATTCATCAGCGCTCCGGACAGCGCATCTCCGCACGGTTCGATCGCATCGGGGAAAGCACGCCCGATCACTTCGAGCGCGTGCGGCGCACGATCAAGCGGAAACACGCCGACTGGAAGCCGCTTGGCGCGGATGGTAATCGCGACCTCGAACGGTCCGTGCTTGCGGGTGAGCCACGGCAGTGTGCCAGTTTCGGCAAAGCTCGCCTTGGCATGGTTCCCGGCATCCCGCGCAGCCTGCGCGAAGATCATCGAGCCGAATGTTGCCGGTGGCAAGAATACTACCTGACCGTCCCGCAAATGCGGGGCGAGCAGACGGGCAATATCTGCATGCGCGAAGGCAGGAGCGGGGCACAGGATCAGCTCCGTGCCGTCGACGGCCTCGGCGATAGCGGTCGTGACCAGCGCAAGCGTCACGTCATGGCGGCCGTTGTGATCCCTCACCAGAATGCGCGCCCCCGCGGCGCGATGCGCTGCGACCTGATCGGCATCGCGGCGCCACAGCCGCACCTCATGCCCCGACAGCGCAAGATCGCCTGCGGCCGCGAAAGAGCCGTTCCCACCACCCAGAACCGCAATCTTCAAGATGCTTCTCCTTGCTCGCGGGACTGCGCATCAAGCTGCTTCAGCAGGAAATGCTGGACCTTGCCGAGCGCCGTGCGCGGCAGGTCCGTGACGAAGACGATGTCACTTGGCACCTTGTAGCGGGCCAGCTGCGCCTGGATGTGCGTTCTGAGCTCATCTGCTTCGAGCCGGGAGCCGGATCTCCGGATCACATAAGCGACGGGGACCTCGTCCCAGCGCGGATCGGGTCGTCCGATCACGGCGCATTCGCTGACATCGGGGTGTTCGAGCAGGACACGCTCGACCTCGGCCGGGTAGACGTTCTCGCCCCCCGAAATGATCATGTTCTTCTTGCGGTCGCGCACCCAGAAATAGCCGTCGGCGTCGCACAGGCCGATATCGTCGGTGCGATACCAGCCGTCGTGCAACGCCTCGCGGGTTGCGGCCTCGTTGCCCCAATATTCGAAGAACACGTTGGGACCACGCACCGCGATCTCGCCCGGCGTGCCCGCCGGCGCCTCGTTGCCGGAATGATCGACTACCTTCGCTTCGCAGCACAGGCCGGCAAGGCCGGTCGATCCCGCACGCGAGAGGTCGCCGCCGAGCCGCGTGTAGATGGCGATGGGGCAGGTTTCGGTCGAGCCGTAGACCTGAAGCACGGGCACGTCGCGCGCGACGAAACGCTCGATCAGGTGCGGCGGCACGATGGTCGAGCCGGTAGCGACGGCCTTCAGTGACGAAAGATCCGCGGCCGTCCAGGCGGGATGCTCGCTCACCGCCTGGATGATCGCAGGCACCATGACCGTGAGCGTCGGCCGTTCTTGTTCGAGGGCCGCAAGGGCGGTCTCCGGGGTGAAGCGCGCGTGGATCGTAACGGTCGCGCCAAGCTGCAGGGCCGGCGTGGTCTGGATATTGAGGCCGCCGACGTGGAAGAACGGCAGCACGGTCAGCACATGGTCATCGGACGTCATGTTGTGCATGTGCTGGCTCATGACGCCGTTCCAGAACAGCGCCTCTTGCCGCAGCACCGCGCCCTTCGGCCGCCCCGTGGTTCCCGACGTATACACGATGAGCAGCGGGCAGGAGAGGTCGGTGTGCGGGTTGCGGCTGGTGCAATCGCTGCGCGTCAGCAGGCTTTCGAATGTGGTGCCGCGAGGCGGGACGAAATCGAGCCCGACAACTGATGTCCCCGGCGCAAGCTCGGCAAGAACGCCCTCGAACGCCCGTTCGAGCACCAGCACCTTGGCGCCCGCGTCATTGAGAATGAAGAGCTGCTCGGCGACCGCCAGCCGCCAGTTCAACGGCACCAGCATCGCGCCAAGTCGCGCGCAGGCATAAAGCAGAACCAGGTAGTCCGGCCGGTTCAGACTGAGGATGGCGACGCGGTCGCCGCGGCCGACGCCCAGTTCCTGTTTCAGGGCTGTCGCGGTCCGTTCGATGCGCGCGGCGAACGCCGCATAGCTCAGCCGTTCGCCTTCGAAGGCAATGGCTGTCTTGTCTGGCGCGAACGCCGCGTTGCGATCGATCAGACTACAGAGATCCACGGTCAGTCGTCCGTTTCGCCGGCCTCGTACAGCGCTTCGCGTCCGATCCGGTCGAGGCAGAGTTCGGCGGTCCAGGGCAGCATCAGCGAGCCGCAGCGGCTGTCGCGATAAATCCGCTCCAGCGGCAGCGAGCGAAGCATGGCCTGACCGCCGCAGGTGCGGATCGCGAGCGCGGCGAGCTCATTGGCGCCTTCCATCACCGAATATTGCGCGGCATAGGCCCGCAGAACCTGCTCCTTGCTCGGATTGGCGCAGGCTTCAGTGACGGCCTGGAACCAGATCGCCTTGATCTGTTCGAGCTTGATCTGCATCTGCGCGACGGCGATCTGCTTGGTCGGGTACATCCGGCGCTTCACCGGCGGCATGCCCGGCACTTCACCGCGCAAGTACCGCACGGTGAAATCATAGGCGGCTTGCGCCAGACCCATATAGGTCGGCGACAACGTCAGGAACATGTGCGGCCAGCGCATCGCAGCCTGGAAATAGACGCCGCGCGGCATCAGCGCGGAAGCCTCAGGCACGAACACGTCCTTGAACAGGAGCGTGCGTGAGACCGTGCCCCGCATGCCCAGCGGATCCCAGTCGCCGACGACCGAAACGCCTTCCGATTTGGCTGATATCGCGAGATAAAGGGTGTTGCGGCGCGACGCCTTCTCGCCTTCCTCGATCTCGGTGCAGAGCACGCCGTAATAGTCGGCATGACCGGAGAGCGATGCAAAGATCTTCTTGCCATTGACGATCCAGCCGCCTTCCACGGGCTTTGCCTCCGTGCCGAACGCGACGCCGCCGGCCGCGGCCGCACCACCCTCCGAGAAAGGCTGCGAATAGATCGCGCCATCCTCGACGATCCGCTTGTAGTGGACGGCGCGACGCCGCTCGTGCTCCGCGCGGGTCTCGGCATCCATGTCGAGATCGTCGGCGAGGGCGCCTGACCACAGGGTCGAGCAGACATGCATGTTCCAGGTCAGCGCGGTTGCGCCGCAATAGCGGCCGATCTCGGCCGCCGCCAACGCATAGGTCTGGTAGTTCGCGCCAAGGCCGCCGTGCTTCTTGGGAACGGCGATGCCGAGCAGGCCGATGCGGTGCAGGTCGCGATAATTCTCGGTCGGAAAGGTCGCCTCGCGATCGTAGGTCGCGGCGCGCGCCGCGAACACGCTCTGCCCGATCTCGCGAGCGCGCGCGATGATGCCGGCTTGCTCGTCGTTCAGGCGGAATGCGACTGGATCGAAGATTGGCGGGTCCAGCGCGACCTTGCCGGCCGCGCCAATGGTCTTGCTGACTTGCATGGTCATTGCGCAGTCACCTTACGCTTTGGTCGCGAGAGAGTTCAGGAACCTGCCGAGCGCCTCGTTGAAGGCATCGGGACGCTCGAGGTTGGCGAGATGGCCGACGCCGGGAAGCTCGACATATTCAGCCCCAGGGATGTAGGTCGCCGTCTTCGCCATCATCGGCGCGGGCGCATTGTTGTCCTTGGAGCCGGACAGCAGCAGTGTCGGTACGGAAATAACCTTCAGCGTGCTGCGCTGATCAAAGCCGATGAGAGCCAGCATCATGGCGCGATAGCTGGCCTCAGGTACGCTTCCCATGCATTCGCGTGCGAGTTCCGTCCCGTCCGGATCCGGATCGTCGCCGACGAGCTCTTTCACCAGCGAGGGCGCCAGCGACTTCATCGTCTCTCCGCGATCGAGCGGGCCGAGCCGCGCCGCGATGAACGATTTCTGCCAGTCGCCATCGGCCTTGCCGAAGGCAGGGCTGGTTTGAGCAAGCACGACCGCGCGCGCCAGTTTTGGCGATTGTACCAGCCATTTCTGAACGATCATGCCACCGATCGAATGACCGACGAGGATGGGTCTGGTTGCCCCGAGTTGCGCGATGAACTGCTGGAGCGCCTCTGCCAGGGCAGCAATGCTGACGCTGGCAAGCGGCGCCGATCCGCCATAACCCGGCATATCCCACGCGATTGCGTGGAAGCGGCTCCCGAATGTGGCAAGCTGGCGCCGCCAGGCTCGTGCTGCGCCGCCGATGCCATGCAGGAAGATCAGCGGTGTCGCGTTCGGATCGCCCGCGGCTTCATAGGCGAAGCGTCCGTCCTTTGTTATCGTTGGCGCAGGCTGCGACACGCGACATCCTTCTGCTCGGCCCTTCGATGCTAACAGGCCTTTCGGGGATGGGAAGCGATAATTTTATACTTAAAGCAATTTTCGGGCCCGCCTCTCATGCCGTGATATTCGCGGCGGTGACCGCTAGTTTCATTGCAAAAATTTGAAGGTTAAAATATATCGGAAGAACGATCAGCACCTCAGGGAGCCAGCGCATGTCCGGATTGCCGCACTCGCCGCACGCGCTGGTGACAGGTGGAGGTCGCGGCATCGGCCGCGCGATCGCGGCGGCGCTCGCCGGCGCCGGGGCCACAGTGACGATTGTCGGCCGGAACGCGGCGGTCCTCGAGGAGGCAGTCAATGCCGGCGCTGCGCATTTTGCAGCTGTCGCCGACGTCGCGAACGAGACCGCCCTGAAGGCCGCCATTGCCGAAGCCCACGCGCGCAAGCCGATCGATATCTTGGTCGCTAATGCCGGTAGTGCCGAATCCGCACCCTTCGCGAAATCGGACAGTGCCCTGTTCGCACGCATGATGGACATCAATTTCATGGGCGTGGTCCATGCCATTCATGGCGTGCTGCCGGGTATGAAGGATCGTCCCTATGGCCGCATCGTCGTGATCGCGTCGACCGCGGGGCTCAAGGGCTATGCCTATGTCAGCGCGTATACTGCGGCGAAGCACGCGGCGGTCGGTCTCATTCGTTCGCTTGCTCTGGAGCTGGCCGGCAGCAATTTGACCGTGAATGCGGTTTGCCCGGGTTTCACCGACACCGATCTCGTCGCCGATAGTATCGACAACATCGTGAAGAAGACGGGACGAAGCCGCGAGCAGGCGATCGCCGAGCTTGCCAAGCACAATCCGCAAGGGCGGCTGATCGCGCCCCAAGAGGTGGCGGACGCCGTGCTTTGGCTGTGCGGGCAGGGCGCCAGTGCGATCACCGGGCAGGCGATCGCGGTCGCAGGCGGCGAAATCTAGCGCGCGGAACAGGCATAAGAAGGAGATCCCATGAGCAGACCAGCAAATCCCGTCACTGTACCGCTTGCGGATTACTCGCCGCAGCACTTCCTGCTGGCGGTGGTCGACGGCGTTGCGACTGTCACGCTCAACCGGCCGGAACGAAAGAATCCGCTGACGTTCGAGAGCTACCGCGAACTGACCGATTTCTTCCGCGCCTGCGCGTTCGACGACGAGGTCAAGTCCATCGTCGTCACCGGTGCCGGCGGCAATTTCTCGTCCGGGGGCGACGTATTCGAGATCATCGGACCGCTGGTGAAAATGGACACCAAGGGGCTGACGGCCTTCACGCGGATGACGGGCGACCTCGTCAAGGCTATGCGGGCCTGCCCGCAGCCGATCGTGGCTGCGGTCGAGGGCATCTGTGCCGGGGCCGGTGCGATCGTCGCCATGGCATCGGACATGCGCCTCGCCGCGAGCGGGGCGAAGGTGGCGTTCCTGTTCAACAAGGTGGGCCTTGCCGGCTGCGACATGGGCGCTTGCGCGATCCTGCCGCGGATTATCGGACAGTCCCGCGCCTCCGAGCTGCTCTATACCGGCCGGTTCATGACCGCGGAGGAGGGCGAGCGCTGGGGCTTCTTCAGCCGCATCGTGACGCCGGAGCAGGTGCTGACGCAGGCGCAACTGCTGGCCAAGCAGGTCGCGGAAGGGCCGACCTTCGCCAACACCATGACCAAGCGGATGCTGGCGATGGAATGGGCAATGTCCGTGGAGGAGGCGATCGAGGCGGAAGCTGTTGCCCAGGCCCTGTGCATGACGACCGCCGATTTCACCCGCGCCTTCGAGGCCTTTGCCAACAAGGTCAAGCCGGTCTTCCGGGGCGACTAGCCCGGTCATCCAGCCTGTGACCAGCCAGCAACGGGGACTTGCGCGAAATTATTTTAGGCTTAAAATAGTTTCATGGCCGGGTGAATTGGCGAGGCGCCCATGAAAGTCGCGATCATCGGTGGCGGACCTGCGGGTCTCTATGCTGCGATCCTGCTCAAGAAGCAGCGCCCGGGCGCCGACATCACGGTGTATGAGCGCAATCGGGCCGACGACACGTTCGGTTTCGGCGTGGTGTTCTCCGACGCGACGCTCGACAATTTCGAGAAGCACGACCTGCCGAGCTATCGCCGCATCACCCAGGAGTTCGCCTACTGGGACGATATCGCCGTGCATTTCCGCGGCACCGTCCACCGGGTCGGCGGCAACGGCTTTTGCGGCTGCTCGCGGCGCAAGCTGCTTCTGATCCTTCAGGAGCGGGCCCGCGAGCTTGGCGTCGTCCTGCACTTCGAGGTGGACATCGACGACGAATCCCGCTTCGCCGATGCCGATCTCGTGCTGATTGCGGACGGCATCAACAGCCGCTTCCGCGAGAAATATATCGATCATTTCCAGCCGGAGGTCGACGTCCGCTCCAACAAGTTCGCCTGGATGGGCTCGACCAGGCCGCTCGACGCCTTCACCTTCATCTTCCAGGAGACGGAGTGGGGGCCGTTCATCGCCCATGCCTATCAATATGAAGCCGGGCACTCGACCTGGATCTTCGAGACCGATCCTGAGACGTTCGAGCGGGCGGGACTGACCGGTCTCGACGAGGCTCAGTCCGCCGCGCGGATGGCCGACATCTTCGGCTGGTTCCTCGATGGGCACAAGCTGCTCACCAACCGTTCGATGTGGCGCAACTTCCCGATGATCCGCAGCAAGCGCTGGGTCAAGGACAACATGGTGCTGCTCGGCGATGCCAAGGCGAGCGCGCATTTTTCGATCGGCTCCGGCACCAAGCTAGCGATGGAAGACGCCATCGCGCTGGCCGAAGCCATGCAGAACGCGCCGAGCACCAAGGCGGCGCTCGATCTCTATGAGCACGGCCGCCGTGAGGAGGTCGAGAAGACGCAGCACGCCGCCGACGTCTCGCTGGTCTGGTTCGAGCATGTCGACCGCTTCTGGGATTTTGACCCTGTGCAGTTCGCCTTCGGCGTGATGACGCGCTCCAAGGCGATCACCTATGACAATCTCAAACTCCGCGCGCCGGATTTCGTGGCGGAGGTCGACAAGTCGTTCGCCAGACAGGTGCGCGGCAGCGGCTTCGATGTCGACACCGACCGGCCGATGGTGCCGCTGTTTCAGCCGTTCCGGCTGCGCGAGATGGAGATCTCCAATCGCGCCGTGGTGTCGCCGATGTGCATGTATTCGGCCGAGGAGGGCGTGCCGACAGATTTTCACCTGGTGCATTACGGCTCGCGCGCGATCGGCGGCGCGGGGCTGATCTTCACCGAAATGACCTGCGTCAGCCGCGATGCCCGCATCACGCCCGGCTGCGCCGGTTTGTGGAACGACGAGCAGGAGGCCGCCTGGCGGCGCATCGTGGATTTCGTCCACGGCAATTCAGCTGCAAAGATCTGCCTGCAACTCGGCCACGCCGGCCGCAAGGGCGCGACCAAATTGATGTGGGACGGCATGGACCGACCTCTGGAGCAGGGCGGCTGGGACGTGTTTTCGGCATCGCCGCTGCCCTATTTCCCCGATAGCCAGGTGCCGCGCGAGCTTGACCGCGCCGGCATGAAGGCAGTGAGGGATGCCTTCGTTGCGGCGGCCGAGCGCGGCGAGCGCTGCGGCTTCGACATGCTCGAGCTGCATTGCGCCCACGGCTATCTGCTCGCGAGCTTCATCTCGCCGCTGACGAACACCCGCACGGATGAGTATGGCGGCTCGCTCGAAAATCGCCTGCGTTTCCCGCTCGAGATCTTCGAGGCACTCCGTACTGCCTGGCCGTCGCACAAGCCGATGTCGGTGCGCATCTCCGCGACCGATTGGGCTGAGGGCGGCATCACCGGTGACGATGCGGTGGCGATCGCGCGCGCGTTCGCCGAAGCTGGTGTCGATCTCGTCGACGTCTCGACCGGGCAGACCGTCCGTGATGCGCAGCCGATCTATGGGCGCATGTTCCAGACGCCGTTCTCGGATCAGGTCCGCAACGAGGCACGCGTGGCCACGATGTGCGTCGGCAACATCACGACCGCGGATCAGGCCAATACCATCTTGGCCGCCGGCCGGGCCGATCTCGTCGCACTCGGCCGGCCGCATTTGGTCGACCCGTTCTTCACCATGAAGGCGGCGGCCTGGTACGGGGCAGAGAACGCGTTTTGCCCGCCGCAATATCTGCCCGGAAAGGATCAGATTTTCCGCAACAGCGTCCGCGACCGGCAGGATCTGGACGAGCTGCGAATTAAGGCTAAGCCCAAGACCCGGGCCGAGCTCAAGGCGGAGGCGACAAAGCCGCTTGCGGCGGAGTGACCGCCCGTGCCACGTTAACCCATTGCCTGTGTTTCGAGTGGAGTTTGGGCGATGAAGGCGATTATCATCGGTGGCGGTATCGGTGGTCTCACCACGGCATTGATGCTGCGCTCGCGCGGCCTTGAATGTGAGATCTTCGAGCAGGCCGACACTATCCGCGAGCTCGGCGTCGGCATCAATACGCTGCCGCATGCGATGCGCGAGCTGGCAGGGCTCGGCCTGTTGCAGAAGCTCGACGATGTCGCAATCCGCACCGACCAGCTCTATTATCTCAATCGCCACGGCCAGGAGGTCTGGCGCGAAGCCCGCGGCATCGACGCCGGCCACGACGTGCCGCAATTCTCGATTCACCGCGGCCGCCTCCAGGGCGTGATCCATCGCGCGGTCGAGGAGCGGCTCGGACAGGAGGCGATTCACACCGGCTGCCGGCTCGGTGCGTTCACACAGGACGAGGGCGGCGTCACCGCCTATTTCTTTGATCGAGCGGGCGCCCATGTCCACACCGCGCGCGGCGATATCCTGATCGGTGCCGACGGCATCCATTCCCGCGTGCGGGAGACGCTATTTCCGAACGAAGGCCCGCCGTGCTGGAACGGCCTGATGTTGTGGCGCGGTGCGCGCGACTGGCCGCTGTTCCTGACCGGCAAATCCATGATCGTGGCCGGCGGCCTCAATGCCAAGGTGGTGATCTATCCGATCGCGGAAGGGTCAAGCCCGGCGAGCCGCCTGACCAATTGGGCGGTGCTGGTGAAGGTCGGCGAGGGCAATGTGCCGCCGCCGCGGAAGGAAGACTGGTCGCGGCCGGGCCGCCGCGAGGAGCTGATGCCGCACGTCGCGCGCTTCTCGGTGCCCTATATCGACGTGAAGAGCCTGATCTCGGCGACTCCCGAATTCTACGAATATCCGACCTGCGACCGCGATCCTTTGCCGTACTGGTCGTCCGGGCGCGTCACGCTGCTGGGCGATGCCGCACATCCCATGTATCCGGTCGGCTCCAATGGCGCCTCGCAGGCGATCCTCGATGCGCGCTGTCTAGCGGATGCGCTGGTGCGCGCCGAGCATCCGCGCCAGGCGCTGATCGAGTATGAGAAGAAGCGGCTGCCGATGACGGCCGATATCGTGCGCTCCAACCGGCGCGGTGGTCCCGAGGGCGTCATCGACGCCGTCGAGCAGCTCGCGCCTGATGGATTCGACAATGTCGACAACGTGCTGAGCTATTCCCAGCGCGAAGCCATCGTGCGCGGCTATGCCACCAAGGCAGGCTTCGCTGCCGTGCCGGGGCTTGCGGCGGTGCGCGCTTAAGACAGGCAGCTAGCCGGCGCCCGGAGGCGGCGGCAGGAAGTGGATGTTGAACTCGGCCGCCATCGCCACCACGTCCTCCGGCTTTTGTTCCTTCATGTTGTGAAGGCCCCAGAACAGGTCGAACAGCTTGCGGCTCGGCGAGACCCAGAACAGCACTTTTGCGGTCTGCTCCGACTTGTTGAAGATGCCGTGCGGCACGCCCATGCCGAGGCGGATCAGGTCGCCGGCGGTGGCCTGCGACTCCGAATTGCCGAGCATGAAGTCGAGCTTGCCCTCCAGCATGTAGAGATACTCATCCTGGTCGGGGTGAATGTGCGGCGGCACGAACGTGCCCGGCGGCAGCGTCGCATGCCAGGAGAAGCTGTGTTCGGCATAGCTCTTCGGCACATAGGTCTGGCCGAGGATGTTCCAGGAGATGCCCTGAATGCCCTCATTGGCCCGCGTGATGCCGGTGATTTCGCTCTTCATTGCAGAAGTCCTCCCTTAACGCGACGCGCGGCTATTGTTTGAGCATGATCTTTTCGGAAAACCGCTGCGCACTTTTCCGGATCATGCTTAGTTCGCCGCCTTGCAGTCCTTGGCATAGCGGTCGCCGTAATTCTCAAACACCTTCTGCACGATCTCGGTCTGGAACTTGCCGTCCGGACGCTTGGCGACTTTGGTCAGGTAGAAATCCTGGATCGGATAATTGTTGTTGTTGAACTTGAAGGTCCCGCGCAGCGAGGTGAAGTCGGCCTTCTTCAAGGCGGCGCCAACGGCGTCCTTGTTGGAAAGATCGCCCTTCACGGCTTTGACGGCGCTGTCGATCAGCATCGCGGTATCGTAGGCCTGGGAGGCGTAAGTGCCGGGAACGCTGTTGTAGGCGGCCTCGTAGGCGGCCACGAACTTCTTGTTCTGGGGATTGTCGAGATTGGGCGCCCAGTTCGCGCCGCCGAACATGCCGACGGCCGCGTCCTGCTGCGCCGGCAAGGTCGATTCATCCACCGTGAAGGCCGAGAGCACCGGGATGCTGTCGGCGAGGCCGGCCTGCCGGTATTGCTTGACCAGATTGACGCCGAGGCCGCCCGGCATGAACGTGAAGAGTGCATCGGGCTTCTGCGAGGAGATCTTGGAAAGCTCCGGCTGGAAGTCCAGCGTGTTCAGCGGCATGTAGGATTCCTCGACGATCTCGCCCTTGTAGTCGAGCTTGAAGCCCGCCACCGAATCCTTGCCGGCCTGATAGTTCGGCACCATCAGGTACATCCGCTTGTAGCCACGGTCCTGCGCGACCTTGCCGAGGATCTCGTGCACCTGATCGTTCTGATAGGACGTCACATAGAAGAATGGATTGCAGTCCTTGCCAGCAAAGGTCGACGGGCCCGCATTGGGGCTGATCAGGAAAGTCTTCGATTCCGTGATGGGTCTGTGGATCGCCTGCAGGATGTTGGAGAAGATCGGGCCGATCACGAAGTCGACCTTGTCGCGCTCCAGGAGGCCCTTGACCTTCGTCACCGCCGCATCCGGCTTCAGTTCGTCATCGACCACGACGACCTCGACGTCACGGCCGCCCATCTTGCTGCCGAGATCCTTCACAGCAAGTGCAAAGCCGTCGCGAACCTGTTGACCAAGCGCGGCCGCGGGCCCCGACAGGGTCACGATCACGCCCAGCTTGATCTTCTCCTCGGCGAGGGCAGGGGTCATCGCGGTGCCAAGCAGCACGGTGGCTGCGGCCAAGGTCATTTGCATCTTCATGATCTGTCCCTCGTGACTATCGGCGCGCGTTGCAGGCCGAGTACTCCAATCCAAGCTTATGCCGATGATGGCTGCCGCGGCAAGCAAGCTCAAGGCGTCGCCATCCGAGCGGGTAGCGCGCATGCAAGCGGCGCGCCAGTTATTTGAAGCTTAAAGAAATTCATGTTCGGTCGATTGTTGCAGCTTTGGACTTGCGGCCGGCTTCAATTTATTTGAAGCTCAAAATGTTGGGGAATCCGTGCCGGCGCCAATGCCCGCCGAGAGTGACTGCACCGAGATGCTCGATTCCGAGACCAAGGCCGTCGAGACGCCGGAAGACCACGCCGACGAGCTTCGGCTGTGGTTGCGCCTCCTGACCTGCACGACCCTGATCGAGGGCGAGGTCCGCGGCCGGCTGCGGCAACGGTTCGACGTCACGTTGCCCCGCTTCGATCTGATGGCGCAGCTCGACAAGGCGCCTGATGGCATGACGCTGTCCGATGTCTCCAAGCGCATGATGGTGTCGAACGGTAACGTCACCGGTCTGGTCGAGCGCCTCGTGGAATCCGGCCATCTCGACCGGCGGACGTCCGAGACGGACCGTCGTGTCCAGGTGATCCGCCTCACGAAACTCGGCCGCGCCGAGTTCCGCCGCATGGCCGCGGAACACGAGACCTGGATCGCCGATCTCTTCGCCGATCTCACGCCGAAGGACGTGCGCGAATTGATGCGCCTCCTCGCCAAGACCAAGGCGTCGGCGCAGAAATCGGCCGCGCGCCGCCGGCCGTAAGCGCCGCCCTATCCTTTTGCCGCAGGAAAAAGCACGGGATGCCCAAAATCCGCTATTGCGCCAAATTGTTTTAAGCCTAAAATGTTTTCAGATCGTGCTGCCGGGTGCAATCCATGCTGAAAGGAGCGTGCGATGGCCAACGCCGCCAAGGTTCAAGTCACGGGCTCGGATGACGGCAACGCCGCGACGACCCATGTCGATACGTTTGCGCAGCAGCATCTGCCGCCGCGCGAGCTCTGGCCCGACTTCATCTTCACGCGGCCGGAGCTGAACTATCCGCCACGATTGAATTGCGTCAGCTACTTCCTCGACCGCTGGGTCGAGCAGGGCCATGGGGACGCCCCCTGCGTCATCAGTCCCACCGTCAGCTACACCTATCGCGAGCTGCAGGCGCTCGTGAACCGCATCGCCAATGTACTGGTCGGCAAGCTCGGTCTCGTCACCGGCAATCGCGTGCTGTTGCGCTCTGCCAACAATCCGATGATGGTTGCGACCTATCTCGCGGTGATCAAGGCCGGCGGCATCGTGGTGGCGACGATGCCGTTGCTGCGTGCCAAGGAGCTGTCCTATCCGATTCAGAAGGCGGAGATTGCGCTGGCGCTCTGCGACGGCAAACTCTCCGAGGAGATGGAGAAGGCGAAGGCCGCAGCGCCCGGTCTCAAGCAAGTGGTCTATTGGGGCAACGGTCCTGGCGACACACTCGAAGCGCTAATTGCCGACGCGAGCGCGGAGTTCGAGGCCGTCGATACCGCCTCCGACGACGTCTGCCTGATCGCCTTCACGTCGGGAACGACAGGCGATCCCAAGGGCACCATGCATTTCCATCGCGACATGCTCGCGGTCTGCGATGGCTATGCGCGCAATATCCTGCGGGCCGAGCAGGCGGATCGCTTCGTCGGCTCGGCGCCGCTCGCGTTCACGTTCGGCTTCGGCGGCGTGCTGTTTCCGATGCACATTGGTGCCTCTTTCGTGGTGCTGGAGAAGACGACGCCCGACGACATCCTGACGGCGATCGAGCAGTACAAGATCACCGTCTGTTTCACGGCCCCGACCGCCTATCGTGCCATGATCGGCAAGCTTGCCGGGCGCGATATTTCCTCGCTGCGCAAATGCGTCTCTGCCGGCGAGACCCTGCCCAAGCCGACCTTCGACGCCTGGTTCAAGGGCACCGGCATCAAGTTGATGGACGGGATCGGTTCGACCGAGCTGCTGCACATCTTCATCAGCGCGACGGAAGACGAAATTCGTCCTGGTGCCACCGGAAAACCCGTGCCGGGCTATGAGGCCAAGATCGTCGACGATGATGGTCATGATTTGCCGCCGGGCACGATGGGCAAGCTTGCAGTGCGCGGGCCCACCGGCTGCCGCTATCTCGCCGACGAGCGCCAGCGCAAATACGTCCAGAACGGCTGGAACATCACCGGCGACACCTATCTGATGGATAGCGACGGCTATTTCTGGTACCAGTCCCGCTCCGACGACATGATCGTCTCGGCCGGCTACAATATCGCGGGCACCGACGTCGAGGCGGCCCTGCTCACGCACCCGGCGGTCGCCGAGTGCGGCGTGGTGGGTGCCCCGGACGAGGCGCGCGGCATGATCGTGAAGGCCTATGTCATCGCGGCGCCCGGCGTGACGCCTGACGCGCAGCTCGTGGCCGAGTTGCAGGAGCATGTCAAACGTGAGATTGCGCCGTATAAATATCCGCGCGCCATCGAGTTCGTGACGCAACTCCCGAAGACCGAGACCGGAAAATTGAAGCGCTTTGCCTTACGGCAATTGGCGCAGGCCGCCGTGACGTCCTCAGGCGTCGCGGCGGAATGAAAGGATGAAGAATTGTCCGTGACGACGCCGAAAGGCCCGCAGCTCGCCGTGCTGCCGACCGCAGCCGAGGATGACAACGGCTCACGGGTGCAGGTGCTCCAGCCGTCGGGGTGGCCGATGCCGAAGGGCTATGCCAACGGCATGGCCGCCGAAGGGCGCATCGTCGTCACCGGCGGGGTGATTGGCTGGGATGCCGAGGAGCGGCTCGCCGACGGCTTCGTCGCGCAGGTGCACCAGACCTTAAGCAACATCGCCGCGATCCTGACGGAGGCCGGCGCGCGGCCAGAGCATCTCGTGCGGTTGACCTGGTACGTCGTCGACATGGACGAGTACCTGTCCAACCTGAAGGAGCTCGGCAAGATCTACCGTGCCATCTTCGGCGCGCATTACCCCGCGATGGCGCTGGTACAGGTGGTGCGCCTCGTCGAGAAGGCGGCGCGCGTCGAGATCGAGGCCACCGCCGTCATTCCGCGCTGACGCAGCTCGGCTTGGCCAAAACGATCATGCTCAAACAACAATCCAAAGCGTGATGACAATCATCCCGATCTCATAGCGCTTTAGGCCTCAGGCTCGGAACTCGGCGCGAGGTCCGCGGAGCGGAAGGGCTTGGTCTTGTCTAGTTTCCGGTAGGCCGCTGAGGCCGTCTGCAACAGCTTCTTTTCCCGCTTGCGGTCGAGGAAGCGATTGCTCGCATCGACGCCAGCGCCGTTCAACGACGCTGCCAGCGCTTGGCCTCGTGCATCGTCGTTCAATTGTCCGAGCGAGCGTTGCGCCTTGCGCAATCTCTTCAGGATGGACTTCTGTTTCGTCAGCGATTCCCCGGCAAACAGGTCCTGGAGCGACTCGATCGAATAGGTCATCCGCTTGTTGAGAAGCCGCAGCTTGTGGCGTTTCTCGACGTCGAGCTTGCGGAGTTTTCGCGCTGTCTTGAGCAGCTTGGTCTCCCACGCGGTCAGCCGCTCCGTCGCGTGATCGGCGAGCGTGCAGCGGCGTAATCGAATGGCCTCCTTGCTGCGCCGGGTCGACCAGGGACCACTCTCGATCCAGGTCGAGGTCTGCTCGACAAGGCGGCGATACCGCGCGGATTGCAGTGCGCGCGCCAGCAGGCGGTGGCTTTCGGTGCGCTTCTCGTCCCAGTGCTGGAGCTCGGCGATGACGGCGAGCTCGTCGCCGCTCTCGGCGACGACCCGCTCGATCGCCACGTCGAGGTCCCGCACCATGCCGAGCTGGCTGTTGAGCCATCTCAGTTCGGCCCAGACATTTGGGCGCAGAGCGTCGTCGACCATCGGCGAGAAGAAGCGGATGGCGGTGCGCAGATGCGTCAATGCGATCCGGATCTGGTGCAGCGCGTCGGGATCGCCGCGGCAGGTGCCGTCATGCTGGGCGAGGACGGCATCGAGGTGGCGGCGCGCGATGATCCGGAATGCGGTGTCGCAGGCCATGCCGGGGCTGAGGCGGGCGGGCAGGGCATTGCGCCGTGTCGCCGGCTTGGCATGCTTGGCGGCCGTCGAGCTTGTGGTGGGTCGCGACATTCTTGCCCGCGTCAATCGGATTGCCTTATTTGCCCCTCAGCGATCGCGTCCCGGCAGTTTTGGAGCGTTTGCTCTTGTGTCCCGGATGCATCGATGGTCGCCCAACCGACGTGGCCGATATTATAGTGCTCCTGCAGCGCGGCAACCTCTTCCGTGGCGTCGGATGCGTCTCCCCGGCGGCTTCCGATCCGCATCTGCCGGGTCGCGAGGTCGGCAACCAGGAATAGTCCGTTCAGCGGCACGTTGCGCTCGCGCGCGAGTGCGGCGATAGCGTCCCGTTCGTCCTCGCGCGCGAACACGCCGTCGATGATCGTCGAATAGCCCTGCGCCAGCACCCGCCTGGTATGCTGAGCGAGCGTATCGTAGACGCGGGCCGCGTGCTCCGGTGTGTAAGCGGACGGCGGCAGGCGGTGCGTCTCCTCGACCCCGAACATCCGCTTACGGACAAGGTCGCTGCGCAGCACGACGGCTCCCGGAGCGGTGCGACGACGGGCGCGAGCGCTTGCGCCAAAACCGTCTTGCCGGTGCCTGACAATCCGCCGACCGCAATCAGGTGCGGAGCGGCAGGATGGATCAGCGTTCTGGCGAGGTCAAAATAGCGCCGCGCCTGGTCCAGAATGTCGGGATCATCGGAATGCGGCGGCTTCAGCCGCGCCAGGGCCACCTGGGCGCGGATCGCCGCCCGGATGGACATGAACAGCGGCAGGGCCGAGAGCGCGTCGAGATTGTCCGCCGGCGTCGCGGCGAGATAGCGGTTCAGGACGATGTTGGCCGCGTGTGGCTGATCGTGGTGCAGCAGGTCCATCAGCGTGAATGCGAGATCGTAGAGCACGTCGACGGTTGCCATCTGCGCATCGAATTCGATGGCGTCGAACAGCACGGGCCGGTCCTCGATCAAAACGATGTTTGCGAGATGCAGATCGCCATGGCAGCGGCGCACGAAGCCCTTCCGGCCTCGCTCTGCGAGCAGGGGACGAACACGCAGGAATGCCTGGTGCGAGGCTTTGCCGAGCTCTTCGATATCTCCCGCGTCGAAATGGCCGCCGGCTCGCAGACCGTGACTGTTGCCGCCGATCAAGGCGGGGATGGAGGCGACCCATGCTTTGCCGTCCGCGCGGGCCGCCGCGCCGTGCGAAGCCACGATCGCGTCAGCGGCGGCGGAAGCGAGCTTCGTATCCAGCGGGCCGGTCTTTGCCAGATGATCCAGCGTCCGGTTTTCGTCGAAACGCGACATGTCGACCGCATATTCCACCGGACGGCCCTGGCCATCGACCTTGAATGATCCGTCCGGCTCCTCGGTGATCGCGACGACGCGGTGATAGATCTGCGGAGCCAGCGGCCGGTTGACCCTGATTTCCTCCTCGCACGCGGCCTTGCGCTTCTCGAGCGTCGAATAATCGAGGAACGGAAACTGCACGGCGCGCTTGATCTTCAACGCGCGTTTGCCGTCGAGGAACACCGAAGCCGCGTGCGTGTCGACCCGCTTGACGTCCGGATGCTCGCCGGAATGGGTGAGCGCCGCAAAGATCCGGTCCTGGGTCGCAGAATCGTCTGTCATTCCTGGCACATCCAGATGCGTCGGGAGGCGGTTCGCCCGGCGATCAGGGTAACCCTTAGGAGCGGATCGCGGCCAGTCCTTGACGTCGATCAACGCCCGACGCCGGCTGCCCGGGGCGGAGTTCCCCGTGGCTTGACGAGGATCAAGCGTCTCGACGAAAGCCGGCCTATTGTGGCGGGTAAGGAGAATCCCGATGCCCATCAAGGATGTCTTTCTGCCGCTTGTCGGCCAGCCGCGCGGGCCGGCCCTGGTTGCGATCGAGAAATGTGTGGCCGTCGCCGCCGACCTCGGTGCCAGGATCACCGCGCTCGCGCTCGAGGACGAGGTTTACCAGCGGCCGAAGGTGATGCTGCCCTACGATCGCGAGGCCGCGGAGGCCAGCAGTTCGCGCGAGGCGAGCGACACGCAGCAGCTCCTCAATGCATTCACCAATGCGACATCCCGCGCCAATATTCGTGCCCGGAGCCGAACGGGCAAAGTGCCGGCGGACCAGGTCGCGGCGGTCCTGGCCGAGCACGCTCGTTTCAGCGATCTCACGCTGCTTCCCGTGAAGCCGCATGACAACCGAACGGAGAGCATTGTCGAAGCCTTTCTGTTCGGATCCGGCCGTCCGCTTCTGCTCTGCCCGGAACATCTCGCGGACGAACTTCGTCCTGAATTCGAGAACGTCATGATCGCCTGGGATCACTCCGCGCGTGCGGCACGCGCGGTCGGCGACGCGCTGCCGGTCCTGCAGGCGGCCGCCTCGGTTCGCGTGGTGACGGTTGCGGATGACAAGACCGAAGCGATCGTGCAATCCGGAACAGCCCTCGTCGATCATCTTAGGGAACACGGCGTCCACGCCTCGTTCGAAACGGCCAAGGGCAGCGGCAGCTCGATCGGCAAGGTGCTGGGAAGCTGGGCGAATTCCCATGGCATGGATGCGATCGTGATGGGCGCCTATCATCATTCGCGCCTGAACGAGATCGTGTGGGGCGGTGTGACAAAGACCGTCATTGGCCAGCCACCATGCTGGGTTATGATCTCGCACTAGGCTCGCCACCTTTTCAGCCTGATCGTAACCATCGGAACTGCGGCTGACCGGGCGCATTTGCTTTCATGTCAACCTATCGTCTGAACAATCTGCTGGCGCCCCGTTCAGTTGCGCTCGTCGGCGCAAGCGCCCGTCCAGTCTCGGTCGGACGCGCCGTCCTGGAGAACATTCGCAAGGCCGAATTCAAGGGGCGGTTCGGCCTCGTCAATCCACGCCATGCCGAAATCGGCGGCATCGCCGCGGTGAAAAGTCTGGACCGGTTGGAATTCGTGCCCGAGCTCGTGGTCATCACCGCGCCCGCGCGTGAGATTCCTGATATCATCGATCGGGCCGGGCGTCGCGGCTCGGCCGGCGCCTTGATCGTTTCGGCCGGACTCGGCCATGGACCGGGATCTCTGCACGAGGCTGCCATCGCCGCGGCCCGCAAATATGGCATGCGGCTGATCGGGCCGAATTGCCTGGGCATCATGATGCCCGGGGTCAGCCTGAATGCCAGCTTTGCGGCACATATGCCGGGGGCGGGCAGCCTCGCGTTGATCTCGCAATCGGGCGCGATCGCTGCCGGCATGGTGGACTGGGCTGCGCAGCGCGGCGTCGGCTTCTCCGGCATCGTCTCGATCGGCGATCAGATCGACGTCGATATTGCCGATCTGCTCGACTATTTCGCGATGGATCACAAGACGCGCGCGATCCTGCTCTATATCGAGTCCATCAAGGATGCGCGCAAGTTCATGTCGGCGGCGCGCGCCGCCGCGCGCGTGAAGCCCGTCGTCGTGGTGAAGTCCGGCCGCATGGCGCAGGGCGCGAAGGCAGCCGCCACGCATACCGGCGCACTCGCCGGTGCCGACGCCGTCTACGACGCGGCGTTCCGCCGGGCGGGTGTGCTGCGCGTCTCCGATCTGCGTGAGTTGTTCGATTGTGCCGAGACACTCGGCCGCGTCGAATCGCCGACGGGAAAGCGTCTCGCCATCCTGACCAACGGCGGCGGCATCGGCGTGCTCGCCGTCGATCGACTGGTCGAGCTCGGTGGAATTCCGGCGACCATCTCGGCGGAGGCGCGCAAAACACTCGACGCGGCGCTGCCGCCGACCTGGTCCGGTGCAAACCCCGTCGACATCGTGGGCGACGCTGACGCCGCGCGCTACGCGGCGGCTTTGGAGGTGCTGCTGGCCGACCGCGACAATGACGCGGTTTTGGTCCTCAACGTGCAAACGGCGATTGCCTCGGCGACCGAGATCGCCACGACCGTGACGGAGCTCGTCGGCAAATATCGGAAGGAGCATCGCCGCTGGGCCAAGCCCGTTTTGGCGGCCTGGGTCGGCGCCGATCAGCACATCATTCAGGCACTTTCCGGCGCCGGGATGCCGAACTATCCGACCGAAGACGATGCCGTGCGCGGCTTCATGCATCTGGTCCGGCATCGCGAGGTGGTGGAGGAGCTGAGCCAGGTTCCCCCCGCCATGCCCGATACGTTCGTTCCGGATGCGAGGGGAGCGAGGCAGATCGTGACCGCAGCGATCGCGGACGGCCGTGAATGGCTCGAGCCTGTCGAGATCAAGCATCTGCTCGAAACCTACGACATCGCGATGGTGCCGACCTATGCGGCGACCGATGTCGAGCAGGCGGTGGCCTATGCGAAGGAAATCTTCGCACAGGGCGGCACAGTCGTGCTGAAGATCATGTCGCGGGACATCATCCACAAATCCGATGTCGGCGGCGTCGTGCTCAACCTGACGACGCCGGAGGCCGTGCGTGCGGCCACCTCGGACATTCTCGCCCGGGCGAGAAGGCTGCGGCCCGAGGCCCGCATCGGCGGCGTCATCGTCCAGGCGATGGTCGTCAAGGCAAAGGCGCGCGAGCTGATCCTGGGCCTCGCCGACGATCCGACCTTCGGCACGGTGGTGGTTTTCGGCCGCGGTGGGACCGCCGTAGAGATCATCAACGACAAGGCGCTTGCGCTGCCGCCTCTGGATCTGCAGCTGGCCCGCGATTTGATCGACCGTACGCGCGTGTCGCGGCTGCTAAAAGCCTATCGCGACGTGCCGGCGGTCAAGCAAGATGCCGTGGCCATGGTGCTGGTCAAGCTGGCTCAGATGGCTGCCGACATTCCCGAAATCCGCGAATTCGACATCAATCCGCTGCTGGCGGACGAAACCGGCGTGACCGCGGTCGATGCCCGTGTCGCGGTCGGGCCGCCGCAACGGAAGTTTGTCGGCTCCGGCCCGGCCAATTTCGCCGTTCGCGCCTACCCGTCGCAATGGGAACGCCGCCTCAAGGTCAAGGACGACTGGCGCATCTTCGTGCGACCGATGCGTCCCGAGGACGAGCCGACCATCCACGAATTCCTGCGGCACGTCACGCCGCACGACCTTCGCCTGCGCTTCTTCGCCCCGATGAAGGAGTTCACCCACGAGTTCATCGCACGCCTGACCCAGCTCGACTACGCGCGCGCGATGGCCTTCATTGCATTCGACGAGGCCACCGGCGAAATGGTCGGCGTGGTCCGGCTTCATTCGGATTCGATCTACGAGAGCGGCGAATACGCGATCCTGCTACGGTCCGATCTCAAGGGCAGGGGGCTCGGCTGGGCCCTCATGCAGCTGATCATCGACTACGCGCGGTCGGAAGGGTTGAAAGTCATATCGGGCGACGTGCTCCAGGAGAACGCCGTCATGCTCGAAATGTGCCGGGGCCTCGGCTTCGAGGTCAAACCGGATCCCGCCGAACCAGACATCTGCGACGTCAGGCTGAAGCTCTGAGCGCAGACGAGACGCATCGCTTCTTCAGAGCGCTGTGACTTTCCCAGATTTGATCTGAGTCAATCGGCTTTGGCACAGTGCAGTAAAATGCAGCTGCGCGGTGGACTCGGCCCGGCGTCGGGGGCAGCCGGCGCGGGGAGCGGTGGATGAAGCCTTCCGTGGTCACGATCGAGCCGAACGGGCATTTCTGCAACGATTGCGCCGTGCGCGGAGCGGCGGTTTGTTCGTCGCTGGATGCGGCCGAGCTCAGGGAATTCGAGCATCTGGGACGCCGCGTTCATTTTGACTCCGGCCAGACCGTGTTCTCCGAGGAGGACATCACCACCTCGTTCTACAATGTGCTCGAAGGCGCCATGCGGCTGTACAAGTTGCTGCCTGACGGCCGGCGGCAGATCGTGGGCTTTGCCTTACCCGGTGATTTCCTGGGGATGAACATATCCGGCCGGCACAATTTTTCGGCCGATGCGATCGGCGCGGTGACCGTGTGCCAGTTCGGCAAAGCGCCGTTCGGCCGCTTCAGCGAAGACCGGCCGCTTCTGCTCAAGCGGATCAACGAGTTGGCCATTCGCGAGTTGAGCCAGGCACGCGACCATATGGTCCTGCTCGGCCGCCGCTCGGCCGACGAGAAGGTCGCGACCTTCCTGCTCGGCTGGCGTGATCGGCAGGTCGCGCTCAAGGCGCTGTCCGACACGGTCCCGCTTCCGATGAGCCTCAGGACATCGCCGACTACCTCGGCCTGACCATCGAAACCGTCAGCCGCACCTTCACCAAGCTGGAGCGTCACGGTGTGATCGAGATCATTCACGGCGGCATCAGCCTGCTCGATCCTGCGCGCGCGGAGGCGCTGGCCGCAGCCTGACCGATCCGTCCGTGACGCCCTGACTTTTTGATCTCGATCGATGACGCCGGGCGGCCGCGGCAAATAATGCCCCAAACCATCTGGGAGGAGCATGATGCCCGCTGACGCATTGCTGATGGCCATTGTCGTCGTCGCGATCTTCGTTGCATTCGCCGCAGCTCTGGCTTGGGCGGACCGGCAAACCAGCCCCGGCCGGCTCGATCCGGATTCCAAGCGCTGAAGAGGCCTGGACGCGCCACCGGCCGACGCTCGTCCGGCCGGCTCTTGCCAGCGCCTCAACGCAATCGCGACTTGCGCTGCCTGCAACTCTGCATCGATTAAAACGCATCGGCGCATCCTTCGGATGCGCCGTTCCGGCATGACCGCGGCTTTTTCGCGGCATTTGCCTCAAACCGCGCGCGTGCTTTCCGGTTGAAAAGCCTGATAACGTTGACTACGCAGGAACCTCAGTGCCTCGTAGTCTTAGGAGCCCAACGGCGTGCCTCAGGACAAGACCGGCGACCCCCGACAGTCGGCGGGCAACAAATTATCGGTCCTGCGCAAGCACCCGATCTTCGCGGATCTGGAGCCGGAAGCGCTCGATCAACTCTGCCGCTACGCCAAGCACACCAGCGTGAAGCGCGGCGCGACGATCGCCGCCAAGGGCGATCCCGGCAACAATCTGTTCGCGGTGATCACGGGGACAGTCAAGATTTCCTCCTCGTCGCCCGATGGAAGGAACGCCATTCTCAATCTGATCGGTCCCGGAGAGATTTTTGGCGAGATCGCGGTGCTCGACGGCGCGCCCCGGTCGGCGGATGCGACCGCCAACACCAATTGCGAGCTCTACATCATCGATCGCCGGGACTTCCTGCCGTTCGTGAAGAGCCAGCCGGCCCTTGCGATGAAATTCATCGAGCTGCTCTGCGCGCGTCTGCGCTGGACCAGCCAGCAGGTCGAGCAGGTGATCCTCCAGAACCTGCCGGGCCGGCTTGCGAGCGCGCTGCTCGGTCTCACCGAAGAGCGCAAGTTCGACTCCGGCAGCGGCACGCTCGCCATCACGCAGCAGGAGATCAGCGAGATGGTGGGGATGACGCGCGAGAGCATCAACAAGCAATTGCGTGCCTGGGCCGGCCGCAACTGGGTGCGCCTCGAGCACGGCGCCATCGTCGTGCTGGATATCGATGCCCTGCGCGAGCTTGCCGAGAGCGGCCTCGACGGCGAGTGACAGCGCCTGCCTAACTGTCGATGATGGCGACCGCGCGGGTCCAGCCCGCCGAGGCGCATTCGATCTTCACCGGGAAGCATGAGACCGTGAACCCTGTCGAGGGCAATTGATCGAGATTGTGCAGCTTCTCGAGATGGCAATAGCCGATGTGCCGTCCCGCCTTGTGGCCTTCCCAGATCAGGCCGGCATCCTTCGTCTCGGCATATTTCTTCGCGGTGTAGACGAACGGCGCGTCCCAGCTCCAGCCGTCAGTGCCGGTCAGCCGCACGCCGCGTTCGAGCAGATACATGGTGGCTTCATAGCCCATGCCGCAACCGGAATTGACGTATTCGGCCTTGCCGAATTTGGCGCCGGCACTGGTGTTGACGACCACGATTTCCAGTGGTGACAGCGTGTGTCCGATGCGTTTCAGCTCCTTCTCGACGTCGTCGGCCCCCGCCACATAGCCGTCGGCCAGGTGCCGGAAGTCGAGCTTCACGCCGGGCTGAAAACACCATTCCAGCGGGACCTCGTCGATCGTCCATGACCGCTCGCCGCGGTTCATGGTCGGATGGAAGTGCCAGGGCGCATCGAGATGCGTGCCGTTATGGGTCGACAGCGAGACCTGTTCGACGGCCCAGCCCTGTCCGTCGGGCAGATCCTGCGCCTTGAGACCGTCGAAGAACTGCAGCATCCGGGGCAGGCCCTGCTGGTGATCGATATACCGGATCGTCGGATGGTTGCCTGGCGGATCGGCCGTCACGTCGTTTCGAAGCGGCGCCGAGATATCGATCAGCTTCCGCGGCATGGGCATTTCCTCAACATGGTCCGCTGTTTCCAATATCTTGAGGGGCCTCCATTGGCGGCGTCAAGTCACGGGGCGGCGACGTCGGCCACCCGCCGTACCCGCCATAATGCGAATTGCGTCGGAAATTGATCGATGCAACTGTTGCATCGATCGATGCCGGAATTGGCTTGGACAGAGAATGCCGCCCGCCCTAGGGACGACTTGGCGCTTGACTTCACGTCAGAAGTGGAGCGACCCAAGCCGGCCCGCAGCCTGCCCGACAACGACATAATCAACCCTGGAGGAAAGCCCAGATGAAGACACTCACCGGTATCGTCACAGCCGTCGCGCTGGCGCTCTCGGCGCCCCTGGCGACCGCGCGCGACTTCCGCTCCGCCGACGTTCATCCCGCCGATTATCCGACCGTCGAAGCCGTCAAGTTCATGGGCAAGCAGCTCGCGGCGGCGAGCGGCGGCAAGCTCGGCGTCAAGGTGTTTCCCAATGGAGCCCTGGGCTCGGAGAAGGACACCATCGAGCAACTCAAGATCGGCGCGCTCGACATGATGCGGATCAACGCATCGCCGCTCAACAACTTCGTGCCCGAGACCGTTGCCTTGTGCTTGCCCTTCGTGTTTCGCGACACGCAGCACATGCGCACCGTGCTCGACGGGCCGATCGGCGACGAGATCCTGGCGGCCATGGAGCCTGCTGGCCTGGTCGGCCTCGCCTATTACGATAGCGGCGCCCGATCCATTTATACCGTCAAGGCTCCGGTCAAATCGCTCGCCGATCTCAAGGGCCTGAAGATCCGCGTCCAGCAGTCCGACCTGTGGGTCGGCATGATCCAGAGCCTCGGTGCCAACCCGACGCCGATGCCGTATGGCGAGGTTTATACCGCGCTGAAGACGGGCCTCGTGGATGCTGCGGAGAACAACTGGCCCTCCTACGAATCCTCGCGCCATTTCGAGGCCGCCAAGTTCTACAACATCACCGAGCACTCCCTGGCGCCGGAAGTCCTCGTGATATCCAAGAAGGTCTGGGACACGCTGAGCAAGGAGGACCAGGCAATGGTCCGCAAGGCGGCCAAGGAATCGGTGCCCGTCATGCGCAAGCTCTGGGACGAGCGTGAGCAGGCTTCACGCAAGACGGTCGAGGCGGCCGGCGTCCAGGTCGTGACGATCGCCAATAAGGCGGAGTTCGTCGACGCGATGAAGCCGGTCTACCAGAAGTTCGCGGGCGACGAGAAGCTCCAGAGCCTCGTCAAGCGCATCCAGGGCACGAAGTAAACATGGCAGGGCCCGGCGTCGCTGCGAGGTGACGCCGGACCTTCGCAAGGAGGCGCGGGATGACAGACCCACACGTCGCAGATCATGAGCATGAGGCGGTCGGACGACCGTCCGCGGGCCTGCTGTCGCGGATCAACGCCCCCGTTGCTCGCGCCGGCATGTATCTGTCCGTGACCGGACTGATCGTCATCGTCACCATCGTGTTCTATCAGGTATTCGGGCGTTACGTCCTCAACTCCAGCCCGACCTGGACCGAGAACCTCGCGCTGGTTCTGATCCTCTATGTCACGCTGATCGGCGCCGCCGTCGGCGTGCGCGATGCCGGTCACATCGGTATGGATAGTCTGTTGGTCATGCTCCCGGATCACATGCGCGAGAAGATCGAGCTCGTGATCCACGTCCTGGTGGCCGTCTTCGGCATTGCGATGGCCTACAACGGCTGGATCCTCGGGGCCTCGGTCGGAACCGTGAAAATCCCCAATCTCGGTCTTCCCGAGATCATCCGCTATGTGCCGCTGATCGCCTCCGGCGTCCTCATCGTGTCTTTTTCAATCGAGCACATCATCGCTCTCCTCCGCGGCGAAGAGGTCGTCCCCTCATGGAACTGATCATCCTCGGCGCCACCTTCTTCGGCTTCCTGATCCTCGGCGTCCCGGTCGCCTTCGCCATCGGCCTGTCGGCGATCTGCACCATTCTCTACGAAGGTCTGCCGGTCGCCGTCATCTTCCAGCAGATGATGTCGGGGATGAACATCTTCTCGTTCCTCGCGATTCCCTTCTTCGTCTTCAGCGGTGAGCTGATGCTGCATGGCGGCGTCGCCGACAAGATCGTGCAGCTCGCCAAGAATCTCGTCGGCCACATCCGCGGCGGCCTCGGCATGTCGAACGTGGTCGCCTGCACGCTGTTCGGCGGCGTCTCCGGATCGCCCGTGGCCGACGTGTCGGCGATGGGCGCGGTGATGATCCCGATGATGAAGAAAGAGGGCTTCGACACCGACTACGCCGTCAATGTCACCACCCACGCCTCGCTGGTCGGAGCCCTGATGCCGACCAGCCACAACATGATCATCTATGCCTTGGCCGCCGGCGGCAAGGTCTCGATCGGCGCGCTGATCGCAGCCGGCCTGCTGCCCGCGATCGTGCTGATGGTTTGCATGCTGGTCGCCGCCTACGCAGTCGCGGTGAAGCGGGGTTATCCGGCTGGCAAGTTCCCGGGCTGGGCCCAGGTGTTCCGCTCGCTCGCGGCCGCGCTGCCCGGCCTTCTGATTGTCGGCATCATCCTGACGGGCATCCTCTCCGGCGTCTTTACGGCAACCGAATCCGCCGCCGTCGCGGTCACCTACACGATCCTGCTGACCTTCCTCATCTACCGCACCATGACCCTGCAGAACTTCCTGCGCGCGGCGGCCAAGGCGGTGAAGACGACGGGCGTGGTGTTGCTGCTGATCGGCGTCTCCACCATGTTCCAGTATCTGATGGGGCTTTACGAGGTGGCGGATCTCGCCGGCGCGATGATGAGCAAGGTGTCGACGCAGCCCTGGGTGATCTTCCTGCTCATCAACGTCATCCTGTTCGTGCTCGGCACGTTCATGGACATGGCGGCGACCATTCTGATCTGCACCCCGATCTTCCTGCCGATCGCGATGAAGGCGGGCATGGACCCGGTGCAGTTCGGCATGCTGATGCTGATCAACTGCGCCCTCGGGCTCAACACGCCGCCGGTCGGAACCACGCAGTTCGTGGGCTGCGCCATCGGCGGCATCTCGGTCGGTGCGGTGATGCGCACCATCCTGCCGTTCTATGCCGCGCTGATCGCAGCACTGATGTTCGTGACCTACGTCCCTGCATTCTCGCTGTGGCTGCCCCGCCTGCTGATGGGCTACAAGGGCTAGCAGCACCAGGGAGAAGCTATCAGTGACGGACTATCGCAAGCTCTTCGATCTCACCGGCAAGTCTGCAATTGTCCTCGGCGCCGCGTCCGGCATCGGCAAGTCGTCGGCCGAGGCTCTTGCCGGGTTAGGGGCCCGTGTCGTCTGCGCCGATCGCGCGCTCGACGCTGCGGAAGCGACCGCCGCCGGCATTCGCGACAAGGGCGGCTGGGCGGAGGCCGCTAGCTGCGACGCCGCGAGCGCGGCGGACGTCAATGCGCTCGCCCAAACCGTGATGCAGAAGTTCTCGCGGCTCGACATCGCCGTGACGACGCCCGGGCTCAACATCCGCAAGACCATCCTCGACTACACCGAGGAGGATCTCGACCGCGTCATCAACCTCAATGTCAAAGGCACGGTCTGGTTCTTCCAGGCCTTTGGCCGCATCATGGTCGCGCAGAAGGGCGGTAGCATCATCGCCTGCTCCTCGGTGCGCGCGGTGACCATCGAGCCGGGCCTCGGCGTCTATGGCTCGACCAAGGCGGCGATCGGCCTGCTGGTCAAGGGCTTTGCCTCCGAGGTCGGCCACGCCGGCGTGCGCGTCAACGCGATCGCGCCGAGCATCGCCGAGACCGCGCTGACCGGCCCTTTCAAGCAGCGCCCCGACATCTACAATCTCTATGCCGGCCACACCGTGTTCAACCGCTGGAGCAGTGCCGACGAGGTCGCGACCGCCGTGGCCTATCTCGCCTCGGATGCCGCTAGCTATGTCAGCGGCAGCACGCTGTTCGTCGATGGCGGCTGGACCGCGGTCGACGGCCCGCCGACCGGGCTTACCCAGCTGCACAAATAAGGCGGCATCTAGCCGGTAAAGCCAGCGCGCTGGCGCAGCTCCCTGTGATCTGCGCCGGCCAGGAGCGCGATCAGTGCAGCAGCTTCGTTCGGATGCGCGGCCCTGGCGGTCACGCCGGCGGTGTACATGGTCACGAGCTCGCAGCCCGGCGGCAGCGACCCCGACAGCGCGATGCCGTCGGTCGCGATGATCTCGGTTGCCTGTGTGCAGCCGATCGGCCTTTGCGCGGTGGATGCCGCAAGCTCCCGCATCGCCGTTGCGCCGTTCGGAAATATCTTGAGGCGCGATGCGACCTCGTAGGCGATGCCAAGCTGGTCCAGCACCTTGGCAACGTGCTGCCCCGCCGTCGAAGCCTTGGTGTCGGGGACATAGATCGCGTCGGCACTGCGCAGCACCTCGCGTAGATCGGCCTCGGTCTTCACCGTCACCTCGGGATCACGGCTGCGGACCGCCAATGCGGTCTCGACGCGGCCGACATCCGTGATCGAGGAGGGGGTGACAAGCTGCTCCTCGGCGAGCTTTGCCAGGAGCGCCCGGGTCAGGATCACGAGATCGGCCGACGTGCCCGCGCGCAGCTTGTCGGCCATGAGGACGACCGCCCCGAATTCGCCGTCGATGCCGAAGCCGGTCTGCGCCTTGAAGGCCTCCGCGAGGCCGCGCACCAGGCCTTGCGCCGCGCCACCGCTCAAGATGTTCACTGTCGTCAAGATGCCAGCTCCGCAGCTGCGATGATCCTGTCGCGTGTGATCGGCAGATCGCGCACGCGCACGCCGAGGCAGTCGTAGACCGCATTGGCGATCGCCGCCGTCACCGGGCCGTGCGCGGCTTCACCGGCGCCGACCGGCTCGATCTCCGGCCGCTGGATGATCTCGACAACTACCGCCGGCACCTCGCTGAAGGTCAGGATCGGATAGTCTGTCCAAGAGGTCGAGGTGATGCGCGTCCGGTCGAAACGGACGCGCTCCTTCAGCACCCAGCTCGTCGCCTGAATCGCGCCACCCTCGATCTGATTGATGACGCCGTCCGGATTGATGGCCTCGCCGACGTCGACCGCAAGCGTGAGCCGCTTGACGCGGATGTCGTCGGAGCCTTCGATCTCGGCAATCACGGCGCAATATGCGCCTATGTTCTTGTAGCGAGCGAACCCGACGCCGTGGCCGACACCGGCATGCTTTGGCGGCTTCCATCCGGCACGCCGCGCCGCGGCGCGGATGGCATCGCGCGCCCGTTCGTCGCGCAGATGCCGCAGGCGGAACGCGATCGGATCTTCGCCGCGCAAGGCGGCGATTTCGTCGAGCAGGGATTCGATGGCAAACACATTGCCTTGTGCGCCGAGCGTCCGCAGCGCCGAGGTGCGCACCGGCATGGTCATCAGCCGGTGGCTGGTGATCGTCCAGGCGGGCAAATCATAGAGTGGGACGGAGTTGCGATCGCCGCCGCCGCCATTGGCCGCCGGCGGATTGGTGGAGATCATGCGCGGATAGGGGTTTGCGATCTCGGTCGCGGCGAGCAGCGCGGGTTGCGCCGCGCGCCCGGGCCGTGCGGCATGGCCGTTGCTCCAGATCGCATGGCGCCAGCCGATGATCTCGTTGTTCGCATCGAGATCGGCCTCGATCTCGATGGCCATGGCCGCACCGAACGGGGCGTGGGACATCTCGTCGTGGCGTGACCATTGCACCCGGACCGGACGGCCGCCGGCCGCTCTCGCCAGCAGCACCGCATCGAGCGCGACGTCGTCGGCCGCATTATGACCATAGCAACCGGCGCCCTCCATGTGCTCAACGACGATGTTATCCGCCGGCAGCTTGAGCACGATGGCGAGATCGGCGCGGAGCAGATAGATGCCCTGGCTGTGGGTCCAGACATGGACGCGGTCACCGTCCCATTGGGCGATCGCGCAGGATGGCGCGATCGAGGCATGGGCGATGTAGGGGCGGGTATATTGCCGGCGGAGGGTCTGGGCGGGCTTGCGTGTCGGCTCCGCCGTCCTGGCGTCGATGACGGTGGTGTCGACCGGCTGGCTCCTCAGAAAGCCCGCCAGATCGTCTTCATCGGGCAGCGGCTCGCCGGCCGACCACGTCGCGCCCTTGCGCAAGGCCTTGAGCGCCGCGTCCGCCGCCGCCTCGTTGTCGGCGACCACACCGGCGAAGCCGCCGTCGCGCACGACCGCAACGAGGCCGGGACCGGCGCGTGCAGCCTCCTCATCGAGTGCGATCAGTTTGGCGCCCGAGATATCCGGCCGCAGCACGCGACCGTGCACCAGTCCTGCCAGCGCAAGATCGTGGATGAAGCGCGGCCGCGCGAATACCTTGTCGGGAATGTCCACGCGCTGGACCGAATGTCCGGCCACGATGCGCCTATCAATGCTCTTCGCGCGCGGGTCGGCAGTGGCGTCGTGGTCGAGCGAGACCTCGCTGGCCAGCTCCCAATAACTGGTCCTGACGTTGCCCGGCCCCGAGATTGTGCCGTCATCGACATCGAGCGTCGAGACGTCGACGCCGAGACGTTCCGATGCAGCCGTGAGAAAACGCCGGCGCACCTCGGCGCAAGCGTGGCGCAGCGCGCGGCCGGATTGCTGGATCGACAGGCTGCCCGAGGTGACGCCCTCGTTCGGGCTCATCGCCGTCGAGGCGCGGATCATCTCGATCCTGGAGATATCGACATCGAGCTCGTCCGCCGCGATCTGCGCCAGCGCCGTGACGATGCCCTGGCCGATCTCGACCTTGCCGGGCGAGATCGCCACCCGACCGTCGCCGGTGAAGTTGACCCAGGACGACAGTTTTGGATTGGCCGCGAGGCTAACCGGCAGTTTCGGAGCAGGGGACGACGTGGTCATGACGCCGCCATCTCTGCAGCCGCACGCAGCACGGCGCGGACCATGCGGTTATGCGATCCGCAACGGCACAGATTGCGATCGAGGGCTGCTCTGACCTCGGCCTCCGTCGGGGACGGATTGCGCTTCAAGAGCGCCGCCGCGCTGACGAGGATTCCGGAGACGCAATAGCCGCATTGCATCGCCTGCTCGGAGATGAAGGCCCGTTGCAGCGGGTGCGGTCGCTCTGCGGTGCCGAGGCCTTCGACAGTGACGACGTCCTTGTCCGCAACCGACCACATCGGCGCGTCGCAGGAGGTTATCGCGCGGTCGCCGACCATGACATGACACGCCCCGCACTCGCCGGCGCCGCAGCCGAAATGCGCACTGGTAAGGCCGAGCCGGCCGCGCAGCACATCGAGCAGCGGCTGGTCCGGATCGGTATCGACGGCCGTCGCCGCACCGTTGAGCTGGAACTGAAGGGTAGGCATTCGCGCGACGACCTCAGGACTTGTCGAACTTCTTGACGACGTCGGCCCATTTCTCGATATCGCCGCGCAGGAACTTGTCGAACTGCTCGGGTGTCATCGACATGGGCACGGCACCTTGTTCCGTCCAGAGCTTGACGATGTCGGGCCGCTTCACCATTGCGTTGACGGCGGCATTGAGCTTGTCGATCACAGGCTTCGGCGTCCCTGCGGGCGCCATCAGGCCAAGCCAGATCGTCGCCTCATAGCCGGGCACTCCGGCCTCGATGGCGGTCGGCACGTTCGGCAGCGCGGCTGAGCGGTGCTTACCGGTGGTCGCGAGTGCGCGCACCTGGTTTTCGGCGATGTTCGGCGCCATCGCCGGGACCGCATCGATCATCATCTGCACCTGTCCGCCGATCACGCCGCTGCGCGCCTCACCGCTGTTGCGATAGGGCACATGCACGACATCGACGCCGGCCATGGCTTTGAACAGCTCGCCGGCCATGTGGTAGGGCGTGCCCTGGCCGGAGGAGGCGTAATTCAGCTTGCCCGGCTGCGCCTTGGCGAGCGCGATGAACTCGGGCAGCGTTTTGGCTGCAACACTCGGGTTCACCACGATGACGAGATCGGAAAAGTTCACCGGAGCGATCGGCGCGAGATCGCGCATCAGCTCGTATTTGCGTTTGTCGACCGTCAGCAGCGATTCATTCGCGGTCTGGGTGTTGGACATCATCAATAGCGTGTAGCCATCGGCCGGCGACTTCGCGGCTTCGACGGTGCCGATGACACCGCCGGCGCCGGTGCGATTCTCGATCACGAAGGGCTGGCCAAAGCTCTCCTGGAGGACATTGCCGATCAGCCGGGCCGCCACGTCGGCCGGACCACCGGCGCCGAAGGGCACGACGATGCGGACCGCGCGGACGGGATAGTCCTGGGCGAATGAGGGGGCTGCGGAGAGTGCGGCGAGCAGGCCGGCAGCCAATGCCGGCACGAATCTTCGGGCGATCATGCCCACCTCCCTGATATCGTTCTTGTTGGCCGGCACTGTAGCGGCAGCCGATGCGGACTGTCGACGCCTCACAATGGCGGTTGGGCCGGGAATACCCGGGCGGTTTTCGGTGTGGCCGATCCGCATTTCGCGGTCGCAGCAGGAACCGGCGGCGCGTGCGGCTTGAACAAATCGCATGGGTCTTGCCGGATAAATGCGCTCGGCCGGCAGGTATTTTGGTGTTACGAACTGGGACATGAACCAGCACGCCAAGATCGAAATCCGCCATTCGACCTGTCCGCATGATTGCCCCTCGGCCTGTGCCCTCGATGTTGAGGTGGTCGACGGCCGCAGCATCGGTCGTGTCCGTGGTTCGAAGCAGCAGACCTATACGGCCGGCGTCATCTGCGCCAAGGTCGCCCGCTACGCCGAGCGCATCCATCACCCCGAGCGGGTGATGTTTCCGATGCGCCGCACCGGGCCGAAGGGTTCGGGGCAATTCGCGCGGATCTCGTGGGACGAGGCGCTCGACGAGATCGGGCATCGCTTCAATGCAGCCGAGCGCGAGTTCGGCGCGGAGTCGATCTGGCCCTATTACTACGCCGGCACGATGGGGCTGGTGATGCGCGATGGCCTCAACCGCCTCACGCATGTGAAAAAATATTCGCGCTTCTATCAGACGATCTGCGCCAATGTCGCCCGCATCGGCTATGCCATCGGCACCGGCAAGATCGCTGGTGTCGATCCGCGCGAGATGGCGCTGTCCGATCTCGTCGTGATCTGGGGCACCAATCCCGTCAACACCCAGGTCAATGTGATGACGCACGCCTCCCGTGCGCGCAAGGAGCGCGGCGCGAAAATCGCTGCGGTCGACATCTACGACAACGAGACCATGAAGCAGGCTGACATCAAGATCATCCTGCGGCCCGGCACCGACGGCGCGTTCGCGTGTGGTGTCATGCATGTTCTGTTCCGCGACGGCTATGCCGACCGCGCCTATATGGACAAATACACCGATTGTCCCGCCGAGCTCGAGGCGCACCTGAAGACGCGCACGCCGGAATGGGCGTCTGCGATCTGCGGCGTCCCGGTGGCGGAAATCGAAGCTTTTGCGAAAGCGGTTGGCGAGACCAAGCGCACCTTCTTCCGCTTTGGCTACGGCTTCACGCGCAGCCGTAATGGTGCCACGCAGATGCACGCGGCGAATTGCATTCCCGCGGTGACCGGCGCCTGGCAGTATGAGGGCGGCGGCGCCTTCTTCAACAATTACGCGCTGTGGCATTTCAACGAATCCATCATCGAGGGCCACGACGCCATCGACTCGAGCATCCGCGCACTCGACCAGTCCAAGATCGGCCGCATCCTCACCGGCGATGCCGAGGCCCTGCGCGGCAAGGGCCCGGTCAAGGCGATGCTGATCCAGAATACCAACCCGATGACGGTGGCGCCGGAGCAGGCGCTGGTCCGGCAGGGCTTCGCGCGCGAGGATCTGTTCGTCGCGGTGCACGAGCAGTTCATGACCGAGACGGCCGAGATGGCCGACATCGTGCTGCCGGCGACCATGTTCATGGAGCATGACGATCTCTATTACGGCGGCGGCCATCAGCACATCTCGGTCGGTCCGAAGCTGATCGATCCGCCCGGCGAGTGCCGCTCCAACCACGAGGTGTTGCAGGCGCTGGCGCCGCGGCTTGGCGCGAAGCATCCGGGTTTCGAGATGACGCCGCGTGAATTGATCGACGCGACGCTGAAGCTCAGCAACCATGGCGACATCGCCGGCCTCGAAGCCGACCTCTGGCGCGACCTGCAACCGGATTTCCGTACCTCGCATTACCTCGACGGCTTTGCCCATGCCGACGGCAAATTCCATTTTAGAGCAGACTGGGCGCATCCGCCGTTCGGCGTGACGATGGGCGATTTCGACAAGATGCCTGATCTGCCCGACCATTGGGCGGTGATCGAGCACACCGATCAAGGCCATCCGTTCCGGCTTGCGACCAGCCCTTCGCGAAGCTTCCTCAACACCACGTTCAACGAGACGCCGTCCTCGCAGGCACGCGAGGGCAAGGCGAGCGTGATGATCCACCCTCTGGATGCAGCCGCTCTCGACATTGCCGATGGCGATGCGGTGACGCTCGGCAATACCCGCGGCGAGACCACGCTGGTTGCGGCGCTGTTCGACGGCGTGCGGCGCGGCGTCCTGATCGCGGAGTCCGTTCATCCCAACAAAAACCATATCGGTGGACGCGGCATCAACATGCTGACGGGAGCCGAAGCCGTCGCGCCGATCGGCGGCGCGGCGTTCCACGACAACAAGGTCTGGATCAGGAAGGCGGCGGCCTCCTAAGGCACGCATTCCGTGACGCCGTAGCCCGCGAACTCCTTCGCGATATCGGGATTCATCGACTTCGCCTGCGCGATATCAATGGCGCCGTCGCCGCCGCTTTTGCGGATGGCGATGCCCCGGCCGAACAGCGACGATGACGAGCGCGGGTTACGCTGGATCGCGTCGGTATAGTCCTTGATCGCCTCAGCGGTCCGGCCGAGCTTGAGGTTGACGAGGCCGCGGCTGTCGAGCGCATCGCTCAATCCGGGATCGATCTGGAGCGCCAGATTACAGTCGGCGAGCGCGCCCGGCAGATCGCCGGTTGCAGCGCGCGTCCAGCAGCGGTTGTTGAGCGCCTCGGCATCACGCGAATTGCGGCGGATCACGACGTCGAAATCCTGCATAGCGAGGGCGTAGGCTCGCTTGATCGCATAGACCTGGCCGCGCTTGTAGCGCGAGGCGCTGTCATTGGCGTTCGCTGCAATCTTGCGGCTGAGATCAGCGATGACCGGATCCTTGGCGAGATCGTCGGCGCTCTGGGGTGGCGCCGCTTGCGGCGCGTCGCAGACCGGTTTCTGAGGCTCGGGCTTCTGCGGAGCCGGGCCGCCGCCCGTGTTGTTCGATGGCTTGGTCACCGAACCTGCAAACGTGAATTCCGTGGTTAGCGAGGACGACAGCCACGGCACCTGCTCCCGTTTGGTGGCGGCGACCACGCCGTTCTTGGTGTTGGTCAGGGCTTGCTCGGCGCTGATATTCGGCGCGCGCATCTCGCGCAGCAGCTCGGCGACGAACAGGCCGTGATCGGTCTTGCCGCTGGCCGCGACCGCGCCGAGCGCTGCGGAGTAGAGCACGAGCGAATTGCTCGGCGCGATTGCCGGCGCAAGACCCGCCGAATAGCGGCGGAAGCGCCGCTCGAACGGGTTGCGGCGCGAGGCGTCGATCAGCGCGATCTTGATCGCGGCGCCGCGCGTGTTCATCTCGGCGAGGATGGTGTCGAGGCTGAAGCCGTCGCGCGCCACGTCCGGCTCGGTCCAGATCTGCGCGTCGACCGGAAGCAGGTAGGTCTGCCGGTTGGACTGGATGGCAAAACCGTCGAAGAAGATCAGCGCTACCGTGCCGCGTTCGATGCGGGCATAGAAGCGATCCAGCGCCTGCCGCATGGCGTCGGCCGTGAGGTTGCTCTGCCGGTCGATGACGAAGCCGTCGCGCTTCAATTCTTCGGCGACGTCCTGGGCGTCGTTGGCGACCTCGCTCAGCACGAATTCGTTGTCGGGATATTTCGCATTGCCGATCACCAGCGCGAGTTTCGCGCCATCGGCCGCGTGGCTGGCGCCGCCGCCGCCCAGCACGACCAGGCCTGCCAGCAACACCATCATTGCGGCGCGCATGAAATGGTTCATGGTGATCCAAAATCTCCGATCAGGATAACGGCGGTCACCCACAATCGGCAACCGAATTTGCGCCCACACGCTATTGGGCATTGCAGATTGCGCTTGCGCGCGCTGCCCGTCCTGCCGCAAATGGCTGCAAAACGGAACACAAGGAAGCAAGCCTATCATGACCGACACCACGGCAATCATCACGGAAAAGCGCGGGCAGGCGTTCTGGATCACCATTAACCGACCGGAGAAACGCAACGCGCTGAACGGCGAGGTCATCGCCGGCATCACCAAAGGCTATCGCGACGCGCATGACGACAAGGACGTCCGCGTCATCGTGCTGACGGGCGCGGGCGACAAGGCGTTCTGCGCGGGCGCCGATTTGCAGAATTCCGGCGCGGCTTTCGCGATGGATCATTCCAAACCAAATGTCGACTATGCCGATCTGTTACGTTTGTCACAGAACGCCACCAAACCGGCGATTGCGCGGGTCGGCGGCGTCTGCATGGCCGGCGGCATGGGCCTGCTCTGCATGACCGATATGGCTGTCGCGGCCGATCACGTCGTCTTCGGCCTGCCGGAGGTCAAGGTCGGCGTGTTCCCGATGCAGGTGCTGAGCCTGTTGCAGGGCATCGCGCCGCCGCGCCTCGTCAACGAATGGGCGCTCACCGGCGAGCCGTTCGATGCCAAGGCGGCGCTGAGCGCGGGCCTGCTCAATTACACCGTGCCCACCGCAGAGCTCGATACCAAGGTCGACTGGCTGATCGGCCGCATCGTCGACAAATCGCCGACCGCGATCCGCCGCGGCAAATACGCCATGCGCGCCATCGCCTCGATGTCGTTCGACGAGAGCATCGCCTACACCGAAAGCCAGATCGCGCTGCTCGCAATGACCGAGGACGCCAAGGAAGGCCTGAAGGCGTTCAGCGAGAAGCGCAAGCCGCTCTGGACGGGGCGGTGAGGCCTTGGTGAGCTTTCTTGCGCAACTGTCCCGGATGTTCGGCAGCGGCTCGCCTCGCAGGGAGCTCCGTCGCCTCAACCGGCTCGAACTGCACGTCACCCACGCCTGCAATCTCGCCTGCGAGAGCTGCTCGCACTACTCGAACCATGGCCATGCCGGTAATCTCGATCTGGTGGAGGCGGATCGCTGGATGGCAGCATGGAGCGATCGTCTCGAGATGGAGGAGTTCTGTCTCCTCGGCGGCGAGCCGACGGTTCATCCGCGTCTGTCCGAATTCGTGCCGCTGGTCAGGCGACATTGGCCCGAGGCGCGCATCCGCATCGTGACCAACGGCTTTCTGCTGGCCCGGCATCCGGATCTGCCGATCAGGATGAAGGCTGCAGGCAATTGCGATATCGCGCTGTCGGTTCATCACGACGCGAGCTCCTATCGGGAGCGGTTGCAGCCGAGCATGGATCTGCTCGAGCGGTGGCAGAACGAGTACAGCACGGTCGTGCACACCTGGCTGTCGCACGGGGTGTGGACCCGGCGCTACCTCGGCTCGGGCGCGGCTATGTTGCCGTTCGAGGACGGCAATCCGCGCCGGAGCTGGGAGATCTGCCCGGCGCGGCATTGCAAGCAGCTCTTCGAGGGCAAGATCTGGAAATGCGCGCCACTGGCCTATCTTGGGCTCCAGAAGGCGAAGTACGACCTCTCGGATAAGTGGGATCCTTATCTTGGCTACGCGCCACTCGAACCATCGGCGACAGACGACGAACTGGATCGATTCCTTGCGCTTGAGGACGAGCCTGTGTGCGCGATGTGCTCGGCCGAACCGCGCAGGTTCTCATTGCCAAATCCTTTGCGCGGCGCGTCGGAGTCGGCGCCACAGTCGAGCGGATCGCGTTAGCGCGCTCGGCGATCCAGCCGAGACCAGGCGCGGCGGCAGTGTCATATTGGCCGCGCCGATGGTCCTCTCCCAGACGGCACGATCGAGTTCGTGCTGTGCCGCAAACTCGAAGAATTCTTCGTTCGACATCAACTGCCAGGCGATCGAATAGTACAATTCTCCACCAAACATGCCGACGAGATCGCCGTATCGGCTGGCCAGTACTTGCTGGGCTATGCCGCGCAGGATGCGGAACCGGTCGGTTTGATCGCGAGCCGCATTCGGCGTCTGACCGCCGAGGATCGCGCGATTGCTGAAATTGTTCTTGCCGTGGCGGCGATGGGCGCCATGCGCTGCGTCGATGACGAGGGTTCCGCCGACGGAATGGGCGAAGCGGCCGTAATAGCTGTCTATGCTCTGTATACGCACCTCGTCAGCCCCAACCATTGTCGGCGCCAGCGCATGGATCAGGCTGGTGCGGAACATAAGGCCGCTCGTCGCGCTCCATATCCATCGATCAAGAAGCCAACTGCTCCACCATGCCGGGACATAATGCAGCCGAAACCCCAGCGGCTCCATCTGCAACGGCAGATCGGCATTCCAGCTTCGTGCGCGCGCCAGGTGCGACCAGCCGGCATCCGGCTCGAATTCGCGCCATTTCTGATGCCAATGACAGGTCCCGGCCAGCACCTCGCCGGCAGCATCGATCTGCACCTGATCGCTGACGCTCAGCGCCGCTGAATTGAGATCGTTCAGGTGGGCGGTGACATGCGTCGATATGAATTTCGGAAAGAGAAAGTCGTCGGCATCGAGAAAAGTAACGAAGACGCCCTTGATCTCATCGAGAACGTCGAGCGCGTTCAGCACCTGGCCGCGATTGGTGTCCCTGCAGAGCAGCCGGAACGATCGGCCGGGCAGGCGCTCTAGCGCCCCCCCGATCGCGGCGCGTGAATGGTCGCTCGAGGCGCAGTCAACGATGACACATTCGATGTTGCGATAGTCCTGCGCCGCGACCGAACGAATGCATTGCTCGATGAAGTCTCCGTAATTGTGATTGATGATCACGACGGAGACACGAGGAGATTTGACGGCAATCGTCCCCGGCTGATGCACGGGCGTCGGAACAAACTCATTCATGCCTGCAATTCCAGTCCGGCCGCGCGCGGCGAAGGTCCAGGGATTTCGTCAGCGTGACGAAGCTGGCGCTCGGCCGCCGCGTAACATCGATCGCCGAATTCGTGCACAATGTCATCGCGCCGTTCGGCCAAGGTCTTGAGCGCGACGGCCAGTGTTGCGTTGAACAGGTCGGCTCTGTCGAAACGACCGCTTGCCGCTTGGCCACCGAGCACGCCGTTGTTGCTCCAGGTATTGCTACCATGCCTGCGATAGGCGCCTTCGGCTCCGTCGATCAGGAGCGTGCCGCCGAGGCAGTGAGCAAGGCGCGCATAGTAGGAGTCGACGCCGACTTGCGCCGGGAAGTCGTCGTGATCGCCCACAGCCGGCGCCAGGGCCCTGGCCACCCTCGTCTGAAACATGATTGAGCTGGTGCTGCCCCAGATCCAGTGCTCCATCGCCCAGCTATTCCATTCGGGCGGGATGTAGCGGGCGCGGCAGCACGAGGTCGGATCCGGGTTCGCCAATTCGTGCCATTTCTGATGCCAGTGACAGGTCCCCGCCAGCATCTGGCCTTCGGCGTCGATCTGGATTTGATCCGTTACGCTCAGCGGGGCGGAAACACCGCTCGCCATGTGAGCAGCGACATGGGTCGCAACGAATGATGGAAACAGGAAATCGTCGGAATCGAGACAGACGAGAAAGGCGCCGCGAACGTCAGAGAGCGCCGAGAGCGCGTTGGGCAGATGGCCGCCATTGACGTCGCGATGACGGGCGCGGAAGCGCGACGGCGGCAGACCGGCCATCGTGGCCTCGATTACAGCCCGTGAATTGTCGCTCGATGCGCAATCAACGACGATGCATTCGAGATTGGGGTAATCCTGCCGTGCGACCGACATCAGGCACGGCCCGACGAACCTGCCGTAGTTGCAATTGACGATGATGACCGTGACGAGCGGCTCGGCCGTTGTCGGCAAGTCGTTCCAGTCGGCACGGCTTGTCGAGGCATCTTTCACGGACGGCACGGTCCCCCTGCAATCGGCCGGTCGATGCTCGGCCAGAAGCCGATGGAAATCAACGGAAAAGGAGGAGCTGCGGCGATGCGATCCCAGCCTCAGATGGAGCCAACGGGTCGGAGCCAGGCGCAATCCTGTGACAGGCTCCGCGTGATGGCGTTTGCGCCTGAGCGAGGCTCCAGCCCCTTACCCCGCATTTGCCTTCAACCCCGCCGCCTGAATACCCGCGAGCGCGCAGGCCTCGTCATTGTCGGAGGTGTCACCGGAAACGCCGACGGCGCCGAGCAGGGTCGTTCCGTCCATGATCAGCACGCCGCCGGGCACCGGCACCAGGGCACCCTTGGCGATGGTGTTCACGGCGTCGATGAAATAGGCCTGCTCCTGGGCGCGCTGAAATAGGGCGCGCGAGCCCATGCCCATCGCGAGCGCGCCATAGGCCTTGCCATGCGCGATCTCGCCGCGCATCAGGCTGGTGCCGTCTTGCGCGGCCGCGAGCTTGAGCACACCGCGCGCGTCGAGGATGGTGACGACCAGCGGCTTCAACTTGAGCTCGCCGGCCCTCGCGAAGGCGGCGTCGAGGATCTTGCGGGCGGTGTCGAGGGTGAGGTCAGCCATGGCTGGTTTCCTTTTCAGCGAGGGACGTGGAATTGGTCATGGCGCGGTCGAGGCTCATCGCCAGCACACGCGCAACGTGAAGCGCTTCGCGTTGCGCGCAGTCATGGATCTGGTGCCGGCACGAGGTGCCGTCGGCGACGACGAGCGTGTTCTGGTCGGCGCGCCGCACGGCGGGCAGCAGCGACAGCTCGGCCATCTCGATCGAGGCATCATAGGTGTCGGCACCATAGCCAAATGCGCCGGCCATGCCGCAGCAGCTGGACTCGATGGTCTCGACTTTCAGGCCGGGGACGAGCCGGAGCACCTGCTCGACGGGCTTGAAGGCGCCGAAGGATTTTTGATGGCAATGGCCGTGCACCATTGCCTTGTCGGCGACGGCACCGAGCGGCAGTTGCAGCCGGCCGGCCTCGGCCTCGCGCACCAGGAATTCCTCGAAGGTGAGGGCATGGGCGCCGACCGCCTTGGCGTCACTGTCCTTGCGGAGCGAAGCGAGTTCGTCGCGCAGTGTCAGCAGGCAACTCGGTTCGAGGCCGACTATCGGCACGCCGCGCACGGCGAAAGGCGCAAAGGCCGCGACCAGCCGGTCGAGCTCGGCCTTGGCTTCGTCGACGAGGCCAGCGGAGAGGAAGGTGCGGCCGCAGCAGAGCGGTCGGCTGCCGGCCAAGGGCTTGGGCAGATGCACACGATAGCCCCCAGCTGTCAGCACCCGCAGCGCGGCGTCGAGGTTTTCGCGTTCATAGACGCGATTGAAGGTATCGGCGAACAGCACCACCTCGCGGCCGGTCTCCGGACCAATCGCTTCCGCCGGCGGCGCAAACACGTCGCTGCGGAAGGCGGGCAGGGCGCGGCGCGCGCTGATGCCGGCAAAGCGCTCGAACAGCTTTCGTAATAGCGGGCTGCGGTTGCGCAAATTCGCCAGCGGCGCGAAGCGCGAGGCGAGTCCGGCATAGCGCGGGAGATAACCGACCAGCCGATCGCGCAGCGTCAGGCCGTGCGAGGCGGCGCGCGCGGCCAGCACCTCGATTTTCATCTTGGCCATGTCGACGCCGGTCGGGCACTCATGGCGGCAGGCCTTGCAGGAGACGCAGAGCTTTAGCGTGTCCATCATCTCGTCTGACGCCAACGCATCGGGGCCGAGCTGGCCGGAGATCGCAAGCCTCAGCGTGTTCGCGCGCCCTCGCGTGACGTCCTTCTCGTTGCGCGTGGCGCGGTAGGACGGGCACATCACGCCGCCTTCGAGCTTGCGGCAGGCACCGTTGTTGTTGCACATCTCGACCGCGCCCTGGAAGCCGCCGCCGGCGCCGGGCCAGGCCGACCAGTCCAGCTTGGTCTTGAGCTCACCGACGCGATAGTCGGGCCTGAAGCGGAACAGCGAGCGGTCGTCCATCCTGGGCGCATCGACGATCTTGCCGGGATTGAGGATACCCGCAGGGTCGAAGCGCTGCTTCACTTCCCTGAAGTCCGCGACGAGACGCTCGCCGAACATCGTCTCGTGGAATTCCGAGCGCACCAGGCCGTCGCCATGCTCGCCGGAATGCGAGCCCTTGTATTCGCGCACCAGCGCGAACGCCTCTTCGGCGATGGCGCGCATCGCCTTGACATCTTTCTCCAGCTTCAAATTCAGCACCGGGCGCACATGCAGGCAGCCCTCGGAGGCATGCGCATACATCGTGCCGCTGGTGCCGTGCTTTGCAAACACCTCGTTCAGGCGCTGGGTGTAGTCGGCGAGGTGCGGCAGCGGCACGGCGCAATCCTCGACAAAAGAGACTGGCTTGCCCTCCTGCTTCATCGACATCATGACGTTGAGACCGGCGGCGCGGAAATCGGCGATGCCGCTCTGCAGTGCCGGCTCCGTGATCTCGACCACGCCGCCCCATTTGCGCGTGTCGTTGTTCCAGCCGAAGCCGAGATCGCCCATCAGCTCGCCGAGCTGCTTGAGGCGCACGAGGTTATCCGCCTGGTCCTCTTCGGCGAACTCGACCACCAGCACGGCGTCCGGATCGCCCTTGATGGCGGCGGAGATGATGGGCCTGAACATCGCGATGTCGCGGCCGAGCGCGATCATGGTGCGGTCGACCAGCTCGACCGCAATCGGTTTCAGCTTGACCAGGTGCTGGGCCGCATCCATCGCTTCGTAGAAGCTGCCGAAATGGCAGACGCCAAGCGCCTTGTTGCGGATCACGGGCCACAGCTTCAGCTCGACCTTGGTGGTGAAGGCGAGGGTGCCTTCGGAGCCGACCAGGAGATGCGCCATGTTGTTCGGCGCATTGCGCGGCACCAGCGCATCGAGATTGTAGCCGCCGACGCGGCGCTGCACTTTTGGAAAGCGCGCCGCGATCTCCTCGGCTTCACGAGCCCCGAGATCGAGCATGTCTCGGAATAGGGCGCGCGCACTGTCGCCGCCCGCGACATCGGAGAGATCGCCCGAGACCTCGCCGAAGCGGCTGAGCGTGCCGTCGGCAAGGGCTGCCTCCATCGACAGCGTGTTGTCGCGCATGGTGCCGTAACGAAGCGAGCGGCCGCCGCAGGAATTGTTGCCGGCCATGCCGCCGATGGTGGCGCGGGAGGCGGTGGAGACATCGACCGGAAACCACAGGCCGTGCTTCTTGAGCTGGCGGTTGAGGTCGTCGAGCACGATGCCGGGCTCGACCACGCAAGTCCGGCCCTCGACGTCGAGCGACAGGATCCGGTTGAGGTGTTTTGAGAGATCGACCACCAGCCCGTCATTGACGGTCTGGCCGCATTGCGAGGTGCCGCCGCCGCGTGGGGTGACCTTGCGTCCCTCGTCGCGGGCAATCGCCAACGCCAGCAGGGCCTCGTCCATGGTCTTGGGCACGACCACGCCTGATGGCACGATCTGGTAGAACGAGGCGTCGGTGGCGTAGCGGCCGCGGCTGAAGGGATCGAACAGGACGTCGCCCGTGATTTCCCGGGCCAGACGTGCCGCCAGACGGTCCGTTTGGACCGATTCTGGTGATTTTCCAGCCACTTCCGCCGCCATAATCCGCTCTCGCCTGTTCGCCGGCACCGTCTTGCCTCCCGTCACGGCGCTTGGCAAGCGAGCCCTGCTTCTTGTGCATTGACGGACCCCGCCGGGCGAGGGACAAGCCCGGCGAATAGTGATATGCGAGCGGCTCGCCGGAGCCCCTCAATGCGGGCCGAGGGACGCTCGAGCCAAGACAGCCTCAAAGACCGGGAAGGACGCCGATGACCGTGCATACTGGAAGGCATTTCCTACAGATTCCAGGACCGACCAACGTGCCCGACCGGGTGCTGCGGGCGATGGACATGCCGACGCTGGACCATCGTGGTCCAGAGTTCGCCGAGCTCGGTTTTGCGGTTCTCGCCTCGATGCAGCGGGTGTTCCGCACCAAGCAGCCCGTGATCATCTTCCCCTCGTCCGGCACCGGCGCCTGGGAAGCGGCGATGGTCAATGTGTTCGCGCCCGGAGACAAGCTCCTGATGTGCGAGACCGGCCAGTTCGCCGTGCTGTGGCGCGGCATCGCCGACAAGTTCAAGCTCGACGTCGACTTCATTCCGAGCGACTGGCGCCATGGTGCCGACCTCGCGGAGATCGAGAAGCGCCTGGTCGCCGACAAGCAGCACGCGATCAAGGCGGTCTGCGTCGTGCACAACGAGACCTCGACCGGCTGCGTGACGCCGCCGCTGGAGGTGCGCAAGCTGCTCGACCGCGTCAAGCATCCGGCGCTGCTGATGGTCGACACCATCTCCGGCCTCGGCTCGATGGAATATGAGCACGACGCCTGGGGCATCGACGTCTCGGTCGCCGGCTCGCAGAAGGGTCTGATGCTGCCGCCCGGCCTCGGCTTCAACGCCGTCTCGGAGAAGGCGCTCAGCGTTGCCAAGGCCAACCCCGGCATGCGCTCCTACTGGGACTGGCAGGAGGTGATCAACTTCAACAAGCTCGGCACCTTCCCCTATACGCCCGCGACCAACCTGCTCTACGGCCTGCGCGAGGCGGTCAAGATGCTGGAAGAGGAGGGGCTGGAGAACGTCTGGACCCGCCACAAGCGCCACAGCGCGGCGACGCGCGCCGCGGTCAAGGTCTGGGGCCTGGAGACGCAGTGCGCCGACCCGGCTGCGCACTCGCCGGCGCTGACCGGCGTGCGCGTGCCGGATGGACACGACGCCGACACCTTCCGCAAGGTGGTGCTGGAAAACTTCGACATGTCGCTCGGCACCGGCCTGAACAAGGTCAAGGGCAAGGTGTTCCGCATCGGCCATATCGGCCATTTCAACGATCTGATGCTGATGGGCACGCTCGCCGGCGTCGAGATGGGTCTCGATCTTGCCAAGATTCCGCACCGGAGCGGCGGCGTCTTGGCGGCCATGGACGTCCTGAAGGGTCGCGACGCAGTGCCGATGGCCAAAGCCCAGGTGGCTTGAGACTCAAGTGGTCTGAAGCAGCTTAACGAGAAAAAGAGACGCGCGATGAACGCACCTGCGACCGGCAACGAAGACCTGCTCTACTCCGTCCAGGACGGCATCGCGCGGATCACCTTCAACCGCCCGCAAGCGCGGAACGCAATGACCTTCGCCATGTATGACCGCATGGCGGAGATCTGCCAGGAGATCAACGCCGATCGCTCGATCAAGGCGTTGATCCTGACCGGCGCCGGCGACAAGGCGTTCGCCTCCGGCACCGACATATCCCAGTTCCGTGCATTCAAGACCGCGCAAGATGCGCTCGACTACGAGGCCCGCATCGACCGCGTGCTCGGCACGCTCGAACAGTGCCGCGTCCCCGTGATCGCGGCCATTGCCGGCGCCTGCACCGGCGGCGGCGCCGGCATTGCAGCGTGCTGCGACCTGCGCATCGGCACCGAGACGACGCGGATGGGCTTTCCGATCGCGCGCACGCTCGGCAATTGCCTGTCGATGTCCAACATCAGCCGCGTCGTCGCGCTGGTTGGCCCCGCCCGCACCAAGGATCTGATCTTCAAGGCGCGCCTCGTCGAGGCGCCGGAGGCGCTGGCGCTCGGTCTGCTCAACGAGGTCGTGCCTGACGTGGAGACGCTGCAGCGGCGCGCCGACGAGACCGCGAAGCTCGTCGCCAGCCACGCGCCACTGACGCTGGAAGCGACCAAGGAAGCGGTGCGCCGCATCCGCCGCACGCTGTCGCGCGAGGAGGGCGAGGACCTGATCCTGAAAGCCTATATGAGCGAAGATTTTCGCGAGGGCATGGACGCCTTCCTCAACAAGCGCACACCGAACTGGAAGGGCAAGTAGCCGATCTATTGAAATGATACTGCAGAGGCTACGATGCGGGGCCTTGAAAATTTACTTCTTGCCCAAAACTTGTAAACTAGGAGCCGCAGGAACCGCTGCGTTGGTCTAGAGGTATGCCGAGAGAGGTCCTCATAACACTGTGGTCCTTGGCTGCTGCGTGCGTGGTGGCTTTCAGCCTAGCCGCACTCGTGTCATCGCATTAGGATTCACGCATGTGCTTCTTTCAGGCCCTCCTGGTTGTTCTTTTGCTGGCCGGTGCTGGTACAGACGTGTTCGCTAAAAGCACGCCGCACGACCCAGCACCTAAATCGCAGTGCCTCGTGAATGCGTCCGAACTGCCGTCGGGAACGCCGAGGGTCGTGTGTCCGACACGCAGCTCGCCGGGAGGCTTTTGCGTATGTCCCAAGTTCTCGGAGGATGGCCAGGCCAAAGGATACTATGTTGGGACGGTAAGATAGCATCCGCGAACGCAAGGCAGGTCCTCAGCGAGAGCTAGCCACCGCCACTAAAGGGGGGGCGCCTAGCTACTTTCTTGCTCTGACTACCGAGGGGCAGCGTTCGGGAGGCGAGCCGATCAGGGCCATTCGGCCTGGCCAAGGCAGCCTTTGTCTCTTCAGCGACCTCGGGAGATGTCCGTTTTTCCGCCGCTATTAGGGGGAGCAGACATCAGGCGGCCAGCCGCCTAATGAGTACACAGCCTAGGTTGATGTCGCGGAACTAAGATCGTGCGGCACACTTGGATTCACTGCTCGCGGCCATAGCCATCCCGACGGGTCTAGACCTCGCGAGTTTCTCGGTAACTTGTAGCTTTATCAATGAGGCACGTCGTGCCTGATCGTTGGAGCTGCTCCGCGATAATTCCGGCGCGGCGAGCAATGTTGCGCTGGACGGCCTTTAAGACTCCAGCTCGTTGGGCGCGCGCAAAGACATCGCAGACCTCCGGCAGAAAGTTCGCCGCGTACCCGAACGCCTTGAAGCCCTGCTTGGTACGAAATTCGATCTGGTTAGCCATCATAACCAACTCTTCCCCAATAAAGGGCTTTAGGTTCTGCACTCTCAAAAAAGCAGGGAGGTTGGCGCCGCTCCTGTAATACTGACGTCCCTTGGGAGGACGCATGCGACCTAGACCCACCATGAAGCCACTCTGAGTCACCAGGCGCTGTCCGTCATCGAGAATGACAACCTCAATCTCGATGCCTCCAAATCGGATGACGCCTTCATGCGTCGCTCGCGGCAAGTGCCTCGCCCAACGGGCCTTGGCAGCCTTCCGCGCAATCTCCCTTCGCTCCTCGCCCGATAGCGCAGCTGCTCTTGCGGTTCCGCCAGCGGCTCGGGCGGGCACTCCCCACTGCACTTTCCAGCGCGCTCTTTTCCGCTCGGGGGCGTGGTTCAAGCTTACTTTTCTACGCGTATTCATACTTCAGGAATATGGTTGGACCAGAAAACTGCAAGCGGGGGTGGAAGCAACATAGTCTTGGTGAAGCGATCTTGCTCGCACAGTGTTACGCCGCAAGCAACGACGGATCATTCAATACGGCCTTAACGCGTGCGGGGGAAGAGCAGTGCCAAACCGCTGTGCAGAATGCTCTGAGCATCGCGTCCTTGCATCTGATTTGTGGAACCGGCCGAAACGTTGCCGAGAGAGCTTGGGCAACGCTTAGCGCTTGGTAGACATTTTGCTCCTGATAGAGCTTTGGACCAAACAGGCCCCCCAGCAATCCGCCCAAAAAGCTGTGCTTGTGAGAACGTACCAGAACGCCCTTCTTGCCGACGGAGATCCAACAGGCGTCTCCGCTGTCCAAGACGATCGTCGCGTCGTGGCCAAATTTCTCGTTGATATAGAGCAGGCGCGGCATCACTTCAAACTCTGAACTTCTCGGCGAATTCTGTAAAATCGAATCGTCTGAACCGCTCCTTCCTTACGAGATGCGGCGGCTCGCTTGTAACTCAATTGCGCGAGACTTGTCTTATTCCAAAGTCATAACGGGGATGTCGTCGGACGGCTTGAACTTAGCCCAATTCGCCAGCACAATGGGCGCTGAAATTCAGCTCTGAATTTCCAATCCAAACAAGAACATAGGGAAGACGCACGTGGGACATGGAATGAAGGCCGCAATTGCGCTTGCGGCCACGCTTTGCGGCACGCCGGCTGTTGCGGGCTGGGAGCCGGCAAAGCCGGTCGAGATCGTCGTGGCGGCGGGCGCGGGCGGCGCCTCCGACCAGATGGCGCGGATGATGCAAGCTGCGATCCAGAAGAACAATCTGATGAAGCAGCCGATCGTCGTCTCGCTCAAGGGCGGCGCCTCGGGCGCGGAAGCGCTGATGTACATGAAGTCCAGCGAGGGCGATCCGAACAAGGTGCTGATCGCCTATTCGCTGATCTACATGCTGCCGCTGTCGGCGAAGATCCCGTTCAACTGGCGCGAGCTGACCCCGGTTTCGGTGGTCGCGCTCGACCAGTTCGTGCTCTGGGACAACAGCGCAGGCCCAAAGACGGTGAAGGACTTCGTCGCGGCCGCGAAGGCCGCCAGCGCGCCGTTCAAGATGGGCGGGACCGGCTCCAAGCGCGAGGATCACGTGCTGACCGTCTTCCTCGAGCAGAAGACCGGCGCGAAGTTCTCCTATCTGCCCTACAAGTCCGGCGGCGAGGCCGCGACCCAGCTGGTCGGCAACCACACCGAAGCCAACGTCAACAACCCTTCCGAAAATCTCGAAGTCTGGCGCGCGGGCCAGGTGCGTCCGCTCTGCGTGTTCGACAAGGAGCGCATCGCCTACACAGCCAAGGTGACGGAGACGCAGTCCTGGGCCGACATCCCGACCTGCAAGGAGGAAGGCGTCGACGTCCAATATCTGATGCTGCGTGCGATGTTCCTGCCTGGCAAGGTGACGCCGGAGCAGCAGGCGTTCTATGTCGATCTGTTCCACAAGGTGACGCAGACCGGGGAGTACAAGGAGTACATGGAGAAGCAGGCGCTGAAGCCGATCTTCCTCACCGGCAAGGACATGGTGCAGTTCCTCGAGGAGGACGATGCGCAGAACAAGGCGCTGATGACGGAAGCTGGATTCGTCGCAAAGTAGCCACCTCGCCCCGCTTGCGGGGAGAGGTCGCATCGCATCAAAGATGTGATGCGGGTGAAGGGGGGACTCTCCGCAAGTCCAACTCTCACCGTCCCCAGGGGGACTCCCCCTCAGCCCGACTCTCTCCCCGCAAGCGGGGAGAGGGAGAATTGACCGCACTCCATCCCTAACGGCTCATGTCCCAAACCGATCTAGAAATCGTCGTCGACGATCCGACCGCGCCTGAAGACGACTCGCCCTCCGTCGTCTCCTCCGGCACCATCGAGATCGTCGTCTGTCTCCTGTTGCTCGCGCTGGCGCTCACGCTCGGCTACGACAATTGGCGCACCGGCGCGTCCTGGGATGCGACCGGGCCCGAGCCCGGCTATTTCCCGTTCTACCTCTCCATCATCCTCGGCGGCGGCAGTCTCTACGGCCTGATCGTCGCGATGCTGGCGCGGCGCGCGTCATCCGGAACCTTCGTCACGCGCGCGCAAGGCCGCCGCGTGCTGGCGGTGTTCGTGCCGACGCTGCTGTTCTGCCTGGTGACGCAGTTCCTCGGCCTCTATGTCGCGAGCTTCCTGCTGATCTCGGGCTTCATGCGCTTCGTCGGCAAGATCCCGCTGTGGAAGTCGCTGCTCACCGCTCTTGTATTCACGGCGATCATGTTCGTCACCTTCGACATCGCCTTCGACGTCATCATGCCGAAAGGGCCGCTCGAAGCGGCCTTCGGCCACTAGGCGGTCCCGCGATGGAAGCTTTCGGTCTCCTGCTTCACGGCTTTGCCGTCCTGCTGACGTGGAAGACGCTCGTGCTGATGATGGTCGGGCTGGTGCTCGGGATCTTCGTCGGCGTGCTGCCAGGCCTCGGCGGCCCCAACGGCGTCGCGATCCTGCTGCCGCTCACCTTCACGATGGATCCGACCTCGGCGATCGTGATGCTGTCCTGCATCTATTGGGGCGCGCTGTTCGGCGGTGCCATCACCTCGATCCTGTTCAACATTCCCGGCGAAGCCTGGTCGGTCGCAACCACCTTCGACGGCTATCCGATGGCGCAGCAGGGCAGGGCCGCGGAGGCGCTGACCGCGGCGTTCACGTCCTCCTTCATCGGCTCGCTGGTCGCGGTGCTCCTGATCACGTTCCTTGCGCCGATGATCTCCTCCTTTGCGCTGAAGTTCGGCCCGCCCGAGTTTTTCGCGGTGTATCTGCTCACCTTCTGCTCCTTCGTCGGATTGGGGCGCGAGGCCAAGCACAAGACGGTCATCTCGATGTCGCTGGGGCTGCTGCTGGCGGGCATCGGCATGGATACCGTATCGGGCAATCTGCGCATGACCTTCGGCTCGCCGGAGCTGCTCCGCGGCATCAACTTCCTGGTCGCCGTCATCGGCCTGTTCGGCATCAGCGAGATCCTGCTGACCATGGAGGAGCGGCTGGCGCTGCGCGGACATGCGGCGAGCATTTCGCTCCGTGTCGTGCTCGGCGTCTGGAAGGACCTGCCGAAATACTGGGTGACGCTGCTGCGCTCCTCCTTCATCGGCTGCTGGCTCGGCATCACCCCTGGCGGCGCGATCGCGGCCTCCTTCATGGGCTACAACCTTGCCAAGCGTTTCGCCAAGGAGCCCGAAAGTTTCGGCAAGGGCCGCATCGAAGGCGTGTTCGCGCCGGAGACGGCGGCGCATGCCTCGGGCACCTCGGCGCTGCTGCCGATGCTCGCGCTCGGCATTCCCGGCTCAGGCACCGCGGCGATCCTGCTCGGCGGCCTGATGGTGTGGGGGCTCAATCCGGGGCCGCTGCTGTTCGTCGAGCACAAGGACTTCGTCTGGGGCCTGATCGCCTCGATGTATCTCGGCAATGTCGTCGGCCTCGTGCTGGTGCTGACGACGGTGCCGATCTTCGCCTCGATCCTGCGCGTGCCGTTCGCCGCGGTGGCGCCGATGATCGTGGTGTCCTGCGCGATCGGCGCCTACGCGATCCAGAACGCGATGTTCGACATCTGGCTGATGCTCGGCTTCGGCATCGTCGGCTACGTCTTCAAGAAGATCGGCATTCCCTTGGCGCCGTTCACCCTCGCGCTGGTGCTTGGCAACCGGGCCGAAGATGCCTTCCGCCTGTCGATGATCGGCTCCGGCGGCAACCTCAAGGTGTTCTGGTCAAACGGCCTGGTCGGCTCGATCACGACCCTGGCGATCGTGCTGCTGTTTTGGCCTGTGATCGACAGATTGCTTGCCGGTGTCGGGTTGACGCATAGGACCAGGACGACATCGTAGTAAGTATAATCCTTTGGATTCAATGGCATGAACGGGTCCATGTCGTTGTGGTCCGGAACGTCACACGCCACGATTGTTGCTGGATGTTGCCGGCATGGCACAGCCTTTGGGCAGGTGCTGGCGTATGTTGGGATCACAAAATTGTGCGGAGGGGGTTCTCCATGAAGCGGATTGTGATTGGAATGGCGGCGGCGATGTCGCTGTTCGCGACGGGCGCGGTTGCTGCCGATCTCGCGGCAAGGCCCTATGTCAAGGCGCCTATCGTCGATCCAGTCTGGAGCTGGACCGGCTTCTATGTCGGCGCCAATGGCGGCTACAGCTGGGGCCGTTCGCGCACCGACGTCACCTACACCAATACGGCGACCGGTGCAGTGATCGCGCCGCCTGCCGGCTCCATCACCAGCGCCTCGTTCGACATGAACGGCGCCGTCGCCGGTGGCCAGGGCGGCTACAACTGGCAGAGTGCTAATTGGGTGTTCGGCGTCGAAGGCGACCTGAACTGGTCCGACGAAAAGGGCCGCGCCGGCTTCAACTGCGCCCCCACCGGACTTGCAGGCGGCGCCTGTCTTCCCGGCGTGACTGCCCTGCCCGCCGGCGCTGCCGCCGGTACCACGCTCTCGATCGACCAGCATCTTCAGTGGTTCGGCACAGTTCGCGGCCGCGTCGGCATCCTGGCAACTCCGAAGGTGCTGTTCTACGGCACCGGTGGTGTGGCCTTCGGCGAGATCAAGACCACGGGCACGATCGCCGGCTTCACGCCTGCCGGTGTGGCGGTCGCCTCGACGAGTTCGGCGTCGGATACGCGCGTCGGCTGGACCGTGGGTGCGGGTGTGGAAGGCAAGATCACCCAGAACTGGAGCGCCAAGCTCGAATACCTCTACATGGATCTCGGCCGCTTCTCGTCCGGTCCGTTCTCGCTGGCGCCACTCCCCACGATCGCGGCCAGTGCCTCGTCGCGCTTCACCGACCACATTCTGCGCGCCGGCATCAACTACCAGTTTGGCGGCCCGGTGGTCGCCAAGTACTGAGATCAACAAAGGCGTCAACAACAAGCAGAGCCCGGCCTCGCGCCGGGCTTTGTCGTTTCGGGGTTGGATCGGGCGCCGGGCGCTCAGACCACCTTGGCGGTCCCTGACTTTGCCGATCTCGTTCAAGCCTAAGCGGACTCCTTGAGCACCTCGTCGGTCTGCTCGCCGAATTCCGGCGGGTGCGCCACCATTCTGCGGCTTACGCGGAAGCGTACCGGGAAGTCGACTGCGGGCCCCTGCTGGAAGCAGGTTCGGCTTGACGCTCTTGTCCAAGTCGGTTCCGGGAAGCCGGCAGACTCGACCATCGTACACTCTCATGATAGCGTATGATTCGCTCCGTTCAACCTTAGTGTCTGGCATGCAGGAAGATCTGTTTCGATCCATCCGTTTGCTGCGGACCTACGCTACAAGGGTGGTGGGGACAAGCGCTGCGATTGCGGTAAGCTTTCTTACTGCATCCTGTGTGAGCTCTGACGAAATCTCCTCGAAATCGGGGGTTGCAACTGGTGCTCCTTGGGCCCGAGATCTGAACGAGCCGCCGCCTAGCCGGCCGCCAGCACGCCGACCTGACTAGTTTGCAAGGTAACAGTCCAGAGCTGACCCGCTGGTCTGCCAATGTAAAGGTTGAGTCCGCCCGGCCAGGTGAGACAAACAGAGGCGGGCTTCTCAGTCGCGCGGCGTCCGGCTCCGAGGCTTGCAAAACGAGCGGGAACCATTGGAACGTTCGGCGGTAGCGAGCAAACAATGAGAGTAGATCGTTTTCATCTTTTGGTTTTCGGCGGTCTGTTTAGCCTCATAGATCGTTGGAAAGCTAGGCGTCTGCCGCTAGTGTGTCCAAGCTGTCTTGAGCCGGCCTCAGAAGCGACTCTCGCGCGGGGGCAACGGCTACTAGGTGAAAAGAAGCTGCATTGCGACGCGTGCGGTATAGTCCATGACATTGCGGGATGGCGACTAACGGCGGACTATCAGAAGAGCGGCGAGGGCTTTCCGTTTCTGGCTAGAAATTGAAGACTCGTTACTCGGGGCAGTGAAGTTTCCGCCGCCATCAACTGGTTCCCGGAAAATGCAGTGTTTACAGTGCCAACCACCATCCTCGCCTGCTGATAAGCCGTCTAGTTGAAACGACGGCAATCCGCTAGTCGACGTGCTCGCCAGGATCACCGATGTCATCCGAAGAGCGACATGCCCTTAGCCGAACAAGGCTGTGTCTCAAGAAGAGGCCTACACCGTTGCCTTCTCCAATGGGGAAACAAGCTTCGTTCGTAGTCCTGCTAACAGCTCTCGCGTTTGAAATGCGCTTGCAAGTGTAGCTCAAGGGAACTTAGATGACGCGGGCCTCTCTCAGGTTTGCGATCTCGTTGGCGCAGAGGCCGAACTCCTTCAGCACCTCGTCAGTCTGCTCGCCGAATTCCGGCGGCCGCGCCACCATCTTGCTCGGCGTGCGCGACAGCGTTACAGGCTGGCCGACCAGGCGGATATGCTGGCCTTCCTCGTTCGGCACGTCCTGCGCAATGCCGAGATGCTTGACCTGCGCGTCCTCGAACATCTGGTCGATGGCGTAGATCGGCCCGCAGGGCACGCCGGCCTCATTGAGCTCGCGGACCCAGGTCTCGGTCGACTTCGTCACCGTGCGCTTCTCGATCTCGGCGTTGAGCGCGTCGCGGTTCTTGGAGCGGGCAGGGGCCGTCGCATAGTCGGGGTGGGCGTAGAGCTCCGGCGCGCCAATCGCCTGGGCGCAGCGCTCCCAGATCCGCCCGCCTGTCGTGGCGATGTTGATGTAGCCGTCCGAGGTTTTGAACACGCCGGTCGGGATGCTGGTCGGATGGTTGTTGCCGGCTTGCTTAGCGACCTCCTTCTCCATCAGCCAACGTGCGGCCTGGAAGTCGAGCATGAAGATCTGGGCCTGGAGCAGCGAAGTCTGCACCCACTGGCCTTTGCCTGAGACCTCGCGCTCGAGCAGCGCGGTGAGGATGCCCATGGCGCAGAACAGGCCCGCCGTGAGGTCGGCAACGGGAATGCCGACCCGCATCGGCCCTTCGCCCGGCGCACCCGTGATCGACATCAACCCGCCCATGCCTTGCGCGATCTGATCGAAGCCGGGCCGCTTGTGATAGGGGCCGTCCTGGCCGAAGCCGGAGATGCTGCCATAGACGATGCGCGGATTGATCGCGGCGAGGCTGTCATAGTCGATGCCGAGTTTCTTCTTCACGTCGGGCCGGAAATTCTCGACCACGACGTCGGCCTTGGCGGCGAGGCGCTTGAACACGGCGAGCCCGCGCTCGTCCTTCAGGTTCAACGTCATGGCCCGTTTGTTGCGATGCAGATTCTGGAAGTCGGAACCCCGCCGGGGGCCGCCCGGCTGCTCGCCGCCCGCGTCCTCGGTCAGCGCATCGATCTTGACGACATTCGCCCCCCAATCGGCCAGTTGCCGCACGCAGGTGGGTCCGGAGCGGACGCGGGTCAGGTCGAGCACGGTGAAGCGCGACAGGGCTTCCGAGGCATGCGGAAAAGGCATCTTGAATGGCTCCGGGACAGATTGCGCGCCTACCATAGTGCCGAAAGATCACGCGACAAGCCTGGCCCGGCGCCGATGCCGCCTGCCGAAATGCCATGCCTGATCAGGCCCGACAGATCAGCGCGACAGGCGCTTCAATTCGGCGCGCGCCTTTTCGGCCAGCGGATCATCGCCGTGACGCGCGATGAAGAGCTCGAGGGCTTCAGGCGTTCCCGTCCGGCGGGCGGCTTCGTATTCCTCTGCCACGGCAGCGGCAGGATCTCGGGCCATCGGCATGGAGGGCGCGCGCCGCGCCTTGCCGCTGTCGTCCGCCTTGGCCTTTTCAACCATGACAGGCAGTCCTCCGAAGGGTAGATGATCCAGTCCGACGAGCGCGATCAGGGCACCAAACAGGCCGGGCAGCAGTAGACGTCGTTTCATGAAACTCCTGCAAATTACGGGTGTTCCGGGAACAGGGTGTTGTTTGCGCTCCGTATGATTACGGGATTTGATGGCTAACGCGGCCTTATGGAAGGGGCGCGAACGCCACTGCCCCATTTAAACCAAACGTTTAACTCTCTAACTAGAATCATATGCCGTCGCGGCGAATCACGCGCGATACGCTGCTCTGGAGAGTCCATTGGCTACCGCCGTAAATGTCAGTGTCACCAACAACGCCGAGATCGACGGCCTGCTATCCGGCGTCAAATGGACCGGCACGATCACCTACAGTTTTCCCGACGCGCCCAGCGACTACGCCAATCCCTATTCCGGCGGCGACGGCGAGCCCACGACTTCAGGCTTTACATCGGCGCCGACCCAGATCCAGACGGCGATCAATTACGCGATCGGGCTGATCCTCAGCTACACCAACGCCAACATCCAATATGCAGGCACGAACGGCGCCGACATCATGATCGCGCAGTCGGCTGCGGCGAATCCGACCGCCTACGCCTACTATCCCGCTAACTATGCGTCCGGCGGCGACGTCTGGTTCGGCACTCAATACAACTTCTCGCTGGCCAAGCTCGGCAATTATTACTTCACCACCGCGCTGCACGAACTCGGCCACGCCTTCGGCCTCAAGCACAGCCAGGAGGCCGGCGGTCCCGCCAACGTCGCGGTGCCGAGCGCGCATGACGACAGCGAATACACCGTCATGAGCTATCGCAGCTATGTCGGTGCTTCGACCACGTCCGGCTACACCAACGAGGCGTACGGATATTCGCAGACCTACATGGCCAACGATATCCTCGCGCTCCAGACCATGTACGGCGCGGACTACACGACGCAGAGCAGCAATACCGTCTACACCTGGAATCCGGCCACAGGACAGGAGTTTATCAACGGCGTCGGGCAGCTCGCGCCGGGCGGCGGCGCCGGGGGCTCGGCCAACCGCATCTACGAGACCGTCTGGGACGGCGGCGGCGTTGATACCTACGACCTCTCGAATTACACGACGAACCTGAGCATCAACCTCAATCCAGGTGCCTCGTCGGTGTTCTCCTCCGTGCAGCTGGCCTATCTCGGCGACGGCCATTACGCGTCGGGCAACGTCTACAACGCCTATCTCTATAACGGCGACACACGCTCATACATCGACAACGCCACCGGCGGGTCTGGTAACGACACGATTCTGGGCAACGCCATCGCCAACACGCTGAACGGCGGCGGCGGCAACGACACGATCACTGGCGGGGCAGGCAATGACGCCATCATCGGGGGGACCGGCACGGATACAACTGTGTATTCTGCCAACAAAGCCAATTACGCCATCTCCTACAATTCGACGACGCAGACCTTCACCGTCGTAGACCGGCGTTCCGGTTCACCCGATGGTACCGATACGCTGACGGGCGTGGAGAATTTTCAGTTCGCTGATGGGCCGATCTCCAGCACCACACTCGTTAGCCAGCTCGCCCCGGTCGTGATCGAGGCGACCGGCATCACTAGCCTAGTACAGGCGGGTAGCAACTACCTGCTCAATGCTGTTGCTGGCGGGATTGGCCCTTCTTTGAAATTCGGTGGCGCTGTGGTGACGGCGGGTCAGTTTGGCGAAGCTTGGGCGCCGATTGCTGCCGAAGCAACGGGGGCTGGTTACCAAGTCGTGTGGAAGAATTCGAATACTAACCAATATTCGGTGTGGACGACTGATGGCGGAGGCAGTTTCATTTCGGATATAGGATCGGTTTCGCCAACCAGCGCTGCTCTCATGTCGCTCGAGAGCAGTTTCCATCAAGATCTGAATGCAGACGGAGCGATTGGTCTTGTGTCGACCAATATTGAAAGCTTCGGTTCAACCAGCCTAGTACAGACGGGTAGCAACTACCTGCTCAATGCTGTTGCTGGCGGGATTGGCCCTTCTTTGAAATTCGGTGGCGCTGTGGTGACGGCGGGTCAGTTTGGCGAAGCTTGGGCGCCGATTGCTGCTGAAGCGACGGGGGCTGGTTACCAAGTCGTGTGGAAGAATTCGAACACTAACCAATATTCGGTGTGGACGACTGATGGCGGAGGCAATTTCGTTTTCGATAAAGGATTGGTATCAGCGAGCAGTGTTGCGCTGGTGTCGCTGGAGACGACCCTCCATCAGGATCTAAACGGAAATAATGTGATCGGCTTTGGCGCAGGGGTGGTGTCACACAGCGGACTATTCGAAGACGGGCACTTGCGAATTGATGGTCAAATCGGTGTCCCGCTTTCAGAGCCCTTACACTTAGATACCGTAATTTCGCTTCTGCACCTCGGCCACATCATCACTGGATGAAGACACAAACTGGCCGGACTGCTAGCAAACGGGCGCCTCCGCATCAGATCTCAACATCCTTCAACCCTTTGATTGTTTGCAATCACTTGTCCGCGCATCCAAAACGCCGAATTGCAACTCGGGGATAATTCGCGCTTCTGTCACGGGCACATCGCCAGCGTGCGATCACGCAGGGGGCGCTTCGTCTATCAGTATCCGCTCCAGGCATTACGTAATCGCAAATCGGCGACGATCCGCCCCAGGCTGAGTGCAAACTCGGCACCGTTGTCCGGTTCAAGACCCGAATCAACAACCGCGACCCAATCGTGCTCAGCCGATCGATCGATACTCAAACCGAAATCAGATGGCCACCAGTCGGGCTGCCGTTGATTGATGAGAGCAATCAACTCGGCGGTAGTGCGGGCAGGGCGATTCGTAATGCTCATCGGAAAATCACTTCATGTAGGTCGGAAACGTAACAAGTGGGAACGGCAGAATCCAGCCTGATTTCCTTTTGATCCCGTTAGGCTACTGCGGTAGACTGTCTTATTTATGTGTTCAGACGATTGAACTGCAAGCAAACTGATCATGCTTGTTGAGCCGGGACTGCGCTTTTTCAGCCGACTGGTCAGGCACGAAAATTGTCTAGCTGACCATAAGTGAAGGCGCCGAGTTGACTCGTGGCATCGAAGTTCATCGTAAGAGAGGGGACAAAGGATCCTTCGAACTTCCTCGGCTCGCTAGAGTGCTAGATCAATTTCCGTCGTAGTTCAGCGGACGAACAAGTAATAGGGCACACCATCGATCATGGTAGAAAAGATTAAATGCCGGTTCTGATTGGTCCATTGCCAAAGCTCCGGCCAGTACTCCCGAATTTTGGCATTGATAGGGTACGGTTTGGCGCGATCCTTGTAGGGATCGGTCATGATGATAACGTCGCTGCTTGCATACAGGCGGAGCGCGTCTTCGCGCGCAGTAGCAAAGATACCGTACCCACCATGCCCAAACAACCCCTCTACGATCAAGTTGCGATGAAGTCGCTCTATGCTGAAAATCCGAGGGATGCCAGCATTCATGAAGTCCGAGACTCTGTCGACCGAGAGACTTATCTTGGTCAACTTACGATCCGCGGCATAACGCACGATCTCCATGCTCATCGAAGAAACTCGATCCAAATCCGTGCGATTCTCCACATTTGGCAACGGGCTCGCTCGGAAAAAGAAAACAATCAATCCAGCGGTTACCGCAAGAACGGCGACGTCAAAGATCCTGCCTGCGATGCGAATTGATGTTCCGCAGGGCCACAGAGCGATGCCGATGAGAATCATGATCTGAACGATCGGGATCGTTACAATTCCGGCGACGACTTGCGATTTCGATACGTTCGCGGTCAGCATTGCAAGGGGAACAAGTGTTGCAACAAACAGCGTAGCAACTTCAAGCCTATAGGAATGGAGGCGCCGAAATGCCTCTGTTACTGATATCGGCAGTTGCCGAAACGATAGAACGGCGATAAGCGCGGCGATGACCCAGGTCAGAACGCCAATGTGAGAACCGATCACTGATCTGGGATAGTATAGAAGATGCGCGAGCGCTCCGTGGATTCCGAGTTCGCTCGCGCGAATGAACTTCTCTTCGCCGAGCACATGGCCGACAAGGTAATAATTGTAGATCGCCTCCCTGGAAATATATAGGCGCGGGATGCAAATCAACGCAATGAGGCAACCGCACAGGAATATATTGCGCGCCCGCTGTCCAGCGACTGCGCGCTCGGTAGTTGCTGTCTGTATCCACCGGGCTATCTGAATTGCGAGCAGAAATGCAAGGACGCCAGCTATATAGATGATCGTGAAGAAACGAGTGTAAACCAGTATGATGCATGCAAGCGCTGCAAGCGCGGTTTTGCCGCAGTCCAGAAAAATGCGTGACCAAAGAATAAAACTAATGCATATGCCATAGAGGCACATTGCGATGAAGTCGATGCGGTAGTCATACAGCCCGCCTGCGCGGTTGAACAAAGTAGATGCGGATATCAGAAGTGCTACCGCTGTCCATCCGAATGCGCTGTTACTGAGCGAACGGACCGTTAGGAACAAGATCGTTTGCGCGGCGACCAGGTAGATGACGTTGATCGTCAAAAATGTTGTTCGGCTGGCCCCAGCAATCAGCGAGATCAGCGCTCCCTGAAGAGCAAATGTTGTGCCGGTGGCGTTGCTAGATTCGAAGAGCGCCTTCGGCAGTTCGGCTACGCCGTTTGAAAGAGTCTTTTCTATTAGATCATACGCTTGGAGATAGTATGATAGCTGATCAAAGGCAGGGGGATAGAATGGAGCGACATTGAAGTGTACGTGTGTATAAAAGGCGATGACTTCAGAGGCTCCCAAGAGGACCAGAAGTAGGGTGTCGGTACCTCGGCACCAAATTAAAGTGTTGCCGGCGTAAGCCGTTGCCATTATCAAACTCTTGCAATGATCGAGGAAACAGCCGTGCTGCCGGAGCGCACTCGCGGTCTGAAGAGGTAAGAAACGATATTGCGATTTAGTAACCTATTGCGCCGGAGCGATGAAGCCAATGGTACACGAACTGTTTGGCTAGGAAAGGGAATACAAACCGACGCATGTCCGCACGTGTGATGCCGTGACCATTTTCACGAATTCTGATCTTTTCCATTTCTTCGAGACCAACGCCCAGCATGGCAGAAGTCTTCTGCTCGGTATGGACACGAAAGCATCCAAGAAACCGCGGTAGGCGTGCAAATTTGAAGCCGGCGCGCTGGGCCCGGATCATGAAATCCCAATCTAGGGCAAAACGGAAGGTTTCGTCGATCGGACCGATCGCTTCCCAAACCCTGCGGCGCCAGAACATCGTTTCTTGTGGCACGTAGCCTATGTATTTCAGTGCGAGCGCATCATGCGGAGGCATCACCGCGCGCCCAATCTCCTGACCATTGTGATCGATAACAATGCGATGCCCGTAGACGATGTCGACGGCTGGATTGTTCTGCAAGAAGCTTGCGACATAGGCTACGGCACCCGGCATAAGTGTATCATCGCTGTTTAGGTAGGCCATGATGTCGATGTCGCCCGGCATGCGTGCAAATCCGAGATTTATGGCATTGCCTTGTCCTTTGTCAGCTCGACTTTGCCACGAGATCCGGCTACCGTACGACTTGAGCAATTCGACGGTGCCATCGAGCGATCCACCGTCCTGGACGTGGTGGGCGAGCGCCGGGTAATTCTGGTGGAGAACGCTATCGATTGTTGCTCTCAGGAAGTGAGCGTGATTGTAGGCCGGTGTGACGATCCCTACGCGTGGAAAAGGTGCTCGCATCGTTGGAGGTACGATCTCCTGCGAAACGACAGGGCGCGGTTTATATTGCTGAAAGGTCCAAATTGGTGGGCTTGGCAGCCGCCGGCGTAGCCACGAGATGGTGCCAGATCGAACCCGAAGCTTCTTCATTTCTGTGCGATTCCAAAGACATCTCAAACGTGAGACCATATCAAAGCATTGTAAGGATGTTAACGAGTTTATTGGTGTGATGCTACACTTCAGGAGCTCGCCGTGAGGAGCCTTGTCCTGGGAGGAAGCGGCATCGTTGGGGGCTATATTCTCGAGCGATTGGTCGCGCGTGGTGAGCGACCAATTGCTGTGTCGCGTGAAATCCAACAATCTCCCAATGTGGACTGGTTGCGCGCCGACCTTTCGGCGCCTAAAGCTCTGCAAATTGAGGATGTCGGGACGATCTACTGCACGGCGCACGCGAAGCTGCTTGCGGACGCTCTGCCATGCTTGATCACGTCCAATTTGAGGCGGGTTGTGGCATTTACGTCTACGAGCTTGGAGACGAAGCGCGACTCTGAGCTCGTGGAAGAGCGCAAGTATGTCGCTGCTTGGGCTGAAGCGGAAGCTCACCTTATCGAAGTGTGCACAAAGAGCGGTGTTGGTTGGACCGTTTTAAGGCCTACGCTTATTTATGCTGAAGGCAGGGACAGCAATGTGTCTCGCATTGCTCAGCTTATCCAGCGTCTCAGGTTCATGCCGCTCGCTGGGGAGGGGCTTGGCTTAAGGCAGCCCGTTCACGCTGAAGATCTAGCAATCGGAGCGATCAACGCCGCGGCCAGCCCGCTTGCGATCAACAAAATATACGCCGTGCCGGGCACCGATACGGTGACATATTACGAAATGGTCGGTCGAATCTTCGATGGTTTGAAGCTGCCACGAAGGATCATCTCGATACCTTTGGAGCTGTGGAGGTTGGCGTTCTTGTTGGGTCGACCATTTATTAAGTCTGCGAATGCTGCCATGGCGAGCCGAATGGGAAAGGATATGGTTTTTGATCCGGCGCCCGCGATCGCCGACTTCGATTGGAAGCCCCGACCATTTTACCCGAACTTTTGTCCGGAGACATGCCAGCGGTCGTGAGAAAGCACGATGCAAGGGCCTTTCAGTGAGCATGGCGTTACGGTCGTAATTAGCCAGACGGCGTCAGCGATGCGCGCATGTTACGTGCTCTACTATCCAAAAGGGGCTAGTTGTATGCGTCGATCAGCTTGAAGTAATCAATGGCGCAGTCTGCAGCACTGTAGGAGAGCTAACTAAGTAGGATGCTTCATCAGCTGTAACCGGCATGAGCAGCCACGTAGGCAGTTGTTAGCCAGCGCGGGCGTAGCGGATCGGCATCCAATACTGGCGCATGGCCTCGACGGCCGCCGGGATA
>NZ_JADPKT010000041.1 GCF_023074075.1 Bradyrhizobium sp. 138 | reverse complement strand
TCTTGCCACGACGATCAGGTGCTCCACCTGCGCGCGATCAGATCGGAAAGCTGCGCGGCATCAGATCGGAATACATGCGCGCGATCGTCGGAATCCGCACCCTTGGCCTGAGCATCGTCAGGCCGCCTGGCGTAACGCCTCCTTCTTGTGCTCCTTGAGCAGGTCCATGTTGAGTAGCGATGGTCCTCGAGCCAGGCCTCGTGACGTTCGACGGTCAGCGCGCGCACCAGCCTTAGGCAGCTCTCGGCGTTGGGGAAGATCCGCACCACATAGGTGCGCCGCCGGATCTCCTCGTTGAGGCGCTCCAGCATGTTGGTCGACTTCATGTGCTTGCGGTGCACCAGCGGCAGACGGAAGTAGGTCAAGGTCTGCTCGATGTTGTCCTCGACCCAGCCGGTAAGCTTGGGATATTTGCCGCCCCATTTGCCAAGCCAGGCCGCCAGATCGCGCCGCACCTCGCCGAGATCGCGCCGGTCGTACATCCAGCGCAGCTCGAGCAGACAATCGTCGTCGACCTTGCGCGGCACATAGTCGAGCGCGTTGCGCAGGAAGTGCACATAACAGCGCCGCCAGAACACGCCGGCGAGCACTTCCGCGATCGCCTTCTTCAGCCCGGGATGATCGTCGGAGACGACGAACTCGACGCCATGCAGGCCGCGGGACTTCAGGGCTTCCAAAAACTCTTTCCAGCTCGACCGGCTCTCCCGTTGGCAAGCTCGACCGCGAGCACCTGACGCCGGCCTTCCCAGTCGACGCCGATCGCGATCAGTACCGCCTGGCTCGCGATGATGCCGTCCTCGCGCACTCGCTCATGGCGCGCACCAGGATCAGATAGGGAAACGGTTCCTTGAGCTTGAGCTCGCAGAACGCCTTCAGCGATCCATCAAGCCGTTTGTTGATGGCGCTGATCGCCGAGGCCGAGAAGGCATGCCCCACCAGTTCCTCGGTGACCTGCTTGACCTTCCGCGTCGAGACGCCTTGCACGTACATCTCGGCCAATGCCGCAACCAGCGCCTCTCCGAGCGCTGATAGCGCTCGAACAGCTCGGTCGAGAACCGCCCCTGCCGGTCCTGCGGCACCTTCAGCTCGATCTTGCAGACCCTTGTGATCAGCGAGCGGGATAGTAGCCGGAGCGATAGCCAAGCCGTCCTTCGACGCGGTCCCCTTTCTCCGCACCCAGCGTCTCCGTCATCTCGGCTTCGAGAATGTCCTGCACCGCACTCTGGATCAGCGGCTTCAGGAACCCCTTGTCCGACCTCAACAACTCTTTGACTGCAGAGACACCCGTCCTAGTCTTTGTCACGGTCATGGCGGGTCCAAGCTCCTCTACGAGCGGTGATCTTCGCAATCACCGGACCTACCATGACCGCTTCAGCCTCTTAGCTTTTGCAGAACGTTCCGCACACTACCCCCGAATTCCTGCACAACCGACCGGCCGGTCACGAACAAGGCCTCCTTACCCGTCCTAAGATGCAGGCAAAAGATGAGGCGCCTAGTGCGTGGCCAGAGCCATACTATCTCCGAACCCGAATTCTGACATCAATATGCTGAGGCTTGGAATTTGTCGTAAGGAGCGCCCCGAAGCACTACGTTCTGACGACGAATCGTAGCCTTCCACTTTTTCAGCGGCCGCGACGTCATGTTGCCGCCTTTGGCTTCCATCCGTCGCAGTGGGCCGTTCAGTGCGGCCACGACGAGAATGGATGCCCTTCGTCATTGCCAAAGCCTTGAAGCGCTGACGTAGCTCATCGTCCGCTCCAAAGCACCTGGTCAGATTCTGTTGCAAAGTTTGAGCATCGGCGCTTGTTGAACCCATGCGTTCCTAGAAAAGCAGACAACAAAGAATGCAGCCTCGAAATAAAGGTAACTTCAGCCCAACTCCCATCATCGAGCGCTAATGGGAAACAACAACGGACGCAGCCCCAGCCGCATTTGGCGAACCACACGGCGCCCCTGCCCAAGGAAAAACAAGCCATCCAAAGGCTCCGCCTTAAGAGCGACGTTCGCGCCCTGATTTGCTTGTGTCAGCCGGTCTGGGCCACAAAACAAGCGATTTGACCTGTTTCGATACTAAGCCTCGATCGCCAGGTCCACATGCCCCTGGCCGGTCGGTTCATCATCTCATTGGTTCAGAAAAGGCGTTACGGCGCGCTCCTTTTTGCGTCTTCCATGATCATGTCGGCGCCCTTCTCAGCCACCATTAGCGTCGGCGCATAGGTATTTCCGGACGGCACCGTCGGCATGATCGAGGCATCG
>NZ_JADPKT010000008.1 GCF_023074075.1 Bradyrhizobium sp. 138 | reverse complement strand
TTGGCGAGCTCGACCGCGACGTCGGCGCGCGAGGAGTAGCCGAACATGCCGGTGGTATTGCTGGAGACCAACGGCCAGGCCGGATAGACGATCCAGTAGGCGACCGCCCAGACGATGGTGAGGTAGAAGCAGATCACCCACCAGCGCGGCAGCGGCGTATTGAGCTCCTTGATGCCGTCCCATTCATGTCCGGTCGTGGACTTGCCGGAGACGGAATCGATGTCGCTATGATGATCGGTCATGGTCTCTCACTCCTCCCGCAACGGCAGGTGCGCTGCTTGATCGAAAACAGCCTTGTTACGGGGCCAAAATGCGTAGGCGATGATCGCGAGAAAGATCGCAACGAACACCGGCGTCCAGATCGTCGTCACGAGCTCTGACGCTAGATTATGGACTGTCAGGATAGCTTTCATCGTTCATGCCTTCTCAGCGAAGATTGGCTTTCTCGTTGTAGATCTTGAAGTCGACCAGCGTGCCCAGCATCTGCAGGTACGCGATCAGCGCGTCCATCTCCGTCGGCGTGCCGGTCCTGCCGTCGAAATTGCGCACGACGGCCTTGGCGTAGCGCTTGTTGAAGGCATCAGTGCCGGCGTTTTCCGGATCGGCCTGGGCCTTCAAATCGGCGCCTGCGCTGGCGATCTGGTCGTCCGTATAGGGCACACCGACGGTCCTCAGCGTACGCATGTGGTCGGCGATCGTGTCCGGATCGACCTCGGTGTGGCTGAGGAACGGGTAGCCCGGCATCACCGACTGCGGCACGATCGCGCGCGGGTTGGTCAGATGCGTCACGTGCCAGTCGTCGGAGTACTTGGCGCCTACGCGGGCGAGGTCCGGACCGGTGCGCTTGGAGCCCCACTGGAACGGGTGGTCGAACATGCTCTCGGCAGCGAGCGAGAAATGGCCGTAGCGCTCGACCTCGTCGCGCAGCGGGCGGACCATCTGCGAGTGGCAGAGATAGCAGCCCTCGCGGACGTAGACGTTGCGTCCCGCGAGCTCCAGCGGCGTATACGGCCTCACTCCGTCGACCTTCTCGATCGTGCTCTTGAGGTAGAACAGCGGGGTGATTTCGACGAGGCCGCCGATCGCGATCACCAAGAGGATGCCGACGATCAGGATGATCGAGTTCTTTTCGAAGATTTGATGGCGTGTCCAGAACGACATTGCTTGGCTCCTCATTCCGCCGGCTGAAGAGCGACGGGCATCTGGACTTCCTGCTCGCCGACGCGAACGGTCATCCAGAGATTGTAGGCCATGATCAGCGCGCCGATCAGGAACAGCCCGCCGCCTGCGGCGCGGATGATGTAGAAGGGATGCATCGCCTCGACGGTCTCGATGAAGGAATATTCGAGGAAGCCGAGCGAGGTGTAGGCGCGCCACATCAGGCCCTGGAGGATACCGGACACCCACATCGCCGAGATGTAGAGGACGATGCCGAGGGTCGCGACCCAGAAGTGCCAGTTGACGAGCTTCAGGCTGTAGAGCCCCTTGCGATTCCAGACCCACGGCACCAGGCAGTAGAGCGCGCCGAAGGAGACGAAGCCGACCCAGCCGAGCGCGCCGGAATGCACGTGGCCGATGGTCCAGTCGGTGTAGTGGCTGAGCGAGTTGACCACCTTGATCGACATCATCGGGCCCTCGAAGGTCGACATGCCGTAGAAGGCGACGGAGACCACGAGCATGCGCAGCACGGGATCGGTACGCAGCTTGTCCCAGGCACCCGACAGCGTCATCAAGCCGTTGATCATGCCGCCCCAGGAGGGCATCCACAGCATGATCGAGAAGGTCATGCCCAGCGTCTGCGTCCAGTCCGGCAACGCCGTGTAGTGCAGATGGTGGGGACCTGCCCAGATGTAGAGGAAGATCAGCGCCCAGAAGTGGATGATCGACAGCCGATAGGAATAGATCGGCCGTTCGGCGCGCTTCGGGATGAAGTAGTACATGATGGCGAGGAAGCCGGCGGTCAGGAAGAAGCCGACCGCGTTGTGGCCGTACCACCACTGGAACATGGCGTCCTGGATGCCGCCCCAGGCGACGTAGGACTTCGAGCCGAACACCGAGACGGGAAGCGCCGGGTTGTTGCCGAGATGCAGAACAGCGATCGTCACGATGAAGGCGAGATAGAACCAGTTCGCGACGAAGATGTGCGGCTCCTTGCGCTTGATGACGGTGGCAAGGAAGACGAGCAAGTAAGCGACCCAGACGATGGTCAGCCACAAATCGGCATACCATTCCGGCTCGGCATATTCCTTCGACTGGGTGACGCCGAGCAGATAGCCCGTACCGGCGATCAGAATGAAGAAGTTGTAGCCCACCACGACGAACCAGGGCGCGAGGTCGCCGGCGAGGCGCGCGCGGCAGGACTTCTGCACCACGTAGAACGAGGTCGCGATCAGCACATTG
>NZ_JADPKT010000059.1 GCF_023074075.1 Bradyrhizobium sp. 138 | reverse complement strand
TTGGCGAGCTCGACCGCGACGTCGGCGCGCGAGGAGTAGCCGAACATGCCGGTGGTATTGCTGGAGACCAACGGCCAGGCCGGATAGACGATCCAGTAGCCGACAGCCCAGACGATGGTGAGGTAGAAGCAGATCACCCACCAGCGCGGCAGCGGCGTATTGAGCTCCTTGATGCCGTCCCATTCATGTCCGGTCGTGGACTTTCCGGTAACGGTATCGAGTTCGCTATGATGATCGGTCATGATTTCTCACTCCTCCCGCAAGGGCAGGTGCGCTGCCTCGTCGAACGCAGCCTTGTTACGGGGCCAAAATGCGTAGGCGATGATCGCGAGAAAGATCGCGACGAACACCGGTGTCCAGATCGTCGTCACGAGCTCTGACGCTAGATTATGGACTGTCAGGATAGCTTTCATCGTGCATGCCTTCTCAGCGAAGATTGGCTTTCTCGTTGTAGATCTTGAAGTCGACCAGCGTGCCGAGCATCTGCAGGTACGCCACCAGCGCGTCCATCTCGGTCGGCGTGCCGGTCCTGCCGTCGAAATTGCGCACGACGGCCTTGGCGTAGCGCTTGTTGAAGGCATCAGTGCCGGCGCTTTCCGGATCGGCCTGGGCCTTCAAATCCGCGCCTGCGCTGGCGATCTGGTCGTTCGTATAGGGCACACCGACGGTCCTCAGCGTACGCATGTGGTCGGCGATCGTGTCCGGATCGACCTCGGTGTGGCTGAGGAACGGGTAGCCCGGCATCACCGACTGCGGCACGATCGCGCGCGGGTTGGTCAGATGCGTCACGTGCCAGTCGTCGGAGTACTTGGCGCCGACGCGGGCGAGGTCCGGACCGGTTCGCTTGGAGCCCCACTGGAACGGGTGGTCGAACATGCTCTCGGCGGCGAGCGAGAAATGGCCGTAGCGCTCGACCTCGTCGCGCAGCGGCCGGACCATCTGCGAGTGGCAGAGATAGCAGCCCTCGCGGACGTAGACGTTGCGTCCCGCGAGCTCCAGCGGCGTGTAGGGCCTGACCCCGTCGACCTTCTCGATCGTGCTCTTGAGGTAGAACAGCGGAGTGATCTCGACGAGACCGCCGATCGCGATCACCAGGAGGATGCCGACGATCAGGATGATCGAGTTCTTTTCGAAGATTTGGTGGCGTGTCCAGAACGACATTGCTTGAGCTCCTCATTCCGCCGGCTGAAGAGCGACGGGCATCTGCACTTCCTGTTCGCCGACGCGAACGGTCATCCAGAGATTGTAGGCCATGATCAGCGCGCCGATCAGGAACAGGCCGCCGCCTGCGGCGCGGATGATGTAGAAGGGGTGCATCGCCTCGACGGTCTCGATGAAGGAATATTCGAGGAAGCCGAGCGAGGTGTAGGCGCGCCACATCAGGCCCTGCAGGATGCCGGACACCCACATCGCCGAGATGTAGAGGACGATGCCGAGGGTCGCGACCCAGAAGTGCCAGTTGACGAGCTTCAGGCTGTAGAGCCCCTTGCGATTCCAGGCCCACGGCACCAGGCAGTACAGCGCGCCGAAGGAGACGAAGCCGACCCAGCCGAGCGCGCCGGAATGCACGTGGCCGATGGTCCAGTCGGTGTAGTGGCTGAGCGAGTTGACCACCTTGATCGACATCATCGGGCCCTCGAAGGTCGACATGCCGTAGAAGGCGACGGAGACCACGAGCATGCGCAGCACGGGATCGGTGCGCAGCTTGTCCCAGGCACCCGACAGCGTCATCAGGCCGTTGATCATGCCGCCCCAGGAGGGCATCCACAGCATGATCGAGAAGGTCATGCCCAGCGTCTGCGTCCAGTCCGGCAGCGCCGTGTAGTGCAGATGGTGGGGACCTGCCCAAATGTAGAGGAAGATCAGCGCCCAGAAGTGGATGATCGACAGCCGATAGGAATAGATCGGCCGCTCGGCGCGCTTCGGGATGAAGTAGTACATGATGGCGAGGAAGCCGGCGGTCAGGAAGAAGCCGACCGCGTTGTGGCCGTACCACCACTGGAACATGGCGTCCTGGATGCCGCCCCAGGCGACGTAGGACTTCGAGCCGAACACCGAGACGGGAAGCGCCGGGTTGTTGCCGAGATGCAGGACCGCGATGGTCACGATGAAGGCGAGATAGAACCAGTTCGCGACGAAGATGTGCGGCTCCTTGCGCTTGAGGACGGTGGCAAGGAAGACGAGCAAGTAAGCGACCCAGACGATGGTCAGCCACAAATCGGCATACCATTCCGGCTCGGCATATTCCTTCGACTGAGTGACGCCGAGCAGATAGCCCGTGCCAGCGATCAGAATGAAGAAATTGTAGCCCACCACGACGAACCAGGGCGCGAGGTCGCCGGCGAGGCGCGCGCGGCAGGACTTCTGCACCACGTAGAACGAGGTCGCGATCAGCACATTG
>NZ_JADPKT010000042.1 GCF_023074075.1 Bradyrhizobium sp. 138 | reverse complement strand
CAATGCGGCGGCAGCATCGCCTTCGGTGACGGACTTCGAGTCCGACGAGACCGTGGCCGCATCATTGCTGCCGGTGATGGTCACCGTCACGGTGCCGCTGGCAGTGCCGTCCTGGCTGGTCACTGCGAACTGGTCCTGCACCTGCTGGCCGGCGGTGAGCTCATTGTGGGCACCATTGCCGGTGTAGCTCCAGGCCCCGTTGGCATCGATGCTGAAGTCGCCGTAGCTGCCGTGGACATTGCTCTGCGCCACGACATGGGCCTGGCCCGTGTCTGGATCGGTGATGGTGAGCTGGCCGCTGGTGTTGAGCGCCGCCGCGTTATCGCCCTCGGTGACGGACTTCGAGTCCGAGCTCACGGTCGCCGCATCGTTGCTGCCGGTGATGGTCACCGTCACGGTGCCGGTAGCGGTGCCGTCCTGGCTGGTCACCGTGAACTGGTCCTGCACCTGCTGGCCGGCGGTGAGCTCGTCGTGGGCACCATTGCCGGTGTAGCTCCAGGCGCCGTTGGCATCGATCGTGAAGTCGCCATAGGTCCCGTGGACGTTCGATTGCGCCACGACATGGGCTTCGCCAGTGTCGGGATCCACGATCGTCAGCTGGCCAGAGGCGTTCAATGCGGCGGCAGCATCGCCTTCGGTGACGGACTTCGAGTCCGACGAGACTGTCGCCGCGTCGTTGCTGCCGGTGATGGTCACCGTGACGATGCCGGTGGCGGTGCCGTCCTGGCTGGTCACCGTGAACTGGTCCTGCACCTGCTGGCCGGCGGTGAGCTCATTGTGGACGCCGTTGCCGGTGTAGCTCCAGGCCCCATTGGCATCGATCGTGAAGTCGCCATAGCTTCCGTGCACATTGCTCTGCGCCACGACATGGGCTTCGCTCGTATCCGGGTCGGTGATGCTGAGCTGGCCGCTGGTGTTGAGCGCCGCCGCGGTGTCGCCTTCCGTGACGGACTTCGCCTCCGAGGAGACTGTCGCCGCATCGTTGCTGCCGGTGATGGTCACCGTCACGGTGCCGGTGGCGGTGCCGTCCTGGCTGGTCACCGTGAACTGGTCCTGCACCTGCTGGCCGGCGGTGAGCTCATCGTGGGCGCCATTGCCGGTGTAGCTCCAGGCGCCGTTGGCATCGATCGTGAAGTCGCCATAGCTGCCGTGCACATTGCTCTGGGCCACGACATGGGCTTCGCCGCTGTCGGGATCCACGATCGTCAATAGGCCGCTGGTGTTGAGGGCGGCGGCAGTGTTGCCCTCCGTGACGGACTTCGAGTCCGACGAGACTGTCGCCGCATCGTTGCTGCCGGTGATGGTCACCGTCACGGTGCCGGTGGCAGTGCCGTCCTGGCTGGTCACCGTGAACTGGTCCTGCACCTGCTGGCCGGCGGTGAGCTCATCGTGGGCACCGTTGCCGGTGTAGCTCCAGGCGCCGTTGGCATCGATCGTGAAGTCGCCATAGGTTCCGTGCGCGCTGGTCTGGGCCACGACGTGGGCTTCGCCCGTATCCGGGTCGGTGATGCTGAGCTGGCCGCTGGTGTTGAGCGCGGCGGCGGCATCGCCTTCGGTGACGGACTTCGCCTCCGACGAGACCGTGGCCGCATCATTGCTGCCGGTGATGGTCACTGTGACGATACCGGTGGCGGTGCCGTCCTGGCTGGTGACCGTGAACTGGTCCTGCACCTGCTGGCCGGCGGTGAGCTCATTGTGGCTACCGTTGCCGGTGTAGCTCCAGGCCCCGTTGGCATCGATGCTGAAGTCGCCATAGGCGCCGTGGACATTGCTCTGCGCCACGACATGGGCTTCGCCGCTGTCGGGATCCACGATCGTCAGTTGGCCGGAGGCGTTCAATGCAGCGGCAGTGTCACCTTCGGTGACGGACTTCGAGTCCGAAGAGACCGTGGCCGCGTCATTGCTGCCTGTGATGGTGACCGTCACGGTGCCGCTCGCGGTGCCGTCCTGGCTGGTCACGGTGAACTGGTCCTGCACCTGCTGGCCGGCGGTGAGCCCATCGTGAGCACCATTGCCGGCGTAGCTCCAGGCGCCGTCGGCATCGATGCTGAAGTCGCCGTAGGTGCCGTGGACATTCGATTGCGCCACGACATGGGCTTCGCCCGTATCCGGGTCGGTGATGGTGAGTTGCCCGGAAGTGTTCAGCGCCGCGGCCGTGTCGCCTTCGGTGACGGACTTCGAGTCCGAGCTCACGGTGGCCGCATCATTGCTGCCAGTGATGGTGACCGTGACGATGCCGCTCGCGGTGCCGTCCTGGCTGGTGACCGTGAACTGGTCCTGCACCTGCTGGCCGGCGGTGAGCTCATTGTGGGCACCGTTGCCGGTGTAGCTCCAGGCCCCGTTGGCATCGATCGTGAAGTCGCCATAGGTCCCGTGGACATTGCTCTGGGCGACGACATGGGCTTCGCCGCTGTCGGGATCCACAATCGTCAATAGGCCGCTGGTGTTGAGCGCGGCGGCAG
>NZ_JADPKT010000093.1 GCF_023074075.1 Bradyrhizobium sp. 138 | reverse complement strand
GTCTCCCTCCGGTGAGGGCCGTCTTGCCGGGTTGGGAGGAGTGCTGTGTAACAGCCCTTATGGACAGCAATAAGTTCAGTGCACAGATTGAACGGTTCGAGGTTGTCGAGACTGGCCGTCGCCGTCGCTGGACGGATGACGAGAAACTCAAGATCGTTCTGGAGAGTTTGCAGGCACCGCGTGCGGTCTCGTCGACAGCGCGACGATATGGCATTTCGCGCTCGCTGCTGCTGACTTGGCGACGATCGTTTGGGACGCGGACGAGCGATACTGAACAACCTCAGCCAGCGTTTGTGCCGGCGATGGTGGTGCCGGACCAACCGCCGGTGCCGCCAATAGCTTTAGCGGGGCCAGCGAGCGGACGCATGGAGATTGTCGTCGGCAAGGGCTGCCGGGTGATCGTGGACGCCGGCGTTGATATGACCGCGTTGTCTCGCGTGTTGGATCTGCTGGAGCGGCGATGATCGCGATCGCGGCAGGGGCAAGAATCTGGATCGCGACCGGTCACACGGACATGCGCAAAGGCATGCAGGGTCTGGCATTGCTGGTGCAGGAGGGACTGGGGCGAGATCCTTTTGCCGGCGACGTCTTTGTGTTCCGTGGTCGTGCTGGCACCCTGATCAAGGCGCTTTGGCACGACGGGGTCGGGCTATCGCTCTACGCCAAGCGGCTGGACCGTGGGCGCTTCATTTGGCCCGCGACGGTGGATGGGGTGGTGTCGCTGACCGCAGCTCAGATGGGCTATTTGCTGGAGGCGATCGACTGGCGCAATCCGCAACACAGCTGGCGGCCGCAGAGCGCCGGATAGGTTGCGCAATAGTCCCGTGAGATTGCAAAAAGCCCGCGCCAAATCGCGGTTTTTGTGATTCCATCGATGCATGGGTGACGGTCCCGAGAAGCTGCCGGAAGATATTGAGGCGCTCCAAGCGGCGTTGCTGGCGACGCGTGCCGAACTCGCCAGCGTTCGCGCCCAGCAGTCCGACGACCATGCGCTGATCGCTCACCTGAAGCTGCAGATTGAAAAGCTGAACCGTGATCGCCATGGCCCTCGCTTGGAGCGTACCGCAAGGCTGCTGGATCAGCTCGAACTGACGTGGAGGAGCTCGAGGCTTCAGCGACTGAGGACGAACTCGCTGCCGAAATGGCCGCGGCCAAGACGACAAAGGTGGCCTCGTTCACGCGCAAGCGGCCGTCGCGCCAGCCGTTCCCGGAGCATCTGCCTCGCGAGCGGGTGCTCGTGCCGGGACCGACGTCGTGCATCTGCTGCGGCGGTTTGCGGCTGTCCAAGCTTGGCGAGGACATCACCGAGACGCTGGAGGTGATCCCGAAATCCTGGAAGGTGATCCAGCACGTCCGGGAGAAGTTCAGCTGCCGTGATTGCGAGAAGATCAGTCAGGCCCCGGCGCCGTTCCACGTTATCGCCCGTGGTTGGGCCGGCCCCAGCTTGCTGGCAATGGTGCTGTTCGAAAAGTTCGGCCAGCACCAGCCGCTGAACCGGCAGGCCGAACGCTATGCCAAGGAAGGTGTGCCGATCAGCCTGTCGACCCTGGCCGACCAGGTTGGTAGCTGCACGGTTGCGCTGACGCCCTTGTTCCGGCGCCTTGAGGCCCATGTGCTGAGGGCCGAGCGATTGCACGGGGATGACACGACGGTGCCGGTCCTGGCCAAAGGCAAGACCGACACCGGCCGCATCTGGGTCTATGTGCGCGACGACAAGCCTTTTGGCGGGCAGGCGCCGCCGGGGGCAGTGTTTTATTACTCGCGCGATCGCACCGGCGAGCATCCCCAGGCCCATCTGGCCGGCTATAGCGGCGTCTTCCAGGCCGATGCCTATGGCGGCTATGGCAAGCTTTACGAGGCGGGCCGCAACGCAGGTCCGATCCTGGAAGCGGCGTGCTGGGTCCATGCCAGACGGCCGTTCTTCGTGATGGCTGATTTGGCGGAGAATGCGCGCCGCAAGGTGCAAGGCAAAAAGCCTGCGGTGATCTCGCCGCTGGCACTGGAAGCAGTCCGCCGGATCGACGCCTTGTTCGAAGTCGAGCGCGGCATCAACGGCGAGACGCCCGAGCGGCGCCGGGCCGTGCGCCAGGAGCTCAGCGCGCCGCTCGCCGCCGATTTGGAAGCATGGATGCGTGAGCAACGCGCCAAGCTCTCTCGGCGCAACGACGTTGCCAAGGCGATGGACTACATGCTCAAGCGCTGGGGCTCGTTCACCCGCTTCCTTGAGGACGGCCGCATCTGCCTGTCGAACAACGCCGCCGAACGAGCCCTGCGCGGCATCGCCCTGGGCCGGAAGGCTTGGCTGTTCTGCGGCTCTGATCGCGGCGGCGACCGTGCCGCGATGATGTACAGCCTAATCGTCACGGCCAAGATGAACGACCTCGATCCACAAGCTTGGCTCGCCGACGTCCTGGCGCGCATCGCTGCACATCCGGCCCACCGGCTCGACGAACTCTTGCCCTGGAATTGGCGCGACCGGAACAAGCAAGCCAATCAGGCTGCCTGAGTGACCGCTGCGCGGTCCTCACCGGATGCTTAC
>NZ_JADPKT010000005.1 GCF_023074075.1 Bradyrhizobium sp. 138 | reverse complement strand
TGCCGATTCCAAGGCGATCGCGCGCACCGTTCCGATTTGATCGCGCGCGGCATTCCGAAGTGATGGCGCGCAGCATTCCGAGAATTGTCCGCGCAGGATTCCGAAGGGATCGCGCGCACTTTGGAGGTAGGAGAACCTGATCGTTGGGGCATTTTCCGGTCGGATAGCGACCGGAGAGATGGATGCCGACGAGGAGGGTTACGATGCGCCACGTGCGCGAGATTTTGCGTCTGAGCCTGGAAGCAGGGCTATCGACGCGGGTGATTGGCGAGCGTTCCGGGGTCGGGGCGACGACGGTCCGGGATATGCTGAAGCGGTTTGCCCGCTCCGGGCTGAGCTGGCCAGTCCCTGTGGAGATAAGCGATGCCGACCTGGAAGCGTGCCTGTACGGCTTACCTGGGGTGAAGCCCGGCCGGCGCAAGCAGGCGGAACCGGACTGGTCGGCGGTGGCACGTGAGCTGAAGCGCAAGCATGTGACGCTGCAGGTTCTGTGGGAAGAATATATCGCCGCGCACCCGGGTGGCTATCGCTACAGTCGTTGGTGTGACCTGTTCCGGCGCTGGGAAGGCCGCCTGCCTCTGACGATGCGGCAGAACCACGTGGGCGGCGAGAAGATGTTTGTCGATTACGCCGGCGACAGGGTGCCGGTTGTAGTCGACCGCCGGACCGGTGAGGTGCGCGATGCCCATCTGTTTGTGGCGGTGCTCGGCGGATCGAGCTTGTCATTTGCCTGCGCGACGTGGACCGAGCAGTTCGCCGACTGGATCGAGGCGCACAATAGCGCCTTCGCATTCTTCGGCGGCGTGGCCCATCTTCTGGTCCCCGACAACGCGAAGGTCGCGGTGATCAAGGCGTGTCACTTCGATCCGATGGTCAACCGCAGCTATACCGACATGGCGCGCCATTACGGCACGGCGGTGCTCCCGGCGCGGCCGAGGAAGCCGCGGGATAAGGCGAAAGTCGAGGCCTGCGTCGGCATTGTCGAACGCTGGGTTCTGGGCCGCTTGCGTAACCGAATCTTCTACAGCTTGGCCGACGTGAACGCTGCGGTCGCCGAGTGCATCGCCGATCTCAACGACACACGGGTGCTGCGCCAGTACAGCAAAACGCGGCGTCAGCTGTTCGAGGAGATCGACGCGCCGAACCTCAAGCCGCTGCCGAGCGAACCGTGGATCCATGCTGAGTGGAAGCGTTGCCGGGTTGGGCTCGATTATCACATTGCCATTGAGCACCACCATTACTCGGTGCCGTGGCGCTTCGCCCGCCGCGAGGTCGAGGCCCGCATTACCGCACGCACCGTCGAAATCTTCCTTGATGGCGAACGCATCGCCGCCCACATGCGTGGAAGCGGCAACGGGCGGCATACGACGATCCCCGAGCATATGCCGTCCAGCCACCGGCGCTACCGTGAATGGACGCCGTTGAAGATCCGGGAAGAAGCTGCGCGGATCGGGCCAATGCTGTCGCTGCTGGTTGAGAAGATCATCGAGGATCGGCCGCATCCCGAGCAGGGCTACCGGTCATGCCTCGGCATCATCGGACTGGAGAAGCGCTTCGGCGCCGAACGCCTGGAAGCGGCCGCGCGGCGCGCGCTGGAGATCCAGGCGCGCAACTATCCCTCGGTCAAATCGATCCTCGAGAAGGGGCTCGACAAGATCCCGGTGCGCAAAGCCCCGGAGCAAACGCCGATCTTCCACACCAACATCCGGGGCCCCGGATATTACCACTGAAAGGACTGCAATGCTCAAACACCCGACTCTCGAACTGCTGGGGCAACTCGGTCTGGCAGGCATGGCCCATGCGTTCATCGAACTGGAAAGCAACAGCGATGTCGCCAACCTCAGCCACGCCGAATGGCTTGCCCTTCTGCTCGATCACGAGGCGACCTACCGCAATGACCGGCGCCTTGCGCTTCGCCTTCGTCATGCCCGGCTACGCCACCATGCCGTGCCCGAGGACGTCGATTACCGCGCTGCGCGCGGTCTCGATCGCCGACTGTTCGACAGGCTGCTCAAGGGCGACTGGATCGCCGCCCATGAGGGCTTGGCCATCATCGGGCCGGCCGGCGTCGGGAAGAGTTGGTTGGCCTGCGCTATCGGCCACAAGGCTTGCCGTGACAATCGCTCGGTCCTCTACACCCGGCTGCCGCGCCTGATCGATGACCTGTCCCTGGCCAAGGGTGACGGCCGCATCGCGGCGCGCATGAAAAGCCTCGCCAGGGTCGATCTCCTCATCCTCGACGATTGGGGGCTTGAACCGCTCGACGGTAATGCCCGTCATCACCTGCTTGAAATCCTCGAAGACCGGTACGGGCGTCGCTCAACGCTGGTGACCAGCCAGCTCCCGGTGGCCCGCTGGTTCGATCTGATCGGGGATCCCACCTACGCCGATGCAATCCTTGACCGCCTGGTTCACAACGCTCACCGGCTCGAACTCAGCGGCGAATCCATGCGCAGGTCCACCATCCCCGCTGCCGCTTGACCGGACCCCAAACACGGTGACATCTTGCCACGACGATCAGGTGCTCCACCTGCGCGCGATCAGATCGGAAAGCTGCGCGGCATCAGATCGGAATACATGCGCGCGATCGTCGGAATCCGCA
>NZ_JADPKT010000030.1 GCF_023074075.1 Bradyrhizobium sp. 138 | reverse complement strand
CGAGCCGATGACTTCATGATGCCTCCTTCTTCGAATGCTTGGTGTGTCGTACCCGATTACGCAGCTGACTAATTTGTTCGTCTGAGAGCTCGATCTGCCATGGCTGACCTTTGGCTAACTGACGGCCTGCCAGCAATCTGCGCGCAAGATAATCGAACACTGTTTGCGGGGTTAATCCAAGCTCAGCCGCTGCCCCCTGAATCGAGAAGCTGCCGTCGGGCCAGCGCATGGGATTCTGGTCCACGCCGTTGATCTTGACGGTGGGAATGCCCCAGCGGGTGCGCAACAGCCAGACGTTCTCGCCTTTGAAGGCGCAGCCTCGGGCGGCGACGAAGCCTTCTTGGTTGAGTATTGCCGCGATCTCGGCATCCATTTTGTGTTCAGCATTCAAATCGACGATCCGCTGCCGCAATCGATCAATGTCGATGTAATTGCGGTAGGTGTGAACGCGCCGTTGCACGTGATGCTCGCTGGTTGCGCCGGTCTGCCAGACGATTTTGAGCCACACCTGACCTCGGATCCGCTTCTGATCAAGAACGACTTCGCGGATGACGAATCGCAAAATGCGCTTGCGATCGGCTGTCGACGTGGTGGGCGCGTTCCAAATCTGCGGCAGGTTCTCGCCGAGTGCTTGTAGCCCTGCGCGTTCCACCGGGCCAATCAGAAGCGGCTCTTGCCCACGCCAACGCGCATGCTCCTGCTCGACCGCCTCCACGGCACGCAGTTTCTCTTCCCAAGCCCGCTCAAGTGAGCGCGCCACGAGACGGTTCTCGGGCTCTACGGCGTCATACTGACGTCGAGCGCGCTCGGCCTCGTAGCGGGCGCGCTCTACGCGAAGCGCCCATTGGCGCTCGAGCTGGCGGCTCTCCTGCTCCAGTTGGTTCGCCGCCGCGAGTGCGATCTCAATCTGATCCGGCAACAGAGCGTCGAGGACCACCCGCTGGACCAAGGCGTCAACCGCTAAGGCCCGGACTTCCTGGCACAGTGCACTGCCTTCCTGATCCCGATCCGACCGGCAGCAATAGACCGGATAGTCGGCATTCGGGCCAGTGTAGCGCATGCTCATGCGCCGTCCGCAACGGCCGCAGATCGCAATTCCTTGTAACAGGGCTGCCCCCTTGCGCGGCACGCCGGCGTGTCCTGCCTCAAAGTGGGCGACGTTATCTGCCAGTCGCCGCTGGTTGGCCATGAACTCCTCCCAGCTGATATAACCCGGGTGAGCGGCGCGGAGGCAAACCGCCCAGTCGGCGATCGCCACCTTGACCGTTCCCGTCAGCGATCCCGCTTGGCATCGGCTCGGATTCTTTTGCCGGCGGCCATAAACATACGCCCCAGCATAAGCCGGATTTTGAAGGATACTAAGGACGCGTGCGCTATCTGGCACACGCCAGACGGTCTCGTGTGGAGCTGGTCCAAGCAACGGCCGAACCGGCAAGGACAATCCGTTCCGGTCCAAGTACCGCATCACACGGCGGGCGCTTTGCAGTTCCTGGAATTTGGCAAAAACGAGATGAAGACGGGCCTGCACCTCCTCATCAGGATTGAGAATAATCGTGCCGGCGCGATCATAGGCGAGCCCGGCTGGCAGGGGCAGCCGCAGTTCGCCCCGCGCCGCCTTCTGGCGTTCCCCTTGGTGAAGGCGCATCCGAAGCTGATGCAACTCCGCCTCGCTCATGATGCCGGACAAGCCCAACAGCAGGCGGTCGTGGTAGGCGCGCGGATCGTAAAGCCGCTCGCCATCCGCAATGAGCACACCGAACACCGAGCACAGTTCGAGCAACTGATGCCAGTCCCGGTTGTTGCGGGCCAAGCGAGAAGCGTCGAGGCTCACCACAAGACCGGCGTTGCCAAGGCCGATCTCGGCAATGAGCTTCTGGAAGCCATGACGATCCACACCGCCGGCACCGGATTTGCCCAGATCCTCATCAATGACCTGGACGCGTTCCGGCGGCCAGCCCAGACCGATGGCGCGATCAACGAGGCGGTACTGCAGCTCCGTGCTCTCCTGATGCTGGCGCACCTGGTTCACGGATGACTGCCGCACGTAGACATAGGCCAACTTGGCTCTATGCGCAGTCGTGAGCCGCTCGTCAGCGACGTTCAAGCTGATCAGCACGACCCAGTTCCCTTCCGGGCGTGCCGGGAACCGCTTGCATCCGCCGCAGCAGCGTGGCGAGGATTTGAGCGATCTGGGTTTGCGTCGCGGTCGACAGATTCGGCCACAGGGACGGAATGTCGTCCGTCGGACGGCCGGGTGGATTTGCCAACGTCGGCATGGGTCGATACGCAACGCGACCTGGAAGCGGTCGGTGGGTCATCGCGAATCACCTTCTCGTCAAGAAGGCTCAGACTCGCGCTCAAATGTTGCATCAATGGGATCAGCGTCCTTGCGCTGATGCGCCGCAGATCGGCGGCGTTCGGGCCAGAAGTTATCGTCTCGACAAGATCCGTAGACGCGATCCGAACCGCCCGCGGCCGGCCGTCCGGCAGCGCGACAACGACGTAGGCGGGACCGCGCCCCGATCGCTCCTTGAGCACCTCAAGCCGGTGCCCGAACAGAAAATGATGCGGGTCAGTGATCGTGACGTGAGACACGACCCGCTCGAGAATAGGGGTACTCTGACGTGTTCGGTGA
>NZ_JADPKT010000084.1 GCF_023074075.1 Bradyrhizobium sp. 138 | reverse complement strand
TTGCTGTGCCGACGCTGCCGCGTCCACCGCAAGCCCGGCTCGCGATCAAGACGACCTCGAGATCGCCCCTCTTGGATGAGCCGGGATGGACGACACATACGCTAAAACCGAATTTCGGTAAAGCGCAATATTTTTGCGCGGATGGGTTGACAGCGTCGCCGGGTGTTTTGCCCGACGGGTGACGAGGAGGCTCTCAGGCGGAGCGCTTACGTCCGCGACCGCACGTCGGCGAAAGCTTATCGAGAGGGAAGCAAGGCGATCCAGACAACGCCGCCGCAAGACCTGGATCGCCCTCGCCTTCCGTTCCTCAATCGATTCGAATCCGACGTGACCGGTCGCGCGGCCGCGGAGCGGCCGTGCTGAACGCAGTCGAGCAGTCGTCGTCATTCTCACCGTCGAGCAGCGGAGCACCACAGTGCCGGCACATGCGCGCCGACATCGACGGCGCCTTGCCGCTCGTCATCGCCTGACGATAGTTCGCCAGATCGATGACGTTGCGGGGCGACGTTATGTGTTTTTCAACCATGGTTGTTCCTCGCGGCTACGCACTGCTTATCGCAGACAAGTTTCGCGCAAACGTTCAGCCCACCGCTCAAATTTTACCGGAGGAATTGGGGCGGCAGGCACGCATCACCGCGCGGCCGCAATCCCGCTCTATTCTGCGACACCAACCACCATGTCTCTGCAAACGGTGTAAGGTCTCGGTAGTATTACAGCCACTTCTTGAACTTGAAGATCCAGTACGGGACGATCGCGGCGATCAGCATCATCACCAAAGCCATCGGATAGCCGTGCACCCATTCGAGTTCCGGCATCACCTTGAAGTTCATGCCGTAGACCGAGGCGATCAGCGTCGGCGGCATCAGGACGACGGCCATGACCGAGAACAGCTTGATGATGTTGTTCTGCTCGAGATTGACGACACCGAGCATGGCGTCGAGCACGAAGGTGATCTTGCTGGAGAGATAGGAGGCGTGGTCGGTCAGTGACGCCACGTCGCGCTGCATGGTCTTGAGCTGCTCGCGCATGTCCTTCGACCATTTCACGCCCTCCACGACCGCGGACATGAACGTCACGACGCGGCCGATCGAGACAAGGCTCTCGCGAACCTTCGACGTCAGGTCGCCCTTGCGGCCGATCGAGATCAGAATCTGGGAATATCTCTTTGCCTGCCCGTGGCGCTCGCTCTCCGGCTCGAAGATGTCGTGGCTGACTTGGTCGATCTCGGCGCCGCACCGCTCCAGGATGTCGGCGCAGCGGTCGATCACGGCGTCCAGCAGCTCCATCAGCACGGTCTCGCCGGTGATGGACGGCGTGCAGGAGCGAGCGAGCTTGGCCTCCACCAGGGCGAAGGGCTTGGGGAGATCGTAGCGCACCGTCACGAGGCGATGGTCGGCGAGGATGAAGGTCACCGCCGTGGTCCGGGGCATGTCGGTATCGGAGTGGCACATCAGGGTCGCGGTCATGTAGCGGGCGCCGTTCTCGATATAGAGGCGGCTGGAGATCTCGATCTCCTGCATGTCTTCCCGGGTCGGGATGGCGATGCCCGCGAGCCGCTCGACCGCCTTGTCCTCGGCCGCGCTGGGATTGACGAGATCGATCCAGACCGCGCTCTCCGGCAGCACCGTGAGGTCCTCGACGACGGCCTTCTTCAGGGTGGACTCGGAGGGAACGAACACCGAAAACATGCACAACTCCAGAGAACCTGCGTCAGAATGACAGCCCTTAGCGCGATTCTGGCAGGTTCACGATGACAACCGCATTAACGAAGCGTTGGCATTTGTGGCTGCGTCGTGTCCCAACTGTGGCACGGAATCGACAGTCCGGGCCCTGACGGCCCCAAAACTCCCACAGACCTGAAAAATTTGCGGCAGAAAAGCCACAGGTTGGGTCTCGCAGCGCGGGATAAGGCCTTCAGTGCTGGAATTGTGGCAGATTTCAACGATAATGGGATTAACGGAGTCGAGGAACTTGGGCGGTAAGCTCGGGCCTTCCGCACGGTATTGCTTTGATTGGAACCAAATCATGTCGTCGCTGAAAGTTAAGTTGGTAATTCTGGCCGCCGGCCTGATGCTGTCGGGCTGCATGCAGGCCACGCATTACGAGGCGACCGACACCAAGGCCTTCAAGCCGAAGGACAAGGAACTGCTCGCCAAGGTTCGGTACGAGAATACTCCGGTCGCCGAGCCGTTCCGCCGCGCCATCGTCCAGTACCACCGCAAGGAATCGCCGGGCTCGATCGTGGTCGATTCCGACAACCACTACCTCTACTACGTGCTGGAGGGTGGCAAGGCGATCCGCTACGGCATCACCGTCGGCGAAGAGGCCATGGCCTGGTCCGGCATCGCCAAGGTCGGCAGCAAGACCGAGTGGCCGGCCTGGCATCCGACCCCGGGCGAGATCTCGCGCCTGGGCGTGCCGACCTATGTGGCACCCGGCCCGGACAATCCGATGGGCTCGCGCGCGATTTACCTCTATTCCGGCGGCAAAGACACGTTGTTCCGCATCCACGGCACCAACCAGCCGGAATATATCGGCGCCTCGATCTCGTCAGGCTGCATCCGCCTGACCAACGAGGACGCGATCGATCTCTATGATCGCGTCAAGGTCGGCACCCTCGTCGTGGTGCTGGAGCCGAAGCATGGCGACTCACCCTACAATTCGCGGCTTGCGCTCGGCGCCAGCCAGCAGACGGCCAGCTACTGATCGCCTCTGATCCACTGAGTGCAAAAAGCGCCGGTTTCACCGGCGCTTTTTTGTGGCCGGCTTGTGCGGCTGGGACTTGCTGCCCTCGGCCGGCGACTTCTCCGCAGGCGCCGGCGCCTTCTCCGCCGCCTCGTCGTCGGCTCCCTCCTTGGCCTCGGGCTTGGCCGCGACCTCGCGCGGCGGCGCCTCCTCGGGTCGTTCCGCCGGCAGCAGCGGAGCGACCTGCGGCAGCGGATCCCAGACGTTCCACTGGCAGATCCGGTAGTCGTTGCGCCGTTGCGCCAGGTCGAGATGGATATGGTCCTCGTGGTACCAGTCCGAGCCCGGGCCGAGCACGGTGGAAAATCGCCCGCAGACCGAGTGCAGCACGCGCTCGCGCACCTCGCGGGACATGGTGCGGTCGGTGAGGCCAATCGATTGCCCGTTGGCCAGCTTGATGGCACGGATGTCGATCGCATTGGCCTTGCCGTGCTCCGACAGCATCGCGCCGGCGACGCGGTTACGGCCGCGGCACTCGAAACTGTCGAAATTATCGAGTTCGCCAATGGTCGAGCCGAGGCTGGTGGCCAGCGGCACCATGTCCTTGCGCAGCCAATCAGCGATCGCGGACGCCATGGTGCAGCGGAGAATCGCCGCGGGCTTGACCGTCACCTTGCGCTTGTCCGGCAGCACGATGGCTTCCAGCCGCACCAGATCCTCGCCGCCGCAGGCGCCGGGGCCGCGGATATCCGGAATTGAGGGCGCGATCGCGATCTCCTCGGTCAGCGCGAGACGGCAGGCCGAGACCGGTTTCTGGGGTGGCGGCGCAGCCTCGGCGGGCTTGTCGGCGCCGGGCTTGTCCGGAGAAGGCTTGCCGTCAGCTTCCGGCGGCGCCTCGTCCGATGCTTTGGGCGCCTCCTCAGGGCGCGGTCTCGGCAGCGGGATCTTGGCGGAATGAACCGCCGCGCGCGGCCGTGGGGCGGCAATACCGAAGATATCGAGCGGGGACGCATGTTTTCGCGCCTCTGCCCTCTCGGCGAGCACGAGCGACAGCCCGAGCGCAGCGGTAACCATTGCCGCGCCAGCGGACATATAGCCGCGACAAGACCATTTGCGGCGAAAGTCCGGCAGGCTAAAACTCATGGCAATTCTTTGGCCCAACGCTGAGAGCGATAACGCGCCCAGCGACTTCTCGGAGGAACGTCAGAATGCTCGGTTTGATGCAAGATTGGCCCCTGCTCTGCCACCGGATCATCGAACACGCCGCCAGGATTCATGGCAAACAGGAGGTGGTCACACGCTCGGTCGAGGGACCGATCCACCGCACCAATTACGCCGAGATCCACAAGCGCGCGCTCAAGGTCTCGCAGGTGCTGGAGCGCGACGGCATCAAGCTCGGCGACCGCGTCGCAACGATCGCCTGGAACACCTGGCGCCATCTCGAGGTGTGGTACGGCATCATGGGGATCGGCGCCATCTGCCATACCGTCAATCCCCGCCTTTTCCCCGAGCAGATCGCCTGGATCATCAACCATGCGCAGGACCGCATCGTGATGACCGACATCACCTTCGTTCCGGTCCTGGAGAAGATCGCCGACAAGCTGACGAGCGTGGAGCGCTACGTCGTTCTGACCGACAAGGCGCACATGCCTGAGACCACGCTGAAGAATGTCGTCGCCTATGAGGACTGGATTGCGGAGGCCGACGGCAAATTCAAATGGAAGGACTTTGACGAGAACACGGCAGCCGCGATGTGCTACACGTCAGGCACGACGGGCGACCCGAAGGGTGTGCTGTATTCGCATCGCTCCAACGTGCTGCACGCGCTGATGGCCAACAATGTCGACGCGCTCGGCACCAGTGCGTCCGAGACCATGCTGCCGGTGGTTCCGCTGTTCCATGCCAACAGCTGGGGCATCGCCTTCTCCGCCCCCTCGCAGGGCACCAAGCTGGTCATGCCCGGCGCCAAGCTCGACGGCGCCTCGGTCTATGAGCTGCTCTCGACCGAGAAGGTGACGCACACGGCCGGCGTTCCGACGGTGTGGCTGATGCTGCTCCAGCATATGGCCGCCAACAATCTCAAGCTGCCGGACCTGAAGATGGTGATCTGCGGCGGCTCGGCGATGCCGCGCTCGATGATCAAGGAGTTCCTCGACATGGGTTCGAACGTGCGTCACGCCTGGGGCATGACCGAGATGAGCCCGATCGGCACCGTCGCGGCGCTGAAGCCGCCGTTCCAGAATGCCACCGGCGATGCGCGGCTCGACGTGCTTCAGATGCAGGGCTATGCGCCGTTCGCGGTCGAGATGAAGATCACCGACGATGCCGGCAAGGAGCTGCCCTGGGACGGCAAGACCTTCGGCCGCCTCAAGGTCGCCGGCCCGGCCGTCGCCAAGGCCTATTACCGGGTGGATGCCAACATTCTCGACGAGGAAGGCTTCTTCGACACCGGCGACGTCTCGACCATCGACGAGGACGGCTACATGCGGATCACCGACCGCTCCAAGGACGTGATCAAGTCCGGCGGCGAGTGGATCTCCTCGATCGACCTCGAAAACCTCGCGGTCGGCCATCCGGCCGTGGCGGAAGCCGCCGTGATCGGCGTGTTCCACCCGAAATGGGACGAGCGGCCACTGCTGATCGTGCAGCTCAAGCAGGGCCAGCAGGCCACCCGCGAGGACATCCTGAAGTTCATGGACGGCAAGATCGCCAAATGGTGGATGCCCGACGACGTCGCCTTCGTCGACGGCATTCCGCATACCGCAACGGGTAAGATCCTGAAGACGGCGCTGCGCGACCAGTTCAAAGATTACCGCTTCCCGAACGCGGCGGCGTAGGCCACGACCACCGTCATGCCCGGGGCAAAAGCGCGAAGCGCGTCTTCGCGCCAAATGTCCCGGGCACCCACGTTCTGGCGGAAAGAAAGGCGTGGATGGCCGGATCATAGGCGAGCGGAAGCGACGCCGTCCTTCGGTCGGCTATCCCCGGCCATGACGATGCAGTGGTCTGCGGAACTCTTGAATTTGCCCCCGCGCCGTGGTCTCAACGGCCCATCGTCGCGCCAAATCGGCCGGCATCGCTCCCAAACCCCGGCAGAGCTCACTCGATGGCCCGCAGGTTTTCCGCTCCCTACCAGTCGGAGCCCGTGTCCAGCCTCGCGAGCTGGGCGCGCAATCTGGCCGTGTTCGCGGTGGTGGCGGTGGTGGTGTCGGTCATCATCGTCCGCTTCGATTTCCTGGAGCCGAAGCCGGCGCTTGCGACCTTCTTCGGCGGGCTTGCGATCGCCGGCCTCTCGATCCTGTTCGGGCTCGCCGGCTTTGCCGCGATCTGGCAGAACGGCTCGCGCGGCATGGCGCGCATCCTGCTTGCCCTCCTGATCGACGGGGCGATCCTCGCCTACCCCGCCTATCTGGCCTTGCAATATCGCAAGCTGCCAGCGATCTATGACATCACCACCAACCCGATCGATCCGCCGCGTTTCGAAGCGCTGGCGCGCCTGCGCACCGGCGAGGGCACCAACACCGCGGTCTATGCCGGCCTCTATTCGGCGGAGCAGCAGCGCCACTTCTATCCCGATATCGAGCCCGTCGAGCTCGAGATTTCCGTCGACCGCGCTTATGCGATCGCGCTGCAGCTCGTCAACAAGCGCAAATGGATCGTCATCGACGAGCGCGCACCGCAGCCGCCACGCCGCATCGGCCGCATCGAGGCGGTGGCGCGCACGCCAATCATGGGTTTTCGCGAGGACATTTCGATAAGGTTCGTGCCGGACGGCGATGATTCCCGCGTCGATATCCGCTCGGCCTCGCGCAATTTCGACAGCGATCTCGGCAGCAACGCCGCGCGCGTCAAGAAATTTATCGACGATCTCAACACCGCGGCCGACGCCGATGCGCTCAAACCGGTGAAGAAGACGCCGGTGGCACCGCCGAAGGCACCGGCAAAGACCGTCAAGAAGTAGCGAATGGTGAGTGGCGAATAGCGAGTGGGCGCCGCCTTCCCTATTCGCTACTCCCTGCTCGCCATTCGCCCTTAAGCCATCCGATACGTCCCGCCAATCACGGGATCGCCCTCGGTCGCGACCACGCCGCGGGCGACCAGGTCTTCCAGGTGCGCCAGCACCGAATAACCGGCCGCCGTCGTCAGCCTCGGATCGATGCCGATATAGATCGCGCGCACCATGGTCGGGATGTCGGTCTCGCCCTTGGCGAGGCGGTGCAGGATCGAGGCCTCGCGCGCCTTGCGGTGGCGGATCAGGAAGCGCACGAAGCGCTGGCCGTCGGGAATCTCGGGGCCGTGGCCGGAGAAATAGAGATCCTCCTCGCGTGCGGCGAGCCGGTCGAGCGAGTCCATGTAGTCGATCATCGAGCCGTCGGGCGGCGCCACGATCGAGGTGGACCAGCCCATCACGTGATCGCCGACGAAGTTGAACTTTCGCTCCGGCCAGGCGAATGCCAGATGATTGGCGGTGTGCCCCGGCGTCGCCACGGCCTCGAGCCGCCAGCCGTCGCCTTCGACGACGTCGCCATGGGCGAGGTTGACGTCCGGTGCAAAATCGCGGTCGGCGCCGGATTCCGGATTGTGCTTCTCGCTCTCGAAACGCGGGCGTGAAGCCCGGTGCGGGCCTTCGGCATAGACCGGCGCGCCCGTCGCCTGCTTGATCCGCGCGGTGTTCGGCGAATGGTCGCGATGGGTGTGGGTGACGAAGATATGGCTCACCGTCTCGCCGCGCACCGCATCGAGCAGCGCCGCCGCATGCGCCGCATCGTCAGGACCGGGATCGATGATCGCGACATTGCCTCGGCCTACGATGTAGCTGACGGTGCCGGTGAAGGTGAACGGGCTCGGATTGTTACAGAGCACGCGGCGCACGCCGGGCCGGACTTCCTCGACGATGCCGGGCTTCAGCGGAAAATTGCGGTTGAACGGGACGTCGTCATTGTCGGGCATGGCTTGTTCTTTGTTCTTGGCGTCATTCCGGGATGGCCCGCGAGGGCCGATCACAGGTGCGCAATTTGCACCGGGGAATCTCGACGAACAGGAGCGATGCCGCCCGAGATTCCGGGTTCGCGCTTTCGCGCGTCCCGGAATGACGGACGACGTGGCTAGAAAAACGCCTGAATGCCCGTGATGGCGCGGCCCAGGATCAGGGCGTGCACGTCGTGGGTGCCCTCATAGGTGTTGACCGTCTCGAGGTTATGGACGTGGCGCATCACATGGTACTCGATCGAGATGCCGTTGCCGCCGTGCATGTCGCGGGCGACACGGGCGATGTCGAGGGCCTTGCCGCAATTGTTCCGCTTCATGATCGAGATCATCTCGGGCGCGAACTTGCCCTCGTCCATCAAGCGGCCGACGCGAAGCGAGCCCTGCAGGCCGAGCGCGATCTCGGTCTCCATGTCGGCGAGCTTCTTCTGCACCAGCTGGGTCGCGGCGAGCGGCTTGCCGAACTGCTTGCGGTCGAGCGTGTACTGGCGGGCGCGATGCATGCAGTCCTCGGCGGCGCCAAGCGCGCCCCAGGAGATGCCGTAGCGGGCGCGGTTGAGGCAGCCGAACGGCCCCTTCAGGCCCGAGACGTTGGGCAGCAGCGCGTCCTCGGGAACCACGACGCCGTCCATCACGACCTCGCCGGTGATGGAGGCGCGCAAGGAAAGCTTGCCGCCGATCTTCGGCGCCGACAGGCCCTTCATGCCCTTCTCCAGCACGAAGCCGCGGATCTGGTTGTCGTGCGCGGCCGACTTGGCCCAGACCACGAACACGTCGGCGATCGGCGCGTTCGAGATCCACATCTTGCTGCCGGTGAGGCGATAGCCGTCAGAGACCTTCTCGGCGCGGGTCTTCATGCCGGCCGGGTCGGAGCCGGCATCGGGCTCGGTCAGGCCGAAGCAGCCGACCCACTCGCCGCTGGCGAGCTTCGGCAGGTACTTCTTGCGCTGGTTCTCGTCGCCATAGGCGTAGATCGGATACATCACCAGCGAGGACTGCACCGAGTTCATCGAGCGATAGCCGGAATCGACCCGCTCGATCTCGCGCGCGACGAGGCCATAGGCGACATAGCTCGCATTGGCGCAGCCATATTCCTCCGGCAGCGTGATGCCGATCAGGCCGAGCTCGCCCATCTCATTGAAGATCTCGCGGTCGGTCTTCTCCTCGAGATACGCCTTGGTGACGCGCGGCAGCAGCTTGTCCTGGGCGTAGGCGCGAGCGGTGTCGCGCACCATGCGCTCGTCTTCGGTGAGCTGCTCGTCGAGCAGGAACGGATCGTCCCACTGGAAAGAAGCCGCAGCCGGCTTGTCCTTGGCCTGAGGGCGCACGCTCATGAAACGTCCTTTCACGTCTGGTTCCGTCAAAATTTGCCCGACAAAGTAAAGCGCCGCGGCAACAAGTGCAATTGCATCCTGGTTCGATCATTGCGGGGCGATGCGAAGATCGAACCCGGAATCCCCTCGCCTCTACAATATCGTTTCCGGGTCTGGTGCTTTCAGCGCCATCCCGGAATGACTTGCGTGTCAGCTTTCAAGCTGCTCGTTGGCGACGATCTCGATGCCGAAGCCCGACAAGCCTTTGTAGTCGTGGACTGAGGAGGTGAGATGCCGGATCGAAGTGACGCCGAGGTCGCGCAATATCTGGGCGCCGACGCCGACCTCGCGCCACTGGCGGTTGCGGTCGGCCTCCGTCGCCGACTCGTCCGGCAGCGCCGCCACGGGGACGCCGGCCGCGCCGTCGCGCAAGTAAACCAGCACCCCACGGCCGGATTTCTTGAAATGCTCGAGCACGGCCGCCATGCGCTTGTGCCCGGTGAAGATGTCCTTGACGATGTTCGGCTTGTGGAAGCGGGTCAGCACGTTCTTGCCGTCGCCGACGCCGTTATAGACGAAAGCGACGTGGGCGATGGAATCGAACGGTGAGCGGTAAGCATAGCCTTGCAACGGTCCGATCGGACTATCGGTGACGAAGGTGGAGACCCGCTCGATCAGCTTCTCGCGCGCCTGGCGATAGGCGATCATGTCCGCGATGGTGACGTGCTTGAGCTTGTGCTGGGCGGCGAAGCGGGCGACCTGCTCGCCCTTCATCACGCTGCCGTCGTCGTTCATCAATTCGCTGATGACGCCGACCGGCGGCAGGCCGGAGAGCTTGCACAGATCGACGGCGGCCTCGGTATGGCCGGAGCGCAGCAGCACGCCGCCATCCTTGGCAATCAGCGGGAAGATGTGGCCGGGCCGGGCAAAATCGTTGGCGCCGACATTGGGATTGGCCAACGCGCGGCAGCACGAGGCGCGCTCCTCGGCGGAAATGCCGGTGCCGCCATCAGGCTTGTAGTCGATCGAGACCGTGAACGCGGTGGTGTGCGCGGAATCGTTGTGGGCCACCATCGGATCGAGCCGCAGGCGGCGCGCATCCTCGGTGGTCACGGGCGCGCACACGATGCCGGAGGTGTGGCGGATAATGAACGCCATCTTCTCGGCGGTGCAGAGCGAGGCGGCGACAATCAGGTCGCCCTCGCCCTCACGGTCCTCATCGTCGGTGACGACGACGAGCTCACCCCGGGCAAAGGCCTGCAAGACTTCCTGAACGCTATCGGGCATGTCCCAATCTCTATCGGTTATGCCGGGAGGCTTAGCCGGACTTGGGCCGGGGCGCTAGTGTCCCGGACGCAGGCGCATATTCCGGGCCGCGGGCCATCGGAGGCCAAGCTTGCACCGAGGATACCAGGGATATAGGTGCAGACAGCCGATCGGGAAGGCCGGCCGCCCTCAAGGCAACACTTCGCGCCGTTCGCCGAGCCGCTGATCGAGCTCGGCGCGCTTGTCGGCCAAAAGGCCGGCCTGAGCGGCTTCGATCACCGTGAACAGCTCATGCGCATCGCTGACCCGGGTCACGGTGACGTAGCTGGCGCCGGCCTCGTAGAGCGCGCCGACGTCGGCCAGGAGGTCCGCCGTCGCCACGATCAAGGCGGTCGGATTGAGCGCGCGGACGTGGCGGACCAGCTTCTCGTTGGTGGCGCCCTTCAAGAGCGAATCCGGCACGCTGAGGATGATCATCTCGGACTTGCCGATGCCGGCATGGAGCAACGTATCGACATTGCTGATGTCGCCATAGATCACGTGCAAGCCGCGCGAAAGCAGGGTCTGGTACACATTGGGGTTGAAGTCGACCACGGTGATCTGCTCAAGCAGCACCGGCGTCTGCCGCTCGATCTCGGCCAGCAGCGCGCTCGCCGCACGAAAAAAGCCGAGGATGACGATACGGCGGGCCTCTCCATGGCCGCCCTCGTGCCCCTCTTCGGCATGGCCGCTGCCATGATCGAGGTCACGCAGGCCGATCCGCTTCAAGGGGCCGATCGCCCAGCGGGTGATCTCGTCGCTGCGGCTCATCGCGAAGGTCGAGAGCACGGCGAGCACCACGAAGGCGAAGGAGGCTGCGTTCGCCGTCTGCGCCGCGATATGGTGATCGGTGACGCCGGTCTGGATCACCACCAGCGAGAACTCGGAAATCTGCGCGAGGTTCAGCGCCGGCAACAGGCTGGCGCGCAGGCCCTGCTTCATCAGATAGAGCGGCGTGAAGGTGGTGACGAGGCGGCTCACGACCGTGAAGGCCGCGATCATCAGCGCCAGCCCGATCACGGAGAGGCCGGGGATGGGAATGGTCATGCCGAGCGCAACGAAGAACAGGGTGATGAAGAAGTCGCGGAGCGTGGTGACCTTGGCGGTGACGTCGAGCGCATAGGGAAAGGTCGAGAGCGAGACGCCGGCGATCAGGGCGCCCATCTCGCGCGACAGCGACAGCCGCTGGGCGGTCTCGGCGACGAGGAAACACCAGGCCAGCGCGCCGAGCAGGATCAGCTCGGGCCGCCGGGCGATCTGATGGAACAGCCGCGGCAGCACGTAGCGGCTGACCAGCAGCGCGGCGGCGACCAGCACCGCGACACGGCCGATCGAGAGCAGGATGACGCTGGCTTGCAGGTTGGCAAGGCTCGGCTGCACCGCCAGGAACAGGATGGCGAAGATGTCCTGAAGCACCAGCACGCCGAGCGTGATGCGTCCCGGCAGCGTGTCGAGCTCGCGTTTCTCGTAGAGCACCTTGACGATGATCACGGTGCTCGACAGCGCGCAGGCGACGCAGAGATAGACCGTATCGAATTGCCCGCCACCGAGCGACAGGCCGACGCCGACGAAGAACAGGACCCCGAGCAGGCAGCCGCCGAGCAACTGGCCCCCCGCCGCGAACAGGATCACCCGCCCTGCCCGCACGATCTTCTTCAGGTCGATTTCCAGCCCGATCATGAACAGCATGAAGATCAGGCCCAGCTCGGAGATGACGCCGATCGATTCCTGCGAATGGACCCAGCCGGCGCCGAATGGACCTATGCAAAAGCCAGCGATAAGATAGGCCAGGATCAGCGGCTGCCGGGAGAAATGGGCGAGCAAGCCCAGCATCCAGGCAAACAGAATACAAAGAGTGATGTCGCGAATGAGCTCATGCATGCCAAATTGGTCCGTTTTGCCGCACCCTAGAGACAGGTTGCGGCGCGGCAAGCGAGCAATTCGTCACATGCGAAAAGGGCTGTTCGCAGCAATGCTGCTATGTCCCCTCGCCTTTGCCGTGCCCGCCGCCGCACAATCCAAGGTCAATATCGAACAGAACTTTGCCGATTCCCTCAGCGCAATGCCGAAGGAAGAACTTGCCGTCTCCGGCGGGTTCTACGTGCCCGCCTATTCCAGCGTCGCGATGAGCCAGGGCAAGCTGCGCGTCGACTTCTCGGTGACCTTGAGTATTCACAATGCCTCCGAGACCCAGCCGCTGGTGATCAAACGCATCGCCTATTTCGACACCGCAGGCAAGCAGGTCGAGAGCTATCTGAAGGCGCCGGTGGCCTTGAGGCCGCTCGCCACCGTCTCGATCTTCATTCCGACCGACGACGTGCGCGGCGGGACCGGGGCCAATTTCCTGGTCGACTGGGCCGCGACAGGCGAGATTGCAGAGCCCGTGGTCGAGGCCCTGATGGTTGGCGGCGTCGCCAATGCGCATTACGCTTTCATCAGCCAGGGCCGTCCAACCCGGACGGCGACCAAGAAGTAAGGCCGTCCGACCCGGACGGCCGGCAAGAAAATAAGGCTGGCCGGCGCAACGCCGGCTGGCTCAACAAGAACAGAAACGAGGAACGCTCCCATGACGTCCAGCTTCGACTTCGCCCCCCTGTTTCCGGCAGGGCTGCCGGCCCCCTCTGCGCGCTGGACGGGCCTTGCCAAATACAGCTTTGTGGGCGGCAATAACGATTCCGAGCAACTGCCGCTCGATGGCCTGATCGAGGCGACCACCCTGGCGCTGCAGCGCGAGGGCCGGTCGCTTGCGACGTACGGGCTGGCCCACGGCCCGCAAGGCTACCTGCCCTTGCGCGAATTCCTGGTGACCAAACTCAAGCGCGATGCCGGCATCAACTGCACCGTCGACGATCTCCTGATCGTCTCCGGCTCGCTGCAGGCGCTCGACCTCGTCAACGCGACGCTGCTGGCGCGCGGCGACACCGTGATTTTCGAGCAGGACAGCTATCAGGGTTCACTGACCCGCCTGGCACGGCTCGGCGTCAACGTGGTCGGCGTCCCCCTCGACAAGGACGGCATGCGCATGGACGCGCTGGCGACAACGCTGGCCGATCTGAAGAGTCGCGGCATCCGTCCGAAATACATCTACACCATTCCGACGGTGCAGAACCCGACCGGCAGCATCATGCCCGAGAGCCGCCGCGTCGAGCTGGTGCGGCTCGCGACCGAATATGGCGTGCCCATCTTCGAGGACGATTGTTATGCCGACCTCGTCTGGTCAGGGCAGCGGCCGCCGGCGATCTACGCGATGAGCGAGAGCGGCGGCGTGATCCATATCGGCTCGTTCTCCAAATCGATCGCACCGGCGCTGCGCGTCGGCTTCATCGTGGCACCCTGGGATGTGATGTCGCGGATGCTGGCCCTGAAGACGGATGCGGGCTCCGGCGCGCTGGAGCAGATGGTGCTCGCCACCTATTGCAAGCCGCATTTCGCAAGCCACGTGCCGGCCCTGTCAAAGGCGTTGCGTACCAAGCTCGACACGCTGATGGAAGCTCTGAACGAACAGTTCGGGACGGCCGCAGAATTCGAGGAGCCCAAGGGCGGCATCTTCCTCTGGGTGAAGCTGCCCGACCAGGTCGATACGCTGAAACTCTATCAAGCCGCGCTCGCCGCCGGCGTCTCGATCAATCCGGGACCGGAATGGTCGACCAACAAGGGCCATTCCAGCTCGCGGCTGCGGCTGTGCTTTGCCAGCCCCACGCATCAGCAGATCCGTGAGGGCGTCGCCGTGCTCGCCGAGGTCTGCCGCAAGGAGTTCGGCGTGCCGGCCCGCAGTGCCAATGTGGAGAAGCGGGCCTGAGATTCGTCTCAAGCCGCGCGGGGCTGACTGCTGTGGATCGCGGAGGCCAGCCGCAGCAAAAGCACGATCGAGACGTTGCCCTTGCCGGCCTCGATCTGGGCGATATAGCGCTCGGAAATCCCGGAGCGGCGGGCGAGCTCCCGGCGCGACAGGTCGCAGCGCATGCGCGAGGACCGTAAGCGATCGCCCAGCTCGGTCAGAAACGCGGCCTCGGAATAAGGCGGTACGGCACAGCTCCCCGGCAGCACTTCGCCCGCAAAATCCATGACTTGATTCAGCATTGGTTTATCCACGTTCGCCTTCGGGAAATGCCATCCTACCCTCGATACGCCCTGCCTCATTGACGCGGATCAAATTCGCGAGCGATCGGCGGCTGCCGTGGAACGGCCGCGAGCGTGATGCTACACTTTGGAATTCTTCGAGGCGGGGTCTTTCAGGACATGATGCGTTGTTTGAGCCGCTGGATCGCGGCTGCGGTGCTGTGGGTTGCGTTCACCTCCATGGCCGGTGCCGAGACGCTGGCCGCGACGGTCGAGCAATGGGGCCTGCTCGGCTCATGGGCGGTCGATTGCGCGGCCCGGCCCGACCGCGACAAGGGTGCGCTCCTGACCTACGAGATCCGGAAGGACGGCCGGGTGATGTACCGGCGCAATTTCGGCGAGGCCAAGGACGAGAACGAGGTGGTGTCGGCCACGATCAACGCAGAGGGCCTGCTCAATGTGATGGTGTACTTCCCCTCGCTTTACCAGGCGCGTGAGTTCGGCTTGCTGCTCTTGAAGGACGGCAGCCTGCGCGCGATCTACAATCGCAGCGAACGCGGCGAGTACACGATCAGGGACGGCAAATACGTCGCGACAGGCGCGCCGACACCAGTGCAGCAACGCTGCGACTGAGCGTTACGTCTTAAGCACGATCACGCTCTATCTGAATAACCGTTCAGAATTCTCCTGCGATTCCGCCGGAACGTTCGCGTGAATGCGCGGTTTAGATGTGCATTCGATTGGAGGACATCATGAAGAAGCTTGGTTATGTGGTTGCGGCCTTGGGTGCGCTCGTGATCGCGGCGCCGACGCTGGCAAGTGCGGAGACGGTGGTGATCAAGCGCGGCTATCACCATCATCACGGCCCGTACGGCGCCCGCGCCGAATCCCGCGAGCATCGCGACCATGGCTGGCATCGCGGCTGGCATCATCGTGGCGACAGGGTCGTCGTGATCAAGCGCAGCCACCGCCATCATCACTGGGACTAAACGCGCAACGCAAAATGGAAATGGCCCCTCACGGGGGCCATTTCTTTTGCGCATCCTTGTAGGGTGGGCAAAGCGAAGCGTGCCCACGGCTTCGACGGTGATTCAGGAGAGGTGGTGGGCACGGCGCAAAGTGCGCCTTTGCCCACCCTACAATTATTTTTGCGTTCGCAGGATGTATCGACGGAGCTAGTCCCACGCCGGCGCGAAGCCGGGATTGACGCAGCGCTTGTCCTTCGGCAGCGCGGCGATCTTGTTGCGGTCGGCGTCGTCGAGCGTGATCTTCAGCGCATCGAGATTGGCCTGCTGGCTCTCGCGGCGCGAGGCCTTCGGGATGGCGGCGATGCCGTCCTGGTCGAGCAGCCATTTCAGCGCCACTTGCGCGGCGGTCACATTGTGCTTGGCACCGATCTCGGCCAGCACCGGATCCGAGGCAACACGCCCCTGCGCCAGCGGGCAATAAGCGACGAGCGGGATCGACTTTGCAGCAAGATAAGTGAGCACCGCCGATTGATCGAGCATCGCGTGATATTCGATCTGGTTGCAGGCGATCGGCGCCCTGATGTCCTCGACCGCCACCTTGAGCAGCGACGTGGTGAAATTGGCGACGCCAATGGCCCGCGTGCGCCCTTCCTCCTTCAGCTTCATCAAGGTCTCGAACACCGCACCCCAGTCCGCGGCCTTCGAGGGCCAGTGCACGAGATAGAGATCGACATGGTCGAGCCGAAGCTTGTTCAGGCTGGCATCGAAGGCACGCCGTATCGCGTCGGGGGTGAGGTTCTCGTGCCAGACCTTTGTCGTGACGTGCAGCTCGCCGCGCGGCAGACGGGACGCGGCGATGGCTGATCCGATCGGCTCCTCATTGGCGTACATCTCGGCAGTGTCGATGTGGCGATAGCCGACCGACAGCGCGCTCTCTACCGCGGCGCGGCAGGCATCGCCCTGCATGCGAAAGGTGCCGAGGCCGAGCTTGGGCATGCTGATGCCCTGTGTCTTCAGATTGTCCATGAACAGGCTCCTGACGTCGTTCATCCCACCGGATACGCGCGGCGTTGCCGCGTGAGCAGATCTTTCGGTGATGGAAACGAAATGGCGGGAGCGAGAAGCATAGCGCGGCAGCAGCGGGGCGGCCAATCAAGATCGGGTTAGCGACCTACGAATGCTGCGCGACCACAGCGGGACGCACCTGCTGCTGCGGCGCGATGTCGACCGACCAGAGGTCGCGATTGTCCACGTCCTTCAAGGTCACGGTCATGACGCCACTGCGGCCATCGATGTCGACGCGGCCGAAGAATTGCAAGCCGAAGCACGGCGCCAAATTCTCGCCCTGCGCCGCGCTACAGCCGTTCTGGTACATCGCGACCGGACCAAAAGTGTTGTCGAGCTCGCCCGGGCCCCAGCTGCCGGCGTGCAGCGGACCGGAGACGAACTCCCAGAACGGCTCGAAATCCCTAAATTGTGCCTTGCCCGGATCGTAATAGTGCGCGGCCGTATAGTGCATGTCCGCGGTGAGCCAGACGATGTTGCGGATTCCGGCGCGCTTGATGGAGCGGAGGAGATCGGCAATCTCGTGCTCGCGCCGGTCGGGCGCCCCATTGCCGAGCGCGACAGCATCGAGACTGATGAGGCCGATCGGCAAATCAGCGGCGATGACCTTCCACGTTGCGCGCGAGGCGGCGAGCTCCCGCTTCAGCCAGGCAAGCTGCTCGGCGCCGAGGATCCAGCCGCGATGGTCGCCGCCCTTGTTCCAGTGATCGTCGCGATAGCTGCGCATGTCGATCATGAAGAGGTCGAGCAGCGGACCGTAGCCGATGCGGCGGTAGACCCGGCCCTGCTGCACGCCGAGATCGCGGATCGGCATGAAGTCGAAGAAGGCGCGGCGGGCGCGCGCGACAAGTCGAGGCGTGCCGTCATCCTCAAAGCCTGCCTCGTCGTAGCTGTCGGTCGGCGACCAGTCGTTGGTGACCTCGTGGTCGTCCCACTGCGCGAACATCGGCACCTCCGCATGGAAGGCGCGAAAGTGTTCGTCGAGATGGTTGTATTTGTAGTTGCCGCGAAACTGCCCCAGCGTGTGCGCGACCTCGGCTTTGTCCTCGGTCACCAGATTGCGCCAGATCTCGCCGTTCGGCAGCTTCTGCTCGGACGGAATCGCGCAGTCGGCGTAGATGTGATCGCCGGAATGGATGAAGAAATCCGGACGGTTGTCGAGCATGGTGCGATAGCTGCGATAGCCGCCGCGCGAGATGTCGATACCCCAGCCCTGCCCCGCGACGTCGCCGGACCACACGAACGAGATCGACCGTCCGGCTGCCGGCGCGGTGCGGAAATGGCCAAGACGGCTTTCGCCGGGAAGGCTGGTCGCGATGTCGTCGAAGCGGACGCGATAGAAGACGTCCTGCCCGGGCGGCAGGTCGTCGAGCAGCAGCTTTGCGGTGAAGTCCGCGTCCGGCAGCGCGTCGCCCGAGGCCGCGGCAATGATCGTCTTGAAACTCTCGACGGTCGAGCATTCCACTTGCATGCGCGCGGGCCGGTCGGCGCGCGCCCAGATCACGGCGGAGCCATCGGAGACGTCCCCGGACTGGATGCCACCCGCGATCTGCGGACGATCAGCGGCGCGGCTGAGATGCGGCTTCGCGAGCGAGGCGATGGCGAGGCTGGAAGCGGAGCGGACCAGGAATTGCCGCCGGGTCCATGCGCGCGAAGCGCGGAGTGTTGCCATTCAGGAAACCTTCGTCGAATCGCGACGGAAGGTGCCTGCGCCGTTTGACCTGCGGCTTACGGTTTCTTGACTCCGCGCCTACGGTTTTGCGACGCGCGGATGACGGCTCCAGCCTCGTCTAGTGCTTCCAGTTGCAGATGCCGCCGGAGCGGCACGGCCAGGTCTGGATGCGGGTATCCATCGCCTGCGCATTCAGCGGGTTGCCGCGACGATGCGCAAGCTTCGCGCGGGCCGCGCCGCGCGGCTGGGCGTGCCTGGCGGGCGCGACCTTGGGCTCGGCCACACGGACGCGTTCAGCGGCAACCTTCTTCGGCACGTCGACGGGCTCGGCGCGCGCCTGCGCCTCGTTGACGCCACGCGCCTCCAAAGCCACCGGCGCGAACTGCGTCTCGGGCCCGAGCCGCTTCGGCGACAGCACGGCCTTGGAGAGATCGAGACCGAGATATTCGTCTGGCTTGTAGTCGTCAGCGCGTGCGACGCCGCCGCCAGCGAGCGCGACGGCAACCGCAACTGCAAAATGAACGCTCTTCAGGACCACGGACGCCTCCTGAAATTGATTTTGAAAGGGAGTAATTTATCCCTATTTAGGAGGCGCCGGGGCCAATTCCAGCGGCCAAGTGCCGCCGTGGTTAAGAAGTTTGATGGTGTCAGGCGGCCTTTCGCGTCGCCCTCGTCCCATCCAGGAACCCGATCAGGCGGCTCGCGGCGGACATGCCTCAATGCCCCCGCGCCGGCGCCCTCAGATCGATCGAACGCAGCACGGCCGCCGTGGGGATCATCAGCACCGCGATGATCGCCAACGTCCAGAACACGTCGATATAGGCGAGCAGATCGACCTGCTGCTGCAAGGTGCGGCCGACCCAGGCGAGCGCCTGTGACGCCGCATCGCTCGCATTGGAGCCTTGCGCCTGGAAGTAGCGCGTCATCGCGTCGATGGTCTGCTGATAGCCGAGATCGGAAGGCGCGGCGTGCTCGATCAGGCGGCTCTGGTGAAATTGCTGGCGCTGCGCCAAAACCGTCTGCGCCAGCGCGACGCCCATGGATCCCCCGATGTTGCGGGCGACATTGATCAGGGCGGAGGCCTGGTTGGTCTTATCAGGCGGTACGCCGTCATACGAGGCGGTTGTCACCGGCAGGAACAGGAAGGGCAGGCCCAGCGCGAGGAAGATGCGCGACAGCGCTGCGTAGCCGTAGGTGATGCCGCCGGTGAGCCCGGTGAGATGCCACATCGAGAACGCGACGATGGCAGCGCCGAACATGATCAGATATTTCGGCTGCACCGTGCTGACGAGGCGGCCGACCACCGGCATCAGCACCAGGGTCGCGATGCCGCCGGGCGACAGCGCGAGGCCTGCCAGCATCGCCGTGTAGTTCAGCTCGGTCTGGAGCAATTGTGGCAGGAGCTGGGTCGTCGAGATCAGCACCGCGCCGGTACCGAGCATGACCAGGAAGCAGGCGGCGAATTGGCGCCGGCCGAGCAGGCGAAGATCGATGATCGGATCCTCCCGCGACAGCTCCCACGGAATCAGTGCGAGCAGGCAGACCGCGGCCAGCACCGCGAAGACGACGATCATGTTCGATCCGAACCAATCGTTGCGCTGGCCTTCATCGAGCACGAATTCGAGCGAGCCGAGCCCGATCGCGACGAGCAGGAAACCGATATAGTCGACACGCAGGCCCCTGCTCAGCAACCTCTCCCGCTCCTCCTCCGCGCCCGACGGCTCCTTGACCAGCGTGCCGACCAGGAGGAGCGAGAGCAGCCCCATCGGCACGTTGATCAGGAAGACCCAGTGCCAGCTGTAGGTATCGGTGATCCAGCCGCCCAGCGTCGGCCCGATCACCGGCGCGACCACGACGGCGACGCCGTAGATCGCGAAGGCCTGGCCGCGCTTGTGCGGCGGAAAGGAGTCGGCGAGGATCGCCTGCTCGCTCGTCGCCATGCCGCCGCCGCCGAGGCCCTGGAGAATGCGGAACAGCACCAGCGACTGCAAATTCCAGGCGAAGCCGCACAGCAGTGATGCGATCGAGAACGTCGCGACGCACATCATGTAGAAGCGCTTGCGGCCGATCACGGTCGCCAGCCAGCCCGAGATCGACAGCACGATGGCATTAGCGACGAGATAGCTGGTGATGACGTAGGTGCTCTCGTCGATCCCCACCGCCAGGCTGCCCGCGATGTGACGCAGCGCGACATTGGCAATGGTGGTGTCGAGCACCTCCATGAAGGTCGCGATCGAGACCACGAAGGCGATCAGATAGGGATTGTGACCGCCGGCCGCCGACCGCTCCGGCGACCAGCCGCCGGCAGACGCGCCGCCTTGCGCAGCGTCCGTCATCGCACCCGGGTCCAGGGCACGACGGACATGCCGGGACCAACAGGCAGATCGGCAGGCCAATTGTCGACCACGATCTTGACCGGCACGCGCTGCACCACCTTGACGTAGTTGCCGGTGGCGTTCTCCGCCGGCAGCAGACTGAACGCGGTGCCGGAGCCCGGCTGCACCGAATCGACATGGCCGGTGAGCTTGTGGCCGGGATAGGCATCGATGCGGATCTCGACCCGCTGGCCCGAACGCATGTCGCCCAGCTGCGTCTCCTTGTAATTGGCAACGATCCAGACCTCATCGGGGACGAACATCATCAGGCTCTGCCCCGCCGTGGCGAATGTGCCCTTGGCGCCAGAGAGCTTGACGACGCGGCCGGACTGCGCCGCGACGACGCTGGTGTATTGCAGGTTCAGCCTGGCCTGATCGAGCTGCGCCTGCGACTGCCCGAGCTGCGCCTTGGCGCCTTCGAGCTGGGCCTGCAGCGTCTTGATGCCGAGTTGCGCCGACGTCACGGCCGTCTTGGCACGCTCGGTATTGGCCTGCTGCGCCTGGAGATCGGAGCGGGTCTGCTGCTGGCGCTGCACGGTGCCGGCGCCCTTCTCGACCAGATCCTGAGCGCGCGCGAACTCCTCCTCCGCGAATTGAAGCTGGGCCTGGGCCTGTTCGAGCTGCGCCTTGGTTTGCTTGATCTGCTCCTGCTGGGAGTCGATCTGCGCCTCGACATTGGTGATGTTCGCCTTGGCTACCGCGACCTGCGCAATGGCCTGGTCGATCGCAATCCGGTAGTCGCGTTCGTCGATCTTGGCGAGAAGATCGCCGGCATTGACATGCTGATTGTCCGTCACCGGAATGTCGGTCACATAGCCGCCCACCTTCGCGGCCACCGAAATGCTGCGCGCAGCGACGAATGCATCGTCAGTGGACTCATAATGACGCACGTCGAGCCAGTAGAGCAGACCGCCAACGAGCGCGGCGATCAGCACGACGGCGCCGGCGGTTGCGAGCAGCCAATGCTCGCGAAGCCGCTGGCGCAGCGAAGGCGGCTTGGCCTGCTGATCCCTGGTGTCGCGGGTCTGATCAGGCGGCGCTTTTGGAGCTTCCTTCGCCCTCTGCGGCTGCTCCGCGGACAAGCCACGTTCCCGTGTCTGAGCATCCACGGCCAACACCTTTCTCGGGATTCAACCGACGGCGAGCGGCTTTCCGGCCACCTTTGCCCGCCGCGAGCCTAACCGCAGCGCCGAAGCATGGTTCCGCCTTGTGAAAGCCCGTGGCCATTCGTGAACGCCATGCTCAAGAAAGAAGCGCGGCGCCATGACGCCGCGCTTCATTCGATCTCCGACGGAAGCACTCTTGTCAGTGCGTCTTCGTCTCGTGCCATTTCTCGAGATCGGGCTTCACCTTGTCCGATCCTTGTTCCTTCTCCGGATTGCCCTTCCAGGGCTTGTCCGTCTGCCTGTGCGTTCCCCAGTCATTCTGGTCCCGGGGATCGTCGGTCGGCCGTTCCTTGCTCATTGAGCTCCCTTTCCATGCAACGTCTATGCGAAGGGAACGCCGTAATAGGTGTTGATGCCGCGAACTGCGGCTTCATCGCCCCAGTTCCAATCGCTTCGCTCGCCGTATTTCGGCGCGCTTTTCAGATCCTTGGCCGTGATCGCGGTGACGTAACCGCCCAGCTCCGTGTCGTATTTCAGCGATTGCCACGGTAACGGGTAATGATCGTTCCCGAGTCCGAGGAATCCGCCGAACCCAAGCACGGCGTAAGACACCTTGCCGCTGATCTTGTCGATCATCACGCGCTCAATCGAGCCGATCCTGTTGCGGTCAGCACCATAGACCGATGTTCCCTCGACCTTGTCGCTGCCGATCAAACGACCCATTTCGGCGCGGTCCAGCTCTGCTTGATTCAACATCTCAGTGCTCCACTCAGCCAGTGCAGGAATCAACCGGACAGGCGGGCGATCGTTCCGCTGATGTTCCGCACGCCCTGTTCGGCACTCGGGCAGGAACATCGCAGCGAGCGAGCGGTTCTCTGGACTTCAAAACAGCTCTCGGAATCGAGGCCGCGCATGGTGTCCCAGACCGTCTCCGACTACATCGTTCAGCGTCTGCACCAATGGGGCGTGCGCCACCTCTTCGGCTATCCCGGCGACGGCATCAACGGCGTGTTCGGCGCCATGAACCGGGCCGAAGGCAAGATCGGCTTCGTGCAGGCGCGGCACGAGGAGATGGCGGCATTCATGGCGGCCGCCTACGCTAAATTCTCCGGTCGGCTCGGCGTCTGCATTGCAACCTCGGGCCCGGGCGCCTCGCATCTCATCACCGGGCTCTATGACGCGCTGCTCGATCACCAGCCGGTGCTGGCGATCGTTGGCCAGCAGGCCCGCAGCGCCCTCGGCGGGCAATATCAGCAGGAACTCGACCTTCTCTCGATGTTCAAGGACGTCGCCGGCGCCTACGTCATGCAGGCATCCTCGCCCGCGCAGGTGCGGCACCTGATCGATCGTGCGGTACGGATCGCGCTGGCGCGGCGGACCCCGACCGTGATCATCCTGCCCAATGACCTCCAGGAGGAGCCTTACGAAAGCCCGCCCCGTACGCACGGTACGCTGCATTCCGGCATCGGCTACAGCGCACCCAGCATCACGCCGCGTGAGGCCGATCTCGATCGCGCTGCGGAGGTCCTCAATGCCGGCAAGAAGGTTGCGATGCTGGTCGGCGCCGGCGCGCTTGGCGCCACCGACGAGGTGATCGCCGTCGCTGACCGGCTGTCGGCCGGCTGCGCCAAGGCGCTGCTCGGAAAGGCCGCGCTGCCCGACGATCTGCCGTGGGTGACCGGCTCGATCGGCCTGCTCGGCACCGAGCCCAGCTACAACATGATGATGGAATGCGACACGCTGCTGATGGTCGGCTCCGCCTTCCCCTATGCCGAATTCCTTCCCGAGGAAGGCCGCGCACGCGGCGTGCAGATCGACATCGACCCCAGCATGATGTCGACCCGCTTTCCCATGGAGGTCGGCCTCGTCGGCGATGCCGCCGAGACCTTGCGCGCATTGCTGCCGCGACTGAAACACAAGAGCGACGGCGCCTGGCGCCGGGGTATCGAAGAGGACGTTGCGGCATGGTGGAAGACGCTTGATGACCGCGCGCACCAGCCCGCGGCGCCGGTCAACCCGCAGCTCGTCGCCTGGGAATTGTCCCCGCGCCTGCCCGACCGCGCCATCATCACCAGTGATTCCGGCTCCTGTGCCAACTGGTTCGCGCGCGACCTGAAGATGCGGCGCGGCATGACCGCCTCGCTCTCCGGCGGCCTCGCCTCGATGGGCGCAGCGGTGCCCTATGCCCTCGCCGCGAAGTACGCCCATCCGGATCGGCCAGTGATCGCCCTCGTCGGCGACGGCGCGATGCAGATGAACAACATGGCCGAATTGATCACTGCCGCGAAGTACTGGCGCAGCTGGAAGGATCCGCGCTTGATCGTCTGCGTCTTCAACAATGAGGATCTCAACCAGGTGACCTGGGAGCAGCGCATCATCAACGGTGATCCCAAATTCGAGGCCTCGCAGCGCATTCCCGACGTCTCCTATTCCCGCTTCGCCGAGCTCATCGGCCTGCGCGGCATCTTCGTCGATAGCCCACAGCTGCTCGGCTCGGCCTGGGAACAGGCGCTGGCAAGCGAGATGCCCGTCGTGCTGGAGGTCAAGACCGATCCCGAAGTGCCGCCGCTGCCGCCGCATATCACGCTGCAACAGGCCAAGAACTTCTCGCTCGCCCTGATGAAGGGCGATCCGAACCAAAGCGGGATGATCAAGGGAGCAGCGCGACAGGTGCTCGAAACGATCCTACCCGGAAAGGAAAGAGGTGAACCATGACCGACTTCCGAGATATCCAGCATGGCGTCAACGACCCCGTCGATGGCGTAGACGTGAAATACCGCTTCAACGACAACAAGACGCCGCACGAGCGCGCGCAGCGCCATGCCGACGTGCGTGCCGACGCCACGGCCGTTCCCACTGAAGCGTTTCTGCCCGAGCGGCTTCGACGCAAACCGACCGATCCCATCAATCCGCGCACCGGGCGGCATCCGACGGATTAGCCGTTAGGAACCACGGTCCCCGCGGCGTGTTGATCGGCGCAACATCGCGCGGCAAGAGGCTGCGCGCCCGATCAAGAGGGACCAGACATGAAGAAGACCGTCATCGCCCTTGCCTGCGTGCTTTTCGCAGGCCCCGCGCTCGCCCAGTCGCTGGGCGAGAAGACCGGCGTCAATTCGGCGCTCGGCGTCGCACCTGCGACCGCCGACTTCGTCAAGGAGGTCGCGATCAGCGACATGTTCGAGATCGAGTCGAGCAAGCTCGCCCAGCAGAAGGGCAACGCGCAGGAAAAGAGCTTCGCACAGCAGATGGTGACCGACCACACCAAGACCAGCACCGAGCTCAAGGGTCTCGTCAGTGACGGCAAGGTGCAGGCGACCCTGCCGACGGCGCTCGACAGTTCGCACCAGAGCAAGCTCGACAAGCTCAAGAACGCCGCCGGCAAGGATTTCAGCTCGGACTACAACTCCTACCAGGTCAGCGCCCACGAAGATGCGGTGTCACTGTTCGAACGTTACGCCAAGGGCGGTGACAATGCCGCTCTGAAGGACTGGGCCGGCAAGACGCTGCCGGCGCTCAAGCACCATCTCGACATGGCCAAGGAGCTCGGCAAGGCGCCGAGCGTCGGCCAGTCCAAGTAACGGCGGCGTTGAGGAGGCCGCCGCTCGGCGTCCTCCTCGTCCTGCGCATCACAGGAACGTTCATTGTCATAGAGAATTTACAAGCCAGTCATGAAAGATAACGCGCCAGACCGATGGCCCTCGTAAAAGTAAAACCCACCCGGATCGATCAGGCGCTCGCAGACGAAATTGCGCACGACACCAATCCAGGCCTGGAGCAAGTCGCTCAGACTTTGACTTGGGCTGCCGACGAGCACGTGATACTGGCACTCGCTGCGGCTGGGTGGCTTTACGCCCAGCTCCGGCGACCCGAAGCGCGTCCTGCTGCAAATCACGTGTTGGCGGTCTCCGTGGCGGCCGCGGTGCTGCCACATTTGCTGAAGTCCGTGTTTGACCAGACAAGGCCCGACCGGTTGACAGTCCTCGGTCATGCCCACGGTATTCCGATCTCAGGGCGATCCCGCAATGCGTTTCCGTCCGGCCATGCTCTGCACATGGGCGCGCTGGCCTCGGCGGCCGGGCTGCTGAACCCAGTCCCACGCCGGCTGGTGCGCTCGCTTGCCGTCGCTCTGTCGTTGACGCGCGTGATCGTGCTTGCACACTGGGCCAGCGACGTCGTGGCGGGCTTCACCCTCGGCGTCGTCGTCGAGCGACTGTTCAGGCCGTTCACACTCGGAAAGCTACGGCAGCGGCTTCCTACCTCACGGGTGCGGCCATGACGGAATATCTCCTGCGCTTCATCGCGGGCGGGGTCATCGTCTCCGCCTTCGCCATCCTGGGAGACATGCTCAAACCGAAGAGCTTTGCCGGGCTGCTCGGTGCGGCTCCGTCGGTCGCCCTGGCCACGCTCAGCATCGCCGTCGTCCAGCACGGCCCGCAATATGTCGCCGCCGAAAGCTGGACGATGATCTATGGCGCCATCGCGCTCGCCTGCTACAGCGTTCTCGTCTGCCATCTCCTGATGAGATTTCATCTCGCCGCACTGCCGGCCACCATCGCCGCCTTTGCCGTATGGCTCGTCGTCGCCTTCGGTCTGCTCGCGGGCTTCGGAGGGGCTGCCTGATGCCGGTCAAGCTGTCTTCATCGGCGCTAAAACAGACGCGGTGGTACGAGTATGGTGTTCGCTTCCTGCTCGGCGGGCTGGCAACGGTCGTTACGGGGATCGTGAGCTCACGTTTCGGCGTCTCCGTCGGTGGGCTCTTCCTCGCGCTCCCCGCCATCTTCTGCGCCAGCGCAACGTTGATCGAAAGTCATGAGCGTCGCGCCAAGAAAAAAGCCGGCCTCAGCGGACGCCGACGCGGGCAGCAGGCCGCGGCGCTCGATGCTGCGGGTGCGGGCCTCGGAAGCATCGGTCTTGCGGCATTCGCCCTAGTTTTTTACGTCGTGGTTCCGACAACCGCGATTGGCGCATTCGTCGCCGCCATTCTGGTATGGGCGGTCGTTTCGGTATTGGCGTGGTGGCTGAGGCGAAAGCTGCGCATCACCTCCCGCGCGGTGCAGACCGAGCGCACCGGACCATCAGCGAGGGGCCGCGGCATCTTCCCGTAACATCAGAAACCCGTACATCTCGGCAGCGGTCTGAAGCTGATCGATGCGCGCGAGAACAACGTCGCGCTGCCGTCCATGCGGCATGCCCGACAGCTCGTGCTCAAGCCGCAGCTTCTGCGCCTCGAGACGTTGTTCGAACGTATGTGGCTCAGATCGTCTTCGCATCTTCCGTCCTCGGTGGCTGCAGGCCCGGACTGTTGGCCCAACGCTCGACCTGCTCGATGACCTTCTGGTGGCTTGGACGCACCGGCTTGGGGGCCTCCGCCTCTTCGGAAAGTTTACGGGGTAACCTGACTTCGTCCGTCATGGTCTCTCTCCCTTTCCCAGGAGAAAATGCGCGACCGCGAAAGTCGTTCAATAATAACTTATTGATTTTGTTATCTATTTTTACTCATTTGGAGACTTTTTCGTCTCTTGTGGAACTACCGCCAAGTTGGTTCATTGAGTAATCTACTCAACCTACTCAATTTGCGTGATCGACCATGAAAGACCTTCGCGCCGAGCGCCTTCAGGTCATGCTCTCGCCGGAAGAGTTGGCCGCCGTCGATGATTTCCGGTTCAAGCATCGCATGCCGACGCGGGCGGCGGCGGTCCGCGAGCTTCTCAAGTTCGGACTGGCCGCCGCCGACGTCGACGCAGCCGCCGGCGTGAAGTCGAGCAGCTTCGGCGTGTTCGGCCGCGGGGCCGACGGACATACGCAGCGAGATCCCGAGACCGGTACCGAGGACTGAGCCATAGAGGCCCTCCACAAGCGAACGGCCCCGGCACGGTGGGTGCCGAGGCCGTCCTTGGAGATTGCTTCCGGCGCACCGGGGGCATGACAACCGGAAGCAACCTGTCGACTCCACGCGCGAGGATTCGTTCCTCGCGCCAAATCTAGCGTCGTCTAGCCGCTCGGCGCGTCGCCGGAATCATCCGGCGTCATGCCGGAGCCTGGCGTCTTGCTCTTGTCGTTCAGCCTGGGATCGCGCGTCGCCTCTCGCGACGGCGAGCCTCTTGGATCAGCCTTTTGCGGATCCGTCTTGTGCACGGACTGCGCGCGCTGCTTGTCGCGGGGCTGCTCCTCCGCCCGTTTGTCCTTGACGATGCCGTGGTCGGAATGGGCCATGATGTGCCTTCGCCTCTTCTGACGTCTCGAAGCGGTTACGCACTGGGGCGCCGAATGTTCCGGCGGGGCGCTAGCTATGCGTTGCGTGGACGGCGGCCGATGCGTTCTCCAGATGCATCTGACGCACCGTCGTCACCGTCGCAAACGCGACTGAGACGCCAAAGGCGAGAATGAGCGAAAGAAGAGCCAGACGTGGAGCCCTCGCAAACCTCCTTCTGGAATCGAAAACCAACGCGATTGACTGTTCCCTGATCATGCTGGATCGGTCGCTTGCATTCCGTGAGCGGTCTCACACGCGGATCCACGAAAAGGCGAGCGTTCAGGCGTCCTGCTGCTGTGAGGAGCGGACGTTAACGGGCGCAATCTCGCCATCGAGCCAATCCTGCTCGTGAGCGAGCGCCGTCCAGGCGTCCGCCATGCGCGAATAGCGCTTGTGGGCGGGTTGTCCCTCGGCGCGCTCGGCGAGCTGGAGACAATTGTCGGCGTTATCTCTGAAGATGTCAGACTGTTTCATGAAGAAGACGTGGGGACGGAACTCTGCCCTCGCAACCCGCTTGCCGGATCGTAATGTCGGGAACTTTGCCCGCCATCGGCAATTGACACCCGATGCGGGTCCTCGTCGCGATCATCCTGGCGTTCATCAGCACCGCGGCGCTTGCCGACGCCACCGGCGAACGAAAGCCTGACGGCCGTCCGCCGAGCGCAACCGACGTCATCAGCGGTCTCTACAACTTCAGCCGCTTCCAGCAGGGCCTTCTGGAGAGCACCGACCTGAAGGGCAATGCCGAGGTCAAGAACCTCGCCGCCTTGCGCGCCGAGGAAGCAGCCAAGCGCGACAAGGCGCTGAAGCAGATCCAGCAGGCGATCGGCGCGGAGCCGCGCGTCGACAAGACGTCGTCCGTCAGCGCGAGCCTGGTCGAGCCCGAAACGTCGGACGGACCGACTTACGTCCGAAGCTTCTACGCCTCACAGATTCCCGAGTATGAATCGGCCATCGACCTGCTCGAACGCTATCTGAAGGCGCCCGACAACGCCGCGCTCGCAGCGTTCGCGCGCGAGCAGCTCCCGATGCTGCGCGCGCAGGTCAAGGCCGCCGAGCGCACCATGGCGGACAAGTAGCCGCCTTTATTATTTGTCGTTCGGATGACGTTGCTGGCTCTGCGGCCGCACGGTGCGGTCGCTTTCCGGCATCTTGTCCCGGCCTGCATCGCCATTGTCATCCTTGCCGCCCGAAGATGAGGTGCCGCTTCCGCTCGGGTTCGACCGGGTCGCCGCCCCCGTGGTCGGGGTATCCGCCTGCGGGTTGGCGGAGCTCGCGGCGGGATCGCCGGTCACCGCCCCGCGACCGCTGGGCTCACCGCCCTGCGCCAAGGCCTGTGTCAAGGCCGCCCCGGCAAACAGCATGACGACGATCGCGGCAAGCCCTCCTTTGGCAAGCCCTCCTTTGGCAAGTCCTCCTTTGGCAAGTCCTCCTTTGACAAATCCTGCTTTCATGTCCGTTCTCCCTCTTTGCGGGCTAACCACAAGGCTCGGCGCTCCGTTCCGAAGGGTGCCGGTGACGGATGGATGAGGCGCCGGGCCGCCCACGCCATTTCCTTCCGAATTCGCATGGAACCAATTCGGCCGATCGCCGTTGTCAGCATCGGGCTGAGCAAAGCAGGTTCCATTTTCAAGCGCCGCTCCTTGGCGCTTGATTTCGAATTTGGCTGACGCTCTATTTCGAGCAAATGCGTCACGCCTTGGATTCGGCCGGCGCCTGCGGGGGAATCAGTATGAGCGACCTCGATCCCGGAACTGCATCACGCTCCGGTCGTCGCGTCCCAAAGCCAAAAGCCAACGGTATGTCTGATCCTGATTCCCGGGCGGAGTTGCTGCTCGCCTTGCAGGCGATGCGCAGCGGCGACTTTTCCGTGCGGATGAGCGGCGACTATCTCGGCATCGACGGCAAGATCGCCGACACGTTCAATGAAATCATCGCCGCCAACCAGCGCATGGCGCAGCAGCTCGAGCTGGTCGGCCAGGTGGTGGGCCGCGAGGGCAAGACGCGCCAGCGCGTGAAATTCGGCCTCGCCTCCGGCTCCTGGGCCGACATGGAAGGCTCCGTCAACACGCTGATCGACGATTTGTTGTGGCCGACCCGCGAGGTGACGCGCGCAGTCGCCGCCGTCGCCCAAGGCGACCTGCTCCAGACCGTCAAGCTCGACGTCGACGGCCGGCCGCTCCGCGGCGAGTTCCTGCAGTCGGCGACCATCGTCAACACGATGATCAAGCAGCTCGGCGTGTTCACCTCCGAGGTGACGCGCGTGGCGCGCGAGGTCGGCACCGAAGGCAAGCTCGGCGGCCAGGCCCAGGTGCCGGAAGTGACCGGCGTCTGGAAGGACCTCACCGAGAGCGTCAACTCGATGGCGAACAACCTGACCAACCAGGTTCGCAACATCGCCGAGGTGACGATCGCGGTCGCCAACGGCGACCTCTCCAAGAAGATCACGGTCGACGTCCGCGGCGAAATCCTTCAGCTCAAGGAAGCCATCAACACGATGGTGGACCAGCTGCGCTCCTTCGCCTCCGAAGTGACACGCGTGGCGCGCGAGGTCGGCACCGACGGCAAGCTCGGCGGCCAGGCGATCGTGCCCGGTGTCGCCGGCACCTGGAAGGACCTCACCGATTCCGTCAACGCGATGTGCGGCAACCTGACCGCACAGGTGCGCAACATCGCCAACGTCACCACCGCCGTGGCGCGCGGCGACCTGTCGCGCAAGATCACCGTGGACGTGCGCGGCGAGATCCTGGAGCTGAAGGACACCATCAACACCATGGTGGACCAGCTCAACTCCTTCGCCTCGGAGGTGACGCGCGTGGCGCGCGAGGTCGGCACGGAAGGAAAGCTCGGCGGCCAGGCCCAGGTGCCCGGCGTGGCAGGCACCTGGAAGGACCTCACCGACAACGTCAACTTCATGGCCTCGAACCTGACCGCGCAGGTCCGCAACATCGCCGACGTCGCCACGGCCATCGCGAGCGGCGACCTCTCGAAGAAGATCACGGTGAACGTCTCGGGCGAGATCCTTCAGCTGAAGGAGACGCTCAACACCATGGTCGACCAGCTCAACGCCTTTGCCGGCGAAGTGACGCGCGTCGCCCGCGAGGTCGGCACCGAGGGTCGGCTCGGCGGCCAGGCCAACGTGCTCGGCGTCGCCGGCACCTGGAAGGACCTCACCGAGAGCGTCAACTCGATGGCCTCGAACCTGACCGCACAGGTCCGTAACATCGCGGAGGTGACGACAGCGGTCGCCGGCGGCGACCTCTCGAAGAAGATCACGGTGGACGTGCGCGGCGAGATCCTGGAGCTGAAGGACACCATCAACACCATGGTGGACCAGCTCAACGCCTTCGCCGGCGAAGTGACGCGCGTCGCGCGCGAGGTCGGCACCGAAGGCAAGCTCGGCGGCCAGGCCGTCGTGCGCGGCGTCGGCGGCACCTGGAAGGATCTCACCGACAGCGTCAACTCGATGGCCTCGAACCTCACCGGCCAGGTCCGCAACATCGCCGAGGTCGCAACGGCGGTCGCCAAGGGCGATTTGTCGAAGAAGATCACGGTGAACGTGTCGGGCGAGATCCTTCAGCTGAAGGAGACGCTCAACACCATGGTCGACCAGCTCAACGCCTTCGCCGGCGAGGTGACGCGCGTCGCCCGTGAGGTCGGCACCGACGGCAAGCTTGGCGGTCAGGCCGGCGTGCCCGGCGTCGCCGGCACCTGGAAGGACTTGACGGACTCGGTGAACTCGATGGCGGGCAACCTCACCGCCCAGGTCCGCAACATCGCCGAAGTGGCGACCGCGATCGCCGGCGGCGACCTGTCGCGCAAGATCACCGTGGACGTGCGCGGCGAGATCCTTCAGCTCAAGGACACGCTGAACACGATGGTCGACCAGCTCAACCGCTTCGCGGGCGAGGTGACGCGCGTGGCGCGCGAGGTCGGCACCGAAGGCCGCCTCGGCGGTCAGGCCAACGTGCCGGGCGTCGCCGGCACCTGGAAGGACCTCACCGACAGCGTGAACTCGATGGCCGGCAACCTCACCGCCCAGGTCCGCAACATCGCCGAAGTGACCACTGCCGTCGCGCGCGGCGACCTGTCGCGCAAGATCACCGTCGACGTGAAGGGCGAGATCCTCGAGCTCAAGAACACCATCAACACCATGGTGGACCAGCTCAACGGTTTTGCCGGCGAAGTGACGCGCGTGGCGCGCGAGGTCGGCACCGAAGGCAAGCTCGGCGGCCAGGCCGAAGTGCCCGGCGTCGCCGGCACCTGGAAGGACCTCACCGACAACGTCAACTTCATGGCCTCGAACCTGACGGCCCAGGTCCGCAACATCGCGGAGGTCGCGACGGCGATCGCCGGCGGCGACCTGTCGAAGAAGATCACGGTGGACGTGCGCGGCGAGATCCTGCTGCTCAAGGACACCTTGAACACCATGGTCGAGCAGCTGCGCTCCTTCGCCGCGGAAGTGACGCGCGTGGCGCGCGAGGTCGGCACCGAAGGCCGGCTCGGCGGTCAGGCCGTCGTGCCCGGCGTCGGCGGCACGTGGAAGGATCTGACCGACAACGTCAACCTGCTCGCCGCGAACCTCACCACCCAGGTCCGGAACATCGCCGAAGTCACCACGGCTGTCGCGCGCGGCGACCTGTCGCGCAAGATCACCGTCGACGTGAAGGGCGAAATCCTTGAGCTGAAGAACACCATCAACACCATGGTGGACCAGCTCAACGCCTTCGCCGGCGAAGTCACGCGCGTCGCGCGCGAAGTCGGCACCGAGGGCGAGCTCGGCGGCCAGGCCCAGGTGCCCGGCGTCGCCGGCACCTGGAAGGACCTCACCGACACCGTGAACGTCATGGCGGTGAACCTGACCGAGCAGGTGCGCGGCATCGTCAAGGTGGTGACCGCGGTCGCGAACGGTGACTTGAAGCAGAACCTGACCGTGAAGTCGAAGGGCGAGGTCGCCGCCCTCGCCGACACCATCAACAACATGACCGCGACGCTGGCGACCTTCGCCGAGCAGGTGACGTCGGTGGCGCGCGAAGTCGGCGTCGAAGGCCGTCTCGGCGGTCAGGCCGACGTGCCCCGCGCGGCCGGCACCTGGAAGGACCTCACCGGCAACGTCAACCTGCTGGCGGCCAACCTCACCTCGCAGGTGCGCGCGATCGCGGAAGTGGCGACCGCCGTGACCAAGGGCGATCTGACGCGGTCGATCCAGGTCGACGCCCGCGGCGAGCTCGCCGAGCTGAAAGACAATATCAATACGATGATCACGAACCTCCGTCTCACGACGGACGTGAACACCGAGCAGGACTGGCTGAAGACCAACCTCGCCAAATTCACCAACATGCTGCAGGGCCAGCGCGACCTCACCACCGTCGGCCGGCTGCTGCTCACCGAACTGTCGCCGCTGGTGAACGCCCATACCGGCGTGATCTACCAGGTCGAGAACGAGGACAATCCGCAACTTCTGCTGCTCGCCTCCTACGCCAGCGACGGCATTTATCCGTATCAGCGCGTGCTGCAGTTCGGCGACGGCCTGATCGGCCAGTGCGCCCTCGACAAGCGGCCGCGCGTGGTCGCCGACATTCCGTCCGACGTGGTGCCGATCAATTCGGCGCTGTTCCGCGTCGCGCCGAAGAACCTCGTCGTGCTGCCTGTGCTGTTCGAGGGCCAGGTCAAGGCCGTGATCGAGCTCGCCTCGCTCGTCTCCTTCACGACCTCGCAGATGACGTTCCTGGAGCAGCTCACCGACTCCATCGGCATCGTGCTCAATTCGATCGAAGCGACGATGCAGACCGAAGGCCTGCTCAAGCAGTCGCAGCAGCTCGCCGGCGAGCTTCAGACTCAGCAGCGCGAATTGCAGCAGACCAACGACCAGCTCGAGCAGAAGGCGCAGCAGCTCGCCGAGCGCAACGTCGAGGTCGAACGCAAGAACCAGGAGATCGAGCAGGCCCGCCGCGCCCTGGAGGAAAAGGCGACCGAGCTCGCGCTGACCTCGAAGTACAAGTCCGAATTCCTCGCCAATATGAGCCACGAGCTGCGCACGCCACTGAACTCGATCCTGATCCTGGGACAGCAGCTCACCGACAATCCGGACGGCAACCTCTCAGCCAAGCAGGTCGAATTCGCCCGCACCATCCACGGCGCCGGCACCGACCTGCTCAATCTGATCAGCGACATTCTGGATCTGTCCAAGATCGAATCCGGTACGGTGACGGTCGACGCCGAGGAAATCCTGACCGCGAACCTGCTCGAGACCGTCGGGCGGCCGTTCCGGCACGAGGCGGACAACCGCAATCTGTCCTTCAAGATCGACATCGATCCGAGCCTGCCCCGCAGCATCGTCACCGACTCCAAGCGCTTGCAACAGGTGCTGAAGAACCTGCTTTCCAACGCGTTCAAGTTCACCGCCGAAGGCGAGGTGCGCCTCAAAGTCGCCGGCGCGGTCGGCGGTTGGGGGAGCGACCACCCGGTGCTGAATTCGGCGCCGGCCGTGATCGCGTTCGAAGTGTCCGACACCGGCATCGGCATTCCCGTGGAGAAGCAGAAGCTGATCTTCGAGGCGTTCCAGCAGGCGGATGCCGGCACCAGCCGGAAGTACGGCGGCACCGGCCTTGGGCTTGCGATCAGCCGCGAGCTGGCAGGCCTGCTCGGCGGCGAAATCCATCTGCGTAGCGCGCCCGGCAAGGGCTCCTCCTTCACGCTTTATCTGCCGCTGAAATATTCCGGCCCGACGCTCGCGCCCCGGACTGCGCCTGCGCCACAACAACACAACCAGCCGCCGGCGCTGCAGCCGGCCGCGCCGGAGCAGCAGCGCGTCATCGAGCAGCTTCCCGACGACCGGCTCAACCTGGAGCCCGGCGACAGCATCCTGCTGATCGTCGAGGACGACCCGCATTATGCGCGCGTGCTGGTCGATCTCGCTCGCGACAAGGGATTCAAGGTGCTGGTCGCCGCCCGCGGCGCGGAGGCGCTGGAGCTCGCCAAGCAATACCAGCCGAGAGCAGTCTCGCTCGATGTGTTCCTGCCTGACATGCTCGGCTGGACCGTGCTGAGCCAGCTCAAGCACAATCCGCTGACCCGTCACATCCCCGTGCAGATCATCACGCTCGACGAGGACCGCCAGCACGCGCTGGCGCGTGGTGCGTTCTCCTTCGTCAACAAGCCGACGACCACCGAAGGCGTCTCGGCCGCGCTGACGCAGATCAAGGAATATGCGCGGCCGCGGCGCAAGCGGCTCCTGATCGTCGAGGACAACGAAGCCGAGCAGCTCTCGATCCGCGAGCTGCTGCACCACGACGACATCGAGATCGTAACGACCGACACCGGCGCAGGCGCGCTCTCGACGCTGCGCGAGGCGCCATGCGACTGCGTGGTGCTCGACCTCAGGCTGCCCGACATGAGCGGCTTCGAGGTCCTGGACCAGATCCGCAACGACGAGGCGCTGTCGAACATTCCGGTCGTCGTATTCACCGGCCGCGAGCTCTCGGCGGAAGAGGATGCGGAGCTCCACACCATGGCGCGCAGCATCGTGGTCAAGGGTGTGGAATCGCCCGAGCGCCTGCTCGACGAGACCGCGCTGTTCCTGCACCGAGTCATCACGGAACTTCCGGTCGAGAAGCAGCGCATGCTGGAGAAGCTGAACAGTTCCGACGAGGATCTGATCGGCAAGACCGCGCTGCTCGTCGACGACGATGCCCGCAACATCTTCGCGCTGTCGAGCGTGCTGGAACGGCGCGGCATGAAAGTGCTGACGGCGACGACCGGCAGCGAAGCGGTGACGCTGGTCGAATCCAACCCGGAGATCGCCATCGTGCTGATGGACATCATGATGCCGCAGATGGATGGCTATCAGACCATCGGCGTCATTCGCGAAAATCCGGCCTTCGCCCGCCTTCCGATCATCGCGCTGACCGCCAAGGCGATGAAAGGCGACCGGGAGAAATGCCTCGAAGCCGGCGCGTCCGATTACCTCGCCAAACCCGTCAACACCGATCAATTGCTGCTTGCGATCCGCATGTGGCTGCACCGCTGAGTTGGATCCGAGAATGGACCACGAAAAGGTCAACATCCTCCTCGTCGACGACCAGCCGGCAAAGCTGCTCGCCTATGAGGTGATCCTGAAGGAGCTCGGCGAGAACCTCGTGATCGCCTCGTCCGGGCGCGAGGCGCTGGAGCTGCTGCTCAAGACCGAGATCGCGGTGATCCTGGTCGACGTCTGCATGCCCGAGCTCGACGGCTTCGAGCTCGCCGCAATGATCCGCGAGCATCCGCGCTTCCAGAAGACCGCGATGATCTTCATCTCCGCCATCCAGGTCAGCGACATCGACCGGTTGCGCGGCTACGAGATGGGCGCGGTCGACTACGTGCCGGTACCGGTCGTGCCGGAGGTGCTGCGTGCCAAGATCAAGGTGTTCGCCGAGCTCTACCGCAAGACCCGCGAGCTCGAACGGCTGAACCAGGAGCTGGAGGATCGCGTCCGCGCACGCACGGCGGAGCTGGAAAACTCCACCGCGAAGCTGCGCGAGAGCGAGCAGCGGCGCAGCATGGCGATCGCCGCCGGCAAGATGGGCTCCTGGGATTGGGACTGGATCAGCGGCGACTGGATGTGGGACGAGGGGCAGTATCGCATCTTCGGCGTCAGCCCCGAGAGCTTCGAGGTCAACCCGGCCAACGTTCAGGCGCTGTTGCATCCCGACGACGTCGATCAGTTGCGCAAGGCGATTGCCGAGTTCAACAAGGGCACGCGCGCCTACGAGACCGAGTTCCGCATCATCAGGCCCGACGGAGAGGTGCGCTGGTGCGTCGGCACGGCGGCAGCAACGGTGGACGAGAGCAGTCGCGTCGTGCGCGTGAGCGGCGTCACCGTGGACATCACCGAACGCAAGCGCGCCGAGGAGCGGCAGAATCTGCTGGCGCGGGAAGTCGATCATCGCGCCAAGAATGCGCTGGCGCTGGCGCAGTCGATCGTGCGCCTCACCCGTGCCGACGAGGTCAAGGCCTATGTCAACGCCGTCGAGGGACGCATCAATGCGCTGGCGCGCGTGCACACCATCCTGTCACTGTCGAGCTGGCAGGGTGCCGAGCTCTCCAGGCTGATCGACGAGGAGCTTGCGCCCTATTCGCTCGGTGGCCAGATCATCTTGGCGGGTCCGGAGGTCCAGTTGCTGCCGGCGACGGCCCAGACGCTGGCGCTCGCGTTGCACGAGCTCTTCACCAACTCGGCCAAGTATGGCGCCCTCTCGACCAGGTCGGGACGGCTCACGATCGGCTGGCAGGTCAAGGATCAAGTGCTGACGCTGAGCTGGGAGGAATCCGGCGGTCCACTCGTCATGACTCCGAAATCTCGCGGCTTCGGCACCCGGAGCCTGCTCGCGAGCGTCGAGTCCCAGCTTGGTGGACAGGCGCAGTTCGATTGGCGAGCCGAGGGTCTGTTGTGCCGCCTGGAGGTGCCGTTGACACGCAAGACGACGGCGACGACCACATCCGGCAAATTCGACGAGGCCGGCTCCGCCGAATTGCAGCGCGCTTCCGGCTAGAGCGTTTTCCAGCGAAGTGGAGTCCGTTTCACGCCGGGAAAACGCGTCAAGACGAGGCTCGATAGCTTCCGTTTCGATTCAATCGAAGTGGAATGCTCTAAAGCGCGATGCGATTAGGATGAATCACCATCGCGCTTTAGGTTGTCGTTTGAGCATGATCTTTTCGGAAAACCGCTGCGCACTTTTCCGGATCATGCTCTAGCCGGACGCCGCACTCTTCATGCGTCGTGCCATCCGCGGTTCGCGCGCGACCCGGCCTTCGAGCCAGGCTTCGGTTCGAGCGAGATCGCGCAGTGCCCTGGCATAGCGGCGAGCCGCGCTTCGCTCCGCACCTCGCGGCAGCTTGCGCGCCTTGCGCAGAATGTCCGCGGCCGCGTTGCGATAAGCCAGCGAGCGGTACAGAAAGACTACCTTGCCCATATCGAATGTCCCGTTTTGACGGCGCTCATCCTCGCAAGGCCGGCATGAACGTCGGATGAAGCCGGTGATGACAATTCCTTCATTTATTTGGAACCAGCGGCTATCGCCCGCGTTTGCATGCCAGATCGGGATGCAGTTCCCATGCGCGCAAAAAAGTCGTCGGACCTGATCTCTCCTGCCGGCCTCATCAAGCTGATGACCCATACAATGATGGGCGCAGCCCTCGGCCTCGCCTTCAGTCTCGCGCTGATCCTGTGCAATCCCGCCGTGGCCAGCCTGCTCAATCACGGTGGAAGCCAGGCAGCGATCGTTTTTGCCCTCACATTGGTGACGACGTTCGCGATCGGCGCGACCCTCACCGGCGTCGTGTTCATCCTCGCAGAGGACAAGCAATCTTGAAGCGAGCGTGAAGCGGGCTGGGTGCTTTGCCGGGAACTCCTGTGGCGAATCGCGGTTGGCTGCCTGCGTCATTTTAACTCAGGGAGTCCCCTCGCATGACAACGACCAAGCTCGCTCTCGCCTTAATGTTGGCAGCCGGCCTCGCCGCCGCACCGCTCGCCGCGCAGGCCAAGTCGCACAAGGCCAAGCACGGGTCCTCGATGTCGTCATCACAGACCACCGGCGCCAACACCAAGTCGCCGAAGGGCGCGGATCCTTCCCAGGGCGGCTCCGGTCCCGGCTCGGACCAGGGCGGCACCATGACGAACCAGAGCAGCAAGGGCATGACCAATACCAAGTAAGCTCAGGCGCCTATCGCAAACAAAAGCCCCGCGGCAGCGCGGGGCTTTTTCGTCTCGATGATCGATCGGCAGTCGCGCACTATATCGGTGAGCGGGCGCATCAGCTCATTGCGGCCGGCGTGCTCGGAAGTTGAGCCCGGGGCTCACGGAATTTGTCTTCACGAGATGCTCGAGCTGCGCCCGCTTGCGTCCGATCAGAAGTTGGGCCGCCGCATCATCGAGACCCGCGCGCTGCAACTGCCGGATGGCCGAGCCCAGTTCGAGAATCTCGGCGCGCAACCTCAGGATCCGGTAAGTGTCCGGGTCTTCCTCCATGGCGCCCCCTCAAGACATTCAGCGCCGTGTGTTCGCGCGCTCGGGACTGCCGACTATCTTCACGGAACGAAGGCGCATCCGACCGCGGACGTCGGGCAGGACATCACTGCCGCCGGCAGCCTTCCATTCGCCGACCAACAGATTGACTTTCCGGCGCAAATCCATCTGCACCAGGGCCTGCGGGGTGCAATCGCGATCGCCGTTGATACAATCGCGCACGGCGGCCTCGACGTCGGCCATTTCCAGCCTCAAGGCGCTGATTTTACGTCGAATTTCATTAATTCTGTTGTCCATGGCTTTTTAGAACAAAATAAGAACATATAGTCAAGTCACGATTTCAGAACGGAGAAGCCAGATGCAGGTTCAAGGTAAATACGACGCCAGGGTCTTCCTCACCGAGCAGATGACCCGGGCGCAGTCGCTGAGGCTGAAACGCTTGAGCGAAGAGGCCTATCAGCCCGCGCAATATGCGCGCGATCTGTCCTTCACCGAGGCCGCACGGCGCATCCAGGTGCTGGAAGCGGAGATCGAGCTGGCAAATTCCTTCTAGGCTGCGGCATGCGCCCGGAATGTCGGGTGCGCGCTTTCGGAACCATGCCCGCATCGAACGGTTCTCCTCGGCCAAGGGAGAACATGCATGGCACGCAAGGCAAAGAAACGTCGCTACTCGCGCAGCTCCGGCAGCGATGTCGAAAGCGAGATGCGACGCTACAAGAAGGGCACGGCAAAGAGCGGTCGCAAAGGCCGTGGTGGACGCGTGAAGAGTCGCAAGCAGGCGATCGCGATCGGATTGTCGAAGGCGCGCAAGAAGGGCAAGAAGGTCCCGAAGAAGGCCTCGAAGAAGGCGTCCAAGAAGAGGACGACCAAGAAGACAACCAAGACATCGTCGAAGCGCAAATCCAGCAAGCGTTGAGACTGACCTGTCTCAGATCATGCTGCCCGGCATGAAGCAGCGGATCGAGACCCCGAACGCGGTCTTCACCGGCCACACCATGGTGCGGCCGGCGCGGTTCGGCTCGGTGATGACGGCTTCATCAGGCACGTCGATCCATTCCCCCTCGAGACGCACGCGATAATGCCCGTTGTGCGACTCCCAGTCGGGATCGGCGACGGCAAAACCATCGGCGTCCGAGCAGCACGGACCGAGGTGGCTGCGCAGGCTGTCGAACCAGGGCTTGAGCGGTGAGTCCGCGTAGCGGCCATCATCGCGACCAAGCGCGTTTCCGCCCCAAAGCACGAACGGCGCCGCGAGCAGCGCACCTCTCAGCGAGAGCTTCAATCGATCCATGTCGGCACCGATCAATCCGAACCACCGGCCAGTTCCACAAGACGAACCGCGGGTTCGAAGTTCCACGCTTGCAACCCGGTTTCAGCGGCGACATTGCCGCGGCAGACCTCGAGCAAGTCGGAACTGTGATGAGCGAACACGGCTTTTTCGGACGAACCGGGTCATCGTCCCTGCCGTTAACGAGAATGTTATCGATGGCTCTCTCCAAATTCTGAAGGCAAACGGAAAAGGCGGCCCCGAGGGCCGCCTTTTTAGATTTTGACTGACGATGTTCGCCTCAGGCGAGTGGCACCGCCACGAACCTCGTCGCCTCCGCACTTCTGACCTGCAGCAGCACGCTGCGCTTGCCCGACGATTTGGCCTGCGCCAGCTCCGCGCGGACGTCGCCGACATTGGCGACGGCCTTGCCGCCGACATTGAGGATGACGTCGCCGGTCTGGATGCCGCGCTGCGCTGCCGGTCCTTGCGGATCGACCTCTGTGACGACAACACCCTTCTGGCCGGCGCCCTGGACGTCACCGGCCGGAGCCAGGCCGAGCCCAAGACGCGGTGCGCCCGCGCTCGGCTGCCCCCTGCCCTCGTCAGCATCGCCATTTGCTTTGGCCTGCCGCTCGTTCGGCAGCTCGCCGAGGGCGAGCGTCAGCGTCTTGGTGCCGCCGTTGTGGAAGACGTCGAGCTTCACCGAGCTGCCCGGGGCCAGGGTGGCGATGGTGCGGGCGAGGTCGCGGGAGTCCTTGATCGCGGTGCCGTTGACGGCGGTGATGACGTCACCCGCCGCGATGCCCGCCTTGGCCGCCGGGCTGCCGTCCTGCGGACTGTCGACGATGGCGCCGCGCGCCTCCTTCAGGCCGAGGCTGTCGGCAATCTCTGACGTCACCGGTTGCACCTGTACGCCGAGCCAGCCACGGGTGACCGCGCCCTTGTCCTTCAGCTGCGCGACGACGAGTTTTGCGGTCGAGGCCGGAATGTCGAAGCCGATGCCGACCGAGCCGCCGGAGGGCGAGAAGATCGCAGTGTTCACGCCGATCACGTTGCCATTCATGTCGAACGCCGGGCCGCCGGAATTGCCCTTGTTGATCGGCGCGTCGATCTGGATGAAATCGTCATAGGGACCGTTGCCGATGTCGCGGCCGCTGGCCGAGACGATGCCGGCGGTCACGGTGCCGCCGAGCCCGAAGGGATTGCCGACCGCGACCACCCAGTCGCCGATGCGCGGCTTCTGGTCGGAGAATTTGACGAACGGAAAGTCCTTCTTGCCGTCGACCTTGATCAGCGCGAGATCGGTCTTGGGATCGGTGCCGACGACCTTCGCGGTGTAGCTGGTGCCGTCGTCCATCGTCACCTGCACCGACGTGGCGTGGTCGACGACGTGGTTGTTGGTCACGGCATAGCCGTCGGCGGAGATGAAGAAGCCGGAGCCTTCGCCCGTGATCATCTGATGGCGCTGGCGCGGCATGCCGTTCGGGCCGCCCGGGAAGCGGAAGCCGAACTGCCGCGAGAACTGATCGAACGGGGAATCCTCGTCAGAGTCCATCCGGTTCTGTTGCAGCATGGCGCTCTTGCCGTTGTCCTGGTCGATCCTGACCCGCACCGAGATGACGGCAGGCTTGACCTTGCTGACGAGGTCACCGAAGCCCGGCGGGGTCGCGGTGGATTCCGCGGCCTGGGCCGGCGCAATGAAGGGGTTCGGACCGAACGGCGACGAGCCGGGAGAAGCCGCCAGCACGGCCACGCCGAGCGCGGCCACGGTGCCGAGCAGCGCGAGCCGGCGCGGCCTCAAGATCTTGCGGGATGTCGTGGTATCGGAATTGACGCGATCGTTCATGTCGAAATGTCCATGTTGGAAGCTGTCGCCTTGCAGCCAACATGGACATCGTCACCTTACGGTGTCCCGTCCGTCCCATTAAATCTTGGCAAAGAACATGCGAGCGGGCGGAGATCGTCCCGCCGCATTTGATGCAGCTCAACGCGGGTCTCTCGGGCAGTGAAAAACTGCCCACCGAATGATCCTTATCGGAGGCGCCCCATGTACAAAGACATTCTCGTCCATATCCCGACCGAACGCCCCATGCGTTCGGCGATCGACGGCTCGATTTCGCTCGCGGCCCAGTTCAACGCTCATCTCGACGCGGTCGCGATCGGCTATGTCGCGACGAGCGCAGCTTACCTGATGGAGGGCGGCGCTGCGGTCGCCGCCGTGTTCGAACTGGAGCGCGAGCGCGCCGTGGAGCGAGCCGAGGCCGCGCTGTCCGTGTTCGAAATCGAAGCGGCGAACGCCGGCATCTCCTACGCCTGCCGCGCGCTCGACGCGATCCCGGTGGATGCAGCCGGCTCGCTCGGCGAGATGGCGCGGCTGCACGACCTCAGCGTCGTGCTTCAGCCCGAGCCTGCGCACGGCACGTTCGACAACGACGTGCCGGGCGAGATCCTGTTCCAGGCCGGCGGCCCGGTGTTGTTCCTGCCCTACACCTTCCATGGCGCGTTCAAGGCCGGGCGGATCGGCATCTGCTGGGACGGTAGCCGCGTCGCGGCCCGCGCCGTGCGCGACGCCGCACCGTTCCTGGCGCGCGCCGATGAGATCGTGATCATCACCATCAACGAGGACAATGCGGTCTCGGACGAAGCTTCAGCGACCAATCTGGCAAGACATCTGGGCCGGCACGGACTGTCGACCCGCACGGTCGGGTTGTCGGCGACGCGCGCCGACATCCAGCCGACCATCCTGTCGCTGGCGGCCGACGAGGGGCTCGATCTCCTGGTGATGGGCGGCTACGGCCATTCGCGATTGCAGGAACGTGTTCTCGGCGGCGTCACCCGCGCCATGCTGGAAGCCATGACGGTCCCGACGCTGATGTCGCATTGAGACTAACAGGCACCGTTACGCCGCGACCGGGGTCTCCCAGGTCGCGGGCGCTGCGGCGCCCTCGTCATGTTGCACATTGCACGCATCGAAATGCGCCTTGAGCTCGACCTCGGCGAGATATTCGAAATGCTCGGCCTGGCCGAGGAGTTCCCAGTTCTGGAGCGGCCGGTAGGCCGCCTGCTGACGACACAGGGACGCCAGCGCCCGGTAGCGACGTACGTTCTCCATGAGACCTCCCTCGCATTGGCAAAGCTTATTGCCCCGATTTGCGTCAGGCCGATGGCGGTTGTGCAAAAGATTTGCTGCGCCCGTCCTCGTGCCTGGCCTCCGCTCGTTGTTAGGAAATATATGTCTGGGCCAAAGTTCCAAACGGCTGTCGACTAACGCTAGAAATTCCGCCTCCGGATCCAGGGCCTAGGCGTAGAGCGCAGGGCGTCCGCTCCGCATTCCAGTGACGATATTGAATCTGCATCCCACGGCTCTCTGCAGTCCTTGAACCACAGATTGTGAGACAGCGCATTGCGTCGCCGTTAATCGCGTGCGTACTTCGACACCGTTGGTTACCCCGGCATGAAGGTATTGCCGACTCGTGCCAATTTCTCCGTATTACTCCGGGAGATAATGCGACTCCCCGAAGCCATCGACATCTCGGCGCAATCGCTTGGTGAGGCCGCCCCGTAATCTACCGGGTGCGCGCGCCTTCGCCGAGGCGCATCGGATGCACAGCATTATCTTGCCGCTTCGGAACCCAGCCCGTGTCGGCCGCGGTGCGAATGGCCTGGATATTTGCGGCATATTCGGCAACGCTCTTGCCGCGAAACACAGCTGAACCAGCCACCAGCGTATCGGCGCCCGCTGCCGCCACCGCGGCGGCATTGTCGCGCGTGACACCACCGTCGACCTCGAGCCGGATCGGCCGGTCGCCGATCATGGTTTTGATCCGCTCGATCTTCTCGAGCTGGGATTCGAGGAAGGACTGACCGCCAAATCCCGGATTGACCGTCATCACCAGCACGAGATCGACGCGATCGAGCACATAGGCGATCGCGCTCTCGGGCGTTGATGGGCACAGGCTGACACCGGCCTTCTTGCCGAGGCCGCGGATCGCCTGCAGCGAGCGGTCGAGATGCGGGCCGGCTTCGGCGTGCACCGTGATGATATCAGCTCCGGCCTTCGCGAACGCTTCGAGATAAGGATCGACGGGCGCGATCATCAGATGCACGTCGAAGATCTTCTTCGTCATCGGTCGGATCGCCTTGATGACATCGGCGCCAAAGCTGATATTCGGCACGAAGTGTCCGTCCATGATGTCGCAATGGATCCAGTCGGCGCCGGCCGTGTCGATGGCCGCGATCTCCTCGCCGAGGCGGGCGAAATCCGCCGCCAGGATAGAGGGAGCGATGATGATCTCTCTGGTCATGGCTTTGCACTCCCCGCATCAGCGCCGCCGCTGAAGACGCGGCTCGCCAGGACATCCATGGGATCGATGGTTTCGAGGTCGGCGACATCGAGCATGCGGTCGAGATCGGACATCAGGCGATCGGCCTGCCGCAACCGGATGCGGTCGACGGCGTTGCGGATCGAGCGCGCGTTGGAGAAGAACGGCTGCGTCCGGCGCAGCGCGATGTATTTCTCGAACGCCTGGCGCGCCGCCGCCGAGAAGCGATAGCCGCGCTCCTTCAGCATCAGCTCGGCGATGACGAGCAGCTCGGCTTCGGCATAGTCCGGAAATTCGATGTGATGCGCGATGCGCGAACGGAAGCCGGGATTGGAGGCGAAGAATTTCGTCATCCGCTCGCCATAGCCGGCGAGGATCACGACCAGGTCTTCGCGCTGGTTCTCCATCACCTGGAGCAGGATCTCGATCGCCTCCTGGCCGTAGTCGCGCTCGTTGTCGGGCCGGTGGAGATAGTAGGCCTCGTCGATGAACAGCACGCCGCCCATCGCCTTCTTCAGGATCTCCTTGGTCTTCGGCGCGGTGTGGCCGATATATTGGCCGACGAGATCGTCGCGCGTCACCGAGATGACCTGCCCGCGCCGCACGAAGCCGAGGCCATGCAGGATCTTCGCCATGCGCAGCGCCACCGTGGTCTTGCCGGTGCCGGGATTTCCGGTGAACGACATGTGCAGCGTCGGCGGTGCGGAGGCCAGGCCCGCGCGCTGCCTGATACGTTCGATCAGCAGCAGCGAGGCGATCTGGCGCACGCGGTTCTTCACCGGCTTCAATCCGACCAGCTCCTGCTCGAGCTGCTGCAGCGTGTCGGTGATCCCAGCCGCTTCAGCTTCCTTGCGCAGATCGAAACTGGTCTCGCTGGGCTCAGTCGTGGTTGTGTGGGGAACATCCAGCATAGCTACCCTCGAAGAAAAGAGCTTCGCCGCGGGGGAGCGGCGAAGCAGTGGTCCGCCAAGGATGCGGAGCAGGGAGAGCTCCGCGCGGAAGCGGATGACTTAAGTTGACGCGTGCGCGACCTGTCGGCGCACGGTGGTGTAACGGATGGCGCGGCCGCCGACTTCCTGCCGCACCAGCTCGAACTCCGCCTCTTGCGGCGGCCGGTTGACGAGGAAGGAGATCCGCACCGATTCCCAGCCATGGCTGGAATCGAAGCCGCTGATGCGGATGTAACGGTCGCCATATACCCTGCGGCACTCCGCGAGCTCCATCATCACGCCGGCGGCATCCTGGAGATCGAACATCGGCAGGCCCCACATCTCCCAATAGGTATTGCGGGGATGGGGATCGTCGGTGAACTCGATGTTCACCGCCCAGCCTTTGGTCAGGCAATACTGCACCTGCTTGGTGATCTGATCGTCGGTGAGATCGGGCAGGAACGAGAAGCAGCCTTGAGTCAGCTTCATGTCAATTCTCCTCAAACGGTTTCGAGCGCGGTCGGCACGAAGTCCGGCGTGTCGGTGGATTGATAGTTGAAGGTGACGTCCTTCCAGACCTCGAGCGCCGCCTTCAGCGGCGTGCAGGTCTCGGCCGCCCTGGCCAGGATCTCCGGGCCCTCGTGGACGTAATCGCGGCCCTCGTTGCGAGCGAGGATCATCGCTTCCAGCGCCACGCGGTTGGCGATCGCGCCGGCCGCAATGCCCATGGGGTGGCCGATGGTGCCGCCGCCGAATTGCAGCACGACATCCTCACCCAGCAGATCCAGCAACTGGTGCATCTGGCCGGCATGAATGCCGCCCGATGCGACCGGCATCATCTTGTTGAGGCTCGCCCAGGACTGGTCGAAGAACAGGCCGTGCTCGAGCTTGGTCGGATTGAAGTCCTCGCGGCAAACGTCGTAGTAGCCGCGGGTGGTGTTGGGATCGCCTTCGAGCTTGCCGACCACCGTGCCGGCATGGATGTGATCGACACCGGCGAGCCGCATCCACTTCGCGATGACGCGGAACGACACGCCATGGCTCTTCTGCCGCGTATAGGTCGAGTGGCCGGCGCGGTGCAGATGCAGGATCATGTCGTTGCGCCGCGCCCATTTGGCCATCGACTGGATCGCGGTGTAACCGATCACGAGGTCGATCATGACGATGCACGACCCGAGCTCCTTGGCGAACTCCGCGCGCTCGTACATGTCCTCCATCGTGCCCGCGGTGACGTTCAGGTAGGTGCCCTTCACTTCACCCGAGGCGGCCTGCGCGCGGTTCACCGCTTCCATGCAGTACAGGAAACGATCGCGCCAGTGCATGAAGGGCTGCGAGTTGATGTTCTCGTCATCCTTGGTGAAGTCGAGCCCGCCCTTCAGCGCCTCGTAGACGACGCGGCCATAGTTGCGCCCCGAAAGCCCGAGCTTCGGCTTTACCGTCGCGCCCAGCAGCGGCCGGCCGAACTTGTCCAGCCGCTCGCGCTCGACCACGATGCCGGTCGCCGGTCCCTGAAAGGTCTTCACATAGGCGACGGGGAATCGCATGTCTTCGAGCCGCAGCGCCTTCAGCGGCTTGAAGCCGAACACGTTGCCGATGATCGAGGCCGAGAGGTTTGCGATCGAGCCCGGCTCGAACAGGTCGAGGTCATAGGCGATGTAAGCGAAGTACGAGCCCGGCGTGCCCGGCACCGGATCGACGCGGTAGCATTTTGCGCGATATTTCTCCGCGGCGGTAAGGCGGTCGGTCCACACCACGGTCCAGGTCGCGGTCGAGGATTCACCGGCGACGGCGGCCGACGCCTCGATGGGGTCGACGCCTTCCTGCGGCGTGACGCGAAACAGCGCGATGACGTCGGTGTCCTTTGGCGTGTAGTCGGGCTCCCAATAGCCCATGCGCTTGTATTCCATCACGCCGGAGCGATAGCGCTCTTTGCCGCGGACCGTGCCTGCATGTGCGTTCATGTCTCTCTCCTGCTGTTTTCTCTGCTCTTCTGATTGACTAGGCTGCCACGGATTCGCGGGCGTCGATGCGTGGATCGAGTTCGCCGGCGCGATAGCGTCGCGCCATCTCGCTCAAGGGAATGACCTTGATCTTGCTGGCGTGGCCTGCGGTGCCGAACTGCTCGAAGCGCTCGCGGCAAAGCTCGCGCATTGCATCCATCGCGGGCTTGAGGAACTTTCGCGGATCGAACTCGGAGCGCGCTTGCGCCGCGACCTTGCGGAACACCGCGGTCATCGCCAGCCGACAGTCGGTGTCGATATTGACCTTGCGCACGCCGCTCTTGATGCCGCGAACGATCTCCTCGACCGGTACGCCCCAGGTCTGCGGCATCTCGCCGCCGAACTGGTTGAACATGTCCTGCAGCGGCTGCGGCACCGAGGAGGAACCGTGCATCACCAGATGCGTGTTCGGCAGGCGGCGGTGGATCTCCTCGACCACCCGCATCGCCAGGATGTCGCCATCAGGCTTGCGGCTGAACTTGTAAGCGCCGTGCGAGGTGCCCATCGCGATGGCAAGCGCATCGACCTTGGTGGCGCGAACGAAGTCGACCGCCTGGTCGGGATCGGTCAAAAGCTGGTCGTGGCTGACCTTGCCCTGGACGCCGTGGCCATCCTCCTGCTCGCCGCCGCCGTGTTCGAGCGAGCCAAGCACGCCGAGCTCGCCTTCGACTGAGGCGCCGACCCAGTGCGCGAGATCGACGACGCGTCGGGTGATCGCGACGTTGTAGTCGTAATCAGCCGCTGTCTTGGCATCGGCCTTGAGCGAGCCGTCCATCATGACGGACGTGAAGCCGTGGGCGATGGCGGAGGCGCAGGTCGCTTCGTCATTGCCATGGTCCTGGTGCATGCAGAGCGGGATGTCCGGATAGGTCCGCTCCAGCGCGTCGATCATGTGCGAGAGCATGATATCACCGGCATAGCTGCGCGCGCCGCGCGAGGCCTGCATGATCACGGGCGCATCGACCTCGGCGGCCGCCTGCATGATCGCAATGCCCTGCTCCATGTTGTTGATGTTGAACGCCGGCACCGCGTAGCCGTGGCTGGCAGCGTGGTCGAGCAGTTGGCGAAGGGTGATACGGGCCACGAGAAGTCCTCCTTATTGTCTCTTGCGCGCGATCGCCCGGCGGGCGGCGTCCGCAATGCTCTGCGGCGTGATGCCGAATTCGCGGTAGAGCACGGGCGCCGGCGCCGAGGCGCCGAAGCCGCGCATACCGACGAATTCACCCTCATTGCCGATCCAGCGCGCCCAGTCGCCCTGCACAGCCGCCTCGACACCGACGCGCGGCGCGGTGCCGAGCACGGTGGCGCGGTAATCGTCCGGCTGCTCTTCGAACAGCGCGAAGCAAGGCGCGGACACCACGGCGGCGCGGATGTGCTCGGCCCCGAGCAGGCGAGCGGCCTCCAGCGCAATCGAGACTTCCGAGCCGGTTGCCATCAATGTCACGTCACGGCCGCCGTCCGGCGAGACGACGAGATAGGCGCCACGTGCGACACGGTTTCTGCCGCGCGCATCGCTACGGAAGGTCGGCAGCGCCTGACGCGACAGGCACAGCACGGACGGACGGTCTTCGGAATTGAGCGCGCAGTCCCAGGCTTCGAGCGTCTCCACCGCGTCGGCGGGACGGAACACCAAAAGGTTCGGAATGACGCGCATCGAAGCGAGATGCTCGACCGGCTGGTGCGTCGGGCCATCCTCGCCGAGGCCGATGGAGTCGTGAGTCATCACGTGGATGACGCGCAGCCGCATCAGGGCCGCAAGGCGGATCGCGGGCCGGCTGTAGTCGGAGAAGGCGAGGAACGTGCCGCCATAGGGGATGAAGCCGCCATGCAGCGCGAGGCCGTTCATCGCGGCAGCCATGCCGTGCTCGCGAATGCCGTAATGGATGTAGTCGCCGGCGAACGCCCCGCGCTTGACGGGGACTTGCGCCTTGGCGTACGTGAGATTCGAATGCGTCAGGTCCGCGGAGCCGCCGACGAGGCCCGCAATCGTCCCGGCGATGCCGTCGAGCACCTGTTGCGACGCCTGCCGCGTCGCGAGTTTCGGACGCTCGGATGCGAAGCGTTCGCGCAATTTCGCGGCGGCCAGCGCATAGGCACCCGGCAGGGCAACCGCCTTGCCTTCCACGAACATGTCGCGCTGCTCGGGCGTTGCGCCTTCGTAGCGATCGAGCCAGGCGAGCCGATCCACCTGCCCGCGCTGCCCGATCATTCGCCATGCCTTCAGGATCGTGACAGGCACCACGAAGGGCTGATAATCCCAGCCCAGCGTCCGACGCGCCGCCGCGGTCTGCTCGGTCCCGAGCGGCGCACCATGCGCCTTCTCGGTGCCCTGTCTATCGGGCGCGCCGTATCCGATGATGGTGCGGCAGGCGATCAGCGACGGTTTTGCGGTTTCCCGCTCTTCTGCGATCGCCTGCGCGATCGCTTCGGGATCGTGTCCATCGATGCTGCGCACCGACCAGCCGGAGGCGGCGAAGCGCGCGAGCTGGTCATCGGTTGTTGCCAGCGAGGTCGGCCCGTCAATGGAGATTCCATTGTCGTCGAACAGCACGATCAGGCGGCCGAGCCCGAGATGGCCCGCGAGCGAGATCGCTTCCTGGCTGAGACCTTCCATCAGGCAGCCGTCGCCTGCGATGACATAGGTGAAGTGATCGACCAGCCCGTCGCCGTGCCGCGCATTGGCCATGCGCTCGGCGAGCGCCATGCCGACTGCGGTCGCGATGCCCTGCCCCAGCGGCCCCGTCGTGGTCTCCACGCCCGGCGTATGACCGTACTCCGGATGCCCCGGCGTCTTCGAGCCCCATTGCCTGAAGGCCTTGATGTCGTCGAGGCTGACGTCGCCGCCGGTGAGATGCAGCAGCGCGTAGAGCAGCATCGAGCCGTGGCCTGCCGACAGCACGAAGCGGTCGCGGTCGGGCCAGTTCGGCTGCGCCGAGTCGAATTTCAGGAAGCGCGAGAACAGCACGGTCGCGACATCGGCCACGCCCATGGGCAGGCCGGGATGGCCCGACTGCGAGGTCTCGATGGCATCGACCGCGAGGAAGCGGACGGCGTTGGCAAGATCATTGTGCGTGACCGCATTGAGGTCGGCTTCGGCGTGGACGGAGATGTTCATCTTTGTCTCTCCCTGTTCACTTCAGGCTGCGCTTGCGCTCGATCAGCTGCATGATCAGCGGCGTCAGGATCAGCTGCATCGCCAGATCGAGCTTGGCGCCGGGGCAGACGATCGAGTTGGCGCGGGACATCCAGCTCTGCGGCAGCATCGAGAGCAGATAGGGGAAGTCGATGCCCCGCGGATTCTTGAAGCGGATCACCACCATCGATTCGTCCGGCGTCGGGATCCAGCGGGCGATGAACGGATTGGAGGTATCGACCGTCGGCACGCGCTGGAAGTTGATGTCGGTCTCGGTGAATTGCGGGCAGATGTAGTGGATGTAATCCGGCATGCGCCGCAGGATGGTGTCGGTGACCGCCTCGGTCGAATAGCCGCGCGCGCTGCGATCGCGGTGCAGCTTCTGGATCCATTCGAGATTGATGACCGGCACGACGCCGATCTTGAGGTCGGCATAGCGCGCGACGTTGACCTTGTCGGTGACCACTGCGCCGTGCAGGCCCTCGTAGAACAATAGGTCCGAGTTCTCCGGCAGCTTCTCCCAATCGGTGAAGGTGCCGGGCGCAGCGCCGTGCAGCGCCGATTCCTCGGCGTCGTGGACATAGTGCCGCGTCACCGCCGTGCCGGTCTCGCCATAGTCGCGGAACGCGCGCTCGAGCTCCTCGAACAGGTTGGTCTCGGGGCTGAAATGGCTGAAATGCTTGTTGCCGCGATCGGCCTCCTTCGCCATCTGCGCCCGCATCTCGGCGCGATCGTAGCGATGGAAGGCGTCACCTTCGATATAGGCGGCGTTGACCTTCTCGCGGAAGAAGATCTGCTCGAACGTCTTCTTGACCGAGGTGGTGCCGGCGCCGGAGGAGCCGGTGATGGAGATGATCGGATGCTTCCTGGACATGGGACGCCTCGCTCAGAGCCGGAAGAATCCACGCCGCGCGAACAGCGGCGCCGAGACGCTGGCAACCAGCAGCGGATCGCAATGCAGCTCCTCGACGCGCCGCACCTCGTTGCTCGAGCCCATGATCAGCGGCACGCGCTGATGCAGGCTCAGCGCCGAGAGGTCGAGGATGCGTTCGCGCCCCGTGGTGGCGGAGCCGCCGGCCTGCTCGATGATCATGGCCATCGGGTGCGCTTCGTAGGTCAGGCGCAGACGGCCGTCGCCGTAGCCGGGACGCGCGTCGGAAGGGTAGAGGAAGACGCCGCCGCGGGTGAGGATGCGATAGGCCTCGGCGACCAGCGAGCCGATCCAGCGCATGTTGAAATCGTGGTTGGCGGGCCCTTCGACGCCGGCGAGGCATTCGTCGATGAAGGCGCGCACCGGCGAATCCCAGTGCCGGCGGTTCGACGCGTTGATCGCGAACTCCTCGCAAGCCTCGGCGATCTGCGCGCCGCTGCGCGCGAGACGGAAGCAGCCCGCCTTGCGGTCGAGCGTGAAGATGTCGACGCCTTCGCCGAGCGTCAGCACCAGCGAGGTCTGCGGCCCGTAGGTGACGAAGCCCGCCGCAAGCTGCGCCGAACCGCGCTGATGAAAGGCGAGCCCGAGATCGTCCGGGGCGGGCAGGATCGAGAAGATCGTGCCGACCGTCATGTTGATGTCGATGTTGGAGGAGCCGTCGAGCGGATCGATCGCGACGCAGATGCGGCCGTCGCGGTCGCCGATCTGGGGCTCGCGCATCTCTTCCGAGGCGAGCGCCGCGATCGGCAGCTTGCTGAGGCAACGGCGCAGGATCGCATCCGCCTGCACGTCGAGATCGCGCTGCAGGTCGCCGTCGCTGTTGCGCCCGGTCGTCAGGCCGGAGGCGTCGGCGAGATCGCCGCTGGCGATGAGATCGGCGATCTCAATGGCCGCCGCCGCGATGGCATCGACGGCGTCCGCCACGGCGAGCGCATGGGGCGCGGTCTCTGAATACCGTTGAAGGTGGTCGTCCAGCCTGAGTTGCCCGGTCATCTGCGTCCATCCCCTTGGCCGGCGCCGCATCCTGTTTCCCTCCCCGCTGGAGGTCGGTGCGGTCAGTCCCGGCATCAGGAGATTGACAGGGGCGGCTTAATAAGGAAAATTTCTATTCATAATGAGCCTCAAAGAATTTTCTTATAATGGCCCCGGCCATGCGGCGGCCCAGCTCCGGCATCTGACGATCCGGCAGCTGCGCTCGCTCGCGGCGCTCTCGGCCAAGGGCAGCGTGACGGCGGCGTCCGGCCATCTCGGCCTGACCCAGCCCGCGGTGACCCAGCAGCTCCGGCAGCTTCAGGACCTCGCCGGCCTGCCGCTGGTGCAGCGGACCGGCGATGGGATGTTGCTGACGGAGGCCGGCAAGGAGGTGCTGGCGCTGGCCGAACGGGTCGAAGCCGCCATCATGGACTGCCAGGGCGCACTCGACCTGCTCGCGGGGCGGACCGGCGGCACCGTGCATCTCGGCGCGGTCTCGACCGCCAAATATTTCGTGCCGCACGCGATCGCGGCGTTCTCCAAGCGCTATCCCAAGATCGAGATCAAGCTGACCATCGGCAATCGCGAGGAGATCCGCGAGGCCATGCACGGCTACGACCTCGATTTCGCGGTGATGGGTCGGCCACCGGCCGACGTCACCGTCGACGTCCGTCAGCTCGGGCGCAATCCGCACATCATCGTCGCGCGCAAGGGGCACTGGCTGGAGAAGGATTCCGGCCTCAACCTGACCGATCTCGTGCACGAGACCTTCCTCACCCGCGAGCCCGGCTCGGGCACAAGGACGCTGATGGAGGGCATGTTCCAGAGGTCCGATCTCGAGCCGATCATCGGCATGGAGATGAGCAGCAACGAGACCATCAAGCAGGCTGTGATCGCCGGGCTCGGCATCGCCTTCATCTCGGCCCACACGGTGGCGCATGAACTCACCGAAGGCCGGCTCATCGTGCTCGACGTCGCGGGCCTGCCGATCGTGCGGCAATGGTACGTGATCCGCCGCAGCGACAAGGTGCTGCTGCCACCGGCGCAGGCGATGTTCGATTTTCTGGGGTCGGAAGGCTCGAACTATCTGCCCGACGTGCCCGAACTCGGCGGACGATGATCCGCCCGCGCTCAGCTCATCAGCTTCATGGCGATGGTCGCCGCCAGGATCAGGATGATCTGGAGCAGACGCTCGGTCGTGAAGATGCGGTTGAACGTGGTCATCGCTTGCCCCGGCCGGCGTGAAGGAGATTCCGACGGGCTCGTTGCTAGCACAGGCGGGCGGCGAGACAACTCCGTAATTGCCACGGGGGGACTGCATCTCACACCCTCCCCGACAGACGCTCGATCCACCACGCAAGGCCGCGGGCGGCGCCCTCCTCGAATCCGATGACTGGCATGCCTGCGGTCAGCTCACGGAGGCGGCGGACGTCAGCGGCGAGGATCGTCTCGGCGTCGACGCCCGTGGCGGCGATCGCGCCGAACCTGACCAGGTGGCGTGCTTTGAGCAGACCCGCGACATGCTCGACCACGCTGCGCAGGCTACGCACGTCGCCGCTGGCGAGATTGACGACGCCGGAGAGCTCGCTGTCGAGCACGGCGGCGATCATCTGCGCGAGGTCGTCGACATAGACGAAATCGCGCAGCTGCCCACCGTGTGAACAGTCGAAGTTCTGTCGCGCGCGCAGGCTGCGGATCAGAGAGGGGATGAGACGCGCCTCGGGCTCGTGCGGGCCGAACGGAACGAACACGCGGCCCCAGCTGGCGCCTGCCGCGATATAGGCCTCTGCCGTAGCGAGCTTGGCTTGTCCGTACAGTGTGGTGGGACGGCATGGGCTGGTGCGTTCCTCACATGGGCCGCTCTGCGATCCGTATTCGAGGCAGCTTCCGATGCCGAGGATCCGGCCGGTGCCGCCAGCCCTCGCGCGCGTGAGTAGATCGATGCTGGCCTCCGCCCAGAGCCGATTGACGGGATCCTCGCGATAGCGGCCCGGCCGGGCTTCCCAGGCGAGATGAATCAGGTGCGTCGGGCGCGCTGCGGACAGCGCCTGCCTGCGGCCGGCTTCGGTGAGGAGATCGGCCGCGTGCCACGTCACGCCTGACGTCGCCGATTGAGCCGAGCGCGCGATGCCATGGACCTCGAAGCCGCGAGCGACCAGCGCGGGCAACAGCGCATGGCCGAGGAATCCGGACGCGCCTGTGACCAGCACCCGTTTCATGGAAGATACGGCAGCGCGCGGTCGCGCGCGGACAGGATCGGATCAGGCAGCGGCCAGGGGATCGCGAGCGAGGGATCGTCCCAGCGAATGCCGGAAGCGCCTTGCGCGTCATAGGGCACGTCGATGCAATACATCAGCTCGGTGCCACCCGCGAGCGTCTGGAAGCCGTGCGCGCATCCGGCGGGGATGAACACGGCATTGTGCCTGTTGGCGGAGAGCTCGACCGAGCACCATTGTCCATAGCTCGGCAGCGATCGGCGCAAATCGACGATCACGTCGAAGGCGCGGCCGGCAACGCAGCGCACCAGCTTGGCCTCCGGCCGGCTGGCCTGATGATGCAGGCCGCGCAGGGTGCCGGCGCGTTCGTTGCGGGACAGGCTGGCTTGCGCGAAATGCGTCGGCAGGCCCTGCGCCGCGAACGCCTCAGTGTCGAACAGCCGGGCGAAGAATCCGCGCGCATCAAGCTCCGGCTCGATGCCGATTTCGACCACGCCCGGCAGAGCCAATGCCGTGAACTTCATGCCGGGCCTCCGCGCCGCGACGCCGCTGTTGCGAACATCCGTTCACTCACACGCCTTTTCCGTTGCATCATGGGCAACGTTGTCGGAATTTCCGTGGCTTGTGAGAATTCACTAACAGCCGCGGCACGACGGCACAACGGGACGACCCATTCATGGACAGGCATCGCTGCCGCTTTTGCGCGCGGGAGCTCGACGAGACCTTCGTCGATCTCGGCCCGTCGCCTCTGGCGAATTCCTTTGTGCCGCCGGAGCGGGTTGACGCGACCGAGCCGACCTATCCGCTGCATGCCCGCGCGTGCGGTACCTGCGGGCTGGTCCAGTTGCCGCAATTCGAGCCTGCGGCGAACATTTTCGGCCAGTATCTCTACTATTCGTCCTATTCCGAGAGCTGGCTGCGTCATGCGGAGAGCTATGCCGCAGACATGATCGCCCGCGCCAAGCTCGGTGCAGCGTCCGAGGTGATCGAGATCGCCAGCAATGACGGCTATCTGCTGCAGTATTTTCAGCGCGCCGGCATCCCCGCGCTCGGCATCGAGCCGGCCAGCGGTCCGGCGGCAGCCGCCATCGCCAAGGGCATCCCGACCCGGACCTGCTATTTCGGCCGCGATGTCGCGACTGCGCTCCGCGCCGAAGGCCACAGGCCCGCGCTGATTGTCGCCAACAACGTGCTGCCGCACGTCCCTGACATCAACGATTTCGTCGCGGGCCTGCGCATTCTGCTGCCCGAGACCGGACGCGCGACGCTGGAGCTTCCGCATCTGTTGCATCTGATCGAAGGCATCCAGTTCGACACGATCTATCACGAGCATCTGTCGTACTTCTCGCTCGCGACCCTCGAGACGGTGTTTCGCGCGCATGCCTTGCGCGTCTTCGACGTCGAGGAATTGCCGACCCATGGCGGCTCGCTGCGCCTGCATGTCTGCAGCGAAGCGGCATCTCACGGCGCCTCGCTTGCACTCGAGAGATTGCGTCAGCGCGAGGCTGTCGCGGGGCTCGGCCAGCCCGCGACCTACCGTGATTTTCAGGCGAAGGTGGCGGCCAAGCGCGAGACGATCCGCGACTTCCTCGTCGCGGCGCGGCGCGCGGGCAAGACGGTGCTGGCCTATGGCGCACCCGCGAAAGGCAACACGCTGCTCAATTATTGCAGCGTCACGCGCGAGCTGATTGCGTTCACCGTGGACCGCAATCCGCACAAGCAGGGCCTGCTGCTGCCGGGAACGCATCTGCCGATCCGCGATCCCGCCGCCCTGATCGCGGGCAGACCCGATTACGTCTTCATCCTGCCCTGGAATCTGAGAGACGAAATCATCGTCCAGCTGTCGGAAATTCGCGCCTGGGGCGGACAATTCGTGGTGCCCGCGCCCGATCTCACGATCATATCGTGAGCGATGGTTAACGATCAGGCCGCGAGTGGAGCCGCGTGGTCCGCGCGCAAGGCGAAATAGGCTTCCAGCTCCGACAGCGCCCGCGCTTCCCAATCCCGCGCCTGCTCCAGCAGCGACCAGCTCTGGCCCGGGCGGAATGCAGCGGTCTGGCGATAGAGCGATGCGATGCCGCGATAGCGTCGCACGTTCTCCAGGATGGCCTGACCATTGATTTGGCCGTTCATGTCCGAAAACTCCCTCGTCATTCCCGCGGGAGAAACTGCGGCCAAATCTTTTTCGAAAAGTTAGCGGCGCCCGGCAAGCGCGCGGATGGTTGCCGGACTGTTGCGCGCAGGCAACGCGTGACGTCGTGCAAGAGCGATTTCGAGAGCGATTTATTGCGGATTCGTTGCCGCGCTCTCGCCTGGGGGCTTCAGCTCGCCGCGACTGATGATCCGCATCGTCTCGCGGCAGAGATCGGCGAGGCCGATCAGCAGCACGGCGAGCAGGCAGAACAAATTGATGGAATCGGTATTCGCGCTGGAGAGGGGGCTGAACTCGAAAAAGGGCGGAATGAACGCCCACCACACCAGCGGAATGGTGAACAGCGCGGCGAATCCCGCTGCCGGCGCGCCCGCTATCAGGCCGAGCACGAACAGGCTGGGCAGGAACGCTGCAAAATAGAGTTTTGCGCCGAGCACGACGCAGATGCCCTGAAGCATGGCCGACACTGCGACACCGACGCATCCGAGCAGAAACGCCTGCCACGACCATGGCCGTACCCGCGGTACGCCAAACAGCCCCGCACGCCTCATCAGCCTCCCCCTGCCGCCCGTTAACCGGGCCCGCTTGAGACGAAAGTACTACACCCGTAAGCAAACCGCGAGATGGAAATTGCGTCCTCCTGGGATTGGTAAACGATCCGCATCGCACAATTTTGGGAGACGCCGGCCGGGACGCGCGTGTCCCGGACAAGCCGCGACGCACCGGACGATGCTTCGCATCGCCGGGGCGCTGCGCTGCGTCCGGGGCACGAGGGCGGAGTATGGCGCTGCGCTCTCTCAGCCGTCATTGCGAGGAGCCCTTGCGACGAAGCAATCCAGAGTCCTTCCGCGGAGGGATTCTGGATTGCTTCCGCCTTCGCCAAGGCTTCGGCGGACAAGTCGCTGCGCTCGCAATGACGGAGTTCAAATGCACATTCCGACGTGCAGTGCCGGAGGGTGGGCAAAGCGACTTGTCCGCCATAGCTCGAAGAGCGACGGCGGAAGCGTGCCCACGTATCTTTTGCGGCCGAGAGAGATCGTGGGCACGGCGCAAGAGCGCCTTTGCCCACCCTACGATATTTGAGCTTGTGACACGCAGACATGCCTTCTCGCTCTCGCGGCTTGATTCACCCGAGCTTTGCTTGGTCACTCCACCCTCTTGAGCCAAGAGGGCGCAGGGAAGGCCGGGTGCCAGCTCGCACCCGCGGTCCGCTGCGCGAAATGCACACGCAGGAAGAACCGCACAGCAGCATACAGGTGGTGCCGATCACTCGGCCTTCCCTGCGCGATGGTCGGACGGCTTATGCCGTGCTCTCCCGGGAGCCGAACTTTCCTTTGGCCTCCCTCGCCGTTCGAATTGACGATGCCGTCCACCCGGTTGGGCTCGCGCGCATCTTCGATCCGGCTTGACCGTGGCAACGACGGCCAGGACCACACGGTTTTGCCGTACGCACGGCCCGCCCTATCGCCCGCAGTCTTTCCAGCCCTGTCGACGAAGCCGGAAACTTACAGGCGAGACGAACCTGACAGCGCCGCTCGTCTGCACGAAGCCTCGGGCTCACAGGGACTACCCGCCCTGCCCGCTACCATCTCGTGCCGACGCTGCCGCGTCCACCGCAAGCCCGGCTCGCGATCAAGACGACCTCGAGATCGCCCCTCTTGGATGAGCCGGGATGGCCGACACATACGACAAAACCGAATTTCGGTAAAGTGGAATATTTTTGCGCAGGCGAGTTGACAGCGAGGCGACACAGGCACGATCCCGTAGCCCGGATGGAGCGCAGGGTAGTCCGGGACAGCGCGAGATGCCGGGCGAGCGGCCCCGGATTACGCTATCGCTCCATCCGGGCTACAGGAGTACCGACGCAGCAAAAAGGGCGGCACAAAGCACCGCCCCTCTTTCGTCCAACCCAATCCAGGCAGCGTCGAAAACGACCTATGGCCGGCGCTAGTAGCCCGGATCGTAATAGAACGGACTGCCGCCGCCGTAGTAGCCCTGACCGCCGTAATAGCCGGGACCGCCGTAGTAAGGACGCGAGCCGTAATAATAGCGGTTCTCGTAATAGTCGCGGCGCCGGCTCTCGGCGATCGCGCCACCGATCACACCCGCCGCAAGGCCCATGAAAGCGAGGCCGGCGGCATTCGGCCCGCGCCGGTAGTAGCGGCGGCGGTGTGCGCTGAAATCGGTGACGTCGGAGGAGCCCTGCCCGGCCGTGACAGGCTTTGCGGATATCGGCTCAGCCGGCCCCGCCGACGCCGCAGCCGAGGGCGATATCGAGGTTGCGACCAATGCCAGGCTTGTGAACGCGGCCAGCACCATGTTGCGGCCGGCTGCAGAAATCATGGGTCCAACAGTCATTTTGACCTTCCTATGTTCTTGCCTAAGTTCTTGCCCAACGAAGAGATATGCAAACCGTCTTTAATGCGCAAACCATTGAGATGGTTTCATGTTCGCGGCAAACTGCCACGCTTTGAACGATTGTAAACCGAACGACCAAATCGCAGCTTGAACCACCGAACCTGAGCGGATAATGAACAGCCGCGCCGTTTTTCGGTCGCCGTAAGCGTTTTACGTGAACCAACGCATCAACCGACGCCGTCGGGATCGATGCCATTTGCAGGGTTCAACGTGACCGACGCGTCCTTTTCCCCGAGAGAAATCAGATGATTGCGGTTCGCAAACTGCCGGCGCGCTATGCGCCGATCGTGATGCCATTCGTGCTGTCCATCCTCATGACGGCCGTGGTGTCGGTCATTTCGACGCTTCGGAGCTTAGGGGCAACGCCGGCGTTCCTCGCGACGTGGCCGGGCGCCTGGGCGCTGTCCTGGCTGGTCGCCTTTCCAACGCTGCTCGTGGTGCTGCCGATGGTTCGGCGCATCGTGACACTGCTCGTCGCGTCCCCATCCCAATCAGGCCGATGACCGGCGCGGACGGCGGGGGATTGAACCCGCCGTCCCGCTTCACTTTACGACAGCGCCCCCAACACCCCGCGCGTCGCCTTGTCGATTTCCTCGACATAGCGGCGGCGGACGAAATTTTCGGTGAGGAAGCCGACCACCTTGCGGCTGTCGGTGGAGTCGACCACCGCCAGCATTTCGGCCTCGGCCTCGTCGAACACCGCCATCGCCGACTTCACGTTCATTTCCGGGATCAGCACGATGTCGATCAGGCGGGCGAGCTCGATCACCTGAATGTCGTCGGCGATGGTGTCGAGGTCGCTGGAGAACAAATCGGGCAGCAGGACGAGGCCGACATATTCGTCGGCATTGTTGACGATGACGATTCCCGGCCGCGAGCCCAGGGCGAACTCACGGCGTGCGGCGGCGATCGTCGTGGTCGAGGGCACCTTGCCGACGTCGGAGCGCATCAGCCGCTCGACGGTGAGATTGCGCAGCCAGCCGACGTCGTTGGCGCTGCGGATGGTCTCGCCGCGCAGATGCAGGCGCCAGGTCGAGAAGGAGTGGCCGAACATGAAGCGGACGCAGATCGAGGTGACGATGCAGCCGGCGAGCACCACGGCGGTGACGTCGACATTGCGGGTCATCTCCAGCACCAGGAACGACATGGTGAGAGGACCGCCGACGATGGCGACGCCGAGCGTCGCCATTCCCGTCAGCATCGCGACCAGCGGATCGATCACGAAATTCGGGCTGATCAGCTCCAGCAGCTCGGCGAAGAACTTGCCGATCAGGCTGCCGACGAACAGCGAGGCGAAGAACAGGCCGCCGCGGAAGCCCGAGGCGAGTGAGATCAGGCAGGCCGTCACCTTCAAGGCGATGATCAGCGCGATCGTGCCGATCGCCATCTCGTGAAACAGATCGAGCACCATGGCGCCGTGGCCGGCCGCCAGCACCTGCGGCGTGACGATGGCGAAACCGCCGACGATGAGGCCACCAAACACCGGCCGCAGCCAGACCGGCAGCCAGGCGAACAGGCGCTCGAACGTCGGCGAGGAGCGCATCACGGCGATGCCGACGCCGCTGGTGATGAGCGCGAGCCCGATCAGTGCCAGATATTGCTCGACGCCGACAGCGCTGACTTTCGGTATCTCCAGCGAATAGGGCGCGCCACCGAGCCATTGCGCCGTCAAGGCGCCCGCGAGCGAGGCTGCCAGGATCGGAGCCGCGCTGCCGACCGAATAGACGCCGACGATCAGCTCGCAGGCATAGAAGGCGCCGGTGATCGGCGCGCCGAACGCCGCCGCGATCGCCGCGGCAGCGCCGCAACCGACCATCAGGCGCAGATCGTTGCGGCGCAGATTGAAGAACTTGCCGAACAGCGAGGCGATCCCCGAGCCGATCTGGGTATAGCCAGCCTCGAGGCCGACCGAGGCGCCGCAGCCGTTGGAGATCAGCGTCTGGCTCGACACCACCACGCTGTCCCGCATCGACAGATTGCCGCCGCGCAGCGCGTTCGCCTCGATCGGGTCGACCGCGTTCGAAATCTTCATGCGCCGCCGCGACCATTCCATGATGCCGAGCGCCAGCCCGCCGAGCGCGGGCGCGATCAGCGCCGCCCAGGGACTCACATAGGCATTGGACGAGAGGCGCACGTCGATAGGAATGCCATAGATCACCACATGCGCGATCTGCGCGATCTCGGCCATCAGCGTCACCACCGCCCCGGCCAGCGTGCCGATCACCAGCGCCAGCGGGATCAGGTAGAATTCGTTACTGCGCAACAGGGCGCGAAGCCGAACCATGGTCCGGTTCGTTCCCTTCCGATCGACGAGATGCCTGATCCGCACGAACACCTTCTGCCCCGCCCTACTCTTCCGACAGGCCGTAGCCGGCCATGCGCTGGCGGACCCGCTCGATCTCGTCGCTCGGGAGCAGCGGCGGTTGTCCGATCTGGAGGCAGCCGTGATATTGCCGGGCCAGCGCCTCGACCTCGACCGCCAGCCACATCGCCTTGTCCAACGTCTTGCCGATCGCGATCATGCCGTGATGGTCGAGCAGGCAGGCAAGCCGCCCCTCCAGCGCCCGCACTGCATGGTCGGACAGCTCTGCGGTTCCGAACGTCGCATAGGGCGCGCAGCGGATGCTGTCGCCGCCGGCCGCCGCGATCATGTAATGCACCGGCGGGATCTCCATGCCCATGATCGCCAGGATGGTGCAATAGGTCGGATGGGCGTGCACGACGGCATTGACGTCGGGCCGCGACTTCAGGATGTCGCGATGAAACCGCCATTCGCTCGACGGCCTCTGATCGGGCGCGTGTGCGCCGTCCATGGTCATGAAGACGATCTGGTCCGGCGTCATGGCCTCATAGGGCACGCTGGTCGGCGTCACCAAAAGCCCGTCCGCATGCCGGACGGAGACATTGCCCGAGGTGCCCTGGTTGATGCCGAGCGCGTTCATGCGCCGGCATGCGTCGATGATGGCCTGTCTCTTGGCGAGCTCGTCTGCAGTCATCGACATCCCGATTTCCTGACGATGGTCTTGTTAGACCGGAAGTACGTCAAAGCAACATGCCAGCGCAAGCAAAAGCGGCCCAAAATCAATGGATTCACCTGATATCGCAGCCCCTGTGACAGGCTGGTCCGGACGGCCGCAATCCCGTTGATCACGAACTGCACGGAATGGGCGGCGAACAGCATGCGGAGGACGCGTGGGAGCACCGCATTTCCGATGCGCCGAGGGTGCGCACGATCAGGTGAGCCGAGGCGACGCACAGGGCGAAGTCGAGCATGTGCCGGCGTGGTCCTCGGAGGCTGGAACGATGGCTTCCGGGCAGACTTAGCCTAGCGCCACCGCTTTGCAATCAGTGGAGACGACAATGAGCGACAGTGGAATCGGAATGCTCCTTGGCCAGCTTTCGACCAACCTGCTCTGGCTCTGGTTCATCGGCGCGTTCGTGCTCGGCGGCGTCCTCGTTTACGGGGTGATGAAGGCCGGCCACCTCAGGCGCAGCGAGCGGGCGCAGCTCGATCGCAACACCGAGGCGCGACAGCGCCAGGAAGATCCCTACAAGCGTCCGACCTGAGCGACCGCCGCGCGCGCGTTGCGGTTTGGAACTTTCGTTCTCCAGGCGGCTTTGATCGCCTGAGGATTGAGGAGGGCGAGGCCTTCCCGTGTCACCTCAAGAGGAGGACCTATGGCCAAACGAACCAAGAAGCGCGCGACCAAGAAGACCGCGGCGCGGCGGCCACGTCAGGCGCCGAAGATGCTCAGCGACCTGTTTCTGGCGACGCTGAAGGACATCTATTTCGCCGAGAACAAGATCATCAAGACCTTGCCGAAGATGGCGAAGGCAGCGCAGTCGAAAGAGCTGGCCGCCGCCTTCAACAAGCACCTGCGCGAGACCCAGGGCCAGGTCAAGCGGCTGGACCAGATCTTCAAGATGCTGGGCAAGCCTGCACGCGGCAAGCCCTGCGAGGCTATCAACGGCATTGCCGATGAGGGCGCCGAGATCATGAAGGAGTTCAAGGGCGCGCCGGCGCTCGATGCGGGACTGGTCGCGGCCGCCCAGTCGGTCGAGCACTACGAGATCTCCCGCTACGGCACCTTGCGCACCTGGGCCGAGGAGCTCGGCATGCAGGACGCAGCAAGTCTGCTGCAGGCGACGCTGGACGAGGAAGAGGCGACCGATCATGCGCTGACCGAGCTCGCGACGTCCGTGATCAACCTCGAAGCGGAGGAAGACTACCGCGCCGCGGCCTGATGCCGTGCCCGCTCCATGACAGAACGCCGCGGCTATGCCGCGGCGTTTGCTTTTTTGGGCCCATGCCGCGGCGTTTGCTTTTCGGATCGCACGATCTGCATGGCACGTGCGCGCCGCCGGGCTGGCATTCCCCGGAACCAGCCCCATATGCAGCCTTTCCCACCGCCGAGCCTCCATCATGCAACCGAAAAATCCCCTCGACTGGATGCTGTCCGAAGCCCTGGACTCGCTGACCCGCGCCGAACGGCTGCGCCAGCAGTTCGGCCGCCAGGAAGCCTGCTGGGAGCCGCCGATCGACGTGCTCGAGACCGAGCATGAGCTCTTGATCCTGGTGGCGCTTCCCGGCGTCAATCCGGACAATGTCGAGACGGTGATCCATGACGGCGCTCTCGTCATCTCCGGTCAGCGCACCCTTCCGCCGGAGCTCCGCAAGGCCCGCATCCACCGGCTCGAGCTGCCGCAGGGGCGTTTTGAGCGCCGCATCGCATTGCCTCTCGGCCGCTACGCCATCAGCCGCTTCGTGATGGACGGCTGCGTCGCGCTGCGCCTTGCCAAATCCTGAGGTCGATCATGGCCACCGAACAGATGAACAACGAACAGACCAATAACGACGTGAAGATCCCCGACGACGCGCTGATCATCATCCCCGTGCGTGAGATGGTGCTGTTTCCCGGCGCCATCGCGCCGATCACGATCGGCCGGGCGAAGTCGATCGCCGCCGCACAGCAGGCGCTGCGCGAGCAGCGGCCGGTTGGTATCGTCCTGCAGCGCAGCCCCGAGACCGAGGAGCCCGGCCCGGACGATCTCTACCGGGTCGCGACCATCGCCAACATCGTGCGCTACATCACCGCACCGGACGGCACCCACCACATCGTCTGCCAGGGCGTGCAGCGCGCGCGTATCCTCGACTTGCTGCCGGGGACGCCGTTCCCGGCGGCGCGGATCCAGCAGATCCCGGAGCCGACCACGACCTCGCCCGAGATCGAGGCGCGCGCGCTGAATTTGCAGCGCCAGGCCATCGAGGCGATCGAGCTGCTGCCGCAGGCGCCGCCCGAGCTGGCCGCGATGTTCCAGGGCATCAGCGCGCCCGGCGCGCTGGCGGACCTCGCAACCTCGTTCATGGACATCAAGCCGCAGGACAAGCAGGAGGTGCTGGAGACCATCGACCTCGCCTTGCGCGTCGAGAAGGTGTCGAAGCATCTGGCCGAGCGGCTCGAGGTGCTGCGCATCAGCAATGAAATCGGCCAGAAGACCAAGGCCTCCTTCGACGAGCGGCAGCGCGAGGCGATCCTGCGCGAGCAGATGGCGACCATCCAGCGCCAGCTCGGCGAAGGCGACGGCAAGGCGGCCGAGGTCGCCGAACTGACTGCCGCCATTGCCAAGGCCAACATGCCGCCCGAGGCGGACGCGCACGCCAAGAAGGAGCTGCGCCGCTACGAACGCATGCCCGAGGCCGCCGGCGAAGCCGGCATGGTCCGCACCTATCTCGACTGGCTGATCGAGCTGCCCTGGGCGCTGCCCCCGGAGAAGCCGATCGACATCAAGGAGGCGCGAGCCATCCTGGATGCCGATCATTTCGGCCTGGAGAAGATCAAGAGCCGGATCATCGAATATCTGGCGGTCCGTAAGCTGGCGCCACAGGGCAAGGCCCCGATCCTGTGCTTCGTCGGCCCGCCCGGCGTCGGCAAGACCTCGCTCGGCCAATCCATCGCACGCGCGATGGACCGTCCCTTCGTGCGCGTCAGCTTAGGGGGCGTGCACGACGAAGCCGAGATCCGCGGCCACCGGCGCACCTATATCGGCGCGCTGCCGGGCAACATCATCCAGGGCATCAAAAAGGCAGGCAGCCGCAACTGCGTCATGATGCTGGACGAGATCGACAAGATGGGCCGTGGCGTGCAGGGCGATCCCTCGGCTGCCATGCTGGAGGTGCTCGACCCCGAGCAGAACGGGACGTTCCGGGACAATTACCTCGGCGTGCCCTTCGACCTGTCGCGCGTGGTGTTCATCGCGACCGCCAACATGCTGGACCAAATTCCGGGTCCGCTCCTGGACCGCATGGAGCTGATCAGCCTCGCCGGCTACACCGAGGACGAGAAGCTGGAGATCGCGCGCCGCTATCTGGTACGGCGGCAGCTCGAGGCCAATGGTCTGACGCCCGAGCAGGCCGAGATCGAGCCGGAGGCGCTGAAGCTGGTGGTCAAGGGCTACACCCGCGAGGCCGGCGTGCGTAACCTCGAGCGCGAGATCGGCAAGCTGTTCCGGCATGCCGCGGTGCAGGTCGCCGAGGGCACGGCCGCGAAGGTCGTGGTGACGCCGAAGGACATCGCCATTGTGCTCGGCCAGCCGCGCTTCGAAGGCGAGATCGCACAGCGCACCAGCATTCCGGGCGTCGCCACCGGCCTTGCCTGGACGCCTGTCGGCGGCGACATCCTGTTCATCGAGGCATCACGGGTGGCCGGCAAGGGCGGGATGATCCTGACCGGCCAGCTCGGCGACGTCATGCGCGAGAGCGTGCAGGCCGCGATGACGCTGGTGAAGGGCAAAGCCACGCAGCTCGGCATCGATCCGCTTCTGTTCGAGAAGAGCGACATCCACGTCCACGTCCCTGCGGGAGCAACTCCGAAGGACGGGCCGAGCGCGGGGGTAGCGATGTTCACGGCGCTGACGTCGCTGCTCACCAACCGCACGGTGAGGAGCGACACCGCGATGACCGGCGAGATCTCGCTGCGCGGCCTGGTGCTGCCGGTCGGCGGCATCAAGGAGAAGGTGGTCGCAGCCGCGGCCGCCGGACTGAAGCGGGTGATGCTGCCGGCGCGCAACAAGCGGGACTATGACGACATCCCGCAGAGCGCGCGGGACAACCTCGAATTCATCTGGCTGGAGCGCGTCGACGAAGCCATCGCCGCGGCGCTCGAACCGGTCGAGGCAAAAGTCGACGCGAAGGTCGAAGCGGCGGAGTGAATGCGATGAAGAAACTGCTGGAGAAAGCGAAGGAAGTGCGGAAGGCGCAGCGGCTGCGCCATTTGCTCGATCGTGCCATCGACCGGGTTCGCGATGCGCTGGCGGCGCTCGGGCCGCAGCTTCAACCCATTCCAATCCGGGTGAAGCGCCGCAAGGGTTGAGCCCTCCGTCTCAGGCCCTCGCGACTGCCCCAACCAAAAGGCCCCCTACCCAAGGGGGCCTTTGCGTCGTTAGCCCACGGCGTCCTTGGCGGCCTTGACCGGGCGGGCGCGGACGATCTTCCGGGCCGGCTTGGCCTTGAACATCATCTCTTCGCCCGTGAACGGGTTGGTGCCCTTGCGTGCCTTGGTCGCCGGCTTCTTGATGACCACGAACTTGGCGAAGCCCGGCACCAGGAACAGGCCGTTCTTCTTGAGCTCCTTGTGACCGACGTCGGTCAGCGTCTCCATGACGCTCTTGACGTCGCGCTTGGAAAGCTCGGTGGCGGTCGCAATCTTTTCGATCAACTGCGATTTGGACATTTGGGTTGCCATCGTGTCTCCTCTGATTCGTTGGCGGTTGCATATTAGACCAACCGGCCAAGGCCTATAGCCTTCTGCACAGTTTTGTCGGGGTTTTACGGGCTTTTTTGGCCCTCTGTGACAAAAAACCCTGCATTTTAGCTACTTCCGGAGCGGGAGGAGCCTCGGGCAGCGGATTTTGCCTTGTTTCAAAGGCCCGCACGCCATCTTGCTAGAACTGATTCGCCGCTTTCGACAAGCGACGTGGAGCCTCTTTGTGAGAGGAGCCGTGCGTTTCACCCTAGAAAATAAGGCTAGACGCGCTCGATGATGACGGCGGGCGCCATGCCGCCGGCGGCGCACATGGTGACGAGACCACGCTTGAGATCGCGCCGTTCGAGCTCGTCGAGCACGGTGCCGATCAGGATCGAGCCGGTGGCGCCGATGGGATGGCCGAGTGCGATCGAGCCGCCATTGACGTTGACCTTGGCGCGATCGAGCTCGAGGTCGCGGATGTATTTTTCCGCCACCACCGCAAAGGCCTCGTTGATCTCGAACAGGTCGATGTCGTCGATGGTGAGGCCCGCCTTCGCCAGCACCTTGCGCGTCGCCGGCACCGGCGCGTTCAGCATCAGGGTCGGCGAGTCCCCCATATTCGCCATCGCGACGACACGGGCGCGGGCTTTGAGGCCATGCGCTTTGGCGTAAGCGGGCGAGGCCAACAGGATCGCGGCGGCGCCGTCGACGACGCCGGACGAGTTGCCGGCGTGATGCACGAAGTCGATCTCGAGATCCGGGTACTGCTGCAGGATCAGGCCGCGATAGGTCGTGCCCTTGTCGTCGAGCGCGTAGTCGGCGACGGCGGGGAAGGCCGGCTTCAGGCTGCTGAGGCCTTCCATCGTGGTCTGCGGCCGCGGATACTCCTCGTGGTCGAGCGCGAGGCTGCCGTCCTCGCGGTGGACGGGCACGAGGCTCTTCGTGAAGTGCCCGTTCGCAATCGCATGCGCCGCGCGCTTCTGGCTCTCCAGCCCGAGCGCGTCGACGTCCCGCCGCGTGATGCCTTCCAGCGTCGCGATCGCATCCGCGCAGACGCCCTGATGCGACTGCGGATGCTTTGCCCGCAGGCGCAGATTGCCGTTGTCCATCATCATCGGACCCGAGCCGCGGCGTCCCTCCATCGACATCATCTCGCAGCCGCCGGCGATGACGAGGTCTTCCGCGCCCGCCATGATCGAGCTTGCCGCCATGTTGACGCTGGTGATGCCGCTTCCGCAGAAGCGATCCAGCGTCACGGCGCTGGCGCGCACGTCATAGCCGGCATCGAGCGCCGACATGCGGCCGAGATCACCGCCTTGCGTTGCGACCTGCGCGCTGCAGCCCCAGACGATGTCGTCGACGTCGGCCGTATTGATGCCGGTGCGGCTTGCGAGTGCGCGTAGCACGGTTGCGCCGAGCTGCTGCGGATGAATGCCCGACAGCGCTCCCTTGCCGGCCTTGCCGACGCCGCGCGGGGTCCGGCAGGCATCGATGATCAGCGCGTCAGTCATGAGCGTGTCCTCTTGTTGTGAGTGTTGAGGACGGTTCTGAATAAGGGGGCGAGGAGAGTCAATGCGCGGTATTTGCGCTCCCTCACCCGCATTTTCCGCTGCGCGGATAGCGCACAAGAGCCTCCACACCGTCATGGCCGGGCTTGTCCCGGCCATCCTTGCTACGCGGCACGAAGAACGTGGTTGCCCGGGACAAGCCCGGGCATGACGGCCCTCTGGATGCAACAAGAGCTGCTACACCCCCGCCGCGTTGTTCGCGATCACGTTGCGGTAAAAACTCGCGCTGAGTTTCGGCGTACGCACCTGCGTGTCGAAATTGACGTGGTACAGCCCGAAACGCTTGTTCAGCCCATACACCCACTCGAAATTGTCCATCAGGCTCCAGAGGAAATAGCCGCGCACCGGCACGCCCTCATTGGTGGCGCGCTGGAGCTGGGCGAGATAATTGCGCAAATACATGATGCGGTCGGTGTCGTAGACCTTGCCGTCCGGCGTCACGACGTCGTCGCCGGAGGCGCCGTTCTCGCTGATATAGATCGCATCCGTCTTCCAGATCTTTGCCGCCAGCTTCGGTACCCAATAGAGGGTCTCGGGACCGACGCGCAGCCAGTCCGAATTCATGTGCGGGAACGATTTCGGGATCGGCAGCGGCATGAATCCCGCGCCCTGATCGGAGGCCACCACGTAGTGCTGCGGCGCGTAGATGTTGAGGCCGAGGAAATCGACCGGCGAGGAGATGATCTTCAGCTCCGCATCGGTGAATTTCGGCGCGTTGGCGCCAGCGAATTTCAGGAACGCGTCGGTATAGCGGCCCGTCATGATGACATTGAGGTAGCCGGCATTCAATTCGCGCAGCGCGATCTCTGCGGCACGAACATTCTCCGGCGTATCGATCGCGGGAATGCAGGCATCGATGTTCTCGGCCGGCCCCACTTTGGTGCCGCGCCGGCCATGGGCGCGCACCGCCTGCACCGCGAGCCCATGCGCCAGCGCGCTGTTGTGCCTGATCTGGTTGACGTCGGCTTGCGGCAGCGTCAGGCCCGGCGCGTCGATGCCGATGCCGTAGCCGAAATAGACGAAGCGGCCGCTCTCGTTCAGCGTGAACACGTTCTTGACGCGGTCAGTCAGATGCTTGGCGACATAGGCGGCGTAGTCGCCGAAGATCTTGCAGGTCTCCGTCGAGCGCCAGCCGCCGAAGCGATCCTCGAGCGATTGCGGCAGGTCCCAATGGTAGAGTGTCAGCCACGGTTCGATGCCGTTCTTCAGGAGCTCGTCAATGAGCCGGTTGTAGAAGTCGAGCCCCTTCGGGTTGGGCTTGCCGTCGCCGTCCGGAAACAGCCGCGGCCAGGCCACCGAGAAGCGGTAGGCCTTGCAGCCGAGCGCCTTGATCAGCGCGATGTCCTCCTTGTAGCGGTGATAATGCTCATTGGCGCGGTCGCCATTGGTGCTGTCCTCGATCTTGCCGGGGATGCGCACGAACTTGTCCCAGATCGAGGCTCCTCGCCCGTCCTCGTTGACAGCGCCCTCGACCTGGTAGGACGAGGTCGCCGTGCCCCAGACGAAGCCCGCCGGAAAGCCGCTTCCATTGCGTGTCGGCGACGCAGGCCTTGCCTTCGCCGCGTCGAGCGGACCGGTCAAGCCGGCTGCGGACAGCCCCGCGATTTTCGCGAACCGGCGACGCGAGACCTTGTCCGACATTGATGCTTCTCCGCTTTTCCGAGCTGTTGCGGGCGCACAATGGCGAGTTCAGGGCGGTTTGAGAAGCAAGCTTCGGGGAAGGCCGGATGCGGAATCGCGCGGCCTGGGCGCGACATATGGATGCGGGCCAGCCGACGCGCTGGCTTCCCTGGTCAGCGCGGGCGTTTCGGCAACTTTGGCAGCTTGTCGGGGTTGAATGCCGGGCGCGGCTCGGCCGGTTCATGTGCCGGCGGCGGCTGTTCGGTGAGGATGAGCGTTCCCTGGAGAACCATTCCCGGCACTTGCTGTGCCGTCGCGGTGTAAGTCGCGATCTTGCCGGGGCAGTTTCCCTCGATATCCAAAGTGAGCTCGTCGTCGATGCCGAACACCGTTACCCGTCCGTCGGTATGACGCTTGGTCGACACTGTTGCGGTGAAGCGATCTCCATCGACCTGACACGAGCCGTGATAGGTCATCAGGCTGTCGCGGCCCCAGATCTGTCCGTCCGCGACATGGACGATCCCGGTCCCCTGGTCGAGCGGCGTCTTGTACCACGCCGCATATGTCCCGTCCTTCAGCATGGGAGCAGTGTCCCCTGGCATTCCCTTGCGATCATCCGCATGATTAGCGCTAAGAAAGCGTTAATCGCGCGGCCCGTGCCATTCCGGACGCTGCTTGCGCAGCTCGGCTTCAAGCTCCTCGACGATGTCGTGAAGCAGACATGCGGCAAGCGGATCAGTCACTTCCCGCTCCAAACGCCGATAACGCGCAATCCGGAATTCCTGCTCTCGCAACTGGTGCTCTGTCATCAGACGGCCCTCCCGGCGAACCGACGCAGAGACAGCCGGAGAGTTTCGTTAAAATTTTCGGATCATTTGCAATGGTTTCTGATCGGTTAAGTCTTCCGATTGCACGCCCTGCGTGCTTCTGCTACCGTTTGAGGTACGCGCCTCATTTCACCTCGCCGGCCGGGTCACTAGCCCGCCTCTGCCGCAACGATGCGGGTGGCGGCTGATCGCCCTGCAGCCGGGGGTGAGGCATGCGCCCAATCTGGGCTCAAGCAGAGTTGGCCTTCATCAAGGGCCGACCGCCTTAGGGGAGGATGATATGCAGCGTCTCTTGGTTGCAGGTGTATCTATTGCCTTCGCGATAGCAGCGGGTGCCGGCTCGGCCGATGCGGCGGACAAGAAGGTTCTGGCCTTCGTTGTGAATGGCGCATCCGACTTCTGGAAGATCGCCGAGGCCGGGTTGAAGAAGGCGCAGGGCGAGCTGCCCAACTACGAGCTCCAGTTCAAATATCCGGAACAGGCAGCCGCCGCCGTGCAGCAGCGCGTGATGGACGACCTCGTCGCCGCCGGCGCCGCCGGCATCATGGTCAGCGCGGTCGATCCGAAGAACCAGACCGAACACCTCAACAAGGTTGCGTCCCAGACGGTGCTGTTCACCACCGACAGCGACGCGCCGCAATCCAAGCGCGTGGCCTATATCGGCTCCTCCAACACCGACCTCGGCAAGGAGGCAGGAAAGCTGATGGTCAAGGCGCTGCCGGACGGCGGCAAATGCGTCGGCTTCGTCGGCCTGCCCGGCGCCGACAATGCGCGCGAGCGCATCGAAGGCGTCAAGGAAACGATCAAAGGCTCGAAGGTCGAGCTTGTCGACGTCCGCGGCGACGAGATCGACCAGACCCGCGCCAAGCGCAACGTCGAGGACATCCTCGCAGCCATGCCCGATGTGAGCTGCCTCGTCGGCTTCTACTCCTACAATACACCGCGCATCTACGAGGTGCTCAAGGAAGCCGGCAAGCTCAACAAGATCAAGATCATCGGCTTTGACGAGGATCCGATCACGCTCGGCGGCGTCAAGGAAGGCAGCATCGTCGGCACGGTGGTGCAGCAGCCGTTCGAATGGGGCTATCAGGGCATGAAGCTGATGGCGAGCTACATCGGCGGCGACAAGTCCGGCATCCCGGCCAACAGCATCATCATCGTGCCCGGCAAGGTCATCGAAAAGGCGAATGTCGACGACTTCATGGCCTCGATGAAGCAGATGCTGAAGAAATAGGAGGTATCCCCGCTGCCCGCCCCGCAGCCCGCCATGTCAGAACCGTTTCTCGAGCTGGTTGACATCAGCAAAAGCTATCCAGGCGTGGTCGCTCTCGACCACGTCAGTTTGGAGGTGTCGCCCGGCGAGGTCATTGCGCTGATCGGCGAGAACGGCGCCGGCAAGTCGACGCTGATGCGCGTGCTTGGCGGGGTCGTGGAGCCGAGCGGCGGCGTCATCCGTGTCGACGGCGCCGCGCGAAGCTCGCTCACCGTGGCGGATGCGATCAAGGCCGGCATCGCGTTCGTCCATCAGGAACTGAACCTGTTCGACAATCTCGACGTCGCCGGCAACGTCTTCATCGGCCGCGAGCCCGTGCATGGCGGGCCCTTGCGGCTGATCGACCGCAAACGGATGTATGCCGACCTCGCTCCGCTGCTCGATCGGCTGGGCTGCGATTTCGCGGCCGATGCACCGCTCGCCGAATTGTCGCTGGCGCAGCGCCAGCTCGTCGAGATCATGAAGGCGCTCTCGCTCGATGCTCGTCTCGTCATCATGGACGAGCCGACCTCGAGCCTGACGCTGACCGAGACGGACCGCTTGATGCGGATCGTCGCCGGCCTGAAAGCCCACGGGGTCAGCATCATCTTCATCACACACCGGCTCAACGAGGTGATGCAGTGCGCCGACCGCGCGGTCGTGCTGTGTGATGGGCGCGTGGTCGGCGCGCTGACGCGCGCGGAGCTCTCGCCGGCGGCGATGATCCGCCTGATGATCGGCCGCGACCTGAAATCGCTCTACGTTCGCCCCGCCGCGCCGCCTGGCGACAGCGTGCTCCAGATCGTCGATGCCGTCACCGACACCTATCCCGAGCGCGCCGTGAGCCTGTCGGTCCGCCGCGGCGAGATCCTCGGACTTGCCGGCCTCGTCGGATCCGGTCGCACGGAACTCGCGCGCGCGGTTTTCGGCATCGATCGATTGCGTGGCGGCGCGATAAGACTGGACGGCGAGCCAATTCGTATCGCAAGCCCGCGGGCCGCGATCGAGCAAGGCATCTATCTCGTTCCGGAGGACCGCAAGGGCGCGGGCCTGCTGCTCGACGTCTCGATCGCCGAAAACATCTCGCTGCCCGATCTGGCATCCTATACGCGCTTCTGGCTGGTGGACACGGCGCGCGAGAACGAGAATGCAATGCGCCAGCGGGAGCGTCTCAAGATCCGCACGCCCGACGTCGAGACCACCGTCGGCTCTCTGTCGGGAGGCAATCAGCAGAAGGTCGTACTCGCCAAATGGCTGTCGATGCGGCCGAAGGTCCTGATTTTCGACGAGCCGACGCGTGGGGTCGACGTCGGAGCCAAACAGGAAATCTACGACATGCTGCGCCGCCTGACCGACGCCGGCGTTGCGATCCTGATGATCTCCAGCGACATGGAGGAGGTGATCGGGGTCAGCGACCGGATCGCGGTCATGCATGAAGGCGCAATCTCTGGCTTCCTTGATCGCAGCCGGTTCAGCGAGCACAATGTGCTGCAGCTTGCCGTCGGCCACACAATTGAGGCGGAGGGACCTTGAGCAAGAAAGACGTGAGCCTTCTGGTTCTGATCCTTGTGGTCGGGACCGTCGTCGCCCTCATCAATCCGAGATTCCTTTTCGTTGGCAATCTTTCCAATACCGCCAACCAGGTCGGGCTGTTCGGCATCTTCTCCATCGCGGAAGCCGTCGTCATCATTATCGGCGGAATCGAGCTGTCGGTCGGTTCCGTGATCGCGCTCCTCGGCGTCCTGTTCATCGACCTCATCGTCAATCACGACGTCAACTGGCTCGCGGCCATCGCCATGATCGTTGCGGCTGGGCTCGTGATCGGTCTGGTTCACGGCACGCTGGTGACCAGGATGCGGATCCAGCCTTTCGTGGTGACGCTGTGCGGCCTCCTGATCTATCGCGGCGCGGCTCGTTATTACACCGAGGACGCGACCGCGGGCTTCGGCTTTGGTGCAAGCTTTCCGATGCTGGAATGGCTGGCCGCTGGCCGCACCAACGTGCTCGGCTTTCCGCTGCCGCACAGCGTGGTGGCCCTTGCCGTGGTGGCCGTCATCGCCTGGGTGATGCTTCACCGCTCCGTGTTCGGCCGCTATCTCTATGCCGTCGGCAAGAACGAGGAAGCGGCACGCTACTCCGGCATTCGCTCCAACCGCGTGATCATCTCGGCCTATGTCATCTGCGGCGGTCTGACCGCATTTTCAGCAATCCTGATCGCGATGTACACCCGCTCGATTTCGCCGGCGGTGCATGGCTCGTTCTACGAGCTCTACGCCATCGCCGCCGCTGTGCTCGGCGGCTGCTCCTTGCGCGGCGGCGAAGGCTCGATCATCGGCGTCGTGCTCGGCACCGTGCTGCTCCAGATGCTACAGAATCTGGTCAACCTGCTGGGCATTCCGAGCTCGCTCAATTTCGCGGTGATGGGAACGGTGATCCTGGCCGGGGTGCTCGGCGATCAGTATCTGGTGCAGCGACGCCACCGCGCAAGTGTGGCCAAAGTCCGGGAGCAGACGAGCGTCGCGGCCGCACCGCTCGAGAGAATGAAGGTGGAGTGAAAGCGACGGTTGGCGCAGGCGTGTGTCCTGGACGGCCAATCAAGAGGACGCCGGCACTCCCAAAGCAGCTAGAACGTCACCCGCATCCCCGCATAGAACGCGCGCGGCCTCGCCGGGCTGAGAGAGCGCGGATCGGTGAAGTCGTTGCCGCCGTTGGTGAAGTTGGGCAAGGCGTCGCGATCGAAGAACTGGCCGTAGGTCGCATAGCGCTTGTCGAAGATGTTGTCGATCTTGCCATAGAGCTGGATGTTCTTCGTCACCTGATAAGAGGTGTGGAGATTGAACACCGTATAGGACGGCAGCTTGGTGTACTGGTTCGACTCATCGCCGACCAGATATTGGCTGGAGACGAACAGCGCGTTGCCGCCGACCTTCCAGACGTCGGTCACGGCATAATCGATGCCGACCTTGACGCGGTGGCGCGGGATCGCGGGGATCTGGTTGCCGGGCCTGACCTGGATGGTGTCGGTGGCCGGATCGGCAAACGGGCTTTCCGAGCCGAGTTCGAGCGGATCGAGGAAGCGCGCGTCGACGAAGGCGTAGCTCGCCTGGAACTGAAGCGTGGGCGATTTGATGTTGATTTCGGCCTCGAGGCCCTGCCGCCTGGTGCGGCCGACATTGGAGAAATAGCCGAAGCCGGTTCGCCCGACGACGGGGACCGCGACGATGTCGTCGTAATTGGTGGCGCGAAAGCCGCCGACCTTCCAGCCGAGGGTGCCGATGTTCAGCTCCCTGGTGCCGCGCAGGCCGGCTTCCACGGTCTTGGACACGACCTGCTTGAGCGGCGGATCGGAGACCAGAAACGCCGCGAGCAAACAGGGACGGGCTGGATCGGAGCAGCCGAGCTCGAGCGGCGTCGGCACACGGTTGGCTTCGGAATAGCCTGCATAGGCGGTCAGCCCCGGGGTGATCTTGTAGGTGCCGCCGATCACCGGATTGAAGCGCGTGAAGGTATGATTGCCGTTCAGATCGGTCCCGAGCTGGTCCTCCAGCGAGATCCGCGCCACGTTGAAGCGGCCGCCGCCGGTGACCGCGAAGGCATCCGTGACGTTGAACGTGTCCATCGCATACAGGCCGTTATACTGATTGACGGTCCGCAGCGAGACGGGACCGGCAACTGTCGTCGGCTGGCCGGTCGGCCCCAGGAAGACGCCGCTGCCGCTGACGACGTAGTTTTCTCCGATCGAGCCGATCTCGGCAGTGGCGCTGTAGCGCGTGACGCCGGCATCATAGCTCGCGCCCATCACGAAGCGGTTGTCGTGCCCGAACAATTGGTCGGTGTTGGTGGCCTGCCCCGACACGCCGAAACTGGTCGAGCGTATCGTGCTGCGGTCGATCTCGCCGAGGATGGTCCCGAGCGGATAGGGATTGACGAGCTGCGCGCCGTTGGTGCCGTTCGCCGGCGTCGTATCGTCGCCGAAGCACAATAGCCCGAGGACAGCGCATTCCTGTACGTCGGTCGGATTGCCGTCGACGAGCTTCTGCTCATACCTGCGCACATGCGCGGTGCCTTCGAGCGTCCAGGTCGGCGTCGCATCGGCCTTTCCGGTCAGGTTGAGATAGCCGACGCGGTTGGACGTGGTCTGCGGCGTGGTGTAGGTCGCGCCCCAATATTTGTCGAGCAGCTCGGCGGGAACGGTGGCGCTGGCGCCGAAATCGTTCTTGGCGACGCCCATATTGGCGTGGAATTCGCTGTCGCCCGCCTTGTAGCCGACATCGCCGTAGAAGCGCCGCACGGTCGATTGAGAGAAATTGCGGAAGCCGTTGTCGCGCAGGCCTTCGAGCACGGCATAGACAGCGTAGTTCTCGTCGACCTGCTTGCCCCATTGCGCCGAGCCCTGGATGCGGCCGAACGAGCCGCCCATCACGTCGATCTCGGCGCCCTGATAGGTAAAACCGTCCTTCATTTGCAGATTGATCGCGCCGCCCAATGCGTTGAGGCCGAAGGCGGGATTGTTGGTCACCAACGTCACCGACCTGATCGCGGCGGTCGGGATCAGGTCCCAATTGACGGCGTCCGAGAAGGCCTCGTTGATGCGGACGCCGTTCTGGTACACGGCAAGGCCTTGCGGCGTGCCCGTCACGGGCGAAGCGACGAAGCCGCGGAATTCGACGTCCGGCTGGAACGGATTGCCGGTGACTTCGGTGATGTTGACGCCGGCGATGTTATCGCGCAACGCGTCGGTGACGTTCAGCGAGCCGGCGCGCTTGATCTGGCCGGCATCGACGGCGTTGATCGCCGACGGGACCTTGTCGACATCGAGACCTCTGCCGGTGCCCGGCGCGGTCGGGTAGACATAGATGCGTGTCCGGGGACTGGCGGACGACGCGGCGCCGATGCGTGCGACCGGCCGGGTCGGCGCGCTGCGTCTCGCCACCGACGGCGGCGGCGCCGTCACCTCGATCGGCGGCAGATTCTGGACGTTGGTCTCCTCGTCTGGCGCGGCCCCGGCGGGGCTCGCGAACACCAGCCCGGACACCAGACCGGTCGATACCGAGGCCATCAACAAACGACGCTTGAACGAAACAACCGTGCCCATCCCCGCCTTCCCATCCGCGACCACCGGCTGTTTTGATTTTCGCCGATTAGTCGAGACGAGTGTATTCGGCCGCAATGGGTGCGCCAGCCACAAAAGGTCGGGCAATATCGGCTCCCGTTTTCCCGATCAAATCGGGAATTTTTCCCGATCGTTTCGGGTACGATCAGGCCGCCGCCGTCGGCACCAGCGCTTCCACGGTCAGGCCGCCGTCGCCGGAGACGACGTTGAGCGTGCCGCCCAGCGCCAGAATCCGCTCACGCATGCCGACGAGGCCGAAGCCGAGCTTCTGGCCCGGCTCCATGCCGCGGCCATTGTCGCTGACCCGCACCCGGGCGCAGAAGCGGCCGTCGCGCGCCTGCTCCACCGGCTCGATGACGACATTGACCGAGGTCGCCCCGGCGTGGCGGAACACGTTGGTGAGCGCCTCCTGCACGATGCGGTAGATGGTGAGATCGGCGGTCTCGCCGGTGACCCCGAGCGATGGCGAGATCACGGTCTTTATCGCGACATCGGGATGCGATTCCCGCCACAGCCGCGACAGCGATTCCAGCGCCTGGCGCAGGCCGAGCTCGGCGAGGCCGACGGGGCGGAGGCGCTCCAGCACGCGGCGATTGAACTGCTGCAGCGCGTTGATCTGCTCCAGCATGGCACTGCCATGTTTTCGCACGGCCTCCGCGCTCGGGACGCGTCCATCCGCCTGCTTGGCCAGCGCGCTCGCATGCGCGCGCAGCGAGAACAGATACGGCCCGAACTCGTCGTGGAGCTCGCGCGCGATCTCCTTGCGCTCGATGTCCTGGAGCGACACCGCGCGCTCGGCGAGGCGCCTTTTGTCCTCGACCGCCTCGTGAAGCGTTGCGGCCAGGTGGTTGAGCTTGGTGCAGATCGCGGCGAGCTCCGGCGCGCCGCCCGGCCTGACACGGGCCTCGTAATGTCCGCCTTCAAGCTTCCCCATGGCCTCCGCCAGCGACTGCAGCGGTGCCAGCGCCCGGCCGACCACATTCATCATCAAGAAAAACAGCGCCAGCGCGATCACCGAGCCGACTTCGAGCTGGGTCACGATGCCGTCCCAGATCTCGGCGATCTCGTCATCGGGATGCGAGGTGATCAGGAGCGAGCCGGGCCTGCCGCGGATCGACACCGGTACGCTGACCGCGGTCTGCTCGGGGTGAACCAGGCTGACGAACCAGGCCGGCGGCCCGCGCGTGTCGGCATCAGTGTCGAGCCGGGGCGGCGTCTGCGGACTATCGCCGGCATCCCGCAGCGTGATGCTGACATGGCGCAGACGGCTGAGGTCGCGCGCGATCTGGTTCAGCCTGCCATCCGGATCGGGCGCCTCGTTGAGATCGGCCACGATCATCTCGATGAACTCGCGCGCGAGCCGGATCACGCTCTGGTCCTCGGCCTGCACCCGCGGCCCCGCCTCCGCGACCTGGCGGCCGATATTGACGGCGAGCCCCAGGGCCAGCAGCAGCGCCAGCAACAGATTGATGCGCCCGCGCAAGGATAGATTTTGCCACATTGGTATCGCTCGTGCCCCGCGAAGGTTTGGCCCGCGCCTGCCCGATGACGTTGACAGAGGGGAAGCTGCGGATATCTAATCGAAAGCGTACAGCAAACCCGGCCGGGTTGCATGATTGTCGTGAGACGCGTGTCTCGCCCGATCATGCGGCGCGAAACAGGCAAATTCGACCAGGGGGAACGCGCTGTCGCGGGGAACGCTTATGCGCATTCTGATCGTCGACGATCATCCCATTGTCGCCTCCGGCTGCCGCGCCGTGCTGGCCGACGAGGGCGAGATCGAGATTTTGGAGGCCGCCGACGCCGAAGACGGCGAGTCCGTCTTCATCGTCGAACGCCCCGACCTCTGCATCATCGACATCAACTTGCCGACCGTCTCCGGATTCGAGCTCGCGCGCCGCATCCTCGAGCGCGCGCCCGAGGCCCGCATCATCATGTTCAGCATGAACGACGACCCGGCCTTTGCCGCGCGGGCGATCGAATGCGGCGCCAAGGGTTATGTCTCCAAGACCGGCGATCCCGACGACCTCGTCGAGGCGATCCGCGCCGTCGGCGGCGGCGGTACCTATCTCCCGAGCGCAATCGCGCGCAGTATCGCCTTTGCAGGACCTGCACTGGCGCAAAGCCCGCTGTCCAAGCTGAACGCGCGCGAGATCGAGATCCTGCGGCTGCTCAGCGCCGGAAAGAGCCTATCCGAGATCGCCTGGCTGGTGCAGTCGTCGTACAAGACGGTCGCCAACACCTCATCCATCATGCGCCAGAAGCTCGGGGTGAAGACCTCGGTCGAGCTGGTGCGGCTGGCGATCGACAGCGGCGTCGCCTGAGGGCGCCACAAATTCGGTCACACAAGCGTTGCAATCTTGATGTGGTGAGATGCCACGGAGTGAAGGCATGACTGTTCAGACTGTCTCGACCAACAAATCCTACGGCGGCGTGCAGGGTGTCTATCGCCATGCGAGCCAGGCGACCGGAACCGACATGGTGTTCTCGGTCTATGTTCCCCCGCATGCCGAAGGCGCCAAGCTGCCGGTCGTCTGGTATCTGTCCGGCCTCACCTGCACCCATGCCAACGTCACCGAGAAGGGCGAATTCCGAAAGGCCTGCGCGGAGCTCGGCCTGATCTTCGTTGCGCCCGACACCTCGCCGCGCGGCGCCGACGTGCCCGGTGATGCCAACAATGCCTATGATTTCGGCCTGGGCGCCGGCTTCTATGTCGATGCGACCCAAGAGCCGTTCGCACGCAATTATCGGATGTGGAGCTATGTGACCGACGAGCTGCCGAAGCTGGTGGCCGAGAACTTTCCGGTCGACGCCAAGCGGCAATCGGTGATGGGACATTCGATGGGCGGCCACGGCGCGCTGACGGTGGCGCTGCGCAACCCGCACCGCTATCGCGCCGCGAGCGCGTTCGCGCCGATCGTGGCGCCCTCGCTCGTGCCCTGGGGCATCAAGGCACTGACCGGCTATCTCGGACCGAACAAGGACGCCTGGCGCAGCCACGACACGGTAGCGCTGATCGAGGACGGCGCGAAATTCTCCGGTTTCCTGGTCGACGTCGGCGAGGCCGACAATTTCCTGAAAGAGCAGCTGAGGCCCGAGCTGCTCGAAGCCGCCTGCGCCAAGGCGAGCATCCCGCTGACGCTGCGACGGCAGGCAGGTTACGATCACAGCTATTATTTCATCTCGACCTTCATGGGCGATCATCTGCACTGGCATGCGGAGAAGCTGAAGGGGTGATTTTCCTCCCTTCTCTCGTTTTGATGAGGGGTGTCTCTCCACGACCGCAGTATCGTAGGGTGGGCAAAGCGAAGCGTGCCCACGATTTCTCTCGAATCATTGATTGATCGTGGGCACGGCGCAAGTGCGCCTTTGCCCACCCTACGATTCCCGGCTCGCGGAGAGAAATATCTACTCCGGCCGCCCGTAATTCGGCGCCAGCAAGCGGTTGCGGATCAGATAGCTCATCGTGCGCGTCCAGGCCTCATCCGTGTTGCCGCGCATGTCGGCGCTCGCCGCCGTGATCATGGCACCGGTTTTCACGTCGCGCAGATAAATGTTGAGGTTGATGATCAGGTTCGAGACCTTCTGCACCATGCCGGTGATCTCGAGGTCAGCTCCCAGCTGCCCGGCGAGCTTGAGATCGCAGCCGCCACAGGCCTGCAGATTGGCGTGACGGGCCGCGTCCCTGACCGGCGCGATGTCGAGCACCTGGAACCTGCCGGACTCCGTCAATTCCTTGCGCAGCTGCTCGCTGATGCGCAGGAGCCGCGCCTCTTCGGGCCTGGAGCCGTAGAACTCACCGGGCAGGCTGGTGTCGATCAGCTCGAAATCGAACACCGCGAGTTTCGGCGGGTCGGCGCGCGCGACCGACCCCGCCAACAGCAATGCGGCGAAACATAGCAGCGCTCGCATGATCGTGATTCCAGTCCTCGCGCGCGCGGGGACGAAATGCGGGGTTGCATGCCCTGACAAATTGGTCATGCTTTAGCAGAGACAATTCTCTACCGGCGGTCAAGCCGGGGAGATCGTCCGGAGGAAACATGATCCGATGGTTGGCCGGTCTGATCGGCTTCGGTCTTGCTGCGACGAGCGCGCTCGCGGCGGAGCCTGCCCTGATCGGCGTCGGCTATCTCGGCATCGCCGGCACCCGATCGACGCTGTCGCTGGTCGAGCAGCCCGCGGAGAATGACGGCGTCGCCGGCGCGCGGCTCGCGATCGAGGACAACAACACCACCGGAAAATTTCTGGGTCAGCGCTTTGCGCTGGAGGAGCGCCGCATTAGGGAAGGCGAGGACGTGGTGCAGGCCGCGACCGCGCTCGCGGACAAGAACAGCTTCATCATCACCGACCTGCCCGCCGATGCGCTGCTGAAAGTGGCCGACGCCCTGCGCGGCCGCGGCACGCTGCTGTTCAATGCGGGGGCGATCGACGAGCGGCTGCGCGAGGCCGATTGCCGCGCCAACGTCATCCACACCGCGCCGACGCGCGCGATGCTGGCGGATGCGCTTGGGCAATATCTGGTGTGGAAGAAGTGGTCGCGCTGGCTGCTGGTGGTCGGCTCGCATGACGAAGACAGACTGTTCGCGGACGCGCTCCGGCGCGCGGCGACGCGGTTCGGCGCCAAGATCGTGCAGGAGAAGACGTTCGAAGACAAAGGCGGCGCGCGGCGCACGGATAGCGGCGTGACGCTGATCCAGCGCCAGATGCCGGTGTTCACGCAAGGCGCGCCGGCCTACGACGTGCTGGTCGCCGCCGACGAGAGCGAGGTGTTCGGCGCCTACCTGCCCTATCGCACCTGGGATCCGAGGCCCGTCGCCGGCTCGGCTGGGCTCGTGCCGCGCAGCTGGGACGCGGCGCAGGACCAGTGGGGCGCGATCCAGATGCAGAACCGTTTCGTCAAGCTGAACGCGCGGCGGATGACCGCGCTCGACATGCAGGCCTGGACTGCCGCCCGCATGATCGGCGAAGCCACCTCGCGCACCAATTCCGGCGACGCCAAGAAGGTCACCGACTTCATCAAGGGTCCGGACTTCTCGGTCGCCGCCTTCAAAGGCACCCGGCTGACGCTGCGCGATTGGAATCTGCAGCTGCGGCAGCCGATCCTCTTGGTCGACGGCCGCATGGTGGTGTCGGTCTCGCCGCAGGAGGGATTTCTGCACCAAGTCTCCGAGCTCGACACGCTCGGCTATGATCGTCCGGAGAGCAAATGCAAATTGAAGTGAGGACGCAGATGTTGCGCATGGGGCGCGTTGGGCTTCTCGCCGGACTGGTGCTGGCGGCTTCGCCGGCGCATGCGTTCATCGCCTATGTCTCGAACGAGAAGAGCAATACGGTGACGGTGATCGACACCGACAGCTGGACCGTGACCAAGACCATCAAGGTCGGCCAGCGCCCGCGCGGCATCGACTTCACGCGCGACGGCAAGTTCGTGATGGTCGCGGTCGGCGACGACGACACCATCCAGATGATCGACGCGAAGACGCAAGCCGTCGTCGACAGCCTGCCCTCCGGCCCCGACCCGGAATTGTTCGCTCAGGATGCGGCGGGAAAAATTCTCTATGTGGCCAACGAGAACGACAACACGGTGACCGTGATCGACCTCGAGAAGCGCGCCCGGCTCGGCGACATCCAGGTCGGCGTCGAGCCCGAGGGCATGACCATCAGCCCCGACGGCAAGACGCTGATCAACACGTCGGAAACGACCAACATGGCGCATTTCATCGACACGGCCTCGCGCCAGATCGTCGCCAACGTGCTGGTCGATGCGCGGCCGCGCTTTGCCGAGTTCAAGCACGACTCTTCGGAAGTGTGGGTCTCCTCCGAGATCGGCGGCACCGTCTCGGTGATCGACCCGAAAAAGCACGAAGTGATCGGCAAGGTCACCTTCGAGATTCCGGGCCTGCGGAAGGAGGCGATCCAGCCGGTTGGCATCGGCATGACCAAGGACGACAAGACCGCCTTCATCGCGCTCGGCCCGGCCAACCGCATCGCCGTGGTCGATGTCGCCACGCGCAAGGTGGCGAAATATCTCTTGGTCGGTCAGCGGGTCTGGCACATGGCGTTCACGCCCGATGAAAAATACCTGCTCACCACCAACGGCGTTTCCAACGATGTCTCGGTGATCGACGTCGCCGCGCAAAAGGTGATCAAGACCATTCAGGTCGGCGAACTACCCTGGGGCATCGCGATCGCGCCATGACCAGCCCTGCTCCGATTCCCGACCCACGCGAGGTGCCGCGACCCGATCCAGCCGCGGCACCGGCGCTGTCGATCGACGGTGTCAGCCATGCCTATGGGGCGCGGCGGGCATTGATCGACGTCTCTTTCAATGTGCAGCCGGCGAGCTTCACGGCGCTGCTCGGCCTCAACGGCGCCGGCAAGAGCACGTTGTTCTCGCTCGTCACGCGCCTGTTCGGCATCCAGTCCGGCCGCGTCGGCATTTTCGGCCACGACATCAGCAAGAGCCCCGGCGAGGCGCTGCGACTGTTAGGGGTCGTGTTCCAGCCGCGCACGCTCGATCTCGACTTGTCGCTGACGCAGAATTTGCTCTACCACGCCGCACTCCACGGCATCAGCCGCCGCGAGGCCGCCGCACGCAGCGCCGAGCTGCTCGGCCGCATCGGGCTTGCGGATCGCGCCGGCAGCAAGGTGCGCGATCTCTCGGGCGGGCAGATGCGGCGGCTGGAGATCGCCCGCGCGCTGCTGCACCGGCCGCGGCTGCTGCTCCTCGACGAGCCGACCGTCGGCCTGGATGTCAAGGCGCGCGCCGACATCATCGGTCAAGTCCGCCAGCTCGTGACCGAGCAAGGCATCGGCGTACTCTGGGCCACGCATTTGTTCGACGAGATCATGCCCAGTGACGACCTCGTGGTGCTGCATCAGGGCAAGGTGCTGGCGCGGGGGCCGATGAGCCGCGTCATCACCGAAGCCGGCGCGCAGGACGTCAACACCGCCTTCATGCGCCTGACCGGTGCGCATACCATGCCGGGAGGCGGCGCATGAGCAGCATCACCACGCGTGAGGCCCCGCGCGGCTTCTCGGCCGCAGAGTACATGACGTGCATCACCGGCATCGTCTGGCGCGAAGGCCTGCGCTTCCTGCATCAGCGCGAGCGCTTCGTCTCGGCGCTGGTGCGGCCCTTGGTGTGGCTCTTCATCTTCGCCGCCGGCTTCCGCCAGGTGCTCGGCATCTCCATCATCCCGCCTTACGAGACCTACATCCTCTACGAGGTCTATATCGCGCCCGGGCTGATGGCGATGATCCAGCTCTTCAACGGCATGCAATCCTCGCTCTCGATGGTCTACGACCGCGAGATGGGCAACATGCGCACGCTGCTGGTGAGCCCGCTGCCGCGCGGGTTCCTGCTGTTCTGCAAGCTGCTGGCGGGCACCGCGGTGTCGTTGCTCCAGGTCTACGCGTTCCTACTGATCGCCTGGTTCTGGGACATCACCCCGCCGTCATCGGGCTATCTCACCGTGCTGCCGGCGCTGATCCTGTCCGGGCTGATGCTGGGTTCGCTCGGCATGCTGATCTCCTCCGGCATCAAGCAGCTCGAGAACTTCGCCGGCGTGATGAACTTCGTCATCTTCCCGATGTTCTTCGCCTCCTCCGCGCTCTACCCGCTCTGGCGGGTGCAGGAGGGCAGCCCTTATCTGTACTATCTCTGCGAGGCCAATCCGTTCACCCATACGGTCGAGCTGATGCGGTTTGCGCTCTACGGGCAAATCAACTGGATCTCGCTCGCGGTGGTCGCCGCTTGCACAATCGTCTTCATGATCGGCGCGATTTGGGCCTATGATCCCTCGCGTGGGCTGGCGCGACGGGGGCCTGCAGGAGGCGAAGGATGAAGGTTCTGGCGATGGCTGTTCTGACGCTCGCGCTGTCGGGCACGGCTGTGCGCGCAGCCGATCCGCGCTACCCCAACTGGCCCTGCACGCAAGCCAAGGTGCCGGAGATTTCGCTCGCCGCCGTCTGGGCTGGTCCCGCGCTCGACGACGCCGAGACCAGGTGGAAGAACGACACCAAGATCACCGCATTGGTCGCCAAACTGTCGGCGCGCAAGACGCCGCTCGACGAAGCCGAGAAGTCGGTGAAAGACTTCTTGGCCGGCTCTTCCGCCGACAAGACCGCGAATGCCAAGCTGCTGTTCGCCGGCCTGTTCGAGACGCTCAATGCCCAGCGCTCGCAGGTGATGAGCGGGCTCGAACGCGTCAGCCGCAAGCAGCGCGAGGCCGCCGACAAGATCCGCGAGGAGACAATCCAGCTCCAGGCGCTGCAGGGCACCACCCCGCGGGACGAGGCCAAGGTCGAGGCGCTCGGCAACGAGCTGATCTGGAAGACCCGCATTTTCGAGGACCGCAACAAGGTCGTGCGATTCGTCTGCGAGGTTCCAACCACGATCGACCAGCGCCTGTTCGCGCTCGGCCGCGTGATCCAACAGGAAATGGAATAGCGCCGCCTCGCTGACGGCGCGCAAAGGGTTCCCGGACTCGCCGCAGGGGGCATCGTTAACCTATTGCCCTGCTATCTGCCGGAACCAAATCGATCTAGGATGTCTTGTCGAAGTGAACTCCAAGACGTCGGGAGGCCTCGATGGGAACCACAAGATTCATCTATGCGGGAGCTGCGGCCCTCAGCATGCTCGCAACCAGCGCCCTCGCTGACGACATGACGGGGATGATCACGCGGATCGATCGGCTCAACGGCACGATCTCGATCCAAGAGACGCAAAAGGGCACGGTCGGCGCCAGCACTGGCAGTGCCGGCGCGCTCCAGGAGTACAAGGCCAAGGACGCCGCGATGCTGGATGCCGTTCATGCCGGCGACCGGGTGAGTTATTCTGCCACCGAAACCAACGGCACCGGCACGCTGACGAAGTTGCAGAAGCAGAAGTAGGTTTTTGCTTCGCCTCTCCCCGCAAGCGGCGCGAGGGAGCAGACCTGCGTTCACTCACCTATTGCTCCGGCCGCGGTTCCGGCTGCACCTCTTCGGTGGGGAGCTTGGCACGCTCCCAGCCGTCGGTGCCGTCGGGGTACCAGGCAATGTTGGAATAGCCATAGGCCAGCGCGCGCTTGGCGGCGTTCCAGGACATCCAGCAATCGGCGAGGCAATAGATCACCACCAGCGCGGCCTTGTCGCCGCCCGAGGCACGCGCGAGCCCGCGCTGGAAATAATCCTCCGTGGCCGGCGGCAAATTGCCGTAGCCGGTATCGGGCAGCCAGGTGCTGCCGGGAATGTTCCTGCGCGGCGCATCGCGCCACACCGTGCCTTCCGGAAGGTTCTTCGGCTTCGGCGGGCGCGGCAGCACGTCGATGAACGCACCGCGCTTCGCACGCCAGATCGCTTCGGCTTCAATTGTGGTGAGCACGCGCGCGCCGGCGAGCGTCGCCGGCACCAGTGCGCGATAATTGTCGGCGCGATACCCCTCGGGCTCGAACGGCTCCTGCTGCTGCGCCAGAACGGGCGCCGCCAGCAGGGCAGCGACGAACGCAGCGGCAAGAGGCCGCCTCATGGCGTCTACCTCATGGCGTCTTCTTGGCCGTCTCCGCACTGAGCGGCCGATTGTTCTCGTCGAGCAACGGTACGCCGAAGTCGACCAGGATCTTGTTGATCTCGGCCTGGTTCTCCTGGATCAGCTTGTTGAGCTGCCGCTTCCAGTTCTGGTCGGCGGGACGCACGCCCATGCCGATGCGATAGACCAGCTTCGGCCCCGTGGTTTCCTTCACCAGCGGTGTGACGTGAAGCGAGCCGACCTTCTTCGCATAGTAGCCGGCCATCGGTCCCCACAGCACCCCGGCGTCGATCTTGCCGGCGGCGAGGTCGTCGACCATGGCCTGCGCCGAATTGTCGTAGCGCGTGTCGATCATCAAGGGATAGGGTTTTGCATCGCTCATCAGGCCGGCGATGGCCATGTTGGTCGCCGGTGGCGTTCCGGCGACGATGCCGACATGCTTGCCCTTCAACTTCGGATCCTCGAGCGTATCGACCTCCTCCAGTCCGCTGCCGGCCTTGGCGACCAGTGCATAGCTCGTGCGGTAATAGGGATTGGTGCCCTGCACGACGTCGTCGCCTTGCGGAAAGCCCATGATGACGTCGCAACGATGCGCACCCAGCGTCATCCGCACGAAGCCGGTGGCCTGCGGGAAGAAGACGTAGTCGAGCTTCTTCTTGAGCTTGTCTGCAAGCAGCTCGGCCAGCTTGTTCTCGAACCCTTCACCCTTCTCGTTCGAGAACGGCAGATTGCGTGGATCGGCACAGACGCGCAGCACGTTGGGGTCGACCAGCTCGAACGAGAGGTCGCCGCTGTCATTGGTCTGCGCGACAGCGAGATCGCCGAACGCACAGCACGCAACCAGGACCCAAGTTGAAAACAACCAGCGACGATGTCGTCCGGCCTCCGTCATCCCGCTTCCTCCTCGTTTTGTTTGAATGCTATCCATGCAACGCATGACGCGCCATGTTGGCCAGACTTCGCTGGCTTCGCTTTGTTGCAGTGCAATGCAGCAAACCCTTTGAACTGAGGCGGAAAAGTGTCTCGCATCGCTCGAGTGATCGCGGCCTTGTCCCTGCTGGGGATCACAACGCTAGCACGGGCTGGGGCGGCCGAATTGCCTGTGAGCGAAGTCGCACCGGGAATCTTCGTACACTCCGGGGCCATTGCCCTGATGACCCGCGACAACGAGGGCGACATTGCCAATGTCGGCTTCATCGTGGGCGATGATGCCGTGGCTGTCATCGACACCGGCGGCAGCTTGCGCGAAGGCGAGGCCCTGCTGGCGGCCGTGAGGGCCCGCACATCCAAGCCGATCCGCTATGTCATCAACACCCACGGCCATCCCGACCATGTCTTCGGCAATGCGGCCTTCGCCACCGCAGACACGAGCTTCGTCGGCCATAGCAAGCTGCCGCAGGCGCTCGCGACGCGCGGGCCCTATTATCTCGACAATTTTCGTCGGATCATGGGCAGCGAGTTGATCAATCCGGTGAAGATCATTGCCCCTACCCTCCTGGTTTCGGACGCGATGATGCTCGATCTCGGGTCGCGTCGACTGACGTTGCGCGCCTGGCGGACCGGGCACAGCGACAGCGATGTCACCGTGTACGACGAGACGACCAGGACCCTGTTCGCAGGCGACCTCGTCTTTCTCCGCCACATTCCGGTCATGGACGGCAGCATCGGCGGCTGGCTCGACACGTTGAAGGAATTGGAGGCCATTCCGGCGCAACGCGTCGTTCCCGGTCACGGACCCGTGAGCGATTGGCCTGCCGCGCTGACCGATGAACGGCGCTACCTGTCTACGCTGCTGTCCGACGTGCGCGCGCTGAACAAGAACGGCGAGCCGATCCGAGCCGCTGCCGACAAGGCGGCGGCTGAGGAACGGCCGCGCTGGGAGCTGTTCGGCGATTACAATGCCCGCAACGCAACCGCAGCATTCTCGGAAATTGAATGGGAGTAGCGGGCGCGCTAACATAGGCAGGAGATCAGCTTCCGCAGGAGATCAGCTTCGCTGACTCATGAGATCAGCTTTGCTGACTCAGAGGACCATGACCATGACCGGATGGACACGCCGCCTGCCCCTGATCGCCGCATTGCTCGGCATCGCCTTCGCTGTGCCGGCGCAGGCTGAAGACGCCGACGATCCCTGGCCGGGCCTGGTGCAGGACATCTTCAATAATCGTCCGATGAATGACGGCAGCGCCGTCATCGGCATCGAGATGCCGTATCGCGCCGAGGACGCGGCGATCGTGCCGGTGACTCTGCGCAGCAAACTATCGCCCGCAGATAGCCGCCGTATCCGTTCGATCACGCTGGTGATCGACCGTAACCCGGCGCCGATGGCGGCGAAGTTCGAGCTCGGCTCCGATGCCAATGTCACCGAGATCTCGACGCGCGTGCGCGTCAACAATTACACCGACGTCCATGCGGTGGCCGAGCTCAGCGATGGCCAGCTCTATGTCTCGAAAGTCTATGTGAAGGCCTCGGGCGGCTGCTCGGCGCCGGCAGGAAAGAACGCCGAGGAAGCCAACAGCCGGCTCGGCCAGATGCGCTACCGGCAGTTCGCGCGCGAGGAGGCGCCGGCGAGCCGCATCCGCGAGGCGCAGATCATGATCGGCCATCCCAACAATTCCGGGCTGCAGATGGACCAGGTCACGCATCTCTATATTCCCGCCTTCTTCATCAACCGGCTGAAGCTGACGCAGGACGACAGCCCCGTGCTGTCGATGGAAGGCGGCATCTCGATCTCGGAAGATCCCAATCTGCGCTTCACCTACGTCTCCAACGGCGCCAAGCGCTTTCGCGCGGAGGCGAAGGACACGGACGGACACGTGTTCCGGAACGAGTGGGACGTGGAGAAGCCGGGGACGTGAGGCGAACGCTCTTTCCCTCTCCTCTCAAACGTCTGAGCTAGAGGAGAGATACCCCTCATCCGGCGCTTCGCGCCACCGTCTCCCGCAAGGGAGAAGGAATGGCACCGCCAACGCGGCGATAACTAGAAACACCTCACCTCGGCTTCCGCCTGCGCGCGCCTCAGATCATTCACCGCCGTGTTCGCCTGCTCCGAGGTGCGGAACTGAACGCCGAGATTGCCGCGCACCTGCGACATGCTGAGCGCGGTCTCCGCGGTCACATAGCGCTCATAGGGGACGATCGAGGCCACCACGTCGATCGAGCAGGAACATTGCTCGATCGACTGCCGGCTCTCACCATTGGCCTTCATGCAGCCATAGACGTACTCCGCGCGCGCCGCCGTCGGATAATCGTTGGCTTCCTCGGCCCGCGCCACGCACGCCGTCGCCGCCAGCACCGTCAATGCGGCGACAATCGGTCGTAGCTGTCCGGCCCATTTCATGCGCATCCTCCCGCTGGTTGCGAGCAAAGCTATGCTATGCGTATTGTCCTGAAAAGCACTCTGTCAGAGGAAACGGCTCACAAGGTGATGAGAGCACGCGGTGTGATAAAGGCACTTGGTCGAACATTGGCGCTCGCAACGACGCTGGCGCTGACGCTGGCCACACCCGGCCGCGCCGCGGATACCATCCGCCTTGCGGTGCAGAAAACCGGAACATTCTCCTGGGAGCTGGCCGCGATCCGCGCGAGCGGTCTCGACAAGGAAGCGGATCTCACGCTGGAGGTCAGCGAGCTCGCGAGCACAGAGGCCGGCAAGATCGCGATGCGCGCGGGCAGCGCCGACATCATCCTGTCGGACTGGCTGTGGGTGTCGCGCGAGCGGGCGCTCGGCGCCAAGCTCACTTTCTATCCCTACTCCAGTGCGCTCGGCGCGGTGATGGTGCCGGCGTCATCGCCGATCAAGTCGCTCGCCGACCTGAAGGGCCGCAAGCTTGCGGTTGCCGGCGGAGCCATCGACAAGAGCTGGCTGCTGCTCCAGGCGCGCATGAAGCAGGACGGCATCGACCTGAAGTCGGAGGCGACCATCGTCTATGGCGCGCCGCCCTTGATCACCGCCAAATCACTCGATGGCGAGATGGATGCGAGCCTCAATTTCTGGAATTTCTGCGCCCAGCTCGAAGCCAAGGGTTTTCGGCGCCTCGCCGGCATCGAGGACATCCTGCCGAAACTCGGCGCGAAGGGCGCGGTCTCCGCGGTCGGCTATGTCTTTGACGAGAGCTGGGCCGCGAGCCATCGCGACGCGGTGGCGCGCTTCATCGCCATGACCCGCAAGGCCAAGCAGCTGCTGGTGACTTCGGATGCGGCCTGGGACAAGATCGCGCCGCTGACCGGCACAAGCGATGCCACCCTGCTCAAGACCTATCGTGACCGCTATCGCGACGGCATTCCGCACCGGAGCATCGACGACGAGGAAAAGGATGCGCGCGTGCTCTACCGCGTGCTGGCCGAGACCGGCGGCCGCGACCTCGTCGGCCCCGCCGCCGAGCTCGATCCCGGCACGTTCTATCACGCCGTGCCTGGAGACTGAGGTGCTGCGTCTTCTGTCGTTCGCCCTGTTTCTCGTGACCTGGTGGATTGCCGCGCTGTTCGTCGGCGGCGCAAAGCTGCCCTCCCCGCCGGCCGTGCTCGAGGTGATGATCGTGGAAGCCTCATCCGGCGCGCTATTCCTGCATCTCGGCGCCACGCTGGCGCGCGTCACGCTCGCCTTCGTGCTGGCGATGTCGGTCGGTAGCGCGATCGGTTACCTGATGGGACGGATCAAGCTCGCCGACCGGCTCGGCGATCCCTGGCTGATCCTGCTGCTCAATCTGCCCGCCTTGGTCGTGATCGTGCTGGCCTATATCTGGGCCGGCCTCACCGAGGCTGCCGCGATTGCGGCGATCGCCATCAACAAGCTGCCGACCGCCATCGTCACCTTGCGCGAGGGCACGCGCGCGCTCGACCGCTCGCTCGACGAGATGGCGCGCGTGTTCGCGATGCCGCGCTGGCGCGCCTTCCGCCACGTCGTGCTGCCGCAGCTTGCGCCCTATATCGCAGCCTCCGCGCGCTCCGGACTGTCGCTGGTGTGGAAGATCGTGCTGGTCGCCGAGCTCCTGGGCCGTCCGAACGGCGTCGGCTTCGAGATCGGGGTCGCCTTCCAGCTGTTCGACACGCCGCGGCTGCTGGCCTATTCCCTGACCTTCGCCGCCGTCGTGCTCGTGATCGAAACCTTGCTGGTGCAGCCGTTCGAAGCCCGCGCAACACGGTGGCGGCCCCGTGCGGCTTGAGGTCGAGATCACGGGCAAGACCTACAGGAGTGCCGCGGGCGGAACGCACGAGGTGCTGGCGCCGGTCAAGTTCGCGCTTCAGTCCGGCGAGGTCGGCGTGCTGATCGGCCCCTCCGGCTGCGGCAAGAGCACGATGCTGCGCATCATCCTGGGGCTCGATCATGAATTTCAGGGACGCATCGCGCGGCCTCCGCAAGCACGGATCGGCATGGTGTTCCAGGAGCCGCGGCTGCTGCCGTGGCGCTCGGTCGAGCAGAATATCCGGCTCGTCGCCCCCGACGTCACCGACAAGAAGCTCGCCGAGCTGTTCAGGATCCTCGAGCTGGAGCAGCATCGCAGCCACTTCCCCGGCGAACTGTCACTGGGGCTGGCCCGCCGCGTCGCACTCGCCCGCGCCTTTGCGGTCGAGCCCGACATTCTGGTGCTCGACGAGCCCCTGGCCTCGCTTGACGACGCTCTGGCCGGCCGATTGCGCGACGAGATCGCGACGCTGGTCGCCAGCCGGCCCGTCACGACGCTGCTCGTGACGCACAGCCTGGACGATGCGGTGCGGCTCGGCGATCGCCTGTTCTTCCTGTCGCCGCGCCCGGCGCGCATTCTGGCCGAGGTGCCCATCGGCATCCCGCGCGAGGCGCGCGGCGACGCCGCGATTGCCGCGATCAAGGCCGGGCTGGCGCGGCAAGCCCAGGGTGAACAGGGCGGCGAACGCTCCGGGCGCGATGTCTCATAGGCAGCCGTGCGGCGCGTGTGCTAAACAGCCCGTAGCGGAGCCTGCCGATGAGACGAACCGTTGCTCTGACGACGCTTGGCTTCGCGCTCGTCGCGACCATGGCGAGCGCTCAGGACATGATGCGTGACGTCGACCTCACCTCACCCGCCATGGTCTCCGCTGAAATGAGCCGGCAAGAGGTCGAGGCCGTGCTGGCCAAGGCGAGCGCCGGCGCGCCCGCCGACTTCACCGGCACGCGCTTGTCGGGGCTCGATCTCTCGGGGCTCGACCTTTCCAGGGCGGTGCTTCGCGCGGCACGGCTCAACAAGACAAAACTCGGCCGCGCCCGTCTTGATCGAGCGATCCTCGATCAGGCGTGGCTTCTCGACGCGGATCTCACGGACGCGAGCCTGAAGGGCGCCAATTTGTTCGCTACGCAGATGGCGCGCGCTCACCTCGACGGCGCTGACCTGACCGGCGCGCGCATCGCAGCCGATCTCAGCGGCGCGAGCCTGGTCGGCGCCTCGATCGCCGACGCTCATCTCGGCGCCGACATGCGCAACCAGTCGATGGGGTTGATGCGCGCCGTGCTGCGATCGGCCAATCTGGAACGGTTGAACGCGCGCAACGCCGATTTGTCACGCGTCGATCTCGAGTTTGCCTCCCTCAGGGGAGCCGACCTCACCGGTGCGTCGCTCCGGAATGCGCAGCTTGGCGGCGCCGATCTGACCGGGGCAACCGTCATCGACGCCGATTTCGAGGGCGCCGATCTCACCTCCACCAAGCTGATTGCACCGATCGGCCTTGACCGCGCCAAAAATTTCGACAAGGCAAAGAACCGCGAGCGTCTGATCAGGCAATAACGGCGCCGCCTTGGGAGGACGATTTGATGCGTTGGGCTCTGGTGTTGATCGCGGTGCTGGCGTTTGCCGGCGAAGCCGCCGCGCAAGGCAAAGGCAAGGGAATCCGGCTCTGGAATCTGACGACCGAGACGATCTCCGGCTTCCAGCTCGCCCCGGCCGGCAGAACCGACTGGGGACCGAACCAGTGCCTCAACGACAAGGACAAGGAAGTCGACCACGACGAGCGGCTGCGCATCACCGGCGTCGAGCCGGGCCGCTACGATGCCAAGGTCAGCTATCCCAATGCGCGGCAGTGCATCGTTCGCGACATCGAGATCAGGGCGGATGCGGTGTTCTCGATCGCCGACAAGGATCTGAAGGACTGCACGAAATAGCGCGGACGCCTTACGCCTTGTCGTTCGGGTGTGGATATTCGCAGCGCCACCGCACCGCCTGCCACTTCGGATGCTCGCCAACCCATTGCGCAATATAGGGCGGCGCGGCCATCACGCATTGGCGGGGCGAACCGGAATAGTTGAACATCAGATGCTGCTCCTCGCAGGTCGCAGGCGAGAGCACCGCACACACAGTCACCACCAGGTCAATCGGGTTCATGCCGGGATCCTCTCGCAAGGGCGACCAAGAATAGCACGAAAGGTTACGTTCCACGGAGGGGGAAGTTTCAAGTCTGGTGAGAAACGGGCCCTCTGTTCCCCTCTCCCCGCAAGCGGCAGAGGCGAAGAGCAGACCTAAAAGTTCACCCCAAACACCATCCGGGCCTGATGGCGCTCGAAATTGACGAGGTCGAGATTTGCGGATGAGCCGGCCGGACGGCCCCAGGCCTGCATGCTCCAGCTCAAGGTGAGCCGCGAGCGCTCGGAGAGCTGGAAATAAGCGGTCGGGCCGACGAACAGGGCCTGGCCGGAAAACTCCCCGAGGCCGATGCCTTCATATTGCCGGAAGTAGCGCAGCTCCCCGCCGAGCAGCATATTGGGCCGCACCCGCACCAGGCCGGCAAACGCCGCCCCGATCGTCGAGCTCTTCTCGGACACGCCCGCCACCTCGAAGCGCGCCCATTCCGGCTGATAGATCAGGTTGAGGGCGCCGATGGCGAAGTTCGGGATGAGTTCGCGGTCGATGGCGAGGGTGAAATCGGTGCCGTACATCCGCCCTTTCGCACCGCTGGTCTCGTCGATGCGGTCGCCATGGAGCTCGGCGGCGATGGTGAGACCGAACGGCGCATGCTCCCGGTTGAGCAGGCGATAACGCAGGTCGAGCGAAGCCCCCTGGAAGTTGAATTGGCGGCGATCATCGATATCGGGGACGCCGGTGATGTCGTGCAGCGTTGCCGTGGCGCCGACCTCGATGCGAAAGTTCGGCAGCGGCACGACCTCGATCTCGAACTCCTGCGCGAGCGCGCGATATGTGCCGCCCTTGCCGATGCGCCCCGTCGTCTCGCTCTGGAATTCGCGCTCGCCGACAGTGCCGACATCGGTGCCGATCGTGAAGCCGAAGATGTGCTCGGTATCGAAGCCTTCCTCGGCGCTGACGCATACCGGTAGAAGCGCGACCGTGCAGGCAGCAATCGTCCAGAAGCTGGTGGCTCTCGCGCGCATTCCTGACACTACCACGGCTTCGACGGCGTTTGCCATCGAAGCCGCGGCAGGTCGTCAGTCTTACTTGCGCGAAGCGCAGGCGTACATGTTGATTTCCATGCCGACCGGCACTTCCACGATCTTCGGAGCTTTCCAAGCCATTCGGGGTCTCCCCAAGGTATTGAGCGCGACATCGCGCGGCGCAAAACCTAGGGCTGCGTCAGATGCAGTTCAAGCCTCGATTCGGCTCTTGAGCGCGTCCGTGTCGATTCTTCGCGATTGCATTTCTCTCTCGGACAAAACCAGTTCCCTCTTGGTCAAACACGACCTGCGAGACGCAGCCTTGTGCGACGCACCGCGCGTCGAATCGACACCAACGAGAGCTCGCCGTCAGCAGCCCTTATCGGCCATTTCGGCGTTCGGCTTGGCCCCTTCGGCCCGCTGGGCCGCCGTCGGCTCGCTCTGCATCTGCCGCTGCGCATCTTCCGATGACGCCGGCGCTTCACCGCTCGCCCGATTCATCGTGCTGGTCGGCGGATGCTGGCTGGTGGCGGCCGCGGAGCTGGACGAGTGCGATTGCGCCGAGCCTACGGTGACCGGACCGGAGCCAGCATCCTTGTCGGTGGTGGCGCTGCCCGTATTGCATGGGCCGGCGATGGCGACGCCGGCGCTCAACGTCAGGATCGCGCAGGCGGCAAGAACGGAATGTTTCGTGTTCATCGGTATCTCCTCTTCTCCCGCCGCGCTGCCCCGGCGCCGGGCAGGATATCGCGAGGAGAACAGACCGGGCTGCCCGATGTTCCGAGTGCCGGAGCGGAATGCTCGCAAAATGCCAGCCTCGTCACCTCTGTTCCGGTTGCGCTCACCGCAGCAATCGCAGCAGTGCGCGGCCGGCGCGCGTGTTCAGCTCCTTCGCATCCAGCGTTCCATCCTTGTCGGGATTGGCGGCATTGAAGCGCTGCTCGACCACGGACAGATATTCGTCGAGCGTCAGGGTCCCATCGCGGTCAGGATCGGCGGCGGCGAGTTCTTTCGCCGAAAGCCGTCCGCGCAATTCGCGCGCATCGAGCGTGCCGTCATGATCGGGATCGAGCTTTGCGAACAATGCGGCGGCTGCCTTCTTGACCTCGGCAAGATCGAGCGTGCCGTCATTGTCGGTGTCGAACAACTTGACTGCGTTGCCGGAGGCGGGCCATGCCGGACCGGACAACAATGCAATCGCGAGCGCAAGCGCAATTGAGCGGCGCGAAATCATCAGGACCTCCCTGGACAAAGAATCCCCGTGCGAGGCGGGGCAGCAACGAGATAAATCCACAAGCGGCTCGCGGTTCAAGTTCGCAATGCAACTTGCGCGCGCCACAACTCGCGAAAGCCCCCGCTCGCCCAGACCACTTTGACCGGAGCTGGTTCGCGGCGCGGAATTCCCAGCGTCTGCGCACAAGTGGGACTCGGCTGCGTCAGGTTTCCGTAAGGTGACCATCACCTGCGTTCAACGATATCGGCACGACGCGTGCGACTTTCGTATTGACGCGTTTTGGTTTCCGACGGAGATTTGCTTCCGCAGCGTCAAGAGGCGCGCATATTGGGAGGAACGGATGAAACGCTTTGCGATGGCCGCGAGCCTCGTCATGCTTGCATCGACTTGTGCGAGCGCACAGACCACCGAGCAACTGGTCAAGGGTGCGACCGATACATCGAACGTTCTCAATTACGGGATGGGCTACAATCTGCAGCGCTTCTCGACGCTGAACCAGATCAACAAGGACAGCGTCAAGAACCTTGTCCCGGTCTGGAACTACTCCTTCAACGACGATCGCAGCGAGGAATCCCAGCCCATAGTCTATCAGGGCGTGATCTATGTGACCTCGCACAATGCGACCATGGCGGTGGACGCCAAGACCGGCAAGCAGATCTGGAAGAGCAAGGTCGAATATCCCTCCGAGACGCCCCGCATCGTCTGCTGCGGTATCATCAATCGCGGTGTCGCAATCCACGAAGGCAAATTGTTTCGTACGACGCTCGATGCCAACGTGATCGCGCTCGACGCCAAGAACGGCAAGGAGCTGTGGCGGCAGAAGGCGGCCGACATCAAGGAAGGCTATTCGATGACGGTGGCCCCGCTGGTTGCCGACGGCGTCGTCATCACCGGCATCTCCGGTGCGGAGTTCGGCACGAGAGGCTTCATCGACGGCTGGGATCCCTCGACCGGCAAGCACCTGTGGCGCACCCATTCGATCCCTTCGCCGGAGGAGCCCGGCGGCGACACCTGGAAGGGCGACACCTGGAAGCTCGGCGGCGGTTCGACCTGGATCACGGGGTCTTATGATCCCGAGCTGAACACCGTGTATTGGGGCATCGGCAATCCCGGACCGTTCAATTCCGCGGTGCGTCCCGGCGACAATCTCTACACCTGCTCCGTGCTGGCGATGGACCCCAAGACCGGCAAGATCAAGTGGCACTACCAGTTCTCGCCGAACAATCCGTTCGACTATGACGCGGTCGCCGAGATGGTGCTCGCGGATGTGAACGTCGAGGGCAAGCCGACCAAGGCGCTGATGAATGCCAACCGCAACGGCTTCTTCTACGTGCTCGACCGCACCAACGGCAAGCTGCTGGCGGCCAACCCTTACGTGAAGGTGAATTGGGCGACCGGCATCGACATGAAGACCGGACGTCCGATCGAGACCGACGTGTCGAAGGATGCTCGCGAGGGCAAGAAGGTGACGGTCTATCCGTCGATCCTCGGCGGCAAGAACTGGGAGCCGATGTCGTTCAACCCGCAGACCGGCCTTGCTTACGCCAACACGCTCAATTTCGGCGGCAAGTACAAGGCCGAGCCGGTCACCTTCAAGCAGGGTGAATGGTATCTCGGCATGGACCTGACCGATCCCTGGGAGTTCGGGGACGGCCCCCGCGGTCACCTCAAGGCGATCGACCCCATGACCGGCAAGGCGAAGTGGGAAGCGCCGAGCGACATTCCGCGCTTCTCGGGCGTGCTGTCGACCGCGGGCGGCGTCGTGTTCTCGGGCGCCTTGACCGGCGAGTTCGAGGCCTTCGACGCCGACACCGGCAAGAAGCTCTGGCAGTTCCAGACCGGGTCCGGCATCGAGGGCCAGCCGGTGACCTGGCAGCAGGACGGCGTGCAGTATGTCGCGGTGACCAGCGGCTATGGCGGCGTCTACTCGCTGTTCTCCGGCGACGAGCGGCTTGCCAAGGTGCCGCCCGGCGGCTCGCTGTGGGTCTTTGCGGTCAAGCAGTAATCCGCGGCATGATGCTGAGAGACATGTTTGACGGGACGGCGGCGATCTTCGCCGCCGCCCTGGTGCTGACGGTCGCGCTTGCGGCGACCGCTGGTGCCGCCGACGAGCCAACGGGCAATCCCATGCAGGCACAGATCGACCACGGCAAGTCGACCTATGCCGAGAAATGCTCGCACTGCCACGGCCCGAACCTGATGAACTCCGGCACCATCACGCCGGATCTGCGGGTCTTCCCCGACGACAAGGCGCGCTTCGTCACCACGGTGAAGAACGGCAAGAATAACAAGATGCCGCCCTGGGGCGACATCCTCAGCGACGACCAGATCGGTGAACTCTGGGCCTTCATCTCCAGCCGGAGAAAGCCATGAGGGGCCGGCATGTCGCATGGAGCGTCGCGACCCTTCTGTCGATGATGGCGTCGGTCGCCTTTGCCGCCGACGATCCCCTAAGAGTCTGTCTCGACGAGGACCGGCCGCCGCTCTCGATGCATCACCGCGGCAAGCCGGATGCCGGCTTCGACGTGCTGCTGGCGCAGGCGATCGCGGAGCGGCTCGGACGCACCCTGACGATCCAGTGGTTCGAGAGCAAGCTGGACGAGGATTCCAGCCCGCAGCTCGAGGCCAACGCGCTGCTCTCGGATGGGCGCTGCTCGCTCATTGGCGGCTATGCGCTGACGCAGGATTCGCTCGTCGTCCCCGGGATGAAAACGGCGCGATTGCCCGACTTCGCCGGCGCCAAACGCGACGATCGGCGCCGCCGTGTCGCGCTCGGCGTGCTCGCGCCGAGCCAGCCTTACGTTTATTCGCCGATGACGGTGGTGCTCGGACCGAAAGCAAGCGGCCGCAAGATCGGCGACATCGGCGATCTCACCGGGCTTCGTCTGGTCATCGAAAGCGGCTCGCTCGGCGACGCCATCCTGATGACCTTCGACAAGGGACGCCTGATCGGCAGCATCACCCATCTCGTCCCCGGCCGCGACGATCTTCTCGGCGCGCTCCAGCGCGGCGACCATGACGCGACGCTGATCGACCTTGCGCGCTTCGACGCCCATCGCGCCGCGCACCCCGACAATGCGCTCGCGGCGTCCGGCTATTACTATCCGATCGGTGCCAATCGCGGCTATGTCGGGCTTGCCAGCGATGGCGCGCTGATCGAGGCCGTCAACAAGGCGCTGAGCGCCCTCGCGGCCGAAGGCAAGATCGCCGAATTTGGCAGACAGGCCGGCCTCACCTATCTGCCACCGCGCGAGCCCGCGATCCTGGGCGACGTCTGGACGAAGATCATCCAGCGGTGAGGCTCTTGTGTCCCGGGCGCGGTGCGGCACGCAGTGACGCTCCGCTGACGTAGCGCTGCGCTGCGTCCGGGGCACGAACACCGCGCCGTACCATGTCCTAGCTCTGTCCGACAGAATGCGCCAATCTGTCTCGCCTGAGGCCCGTGGCACCGCCAGCCCGATGCATTACCTTGCCTGAAATCGGGAGAGAATCATGTCCACAAAAATCGATCGCCGCCACTTCATCGCCGCCGGAGCCGGTGCATTCGCGATGCCTTTCGTCTCGCGCAGCGCCTCGGCGCAAGGCACCTGGCCGGCGCGGCAGATCCGCATGATTTGCAGCTATCCGGCCGGCGGGCAGACCGACCTGCTCGCGCGCGCCTACGGCGAATTCATCTCCAAGCAAATCGGCAAGACCGTGGTCATCGAGAACAAGCCGGGCGCCTCCGGCGCGATCGGCACGGCGGAGGTCGCCCGCGCCGAGCCGGACGGCCACACCATGCTGTGCTCGATCTCGACCACCTACATCATGAACCGCGTGGTGATGAAGAATCCCGGCTACGACATGGACAAGGATTTGACGCTCGTCAGCGTCATTCCCGGCGCCGGCCTGTTGCTGGTGGCGAACCCGAAGACCGGGGTCAAGACGCTGGAGGATTTCGTCGCATTCGCGCGCAAGAGCGGCAGGGTGAACTTCGGCACCTATAGCGCGGGATCGGCCCCGCACATGACGATCCACGAGCTCAACAAGCAGTACGGCCTCAACATCGAGCCGGTCCATTACCGCGGCGAGGCCCCGATGTGGACGGGGATGCTCGAAGGCACGCTCGATGCCGCGATGGGAAGCTACACCGCAGCACAGTCGGTCCTGCAAAGCGACCGCGGCACCGTGTTCGCGGTGCATTCGAAGAAGGTCGACGCGATCCCGGCCATCAAGACTCTTCCCGAGCAGGGCGCCACCTCGAAATTCTTCACCGTCAGCGGCTTTTCGGGCTGGGCGGTGCCAAGGGCGACGCCGCAACCGATCGTCGACCGCCTGGCGGAGCTCTGCGTCGCGGCCAACAATGATCCGAAAGTGAAGGAGGTTCTCACGACCTTCGTGCTCGAGCCCGCGATCGGCTTCAAGGAGACCAATGCGCTGTATCAGCGCGAACTGCCGATCTGGATCGAGAGCGCAAAGTCGCTCGGCCTCGAGCCGGCCTGAACTTCGGAGCCGGGCCGGCGCGCCGGTTGCTCCCTCCCCGGCCCGGAAGGCCGGCCAAAGCCTGGTGTCGGACGTGCATTTTCCCGCTATGATTGCGCCCTCTGCGGACAAGAAGGGCCGATCGCATGACACCGGATGCAGTCGCCGTCGCCGTTATGGTCATTCTGCTGTTTCCGATGGGCTATTTCACGCTGGCCTCGCCCGCCTTCCTGCTGGTGAGGCTCGATATTCAGCCCGTCGCCCAGTTGCTGCGCGGAATGTTCAACGCCCATTTTCTGGTGATGCGCGTCGCCGGAATCATTGGAACGTTGGCGCTCCTCCTCGACGGCCGCCTGCTTGCCGCGCTGGGCGTCGCCATGATCGCTGCCCTGGCGATCTGGGGACGCCGCTGGTTCATGCAGAGAGTGGACGACCAGCTCAGCGCGAGGGACGCCGGTGATGCCGACGCCCCGCGTCGGTTGCGCCGGCTGCATTGGAGCGGAATGCTGGGCAACGCCGTGGTGCTCGTCGCCCTCGTGGCCGGCATTCCCTATATCGCCACGTCCGCGTGAACTATCGCCACCGCGGCGCGACCGGCGGGACTCTCACCACGTAGAGCATTCTCGCGAAAGCGCCTAATGCTCGCCCGAACTCGCCGTGCCCTGCTGCGCCTTGTGGATCGAGGACGGCACCACGCCGAAATATTTCCGGAACACCCGGCTGAAATGCGATGAGCTGGAGAAGCCCCAGGAGAACGCGACGTCGGTGATGGTCTTGCCGGCGTGAGCTTCGAGCTCCTGGCGGCAATTCTGCAAGCGCGCCTGCCAGATGTAGTCGCTCACCGTGGTGCCACGCTCCGAGAACAGCATGTGCAGATAGCGCTTGGAGCAGCCGAGCTCGGCGGAGATCTGGTCGATGCACAGATCCGGATCGCGCAGATGCTCGCGGATGAAGAACTGCGCGCGCACATACATCGCTTCGGGCCCGACCCGGTCGAACATCGTGTCGGCTTCGCGCAGCGGCAGCAGCAACAGGTCGATCAGCGAATCGGCGACGCCGACCGCGCTGTTCGCCGACAGCTTGGCCGCCTCGTCGAAGGTCGCATGGACGAAATCGTGGGCGATCCGCCCCGTGCCCGTCTTCGACGTCAGCTTGCAGGCGGGCATTCGCTGCGACGGGAATCCACGGTCGCGCAGCAGCGCCTTCGGCACGATCACCACGTCGTGACGCGTGAAGGCCGGGCTGATGATCGAATGCGGGCAGGAGACGTCATAGGCGATGATGTCGCCGGGATTGATTTCGATGTGACGGCCTTCCTGCTCGAAATAGGACACGCCGTAGGTCTGGAAGTGGATCTTGATGTAGGGATGTTCATTGGCCTTGGCGCGCGCCAGTGTATGCGCGATGCGATGCTGGCTCACCTCGATCTGGCAGAGCTTCAGGCGCGAGACGCTCGTGTAGTCGATGCGGCCTTCGAGCGAGGACGCCTCCAACGGATCGACGTCGAAATGCCCACACAGGCTCGTCAGCCCGTCGATCCAGCTCTGGATCTGGCGCTTCGGCGTCATGCCGGTCGTCGAGAGCGTGTGAATGGTGTCGGACATTAATCCAGCCACTGGTTTGATCCGGAGATTCGACGCGAATCGCGACCAGCGCTGCCGGAGCCCTCAGCCGTGATTGCGTGACGTTTACCTCGAATTTGAGCGGTCTGTTGGCACGAGCGCCATCGTTCCATTGCCACCCTTGAAAGTTAATCCTCCGCCTTAGTTGCAGCGCCGTCAAGGGGAACCTGCCCGTTCAAAGCGGCCTCGATGCCGCGCGGAAGCCGCTGAATTCGCTACTGCAAAATCAAAATCTTTTCCTCCGTGCGCTGTCGAGCAAACCGGCTTCTCTCTTGGGCAAGTTTCCCGTTGACGAAGTCGTTAGGGATTGCGGTAGGAACAACAAGAACGGGCCGCTCCTGCACGTGGACCCGTGGCTCTCATCAGGAGGAGGAAACAGCACAGCATCGTTTCTGGTCCCAATCGTGACCGCCCTGCACGAGCAGACGCCGGACGAGAAGCCCGGTGAATCACTATTGCTTCGGAAACAATAAACGAGACCAACGGAGGAATGACTATGCGCAAGGTGCTACTGGCGACCTTTCTCGGCTCAGCGGCGGCTCTCGCTGTCGGGAGCGCCTCGGCCAATGACGAGCTGATCAAGATGTCGCAGAACCCGAAAGATTGGGTGATGCCGACCGGCGATTACGCCAATACCCGCTACTCCAAGCTCAACCAGATCAACGCACAGAACGTGGGCAAGCTCCAGGTTGCCTGGACCTTCTCGACCGGCGTGCTGCGCGGCCATGAGGGCGGCCCGCTGATCATCGGCAACGTCATGTACGTCCACACCCCGTTCCCGAACAAGGTCTACGCCATTGACCTTTCCAACGAGAACAAAATCATCTGGAAGTACGAGCCGAAGCAGGATCCGAACGTCATCCCCGTGATGTGCTGCGACACGGTTAATCGTGGCTTGGCCTACGGCGACGGCAAGATCTTCCTGCATCAGGCCGACACCACCCTCGTCGCACTCGATGTCAAGACCGGTCAGGTCGCATGGACCGCCAAGAACGGCGATCCCAGCAAGGGCGAGACCGGCACGTCGGCGCCCATGGTCGTCAAGGACAAGGTGCTGATCGGCATCTCCGGCGGCGAGTTCGGCGTCCAGGCTCATATGTCGGCCTACGACATCAAGACCGGCAAGCTGGCATGGCGCGGATATTCGGAAGGACCGGACAACCAGCTTCTGGTCGACGACAAGACCACCGCGCTCGGCAAGCCGATCGGTAAGGACTCGAGCCTCAAGACCTGGCAAGGCGATCAGTGGAAGATCGGTGGCGGTGCCACCTGGGGCTGGATCTCCTACGATCCCGAGCTGAACCTTGTCTATTACGGATCGGGCAACCCCTCGACCTGGAATCCGAAGCAGCGTCCCGGCGACAACAAATGGTCGATGACGATCTGGGCGCGTAACCCGGATACCGGCGTTGCCAAGTGGGTCTATCAGATGACACCCCACGACGAGTGGGACTATGACGGCGTCAACGAGATGATCCTCTCGGATCAGGCGATCAACGGCCAGCCGCGCAAGCTGCTGACGCATTTCGATCGCAACGGTCTCGCCTACACTCTCGATCGCGTCAACGGTGAGCTTCTGGTCGCTGAAAAGTACGATCCGAAGGTGAACTGGACCTCCGGCGTCGACATGGACAAGAACTCGCCGACCTACGGCCGCCCGAAGGTGCTCGACGCAGCTTCGACCGACAAGGCGGGCGAGGACGTCAACGTGAAGGGCATCTGCCCGGCCGCGCTCGGCACCAAGGACGAGCAGCCGGCAGCCTACTCGCCGGACACGCAGCTGTTCTACGTTCCGACCAACCACGTCTGCATGGACTACGAGCCGTTCAAGGTGAGCTACACCGCGGGCCAGCCCTATGTGGGTGCGACGCTCTCGATGTATCCGCCGCAGGGTGAAAGCCACATGGGCAACTTCATCGCCTGGGACGGCAAGACCGGCAAGATCGTCTGGTCGAACAAGGAGCAGTTCTCGGTCTGGTCCGGTGCGCTCGCAACCGCCGGCGGCGTGGTGTTCTACGGCACGCTCGAAGGTTACCTGAAGGCGGTCGATGCCAAGACCGGCAAGGAGCTCTACAAGTTCAAGACTCCCTCCGGCATCATCGGCAACGTCACGACCTATGAGAACGGCGGCAAGCAGTATGTCGCAGTGCTCTCCGGCGTCGGCGGCTGGGCCGGCATCGGTCTGGCAGCAGGTCTGACCGATCCGACCGCAGGCCTCGGTGCCGTCGGTGGCTACGCGGCCCTCAGCAACTACACGGCACTCGGCGGCACGCTGACCGTGTTCGCGCTGCCGAACTAGGCCCATCAGCATCGCTCCGGCGCGTGGATCAACTCCACGCGCCGGCTCGTCTCCCCCGGGCTCCGTCGAGGATAAATCTCTTGCGTAAAATCTGCTCTGTCATTGCTGCGATGATCTTGGTTGCTTCCGGAGGAATTGCGGTCGCGGACGACGGTCCGGGCGACCCGACCGCCGTGAAGAAGGAAGACGACGGAAAGTGGCTCGATAAGGAAGGAAACCCCACCTACAAGATTTCGGCCGACGGCACCGTGGACTGGTTCACCTATTCCGGGTACCGCCGCTATCACTCGGACTGCCACGTGTGCCATGGCCCCGACGGCATGGGATCGACCTACGCACCGGCATTGAAGGATTCCGTCAAGTCGATGAGCTATGGCGACTTCATCGGCGTAATCGCCTCCGGTCGCAAGAACATCTCGACCGCGCAGGAGAACGTCATGCCGGCCTTCGGCGACAACCCGAACGTCGCCTGCTACATGGACGATCTCTACGTCTATCTGCGCGCCCGCTCCACCGAAGCTTGGGGCCGGCAGCGTCCTGCCAAAAAGGAAGACAAGACACCGGACTACACCAAGGCGGAAGACGCCTGCATGGGCAATAAGTGAACGTTGCCGGGATTGCCGAGACGACGCCTTGGCATCCTATGAGGATTTGAGGAGTTTACGATGAAGACACGTGCCGCCGTCGCTTTCGAAGCCAAGAAGCCGCTTGAGATCGTCGAGCTCGACCTGGAAGGACCGAAGGCCGGCGAAGTCCTGGTCGAGATCAAGGCGACGGGCATCTGCCATACCGACGCCTATACGCTCGACGGCTTCGACAGCGAGGGAATCTTCCCGTCGATCCTTGGGCATGAGGGCGCAGGCATCATCCGCGAGATCGGTCCCGGCGTGACCTCGGTGAAGCCGGGCGACCACGTCATCCCGCTCTACACGCCGGAATGCCGGCAGTGCAAAAGCTGCCTCAGCCAGAAGACCAATCTCTGCACCGCGATCCGCGCGACGCAAGGCAAGGGCGTGATGCCCGACGGCACCAGCCGCTTTTCCTACAAGGGCAAGCCGGTCTACCACTACATGGGCTGCTCGACCTTCTCGAACTTCACCGTGCTGCCGGAGATCGCGGTCGCCAAGATCCGCGAGGACGCCCCCTTCGACAAGAGCTGCTACATCGGCTGCGGCGTCACCACCGGCGTCGGCGCCGTCGTCAACACCGCGAAGGTCACGCCAGGCTCCAACGTGGTCGTGTTCGGCCTCGGCGGCATCGGCCTCAACGTGATCCAGGGCGCCAAGATGGCCGGCGCCGACAAGATCATCGGCGTCGACATCAACGACGCCAAGGAGGATTGGGGCCGCAGGTTCGGCATGACGGAGTTCGTCAACCCCAAGAAGGTCACCGGCGACATCGTCCAGCATCTTGTCGGCCTCACCGACGGCGGCGCCGACTACACCTTCGATTGCACCGGCAACACCACGGTGATGCGCCAGGCGCTGGAAGCCTGCCATCGCGGCTGGGGCACCTCGATCATCATCGGCGTTGCCGAGTCCGGCAAGGAGATCGCCACCCGCCCGTTCCAGCTCGTCACCGGGCGCAACTGGCGCGGCACGGCCTTCGGCGGCGCGCGCGGCCGCACCGACGTGCCGAAGATCGTCGACTGGTACATGAACGGAAAGATTCAGATCGATCCGATGATCACCCACGTGCTCAAGCTCGAGGAGATCAACAAGGGCTTTGACCTCATGCATGAGGGCAAATCCATCCGTTCAGTCGTCGTGTTCTAGCTCGAAAGCGTCACCCCCAAGGAGGAACGACCCATGACTGTTGCACTCCATCCCTCGATCGACAACGGCGTCAAACAGGGCAGCGGCAGCTTTGCCGGCGGCACGCTGGTCTGCAAATGCAGCGACCATCCGGTGAAAGTCGCCGTCAAGGGCGACGTCGCCCATAATCACGCCTGCGGCTGCACCAAATGCTGGAAGCCGCAAGGCGCGACGTTCTCCGTTGTCGCCGTGGTGCCGCGCCAGAACGTCACCGTGCTCGAGAACGGCGACAAGCTCCAAATCGTCGATCCCTCCGCGGTGATCCAGCGCCATGCCTGCAAGGCGTGCGGCACGCACATGTACGGCCGCATCGAGAACAAGGGCCACCCGTTCTACGGCCTCGACTTCATTCATCCCGAGCTGTTCCAGGAGCAGGGCTCGCAGGCGCCGCAATTCGCCGCCTTCGTCTCCTCGGTGATCGAAGCCGGCGTGAAGCCGGAGCAGATGGCGGGCATCCGTTCGCGGCTGAAGGAAATCGGGCTCGAGCCCTATGATTGCCTGTCCCCGGCGCTGATGGACGCGATCGCGACCCACGTCGCCAAAGCCAAGGCCGCCTAAGAAGGCCCCCCGAGCTGGCCGGGCCGCGAGCTTCGGCCAGACCCCCGCGGCTCGCTGGCGCCAACCTCCGCCAGCGAGCCGGACCGGTCCGTGTTCTAAGACCGTGGCGGCGATGCCGCCGCTTGCGTACCAAGCGTCTGTGAGGGCATCAGCTCCCTCAGTCCTGGTCTCTGAATGACTGCGCAGGTCCGCCCGCTACCTGCTCGAAGCCGCGGTGCCTGCGTTTCTCCCTCCCTCGACTGAGGCATCTTGCTTCGTCCGCGCAGTCTTTCTGGCGGACGAAGCCTTTTTCGTTGCACCTCGCATGAGAGCACGCGCGATCCATCGCGGCGTGCTGATGCGCCCTGCTTTTGACAAACCATCGATGCAATCTTTTCCCGGTGAGAACACTCGGCTGTGAACGCCGGGCCGGCGCCATCTCTGTTACGATCGCGCCGTCACGATGCCGCGCGAAATACAATCAATTAAGAACAAAAACGGGAGGTATCGAACACATCCGGACATCGAGATTCACATTCCTGGTTGCTGCCGGGATCTGCCCGCGGGCCGGAATGTGACGGCACGACGCAACTGGCGTTGCGCCGACTGGCGTCGGCGCATTTTGAATTTGGCATGCTTATAAAGAGCGAGGGATGATCATGATCAAGGTGAAGATCAACGGCCAGGAACAGAGCTGGGACGGCGACCCGGATCTCCCGCTACTCTGGTTCCTGCGTGACGAGGCCGGGCTGACCGGCACCAAATACGGCTGCGGCCAGGCCCTGTGCGGCGCCTGCACCGTCATCGTCGACAAGCAGGCCGTACGGGCCTGCATCACGTCGGTGAACGACGTCGCCGGACGCGAGATCACCACGATCGAAGGGCTGCATCCGAACGGCGATCATCCGGTGCAAAAGGCCTGGCGCCAGGTCAACGTGCCCCAATGCGGCTTCTGCCAGGCCGGCCAGATCATGCAGGCGGCCGCGCTTCTGATGGACAACCCAAAGCCCTCGCATGACCAGATCCGCGAGGCGATGGCCGGCAACATCTGCCGCTGCGGCTGCTACCAGCGCATCGAGAACGCGGTCCATCTCGCATCGACGGGAGTGTGACATGAATTTCATCGACAATCCCCGCAAGCTTCGCGGCTTCGAGAAGAACATCAAGGTCGAGAAGGTCTCACGCCGCAGCATCCTGAAGGGGCTCGGCGTCACCGGCGGCTTCGTGCTCGCCGCACCCGTGATGACGCGCCAGGCGCTCGCTTACGAAACCGGCGCCGGCAAGATGCCACATGGCGTCGTGGTCGATCCGCGCGTGTTCGTTTCGGTCGCCCCGGACGGCATCGTCACCATCGTCGGACACCGTTCGGAGATGGGCACCGGCGTGCGCACCAGCCTGCCGCTGATCGTGGCCGAGGAGATGGAAGCCGACTGGTCCAGGGTCAAGGTGCAGCAAGCCCATGGCGACGAGGTCAAGTTCGGCAACCAGGATACCGACGGCTCGCGCAGCACGCGGCATTATCTGATCCCGATGCGCCAGATCGGCGCTTCGGCGCGCACCATGCTGGAGCAAGCGGCGGCGAAGCGCTGGGGCGTGCCGGCGACCGAGGTCAAGGCCGTCAACCACGAGGTCGTCCACAGCACCAGCGGCCGCAAGCTCGGCTTCGGCGAGCTCGCCACTGATGCCGCCAAGGAATCGGTGCCTGCAATCGAAGGCCTCAAGCTGAAGGATCCCAAGGATTTCCGCTATCTCGGCAAGGGCCAGGTCAGCATCGTCGATCTCCACGACATCACCACCGGCAAGGCGCATTACGGCGCAGATGTGCGGCTGCCAGGCATGAAATATGCCGTGATCGCGCGTCCGCCGGTGACCGGCGGCAAGCTGGTCTCGTTCGATCCGGATGCGGCACTGAAGGTCCCCGGCGTCGAGAAGGTGATGAAGGTTCAAGGCTGGCCGTGGCCGTCGAAGTTCCAGCCGCTCGGCGGCGTCGCGGTGATCGCCCGCAACACCGGCGCTGCGATCAAGGGGCGCGATGCGCTGAAGCTGACCTGGGACGATGGAGCCAACGGCAAGTACGACTCGGTCGCCTACCGCAAGGAGCTCGAAGAGGCCTCACGCAAGCCGGGCCTCGTCGTGCGCAAGGAAGGCGATGCGGATACTGCGCTGAAGGGCGCCGACAAGGTCATCGTCGGCGAGTACTACATCCCGCATCTCGCCCATGTCAGCATGGAGCCGCCGGTGGCGGTCGCCGACGTCAAGGGCGACAAGGCGGAGATCTGGGCGCCGGTGCAGAGCCCCGGCGGCACCCGCGAGGACGTCGCCAAGACGCTCGGCATTCCCGAAGGCAACGTCACCGTCAACGTGACCCTGCTCGGCGGCGGTTTCGGCCGCAAGTCGAAATGCGACTTTGCGCTCGAGGCCGCGCTGCTCTCGAAGGAGCTCGGCGCGCCGGTGAAGGTGCAGTGGACGCGGGAGGACGACATTCGCAACGGCTTCCTGCACACGGTCTCGGCCGAGCGCATCGAGGCCGGTCTCGACAAGAGCGGCAAGGTGATCGCCTGGCGCCACCGCAGCGTGGCGCCCAGCATCGCCTCGACCTTCGCCGCCGGCACGGTGCATCAGGCCCCGTTCGAGATCGGCATGGGCCTCGCCGACATGCCGTTCGAGATCGCCAACATCTCCTGCGAGAATCCGGAAGCCGCGGCGCATACCCGCATCGGCTGGTTCCGCTCGGTCTCGAACATCCCGCGCGCCTTTGCGGTGCAGTCGATGGTCGGCGAGATCGCGCAGGCGACCGGCCGCGACCAGAAAGACATGCTGCTCGAGCTGATCGGCTCGCCCCGCATCGTCAAGCCCAACGTGAAGGACCTCTGGAACTACGGTGAGCCGCAGGACAGCTACCCGATCGACACCGCGCGCCTGCGCAAGGTGGTCGAGCTGGTTGCCGAGAAGGGCGAATGGGGCCGTCAGGTGCCGAAGGGCCATGGCCTCGGCATCGCCGTGCACCGCAGTTTCGTCAGCTATATCGCGACCATCATCGAGGTGGCCGTCGACGACAAGGGCAAGCTGACGGTGCCAAGGGTCGACACCGCGATCGATTGCGGCACCTATGTCAACCCCGAACGCATCGCCTCGCAGATCGAGGGGGCCGCGATCATGGGGCTGAGCCTCGCCAAATATGGCGAGATCAGCTTCAAGGACGGCAAGGTGCAGCAGAAGAATTTTGACGACTTCCAGGTCGTCAGAATGGACGACTCTCCCGTGGTGACCAACGTCTACATCGTGCCGCCTGGACCCGATACGCCGCCGAGCGGCGTCGGCGAGCCCGGCGTGCCGCCATTCGCGCCGGCGCTGATCAACGCGATCTTCGCCGCGACGGGAAAACGGATCCGCTCGCTTCCGATCGGCAAACAGCTGGAAGCGTAGAGCATGATCCGAAAAAGTGGACACCGGTTTTCCGGATAGATCATGCTCAAACAAAGGAGCGCGATAGAAGTGTATCGCGCTCCGGAACAGAAGCGGCCTCGCGCCGTTTCCATCGATCTGACAGGAGCAGATCGATGACCAACATCTCCAGGGCGCTCGCAGTCTCGCTGCTGTCGGGCGCCTTTCTTTTTACGGCCTCCGGCGCATTCGCCCAGAGCAATACGACGCCGCCGACCACGGCGACGCGCCCCACCGCGCCGGACCAGAACTCACTCCCCAACGCCAGCGCCCCGCCCGCCTCGACCACCCAGACCACCGGGCAGCACAATCCGGATCCGAAGGTTCGCGAAATGAACCAGAAGGAAAAGGGCAAGGTCGAGCGCGAGGGGAAGTAGTGGCCCACGACGCGTAGCAAGGGCAGCGACCCATTGTGTCTACAAGAATGCGGCGGACGTTGCCGTCCGCCGCATTCGCCACCCCCCTGTTGCTCCGCTTCTTTCGATCCGCCCGCGGAGCTACTTCTTCAGCGCGAACACCCAGATGACGCCGCCTTGCGGCACGTTGGCTTCGATGCCGATGTTGTTGGTCACCAGCGCATCCTGGATGCGCTGCGCGTCCACGCCCCACCCCGACTGGATCGCGATGTACTGCGTGCCGTCGATCTCATAGGACACCGGCATGCCCATGATGCCGGAGTTGGTCTTCTGCTCCCACAACAGCTCGCCGGTCTTGGCATTGAACGCCCGGAAGTTGCGGTCATTGGTGCCGCCGACGAAGATGAGGTCGCCCGCGGTCGCCGTCACCGAGCCGAACAGCTGCGACTTCGGGAAATTGTGCTGCCACACCTTCTTCCCCGTCGCGGGATCCCAGGCCTGCAGCTCGCCGAAGTGATCCGCGCCCGGCTTCGTCTTCAAGCCGATGTCCTCCGGCTTGGTGCCGAGCCAGAGCTCGCCCGGCTTGAGCGCAACCTTCTCGCCGGTGAACCCGCCGCAGAAATTCTCGTTGGCGGGCACGTAGACGAGGCCGGTCTTCTGACTGTAGGCCGCCGACGGCCAATCCTTGCCGCCCCACAGCGACGGACAGAACTCGACGCGCTTGCCGATCACCGGCTTGTGCGCGGGGTCGACGATCGGCTTGCCGCTCTCGGGTTCGATGCCCTTCCAGACGTCGGTGGAAACGAACGGCCAGCCGGCAACATAGTTGATCTTGGTCGGCGTGCGCTCGAGTATCCAGAAGATCGCGTCGCGGCCAGGATGGACCAGGCTCTTGATGTTGCGGCCGTCGCGTTGCAGGTCGATCAGCATCGGCGCGTCGACCTCGTCCCAATCCCAGGAATCATTCTGGTGGTACTGGTGATAGGTCTTGATCTTGCCGGTGTTGGGATCGAGCGCGAGCACCGAGGAGGTGTAGAGATTGTCGCCGGGATGAGTCTCGCCGGGCCATGGTGCGGCGTTGCCGACGCCCCAATAGATCGTCTTGGTCTCCTTGTCGTAATTGCCGGTCATCCAGGCCGAGCCGCCGCCGTTCTTCCAGTCGTCGCCCTGCCAGGTGTCGTGGCCGGGCTCGCCTTCGCCCGGAATGGTGAACGTCCGCCACAGCTCCTTGCCGTCCTTGGCGTCATAGGCGGCGACATAGCCGCGCACGCCGAACTCGCCGCCGGAGCCGCCGACAATGACCTTGCCGTCGACGATCAGCGGCATCAGGGTCATGTACTGGCCCTTCTTGTAGTCCTGCACCTTGGTGTCCCACACCACCTTGCCGGTCTTGGCATCCAGCGCGACGACGTGGTCGTCGGTGGTGGCGAGGTAGAGCTTGTCCTCCCAGAGGCCGACGCCGCGGCTGGTCGGATGCAGCTGGAACAGATCGTCGGGGAGCTGCCGCTTGTAGCGCCAATATTCGTCGCCGGTCTTGGCGTTCAGGGCGATCACCTGGCCCATCGGGGTCGCGACGAACATCACGCCGTTGTTGACGATCGGCGGCGCTTCGTGGCCTTCGACAACGCCGGTGGCAAAGGTCCAGACCGGCGTGAGGTTCTTCACGTTGGAGGTGTTGATCTGGTCGAGCGGACTGTAGCCGTGGCCGTCATAGGTGCGCCGATAGAGCATCCAGTTGCTCGGCTCCGGATTCTCCAGCCGCTGCGCGGTGACCGGCGAATAATTCTCGATCGGGCCAGCCAGCGCGGCGGTCGAAACGAGGCAGGTAAAGGCGACGAAGCCGGACAGGTACCATTGCTTCCTGGTCATGGACATTTTCATGGACGTTCCCCTTTTTCATCCGCTTGAATTCTTGATGTGAATTCTTGTCGTTCGTCCCGTCGTCCGCGCTTCGGCGGAGGCGGCCATTCGTGACGCGGGCCCAGCCCGCAACCGTCCATCATCCTGGCTGCGCGCCACCTACCTTTCCGATGAAATTGCCGGCAACGCTGAGCGATCCGTCAGCCAGCGCCAATGGCAACGCCGCGAGCCGTCGCGGCGCCGGCCCGAACACGACCTGCGCGCCCGCGCGGGGATCGTATTCAGAATTGTGGCACATGCACTTGAGCACCTCCTTGTCGCCGACATCGCTTTTCACCCAGGCGGTGACGGGACAACCGGCGTGCGAGCAGATCGCCGAATAGGCGATGATGCCGTCGATGGCGCGCGCTTTGGTCTTCTCGTCGAGCTCGGCGGGATCGAGCCGGATGATCAGGATCTCGTTGAGCCGGGAGGCGCTGCGCACCACCGATGTCTTGGGATCCTTCGGCCAGGCATGCACCGGCGGTCCGCCAGCGGTCAGATCGGCCGCGGTGATGAGCTTTCCTTCCTTGTCGCCTTCGGAGAAGACCAGCACATCGCCATTCTGGGGCCGCTCGTCGGAGCCAGGCGGATCCTCGCCCGCGCGCGCGTGCGCGGAACAACCGAGGCAGGCGGTGGTCGCGATTGCGCCAAGCAGAACCGTTCGCCGCGTCTGCTCGGCGCAGGCGCCGGCTTCGGGTTCCGTGATGCTCTCAGACGATGAGGAATTGGTCGTGAACGATGCGCGGGACATGTTCACAAGCAGGCGCTGGAACTCTGCCGAAAACAAGGCGAAGAATTGGCGCCGCAGTGCATCAATATGGCTTCACTCGCGTTGATTGAACGAGAATGAACGCATTCAAACGCGTTTTCGCAAAATCAACGTCACGCCGCGCGATCGGCATGATGAATTTGCAGATCAGACCGATGATGTCGGAATTGGTGCGGCGCGCTATCGCTCGCACTGCGCAAACGCAGCGCGACATGCTTGCACACTCTGCGGGCTGTCGGTCGCCATCAGGACCTGAGCACGTGGCGCGGTGCCGCGATAGAACCGGCGACGGTCGCCGATGCCATTTCAAAACTGTCGGCGATGCGACGCGCCTTGTCGATGAACAGGCTGGCTGCCGGCGGTGGGCAGACCTCGCGCGCGGTCTGCTCGAACAGATCGAGCCAGCGGTCGAAATGATCGCCCTCCAGGCTCAGCGGCAGATGTGCCCGCATCGGCGAGCCGCGATAGCGGCCGCTCATCAGCACGACCGAGGACCAGAAGTCTCTGAGCTTGGCGAGATGCTCGTCCCAGTTCTGCACGATCCCAAACACCGGCCCCAGAAGTGCATCTTCACGCACGCGCCCGTAGAAGCGGGTCACGAGTTCCCCGATCATCTCCTCCGTGATCCCGGTGCGCTCGATCGCATCCTGGGTCAGCAGGCTCCGTCGCGCCGCCGCCGCCTCGCGCTCGGCCTTCAGTCGATCCGACATGTCCTCTGTGTCCGTTCCGTTGTTCTCGCAGGCCGCGCCCGTTCGACAGTGTCGGGCCAATCGCGCGCGGCGTCTTTGTCGCAGCGCAAAGTGCGGAAATCCGGCGGCGAACGCGAAAGGCCCGCCACCGGCCGCCTGATCAGGCGCTATAGGTGTAGAAGCCCTGCCCGGTCTTGCGGCCGAGATGGCCGGCATCGACCATTTCTTTCAGCAGCGGCGCTGGCCGATATTTAGGATCGTTGAAGCCCTTGTAAAAGACCTCCATCACCGAAAGCATGGTGTCGAGCCCGACCAGATCGGCCAGAGCCAGCGGCCCGATCGGATGGTTGCAGCCGAGCTTCATGCCGGCGTCGATTTCTTCTGCCGTCGCAATCCCCTCCTGGAGCGCGAAGATCGCCTCGTTGATCATCGGGCACAGGATGCGGTTGACGGCAAAGCCCGGGCTGTTCTTCGCCGTGATCGCCACCTTGCCGACGCGCTGGGCGAAATCGAGCGCCTTGGCGTGGGTGTCGTCCGAGGTCTGCAAGCCGCGGATGAGTTCCAGCAGTGCCATCACCGGCACCGGGTTGAAGAAGTGCATGCCGATGAAACGATCGGGACGGTCGGTCGCGGCGGCGAGCTTGGTGATCGAGATCGACGAGGTGTTGGTCGCGACCAGCGTGCGCGGCGACAAGGTGGCGCAGAGGTCCTTCAGGATCTTGACCTTGAGCTCCTCATTCTCGGTCGCGGCCTCGATCACCAGGTCGCAATCCGACAGCTTCGCCCGATCGGTGGTGCCGGTGATGCGCTTGAGCGTCGCCTCGCGATCGGCCGCCGACATCTTCTCCTTCTTGACAAGGCGCTCGAGGCTGCCGCCGACGGTCGAAATCCCGCGGTTCACCGCCGCATCGGAAATGTCGACCATCACGACCGAGAGCCCGGCCGCCGCGCAGATTTGCGCGATGCCGTTTCCCATGGTCCCTGCCCCGATGATGCCAACGGTCTGGATCATTGCCTCATATCCTTCATCCTTGCGGTCCGCGCCAGCACGGCACGGCCATTTGTACCTGCACCAGGGTCTAGCACCGCCACGGGGCGGCTGCGACCTGATCCTGTCCCTTCCTTAAAGCATCCATGGCCGGAATAAAGCCGCCTGACAGGCTTCAAACGACGCCATCAGCGCCCCAGAGGCCGGTTTGTGACCTCGGCGCCCTCCGCAGTCCAGTCCCGGTTTCCGCCACCCGGCGGGTCTTGATTTTGGCAGCCGCAACGGCGAGAACGCACGTCGCGGGAGCCCGCGGAAGGAAGCTGCCTGAGGCCGGATGAACGACTTTGCACGCTCCATCGGCTCCGCCCTCAATCTGATCGCCGAGGCCGACGCCGAGCTGCTCGGCATCGTCGCCCTGTCGGTGCGGGTCAGCCTGACCGCAAGCTTCGTCGCGCTCGTGATCGGCGCGCCACTCGGGGCCATGCTCGCGATCACCCGTTTCCGCGGCCGGCAGGTGATCATCGTTCTGATCAATGCACTGCTCGGCCTTCCGCCGGTCGTGGTCGGCCTTGCACTCTATCTTTTACTGTCGCGGTCGGGCCCGCTCGGGGTGGCCGGCCTGCTGTTCACGCCGGCCGCCATGGTGATCGCCCAGTCGCTGCTGGCGACCCCGATTGTGGTGGCGCTGGTGCACCGGCCCGCGAGCCTGTTGTGGGCGGAGTATGGTGATCTGGCCCGGATCGACGGCCTCTCGGCCTTCCGCAGCATGGCGCTTCTGTTCGCGCTCGGCCGAACCTCGCTGCTGACGGCGTTTCTCGCAGCGTTCGGGCGCGCCATCGCCGAGGTCGGCGCCATCATCATCGTCGGCGGCAACATCCGCGGCTTCACGCGCACGATGACGACCGCGATCGCGCTGGAGACCAGCAAGGGCGACTTGCCGCTGGCGCTCGGACTCGGGCTGATCCTGCTCGCGCTCAGCGTGGCGGTGTCGACCGTCGCCTTCCTGCTAGTGGGACGCATTGGGGAAAAATAGCTGCTCGCCGCCGACCTTGTACCCGGCGATCGCCTCCTGTCCCTTCGATGACACGAGCCAGTCGATGAAAGCCTGCCCGTCTTTTGCCTTCACGTTCGGATGCGTGGCGGGATTCACCAGCATGACGCCGTACTGGTTGAACAGCCGTTTGTCCCCCTCGGTCAGGATCGCGAGCTCGCCGCGGTTCTTGAAGGACAGCCAGGTGCCGCGGTCCGACAGCAGATAGGCGTTCGACGATGAGGCCATGTTCAGCGCGGGACCCATGCCCTGGCCGATCTCCCGGTACCAGCTCTCCTTCGCCGCGCCGGTGTCGACACCCGCTTCCTTCCAAAGCCGGAGCTCGGCGGCATGCGTGCCGGACTTGTCGCCGCGTGAGATGAACGGCGCCTTCGCCGCCGCGATCTTGCGCAGCGCATCCGCAACGTCCTTGCCGCCGGCAATCTTTGCGGGATCGCTCTTCGGGCCGACGATGACGAAGTCATTGTACATGACGTCGAAGCGCCTCACGCCCTGCCCTTCCGACATGAACTTGTCTTCGGCGGGCCTGTCATGGACGAATACCACGTCGGCATCGCCGCGCCGCCCGATATCCAGCGCTTGGCCGGTGCCGACGGCGACGACCTTCACGCCAATGCCCTCGGCCTTCGCGAACAATGGCAGCAGATGGCCGAACAGGCCCGATTGTTCCGTCGACGTGGTCGAGGCTATCGTGATGGTGCGATCCTGCGCGAATGCGATGGTGGACCAGAGCAGAACCGCTCCCAGGGCGGCAATCTTCCTCATGCGTCGTTCCTCAACCAACAATGACGGTCCTGAATAGCCCCTGTCGATACAGACGGGAACCCCGACGTTAGGCCGCGTAGAGTTGAATGGGTGGCTACCAAGCGGCAGGAACGTGGTTGGCGCAGGCGGATTGTCTGGGATGTAAAGTCAGGGAGAGTCCAATGAAGAAGATCATCTTGGCATCCGCATGCATCATGGCGCTGTCGACCGGTAGCGCCGCAGCGCAGACACAACCTGCGCCAGGCGCCTCCGGCCAAAGCGACGTCGGCCCCTCATCGCGAGGTCCCGCCACCAAGGGTATGACGACCGGACGTTCGTCGAACATGCAGAACGAGGCCAGCGACAGCAAGGGTGCGCAGCATCCGTCGGATGGCGGCACCAACACCAACAACACGGGCAGCCAGGCCGGCGGCAACTCGGGCTCCGGCGGCGGCGCGGGCTCGGACAAATAGTCGGAAGATCGCAGCTTCCGGGAGGGATTGTGATCTTGTGGATCACGTTCCCTCTTCGAAGGAAGCGTATCCATCATCACTGTGGTCGCGGTCACACCGCGGGCGAACGTGCGGATGTTCTGCAATTGGTCTCACCTAGATTGACAGGGGTGTGACGGCCGGGGCAGTTTTTTACATTGCTGGCGAATCAGCGATTGCCTCACGCCGAGTACCTCCTGGACAACTCCTAGTGCTTTCGAGACTGATATCGTTGCTGCGCCGCATCCCCGTGGTGAAATGGGCATTCACCGGGCTTCGGTCCGCGCCGCATAGCGGCAGCATTGACGTCACGCCGGTCGCCGCAGACGTCTCGCCTGTCATCGCCGAAGACATCGCGGCCGAGGACATCGCGGAAACGACTTCGACTCAAATCACCGATATCGGCACGGTTGTGGCGAGCGACGACGCCGAGATCGCGGGCGCGGCTCCGTCCGCCCAGGATGATACCGCGATCTCTGTCATGGCGGAGAGCCCGCCGGCCGCGCCGACCGATGCCAGCGGCAACGATGATTCCTCGCGAGAGACACCATCAGAAATCGAGCCGGTCGTCGTCGAGAAGGCTTCGGTCTCGACCGTCGAGATCGAAATCGCGGCAGCCGATGTTCCCGAATCAGTCGCCAGCAATGACCCGGCTGTTGAAATCTCGACGAGCGTCAGCGAACCGGCCGACGCCGAATCCGTCATCGGCAGCGATCCACTTCCCGCACCTCTGACCGACGCTGAGCTCGTTGTCGCGGAGGAGGCATCGCCGTTGTCCGTCGCTGTCGAGAGCGCTCCGGTTGATGCCCGCGCTCTTGTCGTCAACGATGATCGTTCCCCTGACGTCATCGTGGATATTGAGGCGACCGTAGACGAGCCGTGTGTCAGGTCTGCCGATAGCGAAGTTCTGGCAGAGCCGGTCTCTGAGACTCGTTTCGACAGCGATCTCTCCACGAGTGCCGCGGTGGCAATCGAGCCGGCCGCTACGGACGTTGCTGCGCCGGTCATAGCAGCGGCCACGGCGCAGTGTTCCGCCGAGACAGCCAGCGTCACCGACATCGAGCCGGCTCCGGCTCTCGCGTCGCCTTCTCCCGCGAGCCTCAGCGCATCGAAAGTTCGCGCAAGAGCCGCGGAACCTGCCGATCGCACCGCGCTGATCCGGCAGCGCTGGGCGGAAACCGGAATCAGGATGTGGAATCCGCGGCTGCACGGCACCGGCGAAGCCGCGCTGAACATCCAGGGAAGTGTCGGGCTGCTGCCGCCCGCGCCCGGCGAGACCATGCCGCGCTACGACAAGCTGGAATTCAAGATGCTCGGCGGCCAGATCGTCTGTGAGGGCGTCATCGTCGAAGCGCCCGCGCAGGCGAGCCATCGCAGTTTCACGCGGCTCGCCGAGCCTGGGAAGATCGAGCGGGTCCGCGAACCAGCGCGGGAACGCCAGGCCGCTCTCGCCTGATCCTTTCTTCCGCGATCACTGTCATGATGTGCTAGGCTGATATCCCGTCATGGGAGATCGCACATGCGCGCAAGCTCGTTGCTTCTGATCGTGATCGCCGCATTCTGCGTCTCGCAGCCGGCTATCGCTGCGGACAAACGGCCACGTCATGCAGTCGCTGCCGTTCCCGCCACCGATCCGGCCGCGTCCTACAGGGCCGACAGGCTCTCCTCCTCGCGCGGAGAGCGGATCCTCGACACGCCGGGCCAGACCACCGTGCTGACGCGGCAAGTGCTCGACGACATGAACGCGACTAGCCTGAGAGGCGCGCTGCGCTCGACTGCCGGCGTGACGATCGGGCGCTAGGCACGCCGCTATTCCCGCGCGGCACGTAAATTTGCTCCGACAAGCAGTTGCCCGCAACGCCGGCTGCGACGTAACCTGCGCACCGGTCGAGCCGCGACATCCGCCCGATCAAAACGACAAGAACACGATGGGAGGCAAACCATGAGAATACTTTCGGCCGGGCTGTGCGCCCTGGCACTGCTCGCAACGGGCGCGCAAGCGCAGACCCTCAAGGCCTTCCTGGCGACGGCTATGCAGAGGTGGACGGCACCGTTCGAGCCGTTCCAGCTCATTGGCAACATCTACTATGTCGGGACCGAAGGCATTGCCGTCTATGTCATCAAGACATCGCAGGGCCTGATCCTGATGGACACGGCGGTGCCCCAGTCGACCGGTATGATCAAGGACAACATCGCCAAGCTCGGCTTCAAGGTTTCCGACATCAAGATCGTCCTCAACTCGCACGCGCATATCGATCACACCGGCGGTTTTGCCGAGATCAAGAAGGAGACGGGTGCGCAGCTCGTGGCCGGCGAGCGCGACAAGCCTCTGCTCGAAGGCGGCTATTATCCCGGCGACGAGAAGAACGAGGATCTCACCTTTCCCGCGGTGAAGGTCGACCGCACGGTGAAGGAAGGCGACAAGGTCACGCTCGGCGATACCACGCTCACCGCACATGCAACGCCTGGCCACTCGCCGGGCTGCACGAGCTGGGAGATGACCGTCAAGGACGGCGACCAGAACCGCGAGGTGCTGTTCTTCTGCAGCGGCACGGTGGCACTGAACCGCCTGGTCGGCCAGCCGACCTATGCCGGTATCGTCGACGACTACCGGGCGACCTACCTCAAGGCCAAGGCGATGAAGATCGACGTGCTGCTCGGGCCGCACCCGGAGGTCTATGGCATGCAGGCCAAACGCGCGCAGATGAAGGACGGCGCGCCGAATCCGTTCGTCAAACCGGGCGAGCTTGCGACCTATGTGACCGGCCTGTCGGTGGAATTCGACAAGCAACTCGCCAAGCAGACCGCAGCTCTGGAAAAGAAGTAGCGGCCATCGGATGCGGCCTATGGTTAGCAGGGCGTAGCAACGGCTTTGCAGAACTTTGCGGCCGATGCCCGCTTCTGCGGCACCCTTATCGTTAATGCGGCCTCACCAATGCACGCGACCCGAAACGTCCGCGGTCGCGTGCAACTTGCGCTAGCGCTTGAGCGCAAGTTCCACCTAACTCGCCCTTTACCCCCGCCATGCAAGATCGCCGGCGTTTTTCAAGGGATTCCGGGGCTCGTATTGCAATGCCTGTTGCCGATTTGAAGTCTTACTTTGCCGCCGCAACGCGGCTGTTTCGCGTTCCGGCGGACAATCCGGATCTGATGCGCGCGCAGTTCGACGCCTTCTCCAAGCAGGTCCCGCTGCTCTACTTCATCCTCATCAGCAACACGATCGCCGTCGCCTACACCTATGTGAATGTGGCGCCGGACTGGCTGACGATGATCGTGCCGAGCCTGCTGACCGGGCTCGCGGGGCTTCGAACCTATTGGTGGCTGCGCCAGCGTCACATCGTGCGCAGCGATGCCGACATCCTGCGCAATCTGCGCGCCACCAACTGGCTGACCCTGCCGGTCGGCGCCGGCTTCACCGCCTGGTCCTTTGCACTCTATCCCTACGGCGATCCCTTCGCCAAGAGCCAGGTCGCTTTCTACATGGCGGTCACCGTAATCGGCTGCATCTTTTCGCTGATGCATCTGCGCTCGGCGGCGCTGATCGTGACGCTGATCGTCGACGTGCCTTACGTGCTGTTCTTCTTCGCCACGGGCGAGCCGACACTGAAGGCGATCGCGGTCAACAACCTGCTGGTCTCGGGCGCGATGGTGACGGTGCTGTTCATCTATTACCGCGATTTCGCCGATCTCGTCGCCAGCCGCAAGTCGCTGCTCGCACAGCAGGCGGCGACGCAGGCGCTCTCGGACGAAAACTTCCGCCTTGCCAATCTCGATTCCCTCACCGAGCTGCCGAACCGCCGCCGCTTCTTCGCCGAGCTGTCGAGCGCCTTCACTGACGCCGAGCGCAGGAACGTTCGGGTCGCGGTCGGGATCATCGACCTCGATGGCTTCAAGCCGATCAACGACAATTCCGGCCACTCAGTCGGCGACCGCGTCCTGATCGAGGCGGGCCGGCGCATCCGCGAAGTTTGCGAGGGCTTTGGCCCGCAGCGCGTGGAAATAGCCCGGCTCGGCGGCGACGAGTTCGGTCTCGTGGTGTGCGGCGACCCCGAGGACGCCGACCTGATGCGGCTCGGCGAGCGCATCGGCAATCAGGTCAGGCTGCCCTATCAGCTCGACACCGCCCATACCGGGCTGTCCTGCTCGATCGGTTTCGCATTATTCCCGGACTCCGCGACGACGTCGGAAGCGCTCTATGAATGCGCCGATTACTCGCTCTATCATGCCAAGCGCCATCTGCGCGGCCGCACCGTGATCTTCTCGAGCGAGCTCGAGGCCGAGATCCGCAGCCGCGGCGTTATCGAGAATTTGCTGCGCAGCGCCGATTTCAGCACCGAGATGGACCTGGTGTTCCAGCCGATCGTGGATGCCATGAGCGAGCACACCGCCGGCTTCGAGGTTCTGGCGCGCTGGCACAGCTCCCGTCTCGGCCTGGTCTCGCCCGCCGACTTCATTCCAGCCGCCGAGCGCATCGGCCTGATCCGGCCGCTGACGCAGGCCCTGCTGGCTCGCGCGCTCGCGACCGCCAGAACCTGGCCCGATCACATCCGCCTGTCGTTCAACCTCTCCGCCCACGACGTCTGCACGGCCGAAGGCATCCTGCCGCTGATCTCCATCATCGAAAAGAGCGGGCTGCCGCCGCACCGGATCGATTTCGAGATCACCGAGACTGCGGTCACTTTCGACTTCGTGCGCGCGCAGCAGTCGATCGCGACGCTGAAGGCGATGGGATGCGGCGTTTCGCTGGACGATTTCGGCACCGGCTATTCCTCACTGAGCCACGTGCACCGGCTGCCGCTCGACAAGATCAAGATCGACCGCAGCTTCGTTTCCGACATCAACGACAATCCCGTGAGCTACAAGATCATCAAGTCGCTCACGGGCCTCTGCGACGACATGGAGATCGCCTGCGTCGCCGAGGGCGTCGAGACCCGTGCCCAGCTCGACACCCTGCGCCGGCTCGGCTGCGATTTCATCCAGGGCTATTATTTCGCAAAACCCATGCCAGGCCCTGCCGTGACCGGGTATCTCGCCGACGAAACCCGCCGGCTCGGGCTGCACGCCGAAGCCACGTCGCTGGTGCCGGCCTGAGCAGGCGCTGCATGCCGCAGCGCTGCCGGATGTTTTCGTGGCCGCACCCCCTTTTGCTGACTGCCTCAATTCCATTTCGTTGCGCTGTGCAGGAAGTCGAGCAACACCGTGCTGATCGCGATCACTGCAAGCGCATACGGGGCTGGAACGCTCGCTGGCGGCGTTGTGTTTCGACCGAGCCTGAGCACGCCGAGCACGAGCGCCATCGCCAGAACCGAGTAGATCAGGAAGATCGAGATAGTCGCGCCCGAAAGCAACTCGGGGTGATTGTGACAAACGGCGAGCCGGCAGAACAATTGCTGCACCAGATCCTCGTTCTTGCCGACGATCACGTCTCCCAGGAAGAATGAAATCGCGATCAGCGTAACCGCGGCGGCCCAATGCGTGATCAGCGCCACCGACCAGGCTCGCAACTTGACTTCACGCTTGAGCTGCGGCTCGACCGCAACCTGCATCGGAACAATCCGGGACAGGATGAAGCTCACTAGAAGGATCAACAGCATGCAGGACGAGACTGAAACGATGATCGCCAGCCATTCGTTACTCTTCAGCGCGCCTGCATAGCGCGTGAGCGTGTAGTACTGAAGCGGAACGGTCGCCCATACCCAATTGATAATTCTGCGCTCACGCTCGGGATTCGAGACGATCGCCGCATTCGGAAACGGCGTCGCCACGATACGCCAGCCGACGGACTGATGCGCGGTGCCGGGATCCGCTGTCATCATTGCCCCGGCCCACCCTTCCACGTGATCGTAGCTGTCATGCTCTCGCCCTTCGGTACGCGATGGATCACGAAATCGGTGCGGATCGGCCGCCAAGTCTTCGCCTGCTCCACCGCGTAAAAGTCGCGATTCCAGGTGAATATCTGGCCGCGCAGCGAAGAGGCGGTAGGCCGCGGCGAGGTGAAGCTGAAGCAGATGGGCCCCGGTCCCCGCACATAGGCGAACTCCGACGAAAGTCCGGCATAGCGCTGCGACCGCGCAGTCAGCTCGCCCGCAGCAACCGGGCCAACAACTTCTGTCGCGCGTGCGACCAGGACGGCGCTCGGCCGCACGTCGGGAAAGCCATAAGCGCCGTGCAGTGGGCCGACCTTATTTGGATCGTCTGTACGGAAGCACCCGCGACCGACATCGCTGACCTCGAAATGGAAGTACGTGCGCAGCCCCGAGTCTTCGCGCCGGTCCTTCGCCTGCTCGGCGTGATGATCGAAGTAGCGGTTCAACGACACGTATCGGCTGTTCTCGGTGAACGAGGCGAACTCGTCGCCCGTGAAAGGCTGAACGAGATGGCCACGCTGGCAGGAAGTCCGAACCTCCTTGCGATAGACCAATGCCTGATCAGCCCGTAGGCCGGCATCGGCCGCCTTTGTCTGCGAACGGACGTGATAGACAACCTCCTCGTTCTCGCCGACCGTACGTGGCCCGGCGGGAATGTAGTAGAACTGTGCGTTGATATCATATTTGAGCTCCCGCGGCATTGGCACCGGCACCGCGTCCTCCAATCGCTTGACGTAGAGACCAGGCGGCGCATTTGCCAATTGGGCGCAGTTGAAATCGGACTGCGCCAGCGATGCGACCGGCGCGCACAGTAGCAGAAGCGCCGTAATGCCTCTGGCAGTCGTTCGAGCGCGAGACGGGCAGAGCATGAAAGACCTCCCTCGGGCCAAGAATCACTTTGGGTATCTGTTATCGAGCACGGCAAACAGGTCCGCGATCTCCGATCCACGTCCGGGTCGGACATCGCCGAGAGCTTCTTCCATCACGAAAGCGCCGAGCGCGCGGTACGCCTCGAACTGGGTCTCGCCGAACCATTGGTTTGCGGTCGACTCGTGGGGAAATTCGGGATGCTGATTGAAATAGGCAATGACCGATGTGGGCTCGGTACCGAACAGGACGGGCTTCACGTAGAATAGCAGCCCGTGCCGGCGTTCTGCCTTCGTCTCCTCATCGAGGTCGGGCGGGGCAGCACCATCATCGGGGTAATAAATGTCTGCGAGCGAGCAGGGTTCGCCCTTGTAGGGCGAGGCCTTCCCGCTCGCGTCAAGCGGCGGCCGGAACTTGATGCGTACGCCGAAATCGATCGAGACCCGCCGAACCAGATTTCCGAGATCCTCGTAGCCGTAATTGGGATCGCAGGCCGCGTCGCTGATCATGATGAACTTGCAGCCGCGGCGGATCATCTCGTAAGCGCCGAGATTCTCGAAATGGCCACCGTCCGACAGGTAGACGTACGGATCATTCGCCTTGGTCATTCCCATCGCCTCGCGGAACAGTGGCTCGTAGGCGGGCCGCGGTCCCTGGCGGAAGAACGTAGCGGCGCCTTCCGGACCTGGATTGCCGGCCCACATGCCAAGCCGCACGTTGAACATCGTCATCAGCACGCCGAGCGACGGTGAGGAGTGATACCCCATGTTCGGACTGGCGGCGGCACCTGAGATTGTCACCGCAGTGCCGAGCGACATGCCGCCGTTGTAGTACGCCGCCGGACGGAAGCAGCCCTCGATCGGGACCGCATCCGGCGACGGGCGCCATTTCTGGTCACCCGAGCCGATGTACTGCGGCGTGGCCACGAACGATAGCGCTCTGCGCTCCTGGAGCTGCAGCTCCTGCGAGGCCAGCGTGTTCAGAGCCATGTTGACGACGAGGAACTGGGGTGGCGGCGTGGGTTCGTGCGGCGGTTTCCCCTTCAGCGGTTCGGCCTTGCTTGGCCAGATGTCACGCAGCTTGAGATTATCGCGCTCGTCGAAATCGGTGAACAAATTCGGCGTGCGATCCGTACGCGATGCGCCCAGGAACGTACGGATCAGGCGGTTGCGATAGATGTTGTGCAGCGAGAAGCGGTTGATATTGACGAAATGCGACACAATGAGCCCGAGGACGGTAAGGCCTATGAAGGCCCATAGCGTCCAGCTCATCGCCGTCAAGAGCGGTACGGGCTTGGCGAGCGCATCGGTCTCGGGAAGGCACTGACTCACGCGTGGAGTCGGCGCGCTCGTGAAGTACGATCGCGTGAGCGGCTCGCCGAACAGCAAATCGTCGAACTTCCACGAAATCAGGATGGCGACGCTTGCCAGGAAAACGGGCATGGCGCAACCGAGGATGGCGCGGTAGAGGACGGCCGTCAATGAATTGGCCTGCTCTCGCTTCATGGCAGCCGTTGATGGAGCCTTGCCGAGCAACGCGATCAGGATGCCGGCGAGGACGCCGGCGGCGGCAATGGCCTGCGGACCGACCGTCGGCGCCAAGCAGACCAGCTTGAACATCGACGGCGACCCGAGAAGCACCAGCGCCGTAACGATGAGGTAGATGCCTGCAACAAGGCTGTGATAGCCCGCAGCGCGCGCTAGCCATTCGCGCTCGGCATCTGCCCACGGGGTCTTGCTGGCGAGGCCAATATACGCCAACTCGCCGAAGAACAGCGCACTCATCGCCAGCGGAGGGCCGAAGGTGATGATCGCCAGATCGCGGTCCATCCAGTCCGGCTTGACCATTGGGAAGGCGTAGGCGAGCAGGGCAGCGGCTGCCCCGGTCACCGCGCCGGCGACCGTGAAACTGAATGCGGTCAGCACCACGTATCGCTTGGCCGGCTCCGTCGCGACCGTAGAATCCGTGGATTTAGGCAACGCGGCGCTCGCCGTGACGCTGCCCGTTTCGCTGGAATCGAGTTCGGCCTTCCGCGCGAAGTAGAACGCCAGGAGCCATACCGTGAGCCCGATCACCGCACCCGTGCCTGTGATGCTCACCGCGTCGGCAAGATCGAAGCTCCTGTTTTTTGCGAAGGCCGTTGCCGCAGCGGTCATCGTGAAAATGGTGCCGAGCGCCATGGGAAGTAGCTCGTTCTTATTGAAGCGCAATCCCTGCGAAACTTCGCTCTCCCAGCCGGGCCGTTGTCGCAGCGAATCCACCAGTGAGGCGCCGATCAACGCCAACCCGATGCTGGCGAGCAAGGCGGGCAGTTCCTGCAACCATTCGACCCGATCAAGCAGCCAGACGCCCATTGCCCCGAGCTTCACGGCGATGATGCCGGCAATGACAAAAGGAAATATGATCATCCAGTTGAGCAGCAGATTGCGCGTGAACAGCGCTACGATCGTCAGGGTATCAGCGGACACCAGGCCCGAATGCGGAGCCAGATAGCGGCTGTACCTTCGGAGATGCGACAATGGCGAGTCGGGCGCCGGCCTCGCCCATAGGTCCAGCTGCTTCTCAACCTTGTCATAGTCGGTACGCTGTACCCAAGCGGTGAGGAAGGCGCCGACGTAGCCTCCGCCCGAGACGGTCGAGAGATAATCAAAATGCTTGAGCAGCTTTCTGGACGCGAGCGCCTGGACCACGCCAAGCGCAAATGCCGCGCTACGGATGCCGCCACCGGATAATGAGAGCGCCGAGAGCTGCATATCGTGCGCGTTGCCATCGTCGCTACGGCCGCCAAGCGACTCGCGGCGCTTGCGAATCCAAGCAAGCTCGTCGGCCTGCACCTTATCCCATCCGATCGGGTGGACGTCAGTGGCAGGACTGCCGAGCCCCAGCAGGTCCGGTACAATCGAGATCTTGCGGCGCAAGATCCTTGTCAGAGCCTCCACGCCTCTTGGATCGGGCGGCGCTTGCCCATCGTCAGCCATGTCCCAGCCCCCTGTACACGCCGGCGACACATGATGCCGCAAAACCTGAGCTAGCAAGAAGCAAAAAAGCTCGCTCAGGTCGAAATAAATGGTTGACATCCCGACAAGGTATCAGACGAGGGATGGGGCGATCGTTGCGACAAATCGATGAGGGCCGACGCGATGGCCGCTATCTCATGGACGAATTCTGCCGTCGGGGCACGCCGAAACCGCACTCTGGTGCCGGTCCGAGCGGCTCACACGCAGTCGCGCTCCTGGACGTCCTGGTCTGCCAAAAGCTCCGTCGCGTTGCTCTCATGCACCGGCTATCCTGGTCGATGATGACGGCGCGGTTGGCCAGGGCCCATTCGACGTTCCGCTGCGTCGCGATGCTGAAGCTGCTGGTCTATACGCCCGCGGCGTTCAGAGGGACTTTAACCCCTCACCCGGACCGCATCTCATACCTCTTCCTGTGGGACAGGTGAACAAGGGAGCTGTCGCTACTTCGCCAGGCTCGGCAGGTCGAGCCCCTTGTCGCGGGCACAGTCGATCGCGATGTCGTAGCCGGCATCGGCGTGGCGCATGACGCCGGTGGCCGGGTCGTTCCACAGCACGCGCTCGATCCGTTTGGCCGCTTCCGGCGTGCCGTCGGCAACGATCACCATGCCGGCATGCTGGGAATAGCCGATGCCGACGCCGCCGCCGTGATGCAGCGACACCCAGGTGGCGCCGCTGGCGCAATTGAGCAGCGCGTTCAACAGCGGCCAGTCCGACACCGCGTCCGAGCCGTCCTTCATCGCCTCGGTCTCGCGGTTGGGGCTCGCCACCGAGCCGCTGTCGAGATGATCGCGGCCGATCACGATCGGCGCCTTGAGCTCGCCGCGTGCCACCATCTCGTTGAAGGCGAGGCCGAGCCGGTGACGATCGCCGAGACCGACCCAGCAGATCCGCGCCGGCAGGCCCTGAAACTTGATGCGCGCCTTGGCCATGTCGAGCCAGTTGTGCAGATGCTTGTCGTCGGGCATCAGCTCCTTGACCTTGGCGTCGGTCTTGAAGATGTCCTCGGGGTCACCCGAGAGCGCAGCCCAGCGGAACGGCCCGACGCCGCGGCAGAACAGAGGGCGGATATAGGCGGGAACGAAGCCGGGGAAATCGAAGGCGTTCTTCAGGCCCATGTCCTGCGCCATCTGGCGGATGTTGTTGCCGTAGTCGACCGTCGGAATGCCCAGCGCGTGGAAGTCCAGCATGGCCTGGACGTGCTCGACCATCGAGGACTTCGAGGCGCGTTCGACCGCCTTCGGATCGGCGCTGCGCTTGGCTTCCCACTCGGCGAGCGTCCAGCCCTTCGGCAGATATCCGTTGACCGGATCGTGCGCGCTGGTCTGGTCGGTGACGACGTCGGGCTTGACGCCACGGCGCACCAGTTCTGGGAAGATCTCGGCGGCATTGCCGAGCAGGCCGACCGAGACCGCCTTCTTCGTCTTTGCGGCGTCCGCCATGATCGCCAGCGCCTCGTCGAGCGTCGCGGCCTGGCGATCGAGATAGCCGGTGCGCAAGCGCATCTCGATGCGGCTCGGCTGGCATTCGACCGCGAGCATCGAAGCACCGGCCATGGTCGCAGCCAGCGGCTGCGCGCCGCCCATGCCGCCGAGACCGGCGGTGAGAATCCATTTGCCGGCAAGGCTGCCGCCATAGTGACGCCGTCCGACCTCGACGAAGGTCTCGTAGGTGCCCTGCACGATGCCCTGACTGCCGATATAGATCCAGGAGCCCGCCGTCATCTGGCCGTACATCATCAGGCCCTGGCGATCGAGCTCGTTAAAATGATCGAGCGTCGCCCAATGCGGCACGATGTTGGAGTTCGCGATCAGCACGCGCGGCGCATCGGCATGGGTCCGAAACACGCCGACCGGCTTACCGGACTGGACCAGCAGCGTCTGGTCGCCTTCGAGCTTGCGCAAGGCCGCAACGATCCGGTCAAAGCTCTCCCAGTCGCGCGCGGCGCGGCCGATCCCGCCATAGACGACGAGCTCGCTCGGGCGCTCTGCGACGTCAGGATCGAGGTTGTTCATCAGCATGCGCAGCGGCGCTTCCGTCAGCCAGGTCTTGGCGCTGATGTCGCTGCCGCGGGGCGCGCGGATGGTGCGGTCATTGTCCAGTCGGCGGTTCATGCGGACCTCTTAATCAAGTCTCGGAAACGGATCGGATGGAAGTGCGGCAATGGCCGCGGCCGGCAACGCATCGGCTTCGATCAGTGCGGCGGCCTTGGCGAGATCGCCGGCCATGTAGCGGTCGGCGCCGAGTGCGGGCACCTGCTCGCGAAGCTTATCAATGACGGCAACGAGCGGCGTGCTGGTCGCATGCGGCGCGCGCAGGGTGATGCCTTGCGCGGCGACCAGCAACTCGATGCCCAAAATGGCGGCGAGATTGTCGGCCATGTCCGACAGCCGCCGCGCGGCGTGCGCCGCCATCGAGACGTGGTCTTCCTGATTGGCGCTGGTCGGGGTCGAGTCGATCGAGCAGGCCGCTGCGCGCTGCTTGTTCTCGGCATAGAGCGCGGCGGCCGTGACCTCGGCGATCATGAAGCCCGAATTGATGCCGGGATCAGGTGTCAGGAACGGCGGCAGGCCGAAATTGAGCGCGGGATCGACCAGCGTCGCGATACGCCGCTCGCTGATCGCACCGATCTCCGACAGCGCCAGCGCAATCGAGTCGGCGGCAAACGCCACCGGCTCGGCGTGGAAATTGCCACCGGAGACGATCTCGCCGCTCTCGACCAGCACCAACGGATTGTCGGTGACGGCATTGGCCTCGATAATCAGCGTGCGCGCGGCCTGCGTGATCAGGTCGAGCGCCGCACCCGCGACCTGCGGCTGGCAACGCAGGCAATAAGGATCCTGCACGCGTTCGTCGCCGTCGAGATGCGACAGGCGGATGTCGCTGCCATCGAGCAGCGCCGTCAGCGTCGCGGCCGCGGCGATCTGCCCGGCATGACCGCGCAGCGCCTGGATTTCGGGACGGAACGGCGCCGTCGAGGCCATGGCCGCGTCCACCGACAATGCGCCGGTCACGAGCGCGGCGCGCGCCATGCGAAATGCACGCAGCACGCCTGATATCGCGTAGGCGGTCGAGAACTGCGTGCCGTTGATCAGCGCGAGGCCTTCCTTGGGGCCGAGGGTCAGCGGCGCGATTCCGGCCGCGGCGAGCGCCTCGCTGCCGGATACGATCTTGCCATCGACGATCGCCTGTCCTTCGCCGATCATGACCGCAGTCATGTGCGCCAGCGGTGCAAGATCGCCGGAGGCGCCGACCGAGCCCTGCTGCGGTACCAGTGGAGTGACGCCTCGCGCCAGCATCCCCTGCAATTGCTCGATCACCTCACGGCGTACGCCCGAGGCGCCGCGCCCAAGCGAGACGATCTTCAGCGCCATCATCAGGCGAACAATCGGCTCAGGCGTCGCGGGGCCGACACCGCAGCAATGCGACACGATCAGATTGCGCTGAAGCAGCGCGGTCTGATCGGGCGGAATACGCTTCGAGGCGAGTTTCCCGAATCCGGTGTTGATGCCGTAGACGGGGGCATCGGCTTGCGCGGCCTTCGCAACAATCTCGGCGGCCGCCACCACGCGCGGCCAGAACGAGGAATCGAGCACAACGGCTTGTCCTGCGAGCACGCGCGCGAGATCATCGAGGCTGACCGTGCCCGGCGTAACGACGATCGCTGCACCCTGCCCCATCATTGACCCCTCCACACCCGGCGATGCAGCGGATTGAAGCCGATGCGGTAGACGAGCTCGGCCGGTCGCTCGATGTCCCAGATCGCGAGATCGCACCATTTGCCGGCCTCCAGCGTGCCGGTCTCATTGAGCATGCCGAGCGCCCGCGCGCCTTCACGGGTGACGCCCGCAAGGCATTCGGCCACGTTCATCCGGAACAGCGTCGCGCCCATGTTCATGGTGAGCAGCAGCGAGGTCAGCGGCGAGCTGCCCGGGTTGCAATCGGTCGCGAGCGCCATGTGCACGCCATGTTTGCGGAATGCCTCGACCGGAGGCTTCTGCGTCTCGCGGATGAAGTAGAACGCGCCGGGCAGCAGCACGGCGACGGTTCCGGCCTTCGCCAGCGCGGCGGCGCCGGCGTCATCCGTGTGCTCGAGATGATCGGCCGACAGCGCCGAGAATCTTGCGGCGAGCGCAGCACCCCCGAGGTTCGACAGCTGATCGGCATGAAGCTTGACCGGCAGCCCAAGCCCTCTCGCCGTCTCGAACACCCGCGCCGTCTGCTCGGCCGAGAACGCGATGCCCTCCATGAAAGCATCGACGGCGTCGGCGAGGCCGGCCTTTGCAACAGCCGGCAGCATCTCCTTGCACACGCGATCGATGTAGCGATCCTTGTCGCCGTCCGCTTCCAGCGGCAGGGCGTGGGCTCCGAGAAAGGACGTGCGGATCGCAACCGGTCGTTGACGGCTAAGGCCGCGCGCGGCCACGAGCTGCCGCATCTCGGCCTCGGTGTCGAGGCCATAGCCGGATTTGATCTCGACGGTGGTTGCGCCCTCGTCGATCAGCGCATCGAGCCGTGGCAACGCGGTGGCGATGAGATCTGCCTCGCTCGCCTTGCGCGTGGCAGCCACCGTCGAGACGATGCCGCCGCCGGCGCGCGCGATCTCCTCGTAGCTCGCGCCCTTCAGGCGCAGCTCGAATTCGTGGGCGCGGTTGCCGCCATAGACGAGATGGGTGTGACAGTCGACGAGGCCGGGCGTGATCCAGCGCCCTTCGCAGTCGATCGTTTCGGCTGCATCGGCATCGACGGGAAAATCTGTCTGGGCACCGGCATAGACAATACGTCCGCCGCGCGCGGCGATCACCCCGTGCTCGATCTCGCCGAGATCAGGACGGTCGGCCCGCATCGTGGCGAGGCGGGCATTGTGCCAGATCCGGTCGAAGCGCTCTGCCATGCAATGGTCCCTTCGCGGATGTCCCTGCGCCTTGGGATGCTTGACTTATATGTCTAGACATATAATCGTATGGGCCTTCTGTCCAGCCGGCATGGAAACATGACACGACTGCATTTCGCCTCCGCGCTCCTGCCCTCGGGCTGGGCCAATGACGTGCAGGTGGTGATCACCGCCGGCGCGATCGCGGAGGTGACCGCGGGCGTGCAGCCTGCCGCAGGCGACGAGCGCCACGCTATCGCGCTGCCGGGATTGGCGAGCCTGCACAGCCACGCGTTCCAGCGCGGCATGGCCGGGCTTGCCGAGCTGCGCGGCGATTCCACCGACACCTTCTGGACCTGGCGCGAGACGATGTATCGCTTTGCGTTGGCGATGACGCCGGACGACGTCGTTGCCGTTGCCACGCTGCTCTATGTCGAGATGCTGGAGCAGGGTTTTACCCGCGTCGGCGAATTCCACTATCTGCATCACGACCGCGACGGCGCTCACTATGCCGATCCCGCCGAGATGGCCGCGCGGATTGCGCAGGCTGCCGAGGCCTCCGGCATTGCCCTGACGTTGCTGCCGAGCTTTTATGCGCACGGCTCGTTCGGCGGCGCCGCGCCGCATGCCGGCCAGCGCCGCTTCATTTGCTCGGTCGATCAGTTCGCCGCGCTGATGAGCGCCTCGCGCAAGGCGATCAGCACGTTGCCCGGCGCCAATATCGGCATCGCACCGCACAGCCTGCGTGCGGCCACGCCGGACGAGCTTGCGGCGATCATTCCGTTTGCCGAAGGCGGGCCGGTGCATATCCATGCCGCCGAGCAGGTGAAGGAAGTCGAGGATTGCCTGGCATGGTCAGGACGGCGACCGGTGCAATGGTTGCTGGAGCACGCGCCAGTCGATCAGCGCTGGTGCCTCATTCACGCGACTCATACGACGGATGAGGAAGTCGCCGCCTTTGCGGAGACCGGCGCGGTTGCCGGCCTCTGCCCCATCACCGAGGCGAGCCTTGGCGACGGCATTTTTCCGGCGCGCGAATTTCTGGACGCTGGCGGCGCGTTCGGTATCGGCACCGATTCCAACGTGCTGGTCGGCGTCGCCGACGAATTGCGCCAGCTCGAATACGGCCAACGGCTCAAGCATCGCGCGCGCAACGTGCTCTCCAGCGGCGCGGGCCGTTCGACGGGGCGCACATTATTCGATCACGCGCTCGCAGGCGGCGCCCAAGCGCTGGCGCAGGGGATGGTGGGACTTACGCCCGGCGCGCGCGCCGACATCGTCACGCTCGACGCCGCGCATCCGTCGCTCGCGGGACGCCACGGCGATGCCGCCATCGACGGTTGGATCTTTGCCGCAGGGACTGGCGCGATCGATTGCGTCTGGGCCGGCGGCCACAAGGTCGTCGAAGGCGGCCGGCACAGATTGCGCCAGGCCGCGCGCGAGCGCTTCAATGCGGCGGTGCGGAGGCTCCTCGCATGAGCCTCGCGACCGATGCCGCCGACAAGCCGACGCTCTACAAGCGCATTCGCGCCGACATCGAGAAGCGCATCCTGACCGGTGAGTGGCCTCCCGGACATCGCATCCCGTTCGAGCACGAGCTGGTGGCGCGTTACGGCTGCTCGCGCATGACGGTGAACAAGGCGCTGTCGGAGCTCGCGCAAGCCGATCTGATCGAACGGCGGCGGCGCGCCGGCTCGTTCGTACGCCGACCGCAACATCAGTCGGCGGTGCTCAAGATCGCCGACATCCGCGCCGAGATCACCGCATTGGGGCGCGCCTACGGCTATGAGCTGATCCATCGCAAGCTGCGAGCTGCGACCGCAGCCGACCGTGACCGTCTCGGCGTGAGGAAGGCCGGCAAGGTGGTTTCGATCACCTGCCGGCACAGCGCCGACAACGTGCCGTTTGCGGTCGAGGACAGGCTGATCGACCTGTCGTCGGTGCCTGCCGCCGCGGCCGCGGATTTCTCGCGCGAGCCGCCCGGCTCGTGGCTGCTTCACCACGTCCCATGGACGGAGGCCGAGCATACGATCAGCGCCATCGTTGCGGACGACCATACGGCGGACGCGCTCGCGATCGCCGTCGGCGCGCCCTGTCTCGTGATCGACCGTTACACCTGGCGCAGCGCGCGCACGATCACCGCCGTGCGCCTGCTCTATCCCGGTGACTCTCACCGCCTTGTCGCGCGATTCAAGGGAGGCTGAGAGGATATGTCGGCACAAATCGTGCATCGCTACATGAAGAGATCAACAGGACGTCAATCCATCGATCGGCAGAGGACGACAATCATGCGTAATTCGACGATATTTGCGACAATCATTGCCCTCGCGGCCTCCACTCCCGTGCTCGCCGACGACGTCAAGGTCGGCGTCGGCATTTCCGGATGGACCGGCTTTGCGCCGCTGACGCTGGCGAAGGAGGCCGGCATCTTCAAGAAGAACGGGCTCGACGTGACGATCAAGAAAATCCCGCAGAAGGACCGTCATCTCGCGATCGCCTCCGGTGACGTCCAGTGCGCGGCAACGACGGTCGAGACCTGGATCTCCTGGAACGCCAATGGCGTTGCGACCAAGCAGATCTTCCAGCTCGACAAGAGCTATGGCGCCGACGGCATGGCCGTACGCAACGACCTCGCCTCGATCAAGGACCTCAAGGGCAAGACCGTCGCGGCCTCGGCGCCCGGCACCTCGCCGTATTTTGCGCTGGCCTGGATGCTGAAGAAGAACGGCCTCACCGTGAAGGACGTCACCGTCGTCAACCTGGAGCCGGCTGCGGCCGCGCAGGCTTTCGTCTCCGGCCAGAACGATGCCGCGATGACCTATGAGCCTTACCTGTCGACGGTGCGCGCCGCGCCCGACAAGGGCAAGATCATCGCGACCACGCTGGACTATCCGATGGTGATGGACACTTTCGGCTGTACGCCGAAATTCCTTACCGAGAATCCCAAGGCCGCCAAGGCACTCGCCGACAGTTATTTCGAGGCGCTCGACATGATCGCCAAGGACCAGGCCAAGGCCTACGAGATCATGGGCGCCGACGTGAAGCAGACCGGCGAGCAGTTCGGCAACTCGGCAAAATATCTGCGCTGGCAGGACAAGGCCGCGAACCAGAAGTTCTTCGCCGGCGACTTCCTGACCTTCAACAAGGAGGCCGCCGACCTCCTGCTCGAGATCGGCATCATCAAGGCCGCGCCGAAGGTCGAGGACCTCTTCGACGCGAGCTACATCAAGTAAACCTCTCGAGAGCTGCCGGCCCCGTCTCGCGGCGGGGCCGGCAAATCGTTTCAACGCCGGATAGACAGTTTGATGCGTCCCCTGGACCCTGTGACATCGAAGCAGCGCGTGGCCTATGGCCTCGCGTTCTTCGTGCTGTTCGTTGCCCTCTGGTCCTGGGCAACGCTCGGCGGCCATGTGTCGAAAACCTTCCTCGCCAACCCCTTGACCATGGTGCAGGAGGGTTATGACCTGCTGGCCAAGCAGGGCTTCGTCTACGATATCGGCATGACGATCTGGCGCGTCGTCGGCGGCTTCGCGCTCGCGGCGATCATCGCAGTCCCGCTCGGTGTGCTGATGGGCGCCTACAAGCCGATCGAGGCATTCCTTGAGCCCTTCGTCTCCTTTGCGCGCTATCTGCCTGCCTCCGCCTTCATCCCGCTGCTGATCCTGTGGGCCGGCATCGGTGAACTGCAAAAACTGCTCGTCATCTTCATCGGCTCGGTGTTCCAGGTCATCCTGATGGTCGCCGTCACCGTCGGCGCGACGCGGCGCGACCTGGTCGAGGCGGCCTATACGTTGGGTGCCAGCGACCGCGGCATCATCCGCCGCGTGCTGCTGCCCTCCTCCGCCCCCGAGATCGCGGAAATCCTGCGGCTGGTGCTGGGCTGGGCCTGGACTTACGTCATCGTCGCCGAGCTGATCGGCTCGTCCTCGGGGATCGGTCACATGATCACCGACAGCCAGGCGCTGCTCAACACCGGCCAGATCATCTTCGGCATCATCGTGATCGGGCTGATCGGGCTCCTCTCGGACTTCATGTTCAAGGCATTCAACGCCTGGCTGTTTCCGTGGAGGCTCGCATGACGATCCTCAAGATCGAGCAGGTCTCCCGCACCTTCCCCGCGCGCCACGGCAACGCGCCGACGCGGGCGCTGGAGCCGACCGACCTCACCATCGGCAACAACGACTTCGTCACCATCCTTGGGCCCTCCGGCTGCGGCAAGTCCACGCTGCTCCGCATCGTCGCCGGCCTCGATCGTCCCACCAGCGGGCGCGTCACGCTCGATGGGCGCGAGGTGACAGGTCCCGGCGCCGATCGCGGCATGGTGTTCCAGTCCTACACGCTATTTCCCTGGCTCACTGTGCGCGAGAACATCGCGTTCGGCCTGCGCGAGCGTGGTGTGTCCGAGGCGGAGCGCAACAAGATTGCCGACGCGTTCATCCGCCAGGTCGGGTTGTCCGGCTTCGAGAACCATTGGCCGAAGCAGCTGTCCGGCGGCATGCAGCAGCGCACCGCAATTGCCCGCGCGCTCGCCAACGATCCGAAAATCCTGCTGCTCGACGAGCCGTTCGGCGCACTGGACAACCAGACCCGCGCCTTGATGCAGGAGATGCTGCTCGGGATCTGGGAGCGCGACCAGAAAACCGTGCTGTTCGTGACCCACGACATCGAGGAAGCGATCTTCCTCGGCAGCCGCGTCATCGTCATGAGCGCGCGCCCCGGCCGGATCAAAGCCGAGATCAATGTGGACCTGCCGCATCCGCGCTCCTACAAGATCAAGACGACGCCGGAATTCGTCCAGCTCAAGGAGCGGCTGGTCGAGGAAATCCGCACCGAGGCACTCAAGGTTGCCGAACATGCCTGACACCACGCCGCGCGCCGACGGCCAGCGCGTCCTCGCCGACTTGAATGCACTCCGTGCCATTGGTGCTTACAAAACAGGCGTGCACAAGCCGACCTTCTCCGAGCCGCACAAGCTTTCGCTGGACTGGCTGGTGCGCAAGCTGCCGGAGGCGGGCCTCTCCGCTTCGATCGACGGCATCGGCAACGTGTTCGGCACCAGCACCAAGCCCGGACCGAAGCTGCTGGCCGGCTCGCATCTGGAGAGCCAGAACTATGCCGGCTGGCTCGATGGCCCGCTCGGCGTCGTCTATGCGCTCGAGGCCGCGCGCGTGCTCAATGCCGATCCTTCCGTGAACGGCGCGGTCGAAGTCGCCGCCTGGTGCGACGAGGAAGGGCATTTCGGCCATTTCCTCGGCTCTCGCTCCTATGTCGGGCAAGTGACGGAAGCCGACATCGACGCCGCGTGCGATCGCACCAGCGGCCGCACGATGCGCGACGCACTCGCCGACATGGGGCTCGCCGGCCGCCCGCGCGTCACCGCCGAGCCGGGCCGCCACGTCGGATATCTCGAGGCGCATATCGAGCAGGGCGACACGCTCGAAAGCGGCAAGCTCGCGATCGGCGTCGTCACCTCCATCGTCGGCATCTGGCAATACCAGATCAATTTCGTTGGCGAGCAGAATCACGCCGGCACCACGCGCATGGCCGTGCGCAGGGATGCGGGGCTGGCGCTGGCCAAATTCTGCGTCGCCATCGACGAGCGTTTTCCTGATGCCTGCGGTCCGCGCACGGTCTGGACCACCGGGCGCATCACGCTCGATCCGGGTGCGCCGAGCATCATTCCGGGCGGCGCCGAAATGCTGTTCCAGATCCGCGACGACGATCCGGCCGTCATCGCCCGGCTGGAGAAATTGCTGCGGACCATGGCGGAGGAGGCCAGTGCGAGCGGTCCCTGCACCGCCACCGTGACGAAGCTGCGCACCGGCGCGCCCGCGATGATGAACGCCGGCTTCCAGGATGCGATCGACGTCGCAAGCAAGGCGTTCGCTGGTGGACGATCCGTTCGCATGCCCAGCGGCGCGGGCCACGATGCGCAGATGCTGGCAACGGTCATGCCCGCCGGCATGCTGTTCGTGCCGTCGATCGGCGGCATCAGCCATCACTGGACCGAAGACACCACTGATGCCGATATCGTCACTGGTGCGGAGGTCTTCGTCGACGCTTGCCGGCGCATCCTCGGCGGCTGATGTGACGACAAGCGATTGCGCGATCTGACGCGAATGCTGCGGGCAGTCGCCCCGCATCACCGGAGTTCACGCGTCTGTGCCCGAGACGCCGGACGTCTGTCGGCGCCACACGGCCGGGCTGACGCCGACGATCGAGGAAAACACGCGGGTGAAGTGACTTTGGTTGGCAAACCCCGCCGAGATCGCGATCTCCGACAGGGGCAGGCCGCGCACGCTCATCAACTGCTTGGCGGCATTCACGCGCTGATGAAGCAGCCATTGATGCGGCGGCATGCCGACCGCGCTTCGAAATGCACGTGAAAAATGGCTGACCGAGAGGTCGAGCTCGCTCGCGATCGTCTGCAGCGAGAGTTTGCCGCCGAGATCGGATTCCAGCCGCTCGCAGGCGCGTTTTACCTGCCAGGGCGCGAGACCGCCGCGGGTGGGCCCCGCCAAGGCTTGAAGGCCGCCGTAAGTCCGGACGACATGGACGGTCAAGGCGAGCATCATGTGATCGATGAAAAGCTGGTTGGCTTCGTGCGGCCGTCGCAGCCCGTGTTGCAGCGCCGCTCCGATGTGTCGGATGATCTCGTCGTCGTGGCCGACGCCAATCTGACAGTCGAGCTGATCGACGCGCTTCGCCCCGCTCTGCTCGGCGACGCCATCGAGGGCTGAGCGTGGAAGATAGAAAAAGAGCGAGTGGAACGGCTTGTCGATCACATAGCGCGGATCGAGCTTGAGGTCGTAGAGATAGGTCGTCCCGGCGCGAACGTCCGCCTTCATGATGGATTTGCCGCGCTCCCAGAGCTCGCAATCCGGGTAGTCGCGAAGCTTCAGGCTGACGAGAAACGCATCTTCCGCGGTGAGCGAGCCGGACAGACCCATCAGCGGGCGATCATTCCGCGTCTCGGTGACCGCGAGCTCGGCGCTGCGCAGCGAGCGCGTGACCAGGGCGGGCGGCGCCTCCTTCAAACGCAGGAATTGCCCGAGCTTCTCTCCGTAGGCGCCTGCCTGGGTCATCGGATTGGCCTTTGGAAGTCCGCGTGCGGGCCACATTGCTCCAGCATTTCAGATGCGCATTACAATATCCGACAGCTTCTGTCCACGTGCGCGCGCGAAGCGAGCTTCACAGGTTTTCACAAACGCACGATCACATGGCGCGACGTGGACATTTGAATCGCAGACACGCCTTCGCACTGCCGTAGGGTGGGCAAAGGCGCGCAGCGCCGTGCCCACGATCTCCCTCCATGAGCAACAAGGCGTGGGCACGCTGCGCTTTGCCCACCCTACGATATCGAGTGCCGTAGGGTGGGCAAAGCGGAGCGTGCCCACGTATCTTTCGCGGCCGACAGAAATCGTGGGCACGGCGCAAGAGCGCCTTTGCCCACCCTACGATATTTGAATTTGTGACACGCAGACATGCCTTCTCGCTCTCGCGGCTTGATTCACCCGAGCTTTGCTTGATCTCTCACCCTCTTATCCAGGAGGGCGCAGGGAAGGCCGGGTGCCGACAGGCACCCGCGGTCCGCTGCGCGAAATGCACACGCAGGAAGAACCGCACAGCAGCATACAGGTGGTGCCGATCACTCGGCCTTCCCTGCGCGATGGTCGGACGGCTTATGCCGTGCTCTCCCGGGAGCCGAACTTTCCTTCTGGCCTCCCTCGCTACCTGCGAATTGGATGATGCAGTTCTGCCCGGTTGGACTCGCTCGCACCTTCGCGACAGCTTGACCGTGGCAACGACGGTCAGGACCACACGGTTTTGCCGTACGCACGGCCCGCCATGTCGCCGCAGTATTTCCAGCCCTGTCGACGAAGCTGGAAACTTACAGGCGAGACGAACCTAGCAGCGCCGCTCGTCTGCACGAAGCCTCGGGCTCACAGGGACTACCCGCCCTGCCCGCGCCTCTCATGCCGACGCTGCCGCGTCCACCGCAAGCCCGGCTCGCGATCAAGACGACCTCGAGATCGCCCCTCTTGGATGAGCCGGGATGGGCGACACATACGACAAAACCGAATTTCGGTAAAGCGGAATATTTTTGGCGAGAGGGATTGACAGAGGGCGACACAGGCACAATCGCGTAGCCCGGATGAGCGCAGCGATATCCGGGTCTCCACAGACGCTGTCCCGGGTATCGCTGCGCTCACCCGGGCTACGAAGAGGAGATCACCCCTTCGGCCTTACCGCCGTCCCATCCGCCATCGTCGTCACCCCCTTCCGCTCCACGATCATCCCATAGGCGTGCGGCTGGCGGTGGAGGTCGAAATTGAAGGTGGTGCGCTTGTAGGAATTGCAGAGATCGAGATCGCAGCGCGCCAGCGCGAGCTCATCGCCCTTGGTCGCGCATCTCGCGATGATCTCGCCGGAGGGCGCGATGATGCAGCTGCCGCCGATGTGGTCCACGCCCTCCTCGATACCGGCCTTGGCGACGCCGACCACGAAGGTGCCGTTCTGATAGGCGCCGGCCTGCATCACCAGATGGTTGTGGAACAGCGAGAGATCGTCATGCTCGGGCGCCGGCGGATTGTGGACCGGCGTGTTGTAGCCGATCATCACCATCTCGACGCCCTGCAGACCCATCACCCGATAGGTCTCGCTCCAGCGGCGGTCATTGCAGATCGCCATGCCCATCACGCCGCCGAAGGCGCTGGCGACGCCGAAGCCGCTGCCGGGCTCGAAATAGCGCTTTTCCAGATGCTGGAATTTCCGCCACGGTTCGTGCTCGGCGTGGCCTGGCAGATGGACCTTGCGATACGTCAAGGTGATCGCGCCGCTCTGGTCGACGAGGATGGACGTGTTGTAGCGCCTGACAAGTCCGGCCTCGACCGTCAGCTCGGCATAGCCGAGACAGAAGCCGATCCCGAGCTCGCGCGCCAGATCGAACAGGCCTCGCGTCTCCGGCCCCGGCATCTCGCGCTCGAAGAAGCTGTCGATCTCGGCCTGATCCTCAAAATACCAACGCGGAAAAAACGTCGTCAGCGCGAGCTCGGGATAGACGATCAGGTCGCAGCCGCAGGCCTTCGCCTCGCGCATCAAGATCATCAGCCGCGCCACCACTTCGGTCCTGGTCTCGGTCCTCGCGATCGGGCCGAGCTGGCCGGCCGCGACAGTCACAAATCTCGCCACGCGTCATTCCTTCATGTCCCGAAGTGCGTCCGGCATGAGCCTATCGAGCGGCGCACCGCGCGCACAAGCCGGCTCGCCCATCGTCGTGATGGGACACAATCAAATTCCGTGCCTTGCGGGTATCATCGTGGGGCCCGCGGCGAGCGCTCGCGAAAATCCAGGAACTTCGTTGCGAATATGCAACGGTTCCCCACCGTCTGAAGCCGGACAAAACAAACTCCCATTCCGGCCACGAACCGCTCTCACAAGGCCGTGAGACGATCAGGGGAACGACGATGCGTGCACAACGCGTTTGGAAAGTGAATGGGGATGCCAGCATCGGGCAGCTCCAATCGAGACTGGACGATCTGAACAAGCGTCTCGGTCAACTCGAAAGCCAGCAGCCGGATAGCTGGACGCTCGAAGAGCTGAGAGCGAGCGCGCTCAGCCTGTCGCGCGAGATCGACGACATCCGCTGCGCCGAGGCGACGGCGGCCTTGAGCGAGCTGCTGCGGAAGTAGCCGGCGGCTGCGATTCGCTGGCGTGCCCGAAGGAACCAAGCTCCCACGATCGCCATTTCCATGAGAGCATGGAGCAAGACGGCGGCCTTCGCCCTCGCGCGCCACTTTGCGCTGTGAGGGATTTTGGCGCTGTGAGGGATTGGGCATGACGTCGGACCCCGAGGAGCAGGTGAGGCTGCAAGGTTTTGGCGAGATGACGTTGCGCACCGCCGTCGCGACGCTGATGCAGCTTGCGCCGCGCGAGCGCGTCGAGGCCACGATCTTCCGCGTCCGCGACGACGTGCGCCTGGCGCAAAGCGAGATCGCCGAGCTCGCATCACACTGGGGCATCGAGCCGACGCCAAACGTGCGATCGCCGAGACTGGTCCCGGAACAGCACTGGCCGGATGTCGTGCGTGACATGGTGCGAGAGGCACCGCTGCCGTCGCTGATGGTGGCGTTTCTGGTGGGCGTGCTGATCGCTCGCAGATGATGATGCGCGCTCGCAACGACGCGCTCACGTGAATGGATTAGCGGCGTTCCGTGAAACCCGAGGAAACCCTTTTCGCTCGCGAAATCGCGACCGCTCCGCACGGAACGTCTCTTGGGAGGAGGGATTGGTCCCCCGTTAAACCTCGAACATGGAGACAACCATGACACGTACGAAACTCGTGAGCGTCGCCGCAACTCTGGCCGCGATTTTGCCGCTCGCAACTGCAAGCCCCAGCCTCGCTGCGGGGCGCGGTCCCGGCTGGTGTACGACACCCAGTGGAGAAGCTGTCGGCGCTGCTGGCCCGGCTATGAACGGCGGCCAATTGATGGCAGGCGTCGGCCAATGCCAGCGCATCGGCGGTTGGCACCCCGCCAACACCTACGGCTATTGGGGCCCGGGCTACGGCTATGACGAGCCTCGCTTGGGCACATCAGCCTACGCACCCTACGAGGACTAATGCCCTTCACGTCGCAAGGTCACAGCGGCGCGGCCGATCACGGCCGCGCCGCTCGCGTTTGCGGGGCTCCGAACAGTGCGTAGGATGGGTAGAGCGGAGCGAAAACCCATCGAAACCCTCTCAAAAGGCAAAGGTGATGGGTTTCGCAAGGGCTCTACCCCATTCCACGAACTCGAAGATGAGTGTGATGCGAGGAAAAAGCTCCACGGCCGCCCTTTCCATGAGAGCAAGGAGCACGATCATGACCGGACAGCTGACGCGATCCCATCTCGTGAGCGGCGGGGCGGGCGCGGTATCCACGCTGGTCCGGTGCTGGTCCGGTTCCGCGACGGCGGCCTTCTCCCTCGCGCGCCATTTCGCGCTGTGAGGGATTTCGCATGACGTCCGACCCCGAGGAGCAGGTGCGGCTGCAAGGTTTGGCGAGATGACGTTGCGCACCGCCGTCGCGACGCTGATGCGGCTCGCGCCGCGTGAGCGCTTCGAGGCCGCGATCTTCCGCGTCTGCGACAGCCAGCGCCTGGCGCAAAGCGAGATCGCCGAGCTCGCATCACACTGGGGCATCGAGCCGACGCCCAAGGTGGATCGCCGAGACTGGTCCCGGAACAGCACTGGCCGGATGTCGTGCGCGACATGGTTTGAGAGGCGCCGCTGCCGTCGCTGATGGTGGCGTTTCTGGTGGGCGTGCTGGTGGCGCGGAGGTAGAGACGTCTGGGGGCATGTCATCAGACAAGCCATTCTGCCGGCCATTGACGATGGATTATTTTGTAGATACAAAATAATCAGTGAAGATCATCTGGGACGAACCGAAGCGCCTGGCCAATCTCGACAAGCACGGGATGGATTTCGCTGATCTCAATGACCGGTTCTTCGATACTGCCTTAGTTCGTCAAGCCGCGCTCAACCGCTATCGGGCTATCGGTGTAAATATCCGCGGCGTCATTTCGGTGATCTTCGCCATCTATGGCAATGAGGCCGTCAGCATCATCAGCATGCGCCCTGCCAGCAAGAAGGAAACACAACTCTATGAAGCGAACCGCCGCTAACAAACGCTACACCGCGAACGATATGCGCGCGGTGAGCAACAATCCGGAATGGACCGAGAGCGATATGGCGAAAGCCAAACCGTTCGACGAAGTCCTCCCTGGGATGCGCAGAGGCCGAGGTCCCAACAAGGCACCTACAAAGAAGCTCGTGTCGCTGCGATTGAGCCCCGCCGTGATCGACCATTTCAAGGCCTCCGGGCGCGGATGGCAGAGCCGGATCGACGATGCGCTTCTGAAGGCCGTCAAGAAGGCTCAAAAATCGATCTAGCGCCCAAGACTAGGGCGTTACCAAGCTTGGCACTCAAGCGTCGGCACAAGCGCGCTCACTATAAGAACTGATCAATGGCGAAAGCGACGATTGCTGAACTGGAAGGCGGCGCAGCATTGTGCGCCTGGTTCGAAGGCGTTCCCTCGTTTCACGATGCAACGTTGTTGCAGCTGGAGCTTCACCAGGGCGCGCCAAGCCGGCTCGTCGCCCGCGCATTCCAGATCACGTCAGAGGTCGACTCACGCGGCCATTTCGTGCTGACCAAGCATGTCGACGTCACATTCACCATCTTTGAGTTGATCGAAGTCCAGCTGTCAGACTTCACGGAAGCCGGAATCATGTTCGGGCTCGACACAAAGATCGATCCCGACGGCACGACACTAAGCGTCAAGTCCAGCTATGGCGTGCACGGCCGGATCAAGGCCAAGCGGGTCGTGGTCTCGTTTGAGCCCCGGCCGGCCGGGGCATCCTGAACCTGACAAGCCATGCCGCGGCGACAAGCGGCCCTGCCCAGCCAAATCGGCCGTGGACCCGCCCCGAAAATCGTTGCAATAAGGCGTTCCGAGGCGCCGGCGGCCGGTCCGCCAAGCCTCTGGAAAACGTCAACTTTTGGAAGAATGGTCGGAGTGGCAGGATTCGAACCTGCGACCCCTGCGTCCCGAACGCAGTGCTCTACCGGGCTGAGCCACACTCCGACAAGAAGGCGGCTTATAGCGTCGGGTTTGACGCACCGCAAGCGGCCGAGATGAGGAATTTTGTCCCTGTGAAAACGGGCCTTGAAACGCTGATTTTACCGGCCGGCGCGGCCGGCGCGGAGGCGGCCGCCAGGGCCTTGGCCGCCGGCGGGCTGGTCGCGTTTCCGACCGAGACGGTCTACGGGCTCGGGGCGGACGCCGCCAATGCCACGGCGATCGCCCATCTCTACGCCGCCAAGGGGCGCCCGGCATTCAATCCGCTGATCGCCCATGTCGCCGACCTCAAAGCCGCGCGGCGGATCGGGCGGTTCGACGCGCGCGCGTTGAGGCTCGCCGAGGCGTTCTGGCCGGGGCCGCTGACGCTGGTGGTGCCGAAGACGGAGGGCTGCCCGGTGGCGGATCTCGCCACCGCCGGCCTCGACACCGTGGCGATCCGGATTCCCGCCCACCCGGTCGCGCAGGCGATCCTGCGCGCCTTCGGCGGGGCCGTGGTGGCGCCGTCGGCCAACGTCTCCGGCCACGTCTCGCCGACGCTGGCCGCCCATGTCGAGAGCGACTTATCGGGACGGATCGACCTCATCATTGACGGCGGACCGGTCGAGGTCGGCGTCGAATCGACCATCGTGGGCTGCTTCGAGACGCCGATGCTGCTGCGGCCCGGCGGGCTGTCGCGCGAACGGATCGAGGCGGTGCTGGGCGAGCCGCTGGCGCGGCCGCCGCTGGACGCCGAAAGCGATGACAGCCAGCCGCTGGCCCCGGGCATGCTGGCCTCGCATTACGCGCCGCGCGCCCCTGTGCGGCTCGATGCGCGTGAGGTGGCGCCGGGCGAGGCCCTGCTCGCGTTCGGCCCTGTGCGGCTGCCCGGCGTTGATGCCGCCTGCGTCGTCATGAATTTGTCGCCCACAGCTGATCTCGATGAAGCCGCCGCCAATCTGTTCGGCTATCTTCGCGAGCTCGATGCGAAGAGCCCGCGGGCGATCGCGGTAATGACGGTGCCCGAGGACGGCCTCGGCGAAGCGATCAACGACCGGCTGCGCCGGGCGGCGGTGGCACGATAGCGCATGATCCGGACCCGGAGGGCCGCGTTAGCGCAAAGTGTGCAGCGGTTTTCCGACAAGATCATGCGCAAAGAGTAAGACGCTTGAGAAGAGACACGAGAATGAACGTCAATCAATCCGCCACCCCGCCGCTTGCGCCCGAATTGATCGCGCAATTCCGCAAGATCGTCGGCGAACGCCATGCCATCACCGATGCGACCGACATCGAGCCCTACCTCACCGAAGAGCGCAATCTGTTCCACGGCCGCTCGCCGCTGGTGCTGCGCCCGGGCTCGACGGCGGAGGTCTCGGAGATCTGCAAGCTCGCTTCCGCGCACAACATCGCGCTGGTGCCGCAGGGCGGCAACACCGGGCTCGTCGGCGGGCAGACGCCGCACAATGGCGAAGTCGTGGTGTCGCTGCGGCGCCTGGACAAGATCCGCGAGGTCGACACCGCCTCCAACACCATGACCTGCGAAGCCGGCGTCGTGCTGCAGATCGCGCAAGCGAAGGCGGTGGAGGTGGACCGGCTGTTTCCGCTGTCGCTGGGGGCCGAAGGCAGCTGCACCATCGGCGGCAATCTCTCGACCAATGCCGGTGGCACCGCCGCGCTCGCCTACGGCGTCGCGCGCGAGATGGCGCTGGGGCTCGAGGTGGTGCTGGCCGACGGGCGCGTGCTCAATGCTCTCTCGAAGCTGAAGAAGGACAACACCGGCTACAATCTGCACAACCTCTTCATCGGCGCAGAAGGCACGCTCGGCATCATCACCGCGGCAACGCTCAAACTGTTTCCGAAGCCGCGGGCGGTCGAGACCGCGTTCGTCGGGCTGAAGTCGCCGGCGGCGGCGCTCAAGCTGCTCACGATCGCGCAGAGCGAAGCTGCCAATGCGCTGACGAGTTTCGAGCTGCTGTCGGAGATGGCGGTGGAGTTCTCGATCAAGCACGGCATCGACGTGCGCGATCCGCTTGCCGAGAAGCATCCCTGGTACGTGCTCATGGAGTTGTCTTCGCCCGGCGATGATGCTCGCACGCCGCTGGAGACGATCCTGGCCCGCGCCATGGAGGAGGAGATCGTCGACGACGCCGTGATCGCCGCCAACCTCACCCAGCGCGCCGGCTTCTGGAAGCTGCGCGACGAGATGTCTTCGGCGCAGAAGCCGGAGGGCGGCTCGATCAAGCACGACATCTCCGTGCCGGTCGCGGCCGTGCCTGAATTCATCGCCGAGGCCGATGCCGCGGTGGTGAAGCTGATCCCCGGCGCGCGGCCGGTGCCGTTCGGCCATCTCGGCGATGGCAATCTGCATTACAATGTCAGCCAGCCGATCGGCGGCGACACCGCGGATTTTCTGGCGCGCTGGCACGAGATGAACGCGGTGGTGTTCGCGATCGTGCTGCGCATGGGCGGCTCGATCTCGGCCGAGCACGGCATCGGCGTGCTCAAGCGCGACGAGCTGCCCGACGTCAAGGACAAGACCGCGATCGAGCTGATGCGCGCCATCAAGGCGATGCTCGATCCGCGCGGAATCATGAATCCGGGGAAAGTGCTGTGAATAGTCTTGCGATCGACGCCATCACCGATGCCGATATCCAGCCGGTGGTGGCGCTGTGGCAGCGCTGCGGCCTGACGCGTCCCTGGAACGATCCGCATGCCGACATCGCGCTGGCGCGGCGGCGCGACAACTCGACCATCCTGCTCGGCCGCGACAATGGCGCGATCGTGGCAACAATCATGGTTGGCCATGACGGCCATCGCGGTTGGATCTACTACGTCGCGGTCGATCCAGACTGCCAGAAGCGCGGCTTTGGCCGCGCCATCATGGCCGCGGCCGAGGACTGGCTGCGCGCCGCTGGAATTTCGAAGCTGCAGCTGCTGGTCCGCCGCGAGAATGCGCCGGCCAATGCGTTTTACGGCTCGCTGGGCTTCGAGCTTTCGACATCCGTGATGTTCCAGAAGTGGCTCGACGGCCGCGCGACCACGCCAAGCAACTGAGATCGAGCCATGACCATTTCCGACCGCGTCCGCATCAAGGACGTCCGCGTGCTCTCGGACGGCTGGACCACGCTGAAGACCACGACGTTCGACTACCGGCGCGCCAATGGCGCGTGGCAGACGCAGCACCGCGAGACCTATGAGCGCGACAACGCCGCCGCCGTGCTGCCGTATAATCGCGCACGGCGCACCGTGATCCTGGTGCGCCAGTTCCGCCTGCCGGCCTTCATCCGCGGCTACGACGACCTGCTGATCGAGGCCGCCGCCGGCGTGCTCGATAACGCCGAGCCCGAGCAGCGCATCCGCGCCGAGGCCGAGGAGGAGACCGGCTATCGCCTGCACCACGTCCACAAGGTGTTCGAGGCCTTCATGAGCCCGGGCGCCATCACCGAGAAGCTGCATTTCTTCGTCGCCGAGTACGAGCCTGAAATGCGGGTCAGCGACGGCGGCGGCCTGGAGCACGAGGGCGAGGACATCGAGGTGCTGGAGCTCGGCATCGACGAGGCGCTGGCGATGATCGCCGATGGCCGCATCATCGACGCCAAGGCGATCATGCTGCTGCAATATGTGGCGCTGCATGTGTTCAGGTAGGTGCTTTCTTCGCCTCTCCCCCCCGTGCAGGGCGAGCCATTGCGCAATGCAATCCTGTCCTGCGCCGCCCCTCCCCCCGTTGAGCAACGCGAAAACTATCTCTAGTCTGGGCTTAACCAAGAACCAGGAGACGCGCCCATGTCCGCTCCGCGCGACGACGAATTCGGCTTTGCGCCCGACTATGATGCTCCCGTTCCCTACATGCAGCGCACGCGCGATTATTACGCGGCGATCGGCTACACCACGGCGTATCGCTGGGCGCATTACACCGCGGCGCCGTTCCAGCCGCTGAAAAAGCCGCTGGCGCAGTCGCGGGTGACCATCATCACGACCGCAGCGCCGTACGATCCCGCCAAGGGCGACCAGGGGCCGGGCGCGGCGTATAACGGAGCTGCGAAATTCTATGAGGTCTATGACGGCGACACCTCGAAGCAGCACGACCTTCGCATCTCGCACATCGGCTACGACCGCAAGCACACGAGCGCGACCGACAACGGCACCTGGTTTCCGCTGCCGCAGCTCCTGAAGGCGTCCGCTACGGGCCGCATCGGCGAAGTGGCCCCCCGCTTCTTCGGCGCGCCGACCAACCGCAGCCATCGCGTCACACTCGACACCGACGCGCCGGAGATTCTTTCGCGCTGTCTTGCGGACAAGGTCGATCTCGCCGTGCTGGTGCCGAACTGCCCGGTCTGCCACCAGACCACCGCACTGGTGGCGCGGCACCTTGAAGCCAATGGCATTCCGACCGTGATCATGGGCTGCGCCAAGGACATCATCGAGCACGCGGCGGTGCCGCGCTTCCTGTTCAGCGACTTCCCGCTCGGCAATTCGGCCGGCAAGCCGCACGATGTCGCCTCGCAGACCCAGACGCTCGAGCTGGCACTGCGTCTACTGGAGACCGCGAGCGGCCCGCAGACCACAATGCAATCGCCGCTGCGCTGGAGCGAGGACGCCTCCTGGAAGCTCGACTACAACAACGTCGCGCAGCTCTCAGCCGAAGAGCTCGCCCGCCGCCGCGCCGAATTCGACAAGCAGAAGGAGATCGCGCGCGGCAACCGCGCCGCCTGACGTCCTCCAACAACCGACCAAGGGAGAGCGACGTGACGCGACCGTTCGAGGGCGTGAAGATCCTGGATTTCACGCAGGTGCTGGCCGGCCCCTATGCCAGCTACCAACTTGCGCTGCTCGGGGCTGACGTCATCAAGGTCGAGCGGCGCGAGGGCGAGGACATGCGCCGTACGCCGCTCAGCCGCGAATGGGCCGAGCGTGGGCTGGCACCGGCGTTCCAGGCCATCAACGGCAACAAGCGCAGCCTGACGCTCGATCTGCAGAAGCCCGAGGCGATTGCGATCGTGAAGAAGCTCGCAGAGACCGTCGACGTGGTCATGGAGAATTTCCGCCCCGGCGTGATGGACAAGCTCGGCATCGGCTACGAGGCGCTGTCCGCGATCAACCCCAAGCTGATCTATTGCGCGGTGTCCGGCTTCGGCCAGACCGGCCCGGATCGCTTGCGGCCCGGCTATGACGGCAAGATGCAGGCGCTGTCGGGCATCATGGCGATCACGGGCCATCCCGAGACCGGGCCGACGCGCGCCGGCTTTGCGGTCTGCGACGTACTGTCGGGCGCCACCGCTGCCTTCGGCGTGTCGAGCGCGCTCTACCAGCGCGACCGCACCGGCAAGGGCCAGCTCATCGACGTCTCCATGCTGGAGGCGACGCTGGCGTTCCTGTCCGGGCAGATCGCGGACTGGTCGGTCGCCGGCCATCGTCAGAGGCTGTCGGGCAACCAGGCGGTCAGCCGCAGGACCACGGCGAATTTGTTCAAGTGCGGCGACGGCCATATCCTGCTCGCCGTCAACAACGAGAAGCAGTACCGCGCGCTGATGGCTGCGCTCGGCCGCGAGGACACACTCGCTGACCCCCGCTTTGCCGATTGGTTTTCGCGCAACGAGAACGAACCGGCGCTGCGCGCCATCATCGAGGAGGCGCTGGCGGCACGGCCGGCGCGCGAATGGGAGACGATCCTGGAAGACGCCGGCGCGCCCTGCGCCAGCATTTGGAAGGTCGAGGAGGTCATCGACCATCCGCAAATCAAGGCGCGCGGCGCGATCCAGGAGCTGGACACGCCCTACGGGCGCCTGCGCTTTGCCGGCAGCGGCTTCAAGCTCGCCCATGGCGGCGGCCAGCTGGACCGGATGGCGCCGGAGCTGGGGGCGGATACGGAGGCGGTGCTCGGCGAGTTGGGGTTTGATGCCGCGGAGATCGCGGCGTTGCGGGCACGGGAGATTGTGTAAAGCTCCGCTGCCGTAGGGTGGGCAAAGCGACTTGTCCGCCGTAGCTCGAAGAGCGAAGGCGGAAGCGTGCCCACCATCGCGCGCTTGAGCGAGAGATCGTGGGTACGGCGCGTTGCGCCTTTGCCCACCCTACGGCACCGCAGCTAGAACAACGAGCCCTGCCCGTCATCGGCCGCCGCGACCTTCCGCACCGCCTTCTTCGGCTTGGCCGTCCCTGCCTCCGCCGCCATCTCCTTCGCGCTGATCGGCAGCACGAGCTGCTCGTCGTCATTGGCGACGCGGTTGACGCGGGTTGAGACCGGGTGCCAGGCGAATTCGCCGCGGCGCGGGGTGGTCATCAGCGGCAGGATCGCGTCGACCTCGTCGCCTTTGATGTCGAGCCAGCGCTCGAAATCGCGCTGGCTGATGGTGACGGGCACGCGGTCATGCAGCGCGGCGAGATCCTCGCCCGCCGCGGCCGTGACGATCGCGACCGTGTCGAGCTCTTCGCCGTTCGGCCCGGCCCAGGTCTCGAACACCGCAGCGAAACCAAGCGGCGCACCGTCGGCACGGTGGATGAAGAAGGGCTGCTTGCGGCCGTCCTCCACCTTCCATTCGTAATAGCCATCGGCCGGGATCAGCCCGCGCCGCCGGCGTATCGCCCTCTTGAAGGCGGGCTTCTCGAGGACCGTCTCCGAGCGGGCGTTGATCAGCAGCGTGAATCCGCGGGGGTCCTTGACCCAGCCCGGCAACAGCCCCCAGCGCATCAGGTGGAAATGCCGCGCGCCGTTCTCGACCAATACGACCGGAATCGGCTGGGTCGGCGCCACGTTGTACCGCGGCGGGAAATTCGGCTGCTCGATATAGCCGAACAGTTGCCGCAAGGCCGCGGGGGCCGAAGTTATGACGAAGCGTCCACACATCCCAAGCCGTCTATATCAGGGCGTCTATATAGGGTCCGTTCAGGTCCTTTTAACCCCGAACGTTAACACTGCGGCGGATGAGCTCAATGGCCTCCCAACCCGCGCGGACGCATGTACAGACGGGCCCCGAGGCCGCCGCCTGGGCCGAGCGGCTGCGCGTGGCCAATATCAATCCGCGGACCGGGCTTGCCACCGACTATCTCAACCATTTCAATGAAGCCGTGATGCTGCTGGAAATGGTTCCCGACATGCCCGAATGCGCGGAAGATTTTCTGACCTGGTCGCCGCTGTCCTATGCCGAGCATTTCACGGCCTCCAACTTCAAGGCGCGCGACCTCGCCATCGAAGCCTATGAGAAGGCCGATCCCAACGTCCGCGCCCAGTTCGACCACCTCACCGATACCATGACCTCGATTCTAACAGCGGTCGGCTCGGCCATGCGCGAGGTCGAGAAGGACACGACGCGCGTCCGCCTCGCCGAGCAGGCCGCGCTCTGGGTCAAGCCGCTGATCGCCGCCTGCGGCGGCATCATCCATGGCGGGGCCGAAGCTGACGTCGATACCATCATGGCGAACTGAGCCGTGGCTGCAGTCGTCCAGCCGAGCCATCCCCAGCTTGCCGTCAGCGCCGCCATTTTCCGCGACGGCAAGGTGCTGCTGACCCGCCGCGCCCGCTCGCCCGCCAAGGGTTTCTATTCGCTCCCGGGCGGCCGGGTCGAGTTCGGCGAATCGCTGCACCAGGCGCTGAGCCGCGAGGTCGACGAGGAGACCGGGCTCGCCATCGCGATCGTCGGCCTCGCCGGCTGGCGCGAGGTGCTGCCGGCGACGGCTGGCGCCGGCCATTACCTGATCCTGTCATTTGCCGCCCGCTGGGTGGCCAAGGAGCCGGTCCTGAACGACGAACTCGACGACTACCGCTGGATCGCGCCCGACGCCCTGGCAGGCCTCGGCGAGCTCAAGTTGACCGGGGGGCTGGAAGAGGTCATCCAGTCCGCCGCGCGCCTGATCGGCCCCTGACCGCCCCGCCTTGCGTCCATCGCCCCGAGGGGGCATACAGCCCGCCGATGTCCACGCGATTTCTCGCCATTTTTGCCCTGATTCTCGCCTGCACCTCCGTGCCCATGAGGGCCCAGGACGTAGCGGCGCCGTTTGACGGCGATTTGCAGCGGTTGGCGGAGATCCTCGGCGGGCTGCACTATCTGCGCGGCATCTGCGGGTCCAACGAGGGCAACAAATGGCGCAACGAGATGCAGGCGCTGATCGACGCCGAAACCCCCTCCGGCGAGCGCCGCACCCGCATGATCGCCGGCTTCAATCGCGGCTATAACGGCTTTCAGCAGACCTACCGGAGCTGCACGCCGGCCGCGACGGTGGCGATCCGCCGCTATATCGAGGAAGGCTCGAAGATCTCGCGCGATCTGACGGCGCGCTACGCGAACTGAGCGTGCGTCCGTTATTCCGGGGCGAGACAAAGTCGCAAGCTGTGATGCGCAATTGCGCATCTGAGAATCCATTCCACCCTCTCTCTGGCCGATGGATTCCGGGCTCGCGCTGCGCGCGCCCCGGAATGACGAGCCCTGTGGAACTCTGTCATCGAGTTTGTACACAGCCGTTAACCGTTCTTAAAGATGTGGCCTAGCGGTCGTTAACGCCCGTGCTACACCTCTCGCACAGCGCATCGCCGTGGATCGCGCCCCAGCCCTGATCGAGTTTCATGAGCCAGCCGATTTCCTACGCCCCCGCCCGCGCACCACTGCCCGATCACGAGCAGAAGCAGGCCGCACTGAGCTATCTCAACGAGGCCTGGGCCGAGGCGCGCCACGACGGCGTCGACGGCGACTGCCTGGCGCAGGCGAGCCTGTTTGCGGCCTTTGCCGAGCTCGTCGGCACCTATGGCGAGGACGCGGTGGCCAAGTTCGTCGAGGGCTTCCCCGGCCGCATCCGCAACGGCGAATTCTCAGTCAGCATCGCGCGGCAGTAAGCCTGCCAAAGGCCGCACTCACGGCTCGACCTTGAGCGTCGCTTTCATGTTGGGATGATAGCGGCAGTAATACTCGACCGTTCCCGCCTTCTTCAGAACTGATGTCGCCGATTTCTTCGGCGGCAGGGTCACGTCGAAGTCGCCGTTCTTCGCGGTGGCGGTATGGGCGAAGACGTCCTTGTTGATCCAGGTGATGGTATCGCCGACCCTGGCCGATATCTCGGCCGGTGAGATCACGAGGTTCTCCATCGTGATCTCTATCGTCGCGGCGTGCACCGGGACGACCATCGCCGCGAAGACAAGCGCGATAGGAAGCGAAAACAGCCGTCCCGACATCATCGCGCTCCCCTATTTCAGCTCGGCCACGACATGCTCGGCGTGCTGCTGATGGCCCTGGAAGATCTTCAGACCGGTTTGCAGCAGGCTCTTCAGCTCGGCATTGTTCGCCGACGGAATCAGCTGGGTCTCCAGCGCGCCGTTGACCTGCTTGTGGTAGGCGACCTCGTTAGCGACATAGGCCTTGTCGAAGGCAGCACCGCTCAGCTTATCGAGCTCGGCCAGCTTGTCGCTCGCCTGCTTGGACAACGCCTTGCTGGTGTCGTTGTCTTCAGGGGTGACGTTCAGCTTCTTGACCAGCGCGAGCGCCTGTTTGTTGACCGCCTCGTGGTCGCGCAACATGTCCTCGGCGAAAGCTTTGACATCCTTGCTCTTCGCCTTCTTCTGCGCCTGTTTGGCCGCGTTGATGTCGATCACGCCGGCGGTATAGGCGATGTGGGCGATCTGCGGATCGGTGGGTTTGTCGGCTGCGCTGGCGCTTTGCAGCAGCGCGGGACTCGACAACAGAATGGCGGCGGCGATCGCCGCGCTCCGTCGGGTAAACATGGCTTGATACTCCTGTGGTGCCGGAAGGTTGCCCGGCGCGTTGCGTCACAGGGATTGGATGGGACTTTCGCGCGAACGTTCCCGAATAATTACGCGCCCACGCCAAGGCGCCTGAGCACGGCTTCGGTCAGGCGCTCACAGCGCTGTCCGGCAAACGGAAATGCGTCCATCACGACGGGACCGATCTTCTTCTCGACGTTCTCGCGCAGCATGGTACGCGCACGGTGCAGTCGCGTCTTGACCGTCTCGGGCTTGACGCCGAGCAGCTCGGCCGTCTCCTCCATGCTCATTCCCTCCATCGCCCGCGCGATGAAGACCATGCGGTAGGCGTCCGGCAATTCATCGACCGCGTGTTCGACGACGCGCTGGATCTCGCGTTGAGCCATGGATTTTTCCGGATCAGTGGCGGCGGACGAAAGCGGAAACTTGATGATCTGTGCTTCGAGCGTTGCCTCCGGCACCGATCCCAGTTCGATCTGCGGCTTCCGACTGCGCAGGCGCCCGAGCGCTTCGTTGATGGCAATGCGCGACAACCACGTCGACAGCGCCGACGCACCAAGAAAGTCGTCGAGATGCGTGAATGCGCGGATATAGGTTTCCTGCACCACGTCCTCGGCCTCACTGTCGCTGCGGAGGATACCACGGGCGAGCCTGTAGAGCCTGCGGTTGTTGGCCTGCATGATCTCGCGCAATGCGGCTTCATCCCGGCGCCGCGCGCGGTCGATCAGCTCGGCTTCCGATGTCCTGACGCCGGCGGACAGGCTGGCTGCGGTCCCTGGCATGGCGGGCACCTCCATTGGCTCCGAACATTGGATGCAGGCCCGGGGGAAAGGTTCCGAGATTTCTTACCCTCCCCTGGAGGAGGGTAAGAGCCCCCTAATCCGTCTCGATCGGCAGGGCCGGATCCCTCGCCCATTCGCCCATCGAGGCGTCGTAGAGCGTCAGTCTGTCGTAACCGAGCTGCGTCAGCAGGAACAGGTCGATCGTCGCCGAGATGCCGCCGCCGCAATAGAGAATCACATTCTTGTCGCGCGTGACGCCTGCCGCTGCGAATTTCGCTTCGGCATCGGCGAGGCTCGTCAGGGTTTTGTCGGCGTTGACGAGCGTCGCGGCTGAGACGTTGACGCTGCCGGGAACGCGGCCCGGCCGGCCGTAGCGGCTTGGCTCGAGGCCCCGATGAAACTGCGGCCCGAGCGCGTTGACGATGACCGTCGAGGGATCGTCGATCCGCGCCTTCACAATGGTCTTGTCGACGAAGAAGCCCGCGCGCGGTGTAGCCTTGAAGGTCGTCGCCGGATATCCCTTCGGCGCGCCTGTTGCGACCGGCCGCCCCTCGTCCTTCCATTTGTCGAAGCCGCCATCGAGCACGCACGCATCGACGCCGAGCGCGCGCAGCATCCACCAGAACCGCGTCGACCACATCATCGTGCCGATGCTGTAGAGCACGATGGTCTTGCCTGCGTCGAGGCCGTGGCGACCGAAGGCGGCCTCCAGCTGGGCGACGTCAGGCATCATGTAGAATTGCTGCGCGGAGGCGTCGGAGAACTCGCCTTGCAAGTCGAGGAAATCGGCACCTGGGATGTGCCCGGCCGCGAAGGTCTTGTCGCCGGGTACCGCGCGATACGGCACGTCGCTGCCGGGTGGGACGGGCTCGTTGTGGGTCGTGCAGTCGTAGAGGCGCAGGTTGGGATCGCCGAGCATGGCGGCGAGGTGCTCGGTGGTGATGAGGGGTGATGGTTGGGACATCGGACTGCACTCCCGTTTGAGAGGAAGCGTAGACCTCTCCCCTCGTCATTGCGAGCGCAGCGAAGCAATCCCGGGTCCCTCCGCGGCAAGACTCTGGATTGCTTCGTCGCATCAGCGCAAAATTGCTATGCAATTTTGTCGCGAGCTCCTCGCAATGACGGGGATGGTGCGTTCGTCCCCCGCCAGAAGCCTACTGCTTCAGCGTCTCCAGAAACCGCACCGGCTCGCCTTGCGAGGCCGTCACCAGCTCGCCCTGCCACATCACGCGGCGACCGCGGATGAAGGTGCCGACGGGCCAGCCCGTGACGCGCAACCCATCATACGGAGTCCAGCCGGCCTTGGACGCGACCCATTTGTTGGTGATGGTCTCGCTGCGCTTCAAGTCAACGACCGTGAAGTCGGCATCGTAGCCGGCGGCGATGCGGCCCTTGCAGGCCATGTTGTAGAGCCGCGCGGGGCCGGCGCTGGTGAGGTCGACGAAGCGGGCCAGCGACAGCCGGCCTGCGTTGACGTGATCGAGCATCAGCGGCACCAGCGTCTGCACACCGGTCATGCCGGAGGGCGAGGCCGGATAGGTCTTCTGCTTCTCTTCCAGCGTGTGCGGGGCATGATCGGAACCAAGCACGTCGATGATGCCCTGCTCGATGCCGCGCCAGATGCCGGCGCGATGATCGGCCCCGCGCACCGGCGGGTTCATCTGCGCCAGCGTGCCAAGGCGCTCATAGCATTCGGGCGCGACCAGCGTGAGGTGATGCGGCGTCGCCTCGCAGGAGGCGACGTCCTTGTGGTCGCGCAGGAACTCGATCTCTTCCTTGGTCGAGATGTGCAGCACGTGGATGCGCTTGCCGGTCTCATGCGCGAGCTTGACGAGGCGCTGGGTGGCCATCAGCGCCGCGGTCTCGTCGCGCCACACCGGATGCGAGCGTGCGTCGCCCTCGATGCGCAGCGATTTGCGATCGTTGAGGCGATATTCGTCCTCGGCATGGAACGCGGCGCGGCGGCGGATCACCTGGAAGATGCGGCGCAGGCTTTCGTCGTCCTCCACCAGCAGCGCGCCGGTCGAGGAACCGATGAACACCTTGACGCCCGCGCAGCCCGGCGCGCGCTCCAGCACCGGCAAATCCTGCACGTTCTCGCGAGTGCCGCCGATGAAGAACGCGAAATCGCAATGCATGCGGTGATGGGCGCGCTTCACCTTGTCGGTGAACGTGGCTTCTGTCACCGTCAACGGAGAGGTGTTCGGCATCTCGAACACGGCGGTGACGCCGCCCATCACGGCGCTGCGCGAGCCGGTCTCGAGGTCTTCCTTCTGCTCCAACCCAGGCTCGCGGAAATGCACCTGGGTGTCCATCACGCCGGGCAGGATGTGCAGGCCCTTGCAGTCGATCACCTCCGCCGCGGAGCCCTGTGACAGCGGGCCCAGTTCGGCGATCCTGCCGCCCGTGATGCCGATATCGCGAACACCCTCGCCGTCCTGATTGACCACGGTGCCGCCCCTAAGGATCACATCGAAACGCTGGGTCATGGCTGAAGGCCCCTCTCATCCCCAAGCGCAGGGCTCGAGGTCTTGTCGTTTATGCCTCGCGGGCTTACGTTCCGGAGCAACATGTCGCAAGAGATTTTCGTATGAAATCAGCGTTTCTTCCCGACCGGGGCGTGATCAAGGTCGCGGGCGAGGATGCGCGCAACTTCCTCAACGGCCTTGTCACGACCGACGTCGACAGGCTGAAACCGGGGCTGGGGCGATTCGGCGCGCTGCTGACGCCGCAGGGCAAGATCATCGTGGATTTCCTGATCACGGAGGTGCCCGCAGGCCATGGCGGCGGGTTCCTGATCGACTGCCCGAAGGCGCTGGCAGACAGCCTCGCCACCAAGCTGAAATTCTACAAGCTGCGCGCCAAGGTCACCGTGGAGAACCTCGATCTCGGCGTGCTCGCGGCCTGGGACGGCCAGCCCGCGGCGCAGCCGGACCTCGCCTTTACCGACCCGCGCAACGAAGGCCTCGGCGTTCGCATCCTGATCCCCGAAAATCTCAAGCAGAAGCTGTCCGACCTCATCGGGGCCGAACTGGTCGATGCGAGCGAATACGAGGCGCACCGCATCGCGCTCGGCGTGCCGCGCGGCGGGTTCGATTTCATGTACAGCGACGCATTCCCGCACGAGACCAACATGGACCGCCTTGCCGGCGTCGATTTCGACAAGGGTTGCTATGTCGGCCAGGAGGTCGTCTCGCGCATGCAGCATCGCGGCACCGCGCGCACACGCAGCGTCAAGGTGCTGCTCGATGGCCCCTCGCCCGAGGCCGGCGCGACCATTCTCGCCGGCGACAAGCCGGTCGGCACCATCGGCTCGACGTCCGGCGGCAAGGGCATTGCCTTGGTGCGCATCGACCGTGTCGCAGACGCGCTCGACGCCGGCCAGCCGCTCACGGCCGGAGGACTGGCTTTGACGCTCGCTGAACCAGACGTCGTTCGCATTCCAGCCAAGCAGCCCACCACATGAGCCGCGCTCCCCGCCTGCATCCCGACGGAAAGACGCGCTGCCCCTGGCCTGGTGAAGATCCGCTCTATGTCGCCTATCACGACACCGAATGGGGCGTGCCTGAATATGACGACCGTGCGCTGTACGAAAAGCTGATCCTCGACGGCTTTCAGGCCGGGCTGTCCTGGATCACGATTTTGCGCAAGCGCGATAATTTCCGCAAAGCCTTCGACGATTTCCAGCCGGAAAAGATCGCGCGCTACAACGACAAGAAGGTTCACGCGCTGATGAACGATGCCGGCATCGTGCGCAACAAGGCCAAGATCGACGGCGCGATCATGAGCGCGAAGTCCTATCTCGACATCATGGAGAGGGGACCGGGCTTCTCGAAGCTGCTGTGGGACTTCATGGACGGACGCCCCAAGGTCAACCAGTTCAAGACCACCGCGAGCGTGCCGGCCTCGACACCATTATCGGTGCAAATCTCGAAAGAGCTGTCCTCGCGCGGCTTCAAATTCGTCGGCCCGACCATCGTCTATGCCTTCATGCAGGCGACCGGCATGGTCAACGACCATCTCGTCGACTGCCATTGTCACGCGATCTGCGGCAAGACGCAGCGCAAGCCGCGCCTCAAGGCAAAATGACCGCGAAGAAGACCGCGCGCGATGCGCAGTCCCGGGCCTGGCAGCGCATGCTGTCGGGCCGGCGGCTCGATTTGCTCGATCCCTCCCCGCTCGACGTCGAGATCGCCGACATCGCGCACGGCCTCGCCCGCGTCGCGCGCTGGAACGGGCAGACGACAGGCGCGCATATCTTCTCGGTCGCGCAGCATACGTTGCTGGTTGAGACCGTGCTGCGGCACGAGATGCCGCGCGTCGACCGGCGCATGCGGCTCGCTGCGCTGCTGCACGATGCGCCCGAATATGTGATCGGCGACATGATCTCGCCGTTCAAGGCCGTGCTCGACGGCCATTACAAGGCGGTGGAGAAGCGCCTGCTCGGCGCGATCCACATCCGCTTCGGCCTGCCGCCGGAGCTGCCTGAGGAGATCACGTCGGCCATCAAGGCCGCCGATCGCGGCGCGGCCTATCTGGAGGCGACCGTGCTCGCCGGCTTCAGCGAGACCGAGGCCAAGCGCCTGTTCGGCAAGGATCCCGGCCTTCCCGACAGCGCCCGGCGCGACTACCTGACGCCCTGGACCGCGGCACGGGCCGAGAAACAGTTTTTGGAACGGTTCGCCGCCGTGTTTGCGTAGGTCTCGTAGGGGGGAAAGGCGCTCTTGCGCCGTGCCCACCAAAGGAGGCGACGTGCACGCGGTGCGAAATGGTGGGCACGGCGCGATGCGCCTTTGCCCACCCTACGAGGGCTGGCTATAATCGCCGGCAAAAAGGTCCGCCATGATCCACGTCTGTTCCCTCGCCGCGCTTCCCGAAACCGTCCGCCTCACCGGAGCCAGCCATGTGCTGACGGTGATGGCCAATGTCGAGCAGGTGGCACGTCCGGTGTCGGTGCTGCCGGCCAACCATCTCAAAGTGTCGATGGACGACATCACCGAGGAGATGGACGGTTTCGTCGCACCGTCCGAGACGCATATCGATCAGGTGCTGAACTTCGTGCGCGGCTGGGACCGCAGCGCGCCGCTGGTGGTCCATTGCTATGCCGGCATCAGCCGCTCCACCGCGAGCGCGTTTGCGGCGGTCTGCGCGCTCAATCCAGATCGCGACGAGCTCGAGATCGCCAGGAAGATCCGCGCAGCCTCGCCGATCGCCTCGCCGAACCGGCGCATCGTCGGCCTTGCCGACCGTGCGCTCGGGCGCAACGGCCGCATGCTGCGCGCGCTCGACGAGATCGGCCCGGGCGCGATGATGGTCGAGGGCCGCCCCTTCGTGATCGAGCTCGAATGACACGTCCGACCATCCCCGCATGAGCGACAAGCTCCTGACGCCGATCGAGATCGGCCTGACCGCGGCGATCGTCGCGATCGCGGGTCATGAGCCGCTGATCCTGACCGCGCGTGGCAGCGACGGGCTTGCCGGCCTGCCGTTCGGCCCGTTCGATGCGCTCGCGCACCGCACCTTCGAGATCGGGCTGCGCGCCTGGGTCGAGGAACAGGCGGGCTTGCGGCTCGGCTATGTCGAGCAGCTCTACACCTTTGGCGATCGCGGCCGCCATGCCGAGGCCGGCGACACCGGGGCGCACATGGTGTCGATCGGCTATCTCGCACTGACACGCGCGGTGGACGGCGAGCTTGCAGCAAACGCGGCGAGCTTTTCGCCATGGTATCGCTTCTTCCCCTGGGAAGACTGGCGTGAGGAGCCGCCCGCGATCATCGCCCGCGACATCATTCCTGCGCTGACCGAGTGGGCCGCGGAGGAGACGCCGGAGACGACGCGCGCACTGCCGCGTAGGGATCGCGTGCGATTCTACTTTGGCCTCGACGGGGCAGCCTGGGACGAAGAGCGCGTGCTCGACCGCTACGAGCTGCTGTACGAGGCCGGGCTGGTCGAGGAAGCGCGGCGCGACGGCCGCCCTGCGGCATTAACGCGCAAGACGCTTCCCCCGCTCGGGACCTCGATGCGGTTCGACCACCGACGGATTCTCGCCACGGCGATCGCGCGGCTGCGTGCAAAACTGAAGTATCGTCCTGTGGTCTTTGAACTTTTGCCCGCTGAATTCACACTTACCGAACTGCAGCACACGGTCGAGGCGATTTCCGGCCGGCACCTGCACAAGCAGAATTTCCGCCGCCTGGTCGAAATGGAAGCCCTGGTCGAACCGACCGGGGTCATGTCGACACAGACGGGCGGACGGCCGGCGGCGCTCTACCGCTTCCGCCGCGACGTGCTCCAGGAGCGGCCCGCACCAGGCTTGCGCGTACGCTCCCGGCGCTAGACAAGGATTTCATGATCGGCGCCCGTCGATCGCCTGGAGGCTCCATGTTCGACGGCCCATTTGACGTCTTTGCGTGGCTCATTGCGATCGCCGCGTTCCTCATTGCGATCAAGGCCTCCAACCAGGCCGCCGAGCTGCGCCGCCGGCTCAGCGCGCTCGAAGAGAAGTTTTACGCGCAGCGGCAGGTGCAGCCGCCACCGCTGATGCCCACGCAGGTGCAAACTGAAGCGCCTTCGACAGCTTCCGCAGAGCCGCCGCCGCTTGCGCCGGAAGCCGAGCCGGCCCCGCCGCCCGTTACCGCAGATGCTCCACCCCCGCCGCCTGAGGCGGTCCCTGAGGCCGCAGCACCGCCTCCGCTGCCCGCGCCTGCCCCCGGCTTCGAGGAGCAGCTCGGCACCCGCTGGGTGGTGTGGATCGGCGGCCTTGCGCTCGCGCTCGGCGGCTTCTTCATGGTGCGCTATTCGATCGAGGCCGGCCTGCTCGGCCCCGGCGTGCGCGTGTTCCTGGGCGGTCTGTTCGCAGCAGCGCTGCTTGGGGCCGGCGAGTGGTCGCGGCGCAAGGAAAGCATTTCCAACATCCAGGCGCTGCCGATCGCCAACATTCCCGCGATCCTCACTGCGGCCGGTACGGCGGTGGCGTTCGCGACCATCTATGCCGCCTATGCGCTCTACGGCTTCCTCGTGCCCGCCACCGCCTTCGTGCTGCTCGGCATCGTCGCGATGTGCACGCTCGCCGCCGCGCTGCTGCACGGACCCGCGCTCGCCGGCCTCGGCGTGGTCGGCGCCTTCGTGACGCCGGTTCTGGTCTCCAGCGGCAAGCCGGACTATTGGGCGCTCTATGTCTACCTCGCGGTCGTCACCGCCGCGAGCTTCGGCCTCGCCCGCATCCGGCTGTGGCGCTGGCTTGCGGTCACGACGATCGCCTTCGCCGTGCTGTGGATCTTCCCGGGTCTGGACACCGAAGACTTGCAGGTCGCCCCGCACGCCTTCCATGTCATGGCGGGCTTCGTGCTGGCTGCCCTCCTCGTCGTCTGCGACTTCATGTTCGGCCCGACGATCGAAGATGGCAAGATCGAGCCGGTGTCATCGAGCTCGCTCGGTGCCTATCTGTTCGGCGCGATGCTGATCGTGCTGTCGAGCGCGCATGCCGATCTTGCGCTGATCGCGTTTGCGCTGCTGGTCGCAGGCACGCTGTTCGTCGCCTGGCGCGCGCCGGCAGCCACCGGCGCGGTCGGTGCAGCCGCGGCGACCGCCGTCATCGTGTTCGCCGAATGGGCGGTGCGCGCCAATCCTGATATGCTGGTGTTGCCGGGCGGCCCGATGTCCGGCATCGGACCGACCGCGATTGACAGCTCGGTGACGCTGCATCTGGTGACGGCCGCGCTCTTCGCCGCCGGCTTCGGCGTCGCGGGCTTCCTCGCCCAGGGCCGTTCGAACTCGGCGATCATCCCGGTGGTGTGGTCGGCAACGGCGGTCGCAACGCCGATCGCGATCCTGGTTGCGCTCTACGCGCGCATCGCCCATCTCGACCGCTCGATCCCGTTTGCGATCCTCGCCGTGCTGCTCGCCGCGGCTTTCGGCGCCGCGACCGAGGCGCTCACGCGCCGCGAGACCCGACCGGGCACCATGATCTCCACCGCCTTGTTCGCGACCGGCACGCTCGGTGCGCTGGCGCTGGCGCTGACCTTCGCGCTGGAGAAGGGCTGGCTGACGATCGCACTGGCGCTGATGTCGCTCGGCACCGCCTGGATCTCGCTGCAGCGGCCGATCCCGTTCCTGCGCTGGCTCGCCGCCATTTTCGCCGGGCTCGTCACTGCGCGTATCGCCTATGACCCGCTGATCGTCGGCGATGCCGTCGGCACCACGCCGATCTTCAATTGGCTGCTGTGGGGCTACGGCCTGCCGGCGGCATCGTTCTGGGGCGCGAGCATCTTCCTGCGCCGCCGCGCCGACGATCCGCCGCTGCGCATGGTCGAGACCGCCGCGATTCTGTTCACCGCGCTGCTCGCCTTCATGGAGATCCGGCACTTTGCGACCGGCGGCCGCATGACCGCTGCCCCCTCGCTGCTCGAATTCGCGCTGCAAGTCTGCATCACGCTCGCGATGGCGATCGGGCTGGAGCGCTTGCGGCTGCGCAGCCACAGCATCGTGCACAATGTCGGCGCGGTCGTGCTCACGGCGATCGCCGGGTTCATCAGCGTGTTCGGTCTCCTGGTCCTGGAGAATCCATTGCTGTTCTCCGGCGTCAATGTCGGCGGCCTCGTCTTCAACCTGCTGTTGCTCGGCTACGCTCTGCCGGCAGTGCTGATGCTGCTATTGTCCTATGCGGTGGCGGGGCATCGCGCCGTCGCCTACGCCAACACGATCGCAGGCGGCGCGCTGGTGTTCGCGCTCGCTTACGTGACGCTGGAGATCCGCCGCTTCTATCACGGCCCGGTGCTGCTTTACGGCGGCACCACGGGGGCGGAGCAATACACCTATTCGATCGGCTGGCTCGGCTTCGGCGTGGTGCTGCTCGGCGTCGGCATCCTCGTCAACTCGGAGCGGGCGCGTCTGGCGTCGGCCGCCGTCATCGCGCTGACGATCCTCAAGGCCTTCGTCATCGACATGTCGACGCTGACAGGCGTCTACCGGGCGCTGTCGTTCATGTGCCTCGGCGTCGTGCTGGTGGCGATCGGCTGGCTCTACCAGCGCATCCTGTTCCGACGGCAGGTCGCCCCGCCGCCGGCGCCGCAGACGGGCACATAAGCGTCAGGCCGCGCGGACCGACTCCAGGAACTGCGCGACCTCGACCTTCAGACGGGTGCTGTCGGTCGCCAGCGATTTCGCGGCCGAGAGCACCTCGCCCGAGGCCGAGCCAGTGTCGATCGCGCCGCGCTGCACGTCGGTGATGTTGGACGAGACTTCCTGCGTTCCGAGCGCGGCCTGCTGGACGTTGCGCGAAATCTCCTGCGTCGCGGCGCCCTGCTCCTCGACAGCGGCGGCGATGGCCGAGGACACCTCGGACAAGCGCTCGATGGTGCCGCCAATCTCCTGGATAGCGGTGACGGATTCCTGCGTCGCGGCCTGGATGCCCGAAACCTGCGCCCCGATCTCGCCGGTCGCCTTCGCGGTCTGCTCGGCCAGTGCCTTGACCTCGGAGGCGACGACGGCAAAGCCGCGGCCGGCCTCGCCGGCGCGCGCAGCTTCGATGGTCGCATTCAGCGCCAACAGGTTGGTCTGGCCCGCGATGGTGTTGATGAGCTCGACGACGTCGCCGATGCGGGAGGCCGCCTGCGACAGCGCGTTGACGCGGTCGTTGGTCCGCGCCGCCTGCTCGACGGCTTCCGCAGCCATCCGCGCCGAATCCTGCACGCGGCGGCTGATTTCGGTGATGGAGGACGACAGCTCCTCCGAGGCCGACGCCACCGCCTGGACGTTGGTGGAGGCTTCCTCGGACGCGGCCGCAACAACGGTCGCGAGTTGCTGGCCACGCTGCGCCGTGCCACTCAGCGTGGCCGCGGAAGCCTCGAGCTCGGTCGAGGCCGAGGACACCGTCTCGACGACCTCGCCGATCATGGCCTCGAAATTGCGCGTGATGGCGTCGACGCGGCGGCCGCGTTCGATCTTGGCCTCGGCGTCACGCGCGGCCGCCTCGTCGGCGGCCCTCTTGGCGATCAGCGCCTCCTTGAAGATCTGGAGCGCATCCGCCATCGAGCCGATCTCGGTCTTCTCGCCGCGATGCGGCACATCGGCCGAAAGGTCGCCTTCGCCGAGCGACTGCATCGGACGGATGATCGAGGCTATGCCGCGAGACACGTCGCGCACGAGATAATAGGCGGCGCCGATCGCGATCACGACGGAGAGCACGATGATGCCGACCAGCACGCGGAAGATCGTGGCGTAGCTGTCGGCCGCCTGCTTCGTCTCCAGCTCGGCGCCCTGGTTATTGAGCTCGATGCCCTTCAGGAGCAGGGGATCCGCCGCCTGGGCCATCTTCGCGACCTTGGTCTGCAGCATCTCGTTGGCGTCAGTGGGGAAGCGGCCGACGCTCTTGCGCGACAGTGCCATCACCTCTTGCACGCCGTTCAGATAGTCGGCCCATGCCTTGCTCCATTGCTCGTAGAGCGAGCGCTCTTCGGCGGCCGTGATCAGCGGCTCGTAGACCTTGCGCGTCTTCTCGATGCGCTCGCGCAGCGAGGCGAGGCGCTTCTCGGCGGCTTCCTTGCCCTCGGCGGTCTCCTGCATCAAGTGCAGACGGAGCGCGACACGCAGCTCATTGATGTCGGCGCGCATCGAGCCGAGCGCACGCACGCTCGGCAGCCAGCTCTGCGCAATCTCGACGGTGTGGGCGTTGATGTTCTGCATGGTGCCGATCGCCATCACGCCGACGCCGGCGAGCGAGAGAACGAGAACTGACAACACGGTCAGAAGCTTGAATACGATCGACAACTTCGACATCACACAAACCCCAACGATGCCTTGCAACGCGCACGCCACCTGCGCCACGGTCGTCACGACGGACGACCGTGCGGCGGTCAGTTCAACGGTGCTGGCTGATTCTTATCCGGCAAGATTGCCCTTCATATTCGCAAGCAGGCGTTAACATCGTCCTACGTAAAACTACGGGCGGGGCCCGGCCCGCTTATTTTCCCTGCAATCATTCGTTGCTGCACGCGGCTATCGCCTGCTGTTGCGAGAGCGCGCCGCCTTGACGCGCTGCAACACGTCTCGGGGTGACGACCGCCGCTAGGCCGCCCGCACCGATTCCAGGAAGCGCGCGACCTCGCTCTTGAGCCGGTTGCTTTCCTGCGACAGCGATTGCGCGGCCGAATGCACCTGCGCCGAGGCAGCCCCGGTCTCGCCGGCGCCGCGCTGGACGTCGGCGATGTTCGCCGACACTTCGGAGGTACCTTGCGCCGCGTGCTGGATGTTGCGGGAGATCTCCTGCGTGGCGGCCCCCTGTTCCTCCACCGCAGCGGCGATGGTCGACGAGATCTCCGACATCTTCGCGATGGTGTCGCCGATCTCCTTGATCGCACCGACAGAGTCCTCCGTCGCGGCCTGGATCGCAGCGATGTGCTGACCGATCTCGCCCGTGGCTTTCGCGGTCTGCTCGGCAAGCGCCTTCACTTCGGTCGCGACCACCGCAAAACCCTTGCCGGCTTCGCCCGCCCGCGCCGCCTCGATCGTCGCGTTGAGCGCCAGCAGGTTGGTCTGCGCCGCGATGGTGTTGATCAGCTCGACCACGTCGCCGATGCGCGAGGCGGCCTTCGTCAGCTCGGCGACGCGCGCATTGGTGCGCTGGGCCTGCCCGACTGCGACGTCGGCGACGCGCGCCGATTCCTGCACTTGGCGGCTGATCTCGGAGACCGACGAGGTCATCTCCTCGCTGGCTGCGGAAACCGATTGCACATTGGCGGACGCCTCCTCCGAGGCGGCTGCCACTGCCGTGGCCAGCCCGTTGCCGCGCTCGGCGGCCTGGGTCAGTGTGTTCGACGAGGCCTCGAGCTCGGTGGCCGCCGACGAGACCGTCTCGATGATCTCGCCGACCGCGCCCTCGAACGTATCGGCGAGCCGCTGCATGTCGGCCTTGCGCCGCGCGCGGGCGCGTGCGTCCGCTTCGGCCTGCTCGGTGCGCAGCCGATCGGCCTCCGCCATGTTGCTCCTGAACACCTCGACGGCACCGGCCATCTCGCCGATTTCATCCTTTCGGCCAATGCCGGGGATTGCGACCGACATGTTGCCGGCCGCCAAGCCCGTCATCGATCGAACCATGGCCATCAAGGCTGCCGAGATCGAGCGGCCGGTGAAGAAGGACACGCCCCCGACCAGGAGGATGGAGCATCCAAGCGCGACCCACATCCAGAACTTGATTGATGCGCGCGTCGACTCTTCGGCGGCCTGCGCCGCGACGTAGCGCTGAGTAACGTTCTTGTCGATCTCTTCGAGGACCGGTTCGATCGTCCGGAATTCTTTGGACATTGCCGAGCCGTGCGCGGCCAGGTCCTGCGCGCCGGCTACCCAGGCCGTGAAGTCAGCCTCGTACTTGCCGAGCTTCTTGCCGATATCAGCCTTGGTCGCCGGGGGAATAGTCGATGCCTCGACCTGCTTGGAGAATTCCGCCGCGGTCTTCTTGAGCGCCTCGAGGTATTTCTGGTCCCGGCGCAGCATGAAGTCCTTTTCCTGGCGACGCATCATCAGCATGCCGCTGGTGAGCCTGGGGTCGTCGACCTCCTTGAGCTTGGTCTCGATGTCGTGGACCGCCGAGCGCAACGAGCCGGACAGACCGAGGGTTTCGTTCAATCCGAGCTTGATCTCGGCCTGCTCGACGGCGGCAAATTCACTCACGTATCTTTCGAAGCCGGTGCGGACCAGCGACACCTTCTCGCCAACCGCCGCGTATCCTGCCGCACGCACCGCGCTGCCGAGGCTGTCAAGGTTGCGAATGATATCGGAAGCAAGTTCGGCGTGACGCTTCGCATAGGACTGATCGCGACGAAGCTGGAAATCCTTCTCGGCACGGCGCGCCTCGAGCAACTGCTGGGAGATCCGCTGGTTCAGATCTGACACTCTGCGCGCGCCTTCGGCAGCGTCGCGCGAGGTGTCCTGGGAAAGGCTGCCGATCCCGTAGATCGCGCCGAAGGCGACGAGCCCGATAAGGCCGAACAATCCGATCGCCGTGACCTTGTGGGTAAGGCGAATGGAAGTGCCACGCATGAATATGCTCCAACGATTGAGACGCAATACGCGAAGGGCGACTCAGCGCCCGGAATATTGCAGGCATCATGACTGCGTCGCTTTTCCGGAAGGTTAACCCTGCGGGCGCGGTCGCAACGCCTGCCGAAGCACGCCGCCGTCAGGCGGCGCGCACGGTGCCGAGAAACTTGCTGACCTCGAGCTTGAGGCGGTTGCTGTCGCCGGACAGCATCTGCGCGGCGGACAGCACCTGCGAGGATGCCGAGCCCGTCTCGCTCGCGCCGCGCTGCACGTCGGTGATGTTGGACGACACTTGATGCGTGCCTGCCGCCGCCTGCTGCACGTTGCGGGAGATTTCCTGCGTCGCCGCACCCTGCTCTTCCACGGCGGCTGCGATGGTCGAAGAGGTCTCCGACAGCTTCTCGATGGTGTGGCTGATGTCCTTGATCGCGCCGACCGAATGCTCGGTCGCGCTCTGGATGCTGGCGATCTGCTGCCCGATCTCGCCCGTCGCCTTCGCGGTCTGCTCGGCGAGCGCCTTGACCTCGGAGGCGACCACGGCGAAGCCGCGCCCGGCCTCGCCGGCGCGCGCGGCCTCGATCGTGGCGTTGAGCGCCAAAAGGTTGGTCTGGCCGGCGATGGTATTGATCAATTCGACCACGTCGCCGATGCGCATCGCCGCCTGGGACAATTCGCTGACCCGTTCCGTCGTGGTGCGGGCCTGGTTCACCGCCTCGCTCGCGACGCGCGCGGATTCCTGCACCTGACGGCTGATCTCGGTGATCGAGGACGACAGCTCCTCGGTCGCAGACGCCACCGACTGCACGTTGGTGGATGCCTCCTCGGAGGCGGCAGCCACCACGGTGGTGAGCTGCTGCCCGCGCTCTGCAGTCGAGGTCAGCGTCGATGCCGAGGCCTCCAGCTCGGTCGCAGCCGAGGACACAGTATCGACAATCTCCCCGATGGCGGTTTCGAAGCCGTCGGCGAGCCTATGCATCTCGGCCTTGCGTTGCTCGGCCGCCCGCCTCTCGGCCTCAGCCTGCTCGCCGCGCATGCGTTCCACCTCGATACCATTCCGCTTGAAGACTTCAACGGTGCGCGCCATCTCGCCAACCTCGTCACCTCGGCCGGTGCCGGGCACGTCCGTCGTGAAGTCACCATTGGCAAGACCGCCCATCGCAACCGAAATGGCTGAAAGCGGCTTGAGGATCCGCGAAAAGGTGATCCAGAAGCTGACGCCGGCGAGCACCAGGGAGGCACAGAGCAACACCGCCGTGAAACCGAAATTACGAGTGCTGGTTTCTGCCTGCATCGTGGCTTCGCGATCGGCGGCGGCGCCGATCGCCTCGCCGAGCCTCAGAACCGCGCTGATGCCGGCAGTGGCCCGCGCGAAGTAGTCCGGTCCCGTGATCCGATAGTCTCCACTTTCGGCTCCGGCGAGCGCAGTCGCACGCGTTTCTCCGTAGACGCCAAAATAGGTTCTTTCGACCTCCGTCATCGCTTCGCCGATCTGCACGGGAAGATCCGAGCGCAGCCGTACCGGCACGACCGTGTCCCACGCAAGCTCGACCTTCGCGCGCAGCCCCGACAGGCGTTCGAAGCCCTCCTTGCCGAGCTTTGCATGGGCTCCGACGGCCCCTGCCAGCAAGGCGCGCTCTCTTCCGGCATTCTCGGCCATCTGAGCCGTCAGATGCCGCAGGCCGATGAGTTGAGCCAGCCTTGATACCGGCGGGCTGGTGAGAGTTTCGAGCGTCAAGCGCAAGCGGTTGCTCGCGACCTCGATCACGTCTGTGATCGCGGGAACGAAGCCATCCACCACCTCGGGCGCGCGTTCGGCGCGCGGGCGCGAAAGGCCCGCATCGACCTTCTCGCGCAAGAGACTCAGCGCTTCGAATTTCGCCTTGGCGTCCGCAAGCTGCCTTTGCCCCGCCGCCATTTCGGGAATCGCGCCGATCTCGAGGGCAGCGCTGCGAAAGGCCTCGTCCGCCGTCGCGCGCGCCTTTCCGATTTCGGCACGGCGATCGGAGCCGACGACATCGGGCGACTTCAACGCCGCGTTGGTCAACCCGCGTTCAATTGCCCAATGTCCTGCGCTGCGCAACAGCAGCTGGGCAGCTCCATTGACCTTCAGGAACGCTTCCGACTCTTGCCTCTTGACGATGGCCTCGTAGGCAATGAATCCGGCCGAGGCCAATCCGAGCAGCACCAGCGCAGAGATGATGGTCGGCAAGATCGTGCCGATTCGAACCTCTCCGAGCCGCCTCCATCCGCTGGCGGCCCCCGTTCGGATCAGCTGATTATCACTGAGGCTCAACATGGTACGTTTCCCCCAAAGGAAACACGCAGCCAAGTCCTTGCCAGCTGCATGGACGTTGATCGCCCTTGCCACGAAGCTAGCGCTCAGAGTTCCGCATTTTGGTTAACGACCGGCTTCGGAGTAATACTGAGATTTCAAGCCAAATAGTTGAAGTTGAAGAGCTAATATCGCCAGAAAGTTGTAAATTTCAGCTTGAGGTCGCCACTGCGTTCTCTTGCAGCCGCGCTCTCATCCTGTCTTGCCCGAGACGTTTGCGCGGATCATCGTCACGCGAAAGCGACCCGCGTTAGGCGCGCGGGTCGTCTCGGGATCTGCTCTTGGGCGAGGTGCTTTGAGCGTGGTGCTTAGGCAGCGCGCACGGTGCCGAGAAACTTGCTGACCTCGAGCTTGAGGCGGTTGCTGTCGCCGGACAGCATCTGCGCGGCGGACAGCACCTGCGAGGATGCCGAGCCCGTCTCGCTCGCGCCGCGCTGCACGTCGGTGATGTTGGACGACACTTGATGCGTGCCTGCCGCCGCCTGCTGCACGTTGCGGGAGATTTCCTGCGTCGCCGCACCCTGCTCTTCCACGGCGGCTGCGATGGTCGAAGAGATCTCCGACAGCTTCTCGATGGTGTGGCTGATGTCCTTGATCGCGCCGACCGAATGCTCGGTCGCGCTCTGGATGCTGGCGATCTGCTGCCCGATCTCGCCCGTCGCCTTCGCGGTCTGCTCGGCGAGCGCCTTGACCTCGGAGGCGACCACGGCGAAGCCGCGCCCGGCCTCGCCGGCGCGCGCGGCCTCGATCGTGGCGTTGAGCGCCAAAAGGTTGGTCTGGCCGGCGATGGTATTGATCAATTCGACCACGTCGCCGATGCGCATCGCCGCCTGGGACAATTCGCTGACCCGTTCCGTCGTGGTGCGGGCCTGGCCCACCGCCTCGCTCGCGACGCGCGCGGATTCCTGCACCTGACGGCTGATCTCGGTGATCGAGGACGACAGCTCCTCGGTCGCAGACGCCACCGACTGCACGTTGGTGGACGCTTCCTCGGAGGCCGAGGCGACGACCGTCGCGAGCTGCTGCGCGTGCTCCGCGGTCGAGGTGAGCGTCGTTGCGGATGCCTCCAGCTCGGTGGAGGCCGAGCTTACGGTCTCGATGACCTCGCCTACGGCCGCCTCGAACTGATCGGCGAGGCTCAACATGTCCTGACGCCGCTGCGCGGCGCTGCGCTGCTCTGCCTCTTTCTGCTCGGCTTCCATGCGAATCTTGGCGAGGCCGTTCTCCTTGAATACCTCGGCCGTCTTGGCGACATCGCCGACTTCGTCCTTGCGCTCGCCGCCCCTCACCTCGACCGAATAATTGCCCGCGGCAAGCTCCTGGAGCAGGCCGACAATAGCGCGGATGGGCTTGGCGATGCCGTACTGACCGAGCGCGAAGCCGACCACGCCGCCGACGATGACGCCAATCGCGGCCAGCACGATCAGCAGCCGCGACGTCGTTTCATATTGCTCACGCGCTTCGCGCGCCTTCTCCTCGACGCGCGTGTTCAGGCGGTCGGCCACCGCGCGGATCTTGGCCTGCAGGTTCTCGGCCGCGGCCCTGCTCTTCATCGCGGTGTCGCGCAGCTTGTCGGCACTGTCGCTGAGCTTTGCGGACTTCTCGCCTTCGACGACCGTCAAGGTCGTGTCGAGCTGGCTCTTATAGACGGAGAATGCCTCGCGCACGGCCGGCAACATCGCCTTCGCCTGTTCGTCGAGGGTCCCGGAGACCTGATCGAACCGCTCCTGATATTGCTTGAGCTGCGTATCGATCACTTCGCGCGCGGACAGGCGGTTGTCGTCGCGGGGGTCGAGCGCACTGCGGAACTCGGCACGGTTCAGCGCGATCACGTTCTGGTTGGCGCGGGCGGCCAGCAGGGCCCTTCGCGCGGCGGTCGACATGACGTCGGCCTTGTCGTTGAGATCGGCGAGCGCGGAGACGCCGATATAGGCGATGCTCGCAGAGATCGCGCAAAGCAGCGCTACGATGCCCAGAATCTTCGTCAGGATGCGAAAACGACCAAGGAAATGCATCGGCTTCCCTTTCGAAGTGCCAAACCGGAAAAGCATAAATCGGTGAAGCATCGCTCCAAAGGATTCCCGATGTCTTAAGAAACCGGTCCGTAAAGGCACGGCGTCAATCGCGGTGATTGGGCAGCGGATGGGTCTCTCCAACGAGGCTGATGCGGAAGACGGGCTGCTTGTTTTCGTCGAGCAGCTCCATGCACCACTCGGCATTCGGCTTCAGGCTGCGCGCGATGCCGCCGAGCAGATTGGCGCAGACCTCGGTCATCTCGGTCCAGGCGGCTGCGCGATCCTCGAACTCGTACGGCTGGTCGGCGGCGCCGGAATAGCGGCCGGTGCTGATGCGGAAGAAGTACAGCGACATTGTTGAACCCTTTTATCGGGCCGCGCCCCCCGGCCGTACGCAAACTGGAGCGCGAACAGCTACCAACGCATGAAAGCCGCCGTCCGTATGACTACGGCGCGGCGGCTTCGTGTTCGATGGACGTCTTCAACGACAAAGTGCGCGGGCTGTCCGGCGCGACCGTTTCACTGGGTCGAGCGACGCAGCTCCAGCGGGCCCTCGTTCTTGGCAGGCTCCGACTTGGTATCCGACTTCACCGGCTCGAGGCGGCTGCTCTCGACACGCGGCGTCTCCACGCGCGCGGCGACTTCGGTGTTGGACGGGCCGACCGAACCGGTGTGCTCGGACCTGTGCAGCGAACGCGGCCGCGCCGCGGCGCGCGCCATCAGCATCTGGTTGCCGCCCTGGTGATGGAAGTCGCAATAGGCGAAGCCCATGCCGGACACCGAGCCGCGGAAGCTGCGATCATCGGTCTTTTCGAGGTTGAAACAGGGCTCGAACGGAATGCCCTTGATCGAGGCGCAGACGTTCTGGCCGCGGATCTGGAGCGTGTTGCCGGGCAGGCGGAGATGTTTCACCGGGCCTGCGCCGGAGAACTGCACCGCGCCGGCGGCGCCGAGGTCGTCGAGGATGCGGCCCGCACCGCGGGTGCCGTCGAAACAGGTGAAGGCAAACACTTTGCCCGCCACGAAACGACGCGCCTCATCGGCATTCATGCTTCCGGCAATGGCCGGCGCAAACGTCGCTGCCGCCGTGACAGCCCCCAACACAATACGCGCAAGCATGCTCAACTCCGAACCGACCCCCGCAGCGGGCGATGCCTTATCTCTTTACCCGCTGCTTACCATACTAACCATGGCGACATTGAAGCAGCTTGGTTGGTAAAGTCTGAACGCCGTTAGACAATTTTTACCACGATGCGGCCGCGGACCTGGCCGGCCAGGATTTTCGCACCCCATTGCGGGACTTCGTCGAGCGATATTTCCTGAGTGATTTCAGACAGTTTCGTCCGATCCAGATCGGATGCCAAGCGTTGCCAGGCAGCCTTGCGCGGTTCGATCGGGCACATCACGGAATCGATGCCGAGAAGGCACACCCCGCGCAAAATGAAAGGTGCGACGGACGACGGCAGGTCCATGCCGGCGGCGAGGCCGCAGGCGGCGATGGCCCCGCCGTATTTCGTCATCGACAACAGATTCGCCAGTGTGGTCGAGCCGACGCTGTCGACGCCGCCCGCCCAGCGCTCCTTTGCGATCGGCTTGGCCGGTGCCGACAATTCGTTGCGGTCGATGATCTCGGCCGCTCCCAGGTGTTTCAGATAGTCCGCCTCCGAGGCGCGGCCGGTCGAAGCGATGACGTGGTAGCCGAGCTTCGAAAGCACGGCGGTGGCGACCGAGCCGACGCCGCCGGCAGCACCCGTCACCACCACGGGACCGCTCTTCGGCGACAGACCGTGCTTCTCCAATGCCAGCACCGAAAGCATCGCGGTGAAGCCGGCAGTGCCGATCGCCATGGCATCGCGCGCCGACAGGCCTTGCGGCAAGGCGACCAGCCAATCACCTTTCACCCGCGCCTTCTCGGCATAGGCGCCGAGATGGGTCTCGCCCATGCCCCAACCGGTGCAGACGACCTTGTCGCCGGCCTTCCACTGCGGATGCGAGGATTGCTCGACGGTGCCGGCAAAGTCGATGCCCGCGATCATCGGGAAGCGGCGCACCACCGGCGCCTTGCCGGTGAGCGCAAGGCCGTCCTTGTAGTTCAGCGTCGACCATTCGACGCGGACGGTGACGTCGCCGTCCATCAGCTCGGCGTCGTCGAACTGCGTCAGTGCGGCGGTGGTGCCCTTGTCCGCCTTATCGACCCGGATCGCCTTGAATGTGGCCACGACTGAACTCCCTGACTTGTTTGTCGGGGATGTTTAGCCGATCAGGCAGGCTGCGCAACTGCCCGCTGGACTGGTTTCTCGACGATCGGAAGATTGATCAGCGCCGAGAGCACGCCGAACAGGATCGAGAGCCACCAGATTGGCGTGTAGGAACCGAACTTTTCGAACACAACGCCCCCTAACCAGACGCCCAGGAAGCCGCCGACCTGATGGCTGACGAAGGCGAAGCCGTAGAGCGTTGCAAACCAGCGCGTGCCGAACATCAGCGCCACCAGCGCCGAGGTCGGCGGCACGGTCGACAGCCAGGTCAGGCCGGAGATCGCGCCGAATGCGATCGCCGAAAACGGCGTGATCGGGAACGAGATGAAGGCGAGCGTCGCCAGCGCACGCGTAAAGTAGATGGTCGAGAGGATGTAGCGCTTGGGCAGGGAATTCTGGAGGTAGCCGACGCTCAGCGATCCCACGATATTGAACAGGCCGATCGCCGCGATCACCCAGCCGCCGGTTTGCGCGGAGATGCCGCGATCGACCAGGAAGGCTGGCAGATGCACGGTGACGAAGGCGAGCTGGAATCCGCAGGTGAAGAAGCCGAGCACCAGCAGCACATAGGAGCGGTGGCCGAAGGCTTCGGCAAGCGCCCTCGTAAAGGTCTGATCATCATCCGCCGGCGTCGCGTTCGCGGCATGTGCGACCGGCGGCGTCGAGAGCGCCAGCGACAGCGGGATGATCAGCAACATCAGGAAGCCGAATACGGAAAGCGCCTGCTGCCAGCCGAAATTGTCGATCAAGGCGACGCCGATTGGCGCGAACAGGAATTGCCCGAACGAGCCCGCCGCCGTGCCGGCACCAAGCGCAAGGCCGCGCTTCTCGGCCGGCAGCAGCTTGGTGAACGCCGACAGCACCAGATTGAACGAGCAGCCGGCAAGACCAAAGCCGACCATGACGCCCGCACCGATGTTGAGCGACAACGGCGTCGAGGAATAGCGCATCAACAGCAGGCCGCCGGCATAGAGCAGAGCGCCGACACACATCACCCGGAACAGGCCGAAGCGATCGGCGACGGCGCCGGCGAACGGCTGGCCCAAGCCCCACAACAGGTTCTGCACGGCAATCGCGAGACCAAACACGTCGCGGCCCCAGGAGAATTCGTGGCTCATCGGCTGCACGAAGAAGCCGAGCGCCGATCGCGGACCGAAGCCGAGCATGCCGATCGCACACCCGCAGAGAATGATGACGGCCGGGGTGCGCCAGTTGGAGGAACGTGAGGCCGGAGCAAGTTCGCCCACTGATGTCGACATGGTGTTCCTCGTCTGTCGTTGGCGGACTCGCAAAGCGGCGACCGCGAACATGCCACTTAATGCACTTGCATGAAAATCCCAAGTCAAAAACCATTGCATTCCACGGGGAGCTGCCGCGAAAGCACTGCATTTCGGTGTGGCCTCGCGCCGTCTCAAGCCGGGGTTGACGAAAATGTGTGTGGCAGGATCTGGCGATGCTCGGCACAGCGTGTTATCTTTGATTTGCTCATACTGAGTATATATGACCTCGATGAAGTCCGTACTGGCCCCTCGGCCGGATCCTCTAGGCCCAAGATATACTCAATATGAGTATAATTGACATGTAAGGGAGGCTTCGATGCCGATCGCTGGAATTTACGGCCCCGACGACTTTGCTAACCGGCCCCAGGGAGACGTCACCGCCTTCCCCCGTGCCGCACCGGCAAGAACGAGACCCGCGCTGCCGACGCCCGCGCTGGCATGGACGCCGGAGGTCGCGCGCGCCACCGCGCCGCTCTATGAGCGTGTGAAGCACGTGATCCCGCCGATCGAGTGGCCGCTGATGGCGCCGACGATCCAGGCGATCAACGAGTTGAAGCGCGCGCGGGGCGCGGTGATTCTCGCGCACAATTATCAGTCCCCGGAGATCTTTCACTGCGTCGCCGATATCGGCGGCGATTCGCTTCAGCTCGCCGTCGAAGCCACCAAGGTGAAGGCCGGCATCATCGTCCAGTGCGGCGTGCACTTCATGGCGGAGACGTCAAAGCTGCTCAACCCGGACAAGACGGTGCTGATCCCGGATTCGCGCGCCGGTTGCTCGCTCGCGGCCAGCATCACCGGCGCCGACGTCCGTCTGCTCCGCGAAAAATTCCCTGGCGTGCCCGTCGTCGCCTACGTCAACACCTCGGCCGAGGTGAAGGCCGAGGTCGACATCTGCTGCACCTCCTCGAACGCGGTGCAAGTGGTCGAGAGCCTGGGCGCGGCAAGCGTGATCTTCCTGCCCGACCGCTATCTCGCAACTTACGTGGCCTCGAAGACCGACGTGAAGATCATCGCCTGGAAGGGCGCCTGCGAAGTGCACGAGCGCTTCACCGGCCAAGAGCTGCGCGAGTTTCGTGAGGCCGATCCCTCGGTGCAGATCATCGCGCATCCGGAGTGTCCGCCGGACGTGCTGGCGGAAGCCGACTTCACCGGCTCCACCGCGCACATGATCAACTGGGTGCGCGACAAGCGGCCGCGACGACTGGTGATGATCACGGAATGCTCGATGGCCGACAATGTCCGCGCCGAGCTGCCTGACGTCGAGATGCTGCGCCCCTGCAATCTCTGCCCGCACATGAAGCGCATCACGCTCGCCAACATATTGGAGAGCCTGCTGACGCTCCGCGAAGAAGTCACGATTGATCCCGCGCTTGCGGTGCGCGCGCGGCGTTCGGTCGAGCGGATGATCACTCTGAAGAATTGAGAGCACAGCATGCAAGACAACATCCACAATCTCAGCCGCAGCACCGACGACATCGTCATCGTCGGCGGCGGCCTTGCCGGACTGTTCTGTGCGCTGAAGCTCGCGCCCCGGCGGGTGACCTTGATCTCAGCCGCGCCGCTTGGACAGGGCGCATCGTCGGCATGGGCGCAAGGCGGCATCGCGGCGGCGGTGGCCGAGGGCGACACGCCCGAAGCACACGCCGCCGACACGATCGCGGTCGGTGGCGGCCTTGTCGACGAGGCGGTCGCACTCGGAATCGCCCGCGAGGCCGGCCCGCGCATTCATGATCTCCTGGCCTATGGCGTCCCTTTCGATCGCGATCTCGAAGGCAGGCTCGCCGTGGGACGCGAGGCGGCACATTCCGCCCGGCGCATCGTGCATGTGCGGGGCGACGGCGCCGGTGCCGCAATCATCGCCGCCTTGAGCGATGCGGTGCGCCGCACGCCGTCGATCCGCGTCATCGAAGGTCTCGCCGCTGAAGCCCTCTTGATCGAGGACGGTGCCGTCGCCGGGCTTCAACTGCGCGAAGCCGTCAACTCGTCGGCACGCCCGCTCCTGCTGGCCGCGCGCGCGGTGGTGCTGGCCACCGGTGGCATCGGGCATCTCTATGCCGTCACCACCAATCCGCTCGAGGCCAGCGGATCCGGCCTTGCCATCGCCGCGCGCGCCGGTGCCGTGATCGCCGACCCCGAATTCGTCCAGTTCCATCCCACCGCCATCAGGGTCGGACGCGATCCGGCGCCGCTCGCGACCGAAGCGTTGCGCGGCGAAGGCGCGACGCTGATCAACGGCAGCGGCGAACGCTTCATGCTGTCGCGCCATCCGCTCGCAGAGCTCGCGCCGCGCGACATCGTGGCCCGCGGCGTGTTCGCCGAGATCGCGGCCGGGCGCGGCGCCTTTCTCGATGCGCGCCAGGCGCTGGGCACGCGCTTCGCCGACAGATTTCCGACCGTGCATGCGAGCTGCATCGCCGCCGGCATCGACCCGGCGACGCAAATCATCCCGATCGCGCCCGCCGCACACTACCATATGGGCGGCATCGCGGTGGACGAACGCGGCCGCAGCTCGATCGACGGGCTCTGGGCCGGCGGTGAGGTGTCGTCGACCGGCGCACACGGCGCCAACCGGCTTGCCTCGAATTCGCTGCTCGAGGCAGTGGTCTACGCCGCACGCATCGCCGACGACATCGCCGGCCGTACGCTGCCCTCGCCTGCCCGCCTGCCCGACGCATTGGTGGCACCGCGCGGTGGCACGCCGGATGCCGTAATCGTGCAGCGGCTGCGGGCGATGATGAGCGCGCATGTCGGCGTGGTCCGCGAGGGCGACGGTCTCACTGATGCCTTGCATCACTTCGCCGCGCTCGAACGGGAGGCGACGAGCATCGCACTCCGCAACATGGCGACGTCGGCCCTGCTCGTCGCAGCCTCGGCGTGGAGCCGATGCGAAAGCCGCGGCGCGCATTTCCGCGCTGACCATCCGGCCGAAATCCCTGCGCTGGCGCAGCGAACGATGACCTCGCTCGCCGCGGTGCGCGAGATCGCAGAAAGTCTGAGCCCGCTGCCCCGCGCGGTCCGTCCCATGATCGCCTGATGGAGTCCCCCATGATCACCTCGACATCATTGCTCTACCCCGACGCCTTCCTTTCGCCGCTCGTCATCGACGAAGCCGTGCAGCGCGCGCTCGACGAGGATCTCGGCCGCGCCGGCGACATCACCTCGCTAGCGACGATCCCGGAAGCGACCAAAGCAGAGGCGATTCTGGTCGCGCGCCAGTCCGGCGTGATGGCCGGCTTGCCGCTGGCGCTGGCGACGCTGCAAAAGCTCGCACCCGACATCGAGGTCCGCGCGCATGTCCGCGATGCCGCGCGAGTGGCGCGCGGACAGCAGCTGCTGACGATCACGGGCCCCGCGCGCGCCATTCTCACCGCGGAGCGGACCGCGCTGAACTTCGTCGGCCGCCTGTCGGGCGTTGCCACGCTCACGGCGGATTATGTTGCGCGCACCGCAGGCACGAGAATGCGCATCTGCTGCACGCGCAAGACCACGCCGGGCTTGCGGGCGCTGGAGAAATACGCGGTGCGCTGCGGCGGCGGCTTCAATCACCGCTTCGGCCTCGACGATGCGATCCTGATCAAGGACAACCACATCGCGGTTGCCGGCGGCATCAGTGCGGTGCTGGAGCGCGCCCTCAGCCACGCCGGCCATCTCGTCAAGATCGAGATCGAGGTCGACACGTTGTCGCAACTGCGCGAGGTGCTCGGCACCGGGCTGGCTGACGCCGTGCTGCTCGACAACATGGACCTTGCGACGCTGCGTGAAGCCGTGCGGATCAACGAGGGCCGCCTCAAGCTGGAGGCGTCGGGCGGCGTCACGCTGGACTCGATCGCCGCGATCGCGGCGACAGGTGTGGACTACGCCTCGTCGGGTGCATTGACGCATTCGGCGCCGAACTTCGACTGCGCGCTCGATATCGAGGCGTGATTTCTTCGCCTCTCCCCACAAGTGGGGGCAAGGTGAAGGACAACTACCGCCGCTCAGTGCTGCCCATTTCAGCAGAGCTCTTCGCTTGCTGCGCGAGCTCGGCGGAGAGCGCGGCGGTCTGGGCCGGCGTGCCCCAGCTTGGTTCCTCGCTGCCGTCGCCCCAGGCGCGCGGGCGGTAGAAGGTGTGCACGCCGGTCTTGTACATCTTCTTCATCTCGGCGACCCAGGACGGGCGCACCCAATAGGCATGATAGTGCGTGGATTTGCCGACTTCGGGCAGCCAGATCTGGCCGTCGAGCATGGCCTTGGCGATCTTCTTGGCGCGCTCCCACATCTCGGGCTCGCGGATCACGTCGGCATTGTTGTCGCAGGCAAAGGTGAACTGGCAGGCGAGATGACGGTGCTTGTTCTGATAGACCGCGCCGCACACGGTGTCGGGATATTTGCCGGAGAATACGCGGTTCATCACGACTTGCGCCACCGCCATCTGGCCACGGACGGCCTCGCCGCGGGACTCGAAATAGATCGCTTCCGCGAGGCACTTCTCGGACTTCGCGCGCGACTTGTCGTCGAGCGCGAGTCGTTCCGCCGGTGATCTGGTGCGCTGGTTGTCGGCGTTGACCTCGCCCTTCGGCGCGACGCTCTCGCCGCTCTCGATGCCCTTGCCAATATCCACTGTGGGCGGCGACAGCGAGACCGTCACCTTCATGTCGGGGTCGGGCATCACGATCAGCGGCTCGGCGCCGGGCTGCCAGCTCTCGATGCTCTCCAGATTGCCGCCGAGCGAGGAGCTGCCGAAGAACAGGTTCGAGGTCTTGACGCGGAAAGGATCGCGTGCCGGTGCGGCCGGAACAGTCGCCTGCTTCAGTGCTTCGAGCGGCTGGACCGCGAACGCGCGCGCGGCGTCGCTGGCCTGCGGCGGATTGGTGTATTGCGGCAGCGGCGGCGCGCGCAGCGCTTCCTGCAGCTCCGGATCGAGCGCGGCCGCCGATTCCGGCGACATCACCGGTGGCAACGCGGCGGGCAGCTCAGCCGTCTTGGTGCCGAACACCGAGCTGTTCGACGTCGCGGGATCTTCCTGCGCCGGTGCCGCAGCAGGTGCGGCCGTTTCGGGAGCCTGGGCCGGGGTGACCGTTGCGAGGCGATCCCCCTTCATGGAGCGATCGACCTTGGGAAAGTCGGAAGCCTGGTAGCGCGGCGGCGCCTGCAGCGCCGGATTGCGGCCGATCGCGCCGGTGACGTCGCGGCCATCGATGCTCGCGAGGCGAACCATCGCGCTCTGCGGAACCGAGGTGCCGATGGGGCGCGAGAAACTGTAGGTGGCGAGCTGAATGGAGGACGCCGCGGAGAACACCTGCTTCTGCCACCGCTCGGCGACGCCGGGTTGGCGCGCCAGCAAGGAGGCAATGTCCTGATAGCCGGTCTCTCTCGGCATCAATGCGAAGATGCAGAGACCGATGCCGAAGGACGCGAACCGCGCGCCCTTCGGATGGTTACGCAACACTGACATCGTTACGCTCACGCTACGCTTACGCCGGAAAAATCGAGCCGCAGTACATCCGTGCAATTCGATCTTTATCGTAAGTATCTAATTTAGGTTGCCGGGGCGTTAATTCGCGTTGCGCGTGCGGCACACTCAAGCGAACACAGGTGTTTTCACGGGGCGATCGCGCACGGTGGTAAATGCGAGCTGATGTGAAGCGGTAAACAACCGGTCAACGCGAATGGTGAAGGAACTCTTGCCGGCGCGTATTATTGCGGGATGCGCGGGGTTCCCGTTGTTGGCGCGGAATGCTTCCACAATCCCGTCATTGCGAGCGCAGCGACTTGTCAGCCGAAGCCTTGGCGAAGGCGGAAGCACTCCAGAATCCCTCCGCAGAGACGGTCTGGATTGCTTCGTCGCAAGGGCTCCTCGCAATGGCGAATGGAGAGAGCATCGCCCAAAGCAAAAGAGGCGGAGCTTTCGCCCCGCCTCTTTCATTCAAGCATTTTAGTTTTTCTTATGCCTGGCTTGCGACCGCCTTGCCGAGCGCGGCTTGCGCGGCGGCGAGGCGGGCGATCGGCACGCGGTAGGGCGAGCAGGAGACGTAGTCGAGGCCGATATTGTGGCAGAAGGCGACGGAGGCGGGATCGCCGCCGTGCTCGCCGCAGATGCCGACCTTGAGCTTCGGACGCGTCTTGCGGCCGCGCGCGACGCCGATCTTGACCAACTCGCCGACGCCCTCCTGGTCGAGCGCGATGAAGGGATCGACCGACAGGATGCCCTTCGCGACGTAGGGGCCGAGGAAGCTCGCCGCGTCGTCGCGGCTGATGCCGTAGGTCGTCTGCGTCAGGTCGTTGGTGCCGAACGAGAAGAACTCGGCCGACTGCGCGATCTCGGCCGCGAGCAGACAGGCGCGCGGCAGCTCGATCATGGTGCCGACCTGATAGGGCAGCTTGGTGCCCGTGTCGCGCATCACGGCCTGTGCGGTCGCATCGATCCGCGCCTTGACGAGGTCGAGCTCGGCCTTGGTCGCGATCAGCGGCACCATCACCTCGAGGCCCACGGCCTTGCCGGTGCGCTTCTCGGCTTCGACCGCCGCCTCGAAGATCGCACGCGCCTGCATCTCGGCGATCTCAGGGTAAGCGATCGCGATGCGGCAGCCGCGGAAGCCGAGCATCGGATTGAACTCCGAGAGCTCGCGCGCGCGGTCGGCCAGGCGCCGCGGGTCGGTGTTCATGGCACGCGCCACTTCCTCGACCTCGGCGTGGGTATGCGGCAGGAACTCGTGCAGCGGCGGATCGAGCAGACGGATCGTGACCGGCAGGCCCTTCATGATCTCGAACAGCTCGACGAAGTCGGCGCGCTGCATCGGCAGCAGCTTTGCGAGCGCGGCGCGGCGGGACTGCTCGTCCTCGGAGAGGATCATCTCGCGCACCGTGCGGATGCGGGTCTCCTCGAAGAACATGTGCTCGGTGCGGCACAGGCCGATGCCTTCCGCGCCGAACTTGATCGCGGTGCGCGCGTCTTCAGGCGTATCGCCATTGACGCGGACGCCGATCTTGCGGACCTGGTCGGCCCAGGCCATCAGCGTGCCGAACTCGCCGGACAGCTCCGGCTCGATCATCGGCATGCGGCCGGCCAGCACCTGGCCGAGCGAGCCGTCGATGGTGATGACGTCGCCGGTCTTGAAGGTACGCGAGCCGATGCTCATGGTGCCGCGGCCGTAATCGACGCGGATGGTGCCGCAGCCGGAGACGCAGGGCTTGCCCATGCCGCGCGCGACGACCGCCGCGTGCGAGGTCATGCCGCCGCGCGTGGTCAAAATGCCTTCGGCGGCGTGCATGCCGTGGATGTCTTCCGGACTGGTCTCGATGCGGACCAGGATGACCTTGCGCCCGTCGGCCTGAAGCTTGGCCGCTTCATCCGAGGAGAACACGATCTCGCCAGAGGCAGCTCCGGGCGAGGCCGGCAGGCCGGTCGCGATCACGTCGCGCTTGGCGTTGGGATCGATGGTCGGATGCAAGAGCTGGTCGAGCGAAGCCGGATCGATCCGCGTCACGGCTTCCTTCTTCGAGATCAGGCCTTCATTGGCGAGCTCGACCGCGATGCGCAGCGCCGCTTTCGCGGTACGCTTGCCGCCGCGGGTCTGGAGCATCCACAGCTTGCCCTGCTCGACCGTGAACTCCATGTCCTGCATGTCGCGGTAGTGCTTCTCGAGCAGCGTGTAGATCCGCGTTAGCTCCTTGAAGGCCTCCGGCATCGCCGATTCCATCGACGCCTTGTCGGAGCCCGATTCTTTCCGCGCTTCCTCGGTGATGTCCTGCGGCGTGCGGATGCCCGCCACCACGTCCTCGCCTTGCGCGTTGATCAGGAACTCGCCGTAGAGCTTGCTCTCGCCGGTCGAGGGGTTGCGGGTGAAGGCAACGCCGGTCGCCGAGGTCTCACCCATGTTGCCGAACACCATGGCCTGCACGTTGACTGCGGTGCCCCAGGATTCCGGAATGTCGTGCAGCTTGCGGTAGGTCACCGCGCGCGCGTTCATCCAGGATGAGAACACGGCACCGATCGCGCCCCAGAGCTGGTCGTGCGGATCCTGCGGGAAGTCCTTGCCGATCTCGCGCGCGACCGCGTCCTTGTACTTGCCGACCAGGTCGACCCAGTCGTCGGCCGACAGATCAGTGTCGAGCGTGTAGCCTTGGCTGTCCTTGAAGGTGTCGAGGATTTCCTCGAAGTGATGATGCTCGAAGCCGAGCACCACGTCCGAATACATGGTGATGAAGCGGCGATAGCTGTCATAGGCGAAGCGGCGGTCGCCCGACAATTCCGCCAGCGCTTCCACGGTCTGGTCGTTGAGGCCGAGGTTGAGCACCGTGTCCATCATGCCCGGCATCGAGGCACGCGCACCGGAGCGCACCGAGACGAGCAGCGGATTCCTGGTGTCGCCGAACACCTTGCCGGTCAACTTGCCGACATGGTCGAGCGCCTTCTCAACCTGTGCCTGCAACTCCTTCGGATAGGATTTGTCGTGGGCGTAAAAGTAGGTGCAGACCGAGGTCGGGATGGTGAAGCCGGGAGGCACGGGAAGGCCGAGATTGGCCATCTCGGCCAAGTTCGCGCCCTTGCCGCCGAGCAGATCTCGCATCTCGGTCCGGCCCTCGGCCTTGCCGTCACCGAATGTGTACACCCATTTGCCGGCCTTGATGGCTGCTGGCGCAGCCTTCTTCGGCGCAGGCTTGGCGGCGACCTTCGGCGGAGCCGCCTTGGTCACGGCCTTTGCCGCCGGCTTTGCAGCGGGTTTGGCAGCAGATTTGGCGATCGGCTTCGGCGCGCTCTTGGCCAGCGCCTTGCGGGCCGGCGGCGCGGCCTTAGCAGCGGCCGAGGACTTTGATTTCGCTGGGATTTTCGCCGGGATTTTCTTGGGCTTCGAGGCGGCTTTGGCCATAGCTTGCACACAACCTGCGAGAGGAATGGGAAATCGCGGGCCTTACACCATTTTGGGCGGGCCCGCGCAAGTCGGACAGTTCCGAAAAGTGAACGCCTAGAACCGGAGCCACTTCAGGAGCCCGAGCCCGATCGCGCCGTTCACGATGAGGAAGATTGCGACGATGAGATTGAGCAGCCGCGGCATGATCAGGATGAGCACGCCCGCAATCAACGACAGGATCGGCGAAATGTGGGCGACGGTGATGTGCATGAACCATCTTTCTGTGGGGGTGAGGCGAATCGCGGGCGGATCATAGCCCTCCCGGTTCCGCGAGTAGAGACGCGCAACAGGCAGTGCGAGTTCCGGCACCCATGAAAACTGCCTGAAATTGCCGCGAATGCGGCGGGCCTTTTCCGGAACATTGCGAAGGGTGCATGCATTGGCCAATCGGCTGCGCCACTGGCGCGTCCGAAAAAATAAATTCCACGTCGAAGGAGTTGTCCATGCGGAACAGGATTCTTGCTCTTGCAGCGCTCGCGGCCGCGATCGGCTCGCCCCTTGCGGCGCAGGCGCAAAACGGCGTCACCGTCGGACGCGCGCCCGCCGTGGTCGACAGCGCCCCGACCATTGACGCCGACCAGCGGCCGGCCTTCCGCGAGTATGTCGTCGAACAACGTGTGCCGCCCTTCCGGATTCCGGATCGCGTCGTGGTCGGTGCCACCTTACCTGAAAGCGGCGTTACGTATTATGACGTGCCGCAACGCTTCGGCGCCACGACATATCGCTACACCGTCGTGAACGGAGAGACCGTGCTGGTCGAGCCGCGCTCGCGCCGCATCGTCGAGGTGCTGGACTGACATCGAATAGCTGACATCGACTAGATGTCCGGCGCGCCACATCAGGCTGGCGCGAGCAGTGTAAATCGGACATCAGGCCCCGCCTGGTCTTCCCCCCGCCGGGCGGGGCACTTTTTTGAGCGGCACCCTCGTGTCCCGGACAAGGCGCAACGCTGAAGAAGCGCTGCGCTGCGTCCGGGGCACGCGAGCCGCAATACTGCGCCTCAATCCTGGATCTTCGAGAAATCCGCCACCGCCCGCGTGGCGCTGCGGATCTCGTTCAGCAGCTTCAGGCGGTTCTCGCGCACCTTGGCATCGTCATCGTTGACGCGAACCTTGTCGAAGAACGCATCGACCGGCGGCCGCAACTTTGCCATCGCGCTCATCGCGGCGGCAAAGTCTTCCTTGGCGACAGCGGCGCTTGCTTCGGTCTTCACCTCGCCGATCGCTTTCGCCAGTGCCTTCTCCTCGGCGAGGCCATAGAGCGCAGCATCGGGCGCGCCGTCAAACGTGCGCTTGTCCTTCTTCTCCTCGATGGAGAGGATGTTGCTGGCGCGCTTGGTGCCGGCGAGCAGGTTCTTGCCGTCGTCGCTCTCGAGGAACTTTCCGAGCGCCTCGACGCGGCGGACGATCATCAGGAGATCGTCCTGGCCGCCGAGCGCGAACACGCCATCGACGAGATCGTGGCGCGCGCCCTGCTCGCGGAGCTGGACCTTGAGGCGGTCGGCGAAGAAGGCGAGGAGGTCTTGGATTAGCGCGTGGTAATGATCGAAGCCGCCCTCCAACACCCTATCCGAACGAGCAATCTCGCGGGCACGTTCCGCCAACTTCTCCGCCAGACCCGGCTCAACAAAGTCGAGTGACGCAGCCTTTTTTGCAACATCCTTCTCAAAGGCGGAGATTGTTCGATCGGCGAAGAAGAGCGACTGGAATATTGCTGGCACGTAGAGATCAAGCCGGAGCTTATTTTCGACGATCAGCCGGATCACACCCAGTGCAGCGCGGCGCAGCGCATACGGGTCCTTTGATCCCGTCGGCTTCTCGTTAATCGCCCAGAAGCCGATGAGCGTATCGAGCTTGTCGGCAAGTGCCACCGACACGCTGACCGGGTCGGTCGGCACACGGTCGCCAGGCCCTTGTGGCTTATAATGCTCCTCGCAGGCTGCAGCGACAGAAGCATCTTCGCCCTGCGCCAGCGCGTAGTATTTTCCCATCAGGCCCTGCACTTCAGGGAATTCGCCGACGACTTCGGTGAGCAGGTCGGCCTTGGCCAAGTTCGCAGCGCGCTCTACTCTCACGACGTCGGCGCCCACGCGCGGCGCGATTAGACCCGCCAAATGCTTGATACGCTCGATCCGCTCCGCCTGCGTGCCGAGCTTCTCGTGGAACACGATCTGCTCGAACTTCGGCAGCCGGTCCTCGAGCTTTGTCTTCAGGTCGGTCTCGTAGAAGAACTTCGCGTCGCTCAGCCGCGCGCGGATCACGCGCTCGTTGCCGGCGATGATGGTCGCACCGCCGTCGGTGGCTTCGATGTTGGCGACCAGGATGAACTTGTTGGCGAGCTTGCCCGTCTTGGGGTCGCGCACGACGAAGCACTTCTGGTTGTTGCGGATGGTGGCGCGGATCACCTCTGCTGGCGTCGCCAGGAAATCCGGTTCGAACGAGCCCATCAGCACGACCGGCCATTCGACCAGGCCCGCGACCTCGTCGAGCAGGGGCTGGTCCTCGACCAGCTCAAAGCCTTGCGCGAAGGCAAGCTGCTTGGCGTCGGTCAGGATCGCATCCTTGCGCCTTTCAGGATCGAGCACGACCTTGGCGGCGAGCAGCTTCGCTTCGTAGTCTTCGAACCGGCGCACTTGGATCGCGTCCGGCGCCATGAAGCGATGGCCGTAGGTGGTCTGGCCGGCCGCGACGCCGTCGACTTCGAACTTCACGACATCGGGCTCTTCGGTCTCCAGCCCGAACGTCGCGGTAATCGCATGCAGCGGACGCACCCAGTTGAGCGAACCCGGCTTGCCGGAGCGCGCGCCCCAGCGCATCGATTTCGGCCAGGGGAAGGTGCGGATGATGACGGGCAGGATTTCCGCGAGCACCTCAATCGCATCGCGGCCGGGCTTCTCGATCAATCCGATGTAGAAATCACCCTTGGGGTCGCGCTGGATTTTTGCTTCATCCAGCGACTTCAATCCCGTCGCCTTCAGAAAGCCCTGCACGGCCGCATCGGGCGCGCCGATTTTCGGACCGCGGCGTTCGGTCTTCAGGTCGGGCTGGCGCGCGGGGATGCCGTGCACGGTGAGCGCAAGACGGCGCGGCGTCGCGAACGCCTTGGCGCCCTCGTAGACGAGGCCTTCGGCGACGAGCTTGTCGGTGACCATGCGGCGCAGATCGTCGGCCGCCTTGGCTTGCATGCGCGCGGGGATTTCTTCGGAGAATAGTTCAAGCAAAAGATCGGGCATCAGGCCGCTCCGCCCGCTTCAGTGTGGATCCAGGCCTCGCCGCAGGCTTTTGCCAATTCGCGTACACGCAGAATGTAACTCTGCCGCTCCGTCACAGAGATCACGCCGCGCGCGTCCAGGAGGTTGAAGACATGGCTCGCCTTGATGCACTGGTCATAGGCGGGCAGCGCCATCAGGTGCTGCTTCTTGTTGCCGCCTTCGCGCCAGCCGGCGTCGAGATATTTTTTGCAGGCCGCTTCCGCCATCTTGAACTGCTCGAACAGCATCGTGGTGTCGGCAACTTCAAAATTGTGCCGCGAATATTCCTGCTCGGCTTGCAGGAAGACATCGCCATAAGTCACTTTGGCGTCGCCCTCGCGGCCATTGAAGTTGAGATCGTAGACGCGATCGACGCCCTGCACATACATTGCGAGGCGCTCGAGCCCGTAGGTGAGCTCGCCCGCGACCGGCGCGCATTCGAAGCCGGCGACCTGCTGGAAATAGGTGAACTGGCTGACCTCCATGCCGTCGCACCAGCACTCCCACCCGAGACCCCAGGCACCCAGCGTCGGGCTCTCCCAATCATCCTCGACGAAGCGGATGTCGTGCACGGCGGAATCGATGCCGATCGCAGCGAGCGACTTCAGGTACAGCTCCTGAAGGTTCGGCGGCGACGGCTTCATGATCACCTGGAACTGGTAGTAGTGCTGCATCCGGTTCGGGTTCTCGCCGTAGCGGCCGTCCTTGGGCCGACGCGAGGGCTGCACATAGGCGGCGTTCCAGGGGTTTGGCCCAAGCGCACGCAGCGTGGTCGCCGGATGGAAGGTGCCTGCGCCCATCTCCATGTCGTAGGGCTGCAGGATCACGCAGCCCTGCTCGGCCCAGAACCGCTGGAGCGCGAGGATGAAGCCCTGGAACGAGCGTTCCGGGCGCATATGGGCGGGCAATGAGGCGTCCATCGTCAGATCAGGCTCTCGCGGGGGTTTTGAATCGCGCGGGACCGTATCGACGGCGGGGGTGGGAATCAAGGCGAGGCGGGCGGATTCGGGCCAATCAGTCCCTCATCCCGGACGGTGCCGTAGGTGGGCAAAGCGACTTGTCCGCCGTAGCTCAAAGAGAGCGAAGGCGGAAGCGTGCCCACCACCTGTCACCACCGAGGGAGTTGGTGGGCACGGCGCAAGGGCGCCTTTGCCCAGCACCGGCTAGCCCGGCCGGTACGCTCCGGTCACGGGATCACGTTTCAGCGTTGGGATGTTCCCCACATGGGCGGCTTCGGCGACGCGCGACAGGCGCATCTCCTCCAGCTCCTGGTTGATCCGGACAGCGGTCTTGTAGGCCCAGCGGACCACGGCAAGCCCACCCAGGACGCCCGCAAAAGCGACGAACGGCGGCATCGGTCGATCCTTGTTGAGTGCTCAGCCCCCACATGCATTGTTGCGCAGATGGGCTTGCGCCGCAATCGGCAGGCTAAGGGACCAAATGGCGCGGAAGGGCCTCCGCCTAAAACCCGAATTTTGCCCAAATCGCCCGCGTCTCGACCGCCGAGATCAGCTCGTCCGGCAAGCCGGCCATTGATTCCAGAGCCGAAAGCTGGCCTGCGCCCGGCGATTTCCGCCCCAAGAGACCTGAGAGCAGCCCGGTCGGCTGGGCAATCACGGGGGTGAGAACCTTCTCGCCATAGCGGGCACGAAGAGTTGAGCGGAGATCGCCGATGCTGTCGGCCAGCCCCAGCGCGATCGCACTCTCGCCCGCCCAGTATTCGCCCGTGAACAGCGTGTCCTCGTCGCCCTTCAGCCGCGCGCCGCGGCTGTCCTTCACCAGCGAAATGAAGATCTGGTGGATCTCGCGCTGGATCGCCTTCAGCTTGGCGACGTCGTCAGGGTTTTCCGGGAGGAAGGGGTCGAGCATCGCCTTGTGCGCCCCGGCGGTGTAGAGGCGCCGCTCGATGCCGAGCCGCCTGATCGCATCCTGGAAACCAAAGCTGCCGCCGACCACGCCGATCGAGCCGAGGATCGAGGAGGGATCGCAGATGATCTCGTCGCCGGCGCAGGCGATCATGTAGCCGCCCGAGGCCGCGACGTCCTCGACGAACATCAGCACCGGCAGCTTCTTCTCCGCCGCGAGCTGCTTGATGCGCAGGTAAATCTGGCGCGACTGCACCGGCGAGCCGCCGGGCGAGTTGATCACCAGCGCCACCGCCTTGGCGTTCCGATACGAAAACGCCCGCTCCAATACGCGCGCGACTCCCGCCAGCGTCATGCCCGGGCGCAGCGGCGTCACCGCGCCGATCACGCCTGAGAGTCGCACCACCGGCACCACCGCCGTGCCCGGGCGGAACCGCGCCGGAAGATATTGCATGAGCTTGTCGGCCAAGCCGGAACTCTCACGATCGTTCAATTGTTCGGCCATGCCGTTACCTCTGATTAACCATTTCTTATCACGCGACTGTCATTGGAAGTGCCTGGAACGTGTTTTGCAGATTTCCCGTTGGAAGGCTGCAATGAGGGCAGCGGAGAACACCATGAAAATCTATCTGCTGATGCTTCTAATCGGTGCGCTGTTCATGGCGATCCGCCTGACGTCGCCGCAAGAGCAGCAGTCGGAATCGCTTCCGCAGTAAGCGTCACGGTTCCACCAGCGGCAAGGCCGCTCTCCCCTCCAAGATCTCCGTCATCTCGTTTCCTGACGCGCGTGCCGCGTCGTTGAGCGTCAGGCCCGGCAGCAATCGCGTCGGGGCCCGGCCACCTTTGACCGCACGCACCAGCACGCGGATCGCGGGCCGCCCCACCTCGCCGTGAACCGGCAGGATCGCGAGGCTGCCGAAGCCGCGCGACAGCGCCGCCAGCACGTCAGTGATGCCATCTGCACGCCAGATCAATGTCAGCACACCATTCGATCGAAGGACGCGCCGCGCGGCATGCACCCATGCATGCAGCGTCTCCTCCGTCGCCACATGCGCAGCGTGACGCAGCCGATCCGGCGACCCGCGATGCCGGGCCGGATCGTTGAACGGCGGATTCATCAGCACCACATCGACGCTGTCGGGCGACAGCCCGTTCGCCGCAAAGGCCTCGGCGCCAGCCGTGACGTCGAGCACGATCGTCTCGGCGGCGATCGCATTCGCCGCCGCGTTGTCGCGCGCGAGCGCGGCCAGCTCCGGATCGATCTCGACGAGGCTAAGCATGACACCGGGAATACGCCGGGCCAGCGCCAGTCCCGCCGTGCCGATACCGGCGCCGAAATCGACCACGCGATCTCCGATCCGGGCCTCGGTCGCTGCCGCAAGCAGGATGGCATCATGCCCGGCGCGATGGCCGGACCGCTTCTGCCTCAGCCGCAACTGCCCTCCGAGAAAGGCATCCTCGGTAATGTTTGCGGCCTCACTCATCGCCGCGCAGTTCGTGGCTGAGGCCGGCCTCGGTGAGGAGCGCTCGCGCCTCCTGGGCGTCGTCCTCATGAACCAGGATCCGCCGCGGCAAAATGCCGAGTGAGCCCTCGATGATGCTCATGTTCTGGTCCAGCACCAGATGATGGATATTGGCGCCGTCGAGCAGCGCGCCGATCGCCGACACCAGCACCATGTCGTTGGTCCGAACCAGTTCACGCAAAATACAGGTCTCCTGCCTGAAGAGGCTAAAAGCGCCAAATGTCAATGGTTCCGCGGCACTTGCCGCATTCGCCGCCAGTTTCTATTGTCTTTCCGTCAGAATAGCCCTTCCGGGGCAAATATTGGAGACCGGCGTGGCCGTCATCGTACCTTTCGAAACTCCCGGCGCGTCGATCGAAGAGCTGGTTGCCCTTGTCGCCCCTGATATGGAGCGCGTCAACGCCACGATCCTGTCGCGGACCGGTTCGGATGTGACCATGATCCCGGAGGTTGCCAACCATCTGATCTCCTCCGGGGGCAAGCGCCTGCGGCCGATGCTGACGCTCGCGATGGCCAACCTCGCCGGCTACACCGGCGACGGCCACATCAAGCTCGCGGCAAGCGTCGAGTTCATGCACACCGCCACCCTGCTCCATGACGACGTCGTCGACGAGAGCGAGATGCGCCGCGGCAAACTGTCGGCGCGCATGCTCTGGGGCAATGAGGCCAGCGTGCTGGTCGGCGACTTCCTGCTCGGCCAGGCCTTCCGCATGATGGTCGAGGTCGGCTCGCTCCGCGCGCTCGACATCCTCTCCGCGGCCGCCGCCACCATCGCCGAGGGCGAGGTGATGCAGCTCGCCGCTGCCAAGAACACCGCGACCACCGAGGACGAATATCTCGCCGTGATCCGCGGCAAGACCGCCGAGCTGTTCGCCGCGGCCTGCGAGGTCGGCCCCGTCATCGCCAACCGCCCGAAGGCCGAGCAGACCGCCTGCCGCTCGGTCGGCATGAATCTCGGCATCGCCTTCCAGCTCGTCGACGACGTGCTCGACTATGGCGGCAAGAGCGCAAAGCTCGGCAAGAATACCGGCGACGATTTCCGCGAGGGGAAGATCACCCTGCCGGTCGTGCTCGCCTTCCGCCGCGGCAACGACACCGAGCGCGCGTTCTGGATCCGCGCGTTGGAGCGCGGCGAGATCGGCGATTCCGATCTCGATCACGCCATCGGGTTGATGAACAAGCACCGCGCGCTCGAGGACACGCTGAGCCGCGCTCAGCACTATGGCGCCATGGCCGTGGACGCACTGGCGCTGTTCCCGTCCTCGCCGATGAAGAGCGCGCTGGAGCAGGTGGTGGCGTTTTGTCTGGCACGGTCGCATTGAGCGACTGGCGCTCTTTCCCCATTGTCATTGCGAGCGCAGCGAAGCAATCCAGAATCTTTCCGCGGAGATACTCTGGATTGCTCGCTGCGCTCGCAATGACGGAGTGTGACGCGACGACACCACTCCCTCCCTCGTGTCCCGGACGCGCCGCAGCGTGAAACGCTGCTGCGCAGAGCCGGGACCCACGCGACACGCGCGTCCCGCAGCATGGGCCCCGGCTCTGCAGCGCACCGCACCGGACGATGCTTCGCATCGCCGGAGGCGCTGCGCTGCGTCCGGGGCACGAGAGCGGTTCAGGACGCGGGCCCGCCCTACATCGCCTCACTGATGCATCTTCTCGACACCAAACCGCCGCCACCCAGTAACTTGCATTTTGCAAGCTACTTACCTATTTTCCGCCCATGCAGCCCAAATCCCCTTCCATCCAGGAATGCCCGATCGGCCGCGCCGTGGAGACGGTCGGCGAATGGTGGAGCATTTTGATCCTGCGCGATGCGTTCCAGGGCGCGACGAAATTCGACGAGTTTTCGCAAAGCCTCGGCATCGCGCCGAACATCCTGTCGCGGCGGCTCGCCCATCTCACCGCATCAGGCATGTTCGAGCGCCGCCGCTACCATCAGCGGCCACCGCGCTACGAATATGTGCTGACGGACAAGGCGCGCGATTTCTTTCCCGTGATCGTGGCGCTGCTCGCCTGGGGCAACAGGCATCTCGCCGCCAAGGGCGAGTCCATCGTGCTGGCGAACCGACGTGACGTTCGCCCGCTCGATCCGATCGTGGTCGATGCCGCCGATCTGCGTCCGATCACGCTCGCCAATGCGGTCGTCATCGCGGGACCGCGCGCCAGCCGCGGAATGCGCGCGCGGCTCGCTTCGCTCAAAGCCATGAACCCGGCCGTTGCGCCGGCTGGAGACTGATATGCGTCGTATCGTCGTGACGGGAATGGGTGCGGTGTCGCCGCTCGGCTGCGGTGTCGAATTGTCCTGGCGCCGGCTGCTCGCCGGCCAAAGCGGACTGCGCCCGCTGCCGGAATGGGCGCAGGTGCTGCCGGCGCGTATCGCAGGGCAGGTGCCCGACAAGGCTGACGATGCCGAGGGCGGCTTCGATCCGGCGCAGGCCGCCGCGCCAAAAGACCAGCGCAAGATGGACCGCTTCATCCTGTTCGCGCTGCTCGCCACGGCGGAAGCGGTCGCGCAGGCCAAATGGACGCCGCAGGACGCAAGTGCGCTGGAGCGGACCGCAACGATCATCGCCTCCGGCATCGGCGGCTTCCCGGCGATAGCGGAGGCGGTGCGCATTACCGAGCAGCGCGGCGTGCGCCGGCTCTCGCCTTTCACGATTCCTTCGTTCCTGGCCAACCTCGCCGCCGGCCAGGTCTCGATCAAGTACGGCTACAAGGGCGCGCTGGGCACACCGGTCACCGCATGTGCCGCAGGCGTCCAGGCGATCGGCGATGCCGCGCGCATGATCCGATCAGGCGAAGCCGATGTCGCAATCTGCGGCGGCGCTGAGGCCTGCATCGACATCGTCAGCCTCGGCGGCTTTGCGGCGGCCCGTGCGCTGTCGAGTGGCTTCAACGAGGAGCCCGCGCGCGCCTCGCGTCCGTTCGATCAGAAGCGCGACGGTTTCGTGATGGGCGAAGGTGCCGGCATTCTGGTGATCGAGGCGCTGGAATATGCGCTGGCGCGCGGCGCGACGCCGATCGCGGAGATCGTCGGCTACGGCACGACGGCGGATGCTTATCACATGACGTCGGGTCCGCCCGACGGCAGCGGCGCCCGCCGCGCCATGGAGATCGCGCTCCGCCAGGCTAGCCTTGCACCGGCGGATGTGCAGCACCTGAACGCCCATGCGACCTCGACGCCGGCCGGCGACGAGAGCGAGCTCGGCGCGATCGGCGCGTTGTTCGGCCGCAATCGCGCCATCGCCGTCAGCGCGACCAAATCGGCCACCGGCCATCTGCTCGGCGCCGCCGGCGGCCTCGAGGCGATCTTCACCGTGCTCGCCTTGCGCGACCAGATCGCGCCGCCGACCCTCAATCTCGAAAACCCCGATGCGGGCGCTGACGGCATCGACATCGTCGCCGGCACCGCGCGGCCGATGCCGATGCAGCATGCGATTTCCAACGGTTTTGGCTTCGGCGGAGTAAATGCCAGCGCGATCTTCCGCCGCATGGATTAAGCCAGGGGCCTTCGAACCAGTAGACTTGTCACCAGAAGGCTTGTCACCAGAAGACTTGCAATCGCGGTGCGCTGCGCTACCAAAACAGGATGATCGAAACCAATTTCTGGCTGTTCCTGACTGCAGCCTGCCTCATTGCCGCCGTTCCCGGCCCCGGCATCTTCTACGTCGCAGCGCGGACCTTGTCCGAGGGGCGCGCCAGCGGGTTCGCATCGACCGCGGGCACGGCGCTGGGCGGGCTGGTTCATGTGCTGGCGGGCAGCCTCGGCATCTCCGCAATCATCCTTGCGAGCGCGGAATTATTCGCTGCCGTCAAGTTCGGCGGCGCACTCTATCTGGTCTGGCTCGGCATCAAGACTTTTCGTGGTGCCGGCCGCGCGCTGTCGCTCGAGAGCGAACCTGTCGGCGACAAGCGCGCGTTCCGCGACGGCGTGCTGGTCGAGGCGCTGAACCCGAAGACCGCCGCGTTCTTCCTCGCCTTCATTCCGCAATTCCTCGATCCCACGGGATCGAACCCCACGCTGCAATTCATCATGCTCGGCGCGATCTCGGTGGCGTTGAACACGTTTGCCGATATCGTCGTGGTGCTGATGGCCTCCGCAACGCGCACGCAGCTGGTTGAACGGCCGCATCTGATGCGGCGCCTCACCCAGGGCTCCGGCGTCTTCATTGCAGGCCTTGGCCTCTCGCTCGCACTGGCGCGGCAGCCGGCGAATGGCTAGCACCCCGCAGGACCGCTTCTATGAATCCCACGGCTTGCGGCTGCACTACGCCGATTGGGGCAATGAGAGCGCGCCGCCTCTCATTCTGGTCCATGGCGGCCGCGATCACTGCCGGAGCTGGGACGTCATCGCCCGCTCGCTGCAACCGCATTTCCACATCATCGCGCCCGATCTGCGCGGCCACGGTGATTCCGAATGGACCCGAGGCGGCAGCTACGCCTTGACCGAATATGTCTACGATCTCGCCCAGCTCATCCGCGTTGTCGCGGGGCCTCAGATAACTCTCATCGGTCATTCGATGGGCGGCATGGTGAGCCTGATCTTTTCAGGGTCATTCCCTGAAAAGGTCTCGAAGCTGGTCGTGCTCGACGGCGTGACGATGCTGCCGGATACGCCGAAGGCCCCGGTGCACGAGCGCATCGGCAAATGGGTCGGCCAGCTCGACAGACTGCATGACCGCACACCCCGCCGCTATGCGACGCTCGAGGACGCGGCGGCGCAGATGGTGCTTCACAACAAACGTCTGTCGCGCGAGCTCGCGCTGCATCTCGCCACGCATGGCGCGCGGCAGAATGAGGATGGCAGCTACAGCTGGAAATTCGATCCCTATCAGCGCGCCTCTGCGCCGCACCGGCTCTGGCCTGATGATCACGTCGCGCTGTGGTCGCGCATCGCCTGCCCGACGCTGCTGCTGAACGCCGGTGAGAGCTTTCTCGCCGGTGCCAGGTCAGCGGGCCTGGAGCGATATTTCCAGAACGCCCGCGTCGAGACCATCGCCGGAGCCGGACATTGGCTGCAGCACGACAAGCCGCAAGAAGTATTGGGCGAGATCCGGCGGTTTCTGGGGCTGGCTCCGACGCCGTAGGGTGGGCAAAGGCGCGTCAGCGCCGTGCCCACCACCTCTCTCGGTCACACAAATTGCGTGGGCACGCTTCCGCCTTCGCTCGTCGAGCTACGGCGGACAAGTCGCTGTGCCCACCCTACGGCGCCGACGCCGGAGAAAGACCTCAGCTCAACGTCCCCGCGTGTACCCACCAGCCGGGATGGTCGCGCCGGATCTTTTCCGCGGCAGCATGCGCCTCGGCCGAGGCGCCGTAGATCGCAAAGCAGGTTGCACCCGAGCCGGACATGCGGGCGAGCTTGACGCCGGCGGAAGAGCGCAAGGCCTCCAGCACCTCGTCGATGACAGGCTCGATGCGCAGTGCGGGCGCTTCGAGATCGTTGGGGACGCTTTCGAGCACGTCGACCCAATCGGCAATCGACCCGCCCTCGTCCGGCCAGGCCGGAGCACGGATGACGTCGGTGACACCGACCAGGAGCTGACCGTTGCGCAGGCCCAATTCCTTAAACACGTCCTTGGTGGCAACAGGCACGCGCGGATTGACCATCACGCAAGGCATGCTCGGCAGCGCGAGCGGCAGCAGCTGCTCGCCGACGCCGGTCATGTCGCAGGCGCGCGAGAGGAGGCACACCGGCACATCGGCGCCGGTCGCGAGCGCGACCTTCTGGAGCCTCGGATCATCGAGCGACAGATTGTTGAGACGCGCCAGGAGCCGCAGCGCCGCCGCGGCGTCGGCCGAGCCGCCGCCGATGCCGGCGGCAACCGGCAGCACCTTGTCGAGCGCGAACGCGCCGAGCTTCAGGCCCGGCACCGCCTCGGCGAGCAGCTTGGCGGCCTTGAACACGAGATTGTCGCCGGGATCGCCGCAGGCGGCGGCCAGCGGCCCGGTGGTGCTGAGCTTCAGCTCGCCGCCCGGCTCCAGCGTCAGCCGGTCGGCGCAGTCGGCAAACGCGACAACGCTTTCGAGATCATGATAGCCGTCGGCACGACGGCCGACGACGCGAAGGCTGAGATTGACCTTCGCCCGCCCCTCTTCAATCAACGCCGACATCGGCGACACGCCCCCCAACTTCGCTCAGATTAGCCGCCCTTGCCGTCGTCCTTCTTCTTCTCGGCCTGCGCCGCCGAAGAGTTCGAATTGTCGTCGGCGAGACCGTTGGCAATCTTGGCCTCGATCTTCGGCAGCTCTTCCGGCTCGGGCTTGAGATCGCGGGCGTGCGACCATTGGAATTTGGCTTCCAGCGTGCGGCCGACGCGCCAATAGGCATCGCCGAGGTGATCGTTGATGGTGGGATCTTCGGGCTTGAGGTCGATCGCGCGCTCGAGATTCTTCACCGCTTCCTCGTAGTTGCCGATGCGGTAATAGGCCCAGCCGAGGGAGTCGACGATGTAGCCGTCGTCGGGACGCTGCTCGACGGCACGCTTGATCATCTTCATGCCTTCGTCGAGGTTCACGCCCTGGTCGATCCAGGAATAGCCGAGATAGTTGAGGACGTGCGGCTGGTCGGGCTGCAGCTCGAGCGCCTTCTTCATGTCGGCCTCGGCCTTGGCCCACTGCTTGGAGCGCTCCTGGCAGATGCCGCGATAATAGTACCAGACGCTGTTGGCCTTGTCGTTGCCGGCCGGCAGCACATCGACGCCTTGCGAATAGGTCGCGCCGCAGTCGCCGAACTTCTTGCGGCCGCGCTCGATGTTGCCGAGCGCCATGATGGCTTCGAGGTCCTTGGCATCCTCCGTGGTGACGCCCTTGAGGATCTTGATCGCCTCCTCGGTGCGGTCGGCGGAATCCAGATCGATGGCGAGCTGAATCTGCGCGTTGCGCTTGAGCGGCGAGCTCGACGGCACACGCTCATAGACCTTGATCGCCATCTGCGGCCGCTTCACCGATTCGTAGAGATCGGCGAGCGAAAGCAGCGCCAGCGGATGCGTCGGCTGGAGGTAGAGCGAGAGCTGGAGATAGACCAGCGCCAGATCCTCGCCGCCGCGGCGGGTCAGCGTGGCGCCGATGCCGTAGAGCGCTTCGGCGGCGCCGGCCTGGGCGGAATCGACCAGCGGCGACATTTTCTTGCCGGCCTTGGTGTCGCGCAGGCCTTCCTGGATCAGCGGATGACGCGCCAGCTTCTTGTCGAAGGCCTGATAGACGGTGGTCGCGGCGGCGGAATCCTTGTTGCGCGACAGCCAGCGCGCATAGGCCTCGGTCACGCGCAGCATGGAATCGTCGAGCTTGTAGGCGCGCTCGAAGCGGGTGCCAGCGTCTTTTTCCTTGCCGGAAAGCTCGAGGATCATGCCGGCGTGAAGGTCCTTGAAGAGCGGATACCATTCCGGACCTGCCAGCTTGTCGATGGTGGCGACACCGCCCTTGGCATCGCCCGCACCATAGGCGGCCCACCCCGACAGCAGCGTTGCGACGAGATCGGTGATCGGACCGCGGATCGACTGGTTGATGTTGGTCTGCGCGGCCGCGTACTTCTTCACCTTGAGATCATGCACGCCGACGACGAGACGCGCGACGCGGTTGGTCTTGTCGATGGTAAGGACGCGCTCGGCGAGCTTGACCGCCTCCTCGATGTCGCCGTCGGCGACCGACGAGATGAAGGCGCGGTCGAGCAGCTCGTTGTTCTTGGGATCGGTGCGCAGGGCCGAGCGGTAGAACGCAGCGGCAGAGGCCGCGTCGCGCTCGACGCTGGCATGGCGGGCGGCGAGATAGCTGCCGGCACCGGTGAGCGACTTCAGATCGTTTCGGGTCGGAAACTGCGCCGCCGTGTTCTCCGGGTGATCCGGCGTCTGCGCCAGGACCCTGCCCGGGACGGTCGCGATCGCTGTGCCCATGAGGGCGATGGCGGCAACAGTCCAGCGGTTGAAACGATTTGAAAACATCAGGGCTCGCCTTGAGTTGGTAGTGCCTGGGTTTGCAGCAGAGGGCCGTATCGCATGCGAACGCGGCCGGTGGCATCGGGACCCGGAACCGTCGGGCCAACAATGCCGCTTTTGGCGCTTCGCCGCAAGGATTCGGGCCGGACGATCCCCTCCGCACGCCCCAAATCGGCAAGTAACCGGTCCGTTGCAGCCCAAGACGCCGCTACTATGGCCTTATCGTGGCCGCGACCGGTGGTCGCGGCCCCATCCTCACGCGAACGTGCGCCGGATCGCCTTCGGGATCAGGCCGCTTGCTTGGCCCGCTCCTACATCGCCTCGTAGTTCGGACCGCCGCCGCCCTCCGGGGGAACCCAGGTGATGTTACCATTGGGATCCTTCACGTCGCAGGTCTTGCAGTGAACGCAGTTCTGGGCGTTGATCTGGAAACGCGGGCTCGATCCCTCCTCGACCCACTCATAGACGCCGGCCGGGCAATAGCGATTCGAAGGACCGGCGAACACGTCATGCTCGGAGGTCTTCTGCAGGTTCATGTCGATGACCTTGAGATGGACCGGCTGGTCCTCCTCGTGATTGGTGTTGGACAGGAACACCGAGGACAGCTTGTCGAACGAGATCTTGCCGTCCGGCTTCGGGTAGTTCCTGGGCGCGTGGCTTTTGGCCGGATCGAGCGTGGCGCGGTCGGGCTTGACGTGCGACTGCGTGCCAAACAGTGAGGCGCCGAACAGCGTATTGCACCACATGTCGAGGCCGCCGAGCGCGACGCCGAGCACGGTGCCGAACTTCGACCACAGCGGCTTGACGTTGCGCACCAGGAACAGGTCCTTGCCGACCGATGAGGAGCGCCAGGCGTTCTCGTATTCGACGAGCTCGTCATTGGCGCGGTCGGCGGCGAGCGCGGCCGCAACATGTTCGGCAGCCAGCATGCCGGTGCCCATCGCATTGTGCACGCCCTTGATGCGCGGCACGTTGACGAAGCCGGCCGCGCAGCCGATCAGCGCGCCGCCCGGGAAGCTCAGCTTCGGCACCGACTGATAACCGCCCTCGGTGATCGCGCGCGCGCCGTAGGCGAGCCGCTTGGCGCCTTCGAAGGTGCTGCGGATCGACGGATGGGTCTTGAAGCGCTGGAACTCATCGAACGGCGACAGATAGGGATCATCGTAGTTTAGATGCACGACGAAGCCGACGGCGACGAGATTGTCGTCGTAGTGATAAAGGAACGAGCCGCCACCGGTCTTGAGGTCAAGCGGCCAGCCGAATGAATGCTGGATCAAGCCCTTCTGGTGCTTGGCGGGATCGATCTGCCAGACCTCCTTGAGGCCGATGCCGAACTTCGCCGGCTCGCTCTTGGCGTCCAAGGCGAATTTGTTGATGAGCTGCTTGGTCAGGCTGCCACGGGCGCCTTCGGCGAACAGCGTGTACTTGCCGAGCAATTCCATGCCACGGGTAAAAGAGTCCTTCGGCTTGCCGTCGCGGCCGATGCCCATATCGCCGGTGGCGATGCCCTTGACCTTGCCCTCCTCGTCATAGAGCACCTCGGCCGCGGCAAAGCCTGGATAGATCTCGACGCCGAGCGCCTCGGCCTTCCGTGCCAGCCAGCGGCAGACATTGCCGAGCGAGCCGATAAAGCAGTGATGATTGTCCATCAGCGGCGGCATCATGAAGCCCGGCAACTTGATCGCGCTGCCGGCTGTCATCCAATAGAAGCGGTCGTCCTTCACCTGCGTCTTCAGCGGGCAGTCGGAATCCTCGCGCCAGTCCGGGATCAGCTTGTCGAGCCCGGCCGGATCGATTACCGCGCCGGAGAGAATATGCGCGCCGACCTCGGAGCCCTTCTCCACCACGACGACGTTGAGATCGGCGTTGAGCTGCTTCAGCCGGATCGCGGCGGACAGGCCCGAGGGGCCGGCGCCGACGATGACGACGTCGAATTCCATGGATTCGCGCGGAGGAAGTTCTTCGGTGCTCATCTGATCTCAGCCCTCGAGACGGTCCTTGGTCGATTGCGCCCTCTTGTTTCCGATTTTTCCGGGTAGGACAACCACGGAAATGCGTTCCGCCGGGGTGCAAGGCGCCTTAAACTGAACTAACGTCGGACTTTCCCATGATACCCGAACCCGCACCCAGCGTCCGTGAGCTTCTCGCCTTCTATCTGGAGGCCGGCGTCGATTGCGCGCTCGCGGAGGAACCGATCGACCGCCTGGCGGAATTGGATGCCCCACCGCCGGCCCCGCGCGTGGCGCCGCCGGTCGAGGCGCCGCGGCCGGTCGCCGCGCCGGCGGTCATGCGCGGCGAGGCTGCCCCTGCCCCCGACGTCGCGATCGCGTCCGCGCGCGAGGCCGCGCGCACTGCGCCGACGCTGGAGGCGCTGCGCGAGCTGATGCAAAGCTTCGAGGGCTGCGCGCTGAAGCACACGGCGACGCGGCTGGTGTTCGCCGACGGCAATCCGCAGGCGCGCATCATGTTCGTCGGCGAAGCGCCGGGCCGCGACGAGGACATCGAGGGGCTGCCCTTCGTCGGCCGCAGCGGCAAGTTGCTCGACCTGATGATCAGCGCGATCGGGCTCAACCGCGGCACCGCCTATATCGCCAACGTGATTCCCTGGCGGCCGCCAGGCAACCGCACGCCGACGCCGCAGGAGACGCAAGTGTGCCTGCCCTTCATCCAGCGCCAGATCGAGCTGGTGAATCCTGATGTGCTGGTGACGCTCGGCAACCCCTCGACGCAGACGCTACTCGGGACGCGCGAGGGCATCATGCGCACGCGCGGGCGCTGGTTCGACTACGACGCGGGTGGGCGCACCATCCGCGCGCTGCCGACGTTCCATCCGGCCTATCTGTTGCGCTCGCCGTCCTACAAGCGGCTGGCCTGGCAGGATCTGCGGGCGATCGCGAAGGTGCTGGCGGGTTAGCGAGCTCTCGTAGGGTGGGCAAAGACGCAAAGCGCCGTGCCCACCATCAAGTCGTTCCCGCGCAGCGATAGAGGTGGTGGGCACGCTTCGCTTTGCCCACCCTACGATTTCTGCGTTTGTCGCTACGTCCCCTTCGGCCGTACGATGGCCCAGCCGATACGCAGCAGTTGCTGCCGACCCGTCACCAGCCATTCGAAGGCGCGCGGCACCTCTGGCACGATGCCGGGAAAGCGCTTGAGTATCTCCGGCGGCGGCGTGCCGGCGGTATCGGAGGCGCGCCAGACCACGACGCCGCCGGTCTCGGCGAATTTCGTCTGGTTCATCCACGGCGTCCGCGCGGGGGCGGCGTCGATGAACAGATGCGGCCGGCCGGAATGCAGCGTGATCAGGCTTGCCAGCTGGGTCTCGCCGGCAACCGCGCGCAGCCGATGGTTGGTGCGCCGGGCAAAACTCTCGTCGAAGAAATCCGAGATCGCACGCGCCGGCATCGAGGTCGCGATCTCGTTTGTCCCGGTCCAGGGCAGCAGCAGGACGGCGAGCACGACGCCCGCGGCCGGCGCCACGACAGCGGCGGCCCACACCATGCGCAGCATCCGCGCGCGGCGCATCGCAATGAGATCCCCGGCCGCGACCACTACGGCAAGCCCGGACATGACCAGCACGGCGCCGGCGCCGCCGACGACGGATTCGAGTCCGAGCAGGCCGGAGATCAGCACCGCGCCGAGCGTCGGCGCCAATGCGAAGAAATAGACGAAGTTGCGCGCGAGCGGCGCGACCGGGGGCCGGAAGATGATCGGCGGCTCCTCGCCCTTGGTGGCGAACAGACCGGTGTTGAGGAAGGTCAGCGCCGGGATCGCGGCCGCCCCGAGCACGAGGCCGCCGAGCAGCCAGGCCGCATGCAGGGCGCGGGCACCGAGCTCCGCGACTTGCGGCAGGGCCGGCATCGCAAGCGTCCCGGCCCGCATCAGCCAGACCGCATAGGGCAGCGCCAGCACCGCCACGACGATCAGCGCAAACAGCGGATCGAGCGCGCGCAGCGTGCGGCGGCCGCCGGCGGTCGAGACCGCGAACACGGCGAGCAGCAGCAGCAGGAAAATGGCCGCGGGCGTCGTCAGCAACAAGAGACCGGCCTCGATCGACCAGGCGAACCAGGCATTACCGCGGCGCTGGCCGATGATCTGCCAGGAGTGCAGCAGCAGCAGCGCCCAGAGCGGCCGGGCAAGGACGAGGGGGCCGAAATCGAGCGCTGACGAGGAGAAGGCGAGCACCGTCATGGTCAAGAGCACGGCGAGCACCGCCTGCTGCGAGCCAACCACGGCGCGTGACAGATGATAGAGCGCGATGAAGGTCGCGATCTCGCAGAGCTCGGCCAGCACATAGACGCCGAACATATGGCCGCCGGCGGCGCGATAGGCGATATCGGCGAGCCAGACCGGCAAGGGTGGGCCGAGATCAGTGCCGACCTGGTATTCGCGTCCGAAAGCCAGCAGCGTCGCGAGGCTGCCGGGCGGGCTGCGGTAGAACACCAGCGCCACGAACAGCCACATCGCGGCCTGCAGCAGCACGACGATCCAGACGATCAGCCGCGGCCGGGCGCGAATGAGCTCGATGACCAGGGAGGTAAACCGCATGCAACGCCCGAAAGATGCAGCCAACCCGTCCAGCCGGCCCTATTCGCTCATATCTGTTTTGATAATGGGCGCTGCGCGTCGTGGCAACGACGGTTTGCTCGTCATGCCCGGGCTTGTCCCGCCTGCGCGGCCGAAGCCGCTTCGGCGCGGCGAAGGCCCGGGCATCCACGTTCTTCGCGCCGTCCGTAAGGCGGCCGGGTCAAGCCCGGCCATGACGATATAGGGGCAGCAGCGCTAAGCCTTAAAGATTTGCCGAGGCGTCGATCTCGACGCTGGCATCCACCTGCACCTCGACCTCGGTCACCGCAAACAGGTCCTGCACCGGCTCGACGGTCCAGGGCATGTGCTTGGCCCGGGCGGCGGCGACCGGCGCGAAGAAGCGGCGGTGGTGGACGGAGGGGCCGAGGCGGTCGAGGGCGTCGAGATGCTCGGGGACAGCATAGCCCTTGTGCTGCTCGAAGCCGTAGCCGGGACAGTCCTGGGCCAGCGCGCACATCAGCCGGTCACGCGTCACCTTGGCGATGATGGAGGCCGCGGCGATCGACACAACGATGCCGTCGCCGCCGATCACGGCCTCACAGTCGCATTCCGTGTCGAGCCGGTCGCGGCCGTCGACGAAGACGTGCCTCGGCGTCTCCGGCAGCGCCACCACGGCGCGCTTCAGCGCCCACAATGAGGCGCGCAAGATGTTGTCGCGATCGATTCGCGCGGGCGAAGCGACGACGACGGAGACCTGCGCGGTCGCACAGATCTTGTCGAACAGCCTTTCGCGTTCCTCGGCCGTCAGGCGCTTGGAATCATCGATGCCGCGCGGGATGCGGTTGGGATCGAGAATGACCGCGGCCGCCACCACTGGACCTGCCAGCGGCCCGCGGCCGGCCTCGTCGCAGCCGGCGACGGGCCAGACGCCGCGCTTGATCAGCGCGCGCTCGCGGCGGAAGCTCGGGGGCGTGACGGCAATGATGCCTTTCTTGCCGGCGGGAGCGGCCGTTGCTTTGGCCGCAGCCGCTTTGGCGGAGGCTGCTTTGTTCGCAGCAGCCTTCTTAGGCGCGTCTTTGGCTGACTTCGTAGCGGACTTGTCCCGAATCATGGGCGGGATCGTGCGCACGCAGGACTGGCCCGCGCAACCGGGAACCCCAGACTATTCCCGTTATTCAGGCCCGCTCTATTCCGTCAGATGCACCCGCCGGTCCTCGCCGACCTCGATGCCGGGCGCGACCACGACCTCCCAGGGGTGGCCATCGGGGTCGGCGAAATAGCCGGAATAGCCGCCGTAATCGGTCTCGTGTGCGGCTTTCATCAGCTTCGCGCCCTTGCCGAGCGCGAACGCCAGCACCGCGTCGACCTCATCACGCGCGCGACAGTTCCAGGCGAGCGTCATGCCGCGAAAGGTCGATGGCCTCGGCTGGTCCGGCAACGCGGCGTCCGCCGCGAGCTGATCCCACGGAAACAGCGCGAGCACCGGACCGCCGGTATCGTAGAACGCGACCGCTTCGCCGGTCGCCTTCAGCCGGCGCTGGAAACCGAGCGCGTCGTAAAAGGCGATGCTGGCACGGATATCGCTGACGCCGATCGTGATGACCGTGAGCCGCGGCACCGGCGCTGTGAGTTCCCTGGGCATGCTGCGCCTCTTCCACTCCGATCAGAACAGGCTCAGCTGATCGCCGTTCCGCTTCGGCCGCGCAAAGTGATCCGTCGTCAGCTTCGAGCGCCGTTTGTTCAGGCCGAGCCTGTCGCAGGCGATCTCGAAACGGCGGCCGATGGTCCAGGCCATCGGTCCCGTGCCCTTCATCCGCTCGCCCCATTTCGCATCGTAGTCGCGCCCGCCGCGCATGTCGCGGATCAGGGTGAAGACGTGGCGATAGCGATCAGGATAGTTGGCCATCAGCCATTCGCGGAAGAGATCGCGCACCTCCAGCGGCAGCCGCAGCAGCACATAGGAGGCTTCCTTGACGCCGGCATGGGCGGCGGCATCGAGAATGCGCTCGATCTCGGAATCGTTCAGCGCTGGGATCACGGGCGCGACCATCACCGTGGTGGGAATGCCGGCATCCGAGAGCTGCTTCAGCGCCTCCAGCCGCTTCGGCGGCGTCGAGGCCCGCGGCTCCATGCTGCGCGCCAGTTTTGGATCGAGCGAGGTGACGGAGATCGCGACCTTGGCGAGGTTGCGCTTGGCCATCCGCGCGAGAATGTCGATGTCGCGCACAACCAGCGCCGACTTGGTGACGATGCCGACGGGATGGCCGGCACGCTCCAGAACTTCGAGGATGCCGCGCATGATCTTCCGCTCGCGTTCGATCGGCTGGTAGGGATCGGTGTTGGTTCCGATCGCGATCATCCGGGGCTCGTAGCCGGTGGCGGCAAGCTCCTTCTCGAGCAGCGCTGGCGCCTCAGGTTTCACAAACAGCTTCGATTCGAAATCGAGCCCCGGCGACAGGCCGAGATAGGCATGGGTCGGCCGCGCGAAGCAGTAGACGCAGCCGTGCTCGCAACCGCGATAGGGATTGATCGAGCGGTCGAAGCCGATATCGGGGGAATCGTTGCGGGTGATCACCTTGCGCGAGGTATCGACGCCGACACTGGTCTTGAACGGCGGCAGCTCTTCCAGGCTCTGCCAGCCGTCGTCGAAAGCGACGCGCGCCTCGGCCTCGTAACGGCCGCTGGCATTGGACTGGGCCCCCCGCCCTCGCCGGCGCGCGCGGTCGATGGCGACGCCGAGCTCTGGAAAACCGGCTGGAAAATCAGAGTCCGCACCCGCCGGCTCGGAGGGCGCCTTGACCGGCGGGTGCTTGAGAGCGTGAGAGGATGCTGCTGGACTCATGCAGCCAAGATAGCACGCCAAAGGAACAAATCAAGAACACAAACAAAAAACTCGAAAACAACCCCATGCAAAGTAGAGCTGCCCAGACTTCGCGCGCCCGCCTTTGGCCTCCCGCAACACCGGCGTCACCACTATCCCGTTTCATGACCGACGGATCGATCTCGCCGGAACCGGGTTGATGACGATCGCTGGGTGAAGGTGCGCAGGAATATGACAATCCAACAAAAAACAGCCGCTGCGAGCGGCGACCTCAATCTGCTCGATCGCTACTGGCGCGCCGCAAACTACCTCTCCGTCGGGCAAATTTACCTGCTCGACAATCCGCTGCTGCGCGAGCCCTTGCGGCCCGAGCACATCAAGCCGCGTCTGCTCGGCCATTGGGGCACAACGCCCGGCCTGAACTTCATCTACGCACATCTGAACCGCGTCATTCGCGCACTGGACCTCGACGTGATCTATGTCTGCGGCCCCGGCCATGGCGGGCCGGGCATGGTCGCCAACACCTATCTGGAAGGCAGCTACAGCGAGATCTATCCCGACATCGCGCGCGATGCGGACGGAATGCGCAAGCTGTTCAGGCAGTTCTCCTTCCCCGGCGGCATTCCGAGCCATGCGGCGCCGGAAACGCCGGGCTCGATCCACGAAGGCGGCGAGCTCGGTTACGCGCTGGTGCATGCTTATGGCGCCGCCTTCGACAATCCTGATTTGATCGTCGCCTGCGTGGTCGGCGACGGCGAGGCCGAGACCGGTCCGCTCGCCGCGTCCTGGCACTCCAACAAGTTCCTGAATCCCGCCCATGACGGCGCGGTGCTGCCGATCCTGCATCTGAACGGCTACAAGATCGCCAACCCGACCGTGCTCGGGCGGATGCGCGACGAGGAGATCCGCGATCTCTTCCGCGGGTTCGGCCACGAGCCGCTGTTCGTTGAGGGTGATGATCCCAAATTGATGCACCAGGCCATGGCGGATGCACTCGACGTCGCGCTCGCCAGCATCCGCTCGATCCAGCAGCACGCACGGGACGGGCGCGAAAGCGTCGAGCGCCCGCGCTGGCCGATGATCGTGCTGCGCAGCCCAAAGGGTTGGACCGGTCCAAAACAGGTCGACGGCAAGAAGGTCGAGGGCTTTTGGCGCGCGCATCAGGTCCCCGTCGCAGGCTGCCGTGAAAATCCGGCGCATCTCAAAGTGCTCGAAGACTGGATGCGCAGCTACGAGCCGGAAAAACTGTTCGACGCGAGCGGGGCCCTCATCCCCGAGCTTCAGGCGCTCGCGCCCGAAGGCCCCCGCCGCATGGGCGCCAATCCGCATGCCAATGGCGGCCTCCTGAAGAAAGAGTTGAAGCTGCCGGACTTCCGCAACTTCGCCATCGAAGTGCCGCGGCCCGGCGGCGTCGTGGCCGAAGCAACGCGCGAGCTCGGCAAATTTTTGCGCGATGTCATCCGCCTCAACGCGAAGGAGCGCAACTTCCGCATCATGGGCCCGGACGAGACCGCATCAAACCGCCTGGACGCGGTGTTCGAGGCGACCGAACGGGTCTGGATGGAGCCGATCGAACCTGACGACGTGGATCTCGCGCAGGACGGCCGCGTGATGGAGGTGCTGAGCGAGCATCTCTGCCAGGGTTGGCTCGAAGGCTATCTGCTCACCGGCCGGCACGGCTTCTTCTCGTGTTACGAGGCCTTCATCCACATCGTCGATTCCATGTTCAACCAGCACGCCAAATGGCTGAAGGTGACGCGCGAGCTGCCGTGGCGGCGCCCGATCGCCTCGCTCAACTATCTCCTGACCTCGCATGTCTGGCGCCAGGACCATAACGGCTTCAGCCATCAGGACCCCGGCTTCGTCGATCTCGTCGCCAACAAGAAGGCCGACATCGTCCGCATCTACTTCCCGCCTGATGCCAACACGCTGCTGTGGATCGCCGACCACTGCCTGCGCACCTACAACCGCATCAACGTGATCGTCGCCGGCAAGCAGCCGGCGCCGCAATGGCTCTCGATGCAGGAAGCAGCCACCCATTGCGCTGCCGGCATCGGCATCTGGACCTGGGCGGGGACGGAAGATGTGGGCCAGGAGCCCGACGTGGTCATGGCCTGCGCCGGCGACGTACCGACGCTGGAGACGCTCGCCGCCGTCGACCTCTTGCGCAAGGCGCTGCCGAACCTGAAGATCCGCGTCGTCAACGTCGTCGATCTCATGACGCTACAACCGAAGGCGCAGCATCCGCATGGTCTTTCGGACCGCGACTTCGATAGCCTGTTCACATCGGACAAGCCCGTCATCTTTGCCTATCACGGCTATCCCTACCTGATTCACCGGCTGACCTATAACCGCACCAACCATGCCGGCATGCATGTGCGCGGCTTTGCCGAGGAAGGCACCACGACGACGCCGTTCGACATGGTCGTGCTCAATGAGCTCGACCGCTACCACCTCGCGATCGAAGCGATCGAACGCGTGCCCGGGCTCGCGGCCAGGGCCGCGCAGGCCAAGCAGCAATTCCGTGACAAGCTGATCGAGCATTCGCGCTATGTGAGGGAGCACGGCGAGGACATGCCGGAGATCCGCGACTGGGTCTGGCCCAACAGTTCCGGCGGCAATACCCCCGCGGAAGCCGGCAACTAGCCATGTCGGACACGGTCCTCGTCCTCAACTCGGGATCGTCGAGCATCAAGTTTGGCCTGTTCGATATCGCGGCGACTGAGCCCAGCCTGCTCTGCAAGGGCCTGCTCGACGAGCATGAGGCAAAGCCTGGGCTCGTGGTGAGGAGCCCCGCGGGTGACGACCTGTTCGAGACGCAAAGGGAAGCCGCGGATGCGGACGGCGGCCATCTGTTCGCCGAAATGCTCGCCTTCATCGAGGATCGGTTCGGCGAACGCAGCCTGCGCGCCGTCGGCCACCGCATCGTTCACGGCGGGCCGGATTATTCAGGCCCGGTCGCACTGACGGACGACGTGATCGCAAAGCTGGAGGCATTGACGCCGCTGGCACCGCTGCACCAGCCACGATGCCTCGCGCCGATTCGCACGTTCACGGCGATCCGGCCGGCGCTGACGCAGATCGCCTGTTTCGACACGGCCTTCCACCACGGCTTCGCGCCGCCCGCGAGCCGCTTCGCGATTCCGAGGCGTTTCGAGGAGCGCGGCGTCCGGCGTTACGGCTTTCACGGCCTCTCCTTCGAATATGTCGCGGGGCGCCTGGCCGAGATCGCGCCCGAGCTCGCGGCCAAGCGCACCGTCGTCGCGCATCTCGGCAACGGCGCCAGCCTGTGTGCGCTGCGCGACGGCCGCAGCATCGACACCACGATGGGACTGACGCCGCTCGACGGCCTCGTGATGGGCACGCGCTCAGGCACGATCGATCCCGGCGTCCTGCTCTATCTGCAACAACACGAGAACATGTCGGTCGAGGATGTCCAGCACCTGCTCTATCACGAGTCTGGCCTCCTCGGCGTTTCCGGCCTCTCCGCGGACATGCGCACGCTGCTGGCGAGCAGCGAGGTTGCTGCGCGAGAGGCGGTTGATCTGTTTGTCTTCCGTGCGGCACAGCAGATCGCGATAATGGCGACCACACTTGAAGGACTGGACTGTCTGGTCTTCACCGGCGGCATCGGCGAGCATGCCAAGGAGATCCGCAGCGGGATCGGCGAACGGCTCGGCTGGCTCGGTGTGCGGATCGATGCGGCTGCGAACGATGGCGCGCGCGAGCGGATCAACGGCAGCGACAGCGCCGTCGATGTGCTCGTCATTCCGACCAATGAAGAGCTGACGATCGCGCGGCATTGCATGGCGGTGCTACGAGCTACAGAAACAATATCGTAGGGTGGGCAAAGGCGCAAAGCGCCGTGCCCACGATCTTTCTCCGGCGGCGACAGGTGGTGGGCACGGCGCAAGAGCGCCTTTGCCCACCCTACGATGTCCGAACCGCGGAGAAATCGCCCGCTCTCGGTCCTAATGCGTGCCCGACCATATCTGGAAACACCCGATCGCGACCTCGATCACGATCAGCACCACCACCGCGATCTCGAGGCGCAGCGAGCGCTGGGTGTCGATGATGTCGGCGAGCGCGTTGGCGGTCTCCGACACCGCGGTGAGCTTGCGTTCGAGCGTGTCGAGGCGCTCCTTCAATTCGTATTCGTCTTCGAGACGGGAATAGAGCCGGTCGAGCTCGGGCTTCTCCCAGAGCACGTCGGGCTTCTCGGCGATCGCGACGCGGCCGGCGACGCGCTGCTGCACCAGCAGTGCATTGCCGATCAGTTGCAGGATACCCCGGCGCCGGCGCGGCGTGCGGCCGCGTTCGGCGAGCTGCCGCGCAAAGGGCTCGATCACATCGAAGACCGCGGCGACGCGACGTTCGTCGCGCGCCAGCGACGTGCTCTTGGCGAGCGCATCCGCAACCAGCAACAGCCGGTCGTCGGAGAATTTGGCGAGGCAGATCGGCCCGCCCGGCTGGATCGCCTCGGCGGCCTCATCGTTGCAAAGCTGCGCGTGCGCGATCTCCTCCTCAAAGGGACTGAACTCTCCGGTCACGCGTGACTTCAAGTTGTCGACCAGAACCTTCTCCTCCGAAGGGAGCAGGCCGATCAGCACCACGACGCCGTAGCGGAAGATCACGGCAAGACCGGCATGAACGCGGAAGGCGGCCGGGGTGGACGAGACCAGCGTGCCGATCTCCAAGCCGGAGGCATTGATGCGGTCACCCAGCATCAGCGCCCGGATCCGCAAGGTCGGCGCAACCGCCTGCTTCGGCGATGTTGGCGCCGTACCAACGGAGAGTCGATCGGCGTTCATGTGAAGCCTCCGCTGGCACCAAAGTCACACATTTCCCGTTCGACCTTTCCTGCAAGGCGCATCCTCCTTGCATGAGCCAACTGCCCGCGCGCCGCGCGATGCTGCCGTGAAACTACGGGTTAACCCGCTCGGGATGAGCTTGTGCCGAAACATTTGGCAACCTTGCAAGCCGGCCCATGACACATTTGGCTGGGATAGCTGCTGCAGTTTACCATCGCACGCCGAAGGCCCGCGAGAAAGTTGCGCTCGGCAACGCCACGTGTTTATGACAACATCATAACGAGCTACGCTTCTCCCGAAGTGCGGACATTGAAGCCTCAATCATGCTGAGCGTCATCATTCCGACCGAAGGCGTCGAGCAGACAGCGGTGGCGACTCTCGCCGCGCTGGTCCCCGGCGCCACCGCCGGAATCATCAGTGAGGTGCTCCTGGTCGACGGCACCCGCAACGGCGTCATCGAGCGCGTTGCCGATGTTGCAGGCTGCCGTTTCATCGGCTTCGAGGGACCCTCGCAAGGTGCCGCACTCGCGGCCGGCGCACTCCAGGCCCGCTCGCCGTGGCTGATGTTCCTGCCCGCGGGCGCCGTGCTGGAAACCGGTTGGATCGAGGAAACCACCCAGTTCATCCAGGCCGTCGCGACCAGCGGACGGGACCGTGCTGCGGTGTTCCGCTATGCGCGCGCCCCTTACACCGATACCGGATTGCGCGACATCATCCGCGCCGTGGTGCGCAAGCTTGTCGGACCGCTCAGCGATCAGGGACTTTTGATCGCGCGAGACCATTACGACCGGATCGGCGGTTACCCGCCGCAGGCTCGCCGTTCCGAGGCGCGGCTGCTCCGGCGGCTCGGCCGCTCGTCCCGGACCATGTTGCGCAGCCGCATCGTCATGGCCGGCTGACGCCACCTGATACTTGCCAACGTCAAATAATTAATTGACAATGGCAAATATCGAGGTGTCCCATGCCATCCCAGTCTTCGCCATCAACCCCTGCAGCCGAACCGGTCGCCGACGATCAAATCGCAGCGGTCCGCGCCTTCAACCGCTTCTACACCCGCAAGCTCGGTGTGCTCGACCAGCACCTTGGAAAGACCCCGTTTTCGCTCAGCGAGGCCCGGGTGCTCTATGAACTCGCGCATCGCGACGACCTGGCGGCAAAACAGATCGGACTCGAGCTTGGTCTCGACCCTGGCTATCTCAGCCGCATCGTCCAAAACTTCGACGAGAAAGGGCTGATCACGCGACGCCCCCTGCCCGCCGATCGCAGGCAATACCAGCTCAGCCTCACCGCCAAGGGCCGCCAGACCTACGCCAAGCTGAACTTGAGTTCGCAAAACGAAGTCGGCGCAATGCTGGCTCCGCTTTCGGCCAGCGATGCGACGCGGCTCACGCACGCCATGGCGACCATCGAGGCCGTGCTGGAGCAACGTCGAAGCCAGCCCGCTTCTTTCATGCTGCGCAGCCATCGCGTCGGCGACATGGGCTGGGTCATCTCCCGACAGGCCGCCGCCTATGCCGCGGACTACAACTGGGACATCAGCTACGAGGCGCTGGTCGCCGAGATCTGCGCGCAGTTCATCAAGAATTACGACCCCGCGCGCGAGCACTGCTGGATCGCCGAAGTCGGGGGCGAGCCGGTCGGCTCGATCTTTCTGGTCAAGGCCACCGACGAGATCGCCAAGCTGCGCCTGTTGCAGGTCGAGAAGAAAGCGCGGGGCCTCGGCGTCGGCCGCGCGCTGGTCGAACAATGCATTCAGGGTGCCCACGAGCGGGGCTACAGCAAGATGACGTTGTGGACGCAAAGCATCCTGGTCGCCGCGCGCGGCATCTATAAGAGTGCAGGCTTCAAGCTCGTGAAGGAAGAGAAGCACCACAGCTTCGGTCAGGATCTGATTGGCGAGACGTGGGAGCGGGATCTGTAGCGCTGTCGCTATTGGTAAGGAATCGTAGGGTGGGCAAAGGCGCATAAGCGCCGTGCCCACGGACCCTGCATTGCGGACAGAGATCGTGGGCACGCTTCGCTTTGCCCACCCTACGATACTGATGATGCGGCGAGACTTGCGAGAACGATCCGTCCTTAGACCGTCGCGCCCTGCGCCTTCGGCCTTCGCAGATGCTCGTCCAGCCGCGGCATGATCTCGACGAAATTGCAGGGCCGCGTGCGGTAGTCGAGCTGGGCTGCAAGGATGCCATCCCAGCCGTCGCGGCAGGCGCCGGGAGAGCCTGGCAGGCAGAAGATATAGGTGGCAGCCGCGACGCCCGCTGTGGCGCGGCTCTGGATCGTCGACGTCCCGATCTTGGCGTGGCTCAACATGTGGAATGCGATCGAGAAACCGTCCATGCGCTTCTCGAACAGCGGTTCGATCGCCTCCGGCGTGACGTCGCGCCCGGTGAAGCCGGTGCCGCCGGTGGTGATGACGACGTCGATGCCGCTATCTGCGATCCAGCGCCGGATCACGGCGCGGATCGCTTCGACGTCGTCAGTGACGATCTCGCGCGCGGCGAGATGATGGCCGGCCGCCAGCAGGCGGTCGGTCAGCGTCTGGCCCGACTTGTCATCCGCGAGGACGCGCGTGTCTGACACGGTGAGCACCGCGATGTTGAGCGGGATGAACTGTTTGGATTCGTCGATAGAGGCCATAGCGCTGCACCCTTCTCTCAACACCCACCACCGTCATCCTGAGGTGCGCGCCGTGCGGTGCAAGCGCACCGCAGGGCAAGCCTCGAAGGATGAACCACGGGCTCCGCCATCCTTCGAGGCTCGCCGAAGAGGCGAGCACCTCAGGATGACGGCACTACTCCCGGATTCCGAAATGCGCAATCGCGCATCATAATTCGCGCTGCGTCCGGGGCACGAACCTTCGTTACAACGCCCCGGCGCCGAACGTGTTGCAGGCCTGGACCGTGCCCTGCTGGTAGCCGGTCATGAACCATTGCTTGCGTTGCGCGGCCGAGCCATGGGTGAAGGAGTCAGGAACCACCCGTCCGGTGGCCTGACGCTGCAACGTATCGTCGCCGATCGCACTGGCCGTGGTCAGCGCGGCGTCGATGTCGCCGGGCTCGAGGAAGTTCGGACGCTTCTTCGCCTCGCGATTGACCCAGACGCCGGACAGGCAGTCGGCCTGCAACTCGACCTTCACCTGGAGCGCATTCGCCTCCGCCTTCGAGCCGGCCTGCTGCTGCAGCCGCGTCACCCGCGGAATGATGCCGAGCAGGTTCTGGATGTGATGGCCGGCTTCATGCGCGATGATGTAGGCCGTGGTGAAATTGCACGCCGACTTGCCGGAGCAGCCGCGGAAGCGCGTCTCGACCTCGCGGAAGAAGCCGGTGTCGAGGAAGATGGTGCGGTCCGGCGGACAATAGAACGGGCCCATCGCCGATTGCGCCATGCCGCAGCGTCCGCCATTGGTGGCGTTCCGGAACAACACGATCTTCGGACCGGTGTAGGACTGGCCCGAGGCCTGGAAGATCTCGCTCCAGCGGTCGTCGATTTCGCCGAGAATGCCGGAGATCATGCTGCCCATCTCGTCGGTCGGCGCGCCGCGCTTGCCCGAGGACGCCTGGCGATCGGTCTGGTAGGTCGGTGCATGGCCGCCGCCGGTGAGAATCTCGGCGCCGCCGATCAGGATGCGCGGATCGATGCCGAAAGCGTAGCCGACGAGGCCAAGCACGATGATGGTGCCGATGCCGAGCCCGCCGCCGCCCATCGGCAGGCCGAACCCGCCCCCTCCACCGCCGCCGCCACCATCGTCGCGACGATCCTCGATGTCGTCGCTGCGGCGGAAGTCATCGTAACGCATGGCGGCATTCCCTTTGGAGTCCCCGATGTCCGGGGCCTTGATTCTCGTGGGCGCAAGAACACCAAGGCTCAACGCGCCACATACGTAAAATTTCCGTTGCCTTTATCAATATCGTGGCCGGCAAAAATTGCCTAGTGCGGCAACATGCCGATGCCAGCAATTTTTTCCGAGGGTCGAGCAATTTTTTCCGAGAGAATTTTGGAGCTTTTTTGCAGCCGGAGCTTCTCCCGCGACGCCGGGAATTACGAAACACACTGTAAAACACGGCGAATGCGCACGACAACGCACGTGCAAACCGCGACGCGAGGCCTGCTCACGAAAGCGGCGGGTTAAGTCGATTTTTACTTTGCCGCTTCAATGTAACGGTCAGTCGGTTGTTTGGTCCCGCGTCGCCGACAGCGTCGCCTGAGTCAGAGTTCTTGAGTCATGGTAGAGTCGCGTCGCGGGGCGTCTGCAAGGGCGCCCCGCACAAATTTCGAGTCTCCGTCGCATCGCATCATCCTCGGCGATTGCGTCGCCGAGATGTCGAAGCTTCAGGCTGGTTCGGTCGATCTCGTGTTCGCCGATCCGCCCTACAATCTCCAGCTCAAGGGCGATCTCAAGCGCCCCGACGAATCCCATGTCGATGCCGTCGACGACGATTGGGACAAGTTCGATTCGTTCTCCGCCTATGACGATTTCACCCGCGCCTGGCTGCTTGCTGCCCGCCGCGCGATGAAGCCGTCGGCGACGATCTGGGTGATCGGCTCCTATCACAACATCTTCCGCGTCGGCGCGATCATGCAGGACCTCGGCTTCTGGCTCCTGAACGACATCGTCTGGCGCAAGTCGAACCCGATGCCGAATTTCCGCGGCCGCCGCTTCACCAACGCGCACGAGACCATGATCTGGGCCGCGCGCGATGAAAAGGCCAGGGGCTACACGTTCAATTACGAGGCGCTGAAGGCCGCCAACGAGGACGTGCAGGCGCGTTCCGACTGGCTGATCCCGCTCTGCACCGGCGAGGAGCGCCTCAAGGGCGCCGACGGCAAGAAAGTGCATCCGACGCAGAAGCCGGAAGGCCTGCTCGCGCGCGTGCTGCTGTCCTCGTCCAAGCCCGGCGATCTCGTGATCGATCCGTTCAACGGCACCGGCACCACCGGTGCGGTCGCAAAACGCCTCGGCCGCTCCTATATCGGCTTCGAGCGCGACAAGATCTATGCCAAGGCCGCCGAGGCGCGCATCGCCGCGGTCGAGCCGCTGCCGGAGGCAAGCCTCGCCCCGTTCATGACCGCGCGTGAAGCGCCGCGGGTCGCGTTCTCCGAACTGATCGAGCGCGGCATGATCATGCCCGGCACGAAGCTGTTTGACGCCAAGAAGAAGCTCGGCGCATTGGTGCGTGCCGACGGCGCCATCATGTTCGGCGACAAGGTCGGCTCGATCCACCGCATCGGTGCGGTGGCCCAAGGCGCGCAAGCCTGCAATGGCTGGACGTTCTGGCACATCGAGACCAAGAAGGGTCTCAAGCTGATCGACGAGCTGCGCGCCGAAATCCGCGCGGGCATGGCGGCGGAGTAGTCGCTTCCGATCTCACCGCCCTCGTAGGGTGGGCAAAGGCGCTCTTGCGCCGTGCCCACCAATCTTTCCGGATTGCACGGAGATCGTGGGCACGCTTCGCTTTGCCCACCCTACGGCGCCTACGGCACCTTGAATGGGGCGACATCCAGGATTAGATTCGTCCCATCAGCCCCGTCCTGGCCGGCCTAGTCCCATGCGACGACAGTCCGAGACATTGCTGTTGGTGCCGCTGCTGCCGATCTTCCTGGTCGGCATGTTTCCGATGTTCCTGATCGCCCTGCTCGGATTCTTCGGCCTCGCGCTGTTCGGCGTGCTCGTGATCTGTGTCGGGCTCGCCAGCAGCAACGAGGCTCACGACAATTTCAATCACGACGTCATTGTGCATGGCTATTCGCGCGGATCGGAGCGCAAGGCGCGGGCCGGCGACATGCATCTCGCCACGCGGCTCGGGCTGCGCCTGGAGGCGGTCGGCGCGGCGATGGTCATTACGGCGGCGATCGGCCTTTGTTACGCCGGCTGATCTGCGCAGGGCGCAGATACCGCCCGGCAAACTCGCCGGTTGCTCTCCCTAAGGAGGTTCGGGCAAGAGAAGACGACCCCGCGGCGATGGCGCTGCGTTCGCACTTGGCAAGAGACATTGGCAAGAAACACTGGGGAGATGTGTGATGCTCAAATTCTATTTCAACGGATCGCCGAACCCGACCAAGGTCGCGCTCTATCTCGAAGAGTCCGGCCTGCCCTACGAACCGGTGAAGATCGACACCCGCACGGGCGAGCAATTCACGGCGGACTATCTGAAGGTCAATCCGAACGCCAAGGTGCCGGCGATCGACGACAATGGGACGATCGTGTTCGATTCGAACGCCATCCTGCTCTACCTCGCCGAAAAGACCGGCAAGTTCCTGCCCTCGGCCAGCGCGCGCGGCGAGATGCTGTCATGGCTGATGTTCATCGCCACCGGGGTCGGGCCGTATTCGGGCCAGGCGGTGCACTTCAAGCATTTTGCGCCGAAGGATCAGAACCACGACTACGCCCATAACCGTTACCAGTACGAGACCGATCGCCACTACAGGATTCTCGACAGCCACCTCGAAGGCCGCCGCACCATGGTCGGCGACAGCTATTCGATCGTCGACATGGCGTTGTGGGGCTGGGCGCGGATGGTGCCGTTCAAGCTCGGCGACGACGCCTTTGCGCGATACCCGAACGTGAAGCGGCTGGTGGACGAGATCTCGGCGCGCCCGGCAGCGGCGCGCGCGATCGCCCTGAAGGACAAATTCACGTTCAAGGCCGAGATGGACGATGAGGCGCGCGCCAACATGTTCAAGCACATGACGACCAAGGTCGCCTGATCGCGCCACAACACAATGAAGGGCCACGCGCGTGCGCGTGGCCCTTTGCTTTTCAGCTCAGGCGGCGTGGACCGAGTTCAGGAACTTGGCAACTTCCTGCTTCAACCGGTTGCTGTCGGCCGACAGCAAGCGCGCCGCCGAGAGCACCTGCGAGGAGGCCGAGCCAGTCTCGGACGCCCCGCGCTGCACGTCGCCAATATTGGTCGAGACGCGCTGGGTGCCCTGGGCGGCCTGCAGCACGTTACGCGAGATCTCCTGCGTGGCCGCCCCCTGCTGCTCCACCGCAGCGGCGACCGCAGAGGAGATCTCCGACAACCGCTCGATGGTGCCGCTGATCTCCCTGATGGCGCCGACCGATTGCTCGGTAGCCGCCTGGATGTTCGCGATCTGCTGGCCGATCTCGCCGGTCGCCTTCGCAGTCTGCTCGGCGAGCGCCTTGACCTCGGTGGCGACGACGGCGAAGCCGCGGCCGGCATCGCCCGCACGTGCCGCCTCGATGGTGGCATTGAGTGCGAGGAGGTTGGTCTGACCGGCAATGGTGCTGATCAGCTCGACGACGTCGCCGATCCGGGCCGCGGCCTTGGAGAGCTCGCCGACGCGGTCGTTGGTTCGGCTCGCCTGACCGACGGCGTCGACCGCGATGCGGGCAGATTCCTGCACCTGGCGCGCGATCTCGCCGACCGAGGATGACAGTTCCTCGGTCGCGGTGGCGACCGCCTGGACATTCGCGGTGGCTTCCTGGGATGCGGAGGCCACCTCGGTCGACAGGTCCCGGGCGCGCGAGGCCGTCGCGGTCAAGGTGCCGGCGGAGGCTTCGAGTTGGCTCGATGCCGACGACACGGTGTCGACGATCTCGCCGACCGCCTGCTCGAACTGGTCGGCGAGCCTGACCATGTCCTTCTTGCGACCTTCCGCCTGCCGCGCCTCGAGCTCGCTCTGCTCGGCGCGCATGCGCTCGGTGTCGATCATGTTGTCCTTGAACACCTCGATCGCCTTGGCCATGTCGCCGATCTCGTCGGCCTTACCGCGGCCGGGGATCTCGATCTCGAGATTGCCGCCGGCAAGCTGCCCCATCGCGCGCGTCATCGAGGCCAGGGGACCGACGATGCTGCGGGCGATCAGGAAGGCGACGATGCCGCCGAACACGATGGCAAGCCCGCCTGCGATCTCCTGAACAGTCGTCGTGCTGGCGATCACGGCTTCGGCCTGGCTGCGCGAGTCCTGATAGTCCTTCTTCAGGGTCGTTTCCGCGGCCTTGAGCCTGCCAATGCTGTCGACGATGAGGGGCGCGAGGTTCTTGTGATAGATCTCGTCGGCCTGAAGCATCGCAGCGGATGTCGTCTCGAACGCCGATTTGTAGATTCCGAGCGAGGTCTTCACCGGCGCAAGGGTGGCTCGCAAATTGGCCGCCTGCGGGCTCTTCTCGATCGCCGCGAGCCGTTGCGCTGCCCTGTCCACACTCGCCCTGAAATTCGCAGGCCCCTGCGCGTCGCGCAGTGCCAGAAAACGCCAGTTTGCGACGCGAACAAGCAGGGTCCTGGATTCGAGGTCGGCGACCAGGGCTGCGGTGTCTTCGTCGACGGCCGCGCGCGCCGCATCGACCAGCTTGCCCATCTTGACGGCCAGCTCCTCCCCGCTCGGCAGCAACGTCGCCTTGCCCGTTCTCGCCTCGTTGACGGCGTCTCCGAGGTTGTCACGCAGGCGTCGCATCTTGGCAATGTCCTCGACGAGGCCGTTGTAGAGCGCTCGCCGCTCCTCCGAAAGCGTCCCCTTCGCGCCGACCCGCAACAGCTCGATCGCCGCCGTTTCCCGCTCTTGCGCCTCCTTCATCGCGGACTCATCGGCGTCGTAGACGTAACGCAGATTGGCCCGCTGGATCGCCTGAAGATGGGTCGATATCTCCAAGACCCGCGCCGTGCTGTCCGAAAGCGCGGATTGTCTTGCGACCTGATCCTGCACCGCCCGCAAATTCCAGACGGCAACCACTGCCATCACAAGTCCAACCACGACCAAGGCCATGAAGCCTGCGTACAGGCGTCCCCTGATCCGCAAACGAAACTTCGGCATTCCCACTGTCCACCCAGATGCATTTCACTTCGAGCGGCCGAACAATTCCGGCAAATCGTCACGGCCACCCTGGCAGCCGCGCGTCTTTGCGACCCACGCTGCACTGCGACACAATGGGGGACACTCGTTAATTGAACCTTCCCATTTTTCGCGCGCGCCAAACTGGCGCGGATAAAATCTGCTGATTTTATAGCCAGTTGCTAGGTCTATGCGCGAGGCGCGCGCCCCCATGCAGCTGCCTGCATGGGGGCGCCCTGATGCGGGCTTGTCTGCCGGTGTCCTGCTCGCAATTTCCCTCCCTCTCGATTGTCATCTTCGCCGGGTGGGCATCTTCAGCTCATACTCGATTTCCGAACGAGTCATCCCGCAGTCCTGAAGCTCCCGCTCGCTCATGGCGGCGAGTTGGCAGCGTTGGCGAGAGCGCTGCCGTCGGGTCCGGACAATCTCCGCCAGCGTTCGCCAGACCGACGCGACCCGTGCAAATCGGGATGGGCACCGCCCGTTGGCAGGCCAGATCGCGCTCAAGCCGTCAGCCCGCGGCGCGCGCGGCCGTTTGTGGAAACGGGCCCAGCGCCTTCTCGGTCAGGATCGAGTCGCAATATTCGCGGATTTCCTTGATCTTGCCGTCCTCGATACGAAACACCAGGCAATAGTCGTTGTCGTAGCGCACGCCTTCAGGCGTGACGTTGTCGCCCTTGGCTTCCACCACGACGATGTCGCCGTCGGCGATGAAACGGTGCGCGACCGTGCGCGTGCGGTCGCGCAGACGGGTGCGTACATAGCCGTGCAGATCGTTGAGGATCGCCTCCTTGCCCGCAAAGGTGCGGGACCAGGAATATTGGCCGGTCACGACCCATCTGGCATCCTCGGCTAAGCTCGTGGTGAACAGGGCGCGGTCGCGCGCGGCCGGATCGGGATTGGCGGCGGCGGCGAAAATATCCTGCAGCAGTTTCTTGTTGGCGGCAGCGCTCATGGCGGCATCTCCGTTGTTGGCAACACGAACATCATCGCCGCGACATCGTCATTCTTCAAATCGATAGCGAATATGATATATATTCACCTCATGAATTTGAATTCGCTCGACCTCAACCTGCTGACCGCCCTCGACGCGCTGCTGCGTGAGGCCAATGTCAGTCGGGCCGCGCTTCGGATCGGCCTGTCGCAGCCGGCGGCGAGCCACGCGCTGCAGCGCCTACGCGACATCTTCGGCGATCCGCTCTTGGTGCGAACCGGCGCGCGGATGGAGCTGACGCCACGAGCTCAGGCGCTGCGCGCACCACTGGCCCAGGCGCTCGACCAGGTGCGCGGGCTGTTCGTGCCCGAGGATTTCGACGCCGCGCGCAGCGAGCGGCAATTCCGCCTGATGATGCCGGACCTGGCGGTCGAGCTGTTGATGCCGCCGCTGATGGAGAAGGTAACGCGTCTTGCGCCCAACGTCCGCGTCGACATCGTGCCGTGGCGGGGACCTGCGATCTTCCACGCCGAATTCGCCCGCACCATCGATCTCGTGATCTCGATCGGCAACGCGTTCAAAGGCTTTCACCGCCAGCTGCTCTACATCGACCGTGACGCGCTGGCGGTGCGGCGCGGCCATCCCATCGGCGCCAAGCTGAAGCGGCGGGAGACGTTCCTGGCCGCACGCCATGTCGGCGTGGTCATCCGCGGCCAGCCCGAGGATCTGATCGACACATGGCTGCGCGCCAAGGGCATCGAACGGCATATTTCGCTGGTCGTGTCAGGCTATCTCGAAGCGCTGCACGTCGCCGCCCGTACCGACCTCGTCGCCTTCGTGCCGCGCCGGCTGATCGCCGCGCTGTCGAAGCAGCTCGGCCTCGTCACGGTGACGCCGCCGCTCGACCCTGGGATCGACGAGCAGTTCATGTTCCATCCGACCCGCGCGCAGATGGACCCCGGCTCGATCTGGCTGCGGCGGCTGATGCTGGAGACGGGACGGGAATTGGAGAAGCGAAAGGCTTCGTAACTTCGTAGGGTGGGTTAGCCCTGCGGCTGCGCGAAGCGCAGTCCGCTGGGCGTAACCCACCACTTCTGTCTCAGTGGAAACCAAAGAGGTGGGTTACGCCGCGTGACAGCGCTCCGCGCAGTCGCGCGGCTAACCCACCCTACGTTCCCGATGTTCTACGCCTTCTGCGCGGCCATCACCTTTGCCACCGCGGGACGGTCGGACATGCGCTTGAAGTGATCGGCAATCTTCGGCGTCGCGTTGATGTCGACGCTGTCGCCTTCGAGCCAGGTCGAGAGTGTGTAGAGGTAGGGATCGCAGATCGTGAACTGATCGCCCATCACCCAGGGGCCCCGAAACATCTTCTGCTCGATCAGAGAAAAGCAGGCCGCCATGGTCTTCGGGACCATCGCCTTCATGTCGGCGAACGAGCTTTCCTGCGTCGCCCAGCGCGCGCCGCGCATCTTGTGGGCATGGTTGATGTGCACGGTCGAGCAGAGATAGGAGTTGAACGACTGCACCTGGGCGAAGTCGAAGGGATCGTCGAGCGGCGCGAGCTTCGCCTTCGGAAACGTCTGCGCGAGGTAAGCCAGCATCGCCGGCGTCTCGGTGAGGACCCCGCGATCGGTCACCAGCGCCGGCACGCGGCCCTTCGGGTTGATCGCGAGATAGTCCGGGCTGGTCTGCTGGTTGTCCTTGAAGCTCAGCCGTTCGGCCGTGTAATCGGCGCCGGCCTCCTCCAGCGTGACGTAGGTGGCGAGCGCGCAGGTGCCGGTGGCGTAGTAGAGCTTGAGCATGGTGGACCTCATGAGGAAAAGCAGAGGTTAACGGCCCCTCGCCGCGCCGTCCATAGGCGACCTCTTCGCAGTTGCCCACCGCCGCCCGGCCATGCGAAGACGCGTCGATCGGAGGGGGAATTTGTCATGACGGTACTCATCGCCGGTGGCGGCATCGGCGGGCTGACGCTTGCGCTCAGCCTGCACGGAATCGGCGTTCCCGTAAAAGTGTTCGAGAGCGTCACTGAGCTGAAGCCGCTCGGCGTCGGCATCAACGTGCTGCCGCATGCGGTGCGCGAGCTGATCGAGCTCGGCCTGATGGACAAGTTGGACGCCGCCGGCGTGCGGACGCACGAACTCGCCTATTTCTCCAAGCACGGCAAACCGATCTGGAGCGAGCCGCGCGGGTTGGAAGCCGGCTACAAATGGCCGCAATTCTCGATCCATCGCGGCACCCTGCAGCAGCTCCTGCTCGACACCGCGGTCGAGCGGCTCGGCCGCGACAACATCCTCACCAGCCACCATCTGACCGGCTGGACCGAGACGGCCGAGGGCATCCGCGCCGACTTCATCGACAGGGCAACCGGCAAGGCCGCGGGGACGTATGACGGCGCGATCCTGATCGCCGCCGACGGCATCCATTCCGCCGCGCGCGAAAAGCTCTATCCTAATGAGGGCCCGCCGATCTGGAACGGCCGCATCCTCTGGCGCGGCGTCACGCCGGCAAAAGCCTTCCTCACCGGCCGCACCATGATCATGGCCGGCCACGAGATCCTGAAATTCGTCTGCTATCCGATCAGCAAGACCCCGGACGCGTCCGGCAACCATTTGATCAACTGGGTCGCCGAGCGCCACATGCCGCCGACCTATCAGTGGCGGCGTGAGGATTATAACCGCACCGCGCGGCTGGAGGAGTTTCTGCCCTGGTTCGAGAGCTGGCAGTTTGACTGGCTCGACGTGCCCGGCCTGATCAAGAACTGTCCGCACGCCTATGAATATCCGCTGGTGGACCGCGATCCGGTCTCGCAATGGACCTTCGGCAAGGTCACGCTGATGGGCGATGCCGCGCACCCGATGTACCCGATCGGATCGAATGGCGCCTCGCAGGCGATCCTCGATGCCCGCACCATCACCCGCGAGATTCTCGCACATGGACCAACGACGGCGGCGCTGCTCGCCTATGAGGCCGAGCGCCGGCCCGCGACCACCGACCTCGTCCTGCTCAACCGCAAGAACGGCCCGGAGCAGGTGATGCAGCTGGTCGAGGAGCGCGCGCCCGACGGGTATAAGGTCGTGACCGACGTGCTGTCGCAGCAGGAGCTGGAGGACATCGCCGCGAACTACAAGCGCGTCGCGGGATTCCAGGTGGAGGCGCTGAACGCCAAGCCACCGATCGTCAGCAAGGACGCACGGCTGTCCGGGACGTGATGCTCTCGAAGCGGTGCGCGTTGATGTGCCTCGCCGCTTGCGGGAGAGGGCAGTTCCGCTGGCCAAGGCTTCGGCGGACATGAAGGGAGAAGGGAAGAGGAATGTGCGGCGAGCTGCTTACTTGACCACCCTCGCCGCCTCCAGCAATCGCTCGCTCGCGCTTGCCGTCGCCAGCACCGTGCCGTCCTCCGCCATCAGCTTGCCCTCGACGAACGCAATGGTCTTGCCGAGCTGCGTCACCTTGGCCTCGCCGACGATCGGTCCGGGCCTTGCGGGGCAGAGGAAATTCACGGTCATGCTGATGGTCGTGGTGTAGAGCCGGCCCTCGCTCATCACCAGCACCGCCGGGCCCATGGTGTCGTCGAGCATGGCCGAGAGCATGCCACCCTGGATGAAGCCCGCCGGATTGCAGAACTCCGGCTTGCCCTCGAAGGCGAGCTTGATCCAGCCCTCCTCCGGACGGGCATCGAGCAGGCGCCAGCCGAGCAGTTCGGCGCAGGGCGGCCGTGGAAAGTTGTCGAGTGCGGTCTTGACCATTGGCAGCTCCGTTTCGCAATTCCCTAGCCCAGCGCTGCTGCCAGCGTGCTGTCAGGAGGATGGCCTGATCAAAGGTCCAGCGCGTGCGCAATGACCTTGCGCATGACGTTGGGCAGCGCTTCTCCGGCAAGAGTCGCGGTCGGCACCCAGCGCATGCCGTCAGGCGTACTCGTGCCCGCCTCCGCCTTCGCCGTATAGACCACGAGCTCGAGCGGAAAATGGGTGAAGACGTGGGTGACGACACCCACTTTGCGCTGCCAGCGCGACAAACCCTTCAGCTTCGGTGCCTGCTGCTTTGCGGTTGCATCATCCTGGCCGGCAAGCCAGTCCGAGCCGGGCACTTCCGTCATGCCGCCGAGCAGACCCTTTTCGGGCCTCGAGCGCACGAGCAGCTCGCCGCCGCGGGTGACGACGAAGGCGGCGCCGCGCCGCAACGTGCCGCTCTTCTTCGGCGCCTTGCGCGGAAAGCTCTCCTGCGTGCCTTGCGCGCGCGCGATGCAATCGTCGTTCAGCGGGCACAGCGAGCAGGCCGGCTTCTTCGGGGTGCAGATCGAGGCGCCGAGATCCATCAGCGCCTGTGCGCTGTCGCCGGCGCGCGTATCGGCAAGCAGAGTCGCCGCCAGTTGCTGGATCCGCGGCTTCGCTTGCGGCAGCTCCTCTTCGACCGCAAACAGCCGCGACACCACGCGCTCGATGTTGCCATCGACCGGCATGGTGCGGCGGTCGAAGGCGATCGCCGCGATCGCCGCCGCCGTGTAGGGCCCGATCCCCGGCAGCGCGCGCAGGCCCTCCTCCGTATCGGGAAAGACGCCGCCATGGTCGCGCGCCACGGCAATTGCGCAGGCATAGAGGTTGCGTGCGCGGGAGTAATAGCCGAGCCCGGCCCACATCCGCAGCACGTCATCCTGCGAGGCGTTTCCCAATGCTGTGACGTCAGGCCAACGCGCGACGAATTTTTCGAAATAGGGCCCGACCGCCTTCACTGTGGTCTGCTGCAGCATGATCTCCGATAGCCAGACGCGGTAAGGATCCGATGCCTCTCCGGGCGCCGCGCGCCAGGGCAATCGGCGGCGGTGGCGGTCATACCAGGCCAGCAGCAATGAGGGGCGAGCCGATGGCGTGGTCGCCGTCGTGCTCCGCTCCTTCTTGCGCGCGATCGTGGAGGACATTCGCCTTTACTAGAGGAGGATTCCAGTTGTGGCCAGCGCGGCCGGACCGTTGTGGGCTATAACGCCTTGCGTTATACACAAGCATGATCCAGAGCTTCGCCAACTCCGAGACAGAGTTGATCTGGTCCGGGCGGCGAAGCAGGAAACTGCCGCCCGACATTCAAAATGCAGCCTTGCGGAAGCTGCGTTTGTTGAATCAAGCGCGGGTGTTGGCCGATCTCAGGGTTCCGCCGGGCAACCGGCTCGAATCCCTGAAGGCGGACCGCCAGGGTCAGCACTCGATCCGGATCAACGATCAGTGGCGCATCTGCTTTGTTTGGGACGACGGAGGACCAAGAGATGTCGAAATCGTCGACTACCACGACTAGGAACGGGCTCCTCCGCAATCCTCATCCGGGCGAGATCCTCCTGAAGGAGTTTTTGGAGCCGATGGATCTCAGCCAGAACGCGCTGGCGCGCGCCGTTCGGGTGCCGCCGCGGCGCATCAACGAGATCGTTCTCGGCAAACGCGACATCACCGCCGACACCGATTTGCGGCTCGCCCGCTATTTTGGTCTGTCGGAAGGCTTTTTCCTGGGGCTGCAGATGGACTATGATCTGATGCAGCGACGGCGCGAGATCGATCGCGACCTCAAGGCCATCCGGCCCCGCGCGGCAGCGTAGTTCCGGCCCATGTCCAAATTCCCTCCCAAGCCCGGCCCCATCAGCGCCAAGCCGCTCGGGATCCTGCTCAATGACGTCTTTGCCGAGGCCTATGCCAAGCAGGGGTTCGCGGCGCGCGAGCTGGTGACGCGGTGGGCGCAGATTGCCGGGCCGGAGATCGCAGCTCATGCCGAGCCCTTGAAGATGCAATGGCCGCGGCCGGTGGAGGGCCAGCCGCAGGAGCCGGCGACGCTGGTGCTGCGGGTCGAGGGGCCGATGGCGCTGGAGATCCAGCATTCCGCCGATGTGATCCTGGAGCGGGTCAACCGCTTCTTCGGCTGGAGCGCGGTCGGCAAGCTGGCCTTCCGCCAGGCGCCTCTGTCCCGGCCCCAGGCCCGCAAGCGGCCCGGCCCGCCAGATCCCAAGAGCGTCGCCAAGGTGGCGGAGAGCCTCGGCGATATCGAAGATGAACAACTGAAGACGGCGCTGGCCCGGCTCGGGGCGGCCATCAAGCGAAATTGAGCCTCATTCAACGGGCAATCTGGACCTGTCCCGGCCGCGTGCCATTGCCTCAATCGACGTTTCAAGCTAGCGACAGGGCCGCCCGGGCGGGAACTTGATCGCCCCCTGGGGCTGAGATTTTCGCAATTCGGGAGCCGACCTTGATCATCACCCGCCGCGCCTTCACCACGATGCTGTCGCTGACCGGGCTTGCCGCGGTCGCCGGGTTCTCGCCGCTGCGCTTCGTCTCCGAAGCAATGGCACAGTCGGCTGGCGATGTGGCGAAGCCCGTGTCACTGCCGGACATGGCGCTCGGCCCGAAGGATGCCGCCGTCACCATTACCGAATACGCCTCAATGACCTGCCCGCACTGCGCCGCCTTCAACGAGCAGGTGTTCCCCAAGATCAAGAAAGAATACATCGACACCGGCAAGGTGCGTTACATCTTCCGTGAGTTCCCGCTCGATATCAAAGCCGCCGCCGGCTCGATGCTGTCGCGCTGCATCGCCAAGGACGACGCGCCGAAATACTTCGCGGTCACCGACATGCTGTTCCGCCAGCAGAACGACTGGGTCATGAAGAACACCACCGAGACCCTGACGCGGATCGGCAAGCAGGCCGGCCTCACCCAGCAGCAGGTCGAGGCCTGCCTGAAGGACCAGGCGCTGCTCGACAAGATCGCCGCCGACCAGAAATATGCCAGCGACGTGTTGAAGGTGGATTCGACGCCGACCTTCTTCATCAACGGCGAGAAGATCAAGGGCGAGACCTCGTTCGAGGATTTCGCCAAGAAGATCAATCCGCTGCTGAAGAGCTGATTCGCTCGTCAAGATCCTGATTCGCATCTCGAAAGCCGTATCTTTCCCGGCATAAATCCCTTGGGAAAAGCGGCTTTCGCCGGTTGCCCTCGCGGCGCACCGCGGCCATTGTCCAGCCGCATGAGGCGCCTCGCGCGACTCGCCCGGATAGCGACAATGCCTTCCATGGTATTGTCCCGGCAGGGGGATTCGCGCCTGCCAAAAGAGATGCGTGTTTATGAAAATCACCCGCCTGCGCCTTCACGGCTTCAAGTCCTTCGTTGAGCCCACGGACTTCGTCATCGAGCCCGGCCTGACCGGCGTGGTCGGCCCCAACGGCTGCGGCAAGTCGAATCTCGTCGAGGCGCTGCGCTGGGCGATGGGCGAGACCTCCTACAAGTCGCTGCGTGCCGCCGACATGGATGCGGTGATCTTCGCCGGCTCCGGCAACCGTCCCGCGCGCAACCACGCCGAAGTGACGATGACGATCGACAATGCCGATCGCACCGCGCCGGCGGCGATGAACGACAGCCAGCTGCTCGAAATCTCCCGCCGCATCGAGCGCGAGGCGGGCTCGGTGTACCGCATCAACGGCCGCGACGTGCGCGCCCGCGACGTGCAGATCCTGTTCGCGGATGCTGCCACCGGCGCGCGCTCGCCGGCCCTCGTCCACCAAGGCAAGATCGGCGAGATCATCCAGGCCAAGCCCGAGCAGCGCCGCCGCGTGCTGGAAGACGCTGCCGGCGTCGCCGGCCTGCACGCACGCCGCCATGAAGCCGAGCTGCGGCTGAAGGCGGCCGAAACCAACCTCACCCGCGTCGAGGACGTGATCGGCCAGCTCGCAGGGCAGATGGAAGGCCTGAAGAAGCAGGCCCGCCAGGCCGTGCGCTATCGCGAGGTCGCCGCCAAGGTCCGCAAGGCCGAGGCGACCCTGTTCCACCTGCGCTGGATCGGCGCGCATGCCGACGTCAACGAATCCGGCCAGACCCACGATCTCGCCGTCCGCGAGATGGCCGAACGCACACAGCACCAAGCCGAGGCCGCCCGCATCCAGGCGATCCGCGCCGCCGAAATGCCGGCGCTGCGCGATGCCGAAGCACGCGCTGCTGCCGGGCTCCAGCGCCTGACCAATGCCCGCGAGTTGCTCGACCGCGAGGAAGAGCGCGCCAAGGAGCGCGTTGCCGAGCTCGAACGCCGCCTTGCCCAGTTCGAGGGCGACATCTCGCGCGCCCAGCAGCAGACCATGGATGCTGACGTCGCGCTGCAGCGGCTCGACACCGAAGATGCCGAGCTGAAGGAAGAGATCAAGTCGCGCGTCGAGAAGCGTTCCGGCGTCGACGAGCGTGTCGGCGAAGCCGAAGCGGTGCTGACCGAAACCGAGCAGCAATTCGCCGAGCTCACCACTGCGCTGGCCGACCTCACCGCCAAGCGCAATCAGCTCGAAGCCAACGTCCGCACCCACCGCGACAAGCTCGCCCGGCTCGACCAGCAGATCGCGAACGTCACCGCCGAAGAGCAGAAGCTTGCCGCCGAGACCGGCGGTTTCGGCGATCTCGACGAGCTGACCGCGACGGTCGAGAGCGCGGAGCAGACGCTTGCCGCTTCGGAAGCCGCTGCGCAGGCCAGCGAAGCCGCCCATGTCGCGGCGCGCCAGACGCTGGAATCCTCGCGCTCGCCGCTCGTCGAAGCCGACAAGCGCGTGCAGCGGCTTGAGACCGAGGCGCGCACGATCTCCAAGATCGTCAACGGCGAGACCAAGAATCTGTGGCCGCCGATCATCGACGGCATCACCGTCGATAAGGGCTTCGAAAAGGCCATCGGCGCCGCACTCGGCGATGATCTCGATGCGCCGGTCGATCCGTCGGCGCCGATGCGCTGGACCAATGCGGGCGTCACCGACGGCGATCCGGAGCTGCCCGAGGGCGTCACCCCGCTCGCCAATCACGTGCAGGCGCCGGCCGAACTGGCCCGCCGCTTGGCCCAGATCGGCGTGGTGCCGCGCGAGCGCGGCGCTGAGCTCGTCTCGCAGCTCAAGACCGGCCAGCGGCTGGTCTCGCCCGAGGGCGACGTCTGGCGCTGGGACGGCTTTGTCGCGGCCGCTCATGCCCCGACCGGGGCCGCGCGGCGCCTTGCCGAGCGCGCCCGCCTCGTCGACATCGAGAACGAGCTGGAGCAGGCCCGTATCGACGCGCAGATCAAGCGCCAGGCGCTGGAGAACGCCGAGTCCGAGCTGCAGATGGCGGCCAGCACCGAAGGCGCCAGCCGCGAAGCGTGGCGCGCTGCGCAGCGTGAGCTGAACGTCGCGCGTGAGCGCCATGCCAATGCCGAGCGCGAGATCAGCCGCCACGCCGCGCGCAAGGCGACGCTATCGGAGGCGCACAGCCGCCTCGCCGCCGACCGCGCCGAGGCCGAAGCTGCCTATGAATATGCCGAGGCCGGCATCAGCGAGCTGCCATCGAGCGAGGACACCGAGACGCGTCTCGCCGCCGTCCGCAGCGACATCGAAGGCCACCGCCGCATGGCCGCTCAGGTCCGCGCCGAGGCGCAGGCGCTGGCGCGCGAGGCCGAGCTCGCCGACCGCCGCGTGCAGGCGATCCTGGCCGAGCGCACCGAGTGGCAGAACCGCAAGGAGAGCGCGGCCTCCCACATCGACACCATCCAGGCGCGTATCGCCGAGCTCACGATCGAGCGCAGCGAGCTCGAAAACGCGCCGCAAGTGTTCGCCGAGAAGCGCAGCGCGCTGATCACCGAGATCGAATACGCCGAGAACGACCGCCGCATGGCCGCCGACGCGCTCGCCACCGCGGAGACAGCGATGGCGGAGACCGATCGCGTCGCCAAGCTGACGCTCGAAGCGCTTTCCAGCTCGCGCGAGGCGACCGCCCGCGCCGAGGAGCGCATGGAAGGCGCGCGGCGCCGGCTCGAGGACATCGAGCGCGAGATCCGCGACATGCTCGAGGTCGAGCCACAGGCCGTCGCCGGCCTCGCCGAGCTCGAGCCCGGTGCGGAGCTGCCGCCGCTGCATGACATCGAGGAAGATCTCGAAAAGATGCGCCGCGACCGCGAGCGCCTCGGCGCCGTCAATTTGCGCGCCGAGGAAGAGCTGCGCGAGGTCGAGACCCAGCACAATGGCCTCGTCACCGAGCGCGACGATCTGGTCGAAGCCATCAAGCGGCTGCGCCAGGGCATCCAGAGCCTCAACAAGGAGGCGCGCGAGCGGCTCCTGACCTCGTTCGAGGTCGTCAACAACCACTTCAAGCGCCTGTTCGTCGAGCTGTTCGGCGGCGGCGAGGCCGCGCTGCATCTGATCGAGAGCGACGACCCGCTGGAAGCCGGCCTCGAGATCATCGCAAAGCCGCCGGGCAAGAAGCCGCAGACGCTGTCGCTGCTGTCGGGCGGCGAGCAGGCGCTGACCGCGATGGCGCTGATCTTCGCGGTGTTCTTGACCAACCCCTCGCCGATCTGCGTGCTGGACGAAGTCGACGCGCCGCTCGACGACCACAACGTCGAACGCTACTGCAACCTCTTGCACGAGATGACCGGGTCGACCGACACGCGCTTCATCATCATCACGCACAACCCGATCACGATGGCGCGGATGAACCGTCTGTTCGGCGTCACCATGGCCGAGCGCGGCGTCTCCCAACTGGTGTCGGTGAGCCTGGCCGAGGCCGTGGACATTCTTGACCAGAACGTGGCGTGACACCGCTGGCCCAGGAATGAGGGTGGGCGGATATGATCTCGCCCACCCTCCCCGCCGAACTGAAGGCCGCCCTCGACGCCAAGCTACAGGGCTTCTCCCGCACCGACGCGGCACAGCGGTCGCAGAAGATCTCGACCAGCTATCGCACCGGCGGCGGCTCCGGCACGATCAAGTCAGAGGCTGATGCCCTCGCCTACGCGCTCGCGCGCATGCCGGCAACCTACGCGGCGGTGGCGGCCAGCCTCAATGCGCTGACCGAGATCGCGCCAAGCCTCGCCCCGGAGACACTGCTCGACGTCGGCGCAGGCCCGGGCACCGCGAGCTGGGCCGCCGCGGAAGCATTCCCGTCGTTGCAGGATTTCACACTGCTCGACGCCAACGCCACGCTGAGCCGGCTCGCGCTCGAGCTGGCGCGCGACAGCACGCGATTGGCGGGGTGCCGCTATCTGCCGGGCGATGCCGGCGGCAATCTGGCCGAGGTCGCGCAAGCCGACCTCGTCATCGCGAGCTACATCATCGGCGAGCTCGGCGAGAGCGACCAGCGCGGCCTCAGCGAGGCGATGTGGGCCAAAGCGCGCCACGCGCTGCTCGTGATCGAGCCCGGCACGCCCGCCGGCTACGCCCGCATCCTCGCGCTGCGCCAGCACCTGATCGCACAGGGCGCCTATGTCGCCGCACCGTGCCCGCACGAAAAGCCCTGCCCGCTCATCGCGCCCGACTGGTGCCATTTCTCCCAACGCCTGCCGCGCTCGCAGGCGCACCGCCAGATCAAGGGCGCCGAGGTGCCGTTCGAGGACGAGCGCTTCATCTACGTCGCCTTGACCCGCACGCCACCCGAAAGCCGCGCCGCCCGCGTGCTGGCGCCGCCGAATGTCGGCAAGGCCGAGATCACGGCGAAGCTCTGCATGGAGCAAGATGTCGCGCTGACGAAGGTCCCCCGGCGCGACAAGGCCGCCTATGCAAGTGCCCGGCGTTGGCGCTGGGGCGATGCCGTCATTGCCGAAAGTTAACCTCGTCCGGCGTTTTGCCTTGAACGCGGGCGGCTCCCCATTCGACCAAGTCTTACCTCCCCTCCGCGACGGGCTCTCGTTTCGCGCCAATTTGGTTTACCCTAGCGCCCGCCTTCTTCCCCCTTCAGGAGTTCTCCATGTCGACCGGCTGGATCGTCCTCGGCGTCATCGTCGTCCTCGCAATCCTGGCGTTCAGCGCCTACAACCGCCTGGTGGCGCTGAGCCAGCGCGTCGGTCAGGCCTTTGCCGATATCGACGTGCAGCTCAAGCAGCGCCACGATCTGATCCCGAACCTGGTCGAGACGGTGAAGGGCTATGCCTCGCATGAGCGCGGCACGCTCGACGACGTCATCAAGGCGCGCAATTCGGCGATGTCGGCGCAGGGACCGGCGCAGGTGTCCGCGGCCGAGAACCAGCTCTCGGGCGCGCTCGGCCGGCTGATCGCGCTGTCGGAGGCCTATCCGGACCTCAAGGCCAATGCCAATTTCCAGCAACTCGCATCCGAGCTCTCCGACCTCGAGAACAAGATCGCGGCGAGCCGCCGCTTCTTCAACAACGCGGTCCAGGAATACAACACCGGCATCCAGCAACTGCCCGCGGCGCTGTTTGCGGGCATGTTCGGCTTCACCAGGAAGGACTTCTTCGATCTCGGCGCCAGCCGCACCGAGGTCGAGGCGACGCCGCAGGTGAAATTCTGAGTTGAGCCGATAGGCCGCAGGGCACCCGCGTCATGGCCGCGTATGGTCTCTACACGCATATCGCCTCGAACAAGTTTCGTTCGATGCTATTGCTCGGCGGCCTGTTCATGCTGGTCTACGTGCTGGTCTATGCCGGCGCGCTGGTCGCCGAGGTCGTCATCAACGGCAATGGCACCGTCGCCTACTATCTGAGCCGCGCCTTCGCCGACCTGCTCAGAGCCGCGCCCGTCGCGACGATCGCAGCTCTGGCCTGGATCGTGATCGCCTATTTCTTCCACCAGTCGATGATCGATGCCGTGACCGGCGGCCATGACGTCACCCGGCAGGAGCAGCCGCGGCTCTACAACCTGCTCGAAAACCTCTGCATCTCGCGTGGCATCACCATGCCGAAGCTGAAGATCATGGAGAGCCCGGCGCTGAACGCGTTCGCGACCGGCCTCAATCCCAGGCAATATTCCATCACCGTCACCACGGGTCTCCTCGATGCGCTTGATGACAAAGAGATCGAGGCCGTGCTGGGCCACGAGCTGACCCATATCAAGAACGGCGACGTGCAGCTGATGGTGGTCGCCGTCATCATCGCCGGCGTGGTCGGCTTCTTCGGCGAAATGTTCTTCCGCCTGTTCACGAATTTCAATTGGAGCTCCGGCTCCGGCGGCTCATGGTCCTCGGGCTCCTCCTCGTCGCGGTCGTCCTCATCGTCGAGCGACAGCAAGAGCTCCGGCGGCGGCGCGATCATCGTCATCATCATCGCGATCGTGCTGATCGTGCTGGCCTGGCTGCTGTCCCAGGTGGTCAAGCTCGCGCTGTCCCGCTCGCGCGAATATCTGGCCGACGCGGGCTCGGTCGAGCTGACGAAAGATCCCGATGCGATGATCTCGGCGCTGCGCAAGATCGAGAACCGCGGCGAGCTGCCGGGCGCAACCTCGGCCGTGATGGAGCTCTGCGTCGACAATCCCCGCGAGGGCTTTGCCGACCTGTTCGCAACCCACCCCTCAGTGCAATCCAGGGTCGATGCGCTGGTCAAGTTTGCCGGCGGCCACGATCCGGGCCCGCTGCTGCCGAGCGAGGAAACGGACGAGCCCGAGGCACCGGCCGTCCAGCAGGATGCCCCACCGCCGCTGCGTCATGGCCCCTGGGACGATGCCAACGGCGCAGCCACTCCGCCGCCCGTGCCTGCGCCCGGCCCCTCCGGAACCACGAACAGCAACCCGATGGGCAATCCGGTCGGCAATCCCATGGGCGATTCCATAGGCCCTTGGGGCCGTCATTGAGCGCGCGATGTGCCGCCATGCGCGGCAGTTTCGCCGCGATCGGGAAAAACTTCGGGAATTGCCGTATCGACATGCCGAGGAATTGAATTCTCCCTTGTTTCTGCCATGTTCGCGCCCAACAGCAGACTCGGGACAATCCTTGGGACCATCCTTGGGACATCGATTTGGGGCCCGGCCGATTGCGACCTCGCGATCGGGGGCGCGCGTTAGGGGACAGCAATGGCAAAGCCGGCAGTGGTTGTGGTGGGCGCGGACAAGGGCGGGGTTGGCAAGACCACGGTGTCGCGTACCTTGCTCGATTATTTCTCAGCCAACAACGTGCCGACGCGCGCCTTCGACACGGAGTCGCCGCGCGGAACCCTGAAGCGTTTCCACCCCGACATCACCGAAATCGTCGACATGACGACGACATCGGATCAGATGAAGATCTTCGATACGCTCAATGCGACAAGCCCGTCGGTGACCGTGATTGACGTCCGCGCCGGCCTGCTGTCGCCGGCACTCGCCTCCTTGCGCGACATCGGTTTCCTCGACGCCGCCAAAGCCGGCCAGATCACCTTTGCCGTGTTCCACATCCTCGGCCCGTCGATCGCCTCGCTCGATGAGATCGCGGAGACCGCGGGCTTCATGACCGGCGCGAAATATTTCCTGGTGAAGAACTTCATCAACGATACCCAGTTCTTCCAGTGGGATCAGGCGACCTATAATTCCTACTTCCACCGCATCAAGGACGCGACCGAGCTGACCATCCCCAAGCTCAACGAAATGGCCTACGAGCAGGTCGAGGTCTCCTCCGTTCCGTTCCTGAAATTCGTCGCCAACAAGGGCATCAGCGACGAGGCCGCGAACTATTCGTTCGTGCTGCGCGGCTATGTCCGGCACTGGCTGGCCAATGTCTGGAGCGAGTTCGACCGCATCCGCCTGACCGACATCGTCGGTTCGAAACCCGTGACCCGCAACAGCGAAAAATAGTTGCGCAAGCAGGGCTGATACGGCTGGATTGGGCGGTGAGTTGGCCTGATATAGCTGTCAATGCCCGTGACGCCCGTCTACATCATCTGCTCGCCCCGCCCGCAGGTCGGCAAGACCCTGCTGGCGCGGCTGCTCGCCGAATTCCTGCTGCTCAAGAACGGCAATGTCGCGGCCTTCGACGTCAATCTGAAGGAGCCGTCGCTGCTCGATTACCTGCCTGGCGTCACCGAGACCGCCGACGTGATCGACACCTACGGCAAGATGCAGCTGATGGACCGCGTCATCGTCGACGACGGGCTTGCCAAGGTGATCGACCTTGGCTTCCACGCCTTCGACGAGTTCTTCAAGATGACCGACGAGATCGGCCTGTTGAAGGAGGCCGCGCGCCGCCACGTCGCGCCCCAGATCCTGTTCATCGCCGACACCGACCGCGTCTCAATTCGCGCCCACGAGATGCTCCGCGAGCGGATCCCGCGCATGAACCTGATCACGGTGGACAACGAATATGTGGTGCGTGGCGAGTTGCCGGCCGCGATGGCCGGCGGCCGGTTGCTCCGCCTGCCCGCGCTGCCGGGCTTCCTCAAGACCTATATCGACCGGCTGAACTTCTCCTTCACCCGCTATCTGCGTCAGGAGAAGGATTCATCCACCGAGCTGCATCAGTGGACCCGGCGTAATTACCTCGCCTTCCGCGAGCTCGAGCTCAGCCTGATCCTGCAGCGGTCCTGAACATTTTATCCGGGTAATATTGACGGGCGACGGTCTTGACGCTAGGAGTTTGCGCAGCAACGTCCCTCAACAGGCCCGTCACCATGAGCATCAACCGGAAAGCAGCGATCGCCGCCTACAAGGAGCGAAAGACCATCGCCGGCATCTTCGTCGTGCGCTGCGCGGCCTCGGGCGAGGCCTGGGTCGGCCAGGCGCCGAACCTGGAGACCATCCAGAACCGCATCTGGTTCTCGCTACGCCAGGGCAGCCACACCTGCCGCAGCCTACAGGCCGCGTGGACCACGCACGGCGAGGCGGGCCTGACCTTTGCCGAATGCGAGCGTCTGGACGACGAGGACAGCGCCTATGTCAGGAATGCGCTCCTGAAGGAGCGCCTGCTGCATTGGCGGACCGAGCTCAAGGCGGAGATGATCTGACCGCTGCGCGGCTCAGTGCCCCTCGAACGTCATCAGCGTGCGCACCGGGACGTCCATAGCGCGCAGCTTGGCGGCGCCGCCGAGCTCGGGCAGGTCGATGATGAAGCAGGCGGCGACGACGTTGGCGCCGATCTGGCGGAGCAGCTTCACCGCGCCTTCCGCGGTGCCGCCGGTGGCGATGAGGTCATCGACCAGGATCACGCGTTCGCCGGGCTGAATCGCGTCGACATGCATCTCCATCTCGTCGATGCCATATTCGAGCGAATAGGCAATGCGCACGGTGGTGTGCGGCAGCTTGCCCTTCTTGCGGATCGGCACGAAGCCGGCCGACAGCTGGTGCGCCACCGCGCCGCCGATGATGAAGCCCCTCGCCTCCATGCCGGCGACCTTGTCGATCTTGTTGCCGGCCCAGGGATTGACGAGTTCGTCGACCGCGCGGCGGAAGGCGCGCGCGTCCGCGAGCAGGGTCGTGATGTCGCGAAACATGATCCCGGGCTTCGGATAGTCCGGGATGGTGCGGACGCTCGCCTTTATATCGTGGTCGAAGGTCATTGGTTCCTCTCAATCAACACGCGCATCCAGCCGGAACGCATTCTCGACAATACGTAGTCCCACCTCATTGCCGAGCGACATCAGCGATTCCGGGTGGAATTGCACGCCGGCGATCGGCAGAGTCTTGTGCTCCAGCGCCATGGCGACGCCGTCCTCGGTGCTTGCGGTGACGGACAACACCTCCGGCATGCTCTCGCGCTCGACAAAGAGCGAGTGATAGCGGCCGATGACGATCTCGTTCGGCAGATTGCGCATCAGCCGCCCGCCGCGCACCTGCACCCGCGAGGGCCGGCCGTGGGCGGGATGCGTGAGCTGGCCGAGCTCGCCGCCGAAATATTCGCCGATCGCCTGCACGCCGAGGCAGACGCCGAACACCGGCAGCTTCTTCTCGAGCGCCGCGTCGATCGTCGTCTTGATCGCGAAATCCTCAGGGCGTCCAGGACCCGGCGACAGCACCAGCAAATCCCACCTCTTCTGCTTGAGCATGTCGAGCGCATGCACATGGCGGACCACGGTAACGCTGGCGCCGACCTGGCGGAAGTAATCGGCGAGCATGTGCACAAAACTGTCGTCGTGGTCGATCAGCAGCACCTGCTTGCCCGAGCCGGTCGCATCCGGCGCGAAAGTCGACAGCGGCTTTGGCGGATCGCCGCGCAGCGCCTGGAACAGCGCAGCAGCCTTGACCTGGCATTCGCGGTCTTCGGCGGCGGGATCCGAGTCGAACAGGCAGGTGGCGCCGACGCGCACTTCCGCCAGACCATCCTTCATGCGGATGGTGCGGATGGTGAGGCCGGTGTTGATGCTGCCGTCGAAATTCACCGCACCGATCGCGCCGGCATACCAGCGGCGCGGCGAGCGCTCGTGATCCTCGACGAACTGCATCGCCCACAGCTTCGGCGCACCTGTTACGGTGACCGCCCAGGCATGGGTGAGGAAGGCATCGAGCGCGTCGAAGCCGGGGCGCAGCATGCCCTCGACGTGATCGACGGTGTGAAACAGCTTTGAGTAGGTCTCGATCTGCCGGCGCGCCAGCACCTTGATGGTGCCGGGAACGCAGACGCGCGCCTTGTCGTTGCGGTCGACGTCGGTGCACATGTTGAGCTCGAACTCGTCCTTCTCCGAGTTCAGGAGCTGGCGGATCTGCTCGGCATCGCCGATCGCATCAAGGCCGCGCGCGATCGTGCCGGAGATCGGGCAGGTCTCGACCCGGCGCCCGTCCGAACGCACGAACATCTCGGGCGAAGCGGAGACGAGAAACTCGCCTTCCCCCAGATTCATCAGCGCGCCGTAGGGCGACGGGTTGATGACGCAGAGGCGCTGGAAGACTTCAGCCGGCGAGCGCTCGCAAGGCTCGGCGAACAGCTGCCCTGGCACAGCCTCGAACAGATCGCCGCGGGCGAAGGCGGCGCGCGCGGTCTCGACCGTCGCCTGATATTCGCCGGGCGCGTGGTCGGCAAAGCCCTGCCGCGGCGTCTTCAGGTAAGGGCTCTCAGCGGTCTCGCGCGGCAGGCCTGCGGTGGATTTGCCGTTCCAGGCGAAGTCGTAGCTCAGCACGACGCCGCGGCCGGTGGCGCGGTCATAGGCCAGCAGGCGATCGGGCACGTAGAGCACGATGTCGCGCTGGTCGCTCTCGCGCGGGCGCTTCTGCACGAGGTCCTCGATCTGGAACACGAGGTCGTAGGCGAAGGCGCCGAACAAGCCGAGCAACCCATCGTCATTGGCGGAGAAGGCGGCGACGATGTCGCGCACCAGCGACATCACGCTGGCGCGCCGCGTCCGCTGGTCCTCCTCGACCGGCGCATCGCCGCGGAGGATGTGGCCGGCCAGGCGCGTCGCGCTCTTCTCGGAGATCACGACGCAGGGCTCGCGCAGGACGTCAGTGAGGAAGGCGATCAGCACCTGCCCGCGCCCGTTCAGCGCTTCGAGCTTGAAATTGACCCCCGTGGTTTCGAGCTTGAGCGGGGGGTCTGAGAAGCCGAGGTCAAAGCTCTCGTAGCGGCCAGGCACGGTGGTGCCCGAAGACAGCACCACGCCGCGGCGGCGATCGAGCAGGTTGATGAGATCGTCGAGCCGGCTGGCGCCGCCCGTGAATTGCTCGGCCACGCGCGTGATCGCAAGACCTGCGCGGGTCACGTAGTCGCTTTTGGCCGGGAGGGCAAAGACTGTCCTGTTCATGTGATCCTCTTGGGGTCCTCTTACGAGACTTGCCGAGGAAACGCCACACAGGACAAACGATCAGGCCGCCGCACTGCGTTGGCGACCTCAGACGATTTGGGAAAGGAAAATCGCACCGGCCACCTCGTTAGGAGGTGCGCCACCAAAGACGGACTGGGCGGACGGCGGTGCTCATGGGCGGATACTCACCATGGCGCGGCGGCGGCGTCAAGGAGGTAGCCCGGATGGAGCGAAGCGCATCCGGGGTTCGTGCCACGATGGGAGGGTCCCGGACTACGCCGCACTCCATCCGGGCGACGGCCTAGAGGCCGCACCGCTTCCAAAGCGCGGCCATCTCTGCGTCGGTAGCGAACTCGCCTCGATCCGCCTCGCGGATCCCCTCAAGAACGGCTGCTCGATGGCCCTCAGGGACCTTGAAGCCCTGACGCTCCGACCGCGCATCGGCTTCAGATTCGTCCGTCACTGATCTACCCCAGATGCTTCCGGAAAAACTCCGTCGCCCGACCCCAGGCGAGCTCGGCGGCTTCGCGGTCGTGCACGGCCTGGCGCTGCTCGTTGACGAAGGCGTGCTCGGCATCATAGCGGAACAGCTCCAGCGACCTGCCGGCGGCCTTCATGGCCTTTTCGAAGCCGCTGACCAGCTCCGGCGTGCACCAATCGTCCTTGTTGGCGAAGTGGGCCTGGAGCGGGATCTTGACGTCGGCGGGCTTGGCCGCCTGTTCGGGCGGGATGCCGTAGAACACGACGCCGGCCGCGAGCTCCGGGATCTTGGTGGCGCCGATGATGGTGACGGCACCGCCGAGGCAGAAGCCTGTCAGCCCGACCTTGGCGCCATTGCGCGACAGAAATTGCGTGGCGCCGCGCACCGTCTGCGTGGTGGCATCCATGAAGTCGAGCGAGTTCATCTCTTTGTTGGCGCTGTCCGTGTCGTGATACGGCACCACCTTGCCCTTGTAGAGATCGGGCGCCAGCGCATCGAAGCCGGCCAGCGCGAAGCGATCGCACAGGCCCTTGATCTGGTCCGACAGCCCCCACCATTCCTGGATCACGACCACGCCCGGCGCATTGCCGCGCGCGGCATTGGCGAGATAGCCCGAGGCGTCCTTGCCGTCCGGGCGCTTGAAGGTGATGGCGGTTCCCATGGTGTCCTCCGATGAGTTTGGGGGAGCGGTTGGCGGTATTTTGGCCGGTGAGCGGCAGATAGGCAATCGCGCCGAACAACACACTCTCGTGCCCCGGATGCAATGCAGCGCGCCCTGGCGATGCGAGGCATCGTCCAGTGCGGCGTGATGCGTTGCTGATCCGGGGCCCAGCCAGGACCGTTCTGGATCCCGGCTCGCGCTTCGCGCGTCCGGGACACGGGCGCAACAAAAAAGCCCCCTTGCGGGGGCTTCTTTATATCTCGTCTCGCGCCGCTCAGTGCGAGCTGGCCCAGACCTTCTTCTTGGTGAAGTACATCAGGCCGGCGAACAGGATCAGGAACACGAAGACCTGGAATCCGAGGCGCTTGCGCGCTTCCATGTGCGGCTCGGCGGTCCACATCAGGAACGTGGTGACGTCCTTGGCATATTGCGCCACTGTGGCAGGCGAGCCGTCGTCGAAGGTGACCTGGCCATCGCTCAGCGGCTTCGGCATCTTGATGGCGTGGCCGGGGAAGTATTTGTTGAAGTAGGAACCCTCCGGGATGGTCACACCTTCCGGCGCCTTGTCTTCGTAGCCCTGAAGCACCGCCGCGACGTAGTCCGGGCCCTGCTCCTGATACTGGCTGAAGAAGTCGATGATGAACCAGGGGAAGCCGCGCTTGTACGAGCGCGCCTTGGTGATCAGGGAGAGGTCGGGCGGCGCGGCGCCGCCGTTCGCCGCACGCGCGGCCTGCTCGTTCGGGAACGGTGACGGGAAATAATCCGCCGGGCGCCCCGCACGCTCGAACATGTCACCCGCATCGTTCGGGCCGTCCTTGACCTTGTACTCGGAAGCGAAGGCTGCCGCCTGCGCCACTGAATAGCCTGGTCCGCCTGCTTCGGCGAGGTTGCGGAAGGCGATGTAGGACAGGCCGTGGCAGCTGGAGCAGACTTCCTTGTAGACTTTCAGGCCGCGCTGCAGCGCGCCCCGGTCGAACTTACCGAAAGGGCCCGAGAACGACCATTTGTTGCCCGGAGGCGTGTCGCTGCCTTCGGACGCCTTCGCGCTGTCGATGGAGCCCGCGAACAACGAACCGGCGAGCGCCAGCATGATCGCGGTCGAGACCATCGGCGTCGACCTGCTGCCGGTCTTGGCCAGCACCGCATCCGAGATCGAGTTCGGCACCGGCCGCGGCTTCTCGATGCGCGAGAGCAGCGGCAGCACGATCAGGAAGTAGGCGAAGTAGCAGACCGTCAGGACCCGGCCGGCAACGACGTAGATGCCTTCCGGCGGCTGTGCGCCGAGATAGCCGAGCAGGATGCAGACCACGACGAAGATCCAGAAGAACTGCTTGGCGAGCGGGCGATACTTCGACGACTTCGTCTTCGCTGCGTCCAGCCAGGGCAGGAAGCACAGGATGATGATCGCCCCGAACATCGCGATGACACCCGCGAGCTTGTTCGGGATCGAGCGCAGGATGGCATAGAACGGCAGGTAATACCATTCCGGCACGATGTGCGGCGGCGTCACGCCCGGGTTCGCCGGAATGTAGTTGTCGGCGTCGCCGAGATAGTTCGGCATGTAGAAGATGAACCAGGCGTAGAGCAGCATGAAGCAGGCGACGCCGAACATGTCCTTGATGGTGGCGTGCGGCGTGAACGGAACCGTGTCCTTTTCCGTCTTCGGCTCGACGCCGTCAGGATTGTTCTGGCCGGCGACGTGCAGCGCCCAGACGTGGAGCACGACGACGCCCGCGATCAGGAACGGCAGCAGGTAATGCAGCGAGAAGAAGCGGTTCAGCGTCGGGTTGCCGACCGAATAGCCGCCCCAGAGCAGCGTCACGACGCTCTCGCCCACGTAGGGAATGGCGGAGAACAAATTGGTGATGACGGTGGCGCCCCAGAAGCTCATCTGGCCCCACGGCAACACGTAACCCATGAAGCCCGTCGCCATCATCAGGAGGTAGATGATGACGCCGAGGATCCACAACACCTCGCGCGGCTCCTTGTACGACCCGTAGTAGAGGCCACGGAACATATGGACGTAGACCGCGACGAAGAACATGGAGGCGCCGACCGCGTGCATGTTGCGCAGCAGCCAGCCGTAGTTCACGTCACGGACGATCAGCTCGACCGACTTGAAGGCGAGATCGGCATGCGGCGTATAGTGCATCGCCAGGATCACGCCGGTCAGGATCTGCATCCCCAGCATGAAGGAGAGGATGGCGCCGAAGGTCCACCAATAGTTCAGGTTGCGCGGGGTAGGATAGGCGACGAACGAGGAGTGCATGAGGCCGAGGATCGGCAGGCGCCGCTCGATCCATTGCAGGGCCGGATTGCTCGGCTGGTAGTCGGATGGTCCGCTCATGATGCGATCCTGAGGAAATAGTACGACGAGACGGCGCGAAGCTTCGGACGAAGGCCCGAAGCTCAGCCGATCTGGATTTTGGTGTCGGAAACGAACTGGTACGGCGGCACCGGCAGGTTTGCGGGCGCGGGCCCCTGGCGGATGCGGCCGGACGAATCGTACTGCGAACCATGGCAGGGGCAGAAGAAGCCGTCGTAGCTGCCTTCATGAGCGATCGGGATGCAGCCGAGATGGGTGCAGATGCCGATCACGACCAGCCACTGCTCGTGGCCGGACTTGACCCGGGCTTCGTCGGACTGCGGATCGGGCAGGCTCGCCACGTTGACGGCGCGCGCCTCGTCGATCTGCTTCTTGGTGCGGTGGCTGATGTAGATCGGCTTGCCGCGCCAGAACACCTTGATGTCCTGGCCTTCGGCGACCGGGCTGAGATCGACCTCGATCGGCGCACCGGCGGCGATGGTCGAGGCGTCAGGATTCATTTGGGAGATGAAGGGCCAGAGCGCGGCAGCGCCGCCTACTGCTGCAGCTGCCCCGGTTGCAACGAATAAGAAATCACGGCGTGTCGGATGGTCCGCCGAAGACGCTGTCGTCACGATTCCAACCCTTTCTTCTTATGCGACCGGTGGAACCGCTCCAGGGGGCGCCCATGAGGTCCCCGGAAAGGCTGCCGGCGCCCGCGGCCCCCCGCGGCGGCAGAACTTCGCTTATCCACCTCTAAACAGGCGAAACAGCAGTCCAGAATCGTTCTATTGGCACCCTTGCCGGGCGAGCGCAAGCCCGCTATCGGCGCGGGAGCGTGCAATGCACGAATTCCCGGGCAGGCGATGTTTTATTGAGACATTTCCGCTCCACAACCGAACCGCCGCCACCGATGCAGATAGCGCTTTTCCAACCCGACATCCCTCAGAACACCGGCACGATTCTCAGGCTCTGCGCCTGCCTGGGACTGGACGCCCATATCATCGAACCGGCGGGGTTCCCGGTCTCCGACCGCGCGTTCCGCCGGGCGGGAATGGATTACCTCGGGCATGTCAGCATCGTCAGGCACGACTCCTGGGAGAAATTCGAGGACTGGCGCGCCGCGCATGGCTACCGCCTGCTGCTGTTCACCACCAAGGCCGCCACCGACTATCGCGATTTCCGTTACCAGACGTCGGACATCCTGCTATTCGGGCGCGAGAGCGCTGGCGTCACCGACGCGGTGGTCGAGGCCGCCGATGCGCGGCTGGTGATTCCGATCAAAGCGGGGTTGCGGTCGCTCAACGTGGCCATGACCGCGGCGATGGCCGCCGGCGAGGCGCTGCGGCAGATCCGGGTCCCGCAAGTTTGAAGGTTTAAGGAGAGACCATTGGGTTACGCGGTCAAGGAAATCTTCCTGACCCTGCAAGGCGAAGGCGCCCATGCCGGGCGCGCGTCCGTGTTCTGCCGTTTTGCCGGCTGCAATCTCTGGAGCGGGCGCGAGGCGGACCGCAGCGAGGCCACCTGCAAATTCTGCGATACGGATTTCGTCGGCACCGACGGCACGCTCGGCGGCCGCTATGCCTCGGCCGCGGACCTCGCCGACACCATTGCCGCGCAATGGACGGCGTCCACCGCCAACCGCTACGTGGTGCTCACTGGCGGCGAGCCGCTGCTCCAGGTCGACGCCGCGCTGATCGAGGCGCTGCATGCGCGCGGCTTCGAGATCGGCGTCGAGACCAACGGCACGATCGAAGCCCCCGAGGGCCTCGACTGGATCTGCGTCAGCCCCAAGGGCGGCAGCGAGCTGGTGCTGCGCCAGGGCCACGAGCTGAAGCTGGTCTATCCGCAGGCCCTCGCCGCGCCTGAAGCCTTCGAGCATCTCGCCTTCGAACGCTTCTCGCTGCAGCCGATGGACGGCCCCGAGGTCATCGAGAACACCGCGCGCGCGATCGACTATTGCCTGCACCATCCGCAATGGCGGCTCAGCGTACAGACGCATAAGTCGCTCGGCATCAGATAGGGACAGGTTGGTAGGGTGGGCAAAGCGTAGCGTGCCCACCCTTCGAGATGACGGTAAAAGACGTGGGCACGGCGCAAGGGCGCCTTTGCCCACCCTACGGCACACTCCGCTTGGGACGCGACCGGGAATGCAGATGGACAGTTCGACGATCGAAGACCGCAAGGCCCATGCTCGCGCCTGGTTCGAAGCCTTGCGCGACGACATCTGTGCGAGCTTCGAGCGGCTCGAGGACGACGCCCCGCAAAGCCTCTATCCGGGCGCAGCCGGCCGCTTCAAGCGCACGCCTTGGCAGCGCACCGACCATACCGGCGCGGCCGGAGGTGGCGGCGTGATGTCGATGATGCATGGCCGGCTGTTCGAGAAGGTCGGTGTGCACTGCTCGACCGTGCATGGCGAGTTCGCGCCCGAATTTCGGGCCCAGATCCCCGGCGCCGCGGACGATCCAAAATTCTGGGCCTCCGGCATCTCGCTGATCGCGCATATGCGCAATCCGAGCGTGCCCGCGGTGCACATGAACACCCGCTTCGTCGTCACCACAAAAGCCTGGTTCGGCGGCGGCGCCGATCTCACGCCGGTGCTGGATCGTCGGCGGACGCAGGAGGACGCCGACACCATCGCCTTCCACGCCGCGATGAAACAGGCCTGCAACCAGCACAGCGGCGTTGCCGATTACGACAAGTACAAGACATGGTGCGACGAGTATTTCTACCTGCCGCACCGCAAAGAGGCGCGCGGCATCGGCGGCATCTTCTACGACTGGCACGACAGCGGCGACTGGGACGCGGACCTTGCCTTCACGCAGGATGTCGGCCGCGCCTTCCTGAAGATCTACCCTGACATCGTCAGGCGCAATTTCGCGAGCGCCTGGACCGCTGCGGACCGCGAGGAGCAATTGATCCGGCGCGGCCGCTATGTCGAGTTCAACCTGCTCTATGATCGCGGCACCATCTTCGGGCTCAAGACCGGCGGCAATGTCGAGTCGATCCTGTCGTCGATGCCGCCCGAGGTGAAATGGCCATGACGACGATGCGGCCCGCCTCCAAGCTGCTCCCCCGCGCCATGCTGATCGACATGGACGACACCATCCTGTCGGCCTATGGCCGGCCCGAGATCGCCTGGAACACGATTGCGAACGAATTCGCCGAGGAGCTTGCGCCGCTGCCGCCAGCGCTGGTCGCAACCGCCGTGCTCGCCTTCGCGCGAAACTTCTGGGCCAATGCCGAAGCCGCATGGCGGATGAAGCTCGCCGAGGCGCGGCACCTGACGGTCAAGGGCGGTTTTGCCGCGCTCGCAGCCGCCGGCCATCGCCCCCTGCCCGACGAGCTCGCCATTCGCCTCGCCGACCGCTTCACCGCCTATCGCGAGGAGGAGATGTTCGTCTTCCCCGGCGCGCATGAAGCGATCGACGAATTGAAGGCGCTCGGCATCAAGCTCGCGCTGGTGACCAACGGTGCCGCCGACACCCAGCGCGCCAAGGTCGAACGCTTCGAGCTGGCGCACCGCTTCCACCACATCCAGATCGAGGGCGAGCACGGCTTCGGCAAGCCCGAGGAGCGCGCCTATCTGCACGCGATGGAGGCGCTCGGCGTCACCGCGGAGGACACCTGGATGATCGGCGACAATCTGGAATGGGAAGTCGTGACCCCGCAGCGCCTCGGCATCTATTCGATCTGGATCGACGTGCATGGCGACGGCCTGCCGGAAGGCTCGACCGTGAAGCCCGACCGCATCATCCGCTCGCTGACCGAACTGGTACCGGGCCGGCCCTGACCGGGGCCGCCAAACAAAAACTGAAAAACAACCCCATGCACAGTAGCCGGCCGCTGCAAGATCAAGGATTTGCTGATTTTGCGAAATCCGCTTGATGCGTCGGGCAAAACAGGGGCATAATGTCATCGTCGACGTTCGCGATGGACAAGCTTCCGTGTGACCTGCATCCGCCTTCTCAGCGCGCTGTGATGCGATCAGGTTGTTGTTCAAGCATCGATGCCTCACGTCTCTTCTGATTTGAACAGGACTTCGTGGCCCCTCCGCGCCGCCAACTCTTCGGCGGAATTTCCCGTCGTAGCCGGCCTGCGTGATCGGCCTGTCATGACCGCTTGCTAGGTTCCCTTCCGGGTCGATCACTCGAAAGGAATAATCCATGGAATTGAAAGCCGGCGATGTCGTGATGCTGAAATCCGGCGGCCAACCGCTGACGGTCGCGGAGGTGAAGGAGAACGACGTGCTCTGCCTCTGGATGGGCATGGAAGGCGACCTCTTCCGCGAAACGCTGCCGCTGGCCGCGCTCGTGCAGGTGGAAGAGGAGGAGGACGAAGAAGAAGACGACGCGGACGAAGAGTAGGCACGCCTACGACCGCATCCTGATCCGGACTGCCCGGCTCCGGCGCGCCTGATGTCCGCTTCTCCGCCCACAGAAGGAAACGATGGGTTTCGCAAGGGCTCAACCCATCCTACCCACTACCCACTCTTTTTGTATTTTTCTGACGCATTGATGGCTCGACCATGTCGGCACGAGTTGGCCTCGACCGTCCTTGGATGGACACTTCTCGGAAGTGCCGACAATGGACCCTGCAAACGTGACGTGATGTCGTCACCTCGAGCTGTCGAAATCGAACTGGAGCAATGCCCATGAGGATCACCGTCGAAACCAGCGTAGCGGCCCCTATCGATCAGGTCTGGCAGGCCTATACGACGCCGGCCGACATCGTGACGTGGAATACCGCGTCCGACGACTGGCATACGACCAAGGCTACCGTCGAGCTACGAGAAGGTGGTGCCTTCTCGTCCCGGATGGAGGCCAAGGACGGCAGCATGGGCTTTGACTTCGCCGGCACCTACACGAAAATCGTCGAACACGAGCGGATCGAATACGTATTTGGCGATCGAAAAGCCGAGATCGAGTTCGTGCCCGGCCCGAAGGGCATCGTCGTCCGCGTCGTCTTCGATAGCGAGCCGACGCACTCGGTCGAGCAGCAGCAAGGCGGTTGGCAGGCGATCCTCGACAACTTCGCACGATATGTCGAGGCGAACCAGAACAAATCGTGAGGGCGCGTGGAGCCCACTGCTCTACTTGCTCAGGATGCCAGGGTTGGTGTTTCCAAGTTGCCGGACGGCGGCGTCTGCAGCTGGAGTGTTGTACGTCGATCGAGAGCCACCGCCGTCCTGATCGGGAGCCGCTGCGCCGAGTTTCTCACCCGTGGTGCGGTGGCTTTTCGCATTGGACGTGTTGGGGCCTGGCGAACCGCCTGTTCCGTTGAGCGTGGTCCCATTCGAAAGCGTCGAACCACTGGTGCCGCTAGTCCCGGTTGCACCGCCAGCGGATGACGAACCACCCGAACCGCCTCCTGAACTCTGCGCAATCGCGAACGAGATGCCGCCTAGCAGGATGGCCGCCGTGATCACAAAGAGCTTCATCCTCCCCTCCACATCACCAGCAAGTTTCGAGGTCGTCGATCGTCTCGCCTTGAAGGCTCGCAACCTAGTGCCGGCGCACGAACCAGGCGCCAAGAAGAAATGCGACAAGGAGCGAGCGCAAAGGCGCCTTCACAGTTGTCTCGCGCAACTGGTCGGCCCATTTCATCGCGAAGTCCGACGAAGACGGCCGACGGCCCGTTGTTTCCGGCGACGAGGCCGACGGTCGGCCGGACGACTGCTTGACGGCACTGGGCTCGTTCGTCAGCCCAGACGCTTCCGTCATTGCCGAGGCTTCCTTCATATCCATGCGCGTCCTCCCATGTCGTTGACGAAGCAACCTGCTCCGATCTCCCTGGTTCCTCTCCGCAACACCTTGCGCGGTGAAAGGCTCCGCTTGGAACAAAGCTCCTTTTGCCTTGATTGCACTTCCGATAGTGGACGGCCTACCGGTTCCTACAACCTCCGACACGGCGGGGAACGCAACCCTTGTAGGGCCATTCGGCATTTACATCGCATGCAGCGCATAGCGATCATCGCGTTCATGTTTGCCCTGGCCATCATGCTTGCACGCTGGGTCGGTGACAGCGACGTGCATACCGCGAGTCACGGCGAGCCCAACAAGACCGCGACCGTCGGACAGGCGCGTTGACCACCATAAAACGAACGACGAGCGAACCATTCCTTGCGATTCATTGTCGTCGCTGAGCAGGGATATCTACGCGATCAGTTGCCTCACCGCAGCCGAGATCATCACCAGCCCGCCGGTGATGACGGCCACGTCGAGGATCACGGTGTGGGTGTGCACCGGCATCCGCTCGACGAAGGCTTTTGCCAGGAATGCACCGGGGATCGCGATCGCGCCGATCAGCAGCGCGAAGGCGAGCACCTGCGCGGTGACCGCGCCGGCGAGACCGAACACGGAGATCTTGATGAGGCCGGTGCCGAGCGAGATCATCGCGTCGGTCGCGATCACGGCGGCGCCCTCTAAGCCGGCGGCCATCAAGAGCGAGAGCAGGATCACGCCGGAGCCGGAGGTGCCGCCGACCAAGACGCCGTAACCGACCGAGCCGGCGGCAAGGCCGCTGTCTCCGATCTTGACCTTTCGGCGGCGAAGCACGCGGCGCAGCGGCACGCTCAGGATCAGCATGGCGCCGATCACGAGCGCCGCGCCGGCATTGGTGAGGCGCGTATAGCCGTAAGCGCCGAGCGCCGTCGTCACGCCTGCGCAAGCGAGCACGATCAGCGCGCGGCGGCGGTCGGCGTAACGAATATAGGCGAGCGCACGGCTCGAATTGGTGAGCATCGCGGAGATCGCGATGATCGGCACCACGGGCTCGGCGCCGACCAGCGGCACCAGCACCAGTGGCATCAGGGCGCCGGTACCGTAGCCGGCGAGACCACCGATGATCGAAGCAAACAACGCCATCGTTGCTACCAGCAGGAGCTGGAAAATCGAGATATCGGCGAAGCCTGAGACGATGGTCACGTTCTCTCGTCGCGGCTGATGCGGGCCGCAGCTTGATCGGCGATGGAAGCGAGCGCGGCTTCATCTAGGGGAAAATCCGCCGCAAGCCAAGCGTCCTCGGCGAGCGTCAACACATGTCCGAGCGCAGGTCCTTCGGCGAGGCCTCGCGCGATGAAATCCGCGGCTTTCAACGGAAATTTCGGCGCGGTCCAGCGCTGCGGCAGCTCGGCGAGCGCGCGCCAGCGCATTGAGGTGACGTCGCCGCCGGCCCGCGCCCATCCCAGCAACACACGATCGTGATAGCGCTCCGCGCCGAGCCGGTAGAGCAGCCGCCGTGCGTTGGCCTCGTCCTTGGTGGCGAGACGCCACCAGCGATGGCCCATCGAATCCAGCGCCTTGGTCTCGGCATTGGAGAGCCGCAAGCGCGCGGCGACGCGCTTGGCATCTTCGGTCACGGCGACGGTCAGCGCGGCGAGGCGTCGCGTGGTGCTCGCGGTGAGGCCGAGCTCGCGCTCGATCGCAATCATCGTCGTCAGCGGACCGGTATAGACGACACCACCGGTCAGCGCCTGCAGCAATCCGCCATCGGCCATGGCCAGCGCGGCCGCGGATGTGCCTGATGTCACCAGCAGCTTCAGCATCTCCATCCGCACCCGCTCGGCCGACAGGCTGGCGAGGCCCGCTCGTCCCCGGATGCAGGCGAGATAGCCGTCGCGGTCGGGCTCGCCGGCGCCGAAGGCGGCGTGAATGCGGAAGAAGCGCAGGATGCGCAAGTAATCCTCGGCGATGCGCTGGTCGGGATCGCCGATAAAGCGCACGCGGCGCGCTTTCGCATCCGCGATGCCGCCGACATGGTCGTGGACGACGCCCGCCGCATCGACCGACAGGCCGTTCATGGTGAAGTCGCGCCGCTCGGCGTCCTTCACCCAGTCGCGGCCGAACGCGACCTTGGCCTTGCGGCCGAAGGTCTCGGTGTCCTCACGCAGGGTGGTGACTTCATAGGGGTGGCTGTCGATCACCAGGGTGACGGTGCCGTGATCGATGCCGGTCGGCACGCTCTTGATGCCGGCAGCCTTGGCGCGCCGCATCACCTCCTCCGGCCGCGCCGTGGTCGCGATGTCGATGTCGCCGGGCACAAGACCGAGCAGCGCGTTGCGCACGGCGCCGCCGACCACCCGCGCCTCCTCGCCATCAGCATTGAGCAATTGCAGGACGCGCGCGGTCCCGCCTGCGATCAGCCAGGGCGCATCGGCAAGTATCGGCTCCGCGCTCATCGTGCTGCCCCTATTTTTCCACGCCGGGCACGAGCCTGCCGTTCTCGATATGGGCGGGAACGTAGGTCGAATCCGGCGGCGCGCCGGAGAAGTGCGCAAGCCCGATCAGGCCCGCGATGACAAGCACGATCGCCGCCAGCGCAAGGCGTGCGACGATCGCAACCGGCCAGGACGAACGCGCGAACAGGCCGGAGCGCGTCGCGGCCAGGAACAGCGCGTAGACGGCAAAGGGAATGAGGAAGATTCCGATCTCGGTCAGAACCGTCCGGATCATGACGAATAGATCCGCTCATACAGCACACGCAGCATTCCGGCCGTCGCACCCCAGATGTAGCGTTCCGCGAACGGCATCGCGTAGTAGGAGCGCGGCGTGCCGCGGAATTCCTTGCTGTGCACCTGATGGTTCACCGGATTCATCAGGAAGGATAGCGGCACCTCGAAGGCGTCATCAACCTCGGAATGGTTGATGGTGAGCGAAAAGCCCGGCCGCACCCTTGCGACCGTCGGCAGGATGCGGAAGCCGAATGCGGTGCCGTAGAGATCGAGATAGCCGAGCGGCTCGACGAAGTCTCTGGACAGCCCGACCTCCTCCTCGGCCTCGCGCAGCGCCGCGTCCAGCGGCGAAGAGTCGGTCGCGTCGATCTTGCCGCCGGGAAAGGCGATCTGGCCGGCATGGTCGTTCAGATGCGCCGAGCGCTGCGTCAACAGGATGGTCGGCTCGGGATGGTCGACCACCGCGATCAGGACCGCTGCGGGGCGCACCGGCTGCTCGCGCGCGATGATCTCAAGCATCTTGTCGGTGCCGGGATCACCCGAGGCGGGTATGATGTTGGGATCGTAGAGACCGGCCGGCACGTCGAAATCAAGCTTGGCCCGGGAGCGCGCAAAGAAATCCGCCGCGCCGATCGCGACCGGATCATCCTTCAAGATAGGCTTGTTCAAAGCGCGGCCCTCACCTGCTCCGCATCGGCCATGGCGAAGAATTCGCCTGATGATTCGACGCCGAACATCGGCTGGTCATCGACCATCCGCTCCTCACCCATGTCAACCAGATCGTAATAGAGCGCCCGCGTGACCTTGGCCCAGAGATCGGCGCGGACATGCAAGTATGGCGTCAGGCCGCCGTCCCTGGCCTGCTCGAAGCGCAGCCGGTGCGCGGCATCGCAAGGGACCCAGTCGTCGACATTGGTGCGGAAGCGCAGCACGCGATGGCTGCCCTCGCCATCCCTCAGCATCTCGACCGCCATGAACGGCGCGTCATCGACGCGGATGCCGACCTTCTCCACCGGCGTGACCAGGAAATGCTTGTCGCCCTCGCGCTTCAGGATGGTCGAAAACAGCCGCACCAGTGCGGGACGCCCGATTGGCGTGCCCATGTAGAACCAAGTACCATCGGAAGCGATTCGGATGTCGAGATCGCCGCAAAACGGCGGATTCCACAGATGCACCGGAGGCAGGCCCTTTTTGGCGCCTTCGGCATTGGCGGCGCTTTTGGCCGCGGCAGTCAGCCCCTCGAGACCGCGATCGGCGCCTTGCCCTTGGTTCGCCATGGTTTGCCCTGACTTTGTCGTTGGCACGATTGGTGCAGGTCTACGTTGTGCATTGGTGGTCGGTTCCATCCCGGATTGGTCCGGTGTGGGAGGTCGCCACTTCGTGATGCCGTACATAACCCGAAGCCGATAAGGTGGGGATAGGTTAATTCAACGAATACATGGCCTTCCTGCAAGTCTAGCATAGGGCCCATGATCTAGCGTGATGACGCGGCGTGGCGTGATGCGATGACTTCACGACGCAAGCCGCGTGGCAGGCTGAAGGAGCGAGCGAATGGCGGAGAGTGTCGAGAAACTCGAGGACGGGATCGTCCGTTCGGCCGAACAGGTGTCGAGCCAGATCCGCGCGGCGAAAGAGGCGATCGCGTCCGTCATCTTCGGCCAGGATCGCGTGATCGAGAATACGCTGGTCACCATCCTCTCCGGCGGCCATGCGCTGCTGATCGGCGTGCCCGGCCTTGCCAAGACCAAGCTGGTCGAGACGCTCGGCGTCACGCTCGGTCTCGATGCCAAGCGCATCCAGTTCACGCCCGACCTGATGCCGTCGGACATTCTCGGCGCCGAAGTGCTGGACGAGAGCACCGCGGGCAGGCGCGCCTTCCGCTTCATTGCCGGTCCCGTGTTCGCGCAGCTCTTGATGGCCGACGAGATCAACCGCGCCAGCCCGCGGACGCAGTCGGCGCTGCTGCAGGCGATGCAGGAGCAGCACATCACCGTCGCCGGTGCGCGCCACGATCTGCCAAAGCCGTTCCACGTGCTCGCGACGCAGAATCCGCTGGAGCAGGAAGGCACCTATCCGCTGCCCGAAGCGCAGCTCGACCGCTTCCTGATGGAGATCGACGTCGACTATCCCGATCGCGACGCCGAGCGCCGCATCCTGTTCGAGACCACCGGCGCCGAGGAAACGCTGGCGAGGGGATCGATGACCGCGGATGCGCTGATCACCGCGCAGCGGCTGATCCGCCGCCTGCCGGTCGGCGATTCCGTCGTGGAGGCGATCCTGTCGCTGGTGCGTTCGGCCCGCCCGGGTCCGGACGCCGGTGAAGCCGGCAAGTTCATCGCCTGGGGCCCCGGCCCGCGCGCCAGCCAATCCTTGATGCTGGCGGTGCGCGCGCGTGCGCTGATCGACGGACGCCTGGCGCCCTCGGTCGACGACGTGCTCGACCTCGCCGAGCCCGTGCTGAAGCACCGCATGGCGCTGACGTTCCAGGCGCGCGCCGAAGGCCGCACGATTCCGGACGTGATCCGGCAATTGAAGACACGGATCGGTTGATGGCAGCGGAGAACGGGCACACGGCGAAGGAGATCATTGCGATCCGACGTGCCGATGGCGAAAGCCGCACGCTCGCAGCTTCCTTGCCGCGCCTGGTGCTCGAAGCCCGCCGCATCGCCGCCAACGTGATCCACGGCCTGCATGGTCGGCGCCGCGCCGGCTCCGGCGAGAATTTCTGGCAATATCGCCGTTTCGTTTCCGGCGAACCGGCCCAGAACGTCGACTGGCGCCGCTCGGCGCGCGACGACCATCTCTATGTCCGCGAGCTCGAATGGGAAGCCTCGCACACGGTCTGGATCTGGCCCGACCGCTCGCCCTCGATGACGTTCGCCTCGAAGTCCGCGCGCGAGTCCAAGCTCGAACGCACGCTGATCGTCGCCTTCGCGCTGGCCGAGCTGCTGGTCTCCGGCGGCGAACGGGTCGGCATTCCCGGGCTGATGGCGCCGACGGCGAGCCGCAGCGTCATCGACAAGATGGCGCAGGCAATGCTGCATGACGATGCCGATCGTCTCAGCCTGCCGCCGTCCTTCGTGCCGGCTGCGCTCGCCGAGACGATCGTGCTGTCGGATTTCTGGTCGCCGATCTCCGAGATCAGGGCCACGCTCGCAGGGCTGTCCGGCTCGGGCGCGCACGGCACGCTGGTGCAAATCGTCGATCCCGCCGAAGAGTCGTTCCCCTATTCCGGCCGCGTCGAGTTCGTCGAGCCGGAAGGGTTCGGCGTGATCACAGCCGGCCGCGCCGAGAGCTGGGCGCAGGATTACACCGCGCGGCTCACGCTGCATCGCGACCAGATCCGCGCCGAAACGGGCAAGCTCGACTGGCTGTTCACGACGCACGCCACCGATCGCTCCGCCGCCGAACTGCTGCTGTTCCTGCATGCCGGCATGCAGGTGAGCAAGTCGGGTGCCCGCACCACGATCATCAAGGCGGGGCCGGCCGCATGATGGGATTGCCGCTCGCATTCACCGAACCGCTGCTCCTGATCGGGCTCGTCAGCCTTCCGGTGCTGTGGTGGCTGCTGCGCGTGATGCCGCCGCGGCCGCGCCGCATCGAGTTTCCGCCGACCCGCCTGCTGTTCGACATTGCGCCAAGGGAAGAGACGCCCTCGCGGACGCCATGGTGGCTGACCGCATTGCGGCTCCTGGCGGCGGCGCTCGTCATTTTCGCCGCCGCCGGCCCGATCTGGAATCCGCAAACAGGCCTCGCCGGCAGCAAGGCGCCGCTGATGATCATGTTCGACGACGGCTGGAGCGCCGCATCGCACTGGGACGTCAGGATCAGGGCCGCCGACGAGCTGATTGCCAACGCCGACAACGACCGCCGCGCCATCGCGCTGGTGCCGCTGTCCGAGCCGAACCGCGACATCACCCTGATGCCGGCGGGCGCCGCGCGCGTCGCGCTGCGCCAGCTCGCACCAAAACCCTATTCGATCGACCGCGTCGAGACGCTGACCGCGATCGACCGTTTCCTGAAAGCCACCGGCGACTGCGAGATCGCCTGGCTGTCCGACGGCGTCGATACCGGCCGCGGCGAGGACTTCGTGCAAGGCCTCGGCAAGACCATCGGCGATCGCAGCCTGACCGTGTTCGAAGGCGGCACCTCCTCGCCGCTGGCGCTGGTTGCGGCCGAGAACGCCGCCGCCAGGATGACGGTGAAAGTGCTGCGTACCGACAGCGGCATCGCCGTCGGCACCGTGCGCGCGCTGGACCAGAAGGCCTCCCCGATCGGAGAAGCCCGTTATACGTTCGGCCCGCAGGACAAGGAGACCGACGCCGCGTTCGATCTGCCGGTCGAGCTGCGCAACGACATCACGCGGCTGGAGATATCGGGCGAGCGCTCCGCCGGCGCGGTGCAGCTGCTCGACAAGCGCTGGCGCCGCCGCGCCATCGGCATCGTTTCGGGCGCGACCAGCGAGACCGCACAGCCGCTGCTGGCGCCGACCTTCTACCTCACCCGCGCGCTGGCGCCGTTCGCCGACGTCAGGCTCGCCGACAAGGGCTCGCCGCAGCAGGGCATCACACAATTTCTGGACCAGAAGCTGCCGATGATCATCCTTGCCGATGTCGGCACCATCGCCCCCGAGCTGCGCGAGCGCGTCAATGCCTGGATCGACCAGGGCGGCGTGCTGGTGCGGTTCGCAGGTCCCCGGCTGGCGCAGGCCGAGGACGATCTCGTGCCGGTCAAGCTGCGCAAGGGCGGCCGCACGCTCGGCGGCAGCCTGACCTGGGAGAAGCCGCAGCATCTGGCCTCCTTCGCCGCCGACGGTCCGTTTGCCGGCGTCGCGGTTCCCAAGGACGTCACCGTGAGCCGCCAGGTGCTGGCCGAGCCCGACGCGGTGCTCGCCACCAAGAGCTGGGCCTCGCTGGAAGACGGCACGCCGCTGGTGACCGGCGAGCATCGCGGCAAGGGCCTCGTGAGCCTGTTCCACGTCAGCGCCGACATGCGCTGGTCGGATCTGCCGATGTCCGGCACCTTCGTCGAAATGCTGAGGCGCGTCGTCGATATGTCCGGCTACACGTCCAAGCCCGGCGCAGGGGTTGCGAGCGAAGCGACCACTGAAACAGTGGCGCCGCTGCACATGCTCGACGGTTTCGGCGCCTTCGGTCCGCCGCCGGCGACCGCCAAGCCGCTGCCCGCGGATTATCGCGACCGCGCCACACCCGATCATCCGCCGGGCTTCTATGGTCCGGCCGAAGGACCGCTCGCCGTGAACACGCTTGCCAGCGCCGACCGTATCGCGGCCCTCAATACCGCGAGCCTGCGCGCGCGGCACGCCACCTACACCAATGCCGAGCCGCGCGACTTGCGCGGCTGGCTGCTGTCGACGGCGCTCGCATTGTTTCTGATCGACGCCATCATCGTCGCGGTGCTCGGCGGCGGAATCGCCGCGCTGCTGCGCCGCCGCGCCGCGCCTGCGATGATCGTACTCGGGCTCGTGCTCGCAGGCCTTCCGGCACTCGCGCCCACGCCGGCGCGCGCCGATGGCGCGTCCGACGAGTTCGCGATGAAGGCGGTATCGCAAACCCGCCTCGCCTATGTCGTAACGGGCAATGCCGATGTCGATTCCATCGTCAAAGCGGGGATGAACGGGCTGACGCTGTTCCTGGCCCAGCGCACCGCGCTCGAGGCCGGCGATCCCGTCGGGGTCGATCCCGCGCGCGACGAGCTCGCCTTCTTCCCGCTGATCTACTGGCCGATCGTGCCGGGCGCGCCCAAGCCACCGCAGGACGCCATCAACAGGATCGACGCCTACATGAAGCAGGGCGGCACCGTGCTGTTCGACACGCGCGATGCGATCGAAGCCCCGGCCGGCGCGAACGGCGCGGCACAGACCCCGGGCATGCAGACGCTGCGCGAGATCCTGTCGTCGCTCGACGTGCCCGAGCTCGAGCCGGTGCCGCGCGAGCACGTGCTGACCAAGACGTTCTATCTGCTGCGCGACTTCCCCGGCCGCTTCGCCACCGGCCAGACCTGGGTCGAGACCCTGCCGCGCGACGAGGACGAGGACAGCGCACAGCGGCCGGCGCGCGGCGGCGACGGCGTCTCGCCGATCATCATCACCTCGAACGATCTTGCCGGCGCCTGGGCCGTGCGGCCCGACGGCCAGGCCATGCTGCCGGTGACCGGCGGCGACCCCCGCCAGCGCGAATTCGCCTACCGCGCCGGCGCCAACATCGTGATGTACACCCTGACCGGCAACTACAAGGCCGACCAGGTGCACGCACCGGCCCTGATCGAAAGGCTGGGGCAATGAGCATGATCCGGAAAAGTGGAAGCCGGTTTTCCGGCGAGATCATGCTCACAACAAATAGAAGTTCGTCATGAATTACGGCATCGCGTTCACGCCGCTTGTCCCCGCGATCGTGCTCTGGCTCGCGCTCGGCGCGATCGTCATCGTCGCGCTCGTGCTGCTGCTCGCGCGCGCACGTGGCGCTGCCGTGCGCGTCGCCGCGCTGGCGCTGTTCCTGCTGGCGCTCTCCAATCCCTCCTTCACCCGCGAGGACCGCGATCCCCTCACCTCGGTTGCCGCCGTCGTCGTCGACAAGAGCCCGAGCCAGAATTTCGGCAATCGCAACCGCGAGGCCGCGCAAGCGCAGGAGGCGCTGGTCGACAGCCTGAAGAAGATCAAGGGCCTCGAAGTCCGCGTCGTCGACGCCGGACAGGCCGATGGCGAGACCGACGGCACCAAAATGTTCGGCGCGCTCGCCTCGGCCTTGTCGGACGTGCCGGTCGACCGCGTCGCCGGCGCATTCCTGATCACCGACGGCCGCGTCCACGACGTTCCGGCGAACGCCGCCGCGCTCGGCTTCCAGGCGCCGGTGCACGCGCTGATCACCGGACAGAAGGACGAGCGCGACCGCCGCATCGCGATCACGGCGGCGCCGCGCTTCGGCATCGTCGGGCAGCCCCAGACCATCAGCTACCGCCTCGACGACCAGGGCGTCTCCGGCGAGCGCGCCAAGGTCACGGTCCGCCGCGACGGCGAGGTCATCAACGAGCGCACGCTCTCGAGCGGCCAGGCCGCGAGCGTCGACGTCGACATCAAGCATGCCGGCCCGAACATCGTCGAGATCGAGGCCTCGCCGCTCGAACGCGAATTGACGCCGGTGAACAACCGTGCCGTCGTCGCCATCGACGGCGTGCGCGACAAGCTGCGCGTGCTGCTGGTCTCGGGCGAACCGCACTCCGGCGAGCGCACCTGGCGCAATCTGCTCAAGTCCGACGCCAGCGTCGACCTCGTGCATTTCACCATCCTCCGTCCGCCGGAGAAACAGGACGGCACGCCGATCAACGAATTGTCGCTGATCGCGTTTCCGACCCGCGAATTGTTCCAGCAGAAGATCAACGAATTCCAGCTGATCATCTTCGACCGCTATGCCCGCCAGGGCGTGCTGCCGCTGCCCTATTTCGACAACATGGCCCGCTATGTCCGTTCAGGCGGTGCCGTGCTGGTGTCGGCCGGTCCCGACTATGCCTCCAACACCAGCATCTGGCGCACGCCGCTGGACTCGGTGCTGCCGGCAGAACCCGTCGGCGTGACCGAAAAGCCGTTCTACGCGCATCTGTCCGACCTTGGGAAACGCCACCCCGTCACGCGTGGCCTGGAAGGCTCCGCGAGCGAGCCGCCGCGCTGGAGCCGGTTCTTCCGCACCGTCGACACCCGCAATTCCGTCAACCCGCCCGTGATGACGGGGGCGGACGGCAAGCCGCTCTTGTTCCTGTCGCGCTTCGGCGAGGGCCGCGTCGCGCTGCTGCTGTCCGATCACATCTGGCTGTGGGCGCGCGGCTATGAGGGCGGCGGCCCGCATCTCGATCTGCTCAGGCGGATGTCACATTGGCTGATGAAGCAGCCCGATCTCGACGAGGAGGCGCTGCGTCTCCAGGTGCAGGGCAAGGACCTCGTCGTGGTGCGCCAGACCATGGCCGATAGCGTCCAGCCGGTGAGCGTGACCTCGCCGTCGGGCGTGTCGCGTGATCTGACGCTGAGCCCCGGTGATCCCGGCCAATGGCGCGCCAGCCTGCCGGCGAGCGAGCTCGGCCTCTGGCAGGCCACCGACGGCACGCTAAAGGCGCTGATCAATGTCGGCCCGACCAATCCGAAGGAGTTTTCGGAAGTCACCTCCACCACCGAGACGTTGAAGCCGCTTACGCAGGCGACCGGCGGCAACGCCGTGCGCGTGGCGAGTGGCGCCAGCGTCGAGCTGCCGCGCATCCTGCCGGTGCGCTCAGTGGGCGTCTTTGCCGGCGACGGTTGGATGGGCGTGCGGATGCGCGATGCCAGCGTGGTGAAAGGCGTCGGCGTGCTGCCGATCTTCGCCGGCCTGATCGGCCTTCTGCTGCTGCTCGGCGCGTTCGCCGCGACCTGGGTCCGCGAGGGGCGCTAGTTGCCGGAACGACACATCGGGTCGGCCGTCTGCATGCGCCGATCCGCCCGCCGTTGACATCCGTGAACCGATCTGGCGATGTTACACTATAACATCGCGGCGTCCTGGGATTGGCGCCCCGGCGTGGGGGTGGCGTTTTCAGATGAAGTGGTTCCGGTCGAAGATCAGGCACGGCGCCCGGCTCGCGTTGTTCGCGATGCTGGTGCAGTTCGCGCTGACGTTCGGCCACAGCCATTGGTTCGCCCAGGCTGCTCCCCTTGCTCAAGCCACGCTGCAGCAGACCGACAGCGCCAAGGCGAGCGCGAAGAGCATTGCTGCGATCGACCGCACGGCGGTTCACAAGCAATCGCCCTCAAGCCCCGGCCCGGAGCATCCGGGCGACGAGAATTGCGCCATCTGCGCCATCATTGCGATGGCGGGCAGCGTCGTATCGGCAACGCCGCCGGTGCTGCTGCTGCCACAGGCGATCGAACTGCTCCACCGCACCTTAGATGCCGAATTCATCCATCTGAGATCGGCCGGCACGGCATTCCAGCCCCGCGCTCCTCCCGCATCCTGACCTCCAACGTTTGATCACGCCCAGCCGCGCGCATCGGCGAACGCCTGGGAGAAGTTGAAGTCGAATTCCGTCGCGCTGCGACGGCAGGCCGTATCCGATCAGCAGACAATCATGCGGACGGCCTGGCTGGAATCAGGATCATGTCATTTCAATTGCGACGCGCGCAGCGTCTTGGCGGAGCAAGCCTGCTCCTGCTCGGCGCCGCCGCCACGCCCGCTTTCGCTCAAACGGCTGCGCAAGACAAATCGTCGACCGAGATCCCCGCCGTCACCGTGACGGCGCCGAGCCCGATCGTGCGCAGAGCGGTGGTGCCGTCCCGCAACGCGGGCCGCAGCACGCGGACCGCGCGGGTGCGCAACCGCGAGCAAGCGGCGGAAGCAACGCCGGCGGCCCAAGCGCCTGCCGCACCCCAGCAGGGCGTGCTGCCTGTCGTGACCAACCAGTTCGCGACGGTCACCGTGGTCCCGAACGAGGAGATCCGCCGCGAGGGCGGCGGCCAGCTCGGCGATCTCCTGTTCTCCAAGCCCGGCATCACCGGCTCGAGCTTCGCGCCGGGCGCCTCCAGCCGGCCGATCATCCGCGGCCTCGATGTCAACCGCGTCGGCATCGTCGAGAACGGCACCAATGCCAGCGGCGCCTCCGACCTCGGCGAGGATCATTTCGTCCCGATCGATCCGCTCGCCACCAACCAGATCGAGGTGGTGCGGGGGCCTGCCGCGCTGCGCTATGGCTCGACCTCGATCGGCGGCGTCGTCAGCGCCACCAACAACCGGATCCCGGACGCGATGCCGAGTTGCGCGCCGTCGTTCCAGACCTACGGCATGCCGACCAAAGCTCCGCTCGCGAGCGCCGCGACATCGCCTTGCGTCACCGCCGAGACGCGCACCGCGTTCTCTTCGGTCGACCGCGGCGTCGAAAGCGGCGTGCTGCTCGACACCGGCGGCGGCAATTTTGCCTTCCATGCCGACGCCTATGGCCGCACGACCTCGGACTACAGCATTCCGAGCTATCCGTATCTCTTCGACCAGACGCGGCCGGTGAATGGCCGCCAGCCGAACTCGGCGACGCGTTCGGACGGTGCCTCGATCGGCGGCTCCTACTTCTTCCAGGGCGGCTATATCGGTGCGTCGATCACGCAGAACGACTCGCTCTACCACATCCCCGGCATCGACGGCGCCGACCACCAAACGCGGATCGACGGCCACCAGACCAAGATCAACGTCAAGGGCGAGTACCATCCCGACGCGACCGCGATTGACACCGTCCGCTTCTGGGCCGGCGCGACCGACTACCGCCACAACGAGATCGGCCTTGCCGATCCCGCCGACCTCAACAGCGCCGGCATACGCCAGACCTTCACCAACAAGGAGCAGGAGATCCGCACCGAGGTACAGCTGATGCCGTTCAACGCCCGCTTCGCCGAGGTGACGACGGCGCTGGGCTTCCAGGTCGGCCATCAGGAATTGAGCGCGTCCAGCCCGGACAATCCCGGCACGTTGTTCAACGGCCTGTGGGACCCGAATAACAGCACGCGCGTTGCCGGTTACGCCTTCAACGAGTTCAAATTCACGGAGGCGACGCGGGCGCAGATCGCCGGCCGCATCGAGCATGTCGAGCTGCACGGCACGACGCCGGACTTCCCGGCCGATTATTTGCCCAATGGCGCACCGCAGGCGGCGATCGCGCGCAATCTGTCATTCACGCCGAAGAGCGGCAGCATCGGCCTGTTGCAGGACCTGCCGGGCGGCATGGTCGGCAGCATTACCGCGCAATATGTCGAGCGCGCGCCGAAGGCGGCCGAGCTGTTTTCGCGTGGTGGACATGATGCGACTGCGACGTTCGACATCGGCAATCCGAACCTCACCATCGAGACCGCGAAGTCGGTCGAGCTCGGCGTGCGCAGGGCGACGGGGCCGTTCCGCTTCGAGGCGACGGTCTACTACACGCATTTCGACAATTTCATCTATCGCCGCCTCACCGGCATGTCCTGCGACGATGACTTTGCATCCTGCGGCGCGCCGGGCGCCGAGCTCAACCAGGCGGTCTACTCGCAACGCAATGCGAACTTCCGCGGCGGCGAATTCCAGTCGCAGCTCGACGTCGGCGCCTTCCAGGGCGGCATCTGGGGCATCGAGAACCAGTTCGACTTCGTCCGCGCCACCTTCAGCGACGGCACCAACGTGCCCCGGATTCCGCCCATGCGGATGGGCGGCGGCGTGTTCTGGCGCGACGACAACTGGCTGATGCGCGTCAACCTGCTGCACGCCTTCGCGCAGAACAACGTCGCCGTGATCGCGGAGACGCCGACGGCGGGTTATAATCTGTTGAAGGCCGAGGTCAGCTACAAGACCAGGCTCGACCGCAACTGGTTCGGCGCCCGCGAGATGATGGCCGGCATCGTCGGCAACAATCTCCTCAACGAGAACATCCGCAACTCGGTGTCCTACACCAAGGACGAGGTGTTGATGCCCGGCATCGGCGTGCGGGCGTTTGCGAACTTCAAGTTCTGACCTCACGCGGCAAGCCGGTCGGAGATGCAGCTGCATCTTCGGCCGGGACGCCTCGCTTTGATCTCGGCCTTGCCGGCTTGCGTTTGCGCCGCTGCGGCGCGTTGGCTGCATGTGATCGCCCCAATCCAAGGCAGCCCGCTGCGGGGCCGTGGTCTGCACATAGCGCAGCAAGAGGAGTGCCAAAGATGGAGATGATTCCCTGAACCCGGAGGGAATGGAAACCGTTGGCATGATCAGGCGATGACCGGGCCGCCTACAGGAACAGCATTCACCACCATACCGGCCGGTGATTGCGCCATACCCGGATCGTCTCCGACTGGTTGGAGCGAACTATCTGTTCCCTGTTCAAGACAATCGGGAAGTGCATCATTGGCCAAATGGTCCCAATACTCAGCTTCCGCGAGCAGCTTCCAGCTTCGATCGGGACGATGCGCTGCAGTCTGCCGGCACAGTGCCGCCATTGCGCGCAAGCGACGTACGGTTTCCATTCTCTCTATTCCTCCCATTTATTTTTTTAATTTTCTACTTTCCCAGCCTATTTAAATTTTTACCGCCGAGTCATTATAATTATATCGCAGAACTAATTTTTCCTGCGCTGCGCGATGGACTTTCGTTAGGGCTTCAAACCGCATTTGGAACGCAACTGGCGCAAGTATGCGCAACCGACGGCGAGCGTCGCCCGCAATTGTACGGAGCCCAACGCAAGGTCGCTCGCCGTTGCGCGCCCATCTATAACGTCCATTCCAGATTTAATTTACGACGATCCAATTTTTAGCGTCGTAGCCCGGATGAGAGCGTAGCGATATCCGGGGCAGTGCATCTGCGACGACACGATTTCCGGATGTCGCTACGCTCATCCGGGCTACGTCTCCGCACGCGCTGCAGCTACCGCCGCGCCTTGCTCCAGTCGGGACCCACCGGGCCCGATACGCCCTCGAAGGCGCCGTCGACGAGCTCGAACACCAGGATGCGCGCGGCGTCGACCGGGCCCGGCATGGTGACGCGGCCCTTCGGGACCGGCTTGAAGCCGACGCGGCTGTAATAGGGCTCGTCGCCGACCAGCAGCACGAGACGGTGACCCTTCGCCTTCGCGTCCTTGAGCGCACGCTCCATCAACAGACGGCCGACACCGCGGCCGCGGAACGGCGGCTCGACCGTGAGCGGTCCGAGCAGCAGCGCCGGCGTGTCGCCGACCAGAACCGGCAATTGCCTGACGGAGCCGACCAGCAGCGTGCCGATGCGGGCGGTGAAGGAAAGTTCGAGCAGATGGTCGACGTGCTCGCGAATCCGGTAGGCGCTGAGCACGAAGCGGCCGGGACCGAAGGTGCGTTCATGCAGCCGCTCGATCGACTGGGCGTCGCCGGCGGCCTCGGGAAGGATGGTCAGTGAGAGATCGGTCATGGCAATCGCGGGATAGCACCTGAACGCAGCGCGGTCCATCGGGCAGCGAAGGCGTTCAGCTCCTTTTCAAGGTCGGTTGGGGCAGATAGGTCAGCATCTTCATTTCCCGCCGCCCTCGCGTCACCGTGTCGAGCACGAGCCCCGACGACACCGACAGCAGGGCCATGATCATCAAGCCCATCGACAGCACGGCGGTGGGCAGGCGCGGCACGAGGCCGGTCTCGATGAAGGTGATCACGATCGGGATCGCGAGGATCACCGAAGTCAGCGCCAGCAGGATTCCGATCGCCGTGAAGAAGCGCAACGGCCGCTCCGAGCGATAAAGCTTCAGCATGGTGGTCTCGATCTCGAATCCGTCGGAGAGGACCGGAAAGGATTTGACGAAGCGGCGTGAGAACACGCGGCGGCGGTACGGTCGCGCGAATTGTTGTCGTAGACATAGATCTCGGCCAAGGGGAGCGCCTTGCGGAAATCGGCAATGACGGTCGCGACCGCCGCTTCCTCATTGTAGCAGGGCACCAGCACCGCGATGCGAAGTTGCATTGAGGTCATGCGGTGTCCATGGCGGCCTTTTCAGCCGCTTCCTAGCACAGGCCGCCCTCAGCGCCACGTCGCAATCAGGGGGCTGCCGTCAAGTACTTCCGCGATCCGCAGCAGCGTACCGCGCGTCGTCCCCTCGGGCAGCGCCGTGATCGCGAAGAACCCGCATTCGACGATCTCGCGGTTTGGCTCAGGGACGCATTCCTGCCTGAACTGCCTGACCACATAGACCGCGACGTGGTCGCGGCGGGAGACGTGGCTGTTGAGGAAGATGCCGTGCAGCCTGGCTGCTCCGGTGAGGTCGATGTCGCCCTCCTCCTTGAGCTCGCGCCGCATCGCCTGTTCCATGGTCTCGCCGTGATCGACGCCACCGCCGGGCAGGTGCCAGCCGCTGACGTAGCTGTGCCGGACCAGGAACACCCGGTTGTCGGCATCCAGCACCACGGCGCGGACGCCGAGCGTCATGCCGCGGACGATCAGGAAATAGGCGTGGAAGAGCCGCCGCAGCAGCGGCTCGCATTTCCGTCGGATCCGGTTCAGACGTTCTCCCATCACGCTTCCTCGACGCCGCGGTTCAGGCTCTGCTTGCGCGTTCCTCGCGACCTTGCCATTACAGCTGAGCAATAGCGAGGCAATCGCGCGCCATGACTCCCAACACGCTGGCCCCCTTCACGCTCGCCCATCTGTCCGATCCGCACCTAGCGCCCCTGCCGAAGCCGCGGCTGCGCGAGCTCGCGGGCAAGCGCGTGCTCGGCTATGTCAACTGGACGCGCAACCGCCACAAGTATCAGCGCCGCGAGGTGCTCGACGCGCTGGTCGCCGACATGAAGGCGCAGGCGCCCGACCACATCGCAGTGACGGGCGATCTCGTCAACCTGGCACTGGAAGCCGAGTTCGCTCCTGCCCGCGCCTGGCTCGACGGCGTCGGCCCGCCCGACCGCGTCACTGCGATTCCCGGCAATCACGACGCCTATGTCCGCGCCACCTCGCATCGCTTCGGCGAGACGTTTGGCCCCTATCTTGCGGGCGACGACGGCAGCATTGGTTTTCCGTCCGTGCGCCGGCGCGGACCGCTCGCGCTGATCAGCCTGTCGACGGCGGTGCCGACCTTGCCGCTGATGGCGACCGGCACGCTCGGGCGCGATCAGCTCGCCTCGCTCGGAACAGTGCTCGAACGGCTCGCGACTGAAGACGTCTTCCGCGTGCTGCTGGTGCACCATCCCCTGAGGTCCCACGCGCGGCAGAAACGGATGACAGATTCGGCCGCGCTGCTGGCGCTGCTCAAGCGCCACGGCGTCGAGCTGATCCTGCACGGACACGACCATATCCATTCGACGATGTGGTTCGATGGCCCCAACGGCAACATTCCTGCGCTCGGCGTGCCCTCTGCTTCCGCGCTCGCGCACGGGCGCACCCCCGCGGCGGCATATAATCTGTTCACGATCGAGAAGGACAATGCCGGCTGGCGCTGCGAGCAGACGGTGCGGAGCCTCGGGGCAGGATTTCAGATCGGGCAGATCAAGCATGTGAGGTTGATTTAGACCCGCTGTCATTGCGAGCGTAGCGAAACAATCCAGGAATTTCTCCGCAGAAGCAGCCTGGATTGCTTCGTCGCATCAGCGCAAAATTGCTTCGCAATTTTGTCGCGAGCTCCTCGCAATGACGGCGCAGAACGCCTCACCAGCTCCGCAAGGCCGCGACCACGGCGACGCCGAACAAGGCGGCAGCGCCGAGGACGAAGCCGAACACGAACGGCCAGAGGCGCGAGCGGCGCGGCGGCGGCGCGACCTCGGGCTTCGCTTCGGGCGGTACCACCAACGCGTGCTCGCGCTCGACCATGCGGCGCGCGACATAGTCGGTGACGGCCTCGACGATCACGACGGTGTCGTGCGATTCGGCGAGCACGATGCGGCCGAAGCGGGTGTCCTGGACGAAGCGGTACATCCGCTTGTCGCGCCCCATCACGATGTGGGCGACGACGTCGATCCACAGTCTCGGCGTATCGCCCTGGCTGATGCCGCGGTCGAACAGGTCGATCCGATCAGGCACCTGCGCGAACAGCGGATCGAGCGCATCGTTGAGGATCTCCAGACGCGCCACCTCGGCGTCCCGCAAGTCGACGACCACGCCGGTCCGGTCGGCGGCCTCGATCCGGGCGCGCAGCAGCGCATCGCGCAGCCGCACCGGGCGCGGCTGGCCGGGATGGATCCCGCTGGTTTCGGGCTCTGACATTGTCGGCCTTGTCCTCGACTATCCGCCATTAACCTATCAGCAACCACATCCTCCGCAAAGGCCCCACAATTCCAGATACTTACGGCGCCCACAGCCGTTTCACCTGTGCCAAAAACAGACGATCCCACCCAGGCAGGGCCTGGATGGGACCATCCGTCCTTGGACGTCTTCTTAAGTCAGGGCGTCAGGCCGAGACGCGCGACGGCTCTTCCACGATCGAGAAGCGGACACCGGCCTTGTGGCGGCTCTCTTCCGAGACTTCCTTCCAGCAGTCTTCGGCCTCCTTGCGGGTCTTGAACGGACCTTTGACCTGGGCCGAGCCTTCCACGAGCTTGTGGAAGTTCATCGAGCCGAACTCGCCGCCGATCACCCAGAAATTGCTGCCTTTGGTCATTGTCAGTCTCCTGTTTCGGTGCGTGCTGCGTTAGCCGAACTGGTTCATGGTGTTGTGGGCGCCGCCCGCCTTCAGGGCAGCTTCGCCCGCGAAGTACTCCTTGTGGTCGTCACCGATGTCGGAGCCGGCCATGTTCTGATGCTTGGCGCAGGCGATACCCTGTCGGATCTCCGCGCGCTGCACGTTCTTGACGTAGCCGAGCATGCCCTGCTCGCCGAAATATTCCTTCGCCAGATTGTCGGTCGAGAGCGCTGCCGTGTGATAGGTCGGCAACGTGATCAGGTGGTGGAAGATGCCGGCGCGCTTGGCCGAATCCGCCTGGAAGGTGCGGATGCGCTCGTCGGCTTCCTGCGCCAGCGGCGTATCGTCGTATTCCGGCTTCATCAGCTCGGCACGGTTGTACTTGCTGACGTCCTTGCCGGCTTCCTTCATCGCGTCGTAGACCTGCCAGCGGAAGTTCAGCGTCCAGTTGAAGGACGGCGAATTGTTGTAGGCCAGCTTGGCGTTCGGGACGACCTTGCGGATCCGATCGACCATCTTGGCGATCTGCTCGATATGCGGCTTCTCGGTCTCGATCCAGAGCAGGTCGGCGCCGTTCTGCAGCGAGGTGATGCTGTCGAGCACGCAGCGGTCTTCGCCAGTGCCGGGACGGAACTGGTAGAGGTTGGAGGGCAGCCGCTTCGGACGCATCATCTTGCCGTTGCGGTTGATGATGACGTCGCCGTTGCGGGCGTTCTCCGCGGTGATTTCCTCGCAATCCAGGAAGCTGTTGTACTGGTCGCCGATATCACCCGGCTTGTGGCTGACGGCGATCTGCTGCGTCAGGCCGGCACCGAGCGAGTCGGTACGGGTCACGATAACGCCGTCTTCGACGCCGAGCTCGAGGAAGGCGTGGCGGCAGGCGCGGATCTTCGCGATGAACACCTCGTGCGGCACGGTGACCTTGCCGTCCTGGTGGCCGCACTGCTTCTCGTCCGAGACCTGATTCTCGATCTGCAGCGCGCAGGCGCCCGCTTCGATCATCTTCTTGGCGAGCAGATAGGTCGCCTCGGCGTTGCCGAAGCCGGCGTCGATGTCGGCGATGACAGGCACGACGTGGGTCTGGAAGTTGTCGATCTTCGCGATCAGCTCCTTCTCACGGGTCTTGTCACCTTCCTTGCGCGCCTTGTCGAGCAGGCGGAAGATGTCGTTGAGCTCTCGCGAATCCGCCTGACGCAGGAAGGTGTAGAGCTCCTCGATCAGCGCCGGCACCGAGGTCTTCTCGTGCATCGACTGGTCGGGCAGCGGGCCGAACTCGGAGCGCAGCGCCGCGATCATCCAGCCCGAGAGGTAAAGGTAGGTGCGGTCGGTCCTGCCGCCGAAGTGCTTCTTGACCGAGATCAGCTTCTGCTGGGCGATGAAGCCGTGCCAGCAGCCCAGCGACTGGGTGTACTTGGTCGGGTCCTTGTCATAGGCGGCCATGTCGGCCCGCATCAGCGCCGCAGTGTAGCGGGCGACGTCGAGGCCGGTCTTGAAGCGATTCTGCAGGCGCATGCGTGCGACGGCCTCGGCCGACACGCCGTTCCAGGTCGGCTGGGTCTCGAGGAGCGCCTGGGCCGCCTTGACCTCGTCCTGATACGAACCCGGGCCCCGAAGGGTGCTGATGCCGCGCGGTTGGTAGTTCATGTGCCTAATCCTTTCGCTGACGATGGCGATGGCTGGCCATCGACATTCTTGACAGTGCATTGCGAGATGCGTGTCAGGAGATAAACGCGAAAACAGAAACTTCGTATAGACGGCTTGTTTCTTATTGGTGATGTCATGTAACATCAGAACATGTAACAGATGTTATTTTGTAAAGTTTGTAACTTATAGGTCAACAAAACTGTCCTTTGATGCGCAAGGAGATCTGAGAGATGCCCGCCAATCCCGGTAAGAAACTCTTTGTCGGCCCGCGTTTCCGGAGGATTCGGCAGCAATTGGGGCTGTCGCAGACCCAGATCGCCGAAGGGCTCGGGATCTCGCCGAGTTACGTCAACCTGATTGAGCGCAACCAGCGGCCGGTGACGGCGCAAATCCTGCTGCGGCTGGCCGAGACGTATGACCTCGATTTGCGCGACCTCGCCACCGCCGACGAGGACCGCTTCTTCGCCGAGCTCAACGAGATCTTCTCCGATCCCTTGTTCCGCCAGATCGATGTTCCCAAGCAGGAGCTGCGCGACCTCGCCGAGCTCTGCCCCGGCGTCACCCATGCACTGCAGCGGCTCTACGCCGCCTATACCGAGGCGCGCCAGGGCGAGACGCTGGCCGCAGCGCAAATGGCCGACCGCGACGTCGGCACGCGCTTCGAGGCCAATCCGGTCGAGCGCGTGCGCGAGCTGATCGAGGCTAATCGCAACTATTTTCCGGAGCTGGAGCAGGCCGCGGAGACTCTTCGCGACGAGTTGAACGTCCCGGCCGAGGGCCTCTATGCGGCGCTCGCGGCGCGCTTGCGCGAAAAGCATTCGATCCAGACCCGCATCATGCCGGTCGACGTGATGCGCGAGACGCTCCGGCGGTTCGATCGCCACCGCCGCCAGCTGCTGATCTCCGAGCTGGTCGATCCTCCCGGCCGCGCCTTCCAGCTCGCCTTCCAGCTTGGCTTAGGCGAATGCGCGCAAGCCCTGGAAACTATCATCGGCCGTGCCGGACCGCTCGACGACGCACCGCGCCGCCTGTTCCGCATCACGCTTGGCAACTACTTTGCGGCTGCCGTGATGATGCCCTACCCGGCGTTCCTCGCCGCGGCCGAAGCCCTGAACTACGACATCCACGTGCTGGCGCAGCGCTTCAATTCCGGCTTCGAGCAGGTCTGCCACCGCCTCACCACCCTGCAGCGGCCGAATGCGCGCGGCATTCCGTTCTTCCTTTTGCGCGTCGACAATGCCGGCAACGTCTCCAAGCGCTTCTCCTCCGGCACCTTCCCGTTCTCGAAGTTCGGCGGCACCTGTCCGCTGTGGAACGTGCACTCGACCTTCGACACGCCGGATCGCCTGCTCAAGCAGGTGATCGAGCTGTCCGACGGCACGCGTTATTTCTCGATCGCGCAGATGGTGCGCCGTCCCGTCGCGCCGCACCCGTTGCCGCAGCCGCGCTTCGCCATCGGCCTCGGCTGCGAGATCCGTCACGCCGCGCGCCTGACCTATGCCGCCGGCATGGACCTCGAGAAGGCCGAGGGCACGCCGATCGGGGTCAATTGCCGCCTTTGCGAGCGCGAAAACTGCGCCCAGCGCGCCGAGCCGCCGATCACGCGCACGCTCATCCTCGACGAGACGACGCGGCGGGTGTCGAGTTTTGCGTTCTCGAATGCGCGGGAATTGTGAGGCTGCACGCCTGGTGGCACGCACGCGCCGCTCACTCGGCGCTCATGCTCCGCGAAAGCGGGACATCCAGTACGCCGCGGCCCATCGGCTCCATCATTACTGTCACGGAGTACTGGATCGCCCGGTGAAGCCGGGCGCGACAGTTGAATGCGTGGTGCCAGCGCCTTACGCCAATGTATGCACGATCACCGGCCCCGCAGCCGCGCTCGCGTGCCCCGCGAGCAGCGGGCCGAGATCCTTCTCGATCCAGGCAATGGCGCGCTTGTTCGCTTCCTCGGCCTGCTCGAACTTGTCGAAGATGGAGATCGCCGTGACCGTGTCGTCGCCGGCATAGACGACGTAATAGGCGCGGAAACCCTCGACGTCGCTGATGATCGGGACGGCACCGTCCTTGATGCGGCGCGCCAGTTCCTCAGCGCTCCCGCTCTTCGCCTTGGCCTGACGGATGGCGGCATACATGGCATCCTCCCTTCCGGCTGTCTGATGTGGGACCTATTGCCCGGAGGCGGATGTTACGCCGAAGTGCGACGCCGATCCACGCTTGGTTAACCCGTTCCTAATCCGCCTTTGCGATCTGCAACCAACGGTTAAGCACGCCTCAACATCGGCGCCTTAGTCTTGCCCCACTCACTTTTCGCAAACACCGGTGCCCTATTCTGCCGGGCGAAGTGACATCAGGGGGTTCATCATGCGCATTGCGTTGCTGCTGACGGCGACCATCGTCGGCGCGCTCTTCGCCAGTCCATCCCATGCCGGATCGCTCGATGCCGGCGCGGCGCAGCCGCTGCCGCCGGGCTTCCAGAGCTACCGCGGCTACATGTTCGACCTGTCGGAGAATTCCGACCGCAAGGACGTCGACAAGCTCACCGACAATCTGAAGCAGCAGATCGATCTCGTCGAAGGCGCTGGCCTCTCGCCGCGCGTGCTGCGCTTCTTCCATACCGTGCCGATCGTCGCCAGCGAGCTGGCCTGCCTCGACGAAGGCGCCGCGACCGCGTGCTACGGCCGGGTCACGCCGGAGATTCACCGCACCGCGCCGCGGACGCTCACGGTGTGGGACCCGAACAAGCAGCGCTGGACCAATCCGAACGCCGTCGACCTCGCGGTCGATTCCGGGCTCGGCGTGATCATGCTGCGGCCGGACATGCTGCGCTACGAGAAGGAGGCCGTGCTGCTGCATGAGCTCCTCCACGCCTACCACGCGCGGCTGTTGCCGGACGGCTATGCCAACAAGGGGGTGATCGCCTATTACGCCCTGGCCAAGTCGAAGGACCTGCTGCCGAAGGAGTCCTACGCGATGAAGAACCCGATGGAGTTCTTTGCCGTGACCGCCAGCATCTTCCTCTCCGGCAAGAGCGAATTCCACGACCCGAAGTCGCGCGAGGCGCTCAAGGAGAAGATGTCGGACTATTACAAATATCTGGTCGGCGTGTTCGGCTTCGACCCCGAGCCGACGGCGGCAAACGGCCCGGTTGCCTCGCTGAAGTGAGGCGTCCCGCTGAAACGTTCAAAAGCCGCGCCACATGCGCGGCTTTTTTAGTTTTGATCAGCTGGAAGCTGCGGATGACGCTCCGGCGGGAATTGCCAAGGCAGGGTCCGATCTGCATAGTCCCGCCCGCATCAATACCGTTTTTCGAAGGGGATAAGAGAATATGGCGGACGCCGACCTGGATGTCGTGATCCGGCAACTGGCCAGACAGCTGCATACGGGTCTGATGACCCGCGCCAAGGAGCGGCGGGATCGCTTCAACGGCCTGGCGGCCAAGGCCAAGAGCAAGGAGACCGCCGACCGCTTCAAGATGTTGGCCAAGGCCACCCTGGAGCAGGCCACCGCCGCCGCCAAGCGCCTGCAGATGTCCGCAGACAACGTCGCCGACAGCTACGCGCGCTCGATGCGGATCGCCGCCAACACGCCCGTTGCGGTGAAGGTGGAGAAGAAGGCGAAGGAAAAGCCGGAGAAGAAGGCAGCGAAGAAAACCAAAGCGAAAAAGACGAAGTAGCCGTTGCTCTTCCCGCTCCCGGCGCTGCTTGTCATCCGGGAGAACTCGTCCGGCTTTTCTTGTCGTCTCCGGCGTAATCGGCTCGCGCTCCACCGCAGCAATGTTCGCTTACGATCTCGCCATCCGGGCGACGTGCTCCCGAAGGTCCTCCGCGATAGGGATCGGCCGCGATGTACGAAGCGGCAACCCCAGCCCTGGGGCTGGCATGCGTGCGTCAATACGCTGTCGATCCGTCATACGTCACATGTAGCGCCTCACACTTTGAAGGAATCGTTCCTTCTCGCCCGGCGCGTAGCCTTGGGACGCTCCATAATACGGTTCATATGATTGATTGTACGGTGCGGCCCGGTAGTGGACCGGCGGCTGAGGTGGCGCGTAGGTTTGACGATGCTGACGCCGTTTGTTTTCTCTGGCCGCCGCACCAGCGTAAGAAGGATTGAGGACGCACATCTGACCGTTCGCCGACGCCCTGCATTGGTCCATCGTCATGTAGCTGCATCGATAGTATGGGGTCATTCCGAAGGAAACGACGTACAGGCAAACCGGAAAAGCCGGGTCGTATCTTTGGGCCCGGGCGTGCCCTGCTGTCAGGGCGATACTGACCGTCAAAATCGTTAAGGCCCATTTCCGCATTGGAACCTCCTCCAAGTCCGCACGGCTGCACTCTGGCCGCAATCAGAATTGATCCAAATCAATTCTGGGGGATTGGTTTCAAACGCGCGCCGCGAGCGGCCGCGACTGGGTTATCGGCCGCATCCGTCCCCCGTCTCGCCGCTTTAGGGCGAACCACCCCTCTCCGACGCGGAGCGAGGAACTGCAGGCGGCCAACGCTGCTCCAGACCCCTTCACCTTCGCGGCTCGGCGACTTGCGTCGGCTCGGCGCTCGCGAGCTCGACCAGCTTTGCGCGCGCAGTCTCGTGCGCGCGGCCGTCCTTGCCGACGGGCAACGCCAGCGCCGCCTCGAAATCGGCGCGCGCGTCGTCGGCCTGGCCGCGGGCGAGGAACGCCAGGCCGCGGTCGAGGCGGGCCACGGCATCCGAGGGATCGAGGCGGATCGCCGTGTTGTAACTCAGGATGGCGCGATCGAGATCGCCGGTGGCGGCGAGCGCGAGACCGCGCTGGTGATAGGGCGCAGCGAGCTTGGGATCATGCGCGATCGCCTCGTCATAGTCGGCGATGGCGAGCGCGAGGTCGCCGTTCTGACGACGAGCGAGCGCGCGCTCGCGATAGAGCGAGGCACGGTTGGGATTGAGGTGAATGGCCTCGTCGAAATCGGCCATCGCCCGCCTGAAGTCGCCATGGCGCAGCGCGATCCGTCCGCGCCCCTCATAGGCAAAGGCGATCAGCGAGCCGCGCAGCGGCGAGAAGCCGATCACGGCCGAGCAGATGTCGGGATCGTCCTCGTCACCGCAATTGACGACCATGTGCGTGGACAGGCCGACAAGTACGCACAGGACGATCAGCAATGGTACGGCAGTTCTGGTCATCTTCGACGGTGGTCGGCATTGGGCCGGCCACGCATCCCCTTTCGAAGAATTGGTCTCACCGGGGTGTTAACACCGGCTCCGGCCATCCTGTGTGCGCCAGGTCACAAAGCGGGATGCAAATTCCAGGCGGTTTCGCGTCAGCCCCAAGGGCCGCGCGAAGACGAGCGGCCCCACGGGCCCCGGGGCGGATAGTTCTCGTTGGCTCCGACCGACGGCGCCGCCTGCGTGCCGAGCTCGGCGGCGAGCTCGCGCAGCGCGGCGATGCGGTTCTGGGTCGAGGGGTGGGTGGCGAACAGATTGTCAACACCGTGGCCCGACAACGGGTTGATGATGAACATGTGCGCGGTCGCGGGATTTCGCTCGGCCTCATAGTTCGGCACCTGATGCGCGGCGCCCTCGATCTTCACCAGCGCGGAGGCCAGCCACATCGGTTGTCCCGCGATGCGCGCACCGAGGTTGTCCGCGGCATATTCGCGGGTCCGGCTGATCGCCATCTGCACCAGCATGGCGCCGAGCGGAGCGAGGATCATCATCAGGATCGAGCCGACGATGCCGAGACCATTGTTGTTGTCGCGATTGCCGCCGAAGAACATGCCGAACTGCGCGAGCATGGAGATCGCGCCCGCAATGGTCGCGGTGATGGTCATCAGCAGCGTGTCGTGATGCTTGATATGCGCGAGCTCGTGCGCGATCACGCCGGCGAGCTCCTCGCGGCTGAGCTGGTTCATCAGGCCGGTGGTGACGGCAACTGCGGCATTTTCCGGGTTTCGTCCGGTCGCGAACGCGTTGGGCTGCGGCTCATCCATCAGGAACACGCGCGGCATCGGCAAGGCCGCGCGGCCCGCAAGCTCGGCGACGAGCCCGACCAGTTCCGGTGCGCTTCTGCGGTCGACCTCATGGGCGCCGTACATCGAGAGCACCATGCGGTCGGAGTTCCAGTACGTGAAAAGATTGGTCGCCGCGGCAATGACGAGTGCGATCATGGCGCCGGAGGCGCCCCCGATCAGATAGCCGACGCCCATGAACAGGGCGGTCAGGCCTGCGAGCAGCATTGCGGTACGAAGATAGTTCATGGCCGTCTCCTGGGACCGGCCGCGGGCGAGCCTCTGGCCGGCTCCCCCGAAGTATGGATGCCGCCGACGACCGCAAGGTTCGTGCGTCGCCGGGCCGCAGATCCATGGCAGTCCGGCCAGCCTTTCCGCCGCCGCTAAACCTTGACGGGGATTTACGCAAAAACACACGTGGACACTTAGCAACCTGGAAAGCGCAGCGTCGGCTTAATCCGCGGTAGCCGGGCACGTCGCACGGTTCTTGTGCATTGACCGGTTCCGTTGGCATCTCGTCAGCAAGGTGATCGTCATGATGGACCGCTCACGCGCCGCCTCTGTCGACCCCGCATCCGCCTCCTCCCCCAGCGAGAGCAAGACTGACGCGAAGGGCCTGCAGGAGGCGCTGCATGAGCAGCTGTTCGCCCATGACGAGCCCGAGCGCGCGTCCGATGTGCAGACGGCGCCGGAACCAGGGCGTCGGTGGCCGCACCTGCGGCGCGGCGCCAAGATTGCCATCGGACTTGCCATCCTCGCCGTATTTGGCTGGCTGCCGCTGCGCGCGATCTGGGAATATTCGAGCGTCGAGGCCGTGCTGAATTCCCGCCTCGTCACGTTGCGCACACCCATCGGTGGCCGCGTCTCGGCCGTCCAGCGCCTGACCGATCAGGCCAGGTTAGATGCCGGAACCGTCGTCTTGCGCGTCGTCAACTCGCGCGGCGATCGCACCCGGCTCGATGATCTCCGGCGGCAGAAATCGCGCCTGGAGAACGAGCGGCCGAGCCTTGCCGCCAAGCTCGCCTCGGCGCAGGCCGCGCAAAAGGACCTGGCGCGGCAGGCGGCCCAGTTCCGTGACGGACGCGTGCTCCAGCTCGAGGCCCGCATCGCCGAGATCCAGACCTCGATCGAGGCGGCGGCGGCGCGGCGGGACGAAGCCAGTGCCGCCGTCGAACGCGCATCCTCGCTAGCCAAGTCCGGCAATGTCTCGACCGTCGAGCTGGCGCGGCTGACGCGCGAGCTCTCCGTGTCACAGCAAACCGAGCTCGGCGCGCGCAAGCGCCTGGACGCCGCCAAGGTCGAGCTCACCGCGGCGCGGAACGGCTCGTTCCTCGGCGACAGTTACAATGACCGGCCAAGCTCGGTGCAGCGCGAGGAGGAGATGCGTCAGCGGGCCGGCGACCTCGAAGCCGATCTAGCGCGCATCGACACCGAGATCGCCTGGCTCGCCAACGAAATCATCGTCGAGGAGGTCCGCTTCGCCGATCTGTCCGAAGCCAACATCACGACACCCGTCACGGGACCTGTCTGGGAGATGATGACCTCACCCGGTGAGGACGTGCAGGCCGGCCAGCCCCTGCTCAAGGTGCTCGATTGCAGCGGCGCCGTCATCACCGCCAACGTCACCGAGAGCGTCTATAACCGCCTGCAGCTCGGCGATCGCGCCACGTTCGAGCCGAATGACGGCGGCGATCCGATCTCCGGCACCGTGGTCAACCTGACCGGCGCCGCCGGTGCGCCCGCCAATCTCGCCATCAATCCGGATGCACTGAGCAAGGAGCCCTATCGCGTGACCGTGGCATCGCGCGATGCCGCGGCCCGCGCCTGCACCGTCGGACGCACCGGCCGTGTCGTGTTTGCCCGGCACGAGACCGCGCCGTGATGATGGCGCTGACGCCCGGCCTGATCGCGCTCGGCGCCTTCATGGCGATCGTGCCGCTGCTCCGGCGCGACAGCACGATGGCCCGCGCGTTGCTGGCCATCGTGACGGTGGCCTTGCTGCTGCGTTATCTCCATTGGCGGATCACGTCGACGCTTCCGCCGCTGCGTCTGACTGCGGATGCGGTGATCGGCTATCCCTTCATGCTGCTGGAAGCGGCCTCGCTGATCGCGGTCGCGTTGTCGCTGCTGTTCCTGAGCCGGACGCGCGACCGCACCGGCACAGCGAGGATCGATGGCCGCGCCAGCGATCTGCGCGCGCCGCTGATCGACGTCTTCATCTGCACCTACAACGAGGAGCGATCGATCCTCGAGCGCACGATGATCGGCGCGACCGGCATAGCGTATGGCAATTACCGCGTCTGGGTGCTCGACGACGGCAGGCGGCCGTGGCTGCGGCGCCTTTCGGGCGAGCTCGGCTGCCATTATCTGACGCGGCCCGACAACCACCACGCCAAGGCCGGCAACATCAATCACGCGCTCAAGCACGTCGGCGCGCTGCCGGAGCGGCCGGAATTCGTCGCCATTCTCGATGCGGACTTCGTGCCGCGACCCGACTTCCTCGCACGCACCATCTCGCTCATGGATGACGCTTCGGTCGGCGTGGTGCAGACGCCGCAGCACTTCATCAATCCGGACCCGATCCAGACCAACCTTGCCGCGACCGACGTCTGGCCTGACGAGCAACGCTTCTTCTTCGACATCCTGCTGCCGGCCAAGGACGCCTGGGGCGTCGCATTCTGCTGCGGCACCTCGTCCCTCATTCGCTATTCAGGGCTGGTGCAGATCGGCGGGTTTCCGACCGATTCCGTGACCGAGGACTATCTCGTCACGCTGCGCCTTAGGGAATACGGCCTCAACACGATCTATCTCAATGAGCGCCTGACAATCGGGCTCGCGCCGGAAGGGCTGAAGGAGTACATCACGCAGCGCGCCCGCTGGTGCCTCGGCTTGATGCAAATCGTGCGCGGCCGCAGCGGACCGCTCTCGCGGAGTTCGAAGCTGTCCTTCATCGACCGGCTCTCGCTGGTCGACGCCTTCATGAGCTGGTCCGCGGTCTACACCTCGAAGGTGGCGGGGCTGGTGGTGCCCTGGCTGTTCCTGCTGTTCGGCATCAAGGCGGTCCGGGCCGATCTCACCGAGCTGTTGCGCGTCTTTCTGCCATTCTATGTCTGGAACGGGCTCAGCATGGCGTGGCTGTCGCGCGGTCGCTCGCTCGCGATGATGACCGACGTCTCGCAGCTCATCGCCGCGCCCGCCGTGCTCAAGGCGGTGACGACCGGATTGCTGAAGCCGAAAGGACACAAGTTCAAGGTCACCGCGAAAGGCGGCGACCGCGACAGGCGCTTCGTCGAATGGCCGCTGCTGCGGATCTATGGCTGCGCACTTTTCATCACGCTCGCGGCCATCGCCTATGCCTTCATTCTGCATCTGCGCGGCGAGAACATCGCGTATGGCGGACTGGCGCTGGCCTGGAGCCTCTACAACGCGCTCATCCTCACCGTGGTCTGCTTCGTCTGCATCGAGCAGCCGCGCAAGCGCAAGGCTGAGCGGTTCAATCGCAATGAACCGGTCCTGCTGCGCCAGGACGGCAGGTCGCATCTCGCGCGTCTCGCCGACATCTCCATCACCGGCGCCCGCCTGATCGATCCTGATCCGCCGGCACCGGGCAGCACGATCGAATGCCGGATCTATGGCCGCCCGATCGCGGCCATCGTGGTGCGGCGGACCACGGACGGCTTCGCCGTGCGGTTCGAGGAAGGCATGGATACGCGCGTGCATGCGATCAGGGCGTTCTATGCCGGCGAATATGTTCGCGCCTTCCAGGGCGTCAGGGCGCTCCCGGTCGGGAAAGCTCTGCTGATGCGGCTGTTCGGCTAGGTCCCGCACAACATCCGCTTGCGTTCCTGCGCTGGCAGAGCATGAAGGGATGGCCCGAGGCCATCACTTCACCTAAACTTCGGGCGAATCCACGCCTGCCCTCCCCGCCGGAACCCCTATGGTCCAGACCCGATTTCTGATCGCGGCCGTCGCGCTTCTCGCATGCGCCGCCTCCGCCTCCGCCCAAATGCTTCCACCGCCCGCCAAGCCCGCAGCGCCCAAGGCGCCCTCGCCCCGCGCCGCCTCATGCCACAACGGCGCGAGTTTCGATCGCTTCCTGGCCGACGTGAAGCAACAGGCGGTGGCTGCCGGCGTGTCGCAGCGGACGATCGCGGAGACCTCGCCCTATCTCGTCTACGACCAGGGCATCGTCAACCGCGACCGCGGCCAGCGCGTGTTCGGCCAGCTCTTCACCGAATTCGCGGGACGCATGGCCGCGCCCTATCGGATGCAGAACGGCCAGCAGCACATCAAGCAATACGCTGCCGCCTTCGCGCGCGCCGAGAAGGAATATGGCGTGCCGCCGGCGGTGATCGCCGCGTTCTGGGGACTGGAGAGCGATTTCGGCGCCAACATGGGCAATCTGCCGACGCTGAAATCGCTGGTGTCGCTCGCCTATGATTGCCGCCGCTCCGAGATGTTCGTGGGCGAGACCATCGCCGCGCTGAAGATCATCGACCGCGGCGACCTGCATCCCGACGAGATGATCGGCTCCTGGGCCGGCGAGCTCGGGCAGACCCAGTTCCTGCCCGTGCATTACGTCAACTACGCTGTCGACTATGACGGCGACGGACGGCGCGACCTGTTGCGCTCGCCTGCCGACGTGATCGGCTCGACCGCGAACTACATCGCCAACGGCTTGAAGTGGCGGCGCGGCGAGCCGTGGCTGGAGGAGATCAAGGTGCCGCCGAACCTGCCGTGGGACAAGACTGATCTCACGGTGAAGGAGCCGCGCTCGACATGGGCGCAGCTCGGCGTCACCTATCCCGACGGCCGTCCCTTGCCGAACGACAATCTGCCGGCGTCCGTGCTGCTGCCGATGGGGCGCTTTGGGCCGGCCTTCATGGCCTATGCGAATTTCGCGGCCTACACCGAGTGGAATAATTCGCTGATCTATTCGACCACCGCGGGCTATCTCGCCTCGCGCATTGCCGGTGCCGCGCCGATGCGCAAGCCACCGGCGCCGGTCGCGCAATTACCTTTCAACGAACTCAAGGAATTGCAGCAGCTGCTGGTGCGCGCCGGCTTCAATGTCGGCAAGGTCGACGGCGTGCTGGGCCAGCAGAGCCGGGCCGCCGTGAAGGCGATGCAGGTCAAATACGGCCTGCCTGCGGATTCCTGGCCGACCGCCGAGCTCTTGGCCCGCATGCGCGGCGGCACAGCGCTGGCACAGCCCCAGGCGACGGCGCGGTAGAATTTTCGCACTGCACAAGCAGTCCCCGCGATTGTATTTTTCCATGAGGCTCCCATGTGAGTGGCTCAGGTTTTCTCCTGAGATTTCCCATTCACAAGCGAGCATCACATGTCCTTCTACGACGCGGTCGTCCCCGCCTATTTGCAAATGCTGAACAGCGTGACCGGGCTGCTCACCAAAGCCGAGGCGCATTGCGCGGCCAGGAAGATCGACCCCAGCGTCCTGCTCGGCTCGCGCCTCTTTCCGGACATGCTGCCACTGTCGAAGCAGGTCCAGCTCGTCAGCGATTTCGCCGCCAAGGGCTGCGCGCGGCTGACGCACAGCGAGGTGCCCTCGACGCCCGACACCGAGACCAGCTTCGCGGAATTGAAGCAGCGGCTGGCGAAGACGATCGACTACGTGAAGTCGTTCAAGCCGGAGCAGTTCGAGGGCGCCGATACCAAAGACGTCACCTTCCCGGCCGGACCGGACAAATCCATCACGATGAATGGCCAGCAATTCCTGAGCGCGTTCTCGCTGCCGAACTTCTATTTCCACTGCGCGACCGCCCACGGCATTTTGCGCCACAACGGCGTCGAGATCGGCAAGCGCGATTTCATGGGCGCGAACTGATTTGCCAAATCGCACGGCCGCGCAGCGGAATTCTCCTGCCGCGGCCGAAATTGCACATGAATTATGCTACGCGGCGTTGCCGCGTGGCTAGGCTGCACTTTGAGTATGGCTCCACTCTTGCGCCTGATGTCGCGATGCACAACTGTTCCACACCTCTCACCGCTGGAAACATTGCCAATGAGCCGTCCAACCAAATTGTTTGAGACCTATAAGCTCGGTCCGATCACGCTTGCGAACCGTTTCGTGATGGCGCCGCTGACGCGCAACCGCGCCGCGCCCGGCACATTCGTGCCCAGCCCGCTCGCCGCCGACTATTACGGTCAGCGCGCCACCGCAGGGCTTCTGATCACCGAAGCGAGCCAGGTCTCGCAGCAAGGGCAAGGCTACCAGGACACCCCCGGCATCTACAGCAAGGAGCAGGTCGCCGGCTGGCGCAAGGTCACCGATCGCGTGCATGAGCGTGGCGGCAAGATCTTCATCCAGCTCTGGCATGTCGGCCGCATCTCGCATGTCGATCTGCAGGCCGGCGGTGCAGCCCCGGTGGCACCGAGCGCGATCCGCGCCAAGGGCAAGACTTTCGTGAACGGCACCTTCGCCGACGTCTCCGAGCCGCGCGCGCTCGCGCTTTCCGAGATTCCGGGAATCATCGACGACTTCAAGCGCGCGACGAAGAATGCGCTCGAGGCCGGCTTCGACGGCGTCGAGATCCACGGTGCCAACGGCTACCTGCTCGAGCAGTTCGCCAAGGACGGCACCAACAAGCGCACGGATGCCTATGGCGGCTCTATCGAGAACCGCGCCCGGCTGATGCTGGAGGTCTCCAAGGCCGTCGTGGCCGAAGCCGGCACTGACCGCACCGGCATCCGCATCTCGCCGGTGACGCCGGCCAACGACATCTCGGATTCCAATCCGCAGGCCCTGTACGACCATATCGTCGACGGCCTCAGCGCGCTCAAGCCGGTCTATCTCCATGTCGTCGAAGGCGCGACCGGCGGGCCGCGCGACATTGCGCCGTTCGACTACGCGTCCTTGCGCAAGCGCTTCTCCGGCGCCTACATCGCCAACAACGGCTATGATTTCGATCTCGCCAGCAAGGTGCTGGACGCGAACGCCGCCGATCTGATCGCCTTCGGCAAGCCGTTCATCTCCAACCCCGACCTCGTCGAGCGGCTGAAGCAGGGCGTAGCGCTGAACGACTGGGACAAGACCACGTTCTACGGCGGCGGCGCGAAGGGCTACACGGACTACCCGACGCTGGCGGCCGAGCCGGCGGAGTGACTTCCGCTCTCTCCTCCGTCATTGCGAGGAGCCCGCGACAAATTGCGAAGCAATTTTGCGCTGGCGACGAAGCAATCCAGACTGCCTCTGCGGAGAGACTCTGGATTGCTTCGCTGCGCTCGCAATGACGGCGGGGAGACAGCGCAACGAACTCACCGAAAAAGAAAAAGGCCGGGATCGCTCCCGGCCTTTCGCATTTGATGACGCTACGCGCCGCTTACTTCGCTTCCGCGCGCTTCGGGGGAGTGGCCGGCCACGACTTGATCAGGGTGTCGTAGTCGACCGTCTCGCCCTTCGGCTTCTCGTTGGCGAGCTTGCGCTGGGGCGCGATGGTGCCGTCCTTCTCGGCCTTCGCGAACCAGTATTCCGGCTTCTCCTTCTTGTGGAGCTTCGGACCGCAGGCGCCCTGCACGCCGGACTTCTCCAGGCGCTCCATGACGGAGTCCTGAGCCGCCGCGAGGGCATCCATCGCGGCTTGTGGCGTCTTCGCACCGGACGACGCATCGCCGATGTTCTGCCACCACAGCTGCGCGAGCTTCGGATAGTCGGGCACGTTGTTGCCGGTCGGGGTCCACTGCACGCGCGCGGGCGAGCGGTAGAACTCGATCAGGCCGCCGAGCTTCGGCGCGCGCTCGGTGAACGACTTGTCCCAGATGTCGGATTCACGGATGAAGGTGAGACCGACATGGCTCTTCTTCAGGCTCACCGACTTGGAGATGATGAACTGGAGATAGAGCCAGGCTGCCTTGCGGCGATCCGCCGGGGTCGACTTGAGCAGCGTCACGGAGCCGGCGTCCTGATAGCCGAGCTTCATGCCTTCCTTCCAGTACGAACCGTGCGGCGAGGGCGCCATACGCCATTTCGGCGTACCGTCCGCGTTCATCACGGCGATGCCCGGCTTCACCATGTCGGCGGTGAAGGCGGTGTACCAGAACATCTGCTGGGCGATGTTGCCCTGCGCCGGCACCGGACCTGCCTCGGAGAACGTCATGCCCTGGGCCTGCGGCGGTGCGTACTTCTTCAGCCAGTCGAGATATTTGGTGATCGAGTAGACCGCGGCCGGACCGTTGGTGTCGCCACCACGTTCCACCGACGAGCCGACCGGGCGGCAGCCTTCCATGCGGATGCCCCATTCGTCGACCGGCAGGCCGTTCGGAATGCCCTTGTCACCGTTGCCGGCCATCGAGAGCCAGGCGTCGGTGAAACGCCATCCGAGCGAGGGGTCCTTCTTGCCATAGTCCATATGGCCGTAGACCTTGACGCCGTTGATCTCCTTGATGTCGTTGGTGAAGAACTCGGCGATGTCCTCATAGGCGGACCAGTTCACGGGCACGCCGAGCTCGTAGCCATATTTGGCCTTGAACTTGGCCTTGTAGTCAGCGTTGGTGAACCAGTCGTAGCGGAACCAATAGAGGTTCGCGAACTGCTGGTCGGGCAGCTGATAGAGCTTGCCGTCGGGGCCGGTCGTGAACGACTTGCCGATGAAGTCGTTGACGTCGAGCATGGGGTCGGTGACGTCCTTGCCCTCGCCCGTCATGTAGTCTGACAGCACGACGGTCTGGCCGTAGCGGAAATGCGTGCCGATCAGGTCGGAGTCGTTGATCCAGCCGTCGTAGACGTTCTTGCCGGACTGCATCTGGGTCTGCAGCTTCTCGACGACGTCACCTTCCTGGATGAGGTCGTGCTTGAGCTTGATGCCGGTGAGCTCGGAGAACGCCTTGGCCAGCGTCTGCGATTCATATTCGTGGGTGGTGATGGTCTCGGAGACGACGTTGATCTCCATGCCCTTGAACGGCTCGGCTGCCTTGGCGAACCACTCCAGCTCCTTCTTCTGGTCTTCCTTCGACAGCGTCGAGGGCGTGAATTCCGCGATCCACTTCTGGATCACGGCGTCGTCGGCGGCGCGGACCGGCGCCGAGACGGCGAACGACACCGCGACAATCGCGGCGACGCTGGACATGGTCAGAAAACTGCTCTTCGTCAATGGACCTTTCCTTCTCCTAAACTGTCGCATGTTGTTCCTCCGTTGCAGCGACAAACTTTTATACAGACCCGGATTGCCCCCGGGCCTGGCCGTCCCTTCGCGAGCTTCAGACCGTGCGGAATATGAGCACGGCCGTCACCAGCGAAATTCCACTTGCGAGCCACAGGCGCGAGATTTCGACGCCCTCCTCGCCGATCGGCAGCGTTGCGATCGCATCGGTGCCGAAGAAGCCGATCCAGAGAAGGTGGATGACCGCCGCTGATATCAGCGAAATGAACAGGCGGTCGCCGCGCGTCGTCGGAATACTGAGCACACCGACGCGTTCAGCCTCGGGATAGACCGCCGCAAGCCACGTCATCACGGCAAGCGTGCAGGCGAGCGCGGCGAAGAAGATCGCCGTCGGCAGCGTCCAGGCCATCCATGCGATGGATTCCATTGATGCCTCCTTTAGACGCGACCGAGCGCGAAACCGCTCGCGATGTAGTTGCGGACGAACCAGATCACGAGCGCGCCCGGGATGATGGTGAGCACGCCGGCGGCTGCCAAGAGGCCCCAGTCCATGCCCGATGCCGACACCGTGCGCGTCATGATCGCCGCGATCGGCTTGGCCGACACCGAGGTCAGCGTGCGCGCGAGCAGGAGTTCGACCCAGGAGAACATGAAGCAGAAGAAGGCGGCGACGCCGATGCCGCTCGCGATCAAGGGCACCAGGATCTTGATGAAGAAACGCGGAAAGGAATAGCCGTCGAGGAAGGCGGTCTCGTCGATCTCGCGCGGCACGCCGGAGACGAAGCCTTCGAGGATCCACACCGCCAGCGGAACGTTGAAGATGCAATGCGCGAGTGCAACCGCCCAGGGCGTATCGAACAGGCCAATCGCCGAATAGAGGTTGAAGAACGGCAGCGCATAGACCGCGGCCGGCGCCATGCGGTTCGACAGCAGCCAGAAGAACAGATGCTTGTCGCCGAGGAAGCGGTAGCGCGAGAACGCGTAGGCCGCCGGCAGCGCCACCGAGATCGAGATGATGGTGTTGAGAACGACGTATTCCAGCGAGTTGATGTAGCCGGAATACCAGCTCTCGTCGGTGAAGATGCGCTTGTAGTGCTGCAGCGTCGGGGTGTGCGGCCACAGCGTCATCGTCGAGACGATCTCGGCGTTGGTCTTGAAGCTCATGTTGACGAGCCAGTAGATCGGCAGCAGCAGGAAGATCAGGAACAGCCCCATGATGAGGCGGCGGCCGGGGATCGAGTGCATCAGGCCACTCCTTCCTTTGGCTTGAGCGCGGCCACGGGCTTGAGCACGACCGAAGGCTTGGGCTCCACTGCCGGCTCGCTCTCCGCCTGGACTTTGCGTTCGGCGCCCGCATTGGTCATGACGGTGTAGAAGATCCAGCAGACGATCAGGATGATGAGGTTGTAGACCAGTGACAGCGCCGCGGCCTTGCCGAGGTCGAACTGGCCGAGCGCGATCTTGACGAGCTCGATCGAGACAAAGGTCGTGGAATTGCCGGGTCCGCCACCGGTGACGACGAACGGCTCGGTGTAGATCATGAAGCTGTCCATGAAGCGCAGCAGCACGGCGATCAAGAGCACTCGGTTCATCTTCGGCAGCTGGATCGCCTTGAACACGGCCCAGCGCGAGGCGCCGTCGATCTGGGCGGCCTGGTAATAGGCTTCGGGAATCGACTTCAGACCGGCATAGCAGAGCAGCGCGACGAGGCTGGTCCAGTGCCAGACGTCCATCACGATGACGGTGACCCAGGCGTCGATGTCGTTGGAGACGTAGTTATAGTCGATGCCCGCGGCGTTGAGCACATAACCGAGCAGGCCGATGTCGGGCCGGCCAAAAATCTGCCAGATCGTGCCGACCACGTTCCACGGGATCAAGAGCGGCAGCGCGAGGATGACGAGGCAGGCCGCCACCGTCCAGCCCTGGCGCGGCATCGACAACGCGACGACGATGCCGAGCGGCACCTCGATGGCGAGGATAACGAGCGAGAAGAACAGATTGCGACCGAGGGAAGCAAGGAAGCGGCCGCCGAGATCGGTCGAGGGATCGAGCAGCTCCTTGAACCAGCCGACCCCGTTCCAGAAGAACTGGTTGTTACCGAAGGTATCCTGCATCGAATAGTTCACCACCGTCATCAGCGGCAGCACCGCCGAGAAGGCGACGACCAGGAACACCGGCAGCACCAGGAACCAGGCCTTTTGGTTGACGGTCTTGTCCATCAGACGGCTCCCTCCACCAGAAGGCTGTCGGCGTAGACGTGGACATGCGACGGATCGAATTTCAGTCCGGCCATGCCGTCCGAGCTGGTGAACCCCGCGGGCGCGCGCGCCGCGAGCTTGGCGTCACCGAAGCGCGCTCGCGCAAAACGGATGCGGCCGAGATCGTCGAGGCGCTCGATTCTTGCGGTGAGCAGGCCCGGCGCAGGCGCGACGGCCTCCACGAATTCGGGACGGACGCCGATTTCGATCTTCGCACCGGCAGGCAGATTGTCGTAAGCGCGGTTAAGCGCGATGACGTGGCCACCGACGTTGGCCTCGCGCCCCCTCACCTCGGCCGGCAGGATGTTCATGCCGGGAGAGCCGATGAAATAACCGACGAAGGTGTGCGCCGGCTTGTCGAACAGCTCGGCCGGCGTGCCGCTCTGCACGACGCGGCCATCATGCATGACGACCACCGTGTCGGCGAAGGTCAGCGCCTCGGTCTGGTCGTGGGTGACGTAGATCATCGTGAGGTCGAGCTCGCGATGCAGCGCCTTCAGCTTGGAGCGGAGCTGCCATTTCAGCTCGGGATCGATCACCGTCAGCGGCTCGTCGAACAGCACGGCGGCGACGTCGGAGCGGACGAGGCCGCGGCCGAGCGAGATCTTCTGCTTGGCGTCAGCCGTGAGGCGCGTCGCCTTGCGGTTCAGATAGGGTTCGAGATCGAGCAGGCGGCCGATCTCGGCAACGCGCTTGTCGACCTCGGCCTTCGGGACACCGCGGTTCTTCAGCGGAAACGCCAAATTCTGCCCCACCGTCATGGTGTCGTAGATCACCGGAAACTGGAACACCTGGGCGATGTTGCGCTTCTGGGTTGACAGCGGTGTGATGTCCTTGCCGTCGAACAGGATTCTCCCCCGCGATGGCGTGATGATGCCGGAGATGACGTTGAGCAGCGTAGTCTTGCCGCAGCCGGAGGGGCCGAGCAGCGCGTAGGCGCCGCCCTGCCGCCAGGTCATGGTGACAGGCTTTAGCGCAAAACTGTCCTGCGGCGCGTCATTGCCGCCGTAGGAATGGGCGAGATCGACGAGGTCAATGCGGGCCATATCGCACCTCCCTCAAGAACTCGGCGCGGCGACCAGACGGTCGGCCGCATCGAACACGAAGACGTCGTTGGGATCGAGCACGGCGTCGAGCGTCTGGCCGGGCTCGAACTCGTGCACGCCGTGCAGCACCGCCACCCAGTTCGATCCGTCGCGGGTCAGATGCACGAAACTCTCCGAACCGGTGATCTCGGTCACCGTGACAGTGGCGTGGAAGGCGTGGCGGTCTGTCTGGCCGTTGGCAAGGCCAAGCTGGTGGGCACGGAAGCCGACGCGATAGAATCCGTCGGAAAGTCCCGCATAAAGTCCAGACGCCGGTGCAGCGCTGCCGCCGGCATATTGCACCATGCCATCACCCTTCTCGAGGCCCACCAGGTTGAGCGGCGGATCCGAGAAGACCTGGGCGACGCGCAGCGTCTGCGGCCGGCGATAGACGTTGGCGGTCTCGCCCATCTGCAGCGCCTCACCCTCCCACATGCACACCGTGTTGCCGCCGAGCAAAAGCGCCTCGGTCGGTTCGGTGGTGGCATAGACGAAGATCGCACCCGAGGCCTCGAAGATGCGCGGCAGCTCGGCGCGGAGCTCCTCGCGGAGCTTGTAATCGAGATTGGCAAGCGGCTCGTCGAGCAGCACCAGGTCGGCGCCCTTGACCAGTGCGCGTGCGATCGCGGTGCGCTGCTGCTGCCCGCCGGAGAGCTGAAGCGGCGTGCGCTTCAGGAAGGGTTCGAGCCGCAGCAGCTTGGCGGCCTCCGCGACGCGCGCCTCGATCTCGCCACGCGGCTTGCCCTGCACGCGCAGGGGCGAGGCGATATTCTCGTAGACCGTGAGCGAGGGGTAGTTGATGAACTGCTGGTAGACCATCGCGACCGAACGCTGGCGCACGTCGGCGCCAGTGACGTCCTTGCCGTTCACCACCACCTTGCCCGTGGTCGGCTTGTCGAGCCCGGCGAGCAGCCGCATGATCGAGGTCTTGCCTGACAGCGTCGGCCCGAGCAGCACGTTCAACGTGCCGCTCTCGAGCGTCAGTGAGACGTCGCGGATATGCTCGACGCCCTCGACTGTCCGGGTCACGTGGTCGAGTGTCACGGTCATGAGCGTCCTCCCGCTTCCAGCAGGGGAGTTTGCGGCACGGCGTGGGTCCTGATCCAGTCGTCAAGCACGGCGATCTCATCGGCAGATAGTCGCAGGCCGAGCTTGGAACGGCGCCAGACCACGTCATCGGCGGTCACGGCCCATTCATTGGCCATGAGGTAGCGGACCTCGCGCTCGCTCAGCGTCGCACCAAAGGACTGGCCGAGATCGGCCGCCGATTTCGCGTCGCCGAGCAGCTTGACGGCCTTGGTGCCATAGGCGCGGGCGAGACGTCGCGCATGCTCGTGGCTGAGGAAGGGATAGCCACGCTGCAGCTCGGCGATCAGCCCGTCGATGTCGGACACATTCATGTCGCCGCCAGGCAGCGGCCATTTGCCGGTCCAGCCCTCGCGCGCCTTCGCGCTGCGCAGATAGGGCGCGAGCCGCTCCAACGCTTCTTCGGCAAGGCGGCGATAGGTCGTGATCTTGCCGCCATAGATCGAGAGCAACGGCACGCCGCCGGGCGTGTCGAGCTCGAACACGTAGTCGCGCGTCGCGGCCTTGGCCTCGCTGGCGCCGTCGTCGTAGAGCGGGCGTACGCCGGAATAGGTCCAGACCACGTCGTCCGGCGTCACCGGCTTGGCCAGATATTCGCTGGCGGCCGTGCAGAGATACTGGATCTCCTCAGGCGTCGCCTTCACCTTGGCGGGATCACCGTCATAATCGCGGTCGGTGGTGCCGATCAGCGTGAAATCGTCCTGGTACGGGATCACGAAGATGATGCGGCCGTCCGCGTTCTGGAACATGTAAGCGCGGTCGTGGTCGTAGAGCTTCCTGACCACGATGTGCGAGCCCTGCACCAGGCGCACCTTGGCTTTCGCATTGACGCCGGCGCCGCGGCCGAGCACGTCCTCGACCCAGGGGCCGCCGGCATTGACCAGCGCGCGGGCCTGGATCTGCGAGCGCTCGCCGGTGAGCGTGTTGACCATGCCGACGGTCCAGAGGCCGCCGGATTGGCGGATCTCGGTGGCGCGGGTGCGGGTCCGGATCTCGGCGCCCTTGTCGGCGGCATCGCGTGCGTTGAGCACGACGAGCCGCGCGTCGTCGACGAAGCAATCGGAATATTCGAACGCGCGGGCATAGCGATTCGGGATCAGCGGCTTGCCGACCTCGTCACGCCCAAGATCGACCGTGCGGGTCGCTGGCAGCAGATGACGGCCGCCGATGTGGTCATAAAGGAAGAGGCCGAGACGCAGCAGCCAGGCGGGGCGCAGTCCCGCGTGATGCGGCAGAACGAAACGCAGGGGGCGGATGATGTGGGGCGCGATGCCCCAGAGGATCTCGCGCTCGATCAGCGCCTCGCGGACCAGGCGAAACTCGTAATATTCGAGATAGCGCAGGCCGCCATGCACCAGCTTGGTCGACCAGGACGACGTCCCGCTCGCCAGATCGTTCATTTCGCACAGGAAAACCGTGTTGCCGCGGCCCACCGCGTCACGCGCGATGCCGCAGCCGTTAACACCGCCTCCGATGATGGCGAGGTCGAAAATACGCTCCAACAGACGCATCCCCCGACGACCGCCCGTTCTTCGAGCGGTTACTTTCGTTTTTGATTAGATCACACCGAAAAACGAAAGCAAGATGAAAGAGAGGAGAAAGGAAATGAAAGCGGATTTTTTTCTCCGTCAATGCGACTGAAAAATCAGCACGAGCAGGGACAAATTTTTGAGGCAGTCAGCCGGACTGATCGGCACCGTCAGCATTCCAACGCCGAGCTTGATTGTAGCAACATAGCTACATATAATTGCGGGTAAGCATTGTTGGCGAGGAGAGGCGCGGACGATGGTCACCACCCTGACCAGCCGAGAGTTCAATCAGGATACGAGCGGCGCCAAGAAGGCAGCGTCGAAGGGACCCGTCTTCATCACGGACCGCGGCCGTCCGGCCCATGTCCTGCTGAGCATCGAAGACTATCTGCGCCTGAGCGGCGGGCACATGAGCCTTGCCGAAGTCCTGGCACAGGCGAACGCGGATTTCGATTTCGATCCGCCTCGCATCACCGGCGGAATCTCACGGCCCGCTGATCTCGAGTGATGTTTCTGCTGGACACTAATGTCATCTCCGAACTGAGGCGGCCGGATAAGGCCGATCGCAATGTCGTCACTTGGGCCAACGCGATTCCCGCGGCGAACTTCTTCATATCCGCAATTTCCATACTCGAAATTGAACTTGGTGCACGCTTGATCGAGCGCAAGGACGTCAAGCAGGGTGCCGTCTTGCGCGCCTGGATCGACGATCACATTCTGGCTCGATTTGAAGACCGCATCCTGCCCATCGACACGGCCGTGGCGCAGCGCTGCGCTCAACTTCACGTTCCCAATCCGAGGGCAGAACGCGACGCTTTGATCGCCGCAACCGCGCTTGTTCACGGCTTGACGATCGCCACGCGCAACGTAGGAGATTTTGAACCTACAGGCGTCCCACTTCTCAACCCGTGGAGCGACACCTAAGACCTATCTCAGCCTGACCACGGGCGCCGTCTCGTGCGCTTCGGCCTGCGCATCATCGATGTCCCCCGCCTCCTTCGGCATTGCCGCCATAACCTCGATGCCCTTGCTGTGGCAGATGGTGGCGAGGCGCTCGGGCAGCTCCTGGTCGGTGACGAAGGTCTGGATCTGGGTGATATGGGCGATGCGCACCGGCGCGCTGCGGCGCAGCTTGGTGGAATCGGCGACCAGCATGACGCTGCGGGCATTGGCGATGATGGCCTGCGCCACCTGCACCTCGCGATAGTCGAAGTCGAGCAAGGCGCCCTCCTCGTCGATCGCGGAGGCGCCGATGATGGCGTAGTCGACCTTGAACTGTCCGATTAGCTGCGTCGCCGTCGAGCCGACCACGGCGCCGTCGGCGCGTCGCACCGTGCCGCCGGCGACCACCACCTCGATGCGGGGATGGCGGTACAGCAGCATCGCGACGTTGAGGTTGTTGGTGATGACGAGCAGATCCTCATGCGAGGTCAGCGCGCTCGCGACCTCCTCCGTTGTGGTGCCGATATTGATGAAGAGCGAGCAGCCGTTCGGGATCAGCGAGGCGGCGGCCGCCCCGATCGCCTTCTTCTCGTCGGCAGCGACGAAGCGGCGCGCCTCATAGGCGAGGTTTTCCACGCCGGAGGCGATGATGGCGCCGCCATGGATGCGGGTCAGCGATCTCCGCTCGCAGAGATCGTTGAGATCCTTGCGGATGGTCTGCGCCGACACCTCGAACCGGCGCGCGAGCTCCTCGACCATAACGCGGCCGGAAGCGCGCGCGATGTTGAGGATTTCGGCTTGGCGATGGGTCAATCCGGTCACGGCAACGGCCTCAAATCAGAATGATGCATGGTGCGGCGGTTCGCAGCTGCGGTCAATGCGCGCGCCGATCACGGTTAACGGATGCGGCCCCTCACCACGCCATGGCGCTCGCGAGGCGCGCCAGCAGCGCCGGATCGTCGAAGGCGCTGGCGGAAGTGACCGCGCCGGCGCCAACCAGGTCGACGTGGCTGAGGCTGGTCCGGATGCCGATGGTCGGAATGCCGGCCGCCGCGGCCGATTGCACGCCGGTGCGGGAGTCCTCGAATGCGATCGAGGCCTCCGCCCGCGCGCCGACGAAACGCAGCCCTTCCTGATAGGGCAGCGGATGCGGCTTGCCATGCGACAGCTCGGCGCCGATCACGAGTGCCCTGAAGCGATGCGTGATGCCGAGGCCGGAGAGCAGCAGCTCGGCGTTGAGACGCGGCGCATTGGTCACCGCCACCATGGGAATGCCGGCAGCGTCCGCCCGGTCGAGCAGCGCCATCAGGCCGGGGAGCGGTGCGATCTGCCCGGCTACGAGCGTACGGAAGACCTCCTCCTTCTCATCGAGGATCAGGGCGCGCCGCTCCGGTGCCTCGTCGGGCAGAAAGCGCTCGCCGATCGCGACATTGGCGAAGCCTTGCAGCTCCCTGGAGAAGCGCGCGTGATCGAAGACATGGCCGTGTGGACCGAGCACCTGGTTGAAAGCCTTCAAGTGCAATGGATCGGTGTCGGCCAGCGTGCCGTCGATGTCGAACAGCAAAGCCCTGCCCATCGCTTCCGTTTTGGCTTCGATCATTTCCGTACTTTCCCAAATCCGCGGCGCATCGATGCGCGAGACGTATCAATATGGGCTCAACCGCGCAATGACGCATGCACATGACGACAATGCACCACTCGACAAAGTCGCGCGCGGCTGCAACACTCGCTGCAAGATCAAAAAGGAGGAAACGATGACGATCAACCGACGCGACCTGGCTCTCTCGACTCTCGCCGTCTCGGCACTCGCGCTCACGACACCGGTGCTGGCGGCCTCGGCCGACGATGAGGCCGTGGCGAAAAAGGTCGAGGCCTTCCGCCTCGCCCAGATCGCGGCTGACCCGAAGGCGCTCGGCGCGCTGTGCTGGGACGATCTCAGCTACAGCCATTCCAGCGGCAAGGTCGAAGACAAGGCGACCTTCATCGCCAACGCCACCGACGGCAAATCGAAATTCCTGTCGATCGAGTACAAGGACCCGACCATCAAGGTCGTCGGCCCCGCCGCGATTGTCCGCTTCCACTGGCTGGGCGAGCAGGAAATGGCGGCCGACGGGAAAAAAGTATCGACCAACCTTCACATCCTGATGAACTGGCAGAAGCAGGGCGACGAGTGGAAGCTTTTGTCGCGCGCCGCAACGAAGTTGTGATGAGGACGTCATTCCGGGACGCGCAGAAAGGCGCGGGCCCGGACTCCATTGGTCGGCAATTTCTGCAGCAGGATAGATTCCGGGGCGCGCTTCGCGCGCCCGGAATGACGGCGTCAGTTACGCCGCCTCCTTCACATCACCGTTCACCAGCTTGCGCGCGGCGCGCTCGGCTTCGCGGGCGTTGCGGAAGAGCTGGCCTTCGAGACGGTTGAAGCGCTGGGACGAGGCGAAGAAGCAATAGCCTCCGGAAGAACGAACGACGATACCTGCGGTCTGCGAATCGACTTCGATGATGTAGCTGTCCGGCATAGTCCGTGGATTCCTCAGTGCGGGCAAATAACGGTGCTCCTGCCCAAAGGTTCCCCAGGCATTTGAGGCCGTTTCCACCCCGAATCGACACGCAACTGAGTACGCCGGGACCTCATCCGTTTTATGACTGGTTCTTGGCGAAGCCGCGACGAGGATGACTCAGTCGCGCCGTGTTTGGCAGCGATTGCCACGCATTCGTGAGATAAGGCGGAGCGTCGCGCGATTACGTCGCGATCGGCGGATCGTTTCGCTGGATCGCTTGCGGACGGCCGTGGTCGTCGATCGAGACATAGGTGAAATTGCCGTCGGTGACGAGGAACGGTTGAAGCTCCTTGCGCCGCAGTGCCCAAGCCTCGAGATGCACGGTCAGCGAGGTGCGCCCGACGCGCACGAGATTGGCGTAGACCGAGACGAGATCACCGACATAAACGGCTTTGCGAAAATTCATCGCCTCGATCGCGACCGTCACCGTACGCGACCTCGCAACCTTCGAGGCAAACACGCCGCCGCCGACGTCCATCTGGCTGAGCAGCCAGCCGCCGAAGATGTCGCCATTGGCGTTGGTGTCGGCGGGCATCGCCAGCGTGCGGATGCAGAGATCTCCGCTCGGACCGGTATTGGCTTGTTCGCTCTATGCCTCTCTCACTTGAAACTGTCCCAGCCCGGATCGGGCGCGAAGCGCTCGCCGAATCGCTCGGCCAGCCCGCGCAGGGTGGATACAATATTTTCCACGCCACGCGTGCGGGCATAGTTCAGCGGACCGCCGCGGAACGGTGCATAACCGGTGCCGAAAATCATGGCGCCGTCGACGGCGTCGGCATCATCGACAATGCCCTCGCGCAGCGCCGCGACGCAGACATTGGACATTGGTAGCACCAGGCGGTCGATCATCTGATCGGTGACGCGCGGGCCGGTCTCGGGCAGCGGCGCCTTCTCCGCCTTGCCGTCCTTCCAGATATAGAAACCTTTGCCGGTCTTGCGGCCGAGTTCACCCTTGGCGACCTTGTCGCGCAGCCACGCCGGTGTCGGCGGCAGCAGATCGCCGAATTTCGTGCGCAGCATGTCGCCGACGTCGAGGCAGATGTCGAGCCCGACCTGATCGGCAAGCTCGATCGGCCCCATCGGCATGCCGAATTGCTCGGCCGCGGCGTCGATCAGGCGCGGGTCGATCTTCTCGTCCAGCATCACCATCGCCTCCAGCATGTACGGCGTCAGCGCGCGGTTGACGAGAAAGCCCGGCGAGCTCTTCACAGCCAGCGGCAGGCGGTCGATTGCACCTACGAAGGCGAGCGCCTGCTTCAGCACCTGGGGGTCGTTGCCATCGTGCCTGACGACTTCGACCAATTGCAGTCGCGACACCGGATTGAAGAAATGCAGGCCCACCAGCCGCTCCGGCCGCGCCAGGCCGTTGCGTAGGTCCTGAAGCGGGATGCTCGACGTGTTGGTCGCAAGGATCGCGCCCGGCTTCATCCGCGGCTCGAGCCCGGCATAGACCTTCTGCTTGAGCTCGAGCTTCTCCGGCACGGCCTCGATGATGAGATCGGCATTGCGCACCCCTTCCCCGTCCATGTCAGGAATGAGGCGATCGAGCGCGTCGCGCACCTCGGTCGGCTTGCGGATGATCTTGCCGTAGAGCTCGGCGGCGCGCTTCACCGCGCCCGCGATCGGCTCCGCCTTCATGTCGGCGAGCGAGACGCGAAAGCCTTGCCCGGCTACCCAAGCGGCAATGTCGCCCCCCATGGCGCCGGCGCCGATGACATGGACATGCTTGATGGTGTTGTCGCTACCTGCCGCCTTCTTCATCTGCTCGCGCAGGAAGAACACGCGGATCAGGTTCTGGGCGGTCGGCGTCACCATCAACTTGGCAAAGGAAGCCTGCTCCGCCTTCAGCATCGCGGCCTTGCTGCCGCCATGGGTCTCCCAGAGGTCGATCAGCGCATAAGGCGCCGGATAATGCTCGCGGGATGCGGCCTTCCCCGCCTCCGAGCGCATGCGCTTGGCAAGCAGCCCGCGCACGAAGCCGACATTCGCCGCGCGCGTCAGCAAGCCCGGACGCGCCCGCTTCAACCGGCCGAACAGCGCATCCTTCACCGCGCCCCGAACATGGCGCTCCTGCGTCACGCTATCGACGAGGCCGAGCGATCTGGCGCGGCGCGCGTCGATGGTGCGGCCGGTCAGCATCAGGGACATCGATTGGACCGGATTGACCAGCGTGGTGAAGCGCGCGGTGCCGCCAAGGCCGGGATGCAGACCTAGCATCACCTCCGGGAAGCCGAAGCGCGCGCCGTCGATGGCGATGCGCGCCTGGCAGGCCAGCGCAACCTCGAGCCCGCCGCCGAGGCAGAAGCCGTGGATGACCGCGACCGTGGGTAGCTTTAGGGCTTCCAGATGATCGATCACGGCGTGCGCCGCGCGGATACGGGTCTCCACCGTGTCGGGATCGGACGCGCCACGGAATTCGTTGACGTCGGCGCCGGCGATGAAGCCGGACGGTTTTGCAGAGCGAATCACGAGGCCGGCCGGACGCTCGGTCTCGATCACCGCGAGCACGGCGTCGAACTCCTCTATCACGTCGGAGGACAGCGTGTTGGCGCTTGCGTCGGCGCGATCGAACAAGAGCCAGGCGATGCCGTCGGCATCGCGCGTCAGCTTGAAGTGCTTGTAGGGGCCGCCTTCCGCCGGCGGGGGACCGAGCGTCAGCACGCGATCAGCGAGCACGGTCATGATCTTGGAATCCATGGTCACACCGCCTCGATCAGCATGGCCCCGCCGAGCCCGCCACCGATGCATTCGGTGGCAATTCCGCGCCGCGTGCCGAGCCGCTTCATGGCATTGACGAGATGCAGCACGATGCGGTTGCCGGAGGTGCCGACGGGATGACCGAGCGAGATCGCGCCGCCATCGACGTTGAGCTTGTCACGGTCGATCTCACCGGCCGCGCCGTCGAGACCAAGGATCTCCCTGCAGAATTTGTCGTCGTTCCAGGCGGCGAGGCAGCCGAGCACCTGGGTGGCAAAAGCCTCGTTCAGCTCCCAGGTCTCGACGTCCTTGAGGGTGAGGCCGTTGCGCTGGAGCAGCGGCGTTGCCGACATCACCGGACCGAGCCCCATGATACCAGGGTCGAGCGCGGCCCAGTTGCTGTCGACGATCGCGGCTTTCGGCGTGAGCTTGTGCTTTGCGATCGCCGCGTCGGACGCCAGGATCACCCACGAGGCGCCGTCGGTGATCTGCGAGGAATTGCCCGCGGTGACCTGACCCCAGGGGCGCTCGAACACCGGCCGGAGCTTTGCCAGCGTCTCCGCCGTGGAGTCCGGACGCACGCCATCGTCATGGTCGAAGAATTTTCCGTCGCGGGAAAACGCAGTCTCGACCTCGCCCTTCAGGAACCCCGCGCCTTGCGCGTGCGCGAGCCGACGATGACTCTCGGCGGCATAGGCATCGGACTGGGCGCGCGTGATGCCGAAGAGATGGCCGACGACCTCGGCGGTCTGGCCCATGTTCAGCTCGGTGATCGGATCGGTCAGCCCCCGCTCGAGGCCGATGATCGGCTTGAGGTAGCTCGGCCGCAATTTGAACGCCGCGGCGAGCTTCGCGGCGACGCCCTTAGCGGTGGCAAGGCCTGCGAACCAGCGCACACCCGGATTGGGCCAGACCAGCGGGGCGTGGCTGAGCGCCTCGGTGCCGCCGGCGAGGATCATGTCGGCATGGCCTTCGCGGATGTAGCGGTAGGCGGTGTCGATCGACTGCATGCCGGAGCCGCAATTGATCTGCACAGTGAAGGCGATCATGTCCTCGCCCATGCCAAGCCGAAGCGCGGCAACGCGGGCCGGGTTCATCTCGTCCGCGATCACATTGACGCAGCCGAGGATGACCTGATCGAAGCTATCGGGCGAAAACGGCTGGCGCGCCAAGAGCGGCCGTCCGCATTGCACGGCGAGATCGACCGGCGTGAACGGCCCCGGCCCGCTGCGTGCCTTCAAAAACGGCGTCCGGCTGCCGTCGACGATGAATACCGGTCGTGCCATCAGCCCGCCGCCCTCTGCTCACCGAGTTCCTGGAAGAACTGATGCACGTCGCCGGTTTTCCTGTAAATCGGCGACAGCGCCTCCGGGGCAAAATCGTCGACCTCGATCACTTCAGTGACGGCCTTGCGGGCGGCAGAGATTTGCTCGCCCTCGGCTTGCGTGATCACACCCTTGGCGACCGCTTCCTCCCCGTCGCGAACATGCGCAGCGCGCATGCGCCTGGCGATGGCCTCCGTGGCTGCGACCAGCTTGAACGCGCGCTCCAGCCGCGCGAAGCCGCCGTCGTCATCGACATGGGCCAGATCCGGCGTCAGGCGCTCACGCGCCGCCGAGGGCTCCAGCACCAAGCTCGCGCATTGGTGCACGACGCGGTCGGAGGGGCCGAGCACGCGGGCGCCGAAGGGCTGGACCACGAGCTTGAGGAAGGCTGCGACGAAGCGGTTGGGCAGATTGGCGAGGATTTCGGCGAGCCGGTTCTCGATGGTCCGAAAGCCCGTCGCCATGCACCATTCCAGCGCGGCGAAATCCTCTTTCTGCCGGCCCTCGTCCTGCCAGCGCTTCAGCGCGGCCGAGAGCAGATACAGCTCGGAGAGGATGTCGCCGAAGCGCGCCGACAGCATCTCCTTGCGCTTGAGTGCGCCGCCGAGCGTCAGCAGCGCCATGTCGGCGCAGAGCGCAAACGCGGCGGAGTAGCGCGAGAGCTGGCGATAGAATGCCGTGGCATCGCCCGCATCGGGCGCCAGCGCGAAGGCGCCAAAGGTCCAGCTCCGGCCGAATGCGCGGAACAGCGTCCGGAAGCTGTGACCGACATGTTTCCAGAAGGCTTTGTCGAACGCGGTGAGCCCGCGGTCGCGATCGGTGTCGGCCAGCGCATTCATCTCGTCGAGCAGATAGGGATGCGCACGGATCGCGCCCTGCCCGAACACGATGAGATTGCGGGTCAGGATGTTGGCGCCTTCCACCGTGATACCGACCGGCACAGCGCGATGAAGATTTCCGAGATAGTTTTGCGGGCCGTCGATCACGGCCTTGCCACCGTGGATGTCCATGGCGTCGTCGATCGCGACGCGCATCCGCTCGGTCGCGTGCAGCTTCATGATGCCGGAGATGACGGCCGGATGAACGCCGGCATTGAGCGCCGCGCAGGTCAGCCGCCGCGCCGCGTCGAGCTGATAGGCGGTCGCGACGATGCGCGCGAGCGGCTCCTCGACGCCCTCGAATTTTGAGATCGAGATGCCGAACTGCTCGCGGATGCGGGCATAGGCGCCGGTGGTGCGGGCCGCATAGGCGGCACCCGCAGCAGAGAGCGACGGCAGCGAGATGCCGCGGCCGGCGGCAAGCGCGGTCATCAGCATCTTCCAGCCCTGCCCCAGCCGCTCCTGGCCGCCGATGACATGGTCGAGCGGGATGAAGACATCGCGGCCCCGGTTCGGGCCGTTCTGGAACACCTGCATCGACGGAAGATGGCGGTGACCGATCTCGACGCCAGGCAGATTGGTCGGGATCAGCGCCACGGTGATGCCGAGTTCTTCCTGGCTCCCTACGAGGTGATCGGGATCATAGGCCTTGAAGGCTAATCCCAAGAGCGTCGCGACCGGGCCGAGCGTGATGTAACGCTTGTGCCAGTTGAGCCTGAGGCCGAGGACTTCGCGGCCCTCGAACTCGCCCTTGCAGATGATGCCGGTATCGACCATCGAGGCGGCGTCGGAGCCGGCCTCGGGGCTGGTGAGGCCGAAGCAGGGAACGTCGCGGCCGTCGGCGAGCCGCGGCAACCAGCGCTGCTGCTGCTCCTTTGTGCCGAAACGCATCAGCAGCTCGCCGGGGCCGAGTGAGTTCGGCACCATCACCGTGACCGCGGCGGCGATCGAGCGGGTCGAGATCTTGCGCACCACTTCCGAATGGGCATAGGGCGAGAAGCCGAGGCCGCCGAATTCCTTCGGAATGATCATGCCGAAGAATTTCTCGCGCTTGACGAAGTGCCAGACGTCCTGCGGCAGGTCGCGCAGCTCCCAAAAGATCTTCCACTCGTCGAGCATGGCGCAGAGCTCATCGACGGGGCCGTTGAGGAAGGCCTGCTCCTCGCTGGTCAGCGTCGCCTGCGGGATCTTCAAAAGCTTCGACCAATCGGGATTGCCGGTGAAGAGGTCGGCGTCCCACCAGACGTCGCCCGCCTCCAGCGCCTCGCGCTCGGTGTCGGACATCGCCGGCAGCACGCCGCGCGCCCAGGAGAAGATCGGCTTTGTCAGGGTGTCGCGGCGGAAGCTCATGGCTGACCTCATGCATCGGCGCGGTTATCGGGCATTTTAGCGGAAACTGGCTGGCGGAGGCGAACACTTCGCCTGCAAAATTGACGCGGCCGGGCGGCCCCGGACCACAACGGCCAGGGTGCGCGGGCAGTTCCGGGAGGGAATGAGGCTGAATCCCTCGCAGAAGTCATTCCGGGGCACCAAGCGCGAACCCGGAATGACGGCGTGGGGAAAGACGCCCGCCTAATCCGGCCGCACCATCTCGAACATGTTTTCCGGCTTGATCTCGAAATAGTCGCCGCGGCGGCCGGCGCGGACGATGGGGCGGGCGGCGGCAGTCTGGTAGACGCCGTCCTTGATCATGGCCTTGTCGATGTGGACGGCGACGACCTCACCCAGCGTCAGCCAGGCATCCGCCTCCTTGCCATCGGCGCCTTTGAGCCGGACGATGTCGGACACCTTGCATTCAAAGGCGACGGGGCTTTCGCCGACGCGCGGCACGTTGACGAGCTTGCCGGGCACGGCGGTGAGGCCTGCGACCTCGAACTCGTCAACCTCCGGGGCGACATGCGCCGCGGTTGCGTTCATGTGCTTGGCCAGCTCCATCGTGGCGAGATTCCAGACGAACTCGCCGGTCTGCTGGATGTTCTCCACCGTGTCCTTCCAGTTGGTGGAGGAGAAGCCGATGATCGGCGGCACGTAGCAGAAGGCGTTGAAAAAGCTGTAGGGCGCGAGATTGACGTGGCCCTTGGTGTCGCGCGAGGAGATCCAACCGATCGGCCGCGGCGCGATGATGGCGTTGAAGGGATCGTGCTTGAGGCCGTGGCCCTTGGAGGGCTCGTAGAAGTACAGGTCTTTGTCGGTCACGCGCTGCTTCCTTTTCGTCATTGCGAGCGCAGCGAAGCAATCCAGAATCCCTCCGCGGAGACAGTCTGGATTGCTTCGCTACGCTCGCAATGACGGAGTGTGTTGATCCGTCCTGGGCCGCTACCGGCCGGTCAGTCCGGCCAGTCGACCTGCTTATAGGAGGAAACCTGCCGCCCCGTCAGTGGCGCGGCGACAGACCCGCGATGACGAAATCGATCATCTGGTCGATGGTCGGGCCTGGCTTGGTGGCGCACTGGGCGATCATCTGGGGGTGGAAGAACCGCATCATCGCGGTGCAGGCACACAGCGAGGCCAATTGCAGATCCGGCGCCTCGAACTCGCCGGAGGCCACGCCTTGTGCGATCACCTGACCGATCATTCCGGCGACACGTTCCATATGGGTGACGCAGACGTCCCAGTCCTCCTCCATCGCGATCTCGACCATCTCGTGCAACTTGTTGTCGCCGACATAGCGCTCGGTGTTCATGCGATGAATGGTGGTGAGCAGTTCGCGGAAGCGCGGGAGTACCGGACCTGGCCGCGCCACGATTCGCTGCGCTTCCAGCTCGACCTCGCCCATCAAGCCCTGCGCCACCGCCTGATGGATCGCCTTCTTCGATTCGAAGAAGCGATAGACATTGGCGGGGCTCATCCTGAGCTCCTTGGCGATGTCGCCGACCGTGGTCTTCTGGTAGCCGATCTGGCGGAACAGCCGCTCGGCCACCTCGAGGATACGGTCCCGGGTGTCGCCTTCGATATGTTCCGAAATCAGGGCCATCAATCAGGACTCGTCCATCAGTACTTCATCTCACTTATTCAGCCGCTTCAGCAAGCGGAATTGCGTGCGGGTCATCGCTCCCATGCTGCGGCGCGGCAGGCTGTTCGGGCGTGCCGGCCTCGTCCAGGCTCTTCCTGAACCACAGGGCGTAAAGGCCCGGCAGGTACAAGAGCGTCAGGAAGGTCGCGACGAACAGGCCACCCATGATGGTGATCGCCATCGGGCCCCAGAAGGCCGAGCGCGACAGCGGGATCATGGCGAGGATGGCGGCGAGGGCCGTCAGCACCACCGGACGGGCGCGGCGGACGGTTGCCTCCACGATCGCTTCGCGCCGGGTCAGTCCGTGCGAAACGTCGGTCTCGATCTGGTCGACCAGGATGACCGTGTTGCGCATGATCATGCCGGCGAGCGCGATCAGGCCGAGCAGCGCCACGAAGCCGAAGGGGGCGTTGGCGACGTTGAGGCCGAGCGAGGCGCCGACGATGCCGAGCGGCGCGGTCAGGAACACCAGGATCAGGCGCGAGAAGCTCTGAAGCTGGATCATCAAGAGCGTCAGCATCACCATGACCATCAGCGGGAAGAGGATGAAGATCGAGGCGTTGCCCTTGGCGGATTCCTCGAACGCGCCGCCTGCCTCGATGCGGTAGGCCGGCTCGAGGTGATCCTTGATCGGCTTCAGCTTCGGCGTGATCTGGCTGGTGACGTCGGGCGCCTGCACGCCGTCGACGACGTCGGAGCGCACGGTGATGGCCATGTCGCGGTTACGCCGCCACATGATCGGCTCCTCGTGGGCATACTCGATCTTGGCGATCTGCTGCAGCGGCACGGCGACGCCATTGCGCGAGGTGATGGTGAGATCACCGACGCCGCCGAGGTCGAGGCGCTCGGACGGGATCGCACGGGCGACCACGCCGACCTTCTCGATGCCGTCGCGCACGGTGGTGACCTGCGAGCCCGAGATCAGCATCGCGAGCGCCTGTGAGACGTCCTGCGGGGTCAGGCCCATGGCGCGGGCGCGGTCCTGGTCGACGACGAGCTTGAGGTAGGGCGACTGCTCGTTCCAATCGAGCTGGACGTCCTTGACGCTCTTGTTCTGCCGCATGACGTCGCGGACCTGATAGGCGATCTCGCGCACCTTGTTGGCATCGGGGCCAATCACGCGGAACTGGACGGGGAAACCGACGGGCGGACCGAAATTGAAACGGTCGACGCGCACGCGCGCCTCCGACAGGAAGCCCTCGGCAGCCGCGTTCTCGATCTTGGCCTTGATGCGCTCACGCGCCTCGACCCCCTTGGCGACGATGACGATCTCGGCAAAGGCCTCGTTCGGCAGCTGCGGATTGAGGCCGAGCCAGAAGCGCGGCGAGCCCTGGCCGACATAGGACGTATAGGTCTCGATGTCCTTGTCGTCCTTCAGCAGCGTCTCGGCCTGCTTCACCGCCTTTTCGGTGACGTTGAAAGCGGTGCCCTCCGGCAGGCGCAGCTGGAGGAACAGCTCGGGCCGCTCCGACAGCGGGAAGAACTGCTGCTGGACGTGACCGAAGCCGACGACCGAGGCGATGAAGACGCCGACGGTCGCGACCACCACGGTGATGCGGTGGTTGACGCACCATTGCACGATGGCGCGCAGGCCGCGGTACATGCGGGTTTCGTAGACCGCGTGCGGATCGTGGTTGGCGTGCACCTTGATGTTCGGCAGCAGCTTGACGCCGATATAGGGCGTGAAGATCACCGCCACGAACCAGGAGGCGACCAGCGCGATCGCCACGATCCAGAAGATGCTGCCGGCATATTCGCCGACCGCGGAATTGGCAAAGCCGATGGGGAGGAAGCCAGCGGCCGTGACCAGCGTTCCCGTGAGCATCGGAAACGCAGTAGATTCCCAGGCAAACGACGCCGCGCGCATGCGGTCCCAGCCCTGCTCCATCTTCACCACCATCATCTCGACCGCGATGATGGCGTCGTCGACGAGCAGGCCGAGCGCGATGATCAGCGCACCCAGCGTGATGCGGTGCAGGTCGAGCGACATCATGTTCATGACGACGAAGACGATGCCGAGCACCAGCGGCACCGAGAGCGCGACCACGATGCCGGTGCGCCAGCCGAGTGCCAGGAACGAGACGAACAGCACGATGACGAGCGCTTCCATGAAGGAATGCACGAACTCGCCGACGGCGTGCTCGACCACCTTGGGCTGGTCCGCGATCAGCTTGACATCGACGCCCTGCGGGACCGCCTTCATGAAGTCGGCCGTCGCCTTCTCGACCTCCTTGCCGAGGTCGAGGATGTTGGCGCCCTTGGCGGTGACGACGCCGATGCCGATCGCGGCCTTGCCTTCCTGACGGACGACGAAGCTCGGCGGATCGACATAGCCGTGGGTGACGGTGGCGATGTCGCCGAGACGGAACACGCGGCCGTTGCTCTCGACCGGCGTTTCAGCGACGGCCTTGGCGCCGTCGAGCGCGCCGGTGACGCGCAGCGGCACGCGCTGCGAGGAGGTCTCGACCGTGCCGGCCGGGGTCACGTTGTTCTGCTTGGCGAGCGAATCGAACAGCGCCTGCGGCGTGATGCCGAGGGTGGCGAGCTTGGCGTGGCTGAACTCGACGAAGATGCGCTCGTCCTGATTGCCGTAGACGTCGACCTTGGTCACACCGGGCACCTTGAGGAGGCGCTGGCGGAAGCCTTCGGAGACCTTCTTGAGCTGGGCATAGTCGGCGCCGTCGCCGGTCATCATGTAGAGAATGGAATCGACGTCGGAGAACTCGTCGTTGACGACGGGTCCCAGAATGCCCGAGGGCAGCTGGCCCTGCACGTCGACCAGCTTCTTGCGTAAGAGATAGAAGAGATAAGGCACGTCCTTCGGCGGCGTGCTGTCGCGGAAGGTCACCTGGAGCGCGGTGAAGGCGGGCTTGGAATAGGTCTGCACCTTCTCGAAATAGGGCAGCTCCTGGATCTTCTTCTCGATGGGGTCGGCGACCTGCGTCTGCATTTCCTGCGCAGTCGCGCCCGGCCAGATCACGGAGACGTTGACCACCTTCACGGTGAAGAACGGATCCTCGGCCCGGCCGAGCTTCTCATAGGAGAAGAAGCCGGCGGCGCCGAGCATGACCATCAGGAAGAGAACCAGCGTCGGATGGCTGACGGCCCAGGCCGAAAGGTTGAAGCGCTTCATCGCTCTCTCCGAAAAGACGATCCAATTGCCAAAAACACGACAGCCACTCTGTTCAACCCATCATCGCGAGGCAGCGAAGCAATCCAGGGGGCTGGGCAGGTTCTGGATCGCTTCGCCGCTTCAGCCTTTGCTTAGGGACAAAGGCCGAAACTCGCCTCGCAAGGACGAAACTCGTAAGACGCCTAGAACGACAGTGCCGACACGATCCGCACCCGCTGGCCCGGATCGAGCTTCTGCACGCCGAGGGCAACGATCTTGGCGCCCTCTTCCACGCCGCTGGTGATGACGACGTCGCCGCTCTCGTAAGACTTCACCGTGACCGGTTTCAAAGTGAGCGCGCCGTTGTCGTCGACGACGTAGAAAGATGGCTTGCCGCCTTCGTTGAACAGCGCCGACAGCGGCAGCCGTGCGACACGCTCGGTCGCGGCGTCCGACAGCGTCAGCGTCGCGGTCATGCCGAGCGCGACCTTGTCATCGGCCTCGGGCAGCGAGAACTTTGCCAGATAGGTACGCGTGGCCGGATCGGCCGCAGGCGCGATCTCGCGCAGCTTCGCCGTGTACTTCTTGCCCGGCTCGGACCACAGAGTGACGCTGGCGACGCCCGACTTGGCACGTCCAACCAGCGTCTCAGGGATCGCGACGACCGCTTCCTTTTCGGCAAAGCGGGCGACACGGATCGAAGCCTGGCCCGCGGCGACCACCTGGCCGGGCTCGATCAGCGTTGCGGTGACGACGCCACGGGCGTCGGCAACGAGCGTCGCGTAGGAAAGGGAATTCTTGCTCAGCTCGAGCGCACGCTCGGCCCGGTTCAGGCGCGCGCGGGCTTCGTCCGCGGCGGCGCGGCTCGAATCCATCTGCGCGTCCGTGGTCCAGCCCTTCGCCTTCAGGTCCTTGGCGCGCTGCTCGGCGGCGGCGGCCTGGGCCAGCACGCCGGTCGCTGCGGTCTGCTCCGCGACCGCCTGCTCGGCCTGCAACTTCAAATCGACCTCGTCGAGGGTGGCGAGCGGCTGGCCGATCTCGACGGTCTGGCCGACTTCCACCAAGCGCTTGGCGACCTTGCCGGCGACGCGGAAGCCGAGGTCGCTCTCGATCCGGGGTCTGATGGTTCCGACGAAGCTCCGCTCCGGGGTCTCGGCATCATAATGCGCGGTCGCGACCAGAACCGGCCGCGGAGGCTCGGCCTTCTCGGCGACGGTGTCATTGCACCCGGCCAGCGAAGCCGCCATCAGGGCCAGCGACACGCCTGCCAACAGCCTGGAATAGCTCGACAAAACCGACCGAACGAACATCGAAGGACACTCCTGCATCTCGAATGAGAGGAATGTCGACTAATCACTGATAAAAGTCAATAATCGTCAGTCATCAGGAATCCGTGATCGTTAAGGGGTAAGGATTGGATACCGCTGGTTATGCGCGACGCTTCTTGATAGGGTTACATGTAACCGACGAGAGTACACATGAGCCCTTCAAAGCCCAAGACGTCTCGTATGAAGGTTCAGGCGCACCGCGCTCGATTGCGTGCGCAAGGCCTGCGGCCGATCCAGATCTGGGTGCCGGACATCCGCTCGCCCTCCTTCCGGTCAGAAGCCCATCGTCAATCGCTCGCCGTCGCAACGAGCACACATGCATCCGAAGACCAAGGCTTCATCGACGCCATCTCCGATTGGGCCGATGAATGAAGCGAGGCGAGATCTGGACTGTGGCAGGCGGCAAGGACTATGCGGGCAAGCCGCGCCCCGTTGTCGTCGTGCAGGACGACAGCTTCGACGCCACGAACTCCGTCACCGTCTGCGCTTTCACAACCGACGAAACTGAAGCTCCTCTCTTCCGGCTAAAGGTTGAGCCGAATGAACGCAACTGCCTGCGTGCGTCGTCGCGGCTGATGGTCGATAAGATTACCACAGTGCCGAAAGCTAAGGTCGGAACGCTGGTGGGACGCCTAGACGATGACGATCTGTTACGTCTCAACCGCGCTATGCTGGTGTTTCTAGGATTGGCTGGCTCACAGAGAAATGCCGACGCAGATTAGCGCGTAGCGCGGATTTCGCTGCGCTCCAGTCGGGCAGCTCTACCGCCCCTGCCCGGCGAACTCGTGCTTGCTGTCGTGGCCGCCCACGAACACCAGGATGCCCGCGATCAGCGGCAGCACGGCGAGCACCAAGAGACCGGTCGAGGTCTGCCCCGTCGCCTCCTTGACCCAGCCGATCAGATACGGCCCGCCGAAGCCGGCGAGGTTGCCGATCGAATTGATCAGGGCGATGCCACCGGCCGCCGCGGTGCCGGAGAGCCAGGCGGTCGGCAGGGTCCAGAACACACCGAAGCAGCAGAACACGCCGATCGCGGCGACCGTCAGCACCACCATCGTCAGGGTCGGGTCGGTGAGGTAGCTGGAGACGCCGAGCGCGACGGCGGTGAGCAGCAAGGGCGCGCCGACATGCATCACGCGCTCGCGCGTCGCATCCGAATGCCGCGCCCACAGGATCATCGCGATGGTGCCGAACAGATACGGGATCGCGGTGACGAAGCCGGTCTGCGCATTGGTGAGCCCGAACGCCTTGACGATCTGCGGCAGCCAGAACTGCATGCCGTAGAGGGCCCCGACAAAGCCGAAATAGATCAGGCTGAGTGCGATCACCTTGGGCGAGGACAGCGCTTCGCCGAGCGAGAAATGCTTCACCGCCCGCTTGGCCGCGATCTCCGAATCGAGCTTCGCCTTGAGCCATGCCTTCTGCTCGGCCGAGAGCCAGTCCGCCTTCTCCGGCTTGTCGGTGAGATAGAACCAGGTGACGATGCCGAGCAGCACGGAAGGGATGCCCTCGATGATGAACAGCCACTGCCAGCCCTTCACGCCCATCATGCCGTCGAGCCCGAGCAACAGGCCCGAGATCGGCGCACCGATCACGGTCGAGACCGGCACCGCGATCGCGAAGGCCGCCAGGAAGCGGGCGCGATATTCGGCCGGATACCAATAGGTGAGATAGAGGATGATGCCGGGGAAGAAGCCTGCTTCGGCGACGCCGAGCAGGAAGCGCAGGACGTAGAAGCTCGTCACCCCGCTGACGAACGCCATCAGGGCGGAGATGATGCCCCAGGTCACCATGATGCGGGCGATCCAGCGGCTGGCGCCGAATTTCTCCAGCGCCAGATTGCTCGGCACCTCGAAGATGAAATAGCCGATGAAGAAGATGCCGGCGCCCCAGGAGAAGATCAGCGGCGTGAACTTCAGCTCCGCATTCATGGTCAGCGCGGCGAAGCCGAGATTGACGCGGTCGAGATAGGAGAAGAAGTAGGCCAGCACCAGGAAGGGAATCAGGCGCCAGGAGATGGCGCGAATCGTCGACGTCTCGATTTCGCTCTTGGCATTCTTGGCACCGCCGGCGGAGCCGGCATAGGTGGCGGTCTGGCTCATGGTTCCCCCAGGGTTGTTGCTTTTGTGAGCTGTTGGCGGTTTTGAGTATCGTGGACAAAGAGTCAATGGAGCGAGCATTGCGCGCAGCGCAGCCGGATAGACCTGTTGCGCTGCTGCGGACATCGCTGATCCGCGCCACCCTCTCCCTCGCAGTGATCGTCTGCGGGCTGACCCTGCGCTGGTACGGCTTTCCACTCGGCCTGTCTGCATTCGTCGTGAAGTATGGCGGCTCGCTGTTGTGGGCCACGATGGTGTTCTTGCTGGTCGGGGTCTTGCTGCCGCGGCTGTCACGCAGCCAACTCGCAGCCATCGCGATGATGATCACGGCGGCGGTCGAGTTCTCCCGCCTGGTGCACACGCCATGGCTCGATGCATTCCGGCTGACGACGGCCGGCGCGCTGCTGCTCGGGCGCATCTTCTCGCTGTGGAATCTGGTGGCTTACGCAGTCGGGATTGCGTTCGGCGTTTGGATTGATCGTCTCGTCGCGATGTGCGGTCTCGTAGGGTGGACAAAGGCGCCTTAGCGCCGTGCCCACGATTTCTCTCCATGTGAGACAGGCGTGGGCACGCTTCGCTTTGCCCACCCTACGAGACCGGTGCCTGATCTACTACGCCAGCTGGAACCGCTCGAATCGATCGAGTTCGTCCTCGATCTTGCGCTTGAGCTCCTTGCGTCCTGCCGTCTTCTTCCCCTGCCCGACCCAGGTCCATTTCTGCATCAAGAGCTTCCTGGCCTGCCGGTCCGTCTTCAGATCCAGCGCGGCGACGATTTCGTCGCCGACCAGCACCGGCAGCGCAAAATAGCCGAGCTTGCGTTTGGCCTTCGGCACATAGGCCTCGAACAAATGGTTGTAACCGAAGATGAGATTGGTGCGCCTGCGCTGGATGATCAGAGGATCGAACGGCGAGAGGATGTGGACGAGGTCGGGCGAGACCGCCTCACCGCTCGCCTCGAGCGAGGCCGGCGCCGCCCAATGCTCCTGCTTGCCGGCGCCCTCGATCGCGATCGGCACGAGCTCGCCGCGGCGGACGCGCGCGGCGATCAGGCTCGCGACCGCCTTCTTGCGCGGCGCATCGAGATGACAGATCGAATCGAGGCTCACCACACCTTGCGAGCGCAATGCGCGGTCAAGCAGATAGGCCGTGATCTCCCGTGTCGAGGCGGGTCTCGGCAGCTTGTCCCAGCCGAAATGACGCGTCATCAGCTCGTAGGTCTTGAGCATGCCCTGCCGCTCGCTGATGGTCACGGCACCGGTATAGAAGGCGAGCTGCAACGCCCGCTTCGACGGCTTGCGGCTCTGCCACAGATGCTCCTTCTCGACGAGCACGTCGTCCTCGATGTCGCGGATCGTCAGCGGACCGGCGTGCAGCAGCCGCATCACCTTGCGCGTGTCCGCCGGCTTCACCGAGGCGAACCATTTGTGTCCCTCGCGGCGGTGCTCACGCATCGCCGGCAGGAAGAAGCGGAAGTCTTCAGCCGGAACGTAAGAGAGCGCGTGGGTCCAGTATTCGAACACGCGTTTGTCGACGCTCTGGGCGTGGCGCAGATCGGCGCGGCGGTAGGACGGGATACGGCTGAACAGGATATGGTGATGGCAGCGCTCGATGACGTTGATGGTGTCGATCTGGACATAGCCGAGATGAGCGACCGCGTCCGCGACGGCCTGCGCTCCGGCGCCGAACGGGGCGCGCTCATCCAGCCGCTGGGCGTGCAGCCAGATCTGCCGGGCCTGTGTCGTGGTGATCGGAAGTGGTTTGAGCGCGCGTGGCATTGCAGGAGGCAATGTAGCGAGATTCGCGCCGAGGCAAACAATAGTGGCAAAGAAAACCGCGCTGCCATCTGCTGACAGCGCGGCCGGTCAGCGAACGCTTAACTATTTCGCGCTCATCTTCTGCGCCTTCATGTAGTGCTTGCAGGCGCCCCGCATATTGCCTTTGCTCATCTCGGAGTTGGCTGAAGCCATTTCCTTGGCCATCGCCTGTTTGGCCGGCGAATCCACGGTTCCCATCGCGGTCATCGACTTGCCGATCGCCTCGCCCGTACAGGGCTGCATCTTTGCTGCAGAAGCCGGCGAGGCCGCGAACGCGGCGAGCAGAACGGCTGAAAGCAAGATCTTCATCGAATGTTTCCTCCGTAGAAAAAAACCGGCGCCATGCCGGCCAACACGAGAGCCATTCTTCAGCGACAAGTTTTCAGGGAGAAGACATTTCGTTGCTGCGCCGCAGCGCCAGCCCGCTATCAGCGTGCGGCTTTTGGGCGCTCCCCGACACTGCCCGTGACGACATCCGGCTCGCACAGGGCCTTACCGCGCCCCTCCGCCTCGCAGCGATAGACGTTGCCGGTAAGGCGGTCGACCAGCCACATGTTCTCGTCGCTCGGCCCTTCGACCCCGACATAGCGGGACGTCAGCCCCGTGATCAGCGTCGACAGCAGGATCGCCACCGCAATCATGGCTGCGCCGATATAGATGGGCATTGAGTTCAGGGACACTGTCCGATCCGGCGGGCCGCTGCGATAGAATTGGGAATCACGCTGATAATCACCTGGCCTCGGCACTGGACGGTACTCAGCTCCTGTCGCGGACGGATTGTTGAATAATTGAAGCCTGTTAGGCGGGCATCTGGACGAATTCTTGTTCACGTGCGGGCCGCGCGGCGACGGCTTTGCGACGATCGGTGCATGCGGGTTTCCAGGAACCCAGGGAGCGGGCTTCGAAGCGCGATCGCGGCAGACCAGTGTGGTCTCGGCTTGGCTGCTTTGAATGTGACAAAGATCACATCAGAGTCGTTTGAACCTGCCCTAGGCTCGCAGCATCAAATCGCTATCAGGCGTAACACCGAGGATATGACAATGACCCGTTTTGATAAGTTCTTTGGACTGAAGGCGATGACTCTCACCGCCGCGCTGTCGATGACGGCGGGCCTCGCCCTGGCCGGCGACAACAACGTCTCCACCGACAAGATCCTGGATGCACTGAAGCCCAAGCCGGTCACCCGCGGCCTGTCCGTCGGTCCGCAGGCCGACACGGCCGCGCAGGCCAAGGAAGCGACTTTCCTGAACACCGTACGCAACCGCTCGACCCGGTCGCTCTCGACGGGGGAGCGCGAACAGATCGCCGAGCTTGCCGCGACCAAGCCGAAGATCGACCTGGAAATCCAGTTCGACTACAACTCGGCCGACATCGCCAAGACCTCGATGGCCTCGGTGCAGGCGCTCGGCAAGGCCCTGTCCGATCCGGCGCTCAAGGGCTCGACCTTCGTGGTCGCCGGCCATACCGACGCGACCGGTGGCGAAGAGTATAATCAAGGGCTCTCCGAGCGGCGCGCCGACACCATCAAGAAGTATTTGGTGCAGAACTACGGCCTGAACGGTACTGATCTGGTCACCGTCGGTTACGGCGAGACCAAGCTGAAGGACACCGCCAACGGTGCCGACCCGATCAACCGCCGCGTCCAGGTCGTGAACATGGACACCAAGACCGCGTCGAAATGATCTGACGACGACCACCGCCTGCCGTCCGACCGGCAGGCGGACCGCCGCTCAGACCGGCACTGGTCCGGCGAGCGCCTCCCGGACCAGCCGCGCGAGCTCGGCCTTGCGGTACGGCTTTTCCAGGATCAGGGCACCGTGTCGGACGTGGCCGTTCGCGGCCAGCGTCTCGAGAGCGTAACCCGAGGTCAGCAACACGTGCAGCTCGGGCCTCTCCTTGCGGGCCGCGCCTGCGAGTTCCCACCCGTTGACGCCCCCGGGCATGACGACGTCGGTGAACAGCAGGTCGACATGCGGCGTCGCGGCGAGTGTCTGCAAGGCCTCCTTGCCATCGACGGCGGAGATCACCTTGTAGCCCAGGCTCTCCAGGCTCATGACGGCATAGGACCGGACGAACGGATCGTCCTCCACGACCAGCACGGTTTCCGAACCGCTCGGTGCCACCTCCTTCTCGACCGCCAGCGGCACGCCCTGCGACTTGCTCAGCGCGGCCGGAAGATAGATCCGTACGGTCGTGCCCAAGCCGGGCTCGCTATAGATCGTGACATGGCCGTTGGATTGCTTGACGAAGCCGTACACCATGCTGAGCCCGAGCCCACTGCCCTTGCCGACCTCCTTGGTGGTGAAGAAGGGTTCGAACGCGCGTTCCAGCACCCGCCTCGGCATGCCAGAGCCGGTGTCTGTCACGGAGATAACGACATATTCGCCTGGCCCGACGTCGGGATGAGCGTTGTGGTTGCCTGCATCGAGCGATGCATTCGCCGTCGAGATGGACAGCCGTCCCCCGGAGGCCATTGCATCCTGGGCGTTGAGCGCAAGGTTGAGAATCGCCGATTCAAGCTGCACCGGATCGGCGAAAGCCTGCCGCAGCGCCGGATCGAAATGCGTGGTGATGTCGATGTCCTCACGCAGCGTCCGGCGCAGCAGCTTGTGCATGGATTCGACGAGCTTGCCGCATTCGGTCTCGACCGGCCGCAGCAGCTGCTTGCGGCTGAAGGCGAGCAGGCGCTGCGTCAACTCGGCGCCGCGCTCGCCGGCGCTACAGATGTCGTCGGCGAGGCGCTTCAGGTCCCCGCGCGCCACCAATTGCTCGGCCAGAAATTCGGCATTGCCGACGATCACGGTGAGGAGATTGTTGAAATCGTGAGCAATGCCGCCGGAGAGCTGCCCGACCGTCTCCATCTTCTGGGCTTGCATGAGTTGCGCCTCGGTGCGCTTGCGGTCGCTCAAATCGTGGATCATGCCGACGAAGATCGACGAGCCTTCCTGCTTGGCCTCGCCGACCGAAAGGTCCATCGGAAAGGTCGTGCCGTCCTTGCGCCGGCCGAGCACCTCGCGCCCGATGCCGATGATCTTCCTCTCGCCGGTGGTGACGAAATTGCGGATGTAACCGTCGTGCTCGGACCGGTAAGGCTCCGGCATCAGGATCTTGACGTTCTCCCCGAGAACCTCGACGGCCTCGTATTTGAACAGCCTCTCGCAGGCCGGGTTGAATTTCAGGATGAAGCCGTCGGAATCGATCAAGATCACGCCGTCGACAGCGGTGTCGACCACCGCGCGCAGCCGTGCCGCGCTCTCGCGCAACTCGCGCTCGACCCGCTCGCGCTCTGTGAGGTCGTGGACGATGCCGACGAAGATGGATTCACCCGAAACCTGCTTGGTCTCGCCGACCGACAGATGCATCAGGAAGGTCGAGCCGTCCTTGCGCTGTCCCATGACCTCGCGGCCGATACCGATGATCTTGCGTTCGCCACTGACGTGGTAGCTATCAAGATACCCGTCATGGGCCTCGCGATAGGACGTCGGCATCAGCATCTTGACGTTCTGGCCGACGACCTCATCGGTGGGATAGCCGAACAGCTTCTCGCAGGCCGGGTTGAACATCAGAATGCGCCCGCGGGCGTCCATCAGGATCACCCCATCGACCGCGGTGTCCACGACTGCGCGCAGCCAGTCCGCGTTGGAATGGTCCGCCCCGATATGATCTCCCATGCCCCGCCCGTCGCCTCTCCGATTCCGGCAATGGCGACCAATCCACACGCCTCGATTGATTCAAGCAAGCCAATTCTGGTTGGCATATGCACGCAAGCGGGCACTAGATCCAGCTCTGGAACAGCATCAGGCGGCCAAAGGTCCGCATGGTGGTGCCGATGAAGGCCGCGGAGATCGGCAGCATGGTTGCAAAGCCGGCCGCTGCGATGCCGACATAGGCCGACAGCAGCCAACGCGGCAATCCCTCCCGGCGCAGCACATAGACCAGCGCGAGCGACGCAGCGGTCGCGGCCGGCAGGTAATAATAGATGAAGCCGAGTGTGCGCGGCAGCAGCGCCCAGGCGAGCCAGGGCCCGAAATAGAACGCCGCGATCAGGAAGGCATCCCAGCGCCGCGCCACGATGAAATCGCGCAGCACAACCGCGAGCGCGATCAGCGCCGGCCACAACACCAACGGATTGCCGAGCAAGACGATCGCGGCAATGTTGTCCTCCGCCGTCTTGTCGAACAGAAACCAAACTGGACGGGCGAGCAGCGGCCAGGACGGCCACGAACTCATATAAGTGTGGCCGGCAATCGCGGTCGTCGTATTGTCAGCGAAGATCCGGCGTTGCGCCTCGATCAAATCCGGCAGCGACAATCCGTAGAGCGGGACGAAAGCGGCAAGGTAAGCCACGCCCGGCAAGACGGCGAAGCACAGCGCGACATGATGCAGCCTCAAGTCGGGCCAGAGGTCCGGCCGATACCAGTCGTTCGGCTTCGCGTCGGCGAACAGCGTGCGCCAGCCCTGCATCACGCGGATCACCGCAACGATGGCGATGCAGACGCCGAGCGGAAACAGGCCGCTCCACTTGCAGGCGGCGGCCAGACCGAACAGGGTGCCGGCGAGCGCGAACAGCGCCTGCGGCCGCTCTCGTCGAAAACCATGCATGAAAGCCGCGGTCGCGAGCAGACCGAAGCCGAGCGCAAAGATATCGAGCATGGCGATGCGCGCCTGCACGTACAGCATCTGGTTCAACCCGGCGATCAGCGCGGCCGCGACCGCGGGCCCTTGCGCGGAGAACAGCGCGAGGCCGCACAGATAGATCGCGACGATCGCCAATGCACCGAACAATGTCGCGGGATAGCGCCAGCCGAACGCGTTGTCTCCGAAGGCTGCGATCGAAGCCGCGATCAGCTCCTTCGCCAGCGGCGGATGCATCGGATTAAGCATCGGCTGCGACATCGCCGGTGCCAGCATCTGCCGCGCCGCCGGCACGTAGTGCACCTCGTCGAAGACGAACTTCTCCGGCGTCGCCAGTCCGATCAGCAACGCAAGATGGGCAACCAGGAAAATTGCGACAGCAATGACTGTGCTCCGCGACACCTTTGGAACTGCGGACGTTTCAATCGGCTGCTGTGGGGATGTTTTGCGTGGCAAATTTGCGTCACCGCGGACAAAAGAGATCGCGGTTTTCATTGAACGCATTCTGCCGCAACTGTCACTAAGCATGACGCACGTCCTGCGCCGCTTGTGATAATTTCGCCACATCGCAAGCATGCGCGATCCGGTACGATCAGGGGACATATCGATCGGTTGCGAAATGAATTTGCGTTTCTGGTTTTTCCCCACCCTGTTGTCGGTCGCATTATGTGCGTCGCCCAGCGCGCTGGCGCAGACGCGCGTCGGCGAAGCCGTCGTGATCCAGAACGAAGTAGTGCGCGTGGCCGCGACCACCACGCCGATCAGCGTCGGCGACAGCATGCTGCGCGACGAGACGGTGCGCACCGGCGCCGACAGCGCAGCGCGCTTCGTGATGGCCGACAGCACCAATCTGTCGCTCGGGCCGAGCGCCACGCTCAAGCTCGACCGCACTGTGTTCAACGACGAGCACAGCTATCGCGACGTCGCGATCCGCATGACCACCGGCGCTTTCCGTTTTGTCACCGGACATTCCGACAAGGCCGCCTACAAGATCACGACGCCGCTTGCGACCATCGGCGTGCGCGGCACCACGCTCGACATCCTTTCGCAGCGCGGGCGCTCCGTCGTCGTGCTTCAGGACGGCGCGGCCAGCGTCTGTACGAAGAGCTCCCAGTGCGTGCAACTCACCCAGCCTGGCGACACCGCGATCATCACCTCGACCGGCGGCAAGGTGAGCATCACCAAGTCCAATACGCCGCCCTGGACCTTCGCCGCCAACTGCGCCGCGAGCGCCGGATTGTGTGCGGTCAACCAGTACGCCGGTGCCTCGCCGACCATCACGCCCGCCGTCCAGGACGACAGCATGCTGTGCGGGCGCTGACGATGGCGAAATTCAACGTCAGGCGCCTCATCCTTGCCGCTGCGTTGACCGCAACTGCGGCGTTTGCGCTTGTCGCATTCAACGCCAGCCCGGCGGCTGCGCAGGCGGCGGCGTGCGAGTCCGGGTGCGGTGAACCGAATCCCAATCCGTCCCCGACCTATTCTCCGTCGCCGTATCCGTCACCCACACCTACGCCCTCCCCGTCGCCATCGCCGTCGCCGTACCCGTCACCAAGTCCGGCACCGAGCGGCGCCGATTCCAGCGGCAATTCGATCGGCGGCCTCGCGGGCCAGCGCTTCAACCAGATGATCACCAACCGGGTGCTCGGCACGGTGCTGCTCGGCGTCAACGAGCAGGTCAATTGCAGCGACTGCATCAGCGCGTTCGGCTCGGCCGGCTCGTTCTCGGCCGGCATCCACGGCCGCAAGGAGCTGACCAACAATCTGTCGCTGCTCGCCGGCCTCGCCTACACGCACTACAACGAGGGCGGTTACAAGATCACCAGCGCACCGATCGGTGCGTTCGCGCTGCGCTACGACTTCACCGATTGGGGCTCCTCGCGCCCGTTCTTCGACGTCGGAACGATCCTGACGCCGTGGGAGAAGGCGCGCTACACCCGCAGCTACAACACCAGTCTCGGTCCGGTGAGCGTGACGAGCTCGACCAACGCCTCGAACTACGCGGTCTACGGCCGCGCCGGCTGGATGAGCCGCGTGTCGCCGCGCGACGAGGTCGCGGCTTCGATCGAGGTCTGGCAGCTCTGGCAGCGCGTGTCCGGTTACAGCGACAATGCGGTGGCCTTCAATCCGTTCGACGCCACCGTCGCGACCGGCACCGACCGCACCAGCCTGGTCAAGATCGGCGGCCAGTGGACGCATCTCTACGGCAGCAACATCGAGGCCAATATCAACGGCGGCTGGGTGCAGTCGTTTGCTGGCCATAGCGGCATCGTCGCCACCGTGACCGGCAACGGCGTGGTGGTGCCGACCATGGGCAACCAGGGCTGGTTCGAATTTGGCGGCCGCCTCGGCTTCCGCGTGCAGAAAGGCTGGGTCGTGGATCTCTTCGCCAACGGCACGCTGGGCCCGCAGCCGGTCGGCAACACCATCCATGGCGGCGTGGGGCTGCGGATCAATTATTGAGACGGCCACGGTCCCGTAGGGTGGGCAAAGCGGAAGCGTGCCCACCTCCTCTTTCAATCGGAGGCAGATGGTGGGCACGGCGCAAGAGCGCCTTTGCCCACCCTACGGCACTGATCGGGTGGCGAGAGCATCCTGACGTCACGCCGCCGACTTGCCCTCGAATGCGCGGCGTACAGCAGCAATGTCGAGCTTGACCATCTTCATCATGGCTTGCATCGCGCGTGCCGCTGCGGCCTTGTCCGGGCTCGACAGGAATTCAAACATCAACTTCGGCACCACCTGCCAGGCGACGCCCCAGCGATCCCTGAGCCAGCCGCATTGCTCTTCCTTGCCGCCATGCGCCAGGAACGCATTCCAGACGCTGTCGACCTGCGCCTGATCGTCGCAATGAATCATCAGCGAGATGGCGTGGGTGTATTCCATCTTCATCCCGCCGTTGAGCGCGACCAGCGGCTGGCCTGCCACGGTGAACTCGACGACGAGCACGGAGCCTTCCTTTCCGGACGGGTTGTCCGAAACATTGCGCTGAACGTGCGTGATCGCCGAATTCGGAACGAGCGAGACGTAGAATTTTGCAGCGTCCTCGGCATCGCCGTTGAACCACATGCAGGGCACGAGCTTGGACATCGTGGATGCTCCTTTGGGATTTTGCGGTTGGGAGACGGTGATCAGGCACTCGCCATCGCGGGCTGCGGAGGGGCGGCCGCCATATCCAGCCAGTTCACACCCCACATATGACCGTCCGGATCCTCAAAGCTGCGGCCATACATGAAGCTGTATTCGTCCTTCGGGCTGGGATCGGGCATGCCGCCCGCGGCCTCGGCCTTGACGACGATATCGTCGACCTCGTTGCGGCTGTCGGCGGACAGGCAGAACAGGACCTGGTTCGAGGTCTTGGCATCGGCGATCGGCTTTGGCGTGAACTGACGGAATTTGTCGTGGGTCGCAAGCATCACGTAGATGGTCTCGGAAAAGACCATGCAGCTCGCCGTGTCATCGCTGAACTGCGGATTTCTGGTCGCGCCGACCGCCTCATAAAAGGCCGTCGCACGCTTAAGGTCGGTCACGGGCAGATTGAGGAAGATCATCCTGGGCATCGGAAGCTCCTTGGGCGGGTTCTGCCCAAGGACGGATGGCCCGGCGGCCATCCGACACCGCCTTCGGATTATTTTTTTCCGCCTCCGGGGAGGCTCGTGCCATCCCCGGATGGAGGCCGTGTCACTTCTTCTCGTTCGGATCGCGGTGCACCGGGTCGATCCACAGCACCGTCTCGGGCTTCTCGACCGGCTCGATGTCGAGGTTGATCGCCACGGCCTCACCGTCGCTACGCACCAGCACGCATTCCAGTACCTCGTCGGGACTGGCGTTGATCTCCTGGTGCGGCACGTAAGGCGGGACGAAGATGAAATCGCCCGGGCCTGCCTCCGCGGTGAATTGCAGGCTCTCGCCCCAGCGCATCCGCGCCTTGCCCTTCACGACATAGATGACGCTTTCGAGGTGACCGTGATGATGCGCGCCGGTCTTGGCATCCGGCTTGATGCTGACGGTGCCCGCCCACAATTTCTGCGCGCCGACGCGGGCGAAATTGATCGCGGCCGCGCGGTCCATGCCTGCCGTCGAGGGCACGTTGGTGTCGAGCTGGTTACCGGGAATGACGCGCACGCCGTCATGCTTCCAGCGATCGTCGTGATCGTGGTCATGGTGGGAATGCGAATGATCATGGCCGGTCATGGGACTTGCTTTCTGTTGGTTCCGTGCGCGGCAAACTAACCCGAAGCTGCGCCCGCGAGCCATAGCAAAATCGGAACCCTCATAGCCACGGGACGTTGCCTTTGCGAGCCAAGTGGAAGGAGAGTTTCATGGGTAGCACGACCGACAAGGTCAAGGGCAATGCCAACGAGGCAATCGGCAAGGCCAAGCAGGGCATCGGTGAAGCCACCGGTTCCGACCGCATGAAGGGCGAAGGCGCGGTCCAGGAAGTGAAGGGCAAGGGTCAGCAGGCCCATGGGCGATGCCAAGGACGCCGCGAAGGAGGCGATGGATCGCGCCGCGGTAGCGGCACGCCGCGCAGCGGAATAGCGCGCCATACTGAAAGGCAAAAGACCGGCCGCCAGGCCGGTCTTTTTATTTGTCCATTTGCGCGCCGTCACTTCACTGCGAGCAATTCCACGTCGAACATCAGCGTTGCGTTCGGCGGGATCACGCCACCGGCGCCGCGGGCGCCGTAGCCGAGTTGCGGCGGGATGATCAGCGTGCGCTTGCCGCCAACCTTCATGGAGGCAACGCCCTCGTCCCAGCCGGCAATGACGCGGCCCTTACCGATCGGAAATTCGAACGGCTCCTTACGATCGACGGAGCTATCGAATTTCTTGCCCTTCTGGCCGTTTTCGTAGAGCCAGCCGGTATAGTGCATCACGCAGATCTGACCGGCCTGGGGCGAAGCACCAGTGCCGACGGTGGAGTCGATGATCTGCAAGCCTGAAGCTGTGGTCATGGTCTTTCCTGCGGTCTGGGCCGAGGCCGTGGTGGAAACGAAATGCGACACGCCTGCGATCACGGTGATCGCGAGTGCCGACATCAGGGTGAGGAGCGCGCGTTGGAAACGCTGCATAAGACACCTTCCGTTTGAGGCGGAAGGTGTCTAGCGCAACGCGGGTAGGGTTTCCACCCCTCAGACCTCGATATTTTCCAGCCGGACCGGGAGCTTGCGGATGCGCTGACCGGTGGCGTGGTGGATCGCGTTGCAGATCGCAGCATTGGTGCCGACATTGGCGAGCTCGCCGAGCCCTTTGACGCCTGCCGGGTTGATGTGATCGTCCTGCTCGGAGAGCAGGATCACCTCGACGGCGGGGACGTCCGCATTCACGGGCACGAGGTAGTCGGCAAGATTGTCGTTGACGTAGCGCGCATTGCGCTCGTCGATTTCCGTGGCCTCTAGCAGCGCCGACGACATGCCCCAGATCAGGCCTCCCATCAGCTGGCTGCGCGCCGTGCGCGGGTTCATGATGCGGCCGCCGGCGAAGGCCCCGACCAGACGAGGGCACCGGATCTCATGCGTGAAGCGGTTGATGCGGACCTCGACGAACTCCGCGCCGAACGCATAGGCGATCTGGTCCTTCATCGTGTGACCGCCCACGAGCCGCACCTGCCCGCTGTGCATGGCCCGGAAGGAATCCAGCGGCGCGCCTTCCGGCTTCCACTCGCCATATTCCTCGACCACGCCGACGCCGAGGGCATCGAACGCCTTCTCGATATCGAGCGGACGATCGCTCTTGGCGGCTTGGGTCGCCGGCGCCTGGCTGATGCCAACGGTCTCTTTGGCCTTGTCTGTGAGACTGTCGGGCATCACTGCCTTGAACAGACGCTGGCGAATCTGATCGCACACCATCATCACCGCCGAGCAGGTGCTCGCGGTCGAGTTCGATCCGCCGGCAACCGGCGCCGGGGGCAGATCGCTGTCACCCATGAAGACGGCGACTTTCTCGAGGGGCACGCCGAGCCGCTCGGCCGCGGTCTGGGCGATCACCGTGTAGGCACCGGTGCCGATCTCGTGGCCGGCGATCTCGACTCGGGTACGGCCGTCACGCTGCAGGCGCACCCGCGCAGCAGACGGCGCCATTTGCGTCGGATAGCAGGTGGCGGCACAGCCGTAGCCGATCAGCCAGTCGCCGTCCGACATCGATTTCGGCTGCGGCGAGCGCTGCGCCCAGCCGAACGCCTTGGCGGCCTCATCGAAACAGGCCATCAGCGAGCGCGACGTATAAGGCTTGCCGCCGATCGGCTCAACGGTGGTGTCGTTGATACGGCGAAGCTCGATCGGATCCATGTTCAGTTTCACCGCGAGCTCGTCCATCGCGCTCTCCAGCGCGAAAAGATACGGCACCTCCGGTGGCGAGCGCATGAAGCCGGGCGTGTTGCGATCGGCACGCACGATCGACACCAGGCTGGCGACGTTCGGACAGGCATAGAGCCGCGCCGTCGTCTTGGTGCCGCCGACGCAATAGGCATCAGCACGCGAGGAGACTTCAGCTCCCTCATGCCTCAAAGCGAGCAGCTTGCCGTCCCGGTTGGCGCCGAGCTTGATCTCGTGCCGGGTCTCGGCGCGATAGGTCGTGATGGTAAACCCCTGGTCGCGGGTCGGGACCAGCTTGATCGGGCGGTTCAAGCGTTTGGCAATGCCGGCAATGATGGCGGTCCGCGGCGTCATCGAACCGCGCGAGCCGAAGCCGCCGCCGACATAGGGATTGACCACGCGCACCTTGTCGGCGTCGATGCCGAGCTGCTCGGCAACGCCGTTCTTCAGGCCGTAGACGAACTGGCTCCCCTCGTAGATGACGAGGTTGTCGCCCATCCACACGCAGCTGGTCGAGAACAGCTCCATCGGATTGTGATGCTGCGTCGGCGTGTCGTAGGCGGCGGTCAGCTTGACCTCGGCGGCGCCGAACGCCTTGGCGAAATCGCCGACCCCGGGGTCTTCCTTGAACTGGGCATTCTGCCCCTTGGCGGCCGCGGTGGTGGTCCCGGGCGAGTCGAAAGTCGCGCTCGGCGTCGTGGCGGTGTACCTGACTTTGACCCGGTTGGCCGCCTCGCGCGCGGCCTCGTAACTTTCCGCGATGACGACAGCGATGATCTGGCCGTCATGGGCGATATCGGCCGACTTCAGCGGCTGGATCGTCGTGCCCGCATAGCCACCATTGCTGAACAGCTTCGACTCCTTCAGCTTCGGCGCATTCTCGTGGGTAACGATGTCGATGACGCCGCGGACACGCTTGGCGTCATCGAGATCGAAATTGTCGATGCGACCCCTGGCGATCGCACTGGTGACCAGGAATGCATGGGCCGGATTGTCCAGCGGCATGTCGGACGCGTAGGTCGCCCGCCCCGTGACCTTTGCGGCCGCATCATAGCGCGGCACCGGCTGGCCCATATTCGTCTTCGGCTCGGGAGCTGCAGCGGTCATGATCAGATCTCCATCGTTACGGCCTGCTGGAGCGCGCGTGCCACCACGCGCTTGCCGAGCGCAATCTTGAAGCTGTTGTGCCGGCGGCCCCTGGCGTCCGCAAACGCGGCATCGGCAACGCGCTGCGCGAGGCCGTCATCGAACTTCTGTCCCTTCAACACCGCCTCCGCCTCTCGCGCGCGCCAGGGCACGGTGGCGACACCGCCCAGGGCGATCCGCGCGTCCCTGACCGTGCCGTTCTGCACGTCGAGCGCGACCGCAGCCGACGACAGCGCGAACTCATAGGATTGCCGGTCGCGCGCCTTCAGATACACCGAACGCGGCCAGCGTCCGGAAATGGAGAAGGCCGAGATCAGCTCGCCCGGCCGAAGCGTTGTCTCGATCTCGGGCGTATTGCCGGGCGCCTTGTGTAACTCCGCGAACGGCATGTTGCGCGTGCCGGATCTGCCGGTGATCGCGACCATCGCGTCCAGCGCGATCAGCGCCTGGGCAAAGTCGCCGGGATAGGTCGCAATGCATTGATCGGACGCGCCGAGCACCGCATGCATGCGGTTGACGCCGTCCATCGCGGCGCAGCCGGAGCCGGGGTTGCGCTTGTTGCAATTCTCGTAGGAGACGTCGCGGAAATAGCTGCAACGCGTTCGCTGCATCACGTTGCCCCCGAGCGTCGCCATATTGCGCAGCTGGGCGCTCGCGGCGAGTTTGAGGGAATCGGCGATCACCGGATAATGGCGCTGGATCTGCTCATGCGCGGCCACGTCGGACATCTTTGCGAGCGCGCCAAGCCGCAGGCCGTCGTTGCCCGGCTCGATTGCCGACCAGCCCTGCGCGAGCGGATTGATATCGACGATCGCGGTCGGCCGCATCACGTCGAGCTTCATCAAGTCGATCAACGTGGTGCCGCCTGCAAGCGGCTGCGCTGCAGCCTTGGTCAGCGCATCGTTCGCTGCCGCGGCGGCGCTGAGCGCCTGCACGGCCGCGGTCGGGTCTGTCACCCTTTGATACGAGAAAGGTCGCATGCGTCTAGCCTTTCATGATCTCGGGCGCGGCCTGCTTTACGGCCGCAACGATGTTGGGATAGGCGGCGCAACGGCAGATGTTGCCGCTCATATATTCGCGGATGTCGGCCTCGCTTCCCGCATGCCCTTCCTTGACGCAGGCCACGGCGGACATGATCTGGCCGGGCGTGCAGTAGCCGCACTGGAATGCATCGTTGTCGACAAAGGCCTGCTGCATCGGATGCAGGCGGTCGTCGGTGGCGAGGCCCTCGATGGTCGTGATCTCCTGCCCTTCCGCGGCGAGTGCGAGCGTGAGACACGACACCACCCGCCGGTCGTCGATCAGCACGGTGCAGGCGCCGCACTGGCCATGGTCGCAGCCCTTCTTGCTGCCGGTGAGCTTGAGATGTTCGCGGAGCGCGTCCAGCACCGTGGTGCGCGCATCGATGCTCAGACGCTTGTCCTTGCCGTTGACCCGCAGCGTGACGTCGACGGGAAGCGACGGATCCTGTGCGGTCGAGACCCTGGCATCCTCTGCGGCCGCGCGTGCCGTGATCGGGACGAGCGCACTGCCAGCAGCGCCCGCCATGAAGGCGCGCCGATCGAATGCTGATTGCTTGGAACTTGGTTGGTCGGACATCGACGCCTCCGCCGCTTCTCTCAAAGCAGCGCACGCCTGCGCCGCTCATCGCCCCTTAACCTGAAGCGATGAGCTCCGTTCCGAACGGGAAAGGGCGATGCAGCAATTGCCGCATCGCCCTTCGTCAACTTTTCCTGATCTTGCGCGGGGAACTCGCGTTCGCGATCAATACCCCAGCGCGCAGCCGTCCTTGCGCGGATCGGAACCGCCGGTCAGCGTGCCCTTGTCCCAATCGATCCAGATGGCCTGGGCGCCGCCGAGCGGGCCGACCACGCTGGTCGTCTTGTGACCGAGCTTCTTCAGGCCCTCGACGATCGCAGCCGGGACGCTGTCCTCGAGCTGATACTGGCCCTCGTAGTGCAGGCCGCGCGGCATGTCGATCGCCTCCTGCACGTCGCAGCCATAATCGAGGATGTTGGTCACGACGCGGGTCTGGCCGACCGGCTGGTACTGCCCGCCCATCACCGCGAACGGCATCACGGAGCGGCCGCCTTTGGTGAGCAGGCTCGGCATGATCGTGTGCAGCGGGCGCTTGCCACCGGCGATGCAGTTGGGGTGACCCGGCTGGATGCGGAAGCCACCGGCGCGGTTCTGGAACAAGACGCCGGTCTTGTTCGAGACGATCGCCGAGCCGAACGAATGCGCGATCGAGTTGATAAACGAGCAGACGTTGCGGTCCTTGTCCACGACGGTGATGTAGATGGTGGAGGGATTCATCGGCGGCGCAACGTTTGGCAAATCGAGCATGCCGTCCATACGGATCTTGGCGATGTGCTCGTCGCAGAATTCCTTGGCGAGGATTTTTGCCACTTCGATCTGCATGTGCTCGGGATCGGCGACATGCAGCTCGCGGTGCATGTAGGCGATGCGCGCGGCTTCCGCCTCGAGATGGAAGCGCTCGATGCTGAGCGGCGCGTATTTCGTCAGGTCGAACCGCGACAGGATGTTCAGCATCAGCAGCATGGTGAGGCCGGGTCCGTTCGGCGGGCACTGCCAGACGTCATAGCCCTTGTACATGGTACCGATCGGCGTCGTCACTTCGGTGCGATGCGCGGCGAAGTCGTCGAGCGTGTGCAGGCCGCCGATTCCCCTGAGGGTCTCGACCATGTCTTCAGCGACCGCGCCCTTGTAGAAGGCATCGCGGCCGTCCTTGGCGATCGCGCGCAGGGTCTTGCCGAGCTCGGCCTGGCGGATGACGTCGCCGGCCACCGGCGGCTTGCCGCCGGGCAGCAGGTAACGCACGGTATTGGTGCCACCCTTGAGCTTCTCGAACTGGTTCTTCCAGTCGAAGGCGATGCGGGGCGCGACGACGTAGCCTTCCTCCGCCGCCTTGATCGCGGGCTGCAGCAGCCTGTCGAAGCCGAACTTGCCGTGATCGCGCAAGACGGTCGCGAAGGCATCGACCACGCCGGGGATCGAGACCGCATGCGCCGAGTTCAAGGGCACGGAGTTGATCTTGCGCTCGAGATACCAGTCGGCGTTTGCCGCCTTCGGCGCGCGACCGGAGCCGTTATAGGCGATGATCTTGCCCTCACCCCGCGGCTGGATCAGCGCAAAGCAGTCGCCTCCAATGCCGGTCGATTGCGGCTCGATCACGCCCAGCAGGGCCGAGCCGGCGACCGCCGCATCCACCGCCGTGCCACCCTCGCGCAGCACCTCGATCGCCGCGAGCGAAGCCTGCGGATGCGAGGTCGCCACCATGGCGTTGGTGGCGTGGACCGTGGACCTGCCGGGGAAATGAAAGTTTCTCATCGAATTTCTTGCTCTCTTGGCCGTGGATGCGCGCGCCGCGCCGTCTTAGGAAAAACCGGGTCTACATGACACATTCCGGCGGCGCTGGGCAATGCTGGCATACCAGGGAAATGGCTGCCATCCGCTGGGCGTATAGACCTTTCGACGCCAGCGACCATGCGGGTTTTCTGAGCGGCAATCGCCTGCTAAACGAGCCGCTATGTCTGATCCGAATTCGGCCACCAAGGTCGCCGCCTTCTATCAATTCGCCGCCCTCCCGGATTACCGTGAGCTGCGCGAGCCGCTACGCGCGTTCTGCACCGGCCTTAAGCTAAAAGGCAGCGTGATGCTGGCACTGGAGGGCATCAACGGCACGCTCGCCGGCGCGCCCGAAGCGATCGACGCCCTCGCCTATGAGCTGGCGCACGGCGACATGTTCAGCGGCAGGCTCGACGATCTCGAATTGAAATTCTCGACCGCCGAGGCGATGCCGTTCGGGCGGCTCAAGGTGCGCCTGAAGAAAGAGATCGTCACGCTCGGCGATGCGGCCGCCGATCCGACCCGCCGGGTCGGCACCTACGTCGATGTCAGCGAATGGAACGCGCTGATCTCTGCGCCCGACACGCTGCTGCTCGACACCCGCAATGCCTTCGAGGTGGCGATGGGAACGTTCGAGGGCGCCGTCGATCCCGGCATCAGGAACTTCGGTCAATTCAAGGATTTTGCCGCAGGCAAGCTCGATCCGGCCAAGCACCGCAAGATTGCGATGTTCTGCACCGGCGGCATCCGCTGCGAGAAGGCGAGCGCGCATCTGCTCGCGCGCGGCTTTGCCGAGGTCTATCACCTCAAGGGCGGCATCCTCCGATATCTGGAAGAGGTGCCGGAGGCGCAGAGCCGCTGGCGCGGCGAATGCTTCGTGTTCGACGAGCGCGTCGCGCTCGGCCACGGCTTGCGCGAACGGAATAAGGACGCGACGCGTGACGAATGAGATCAAGACGCTGAGCGAGCGCATCGACACGCTGGAGACGCGCCTCGCCTATCAGGACGACACGATCGAGACGCTGAACCAGACCATCACCGCGCAGTGGAAGCAGATCGATCTGCTGACGCGGAAGATCGCAGAACTCGGCGAACGGCTGCAGGAGGCCGAGGCGAATGCGCCTGGACCTGCCAACGAACCTCCGCCGCATTATTGAGCCGTCTTACTGGCCGGACGCCTTGAGCATCAGACCGGCCACCTCGCCCGACATCATCAACCGGTTGCGCCCGGCTTCCTTCGCGGCGTAGAGCGCCTGGTCGGCCGCCTCGACGAGGGAGGTCACGCCTGCCGTGCGCTCCAGCACCGGCCGGCAGGCCGCGCCTCCGAGCGAAGCGGTGACGTAACCGGTCGCATGGTTGGCGGTATGGACGAGACCCGCCTCGCGGATCGCCCGTCGGATCCGGTCGCCGATCCGGGCGCAGCCTGCGGCACCGGTGTTCGGCAACAGCATGGCGAACTCCTCGCCGCCATAGCGCGCCGCCAGATCGCCGGGGCGCTGCATCTCCGCCGCGATGACCTGCGCCACCACGCGGAGGCAGGCGTCGCCCGCGGGATGGCCGTATTCGTCGTTGTAGGCCTTGAAGTGGTCGACATCGATCATCAGCAAGGCGAGGCTGGAGCGATCACGATAGGCGCGCGCCCATTCCTCCTTCAGCCGCTCGTCGAAGCGGCGGCGATTGGCAAGGCCGGTGAGGCTGTCCTCGATCGCAAGCGTCTCCAGCCTCGTTTCCAGCTTCTTGTGCTCGGTGATGTCACGCGAGATCGCGACCACGCCGTCGACGTGGCCATTGTCCTTGCGAGTCACCCGCATGGTCGATTCGAGCCAGACCTCGCCGTTCTCCCGGTGCGAGTTGCGATAGGTGAGGCGCGCCTCCTCCCTCTCGCCACGCTTCATGGCGTCGACAACCGCCTGGACCTCCGGCAGATCCTCCGGATTGATGCCCGCCAGTGCCGGCGTGCCGATCAGCTGATTGGCGCGCCAGCCGACGACGCGCGCGGACGAGGGCGAGACATAGCGCAGCAGCTCGTCGAGCCCGATACTGGTCACCATGTCGCTGGAGCCTTCCGCGAGCAGGCGGAAATGCGCCTCCTTCTCGATCAGGGCCGCGGCCATGCGCTGGCCCCGCTGCAACTGCCGTACCAGCACGGCACCGATGACCGCAATCAGCATCACCAGCGCGAGCACGTAGAGCATGCGGGAGATTGCCGCGGCGCGCCAGGGCGCCAGCAGCTCGGCCTTGTCGACGGTGGCGAGCAGGAGGAGTGGGTAGCGGCTGCTGCGCTTGAAGAAGCTGACACGCTCGGCACCGTCCAGCGGCGACTTGAAATGATAGGCGCCGCCGGGCCGCTGCAGGCTGGCATCGCGGAACAGCGGCTTGTCGGCAACGCTGTGTCCGACGAACTTTTCGTTGTTGGGGTTGCGGGCGACGATGAGGCCATCGCCGTGAGTCAACGTCACCGAGCTGTTGCGGCCGATCTCGAACTGCTCGTAGAAATGCGAAAGATAATTCGAGCTGATGGTGGCGAGCACGACGCCGCCGAAGCTGCCGTCCGGCTTGTTGAAGCGGCGCGACAGGGTGACGACCCATTCGCCGTCGAGCAGACTCTTCACGGGGCGTCCGACATGGGCCTCGCGCTTGGGTGAGAGCTGGTGATGTCGGAAGAAGGCATCGTCAGTGAGGGTCGAACGGATCGTGCCCGGCGAGGTCAGCCAGTTGCCCTGGTCGTCGATGATGGCAAGGCCGTGAATGCGCTCGATCGCCTTCTTGCGTGCATCCTGCAGGGTGCGCAGCTTTGCGATCGTGGCAGGCCCGGCGCCGTCCATCTCCAGCCGGCTGACGACGCCGACGAGGCCGGAATCCAGGAGATCGAGGCTGTCCTCGGCATGCTGGGTGAGCGAGCGGGCGACGTTCGCCATCTCGGTCTCGGCGCCCTTGAGCACCGCATCGCGCGCGGCCCATTCGCGCCAGCCGCTGACGCCGAGGATGGTCGCGCAGGTCAGCGCGACGAACGCCGCCGCACGCAGCGGCAGACGGCTCCATCCAGTTCGTTGGGTCGCAAGGGGCATGCGGCAGGGTTCTCCGATGTTTCGGAACCTCTGCCGCTTCTGTTATTGAACTCTGAAAGTCCCGCCGGAATAGGCCGCGATATGCCGGTTTTCCGTAGTCGTACGGACGCAAGGATCCGCGCATCGCTAACAGGACATTAGCAAGCCGATCGGAATCCGGCGTCGCCCTCCGTTAGCTGAAAATGGCCTTAACCTTGGCCCAAAGCGAGGGATTGTCGGCATCCGCATCGGCCTTCGACGGCGTCGGCTGCGTGGCGCTCACCGGATCGGACGCTGGGAAAGTGTCTTTCAGCCCGGCGTCGAGCTTTGCGTGGCGGTCGGCAGCGAGCGCTTCGTGCAGATCGTCGGCGTGCTTGTCATGCGGCGCGGGATTGAATGTCTCAGCCATGATGTCCTCCATCGGCTGGTCAACGCGGCCCTGTTGCGCTGGTTCCCCTGTTCCGCCGAGGGCCGAGGCGGTGTATCAGGAGCCATAACCCCGTTCAGGACCGTTCGTGCCCCAATCTGCAAAAATGCCCTTCATCGACGTGCTCTCCGGCCAGCGCCAGAGCATCCCGCCCATGTGGATGATGCGGCAGGCCGGCCGCTATTTGCCGGAATATCGCGAGGTGCGCGCCAAGGCCGGCGGCTTCCTAGATCTCTGCTTCAACGCGGAGCTTGCAGCGGAGGTGACGTTGCAACCGATCCGCAGGTTCGGCTTCGATGCCGCGATCATCTTCTCGGATATTCTGGTGATCCCCTATGCGCTCGGACGCTCGGTCCGGTTCGAGGTCGGCGAGGGCCCACGGCTGGAGCCGCTGGATGATCCCGCAAAGGTCGCGACGCTGGCACCGCGCGCCGATTTCGGCAAACTCGCGCCGGTGTTCGAGGCGCTCAAGCTTGTGCGCAGCGCGCTGGACCCTGAGGTCGCGCTGATCGGCTTCTGCGGCGCGCCGTGGACGGTAGCGACCTACATGGTCGCTGGCCAGGGCACGCCCGACCAGGCGCCGGCACGGATGATGGCCTACCGGCATCCGGAGGCGTTCGCTGAAATCATCGACGTGCTGGTCGAGAACTCGATCGAATATCTGCTGGCGCAGCTCGCCGCAGGCGCCAATGCCTTGCAGATCTTCGACACCTGGGCCGGCGTGCTGCCGCCCACCGAATTCGCGCGCTGGTCGGTCGAGCCGACGCGCCGCATCGTCGAAGGCGTGCGCGCCAAGGTGCCGGAAGCCAAGATCATCGGCTTCCCGCGCGGTGCCGGCGCACAGCTACCCGGTTACGTCGAAGCGACCGGCGTCAATGCGGTCAGCATCGACTGGACCGCGGAGCCGGCCTTCATCCGCGAGCGCGTCCAGAGCAAGGTCGCGGTGCAGGGCAATCTCGATCCGCTGGTGCTGATCACGGGCGGCGCCGCGCTCGACCGCGCGGTCGACAACGTGCTGGCCAATTTTGCGCAAGGGCGCTTCATCTTCAATCTCGGCCACGGCATCCAGCCGGAAACGCCGATTGCCCATGTCGAGCAGATGATCAGGCGCGTGCGGGGGTAGTTCGCTCCGCTCCTAAAGGGGCGGAAACAAAAACGCGAAAACAACCCCATGCACAGTAGACAAGCCATTGAAAAAGCTCGACCGGCATGATGCGGCTCAGGCGCGCCTTTGACGCGTCGGGCAAAACAGGCGCGCAAGAAGGCTCAGCGTGGCCGGCTGCGCTCGATGATCTCGGCGGCACCCTTAGCCAGCAGATCCAGTCCCACCGCACGGCCAAGCTCGCGCGGGCGATTGGCGGGACCCGCGCGCGAGGCCTCGATGATGGTGTTGCCGGAAAGATCGAGCACAGACGCGGTGAGCGACATCTGATCGCCCGCGATGGTCGAGAAGCTCGCCACCGGCGAATTGCAGTGGCCGTTCAGCACCCACAAGACCTCGCGCTCGGCATCCGCGCTGGCATGCGCGGCGGGATCGTCGATCGATGACAGGATCTTTCGCGTTTCCCAGTCGTGCGCTGCGCATTCGACCGCCACGATGCCCTGCCCCGCCGCGGGCAGCATCTCCGCTACAGTGAATTCGTACGCGATACGACCGGCGAGGCCGACGCGGTCGAGACCCGACCGCGCCATGATCAGCGCATCGGCCGGGCCGACGGCGCCGCCGTCGGGCAGCCGCTGCTTCTCACCATTGTCGAGCTTTCGCACCCTGGTGTCGGCGGCCCCACGGAAATGGATCACCTCCACCTCCGGGAACAACCGTCGCGCATAGGCCGCCCGGCGCACCGCATTGGTGCCGATCTTGAAGCCTTTGCCGCGGGACTGGCGCAGCGCCTCCAGTGTTACGCCGTCCCGCAGCACGAGCGCATCACCAGGCGGATCGCGCGACAGCGTGGCGCCGATGACGAGGCCCGGTGTGTCCTCGTTGCCGGGCATGTCCTTCAGCGAATGCATCGCCGCCTGCAATTCGCCCGATAGCACGGCCGCGCGGATCTGCGCCACGAAGGCGCCACCCTTGCCGCCATGAGGCAGCAGCTTGCTGGTCTGATCGAGATCTCCCGTGGTGTCGAACTTGACGATCTCGACGTCGAGACCGGGCACCGCGGCGGTCAGGCGGCGCGCGATCTCTTCCGTCTGTGCCAGCGCCATCGCGCTCTTGCGGGTGCCGATCTTCAGTCGCGTAGCCAAGTCGTTGCCCTTTCGATCGCGAATTAACGCGCATCCTCCAATATCATGTCGGAGGCCTTTTCGGCGATCATGATGATCGGCGCGTTGGTGTTCCCCGAGACGAGATCCGGCATGACCGAGCCGTCGACGACCCGAAGGCCGTCGAGCCCCCGCACCTTCAGCCGCTGGTCAACCACCGCGAGCGCATCATTGCCCATACGACAGGTCGAGGTCGGATGGTAGATGGTGCTGCCGCGCTCGCGGCAATAATCCAATATCTCGGCATCCGTGGATACCTTCGCGCCGGGGTCGTACTCACTGACCACGAACGGCTTCATCGCGGGCGCATTCAGGATCTTGCGCAGGATCTTGATGCCCTCGACGTTGGTGCTGCGGTCGGTCTCGGTCGACATGTAGTTGATGCGGATTTCCGGCGGCACGGTCGGGTCGGCGCTCTTGATGCGCAGGGAACCGCGGCTTTCGGGGCGGAGCTGGCAAACCGACGCAGTGAAGCCGGAAAAATCGTGCAGCTTCTCGCCCATCTTGTCGGTCGAGAACGGCAGAAAGTGCACCTGGATGTCGGGCGAGGCCAGGCGCGGGCTGGTCTTGAAGAACGCGCCCGCGGTGCCGGCCGCGATGGTCAGCCAGCCCTTCCGGAACAGCGCATAGCGTGCGCCGGCCATGGTGCGGCGGAGCGGATGGTTGATCGTGTCGTTGAGCGTGACCTGCTGCGAGCAGCGCATGACGATGCGGACCTGCATGTGGTCCTGGAGATCGTGGCCGACGCCCGGCGCGTCCAGCACGACGTCGATACCGTGCTGACGCAGCAGATCGGCGGGACCGACGCCGGACAGCTGCAGCAGCTGCGGCGAGTTGTAGGCTCCGCTCGACAGCACGATCTCCTTGCGCGCGCGGGCGCGGCGCAGATCCGCGCCTTGCCGATATTCGACGCCGACGGCGCGGCGGCCCTCGAACAGCACGCGCTGGCCGAGCGCTGAAGTTTCGATCTTGAGATTGCCGCGGCCCTTTGCCGGGCCGAGATAGGCCGCCGAGGTCGAAGCGCGGCGGCCGTTGCGTGTGGTGGTCTGGAACAGGCCGACGCCTTCTTGCGTCGCACCGTTGAAATCAGGATTGTACGGCAGACCCGTCTCGACCGCGGCGTCGATGAAAGCTTTCGACAGCGGGTCGGTCACGATCATGTTGGAGACCGGCAACGGCCCGCCCGTGCCATGATATTGATCGGCACCGCGCGACTGGTTTTCCGCCTTCTTGAAATAGGGCAGCACGTCGTCATAGCCCCAGCCGGTGTTGCCGAGCTGGCGCCAGCGGTCGTAATCCTCATGCTGGCCGCGGACATAGAGCAGACCGTTGATCGAGCTCGAGCCGCCCAGCGTCTTGCCGCGCGGCTGGAACACCTGGCGGCCCTTCAGCTCGGGCTCCGGCTCGGTCTGGTACATCCAGTTGACGCTCTTCTCCTTGAACAGCTTGCCGTAGCCGAGCGGCACGTGGATCCAGATGTTGGAATCCTTCGGGCCGGCCTCGAGCAGCAGGACGCTGTGCTTACCATTCGCGGACAACCGGTTGGCCAGCACACAGCCGGCAGAGCCGGCGCCGACGATGATGTAGTCGAATTCGGGATCGGACGGCGTGAGGGAGGAAGTTGCGTTCATGCGCTGCTGTTCTTCTTAATTGGTGTGGCGTTTCCGGTTCGTCAGTAGCACGATCATGCCCTGACGCGCAGCGCCTCGACCAGCGACTTGAACGCACGGGCATATTCCGCACCCGCTCTTGCGATGTCGGCCCGACCTGCGCAGGCGACGGCGGCCTCAGTCACCGCGCCGAGCAGCAGTCGCGCCAACGGCTCGACCGGCTGCTTTGCGATGAGACCGGCCTCCATCGCCGCTGCCAGCGCGCGCGGCAGCTTGCCGCCAAAGTGCTTTGCGTCGATCTCCCGCCAGCGCTCCCATCCGAGCACGGCCGGGCCGTCGCGCAAAATGATCTGGCCGGTCGGTCCCTTCGCGGTCGCGGCAAAATAATGCTGGGTGCCGGCGACCATCGCGGCGAGCACGTCCTTTTCGGTGCGCGCTGCGCCATCGATCTCCACGACGAGGTCGCGCGAGACCTGGTCGAACACGGCTTCGAACACCGCCTCCTTGGTCTTGAAGTGGTGATAGACCGCGCCCTTGGCGATGCGGGCTGCCTCCGCGATCTCGTCCATGGTGGTGGCGGCAAAGCCTTGCGTCCCGAACAGGCGACGTGCCGCCGTCAGGATCGCCTCCGATGTCGCCGCCCGCCGCTCCGCCTGCTTCGCCATGGGTCTCGTCTAATCCAATCGTGCGCAGGCCGCCATTTGACTTTTCGACCATCGGTCGGTAATTACCGACCATCAGTCGGTTTTATGAGGTGCGCCATGCCGAGCCGTGACATCGTCGAAGCTTTTGCCAAGCGGCTGGAGGCCGGAGATTTCATTGGCGCAATCGAGCAATTCTACACGTCCGATGCGGCGACCTATGAGAACAATGCCGAGCCGACGGTGGGGCGCGACAAGCTCATCGCCAAGGAACGCGGCGTGCTGGCGGCGACCAAGGAAGTCAAGGCCGTGCGCATCGGGCCGAGCCTGATTGATGGTGACATCGTCGCCAGCCGCTGGAAATTCTCCTTCACCAACGCCGAGGGCGTAACGCGGACGCTGGAGGAGATCGCGTGGCAGACCTGGCGAGACAATGAGATCATCGAGGAGCGCTTCTTCTATGACCCGAAGCAAATCGGACGGTGAGCAGGATCGTCTCTATCGATACAGCATGACCACGGCCAGGCCGACCAGCGGCGCAAGAAACTGAACGGTCTGCCACCGAGAGCCATCGATCGACCAGCGCCCGTAGACCACGGTGCCGCCGCGTTGGGATGACGACCCCGGTTGATCCCGAAATGCCTTCCAGCGCGCATTGGCAGGTTCGAGAAAGTCCTCTGGTTTGACCGTCATGTCGGCGCCGTTCAGCACCACCTGCATCAGCTCGCCCTTCGGCTGGAACATCGCTTCGGCCCCGGGAGGCGCGAAGAAGCTGCGTTTCGGGGCGATGTGCTGCTCATAGCAATCCTGCCCGACCGTGACGGCCGCAGCATATGGACTGACGAACGGCACCCCCGAGATACCGGGAACGACGAGATAGCCCACCCCGCGCACCTCCTGCCAGGGAATGAAGAGACCCTTGAGCCAGGGCCTGTGAAATCGGATGCCCGCGGCGGACATGGAGATGACCGCCCGATCCGCATAGAAGTGCCGGTAAGCTGAAAGCACGATCCATCCGAAACCCAGATAGAGCAACATCCAGCCGAATACATTCGGCGATGGATTCACGAGGTGGCTCCAATAGAGACTGCGCATGGCGCCGACGTAGCTGGAGCGGCCGCTTGGTCCGCCGGCCAACACGCTGATCACACCGATCACGCCGGAGACGACGATCAGAACAAGGAGGCCGATCAACAATTCCAGAAGCAGCGGCAGACCGGACCGTCCGATCAGGGTCGCCACCGCATAGCCTGCGAACGCCAGACCAAGGAGAGCCAGATAGATGACGGCCAAAACCGCTCCATTCTGGCCGCGGCTCTCGGCGTGGAGCGCGATCGCAAGGCCGGCGACACACGCCCACATGGCCCAGGGAACGCGGTCCATCCGCCATTTGTCCATCGTGTATTCGACCGTTGCCGAAACATCTGCTGAAGCCTCGCTCATGGACGGCCCTCGGGATCGCAAATGCATCCGTTAACGACCCGCCGCGCGGACGCCTCGGCCGTCCACGAAACCTATCACTGATCAAGGAGAGCGTCTCGTCCCGGCCGACGGTGCGGCCAAAAGCCGATCGAGCAGCGGTTCTATGACGATCCGAAGCAGTCGGCGCGGGTGACGGCCCTCTCCCAGCCATCGCGCATTTGTATCGATTTGTTATCGATACCGCGGTTCGAACACACAGAAGTGGTCGCGCCGAGCGCCGCAGCCGGGGATAATTCATAGTTCGTCAAAGTTTTGCAGCGAATTCTCGCTTCCGCGCCGGACGAACGGCCCAAGCTGCTAGGCTCTGGAATGCGGACTCAAACGACCAGCTATGTCGCGCGGCTGTTTGCCGGCGATCTGTCGGCCTTTGGCGGTCCCGCAACCGACGAGGCCGCGGCCGGACATATCCGGGCCGAACAGATGTCGCTGGTGCTCGGCTATTCCGTCGGCATCATGCTTGCCAATGCCTGCAACGCAATCGTGCTGGCCATCGCACTGTGGCCGTCGCCGGACAGGATGCCTGCCCTGATCTGGGCGGTCGCTGTCGCCGCCGCCGCGATTGGATTCGGCGTGCAATCCCACGCCGCGCGCCACATCACAAAACCGCAATTCGTCTCGCGCCGCGCCATGCACCGGCTGGTGCGTAACGCGTTCATCCTCGGCGCGGCCTGGGGCATCGTTCCCGTCGCCTTCTTCGCCGATGCCTCGACCGGCGGCCAACTCGTCATCACCTGCCTGTGCTCGGGCATGCTGGCCGGCGGCGCGCTCGCCTTCGCCACGATCCCGATCGCAGCCATTGCCTTCACGGCGCCGATCTTCCTTGGCATCGCCATCTGCCTCGGCAGGAATGGCGATCTCGCCTTCCTGCTGATCGCCTTCCTCGTCGTGGTCTACGGAAGCGTGCTGATCCGCGGCGTGTTCGTCAATTCGTTCACGTTCGCGCGTCGCGTGATGCGGCAGATCGAGGCGGAGCGGACGGTGCGGCTGGATCCTCTGACCCATCTGCCCAACCGCGTCGCCTTCAACGAAACGCTCGATGCCGCCTTGAAACGGCTCGCGTTGTCCGGCGAGGAGTTCGCGGTACTCCTGCTCGATCTCGATCGCTTCAAGGAGGTCAACGACAAGTTCGGCCATCCTGCCGGCGACGAATTTCTGGTCCAGATCGCGAGCCGCCTGCAGCGCTGCACGCGCGCGGCCGAACATGTCGCGCGCATCGGCGGCGACGAGTTCGCGCTGGTGATGGCCAATCTGGCGCGCCCGGAGGAAGCACTCGAGATCGCCGAGCGCTTCGTCGCAGCCTTCCAGGAGCCGTTCCAGATCGAAGGCCGCCAGATCGTGGGCGCGACCAGCGTCGGCATCGTGCTGGCACCGCGCGACGGCACGACGCCGCTCGACGTCATGAAGAATGCCGATGCCGCGCTCTACCGCGCCAAAAAGGCGGGGCCGGGCACGATCCGCTTCTTCGAGGAAGTCGACGACAGGGTCTCGCGCGATCGCAAGGCGCTGCAATCAGATCTCGCCGGCGCGATCGCGCGAAACGAGCTGTTCCTCGTGTTTCAGCCGTTCCTCGATCTCGACGAAGGCCGGATCACCGGCTTCGAGGCGCTGCTCCGCTGGCAACATCCGGAACGCGGACTGGTGCCGCCGAGCGAGTTCATTCCGATTGCGGAGGAGACCGGACTGATCCACGAGATCGGCGAATGGGTCGTCCGCCGCGCCTGCGCGACCGTTGCCAAGTGGCCGGACGAGATCAGGGTCGCCGTGAATTTCTCCGCGGCGCAGTTTCACAACGCCGGCATCCTCCAGACCATCGTGCAGGCACTCAGCGACGCCAAGATCGCGCCGCACCGGCTCGAGATCGAGATCACGGAATCGATGTTGCTGTCGAAATACGGCTCGGCCGAGTCGGTCCTGAACGCGCTGCTGCAGCTCGGCGTCACCGTGGCGCTGGACGATTTCGGGACGGGCTTCTCCTCCCTCACCTATTTGCGCAAGCTGCCGTTCAGCCGCATCAAGATCGACCAGTCCTTCATCCGCGACATGTTGGTGCAGCCGGACTGCGCCGCGATCGTGAAATCGGTGGTCGGCCTTGCGCGCGACCTCAACATCGGTGTGGTGGCCGAGGGAGTCGAGACCGCCGACCAGCTCGAATATCTCAGGCAGATCAGTTGCGACGAGGTGCAGGGCTATCTGATCAGCCGCTCGGTGCCGGCGGATCGCGTGCTGGCGCTGCTGGAGACGAAGAAGCTTCGGGCGATTTACGCGGCGTAATTGGAATTGAGATTTGACCTGACTGACGACCACGACAGCGGTGAGCCCCCTCGCCCGCTTGCGGGAGAGGGTTGGGGAGAGGGTGTCTCCGTAGAGGGATTCCCCCAGAGGAGAGAGCCCTCACCCGCGCCTTCGGCGCGACCTCTCCCGCAAGCGGGAGAGGTGGAGCCTGCGGCGGAGTCTATTTCTTCCAACAAGCTCTCATCAAATCGCATCCGCGCGCAGCAAGGTATCCACCGTGATCGTGCCCCTTGCCCGCGAGACGCAAGCGCAGATCTTCTGGTTGCTCTGTTTCTGATGGTCACTGAAGAAGACGTCGCGATGGTCGATCTCGCCGTCGACCTCGACCACATCGATGGCGCAGAGGCCGCATTCACCGCGTTTGCAATCGTACATCACGTCGTGGCCGCTGGCATTGAGCACATCCAGCATCGAGCGTTCTCGGGGTATTTCGAGCTCGACATCGGAGCCCTTCAGGCGCACGCGAAAGGTCTCGGTCGGCAGCGTGCCGCTGGAGCCGAAGGTCTCGTAGCGCAGGTCGGGGAGCGGATGGCCGGCGCCGATCCAGGCATGACGCGCGGCGTCGAGCATCCGCATCGGACCGCAGAACAGGGCCAGCGCGCCTTGCGGCATTGAGGCGAACAGCGCGTCGAGATCGAGCCGCCGGCCTTCGTCGCTGGCATGAACGACCAGGCGATCGCCGAGCATCGCGGCGAGATCGTCGAGATAGGCGGCCTCGCCGCGCGAGCGCACCGCATAATGCAGCGTGACATCGGCCCCGCGCCGCGCCAGTGCCTGCGCGGCGCCGAGGATCGGCGTGATGCCGATGCCACCCGCGATCAGGCAGTAGCGTTCGCGCGCCCAATCGACGGCAAGCAGCGAGGCCGGCTGCGTGATGTCGAGCCGCGCACCCGGCGCGAGCTGCCACATGTAGCGCGAGCCGCCGCGGGAATCATCAGCGCGGCGCACGGCGATCTTGAGGCCTTGCGAGGTGGCCTCGCCGACCAGGGAATAGGACCGCGTCTCCGGCAGGCCGTCGATGGTGACGCTGACATTGATGTGGCTGCCGACCGGATAGGCCGCACCGTCGAACTGATCGGGCCGGATCAGGAATTCGCGGATGCCGGGAGCGAGATCGCGGGTCGAGACCAGCGTCGCGGGAATCCAGGTTTCGATGAAGCGCATGGCTATTGCCTCAATCGGTTGCGGTCTTGATCAGCGCGAGCGCCGGCAAGAGGTCGAGATGGGTGCGATTGCGCAGCGCAAGGCGCAGGTTTCGCACGGCGAGCCGCGCGTGCTCGCGCATGATCGCTTCGGCGCGCGCACCCTCGCGATTCTCGATGGCGTCGATCACGACGCGATGGTGCTCCTGGCCGATGATCAGGATCTGCTGCGCCTCGGGCAGCGCCGACTGCGCCATCACGAAGCCGCTTGGCGAAGCAAACGGCAGCGCCGAGGCGCGGTCGATCTGGCGGATCAAGGGCGGGCTACGCGATAGTTCCGTGAGCAGCGCATGGAAGCGCGCGTTCAGCGCGACATAGGACGAAAACGCGTCGACCGAGATCGGCACCTGGCGCAACAGCTCGTCGATCGCACCGAGGCATTCCTTCAGCGGTTCGAGCTCGCGCGCGGAGACGCCGCGCTCGGCGGCAAAGCGGGCGGCGAGACCTTCCAGCGTGCCGCGCAGCTCGATGGAATCGGAGATGTCGCGCTCCGAAAACGCCTTCACCATGAAACCGCCGGAGGGGATCGCTTCCAGCAGCCCCTCCTCCTCCAGCCGCACCAGCGCCATGCGCACCGGGGTGCGCGAGGCGCCGGTGGTTTCCACCGCCTGGAGTTCGGAGATGCGCTCGCCGGGGCGCAAGGCGCCCGACAGGATCTGGTCGCGCAGCGCGAGCTGCGCCTTCACGGTCTGCGAGACGGAGCGGTCGACCTCACGCTCGGCCATGATCTACTCCGCGGCCTGAAGGTGCTGCGGCGGATTTTCCTTCGCCACCATCCTGTCGATCAGCTTGCGCGACCACATCGCGCCGGCATCGATGTTGAGGTTGTAGAAGATGCGGTCGGGGTTCTCGTCCATGGCGCGCTGCTGCGCCTCGAGGATCAATTCGTCCTCCCGGAAGATGCCGGAGACGCCCTCGCGGATCTCGCTGGTGATGCGCTGCTCGTCGAGCTGATAGTTGCGCACGAAGGCCCAGAAATAATGACAGGTCTTCTCGGTCTCCGGCGTGATGGTGTTGAGCACGAAGCCGTTGACGCCCTGCGAGCGATCGCCTTCCGGCGCGCCGGTGCCGGTCGGCGCAACGCCGACGTCGATCGCGATGGTGCACGGCGCCTCGAAACGGATGATCTGCCAGCGGTCGACCAGGCCGCTCTTGCCGAGCTGCTTGGCCCAGAACGGCGGCGGCTCGATACCGCGCATCCAGCGCGTCACGGTAACAGTCTTCTCGCCATGGGTGACGTCGAACGGCGCTTCGGCGACGGCCTCGTTGCCGATCGAGGAGCCGTGCACGAAGGTCTCGTGGGTGAGATCCATGAGATTGTCGAGCACGAGGCGGTAATCGCATTTGACGTGGATGGTCTTGCCGTCGCCGGCCCAGGCCGGATCGTGATTCCAGTGCATGTCCGGCACCAGCGCGGGATCGGCCAGCGCGGGATCGCCCATCCACAGCCAGATGTAGCGATGGCGCTCGACCACGGGATAGGCGCGCACGCAGGCCGACGGGTTGATGGTCTCCTGCGAGGGCATGAAGGTGCAGCGACCCTGCGCGTTGTATTTCAAGCCGTGATAGCCGCAGACGACAGTGTCGCCTTCGAGCCGGCCCTTGGACAGCGGCACCAGGCGATGCCAGCAGGCATCCTCGAGTGCAGCGACCGAGCCGTCGGCCTTGCGATACATCACGATGTGCTTGCCGCAGATCGTCCGCGGCAGCAGCGCCGGCTTCACCTCGGCGTCCCAGGCGGCGGCGTACCAGGCGTTCATCGGGAAGGGCTTTGTCATCGGTCTCACTCCCACGGCTTATGAATACGTTATGTATACAATAGCGGACGGATAGGATCGATCAAGGCCAAATATGGTGTATTATAATACCTAATTATGGTGATGTGTATACATAAAAGCTGCTCCACTGTCATTGCCCGCGACCGGGGAATGACGGCGGTGACCGCGGCGGCCCGCGCGGAAGATGCGGCAAGGGCCCCTCTCGCAGCGGCAATTCGAGAGTCCTACAGGCCCGCCCTACGCCCCGAATACCTTCGCCAGCCCCGCCTTGGCCTCGTCCTGAATCCGCTTCAGGTGCTCGGTGCTGCGAAAACTCTCGGCGTAAATCTTGTAGACGTCCTCGGTGCCGGACGGCCTGGCGGCGAACCAGCCGAAATCGGTCTCGACCTTGATGCCGCCGAAGGACTGGCCGTTGCCGGGCGCCTTGCTCAGCGTTGAGCGAACTGGATCGCCGGCGAGATCCTTCAGGCCGAGCTGCTCGGGCGTGACGGACTTCAAAATGTTCTTCTGCGGCCCTGTCGCGGCGACATCGATGCGGGCGTAATGCGGCACGCCGAACTCGGCGGTGAGATCGCCAAACAACTGGCTGGGGTCGCGGCCGGTCTTGGCCATGATCTCGGCGGCGAGCAGGCCGAGGATGATTCCGTCCTTGTCGGTGGTCCACACCCCGCCGTCGCGGCGCAGGAACGAAGCCCCTGCACTCTCCTCGCCGCCGAAGCCGAAGCCGCCGGAGAGAAGGCCGTCGACGAACCATTTGAAACCGACCGGCGTTTCGACCAGCTTGCGGCCGAGCTTCCTGGCGACGCGGTCGATGATCGAGCTCGACACCACGGTCTTGCCGATCGCGGCATCCCTGCTCCAGTTCGGGCGGTGCGCGAACAGATAGGAGATCGCCGTCGCCAGATAATGGTTCGGATTCATCAGGCCGCCCGTGCGCGTCACGATGCCGTGGCGGTCGGCGTCGGTGTCGTTGGCAAAGGCGACGTCGAAGCGGTCGCGCATCCCGATCAGGCTCGCCATCGCGTAAGGAGAGGAGCAATCCATGCGGATCTTGCCGTCCCAGTCGACCGTCATGAAGCGGAAGGTCGGGTCGATCGCCTCGTTCACCACGGTGGCCTTGAGGCCGTAGCGTTCGATGATCGGATGCCAGTAATGCACGGCGGCGCCGCCGAGCGGATCGATGCCGATATTGATGCCGGCGGATTTGACGAGCTCGAGGTCGACGACTTGGCCGAGATCGGCGACGTAGGGCGTGATGAAGTCGTAGGCGTGGACGTTCGCGGCTTTCTTCGCCTTGTCGTAGTCGATGCGCTTCACGCCCTTGAGATCATCGGCGAGATAGGCATTGGCGCGCTTCTCGACCACGGCCGTGACGTCGGTGTCGGCGGGACCGCCATGCGGCGGATTGTATTTGTAGCCGCCGTCTTCAGGGGGATTGTGCGAGGGCGTGATGACGACGCCGTCGGCGAGGCCGGAGCTGCGGCCCTTGTTGTAGGTGAGGATCGCGTGCGAGATCACAGGCGTCGGCGTGTAGCCGCCGTCCTTATCGATCATGATGTCGACGCCGTTGGCGGCGAACACTTCGACGGCACTGACCAGCGCCGGCTCGGCCAGCGCATGGGTGTCGATGCCGATGAAGAGCGGACCGGTGAGGCCCTTCTCTTGTCTGTAGTCACAGATGGCCTGCGTGGTCGCGAGGATGTGGCCTTCGTTGAAGGTATTCTTGAACGAGGTGCCGCGATGGCCGGAGGTGCCGAACGCCACGCGCTGCGCGGGATCTGCGACATCGGGCTTGCCGGCGAAATAGGCCGTCACCAGCCGCGGAATATTGGTGAGCGCGTCCGGCGAAGCCTGCTTGCCCGCCGCGGGATGAACATCAGCCACTGAAGTACCTCGTCCTGTCGCAAGAGATCGCGGAGCACCATAGCATCGGCCGGCCCGCCGCCAAGGGCACAACACGCGCGGTGGGGTGGCCGTTCCTTGGGTAGGTGGCTGCAGCGAAAGTCCTCGGGGGGAATCGCAGTGCCGTAGGGTGGGCAAAGCGACTTGTCCGCCATAGCTCGAAGAGCGACGGCGGAAGCGTGCCCACGTATCTTTCGCGGCCGAGAGAGATCGTGGGCACGGCGCAAGAGCGCCTTTGCCCACCCTACGACTGCGTCCGGGGCACGAGAGGTGAGTGTAACGCACGTCCGCCTCCACACCGTCATTGCGAGGAGCCCTTGCGACGAAGCAATCCAGAGTCTTTCCGCGGAGGGATTCTGGATTGCTTCGCTGCGCTCGCAATGACGGAACAAGGAGCGGCATCGCAACTCTTTAACTCGCATGTTACCCGCAGACACGGCTTCGCAGCCTCGCGGCTGAAATCGCCCGAGCTTTGCTTGATCACTCCGCCCTCAAATCCAAGAGGGCGCAGGGAAGGCCGGGTGCCGACCTCGCACCCGCGGTCCGCTGCGCGAAATGCACACGCAGGAAGAACCGCACAGCAGCATACAGGTGGTGCCGATCACTCGGCCTTCCCTGCGCGATGGTCGGACGGCTTATGCCGTG
>NZ_JADPKT010000090.1 GCF_023074075.1 Bradyrhizobium sp. 138 | reverse complement strand
TCGAGGTATCGGCTGATCGAGGCGCGGGCGTCGAACACGGTGTCGTAGGCGCGCAGATAGACCTCCTCATATTTGACACTGCGCCGCAGCCGCTCGACGAACACGTTGTCGCGCCAGGCACCCCGACCGTCCATGCTGATACGATGCCATGACTGGCGAGCACGCCGGTGAACGCGGCGCCCGTGAACTGCGAGCCTTGGTCGGTGTTGAAGATTTCCGGCTTGCCGTGGCAAGCAAGAGCGTCCTCCAGCGTCTCGACAAGAATGCGGCTTCCCATCGTGATCGAGACGCGCCACGACAGCACCGGACGGCTGAACCAGTCAAGCACCACCGCGAGATAGACGAAGCCGCGCGCCATCGGGATGTAGGTGATGTCCATCGCCCAGACCTGGTTCGGGCGTGTGATCTCGATCTCGCGCAGCAGATACGGATAGATCTTGTGCCCGGGTTCGGGTTTGGTGGTGCGCGGACGGCGGTAGAGCGCCTCTATCCCCATCCGCCGCATCAGCGTTTTGACATGCCGGCGGCCGATCTTGCTCCCCTCGGCAGCCAGCAGGTCTCGCAACATTCGCGAACCGGCGAAAGGAAACTCCAGGTGCAGCCGGTCGAGCCGTCGCATGATCGCGAGATCGGGGGGCGACACCGGACGTGGTAGATAATAGACACTG
>NZ_JADPKT010000023.1 GCF_023074075.1 Bradyrhizobium sp. 138 | reverse complement strand
CTGCGCCTCAAACAGCTCATGGATGCACTGCTCCACAGGATACGGCGCCGCCGTCCGGTTCAGCTCCTCCAGCAGATAGGTGCGCTCGTCCGCTGGCAGCAGCTCAATCCGCCCGACCGCTTGCTGCGCATCGGCAACCATCGCCCGCAGCAGCGCCAGCAGATAACCACGCTGCCGCTCGATGGTCGCGCGATCGAACAGCGCCGTGGCATAACCCAGCGTGCCAGCGATCACCTCACCCTGCTCGCCAAGGCTCAGCTCCAGATCGAACTTGACCTGATCGAAGCCGTCTGCCGCCGCCTCCACCATCAGCCCAGGAAGGTCGAACGTCCCAGCGGCGTTGTTCTGCCAGGCCAGCATCACCTGGAACAACGGCGTGTGATCAAGAGCCCGGGGCGGCTGCACGATCTCCACCACCTGCTCGAACGGCAGGTCCTGGTGCTCCTGCGCTCCCAAGGCCGTGCGCCGCGTCCGCTCCAACAGCTCCGACACGCTCGGCTCGCCCGACAGGTCCAGCCGCAGCGCCAGGGTGTTGACGAAGAAGCCGATCAGCTCTTCGATCTCGCGGCGACCGCGATTAGCGCTCGGCACGCCAATCGCAAGATCGTCCTGTCGCGACAGACACGACAGCACCGCAGCCCACCCCGCCAGCACCGTCATGAACAACGTCGTGCCTTGCTGCAGGCCCAGCCGCTTCAGCTCCCGCGTCAGCTCCGCATCAATAACGATCGGGACCGTCGCCCCCGCAAACGACTGCTGCGCCGGCCGCGGCCGGTCCGTCGGCAGCGCCAGACGGGCCGGCGCGCCAGACAGATTGTTGCGCCAATACTGCGCCTGGCGCTGCAGCCGCGCGCCCGACAGCCACTGCCGTTGCCAGGCGGCATAGTCCGGATACTGGATTGCAAGCGGCGGCAGCGGATCGCCTTCTCCGGCCACGAACGCCCGGTACAGCTGACTGAGTTCATGCGCCAACACGCCCAGCGACCAACCATCCGAGACAATGTGATGCTGCGTCAGCAGCAAGACGTGCTCCTCATCCGAGATCCGGATCAGGCGGCCACGGATCAGCGGGCCACGCGCCAGATCGAACGGCGTGCACGCCTCTTCCCTGCACAGACCCAATAGCGCCTCGTCCGCGTCCGGCCTGTCCCGCAGATCGTGCTCCACAACCGGCAGCCCCGCATCCTCCGGCAGCAGCTCCACCCAGGGCTTGCCCTCCGGCGCGACAAACACGCTGCGCAGCGCCTCATGGCGCGCCAACACACGGTCCAGGCTATGCTGCCAGGCGCTGCGGTCGAGCCCACCCTTGAGCCGCCACCCGAGCGGAATGTGATAGTTCGTGCTGCTCTGATCCAGCTGCGCCAAAAACCACAGCCGCTGCTGCGCAAACGACAGCACAAGCGGCGCGTCACGCGACACCGGCGCAATGGCTGGCAGGTCTTGCGCGCCGGAGCGGCTCAACTCATCCATGATACTCGCGGCCAGATCGGCCAGCACCGGTTTGGCAAACAGCGTGGTCAGCGGCAGTGTGAAGCCAATGGCCTGCCAGACCCGGCTCAACAGCTGCACCGCCACAAGCGAGTGCCCGCCGAGCGCAAAGAAGTGGTCGTGGCGTCCGACCCGCTCAACACCCAGAAGCTCGGCCCAGATCTGTGCCAGCGTGGTCTCGATCTCGCCTTGCGGCGCCTCATAGGCGGCGCGCGCATACGCCTCATCGTCCGGCGCAGCCAGCGCCTTGCGGTCCAGCTTGCCGTTCACCGTCAGCGGCAGCGCCGCCAGCCGCACGAACGCCGATGGCACCATGTACTCCGGCAGGTGCGCACTTAGGTGCGCGCGCAAGGCGCCGGCAAGGTCGCCGCGATCCTGTCCCTTCGAAGCTGCCTCGGGCGCAGACACCACATAGCCGACAAGGTGCTTGTCGCCGCAGCCATCCTCGCGCGCCACCACCACTGCATCACCCACCGCTGGATGCTCGAGGAGCCGCGCCGCGATCTCGCCCGGCTCGATCCGGAAGCCGCGGATCTTCACCTGCTCGTCGTTGCGGCCCAAAAACTCCAGATTGCCGTCCGGTAGGTAGCGCGCCAGGTCGCCGGTCCGGTACAGCCGGTCGCCGTCCACAAAGGGACTGGCGATGAACCGCTCCGCGGTCAGCTCAGGGCGGTTCAGATAGCCGCGCGCCACCCCCGCCCCGCCAACGTAGAGCTCCCCCACCGCACCGAACGGCACCGGTGCCCCATGACCATCCAGCAGATACACCCGCGTGTTCGCAATCGGGCGGCCAATCGGGACAATGGCGCCGTCAAACTCAGCCGGACAACTCCACGCTGTCACGTCGATCGCAGCTTCCGTCGGACCGTACAGATTGTGCAGGGCCGTCCAAGGCAAGAGGCGCCGAACCTTATGCACACTGGCGGCAGGAAGCGCCTCGCCGCTGCATAAAACTCGTCCCAGCGATGTGCAGCGGTCAACACTCTTCGCATCCATAAAGCTGACCAGCATGGATGGCACGAAGTGAACCGTCGTAATTCGCTGGTTGATGATCAAGTCGACCAATGCGTCGGGATCTCTGTGCGCACCGGGCGGCGCCAGCACCAGGGTTGCCCCTTCAAGCAAGGTCCAGAAGAACTCCCAGGCCGAGACATCGAAGCTAAATGGCGTCTTCTGCAACACGACATCAGTTGCGTTGAGACCATAGGCGTTTTGCATCCAGATCAGGCGATTAACGATAGCCCGATGCTCAATCATGACCCCCTTGGGGGTGCCTGTTGATCCGGAGGTGTAGATCACATAGGCGAGATGGCGCGAGGTCAGGCCGAGCGCACGGGGGTCCGGATCCGACGCCGGCAGATTTGCCCATTCCGGCGTCGCCGCCAGATCCACCAGCGTCAGATCGCGTAGCGCACCGTCGCCCAGCGCCGATCGCCCCGCTGCATCGGCCAGCAGCACT
>NZ_JADPKT010000069.1 GCF_023074075.1 Bradyrhizobium sp. 138 | reverse complement strand
AACAGCTCATGGATGCACTGCTCCACAGGATACGGCGCCGCCGTCCGGTTCAGCTCCTCCAGCAGATAGGTGCGCTCGTCCGCTGGCAGGATGTCCAGCTCCCGCACTGGCGTGTTCGGCGCCCGCTCCAGCGCCGCTGCCAGCTGCGCGAGCGTCTGCTGCATGTAGCCGCAGATCCGATCCGCCGAGATTGGCTCCGCCACCTGCGCCGTCAGCCCGAGCGCCTCGCCAAAATCCTCCACCGACAAGGTCAGCGGATAGTTGGTGCGCTCCTCCTCGCCCAGCCATTCCACGCCGGACAGCGCATCATCGGCTGCGGAGGCTGTGACCGCCGCCGGCGTGTTGTGGCGGTAGTTCAACAGCGCGCTGAACAGCGGCGCCGGCGCCGCAACGCCGCTGCAGCGTTGCGCCAGCGCCAGCGAGGCATGCTCGTGCGCCAAGAGCTCGACCAGCCGGGCATGCGTGGTTCGCACGCTCGCCTCGACCGCGGTGCCGTCAAGATCAAGCCGCAGCGGCAGGGTGTTGATGAACAGGCCCATCGCGCGGTCGGCGCCCGCCCCGCCATGCATGCGGCCGAACAGCACCGTGCCGAACACCACCTGCTCGCGGCCGCTGCTGCGCGCCACCACCTGACCCCAGGCCAGATGGCACAGGCTCGCCAGGCTCACCCCCAGCCGCCGCGCCTGGCTGCGCAGCCGCGCGTTCAGCTGCTGCGGCAGCATCCGCTGCGCCTCTCGAACCCCGCCGCCGTCGCCGCGCACCTCGCTTAAGCCGAACGGCGTGCTCGGCTCGTCGATGTCTGCCAGCAGCTCCCGGAAGAACGCTTCATCCGCCTTGGCATCAGCGCCGAGATGCGCCTGCGCCACCAGATTGCGGAACGGCTGTGGCTCGCTCAGCTCGTGCTCGCGTCCCTCCAGCACAGCCTGGACCTCGGCACGCATCACCTCCAGTGTCGTGTGATCCCCGATCAGATGATGCTGCAGCTCCAACAGCAGCCAGCGCCCGCTGCCGGGATCGCGCGCGGTCACAAACCGCAACAAGGGCGCTCGGCTAAGATCGATGCGGTGCTGGCGCGGATCAAACCGATACTTAAGCTGCGCGGCGCCAGGACCAGCAGACCCGTCCAGCTCGACCTCGCTCACCTCCAGCGATGCGTGGCGCCAAACCACCTGGGCCGGCCGCGACAATCCCTCCCAGACAAACGAGGTACGCAGGATGTCATGTCGATCCACCACCCGCTGGACCGCGGCAAGATAGCGGTCCAACACGCCACGCTCGGCAAACGCCATCTGCGATACCAGCAGGTACGGATCGCCCTTTGTCGCCAACAGATGATGGAACAGGATGCCGTCCTGCAGCGGCGACAAGCCATAAATGTCCTGGATGTTGCCGATCCCGCCGGGTACCGTGGCGATGATCCGATCGATCTCGTCCTGCGCCAGCTCGATGAGCGGCAACATCTCTGGCGTGATCGCCGTACTCTGTTCGGTGATCCGATTGGCCGGGACCGCCACCTCCTGATGACTGCCCAGGCTTGCGGCCTGATCGGCCAGCACCGGCCTGGCGAACAGCGTGCGCACCTCAATCCCCAGCGACCGCCGCCGCAAACGCTCGATCAGTTGCACCGCCAGCAGCGAGTGCCCGCCGAGCGCAAAGAAGTGGTCGTGGCGTCCGACCCGCTCAACACCCAGAAGCTCGGCCCAGATCTGTGCCAGCGTGATCTCGATCTCGCCTTGCGGCGGCTCATAGGCGCGATGCGCATACGCCTCATCGTCCGGCGCAGCCAGCGCCTTGCGGTCCAGCTTGCCATTCACCGTCAGCGGCAGCGCCGCCAGCCGCACGAACGCCGATGGCACCATGTACTCCGGCAGGTGCGCACTTAGGTGCGCGCGCAAGGCGCCGACAAGCTCGCTTCCCTCCAGCCCGTTCGAAGCTGCTTCCGGCGCGCACACCACATAGGCGACAAGACGCTGCTCGCCGCCGGGGCCCTCGTGCGCCACCACCACCGCCTCGCGCACGAACGGGTGCTCGCAAAGCCGCGCCGCGATCTCGCCGGGCTCGATCCGGAAGCCGCGGATCTTCACCTGCTCGTCGTTGCGGCCCAAAAACTCCAGATTGCCGTCCGGCAGGTAGCGCGCCAGATCGCCGGTGCGGTACAGCCGGTCGCCGTCCACAAAGGGACTGGCGATGAACCGCTCCGCGGTCAGCTCGGGCCGGTTCAGATAACCGCGCGCCACCCCCGCCCCGCCAACGTAGAGCTCCCCCACCGCGCCAAACGGAACCAGCCCGCCATGATCATCCAGCAGATACACCCGCGTGTTCGCAATCGGACGGCCAATCGTCTCAACGACAACGTCCCCCCTTCGCACGCAGATCCAGGTTGAGTACGTGGTCGTTTCAGAAGGCGCGTACAGATTACAAATCTTCTGGACCCGACTGCTCGCAAAGATCTTCTCGATCAGTTCCGCCGTCAGCCACTCGCCCGCCAAATTGACGACGCTGGTCGAAGCCGGCACTGCTTTCCTGTCGACCAGAGCGGCGATCGCCGAGGGCACTGTGTTGATCAAAGAGATATCCAAAGACCTCTCGGCCAGCGCCAGCGCATTCTCGACAAGGTAAAGCGTGCTTCCTTGCGAAAGTGGAACGAAGCACTCATAGACGGACAGATCAAAACTGATCGAGGTGGCAAACAGCGTGCGGCTGATCTCTGATGCCGTAAACACGTCGCTGCTCCAATGCAGCAGGTTCACCGTGCTCGCATGCTCAATCATGACCCCCTTGGGCGAACCGGTTGATCCGGAGGTGTAGATCACATAGGCGAGATGGCGCGAGGTCAGGCCGAGCGCACGGGGGTCCGGATCCGACGCCGGCAGATTTGCCCATTCCGGCGTCGCCGCCAGATCCACCAGCGTCAGATCGCGTAGCGCATCGTCGCCCAGCGCCGATCGCCCCGCTGCATCGGCCAGCAGCACT
>NZ_JADPKT010000068.1 GCF_023074075.1 Bradyrhizobium sp. 138 | reverse complement strand
GTAACCGGCACGAGGCCCCCACCTCGCGGTCGTGAGCTTGGTCTGCGATACAGCCTGGCATGAGCTGATCGTTGGGAGTGAATCGATGGCAGATGCCATGCTTGATGCCAGGCAGGAAGGTGGTTCGTATCGTCGTATCGAGTTGATCACCGGGGAGCGGCGCCGGCGGCGGTGGACGGCGGAAGAGAAGGCACGGATCGTAGCGGAGAGCTTCGAGGAAGGGGCCAATATTTCCGAGGTTGCTCGGCGCAATGGCGTTGTCCGTGGGCTACTCACGGTATGGCGACACAAGTTCACGACGGCAGCAGGCGTTCCAGGCTTTGTGCCAGTTCGAATCGCCTGCGAGGGCGGTCCTGCGACGACGGGCGAGCCGGGCCGCCTGGCGCCGGCGCATATGGTGCTGCCGCAGATGGCATCGCCCCCAGGCAAGCTTGGCGGGGTGGTCGAGATCGAGATGAGCGGGGCGCGCATTCGGGTTGAGCCGGGAGTGGAGCTGGCGACGCTTTCGACGGTGCTGTCGGCGCTTCGGGGCATCCGGTGATTGCGCTACGGTCTGACCTCAAGGTGGTGCTGGCGGCACAGCCGGTCGACTTTCGCAAATCGGTGCACACGTTGTCGGCGCTGGTGAGCGAAGCGCTGCGTGCGAACCCGTACTGCGGCGACGTCTTCGTGTTCCGCAGCAAGCGCGCGGACAGAGTGAAGCTTCTGGCATGGGATGGCAGCGGCATGGTGCTGGTGACGAAGTGGCTGCACCAGGGACGCTTCACTTGGCCACCGATCCGCGACGGAGTGGTGCATCTAAGTGCGACGCAGCTCGCGATGCTGCTCGACGGGCTTGAGTGGACGCGTGTTTCACCCAAGCCTGTGAAGCAGCCGGCCGTTGTCGGCTGAGAGGTGAGGATTTCGCTGGAGCCTGTAGTGCGTGCATGTATCTTTTGGTCATCATGGCGATTCGCCCCGACGCTCTCCCGACTGATCTGGCGGCTCTGACCGAGATGGTGCTCGCGCTCGACGCCGAGAACGAGAAGCTACGTGTGGCGATGCAGACGCTCAAGGAGATGATGTTCGGGAAGCGCTCGGAGCGGCTGGCGGCGCTCGTCGCCGAGCAGCTCGCGCTCGAGCTGGACGATCTGGAGACCGGCGTCACACCACCTGCGCCAGCCAACGATGATTTGCCGGCGACCAAGCCGGCCGGTAAGCCACGCAAGAAGGCGAGCCGCAACATCGGCGCGCTGCCCAAGCACTTGCCGCGCTGCGAGCAGGTGCTGGAGCCGGACGCGACGGCGTGCCCGTGTTGCGAGGGCCGTCTGCACAAGATCGGCGAGGATGTCAGCGAAGTGCTGGACGTGATCCCGGCGATCCTGCGGGTGCTGCGCACGATCCGTCCCAAATATGCCTGCCGCGGCTGCACCGATGGCGTGGTGCAGGCCAAGGTGCTGCCGCGGCTGATCGAGAGCGGCATGGCCTCGACGGCGCTAGTGACCCACGTGGTGGTGTCGAAGTTTGCCTGGTATCTGCCGCTGTATCGGCAGGTGCAGATTTTGGCCAGCCAGGGCATTCATCTCGACCGCGCGACACTGGCCGGCTGGGTGAAGCGTGCCGCATGGTGGCTCAAGAGCCTCTATGAACTCCAGCTGCGAATGATCCAAGCCTCGCCGCGGCTGTTCTGCGACGAGACGCCGATGCCGGTGCTCGACCCCGGGCGACGTCGCACCCGCATCTGCCAGTTCTGGGCGCATGCCGTGGATGACCGACCATGGGGCGGCCCCGCACCGCCGGCGGTCGCCTATGTGTTCGCCGACGGCCGCGGCACCGAGGAGATCGCCGGACAATTGACGGGCTTTTCCGGCATTCTGCAAGTCGACGGCTATGCCGCCTACAAGGCGCTTGCCCGTGAGCATGGCGGCGCGATCCAGCTCGCTTTTTGTCTCGCGCATGCCCGACGCAAATTCGTCGAGGTGTACAAGACGACCCAGTCACCGTTCGCTCGCGAAGTGATCGAACGCCTGCAGGCGGTCTATGTCATCGAGGCTGAGATCCGCGGCAGCAGCGCCGAACAGCGGCTTGCCGCCCGCCGCACCAGGACCGCACCACTGATGGCGGCGCTCAGGGCGCGGCTGACGGCAATGGTCGGCCAGCTCTTCTCCCAGTCGAAGTTGGCGGAGGCCATCAACTATGCGCTCAATCACTGGGATGGGCTGACGCTGTTCCTCAGCGACGGGCGGGTCGAGGTCGACTCCAATACGGTGGAGCGTTCGATGCGCCCGATCGCAATGGGCCGCCGGAACTCATTGTTCAGCGGCAGCGAGGGTGGCGCCGAGAGCTGGGCGATCCTGGCATCGCTCGTTAACACCGCAAAGCTCCACGATCTCGATCCGCAGGCCTACCTGGCCGACGTGCTCGAGCGCATCGTCTCCGGGCGAACCAAGAGCCATCAGCTGCACGAGCTGCTGGCCTGGAACTGGAAGACTGCCCACGCGCGCACCGCGCAGGTGGCCGCATGAGCCGGCGTCGCGATATGAGCCGGCGTCGCGATAAAGCATCGCCATCGATGGCGGCTGCCGCCATGTCGCTCGTGCAGCTTGAGCGATGGCTGCAGGACCGCGTCGAGCGGCGTCCCGTTGCCACCAGCCTGCCGGTGCTGGACGGCTACATTGCTGCGATCGTGGCCGGGCCGGTGTCGATCAGTCCGCTCGACTGGATCTGTCCGCTGCTCGCAATCGACGCCGACGCCTTCAACCACGGCGGCACGCCGGAGTTCGCCGCGATCTCCGCCTCCGCGCAGCACCACAACGCTATCAGCAAAACCCTCTCCACCAACCCGGATCGGTTCGAGCCGATCCATCATAGCAAGCCGAACGGCGACATCGATGCGCGTCCCTGGTGCCTGGGATTCCACGCCGCCATGCGACCTAGAATATCGGCTTGGGCGCCTCTGCTCGACACCCGCAACGTCAATCACGGACTGCTACTGCCCATCCTGATTCACTGTGAAGACGATCAGGGCTGTCCGCTGCTCGGACCGACAAACAAGGCCCGCCAGACCGAGCAATTCCTGCGCAACGCCCACAGCAATATCCCGGCGGCCGTCGAGGCCATGCGCCAGTATTGGATGCCGATCCGCTACGCCCGCGCTGGCTAACAACTGCCTACGTGGCTGCTCATGCCGGTTAC
>NZ_JADPKT010000060.1 GCF_023074075.1 Bradyrhizobium sp. 138 | reverse complement strand
GAAGGGCGACGAGATCGTCACGGTCGCCAATTACGTGCGGTCGCTGGCGGGCCTTCCGACCCGCAACGGCTTCGATGCCGCCAAGGGCGAGAAGATCTTTGTGGAGAATTGCGTCGCCTGCCACGGCGACGGCGGCAAGGGCAACCAGGAGATGGGTGCACCTGATCTGACCGACAAGATCTGGCTCTACGGCTCCGACGAGGCGAGCCTGATCGAGACCATCAGCCAGGGCCGCGCCGGCGTGATGCCGGCCTGGGAAGGGCGGCTCGACCCCGCCACCATCAAGGCGATGGCGGTTTACGTCCACTCGCTCGGCGGTGGAAAATAGCGGATCCGGCGTTCAAATGTTTAGACGGGGGCGAACAAAAGCGCCCCCGTTTGAGCTGGATCAACTGACGCGGCGGTGTCGGGTCTAGGTTTAATCGCACCTCTTCGAGAAGTTCTAAGCGATGAACAAGACCGTGAACCCGAAAGACCTCACATCGGACGATGACTACGGGCCACTCTACGCGGCGCGCAAAAAGGTCTATCCCCAGAGTGTCTCCGGCACGTTCCGCCGGATCAAATGGAGCCTGATGGCGATCTGCCTCGGCGTCTATTATTTCCTCCCCTTCGTGCGCTGGAACCGCGGCCTCGGCGCCCCCAGCCAGGCGGTGCTGATCGATCTTCCCAACAGCCGCTTCTACTTCTTCTTCATCGAGCTGTGGCCGCAGGAGGTCTACTACTTTACCGGCCTGTTGATCGTGGCCGCGGTCGCGCTGTTCCTGATGAATTCGGTCGGTGGCCGCATCTGGTGCGGCTATCTCTGTCCGCAGACGGTGTGGACCGACCTCTTCTACGCCGTCGAGCGTCTGGTCGATGGTGACCGGCGCGAGCGGATGAAAAAGGACAAATCATCCGATCCTCTGAAGCTCGAGCGCATCTCCGAGACCGTGCTCAAGCATTCGATCTGGCTCTTGATCGCCTGGTGGACCGGCGGCGCCTGGGTGCTCTACTTCAACGACGCGCCGACCCTGGTGAAAGAGCTCGTCACCTTCCAGGGGCCGATGATCGCCTATGTCTGGATCGGCATCCTCACCGCAACGACCTATGTGCTCGCCGGCTTCATGCGCGAGCAGGTCTGCACCTATATGTGCCCGTGGCCGCGCATTCAGGCCGCGCTCACCGACGAATGGGCGCTCAACGTCACCTACCGATATGACCGCGGCGAGAAGCGCACCTCGGTGAAGAAGGCAGCCGAGCTGCGCGCGCTCGGCGAGCAGGTCGGCGATTGCGTCGATTGCTACCAGTGCGTCGCGGTCTGCCCGACCGGCATCGACATCCGCAACGGGCCGCAGATGGAATGCATCCAGTGCGGGCTCTGCATCGATGCCTGCGACAACGTGATGACCAAGATCGGCCGGCCGACGCGCCTGATCGGCTACGATAACGACATCAACATTCAGCGTCGCCTGGAAGGCAAGGCGCCGATCTACCGCATCGTCCGGGCCCGCACGGTGGTCTACAGCGCGATCATCGCAGCGGTCGGCGGCTTCATGATCCACACGCTGGCGACCCGCAGCCTGCTCGACGTCAACGTACTGCACGATCGCAATCCGGTCGCGGTCAAGCTCAGCGACGGCTCGATCCGCAATGCCTACACGGTGCGTCTACTGAACAAGAGCGGCTACGACCGCGCCATCGCCATCGACGTGGAAGGACCGGTCAATCCCACGATGCACGTCGTTGGCGCCGATTCGGTGACGCCGGACCGGCCGATCATCGTGATCCCGCGCGACTCCACCAGCGAGCTGCGGCTGCTGGTCACCGCGCCGGCCGAGCACAATCCGGAGAAGTCGATTCCGGTCCGCTTCCACGTCATGGATATCGGACTTGGCGTCGCCGCGAGCGCCACCGACAATTTCGTCGCGCCGTAAATCCAGGAGACGATCATGTCATCCAAGCCGCTGACCGGAACCAAGGTCTTCCTGATGCTGGTCGCCTTCTTCGGCCTCGTGATCGGCGTCAACCTCACCATGATGAAGCTCGCGATCGCGACGCTGCCCGGCACCGACGTCGACAGCCCCTATGCGGCCGGCCTGACCTACGACCGCGAGATCTCGGCGGCGCATGATCAGGCGCTGCGCGAGTGGAAGGTCAACGCCCATATCGAGCGCCGCAACGACGGCGGCGCCGTGGTCCAGGTCGAAGCCCGTGATGCCGGCGGCCGGCCGATCGCCGGACTGAAATTTGGCGGGCGCCTGGAGCGGCCGACCGACAAGCGCGCCGATCTCGCCGTCGAGCTCACCGAGGCCGGCATCGGCCTCTATCGCGGCGATGCCGCGTCCGTCGCGCCGGGCCAGTGGGACCTGGTGATCGAGGGTGAGGCGCGGGGGACGCGTGTGTTCCTGTCGCGTAATCGCGTGCTCCTGAACTGAAGGGACTGGTCATGAACGTCACGCGGGACTTCTCGCACTACGTCCGGACCGCCAGCGAGGGCGTCCAGCACATCGATCTCGCGGTCGAAGGCGTTCACTGCGCCGGCTGCATGGCCAAGATCGAACGAGGCCTGTCCGCGATTCCCGACGTCACGCTGGCGCGCGTCAACCTGACCGACCGCCGCGTCGCGCTGGAATGGAAGGCGGGCACGCTCGATCCTTCCCGCTTCATCGATCGGCTCGAAGAGCTCGGCTACAAGGCCTATCCGTTCGAGACCGAGAGTGCGGAGGTGGCGGAGGTCGCCGAATCACGCTTCCTGCTGCGCTGCCTCGGCGTCGCGGCGTTCGCCACCATGAACGTGATGATGCTGTCGATCCCGGTGTGGTCGGGCAACGTCTCGGACATGCTGCCGGAGCAGCGCGATTTCTTCCACTGGCTGTCGGCGCTGATCGCATTGCCGGCGGCGGCCTATGCTGGCCAGCCGTTCTTCCGTTCGGCCTGGCGCGCGCTGTCGGCAAAGGCGACCAACATGGACGTGCCGATCTCGATCGGGGTGATCCTGGCGCTCGGCATGTCCGTGATCGAGACCATCCATCACGCCGAGCACGCCTATTTCGACGCGGCGGTCATGCTGCTGACCTTCCTGCTGGTCGGCCGCTTCCTCGACCAGAACATGCGGCGACGGACCCGCGCGGTCGCCGGTAATCTCGCCGCGCTGAAGGCGGAGACGGCCGCGAAGTTCGTCGGCCCTGATGAAATCTCGCAGGTGCCGGTGGCCGCGATCCATCCCGGCGACATCGTGCTCTTGCGGCCCGGCGAGCGCTGCGCGGTCGACGGCACCGTGATCGAGGGCCGTTCGGAGATC
>NZ_JADPKT010000077.1 GCF_023074075.1 Bradyrhizobium sp. 138 | reverse complement strand
GAAGGGCGACGAGATCGTCACGGTCGCCAATTACGTGCGGTCGCTGGCGGGCCTTCCGACCCGCAACGGCTTCGATGCCGCCAAGGGCGAGAAGATCTTCGCGGAGAACTGCGTCGCCTGCCACGGCGACGGCGGCAAGGGCAACCAGGAGATGGGTGCACCTGATCTGACCGACAAGATCTGGCTCTACGGCTCCGATGAGGCGAGCCTGATCGAGACCATCAGCCAGGGCCGCGCCGGCGTGATGCCGGCCTGGGAAGGGCGGCTCGATCCCGCCACCATCAAGGCGATGGCGGTCTACGTCCACTCGCTCGGCGGTGGAAAATAGCAGGTCCGTGGCTCAAAGGATGCCGGCGTGGGCGAACAAAAGCGCCCCCGTTTGAGCTGGATCAAACGACGCGACGATGTCGGGTCTAGGTTTAATCGCACCTCTTCGAGAAGTTCTAAGCGATGAACAAGACCGTCAATCCGAACGAACTCAAGCCTGTGGGCGACAACGGACCGCTCTACGCGGCCCGCAAGAAGGTCTATCCCCAGAGCGTCTCCGGCACGTTCCGCCGGATCAAATGGGGCCTGATGGCGATCTGCCTCGGCGTCTATTATTTCCTCCCCTTCGTGCGCTGGAATCGCGGCCTCGGCGCCCCAAGTCAGGCGGTGTTGATCGATCTTCCCAACAGCCGCTTCTACTTCTTCTTCATCGAGCTGTGGCCGCAGGAGGTCTACTACTTTACCGGCCTGTTGATCGTGGCCGCGGTGGCGCTGTTCCTGATGAATTCGGTCGGTGGCCGCATCTGGTGCGGCTATCTCTGTCCGCAGACGGTGTGGACCGACCTGTTCTATGCGGTCGAGCGTCTGGTCGAAGGCGACCGGCGCGAGCGGATGAAGAAGGACAAATCGTCCGATCCGCTGAAGCTCGAGCGGATCTCCGAGACCGTGCTCAAGCATTCGATCTGGCTCATGATCGCCTGGTGGACCGGCGGCGCCTGGGTGCTCTACTTCAACGACGCGCCGACCCTGGTGAAAGAGCTCGTCACCTTCCAGGGGCCGATGATCGCCTATGTCTGGATCGGCATCCTCACCGCGACGACTTATGTGCTCGCCGGCTACATGCGCGAGCAGGTCTGCACCTATATGTGCCCGTGGCCGCGCATCCAGGCCGCGCTCACCGACGAATGGGCGCTCAACGTCACCTACCGCTACGACCGCGGCGAGAAGCGCACCTCGGTGAAGAAGGCCGCCGAGCTGCGCGCGCTCGGCGAGCAGGTCGGCGATTGCGTCGACTGCTACCAGTGCGTCGCGGTTTGCCCCACCGGCATCGACATCCGCAACGGACCGCAGATGGAATGCATCCAGTGCGGTCTCTGCATCGACGCCTGCGACAACGTGATGACCAAGATCGGCCGGCCGAAGCGCCTGATCGGCTACGATAACGACATCAACATTCAGCGTCGCCAGGAAGGCAAGGCGCCGATCTACCGCATCGTCCGGGCCCGCACGGTCGTCTACAGCGCGATCATCGCAGCGGTCGGCGGCTTCATGATCCACACGCTGGCGACCCGCAGCCTGCTCGACGTCAACGTACTGCACGATCGCAATCCGGTCGCGGTCAAGCTCAGCGACGGCTCGATCCGCAATGCCTACACGGTGCGTCTACTGAACAAGAGCGGCTACGACCGCGCCATCGCCATCGACGTGGAAGGACCGGTCAATCCCACGATGCACGTCGTCGGCGCCGATTCGGTGACGCCGGACCGGCCGATCATCGTGATCCCGCGCGACTCCACCAGCGAGCTGCGGCTGCTGGTCACCGCCCCGGCCGAGAACAATCCGGAGAAGTCGATTCCGGTCCGCTTCCACGTCATGGATATCGGACTTGGCGTCGCCGCGAGCGCCACCGACAATTTCGTCGCGCCATAAATCCAGGAGACCATCATGTCATCCAAGCCGCTGACCGGAACCAAGGTCTTCCTGTTGCTGGTCGCTTTCTTCGGCCTCGTGATCGGCGTCAACGTCACCATGATGAAGCTCGCGATTGCGACGCTGCCCGGCACCGACGTCGACAGCCCCTATGCCGCCGGCCTGACCTACGACCGCGAGATCTCGGCGGCGCATGATCAGGCGCTGCGCAAGTGGAAGGTCAACGCCCATATCGAGCGCCGCAACGGCGGCGGCGCCGTGGTCCAGGTCGAAGCCCGCGATGCCGGCGGCCAGCCGATCGCCGGGCTGAAATTCGGCGGGCGCTTGGAGCGGCCGACCGACAAGCGCGCCGATCTCGCCGTCGAGCTCACCGAGGCCGGCATCGGCCTCTATCGCGGCAATGCCGCGTCCGTCGCGCCGGGCCAGTGGGACCTGGTGATCGAGGCGGAGGCGCGGGGGACGCGTGTGTTCCTGTCGCGCAACCGCGTGATCCTGAACTGAAGGATTTTAATCATGCAGGTCACGCGCGATTTCTCTCATTATGTTCGCGAGGCGGGCGAGGGCGTCCAGCACATCGATCTCGCGGTCGAAGGCGTTCACTGCGCCGGCTGCATGGCCAAGATCGAGCGTGGGTTGTCCGCCATCCCGGACGTCACGCTGGCGCGCGTCAACCTGACCGACCGCCGCGTCGCGCTGGAGTGGAAGGCGGGCACGCTCGACCCCAGCCGGGTCATCGATCGGCTCGAGGAGCTCGGCTACAAGGCCTATCCGTTCGAGACCGCGAGTGCGGAGGTGGCGGAGGTCGCCGAATCCCGCTTCCTGCTGCGCTGCCTCGGCGTCGCGGCGTTCGCCACCATGAACGTGATGATGCTGTCGATCCCGGTGTGGTCGGGCAATATCTCGGACATGCTGCCAGAGCAGCGCGATTTCTTCCACTGGCTGTCGGCGCTGATCGCGCTACCCGCGACGGCCTATGCCGGCCAGCCGTTCTTCCGCTCGGCCTGGCGCGCGCTGTCGGCGAAGACCACCAACATGGACGTGCCGATCTCGATCGGGGTGATCCTGGCGCTCGGCATGTCCGTGGTCGAGACCATCCACCACGCCGAGCACGCCTATTTCGACGCGGCGATCATGCTGCTCACCTTCCTGCTGGTCGGCCGCTTCCTCGACCAGAACATGCGGCGGCGGACCCGCGCGGTCGCCGGCAATCTCGCGGCGCTGAAGGCGGAGACGGCCGCGAAGTTCGTCGGCCCTGATGAAATCTCGCACGTGCCGGTGGCCGCGATCCATCCCGGCGACATCGTGCTCTTGCGGCCCGGCGAGCGCTGCGCGGTCGACGGCACCGTGATCGAGGGCCGTTCGGAGATC
>NZ_JADPKT010000040.1 GCF_023074075.1 Bradyrhizobium sp. 138 | reverse complement strand
CCGGCGGCTCGGGAAGTGTCTGAGCGAACTCCTGGCGGATGAAGCGATGCTGCGCGTCCGTTTCCCAGTACACATCAAAGGAGAATTGCACCAGCGTGCCCCAGCGTGCGAAAGCGCTCCTCGCTCTCGCGCAGTGCCTCCTCGGGGCGCTTGCGCTCATTCGAATCGAGCGCGACCGACGCCGGTTGAATCGGATGTTGCATTAACACCTCTTGCTTACGCGCGCTGGATCAATCGAGGCATTCTTCCAGATTGCGGCCTGTCTCTCGCCCGGTGTGGCAAATAGCGCCCGCGATCACCATCGATGCGCGAAGGGGCGAACCTGGCCTCGCAACGGCCAATAATCGATTAAATTTGCCTCGTGACGACTATACTCACGTATATAAGCCGTCTCTATGGCCATGTTGCTGCGAAAAAAACGCGGGCGGCGTCCCTAGCTTGCCGTGCGGAGCCTTTCGTCCCGGTGCATAAGTCGAGAATAACGGGACACGTCGGCCGCCAATATCGCCGTTAACTGCGCTCGATTCCGATCTGCACCATGGTGGACAGATCCTCTTGTCAGCATTGAATCGACAGCTGCACTGACACGATCTGCGGAGAAGGAGAAATGGATTCCCTAGAGCGTTTGGGACGTCGCCCTATGGCTCGTGCTGCCCTTCGCTCCGAGGACTGCGATGTCAGCTTTCGGGAAGCCGAGCCGAACAGCGAGGGCAGCCTTTGAGCTATCCAAGACATAGGCAAATGGCTGGCAGACCGACCACCCATCCTTCTGAGCGATCTCACGACGAAGCCCACCAGCCGTCCGGGAAGGGCTCTAACGGCTCGTGATCATCATTATCGTCGCAGGCGTGCGAAGAAACACTTCGAAACGTAGGTCGAAAATTCGGCATGTGCTCAACACCGGCCTTTTCGATCGCCCAAGATGGTACGCAGCAAAGCCGTGTAGACGCCTCGGATCGGTTGGCCAGGCGATCGCCCACCTATGAGCGGCAACCTGCCAACCATGATCTCCATTTTGCTGCATGCTTCCCTGTCGGTTACCGGTCCCCTACTGAGCTTCGTGAAGCTTGGGTTGTTCCCGTAGGCGCACCCTTGTGGAAGCTACGAAAATCGCGGCCTGAGACGATTGCCGCCAATATAAACGCCAGTACGCATGCGGCCAAGGACCAAAGCGCAATTGCGACCTGCTTCTGCATGGCCATTCAATAGTCTGAGCTTGGGCGCTTACGCTCATCCAGATCAAAAGATCATTGAGCTAATAGCCACAACTTGTTTTGAACCACTTCAACGGCAATCCGAGGAGGTAGCCTCGCTTTTTCAGCTCATCTTCGGTTCTGTTCAAAATCTGGGCGATAGACCTCGGTGATGCTCGAGAACTCACCAGCTTTCGAAAAATATCGTCCTCGCGTCTCGTCCAGCGAGTAGAGGGCACGCTCACCTCCATATCCTCACCTCAGCACTCGAAGAAACGGCTCCTGCGGGGCGGGCAGGAGATGCCGGAGCCGCCTCTTTCGAGATCCTTGTGCGTTCGTCCGGCACAATTGGCCGATTATAACGCACATTAAATTGGTTTTCTATATTTAATTTATTTAATTATTAAAAAGTTCATGACACGACGGAGCGAATGCGTTCCCTATTTGAGTGCAGAGAAGAATTGCCGGGCCGGCGAGACGTTAGGTTGCGTTGCTGCCCACCGAGCATGACCTGATACCCTGATAAAAGCATCGCGTCGTCGCGGGCGCCCTGCGGAAGAAAACGACGACGCTTGAATGGCCTACGGGGCGACGACAAAGCGCGTGGCGACGCTCGATCGTGTTCAAGTGAGACCCCTGACCCACCTTGTAGACGAAGACCAGCTCGTGCTTGGAGCGATAGAACGATCCCATGCCGCCATTGCTCTTGTTCCAGACGCATAAATTCTTCAGCTCGGAATAGACGCCGCCGCCGGCTGCCTTCAGCACCTCGTCCATGTGCCTCCAATCCATGCAGATGAAATGGATGGCGCCGTCCACACTCACCTGCGCCATATTGCCGAACACCCCAGCCAAAAAGCCCGCAAACTCGGCCGAGCTCATCTCGCCGGAAGCCATCTTGAACTCGCGGTGCTTGACCGCGCCAAGCCCGCTGACATGACCGTCGATCGGCACGTGTCGCCACACAGCAGGCGATGCTCCCCCAGAATCCAGAGGTCGCCGAGCCGTGATACCGGCTCCGCCCCAACGGCCGGTACGAGATCGCTTCGATCAGGCTTCTCGGGCTTGGCTTCGCCGTCCACCAACAGGTCGATCTCTGCGGTCTCAAAGCCGGTCACTTCCACATCGAAATTGATCTCGGCGCCCATCAGGTCCCGCCAGAGCACGCGCAATTGATCCATATCCCAATCGGAATTCAGAGCGACCTTATTGTCCGAGAGCGAGAACGCGATCTTGGAATGTGCGCCTGTGGAGTCGAAGATCGGTAACCCCGCGATAAACGATCTCTGAACTGCCTGTTCGGCCGGCGTTCATATCGTTCCTTTAGTATCTCCACACAGTAGTGAACCCGAGACGTAGTTTCCAGCCGTGGGACCCAATCCACGCCGCTCGATAATTTGCGCAGGGACACACTCACAATGGAGGAGACACCATGAAGAAGCTTCTCATTTCGGCTGCTGCCGCTGCAATCATGACCGGCGCTGCCTACGCCCAGACGGAATTTTATGTAGTGCAAGACACCTCCACGAAGAAATGCACCATCGTGGACAAGAAGCCGACCGCCACAACCACCGTCATTGTTGGCGACGGCAAGGTGTTCAAGACACGCACCGAAGCTGAGACCGGGATGAAGACCATCAAGGTCTGCGCGCACTAAGGGAGTGGTGGCGAGAAGCGATAAACCCCCGCTCCGTCCGCTCCCATCGACAAGAGGGAGGCCGCCGAAGCGGCCTCCCTCTACTCACTGGCACATACCAACTGGAGGATCAGCAATGTTTAAAGGGATGCGCAAGTATGCATTCGGCGCCGCAGCGGCAACTGCCTTGTTTGTAGCCCCGATCTCGGCCTTTTCTCAATCCTTTGAGATTGGACCGGGAGGCGTCCGAGTGTACGACGGTCGAGGAGGCGGGCAATGCGAGCAATTGCGGCTTGCCTGCGAAAACAAGGACGCGCTAGGGGAACGGGGTGAAGGAAATTGCCGCAGATACCGGGAGACCTGCCAAAGACCAGCACGCAGGGATGTGTGCGCCGAATTGAGACAGGCCTGCCTCTACAAGAACGAGCTGGGCGAACAAGGCGCAGGAAATTGCCGCAGGTATCGCGAGACTTGTAGGGGGCGCCTGTAAAGGTCGCCAATTTTCAGGGTGGCGGAGTGGGTCCGGCATCGCCCGGCGCCGCCTCGTGCACCCCATCATCGCGAAGGCCGCCTCAGTTGGCGGCCTCGTTCATATCAGGCACGACGAGACGTGTTGGAAGTCGGTTCAAAAATAGCTCTTCAATGTGCCGCGCCGTCGGACGTCGAGTGTGGCGCAATGGAAGCCGCCACCAAATGCCGC
>NZ_JADPKT010000063.1 GCF_023074075.1 Bradyrhizobium sp. 138 | reverse complement strand
CCGCCGCCGGCCGCCCCGAAGCAGCCTTCGCCGCCCCCGGCTGCGGCCCCGCAGCAACACGCTCCGACACCGCCGCCTGCGGCACGCCCGGCTCCCACGCCGCCAGCGCCGCCGCCGGCCGCTGCTCCGCAGCAGCACGCGCCGACCCCGCCGCCTGCAGCGCGCCCGACTCCGACGCCGCCGCCACCTCCGCCGCCTCCCGCAACGGGCCCTGCGGGACGGCCCGCGCCTGCGCCTACGGCAACGCCGCCTGCTCCGACCGCAGCGCCTCCGGCTCGTCCGGGCGCGCCTGCCCCGGCAGCCACGCCTGCACCCACGACGACACCTGCGCCGACCGCGACCCCAGCTCCGGGCAGCACGCCCGGTGCGCCGCCAGCCGGCCGTCCCGGTACACCTCCACCCGGCGCACGTCCCGGCGCAGCACCCGGTCCGACGGCTACGCCGGCCCCGGGTGGCGCCACCCCGACTCCGCCGCCCGGACGTCCCGGCACGGGCCCGGCACCGACGCCGGCCCCTGGCGCCGTGGCGCCGACACCTGGTCCTCAGGGTGGGACACCGCCAGCGGGCGCGCCTGCTGCCGGAGTTCCGCCTGCGTCACCGCAGGCTGGTGCCCCACCCCGACCGCCGGCGCCTCCCGCCGGCGCCGCAGCGCCGACCGTCGTCCATGGCACGCCGGCCGCGGCGCCGCCGCCGAACAGGGCGCAATACGCTCCGCCGACGGTTGCTCCGGCCTTCCGGGCCGCGCCGACGGTCGCAGCGCCCTTGCCGCCACCGCCGCGTCCGCAGCAGCGTGACCTGACGCCGCTCGCGGTCGGCGCCGGCGTGGTGGCCGGCGTCGTGGTCGGCGCGACCATCGCCGACCTCCACAACCAGCGGCGCGAGGTCGTCGAAGGCGGCCGCACCGTCTACACCGAGCCGGACCGCATCATCGTCCGCGATCCGGGCGGGCAGGCCTATGTCCGCGGCAACGATCTCTATCGCTTCCGCTATGGCGCCCGCGACATCCGCACCGACACGGTCGGCGGAGAAACCCGCACCGTCGTGGTGCGTCCTGATGGCAGCGAGATCATCACCGTGGTCGGCGCGGACGGTTCGCTGCGGCGGCGAATCCGCAGAGACCCCCGCGGGCAGGAACTCATCATCATCGACAACACCTACCGCGATCCGCGCGCGGTCGGCGGCTTCTATGTCGACGCGCCGCCGCCGGTCGTGAACATTCCCTACGATCGCTACATCGTCGACGCCCAGGAAGCGTCGCCGGACGTGATCTACCAGACCATGGTGGCACCGCCGGTGCAGCGGATCGATCGACGCTACTCGCTCGACGAAATCCGCTACAGCCCCAATGTTCGCATGCAGATGCCGAGCATCGACGTCAACACGATCAACTTCGAGACGGGATCGTGGACCATCCCGCCGGACCAGGCGGCCCGGCTGCAGGCGATCGCCGACGGTCTCAACCGTGCGATCCAGGCCAATCCACGCGCGGTGTTCCTGATCGAAGGCCATACCGACGCGGTCGGCAACGAGGTCGACAATCTGTCATTGTCGGATCGCCGTGCGCAGTCCGCGGCCGAATTGCTGACGCAGCAGTTTGGCGTGCCGGCGGAGAACCTGACCTCACAAGGCTATGGCGAGCAGTATCTGAAGGAGCAGACGCAAGGGCCGAGCCTGATCAACCGGCGCGTCACCGTGCGCAACATCACGCCGCTGCTCAACGGCGGGCAGGCCTCGCTGCCGCCGCCCCCGCCCGGCACCGCGCCGCCGCGGTAACGGCACACACAACGCAAATGGCCGGGAGCGATCCCGGCCATTTTTATTTGGAGCGCATCCCCATTACTGCGGAGCGGCCAGCCCAAGCGCGTCGACCATGACGCGAAAGACCTCGGTGTTGTCCATCGAGCCGTGCACGCGGTCGCTGCCCGGCCCTGTCGCCGTCACGATGACATCCTCGCCCGAATGCACGCTGGCGCCGATCATCGCCGACAGATTGCCGGGGCGGAGCACCGCGCCGGGGACGTCCTTGTATTTGTCGTTGGCTTTGAAGGTCCCATCGCCGCCGGCCTTGACGGTCGGCTCATTGGGATTGTCGAGCTTCGGGCGGAAGGTCTCGTAATGGTCCGGCAGACTGGCCGAGAAGATGGCGAGGCGCCGGCTGACGTCGACCCGCGCCGGATAACCTTCCGCATCCGGTGCCGGATAGTTGGGAAATCCGGCTTGATCGTAGACGCCGACGCGCTCGCGCAGCGGAGCGTTGGGCGTCGTGCCCATGTCGTCATTCACCGTGCCGACGAGACTGTTGGGGTGATTGTGGTCAGCGAGCACCAGGATGAGGGTGTCGTCGCCGCGCGCCTGCGCCCATTCACGCGTCTGGCGCACCGCGTTGTCGAGCATGATCGTGTCGTAGACGGCCCGCTCCATGTCGAGCAGATGCGCGTATTTGTCGATCATGCCGGATTCGACCATCAGGAAGAAACCGGCCTCATTCCGCGACAACAGCTTGAGCGCGGCCTGCACCTGCTCGGTCAGGTCGGGTTGCTCGGGGAATTTCTTGACGCCGCCACCCTTCAGGAATTTGCGGTCCAGCGCCCCGTCCATGTTGCCCGCGGCGAACAGGCCGAGCAGCTTGCCCGTCTCCGGCTTTGACGAGAGAGCACCGAGCTCACTTGCGGTGGTCGCCACCTGATAGCCTGCATCGCGAAACTTCGCGATGTAATCGGTCTCGTCCTTGCGTTTCGAGCTGGCAGCCGACCTCGGCATGAAGTTCGCGCTGCCGCCGCCCATCAGCACATCCGGCTTCGCCGCAAAGAACTGCTCGACGATCTCGTCATAGGCCGCGCGACGGCGCGTGTGCGCGATCATTGCCGCCGGCGTCGCGTCTTCGATCTCGGTGTTGGTGACGACACCGATCGCCATGCCGAGCTGCCTCCTGGCGAGGCTCGTGATGGTTTCGACCCGGGGATCGTCGAACGGGCTTGCGGATCGATCCGCATAAACGCCCAGGGCGTTGACGGCGCTCTTGTGCCCGGTCGCATAGGCGCTGGCCGAATTCGCGGAGTCGGTGATGATGGAGTCCGAGCCTGCGGTCGCCACCAGCGCCATATGAGGCATGTCGTCCATGGCGAGCTTGCCGCGGCTCTTGCCCTCCGAAATGCCCTTGGACAGGATGCGGGCTGCGACCCGATGTGCCGGCGACATGCCGTCACCGATGAACAGGATGACGTTCTTGGCCTTGCGCGGACCCGTGTCATAGACCGTCCATGTGACGCTGCGCTGGTGCGTGCCGTCGCTCACGTCCACGGTCACGCTGCCCGGATTGGTCAGCGTGACGTCGCGCAGGACCAGGGCCGACTGATCCTTGCCGTCCTCGCGGTCGGTGAAGGTCCCGGAACGGCCGAACGCGGTCGCATAATCCGCGCCATTCACCGTGATCTTCAACTTGGCAGGATAAACCAGTCCGGGGAGTTCAACCTTGAAGTCGAATAGGGCGCCGGCCAGGATCTCGGCACGATCGATCGGATAGATCGTCTGCGCCGAAAGGGATGATGTCCAACAGAGGACAATGAGAGAAGCGAGTACCGATTTCCTGACCATGCGCGATGCTCCGCAATCCCGTTTCGACAGGAAGCGTAGCGATCGAGAATGACACCGTCATTAAGCTCGTAGCCGTATTGGCTCTACGAGCAATCGTAGGGTGGGCAAAGGCGCGCGAGCGCTGTGCCCACGCGATCGAGAGATGGTGGGCACGGCGCAAGGGCGCCTTTGCCCACCCCACGGCCTCAGCCCTTGTCGCTCTCGAGCCGGAAGATCTGCGAGCCTTCGCTGCCCGAGAGCAGGCCGGTGTCGCTGTAGAGCTTCAGCTTGGTGCGGGTGTCGGCGATGTCGAGATTACGCATGGTGAGCTGGCCGATGCGGTCGGCCGGCGTGAAGGCGGCATCCTCGACCTTCTCCATGCTGAGCCTTTCAGGCGCATAGGTGAGGTTCGGGCTTTCGGTGTTGAGGATCGAATAATCGTTGCCACGACGCAGCTCGAGCGTGACCTCGCCGGTGACGGCGCGTGCGACCCAGCGCTGCGCGGTCTCGCGCAGCATCAGGGCCTGCGAGTCGAACCAGCGGCCCTGATAGAGCAGGCGTCCCAAGCGCATGCCGCTGATGCGGTACTGCTCGATGGTGTCCTCGTTGTGGATGCCCGTGACGAGGCGCTCATAGGCGATGTGGAGGAGCGCCATGCCCGGCGCTTCATAGATGCCGCGGCTCTTGGCCTCGATAATGCGGTTCTCGATCTGGTCGCTCATGCCGAGGCCGTGCCGGCCGCCGATCACATTGGCTTCCAGGAACAGCGCGACGGGATCAGAGAAGGTCTGGCCGTTGAGCGCCATGGGCTGACCTTCCTCGAACCGCACCACGACCTTCTCGGCCTTGACGGCGCAGTCGTCGCGCCAGAACGGCACGCCCATGATCGGGTTGACGATCTTGATGCCGCTGTCGAGGCTTTCGAGATCCTTGGCCTCGTGCGTGGCGCCGAGCAGATTGCTGTCGGTCGAATACGCCTTCTCGGCGCTCATCTTGTAGGCAAAGCCCTGCGCGGTCATGAACGCCGACATTTCGGCGCGGCCGCCGAGCTCGTCGATGAACTGCTGGTCGAGCCAGGGCTTGTAGATCTTCAGACCCGGATTGGTGAGCAGGCCGTAGCGGTAGAAGCGTTCGATGTCGTTGCCCTTGAAAGTCGAGCCGTCGCCCCAGATGTTGACGCCGTCCTCCTTCATCGCCGCGACCAGCATCGTGCCGGTGACGGCGCGGCCGAGCGGCGTGGTGTTGAAATATGTGATGCCGCCGGTCGAGATGTGGAAGGCGCCGGACTGGATTGCGGCGATGCCTTCATGGACGAGCTGCGTGCGGCAATCGACAAGGCGGGCCTTCTCGGCGCCGAACTCCGTCGCCTTGCGCGGGATCTCGTTGTAGTCGGCCTCATCGGGCTGGCCGAGATTGGCGGTGTAGGCGTAGCAGCGCGCGCCCTTCTGCTTCATCCAGAGCAGCGCCGCCGAGGTGTCGAGGCCGCCCGAAAAAGCGATGCCGACTTTCTCACCCTTGGGCAGGCTTTTCAGGATCGTGGTCATGGCGCTTCCAATCGGGTCTCAAGGGGCTGATAAAGGTTTCGAACTTGACCGCGCGAATATCAAATTTCGCGAGCGTCGGCACGCATTTAATGGCTCAAACCGAGGGCTCGGGACCTGTCTTGCGGCCGAACAGGCGCTGGCGAAGCCGGTAGGCGGGCATGTTCAGCCGGGTCAGGGCGGCATCGACCGCCTCGTCCGAAAACCGCGTCCGCGGCCAGCGGTAAATCAGCGCGTAGGCAAACCAGATCACGACGAAGGTGACGAGGCCGGCAATCGAGACATCGGTAAAGAAGTGCCCGCCGAAGGCCATGCGCAGGGCGCTGGTGACGGCGCCAAAGATGACGGCTCCGGCATAGGCGAGCGGCCGCCACGCCGGCGGGGCGAGCGCGGCCGGTGCCAGCGTCCAGAACGCGGTCGCGCCCTCGCCCGAGAAGAACGAGCAGTTGCGCGCGCAGCCGCCGCGCGGATCCCACCACGGCACGAATTGCTGGTCGCCGGCGAACTCCGTCACCACCACCGGCCGTGGCCGGCCCCAATAGGTCTTGAAGGTGAGGTTGGTGAGAATGCCGGCCGACAGGATGATCGTGACCAGCAGGAAAACAATCGCGCGCCCCGACACCATCAAGGGACGGTCGGGCCGGATCATCTTGACCACGAGCGCCACAAGCGAGGGCATCACGAATGCCCAGGCAACCCACATCGCAGCATCACGCGCAAAGCCCGCCCAGTCGTTCAGCTTGAGCGGGAAGGATTTGGTCTGGGGATCGAAGAACAGCGACGCGAGCTTGAGATCGAGCTCGGGATAGAGGCCGAAAACGACGCCGATCACGAGCCACAGCGCCAGGCCGATGAAGAGTCCGGTACGGTTCATGGCCCGCGGTTTAGCGGAGTGGGGAGGAGATGGAAACCCCGGGCGGAGGCAACAATGTCACCGCGCATCGGGCCGCGAATTGGACGGCAGCGGCGGAGGCGGCCTGCGCGGAGGTAGCGGCTCGCGCCAGGCGCCGGCGTTGCGGCCGGCGATCAGCCAGTAGACCGCGCCGGCAACGATGCCTGCGCCCGTCATGATCTCCAGATGGCGGCGCACGATCCCCTCGAACTGGAACGTGTCAGAGTGAAATGGAACGAGGCCGAGATAGCAGGCCAGCCCGACGAGACCTCCACCGACGGCGTAAGCAAGCGCGCTGCGGATGTAGAGCGCTTCAGTGACCGCGACGATCACCGCCGCCGGAACCAGCGCAAAGCCCGAGACGAAGATGAAGCCGAAACCGAGCAGGATATCGATCGTGCCCTGATCGACGGGACCGGCGCCGAGATCGGCGAACTCCGGAAACAGCAGTGCCATGACGACGATCATGCCGCCGACGAAGCAGGCGGCGAGAAAGCCGATGAAGATGACGATGATGCGGCCGATCAGGGACATGAAAGAAATGCCGACTCCAGCGTCATTGCGAGGAGCGCAGCGACGAAGCAATCCAGACTGCCGTCGCGGAAAGATTCTGGATTGCTTCGCTGCGCTCGCAATGACGAAGCGGCGAAAGCACGAACACGCATCCTCAATCCGTCATCGCCATGGCGCGCAGCGCCTGGCGCTCCCTGGCCGAGAGCTTTTCGGTCTCCGACTTGAGCTGGCCGCAGGCGGCGAGGATGTCGCGGCCGCGCGGGGTGCGCACCGGCGAGGAATAGCCGGCGTTGAAGATGTATTCGGAGAATTTTTCGATCTGATCCCAGTCCGAACATTCATAGGCCGTGCCGGGCCAGGGGTTGAACGGGATCAGATTGATCTTGGCCGGAATGCCCTTGAGCAGCTTCACCAGCAGTTTCGCATCGTCGAGCGAATCGTTGACGCCCTTGAGCATCACATATTCGAAGGTGATGCGGCGCGCATTGGATGCGCCGGGATAGTCGCGGCAGGCCTGCAACAGCTCCTTGATCGGAAATTTGCGGTTGAGCGGCACCAGCTCGTTGCGCAGCTCGTCGCGCACGGCATGCAGCGAGATCGCCAGCATGACGCCGATCTCGTCGCCGGCGCGCACGATGTTCGGCACCACACCCGAGGTCGACAGCGTGATGCGGCGGCGGGAGATGCCGATGCCTTCATTGTCGCCGACGATGAGCAGCGCATCGCGCACCGCGTCGAAATTGTAGAGCGGCTCGCCCATGCCCATCATCACGATGTTGGTGACGCGACGCGTGCCGTCCTCGCGATCGGCCCAGTCATTCAGGCGATCCCGCGCCACCATCACCTGTCCGACGATCTCGCCGGCGGTGAGATTGCGCACGAGGCGCTGCGTGCCGGTGTGGCAGAAGGAGCAATTCAGCGTGCAACCGACCTGGGAGGAGACGCAGAGCGTGCCGCGATCGGTCTCGGGAATGTAGACGCACTCGACTTCGTGCGCCTTCTGAAGATTGTCACCGCTCGGCAGACGGAGCAGCCATTTGCGGGTGCCGTCGTTGGAGATCTGCTCGGCCACGACTTCGGGCCGGTCGACGGTGAAGTGCTGCGCGAGCTCGGCGCGAATGCCCTTCGAGATCGAGGTCATATCGTCGAAACTCTGGGCGCCGCGGAAATACAGCCAGTGCCATAGCTGCTGCACCCGCATCTTGCGCTGCGCCGGCGCGACGCCGATCTCGCCGAGGCGATCGGCAAGCTCGGTGCGCGACAGACCGATCAGCGACGGTTTTGCCGGCGGCACATAGGTTTCGAGTGGAGTCTTCTCCACGAGGATTGCGTTGTGCGGCTCGGCAGTCGGTTGCATCGAATGGACCTAGGGATCAGTACTGTCTCAATTCGTCATGCCCGGGCCTGTCCCGGGCATCCACGTCTTTCTTGCATCGCGGCTACGCGGTGGATGGCCGGGTCAAGCCCGGCCATGACGACCGAAATTATGGAACACGCCCTATATAGCAATCAGAACCGCCGATTGCGACCTTATCGCCCGCAGTCTTAACGCCGGCAATCCTGGGCGATCTTGTCCAGCGCCTGGGCAAGGCCCTTCAGCGAGAACGTGTCGGTCGTCTCGGTGCCCTTGGCCGAGACGCCCTTGACCACGAGGTCGGCGGATTTGCGCATGGCCTCGACCATCCGCTCCTCCTCGGCCGCGTTCTTGATCCAGAGGCCGTCGCCTTGCGTGTACATCGCGAAGGCGGCGCCGCCGACCTCGACCGACGATTCCGAGCCCGGCTTCAGCGCGTAGCCGATCATGACCGAGACTTCGTTGTTGACCTTTTCCGCCGGCCGGGTCGAGACGAAGGCATAGGCGGGATCGCGCGGCCGATTCGGCGGGTTGGTCTTCGACGACGAGGGTTTTGCCAGCGCGAAACAGACCTTCTTGCCGTTGGGCGTCGCCGAATAGGCGCCCCAGGTGCCGAACTGGCCGATCAGGGTCGGCTCCGCTCCGCCCGCAACCGCCGCGGGCGGGGCTGCCGGCTTGCTCTCGGGCTTTGCAGTCGACTTCGCGGTCGTAGGGGCCGCAGGCGCAGCCGGTTTGGGGGCAGGTGCATTCTTCGGCGCCGGTTGCGCCGTCTGCGCCCGCGCGGAATCGGCGATACCCCCGGCGGTAACACCAGTCATCAAAGCTAAAATCAGCACCCGCCACATGCTGGAGTGGTTCCCTCAATATTGTGACTGGAAGATGGCCCGGCCGCGCTTTGTCCCCGTGGCAGGGATAGCCGGGAAAGTCCAATTTGGGAAGGCAGTTAGCGGTATCAGCCTTTGGATCGCGCGGCGCGCTGGGCGGCCCATTGCGCATCGGTCCAACCGAGCAAATCCTCGGCGCCGGAACTGCGCAAATGCGCGCCACCGTCGATGACGACCATCTCGCCATTGATGTAACCGGCGCGGTCCGAGACCAGGAAGCTGGCGAGATCGGCAAGCTCGCTGTGCTCGCCGGTGCGCCCAAGCGGGTTGCGCGCGGTCCAGCCTTCGTCACGGCCTTCGGGGCGGAGCTGCCCCGACGCCCCCGCCGTCGGGAACGGACCCGGCGCGATGGCGACGGTGCGGATGCCTTTCGGCCCCCATTCCACGGCAAGACTTTTGGTCATCGCCAGCAGCGCCGATTTCGCCATCGCCGACGGCACGGTGAAGGCGCGGCCGGTGATGGTCGAGGTCGAGAGGATCGAGAGCACGACGCCGCCATGCTTGGCCGCGATCCAACGCCTGCCGGCACCGAGCGTGCAGTACATCGCGCCATGCAGCGTCGGCGCCAGGATCGCATCCGCGGCGCGGAACGACAGATGTTCGCTCTGCGCGATGAATGTGGCGGCAGCGTTGTTGACGAGGATATCGAGCGGCGCCTCACGCCAGATCTGATCCATCATGTCGTCGACCGCGAGGCCGTCGCGGATGTCGCAAGCGATGGTGGTGACCTTGCCGCCAGTCTCGTCACGCATCTCGGCTGCGGTGGCTTCAAGCCGGTCGAGCTTGCGGCCACAGATCACGAGCTCGGCGCCGAGGTTAAGGAAGCGACGGCCCATTGCGGCGCCAAGGCCCGAGCCGCCGCCGGTGACGAGGATGCGCTTGTCCCTGAGCAGGGTTGTTTCAAACATCGTTTGGATTCCTCGTTGCTTCCACACACTCCAGCCAAGCAATCCAGAATCCGTCTGGTGGAAATAGTCTGGATTGCTTCCGCCTTCGCCAAGGCTTCGGCGGACAAATCGCTGCGCTCGCAACGACGAGGATAGGGCGAACATTGCGTCCAGCAAAGAATCCGGATTGTCGCCCGTCCCTAAATCCGGCAAAACCGGGCCAACTATAATCCACTCGAAACGCGCCAAGGTGTTGCCATGAAAGCCATCCTCTGCTCGCAATATTGCCAGCCCGACGATCTCGTGCTGACCGAGGTGCCGGATCCGGTGGCCGGTCCCGGCGAAGCCGTGATTGCGATCAAGGCGGCGGCGCTGAACTTCTTCGACATCCTGATGATCCAGGGCAAATACCAGATCAAGCCGCCGTTCCCGTTCTCGCCGGCCGCGGAAGTCGCGGGTGTGATCGAGAGCATCGGCTCCGGCGTGACTGATCTGAAAGTCGGCGATCGCGTCGTCGCGTCCTGCGGCCACAACGGCGCGCGCGAAAAGATCGCGCTGCCCGCGGCTTCGATCGTGAAGATCCCCGACAATCTCGACTACGACCGCGCCGCCGGCATCATCATCATCTACGGCACCGCGCTGCATGCGCTGGAAGATCGCGCCAGCCCGAAGCCGGGCGAGACGCTCGCGGTGTTAGGTGCTGCCGGCGGCACCGGCCTTGCCGCCTGCGAGCTCGGCAAGCTGATGGGGTTGAAGGTGATCGCCTGCGCCTCGTCGGACGAGAAGCTCGAATTCGCGAAAGCGCATGGTGCCGAGCTGACGTTGAACTACGCCAAGGAAGATCTGAAGGAAGGTCTGCGCAAGCTCACCGGCGGCAAGGGCGTCGACATCATCTTCGATCCCGTGGGTGGTGCCTATGCCGAACAGGCGCTGCGCTCGATCGCGTGGGAAGGCCGCTTCCTCGTCATCGGCTTTGCCGCCGGCGACATTCCGAAGATGCCGCTGAACCTCGCGCTGCTGAAGGGCTGCGACATCCGCGGCGTGTTCTGGGGCGCATGGACCCGGGTCAACCCGGCCAAGAACCGCGCCAATCTCGAGAAGCTCGTGAAGTGGACCGCGGAGGGCAAGATCTCATCGCATGTCGATCGCACCTTCCCGCTGGCCCAGACCGCGGACGCACTGAAGGTGCTGGCGGGACGCCAGGCCATGGGCAAGGTGATTTTGCATCCGTGAGGATGCTGTGGCGATGCCGTCGCGCAAAGCACGCTCGCCACAGACTCAATCGTCATCGCCCGGCTTCGACCGGGCGATCCAGTATTCCAGAGACGCCAGTGATTTTGCCGAGAAGCCGCGGCGTACTCGTGCCGCGGTCCCGGCTCCGCCAAGGCTACGCCGAGGGCCAGAGAGTTACTCAGCCCGCCGAAGCTTTAGCTAACCCGGTCAAGCCTGAGCATGACAGCTGAGGTCATCGCACCCGGTTCGCACGCCGGCGCTTGGTAAGATATCCTCAACCACCGCGGGCAAGATTGCGGTGCATTCCACAACCTAGTCCAAATCAAACCCAAAAATTTCCCGATTCGCTCCAATCGTCGTCGCTTTTTGGACTGATTCAAATTGCGATTTACCGGCTCCAGTTTGCAGGGCGCTCCTGGACAACAACAAAAACACTGAAACCGGTATGCCCCGCGTTGTTCAGTCCAGGGGGAGCATCACCATGGAGACGACGGCCTTCCGTCCGTCCAGGGAGTCGAGGGCGCTCGACTCCCAACAAGCCGCATCACATCCGCCCGTCGCGTCCTATATTCGTGCGCGTGCTGCACAGTTCGATCTTTCTCCAGACGATCCAATTCCACTATTCCTGTCCGATCCGCTGGGTGCGCCGGACCCGGGCGAATATACGCCGCTGGAGTTGCGTCCCCGGGGCAGAATTGTCCCGCGTGTTCTTGCGGGCGTTCTCGCCGCCGTTCTCGTGGCATCCACTCTGGCAATTCTGGCCGCGCTGTTTCAGTCCGATCTTCGCGGCATCTTCGCCGCCGATGCCGGTGGCTCGGCGGGCGTCGCGCTGGACCAGGCGATGGCGTCGGCCAACGCGCCGGCCGTACCGCAGACCCCGCGCAAGGATCCGGCACGCGTGACCGATGCAAGGCTGGCGAGCGCCAACGCGCAGGATCTCCCTGCACCGTCAACGCCGAGCCGGGAAGCGATCGCGACCGCTTATCAGACCGCGCTGCAAGCCCAGACGCCTGCGCCGCTGCCGGCGCCGACACCGCCGGCGCCCGCTCCAGCTGCCAGGACGCTCGACGCCGACACGCTGGCCGGGCTGATGGCGCGGGCGAAGAGCCTGTTGACGGTCGGCGATATCGTTGCGGCGCGCCTGCTGCTCGAGCGCGCGGCGAATGCAGAGGATGCGACGGCGGCGTTCCTGCTGGCGCAGACCTATGACCCCGCCGTGCTGGGCACCAGCGACGCGCGGCGCATCGCCGCCGACGCGATCGCCGCGCGCGATTGGTACCGGAAAGCCGCGGCACTCGGATCGGCGGAGGCGCGGCAACGCCTCGCCCAGCTTCAGAACTAGAACGCTTCAGGAGACATCATGCGTCACGTTTTGGGAATGGCGCTTGCCGCCATCATGACCATCTGTGCCTTCGCGGCACGCGCCGAACAGACCGAATACGATCCGGCCAAGGTCTCTGACGGCCTGAAGGCCATCTTCCAGTTCGGTTCGACCTCGACCAAGCAGGCGCTGAACGCCAACACCGTCACGCTGATCACCGGCACGATCGGCGGCACTTATGTGCAATTCGGCGCCGACCTCGCCTCGGTGCTCGACGACGGCAACAAGATCCGCGTGCTTCCAATCGTCGGCCGCGGTTCGGTGCAGAGCGTTGCCGACATCCTGTTCCTGCAAGGCGTCGATTTCGGAATCGTGCGCGCCGACACGCTCGACTATCTCGAACGCAAGGGCTTTGCCAAGGACATCAAGAAGCAATTCACCTATGTAACCAAGCTCTACAACGAAGAGATGCAGGTGATCGCACCGAAATCGGTCGCGACCCTGAAGGGTCTCGAAGGCAAGACTGTGAGCGTGGACCTGCCCAATGGCGGCACCTTCGTCACCGCGCTCACCGTGTTCGAACGGCTCGGGATCAAGGCGAAGTTCGTCTATGTCGAGCAGCGCATCGCGATGGAGAAGCTGAAGGCCGGCGAGATCGACGCCGTCGTCGTGGTCGGCGGCAAGCCGTACAAGTCGGTCTCGACCTTCGGTAATGACGGCCGCTTTCATCTTGCGAAAGTTGATTATGCAAAGCCGCTTCAGAGCGACTACCTGCCGGCGACACTGACCGCCAAGGACTATCCGAACCTGATCAAGGACGGCGAGAACGTGGACACGATCGCGGTGCCTGCGGTGCTCGCGGCTTATAATTGGTCGCCCAATACCGAGCGCTATCGCAAGCTCGCGCTGTTCGTGGACGCGTTCTTCACGAAATTCCCCGCGCTGCAAAATCCGCCCTTCCATCCCAAGTGGAAGGAGGTCTCGCTCGCAGCCCCCCTGTCAGGCTGGAACAGATTGCCGGTGGCGCAGCAATGGCTCGACAAACACGGCGTCGAGCCGGTGACACGGCAGCGCTTCGAGGCGTTTTTGAAGCAGAGCCCGGCGGCGGCGCAGGTGTCCGACGCGGACAAGGAAACGCTGTTCAGGCAATTCCAGGCATGGGACGCTGAGAAGGCGCGGGCACAGGCGGGCGTAGAGAAGAAATGAAGGCCGTCATTGCGAGGAGCAAAGCGACGAAGGCGGTCAGACTGCCTCCTCCGCCGCTTCCGCCTCATCCACCCCGCGCTTCAGCGCGGCGCGGGCGGCCTCGCGATGCTCGGTCGTGATATGGCCGGCAACCATGCGGATGGCGGTGGCGAGCACGGCGGCGTCATCGGCGAAGCCGAGGATCGGCATCACGTCCGCGACGAAGTCGAACGGCAGGATGAAGTAAGCGATCGCACCTAATAGCGAGGCCTGGACGTGGCGCGGCGTCTGCCGATCGAACGCGCAGTAATAGGCAGCAAGCAAATCTTCCGCGAACGGCAGATGCGCGGCGACACGCTTCAGCTTGCGCCAGAAGCGGCGGCGCACGCTCTCGCGGTCCTCCGCGAGCCGATCGGCGGGCTCGAAACCGACGCTGTGTTCGGCGGCCATGTTCAATGAACTCCCCGTTCAGCCCGGAAGGGCAGATCGCCACATCCTGGCTGATCACAAGATGGGGATGTGGCCGATCCCTGCAAGACGCCGGCCGGCCTCAGCCGGCGATCGCGTTCATCGTCTTGGCCAGCGCGACGTCAAGCGCCGTGACGCCGCCGGCGTCATGGGTTGACAGCACCACCTCCACCGTCTTGTAGACGTTGCGCCATTCGGGGTGGTGATCCATCTTCTCGGCGGTCAGCGCGGCGCGGGTCATGAAGCCGAACGCCTCGTTGAAATCCTTGAAGATAAAGGTTTTCCCGATGGCATCCCGGCCCTGAACCTCGCTCCAGCCGGGTAGTCCGCCGAGCGCCTGCTTGCGCGCCTCCGCCGAGAGCCGTTCTGCCATGGTCATCTCCGTCCTTCAGGGGAACTTTACCCTAACACCGTGCGTACGGCCCGGGTTCATACGGGATTTCCGCCATCCGCTAACCATGACGGAGATGTAACCCCGCCGGACAAGAAATTTGCTACAATTGCGGGCGTAAATCGCCGGCCAAGATGAAACTGAGCCTCAAGCGCCTGTTTGGGAGATCGATGACCGGGGGATTGGACCTGGCCGAAACGCCCCCTCCGCCTTCGCCGCGATCCGCGGCGCGGAAGACGGCGCTGGTGACTCTTGCACTCGTGCTTGCAATCGTCGGCGCGCTCGCCGGCGGCTATTACTTCGCGATGCGGCCGGTGACGCTGAAGATCGCGGTCGGCCCCGCCAACAGCGACGACGTCAAGGTCGTGCAGACTTTGACTCAGGCCTTCACCCAGACCAAGGGCCAGGTGCGGCTGCGGCCGATCCAGACCGACGGTGCCGCGGCCAGCGCGAATGCGCTCGCGGAAGGCAAGGTCGATCTCGCCATCGTGCGCGGCGACCTCGATGTACCCAAGACCGCGCAAGCGGTCGCGACCCTGCGCAAGAACGTCGTGGCGCTGTGGTCCGTCCCCGGCAAAGGCAAGAAGCGTGGCGCGAAGATCACCAAGATCTCGCAGCTCGCCGGCCATCGCGTCGGCGTGGTCGGCCGCACCCAGGCCAACGTCAATCTGCTCAAGGTGATCCTGCAGCAATACGGCGTCGATCCGACCAAGGTCGAGATCGTGCAATTCCCGGCCAACGAAGTCGCCGAGGCGATCAAGGGCCAGAAAGCCGACGTCTATCTCGCGGCCGGCCCCGTCAACAGCAAGATCACGGCGGATGCGATCGCCGCCACCACCAAGGATTTCGGCGCGCCCAGCTTCATCGCGATCGATTCGGCGGATGCGATCGCGCAGAACCATCCGGTCTACGAAGCGTCCGAGATTCCCGCCGGCACCTATGGTGGCTCGCCCGCCCGCCCGGAGGACGAGGTCAAGACCATCAGCTTCTCGCACCACATCGTGGCGCGCAAAGGCGTCTCCGAAACCACCATCGCGGCGTTCACGCGCCAGCTCTTCGCCGTGCGCCAGCAATTGGTGACGGAATTCCCGCTCGCGGCGAAGATCGAAACGCCCGACACCGACAAGGATGCGGTGATCCCGGTGCATCCGGGCGCGGCCGCCTTTGTCGACGGCGAGGAAAAGACCTTCCTCGACAAATACAGCGATTACATCTGGTGGGGTCTGATGGCGCTTTCCGCCATGGGCTCGATCGGTGCCTGGTTCGCCGGCTATCTGAAGAAGGACGAGCGCGACAACAACAGCCATCTGCGCGAACGCCTGCTCGACATGATCGCGACTGCCCGCAAGTGCGAGACGACCGAAGAGCTCGACCAGATGCAGGCCGAGGCCGACCAGATCCTGCGCGATACGCTGCGCTGCTTCGATCACGGCGCGATCGAGGAGGGCTCCCTCACTGCATTCAACATCGCGCTGGATCAGTTCCACGCCGCGGTCGCCGACCGCAAGGCGGTGCTGATCAGCCTGCCGCAGAACTTGCAGCGCGCCGGCGCGCAGTTCAGGGCCGCCGGCAACGCGTGAGCGCTTGTCCGCGTAATCGCTGCGTCACATTGCCTCACTATAGCTTCTCCTGTCTTTCCGGGGCGATGCGTCGGCATCGAACCCGGAATCTCGATATTCCGGGTCTGGTGCTGGCGCACCATCCCGGAATGACAGCGAAAGATGCGCCAGCCAGCGAACCCCCGCCCCATGAACATCAAATTCTCCCGCCGCCGCTTCCTCACCACAGGTGCCGGTGCGCTCGGCACGATCGCGATGCCTTATCTCTCACGCGCGGCCGATCGGCCGGCGGTCACGCATGGTGTCCAGTCGGGCGACGTCACGGGCAGTGGCGGCGTGGTATGGGCGCGCACCGACCGGCCCGCGCAGATGCTGGTCGAGGTTGCGACGACTGACACGTTCAGGGATGCCCGTGCGCTACCGCCGATCGCGGCGCTCCCCGAGAGCGACTTCACCGCTAAGATGCTCATCGAAGACCTGTCGGGCGGACAGGATATCTTTTACCGCGTCCGCTTCCGCGATCTCTCGCACAGCGCAATCGAGGGCGAAGCTGTCGCCGGCCGTTTCCGCACCGCGCCGGCCGATCGCCGCGATGTCAGCTTCGTCTGGGGCGGTGACGTTGCCGGCCAGGGCTGGGGCATCAACCCTGACGACGGCGGCATGTTCACCTTCTCGGCGATGCGCAAGCACCGGCCGGATTTCTTCCTGCATTCCGGCGACACCATCTATGCCGATGGCCCGATTGCCTCCGAGGTGAAGCTCGCCGACGGCAAGATCTGGAAGAACGTCACCATTCCCGAGAAGGCCAAGGTCGCCGAGACGCTGGACGAGTACCGCGCCGCGCACAAATACAATCTCACCGACGACAATCTCCGCACCTTCAATGCCGAGGTGCCGATCTTCGTGCAGTGGGACGATCACGAGGTGACCAACAATTGGTCGCTGTCGAAGGAGTTGCCGGCCGCCTACAAGGTGCGCGACATCGCGCTGCTCGCGGCCCGCGCAGGCCGCGCCTTCCACGAGATGTATCCGCTGCGCGAGAGCATCAATGAGCCCGGCCGGGTCTACCGCCAGATCTCCTACGGCCCGCATCTCGACGTGTTCATGCTCGACGAGCGCAGCTATCGCGGCCCGAACGGCCCCAATCTCGAAACCGCTTACGAGCCCGCCAGCTATTTCCTTGGCCCGGACCAGATCGCCTGGCTCAAGCGCGGCCTCGTCAATTCGCGCGCGACCTGGAAGGTGATCGCGTCAGACATGCCGATCGGCCTGATTGTCTCGGACACCCCGCAGGGCGGCTCAGAAGCCATTGCACAGGGCGATGGCCCGGTGCGCGGCCGCGAGTTCGAGATCGCCGACATCCTGCGCTTCATCAAGATGGCGCCGATCAACAATACGGTGTGGCTGACCGCCGACGTGCACTATGCCGCCGCGCACTACTACGATCCGAACAAGGCGCAATTCCAGGAGTTCGAGCCGTTCTGGGAATTCGTCGCGGGCCCGCTGCATGCCGGCACGTTCGGTCCGAACGCGCTCGACAACACCTTCGGACCCGAGGTGCGCTTCGTCAAGGCGCCGGGCAAGGACAGCCAGAACCTGCCGCCGTCCGCAGGCATGCAATTCTTCGGTCACGTCAAGATCGACGGCGCGTCCGGCCAGATGATTGTGACCTTGCGCGACCGCGCCGACGTCGCGCTGTGGTCGACCACGCTCGATCCCAAGCCTGCGTGACCCAGCTCGCAGCCTGACGGCTGTGAACCATCCGGCCGGCCCGAACGACCATTGCAGGCCCGTGCATTTTCACGGGCCTGATGCCGTCCGGACCATTTTCGAGTTGAATCCATGCTGTTCAGCCGCCGAACCGTCGTCATCGTCCTGCTGCTGTGCGCGGCCTCGCCCACATCGGCGCAGCCCCAAAAGCAGACCCAAAGACAGGCTCAAGAGCAAACCAAGGACAAGGCCACGCGGGTGCGCGAGGCGTTCGCATCGCCTTACGGCAAGGCCCTGACCGCCGAGCTCGGCAAGTCGCTCCGCGCGGGCGCCGATCCCGTATGCCTGACGGACAAGGGGCTGGCCGCCGACCAGCTCGAGCCGCGCGGCCGCGATATCGTCATGACATGGGGCACGCGCATGCTGGAAAGCGCATTCGCACGCAGCGAGCGGCAAATCGCGGACAACCCGTTCGCCGGCGCGGCCGAGCTGGAAAGCCTGAAGAGCAATGCGGATGTGAAGCGCTATCTGGCGATGGAAGAGCCGCTACGCCAGGCCAAGCTCCTGGATCTGATCTTCGAGCATTTCGACCGCTACAATCTGATCAGCCGCGTGAAGCTCAGAGCGGTGTCTCCGTCTGACACCGGCAACGAGGCTCTGCTCCGTCTCAATCCAATCGACACCACGGAGGAGAAGCTGGACGAATTCGCCGGCAAGAGCCGGTCGAAGGCGCTGAGACGCTTCCTGCAATTGTCGGAGGAGGCAGGAATTGCGCAAGTCGAGGAGATCAAGAAGCTCGCATCACCACTGCCGCCGCTTCCGTACACCTACTTCAAGGGCGTTGAGAACGACCTCGCCGAGCTCTGCATCCGCTCCGGCACTTAGCCCTCAGGCGCCGCGCGTGCGTAACGCCGCCTCCAGCGCGTCACTCGAACACGGCTTCTGCAACCGCGGCTGACCGGAGAATTCGGGCGGAATACGCACCTCGGCGCCATAGCCGGTGACGAAGACGAACGGGATCTTCAGCGCGAGCAGCCGCTCGGCGACCGCAAAGCTGGTCTCGCGGATCAGCTCGACGTCAAGCAGCGCGAAATCGGGGGCGCGCTTGCCGATCGCGTCCAGCGCCTGCGCCACCGACCCGACGGTACGCACATGGCTCACACCAAATCCGAACAGGCGGTCCTCGAAATCGATCGCAATGATCGGATCGTCTTCCACGACCAGGACGTCGGCAGGACAGGATGAGCCATCGGAGAGTGCAGGTGCCATGATCGCATCTTGAAGGGGGAGTTTTCTGATCAGGACAGCCGCGCCACGATGCCTGCGCCCAGCGCATCGAGGGGTTCCCGGAACGAAACCACCACATCACGGTTCTTCAGTCTGTCCACTTGTGCACACAGGAAATGAACGGAAACTCAGTATTGTGAGAGGAGCATGGGGGGTCGCGATGGATGCGCGTATCGGCAGTACAATTGAGGTCGACAGCCGGCCGGCCAACAATCTGTTACGGCGCCTGAACGCGACAGATTACGCACTGCTCGCACCTCACGTCGCCGTCGAGGACTGCGCGGCCAGCCAGCTGCTCTACAATCCCGGTGACAATGTTCAGGTCGTCCACTTCCCCTGCGGTCCCTCGCTCGCGACCTTTCTCGTCCCCAACGAGGACGGCCGCGACGTCGAAACCATCCTGGTCGGCCGTGAAGGCGCGGTGGGCGGCATCGTCAGCGAGGGATTCCTGCCGGCCTATACCCGGATCTGCGTGAAATTCGGCGGGCCGTTTGCGCGCATTCACGTCGCCAAGCTGGAAGCGGCCAAGCTGCGCTCGACGTCGCTGCGCAACATCTTTGCCCGCTATGCCGATTGCATGCTGGCGCAGATCTTCCAGTCGACCGCCTGCAACGCGATCCATTCGATCGAGCAGCGGACCGCCAAATGGATCCTGGCGGCGATGGAGCGGACCGGCGACGAGAGCAGCGTGCCGCTGACCCACGAACAGCTTGCGACGCTGCTCGGCGTTGGCCGCTCATATGCCAGCCGCGTGCTTCAATCGTTCAAGGCAGAACGGATTCTCGACACAAGGCGCGGATCGATTCTGGTACGCAGCCGCGACGGCCTGAGGCTTCGCGCCTGCCTGTGCAACGACGCGGTGAAACTGCACTTCGAGGAGGTGCTGCGCGGCGTCTATCCGACCGAGGAGCGGGAGGCGGGGTAGAGCGACCCGGCTCGCCCTGGGCTTGAAGAAGGAACGGGCGCACTATCCCACGCGGCCAGAACCTGGGCTAGTATCGCCCGCATGAGCGGGGCTTTCCTTCACACTCTCTTCGACATTGCGGCCTGGCTGGCGGCAGCGGCGGCTGTCTACTGGCTGTCGCGACAGCGCCTGCAGTTTCCGGTGCAATCCTTCGAGCTGCCTTACATCGCCGCGCTGGTGTTCGGCGCAGGCCTCGGAGCCTATCTGTTCGGCTCGGCCAATCTGTGGCTGTCCGGTCAGAGCGGCATTGCGCGCTCGGTGGAGGGCGCACTGGCTGGCGGCATCGTGGCGATCGAGCTCTACAAATGGTCCGCAGGGATCACGGTCCGAACCGGCGCGCGGTTTGCGCTGCCGCTGGCGCTCGGCATCGCGATCGGCCGGCTCGGCTGCTACTTCGCGGGCCTTGACGATTTCACCTATGGTACGCCGACGGCGCTGCCGTTCGGCCATGATTTCGGTGACGGTGTCCTTCGTCATCCCGTGCAGCTCTATGAGAGCGCGGCCATGGCGGTCTTCGCGCTCATCTATGTGCTGGCGGTCTTGAACCGGAACGCATTCACGATCACCAATGGATTCTACCTGGTGCTCGCCTATTACGGAGCGCAACGCTTCCTGTGGGAATTCCTCAAACCCTACGGCCCGCTGATCGGCCCCCTCACCCTGTTTCACCTGCTGTCGCTGTCCATCGTGCTCTACGCCGCATTCATGCTGGCGAGGGCCCCCAAAGCGAGACCCGTGCATGAACGCGCCGTTGCGTAAGTCGCGGCCCTATATCTTCTGGGGCCAGACCCAATCTCTCTGCGAAACCTGCCTGAAGCTGGTGCCGACCAAGATCCAGATCCTGGACAACGAGGTCTGGTACGAAAAGCGCTGCAGGGAGCACGGTGTCCAGTCGACGCTGGTGTCGACGGACGCCGCCTATTGGCGCCTGTGCAAGGATTTCATCAAACCGGGCGACCGGCCACTGCAATTCCAGCAGCGCACCGAATTCGGCTGTCCCTATGATTGCGGCCTGTGTGCCGACCACGAGCAGCACTCCTGCCTGGCGCTGATCGAGATCACCGAGCATTGCAATCTCACCTGCCCGGTTTGCTTCGCGGAATCCTCGCCCGTGCGAACGAAATTCACCCCGCTCGCGACGGTCGAGAAGATGCTGGACGCGCTGGTCGCAAGCGAAGGCGAGCCTGATCTGGTGCAGATTTCCGGCGGCGAGCCGACGCTGCATCCGGATTTCTTCAAGATCCTGGACGCCGTGCGCGCCCGCCCGATCCGCCACGTCATGATCAATACCAACGGCCTGCGCATCGCCCGCGAAAAGGATTTTGTGGCACGGCTCGCCGAGAACAGACGCGGGCTGGAGGTCTATCTCCAGTTCGATTCGCTGCAGCGCGATGCGCTGATCAATTTGCGCGGCGCGGATTTGCGCAAGATTCGCCAGCAGGCGCTGGAGAATCTCGAGCATTTCGGCGTGTCGACCACGCTGGTCGCGACCATCAAGCGCGGTGTCAACGAGGCCGAGATCGGCGACATCGTCCGTCACGCGCTGACCTGGAAATGCGTGCGCGGCGTCACGCTGCAGCCGGTGCAGGACGCCGGCCGCAACGAGAATTTCGACAAGAATAGCGACCGCATCATGCTGTCGGAGATCCGCAAGCGCGTGATCGAGACCGGCGTGTTCGGCGACAAGGACATGATCCCGCTGCCCTGTAACCCCGAAAGCATCTCGATCGGTTACGGCCTGCGCAACGGCGAGAAGGTGCTGCCGCTGACATCGGTGATTCCGCAGGAGCAGCTGGTTGCGGTGATGCCCAACACGATCAGTCCGGAAAAATATCCGATGCTGCGGGAGAAATTCGTCGACCTGTTCTCGCTGTCGTCGGGGCCACTGAACACCAGCGAGCGCGTCTGCGAATTGCTGTGCTGCCTGCCGAGCTTCGAGGTGCCGGAAGGACTCACTTACGAGAACGTGTTCCGCGTCACCATCGTGCAATTCCTCGATCGTTTCAATTTCTGCGTCGGCAACGTCAAGCGCAGCTGCATCCATTTCGTGACGGAGCAGGGGACGATCATTCCGTTCGACACCTACAATCTGTTCTACCGGAACGGCAAGATCGACGGAATCCGCACCGCGCTGGCCGGTGAAACTTATCGGGAAGCCAGGCACAGTGAGGAGATGTCGCGATGAGCGACACGCCTCCACCCTCACCGCCGCCGCGAAGCGGATGCGCCACCGCGTTGATGGTGATGTTCGGGGTGATCCTGCTGCTGCCCGGCATCTGCGCCCTGATCTTTGCGTTCGACCAGACCCAATCGTCCCACTTCGACACCCGCTTCATTCCCGTCCTCGTGCTTGCGCTGCTGGCGGCCGTTGCCGGCGTGATGCTGATCAGGGCAGCGAGAAAGAGACCATGAGCGATTCCAGGCAAACCCCACCGGATCTGCCCCCGCAGAACCAGCACCAGCGCAGCGGCTGCCTGACCGCGCTGATGGCGATCGCCGGGATCTTCATGCTGCTGCCGGGGCTCTGCGCGCTCCTGTTCGGCGGAATGTCGGTGGTCGAAGGTGGCCAGATCCCCGCCGACATCGCTTCGCTGGTCTTTTTGGGACTGGTCATCGGCATCGGAGGGGTCGTCATGATCTGGGCGGCCATCATGGGCCGAAAGGCCCCGCCGGCCCGGAACGGCAGCTAAGCCCCGGAGATTCCCGGACAAAATTCAGTCAACCAATGGCCAAAGAACACATTGTTTTTTGGCGGTTTTTGCATATATTGCGCCGCAACGCGCAGGGTGCCCGGTCGATATGGCCGGGCTTCCTTTTTGGGCGGCGAGCGCCCGTTTCCAGTCTTCCAGCGTTGTTTCGAGAAGAGGTCCCGGTCCGACCGGCGAGATCGCGCTTAACCCATTGTACGAACGCAAAGAAGCTCACTCATGAACCTCCGTAACGTCGCCATCATCGCCCACGTCGACCACGGCAAGACGACCCTGGTCGACAAGCTCCTCCAGCAGTCCGGCACGTTCCGCGAAAACCAGAAGGTGACCGATCGCGCCATGGACTCCAACGATCTGGAGCGCGAGCGCGGCATCACCATCCTGGCCAAGGCAGCCTCGGTGCAGTGGAAGGACACCCGCATCAACATCGTCGACACCCCCGGCCACGCCGATTTCGGCGGTGAGGTCGAGCGCATCCTGAACATGGTGGACGGCGCGCTGGTGCTGGTCGACGCTGCCGAAGGCCCGCTCCCGCAGACCAAGTTCGTGGTTTCCAAGGCGCTCAAGGTCGGCCTCAAGCCGATCGTCGTCATCAACAAGGTCGATCGTCCCGACGCGCGCCCGACCGAAGTCATCAACGAGGTGTTCGACCTGTTCGCGGCGCTCGATGCCAGCGAAGAGCAGCTCGACTTCCCGATCCTCTACGGGTCGGCCAAGCAGGGCTGGATGGCGGATAGCCCGGAGGGTCCGAAGGACAAGGGCATGGAGCCGCTGTTCGACCTGATCCTGCGCCACGTCGCGCCGCCGAAGGTCGAAGAAGGTCCGTTCAAGATGATCGGCACCATTCTCGAAGCCAACCCCTATCTCGGCCGCATCATCACCGGCCGCATCTCCTCCGGCGTGCTCAAGCCGAACCAGCAGGTCAAGGTGCTCAACGCCGAGGGCAAGCTGGTCGAATCCGGGCGCATCACCAAGATCCTGGCGTTCCGCGGCCTCGAGCGCACGCCGCTCGATGAAGCCGAAGCCGGCGACATCGTCGCCATCGCGGGCCTGACCAAGGGCACCGTCGCCGACACCTTCTGCGATCCGACCGTCGAGGTGCCGCTGCCGGCACAGCCGATCGATCCACCGACCGTGTCGATGTCCTTCATCGTCAACAACTCCCCGCTCGCCGGCACCGAAGGCGACAAGGTGACGAGCCGCATGATCCGCGACCGTCTGCTGCGCGAGGCCGAAGGCAATGTCGCGCTGCGCGTGGTCGAAGCCTCCGACAAGGACGCGATGGAAGTGTCGGGCCGCGGCGAATTGCAGCTCGCGATCCTGATCGAGACCATGCGCCGCGAAGGCTTCGAGCTCTCGGTGTCGCGCCCGCGCGTCGTCTACCAGAAGGACGAAGCCACCGGCGCCACCATGGAGCCGATCGAGGAAGTCGTGATCGACGTCGACGAGGAGCACTCCGGCGTCGTCGTGCAGAAGATGAGCGAGCGCAAGTCCGAGCTGATCGAGATGAAGCCCTCGGGCGGCAACCGCCAGCGCCTGGTGTTCTACGCGCCGACCCGCGGCCTGATCGGCTACCAGGGCGAGCTGCTCACCGACACCCGCGGCACCGCAATCATGAACCGCCTGTTCCACGGCTATGCGCCGTACAAGGGCGAGATCCAGGGCCGCCGCAACGGCGTCTTGATCTCCAATGACCAGGGCGAAGCGGTGGCTTACGCCATGTTCAAGCTGGAAGACCGCGGCCCGATGATGATCGAGCCGGGCTGGAAGGTCTACAAGGGCATGATCGTCGGCGAGCACACCCGCGACAACGACCTCGAGATCAACGTGCTCAAGGGCAAGCAGCTCACCAACATCCGCACGACCTCCAAGGACGAAGCCGTGCGCCTGACCCCGCCGATCCGCATGACGTTGGAAAAGGCGCTCGCCTATATCGAGGACGACGAGCTCGTCGAGGTCACGCCGAAGTCGATCCGCCTGCGCAAGAAGCATCTCGACCCGAACGAGCGCAAGCGCGCGGAGAAGGCCAAGGAAGCGGTGGCGTAAGCTGCCGCACACCGCAGTGCCGTAGGGTGGGCAACGCGATAGCGTGCCCACCACTTGAGAATGGTGGGCACGGCGCAAGGGCGCCTTTGCCCACCCTACGAGACCGTCTCCAGAATATTGAATCACCCGCCCCAAAGCGCTGTTGCACACATGGGCGGTTGATGACCGCTATACGCGTAGCGGCTTCAGCGCACCCAGCGAACGTGCTAGAGCCCGCCAATGACCTCCCTCCCTTCGTCCGTCGACGTCGCGATCATCGGCGCCGGGGCCGCCGGCCTCGGCGCGGCGCATGCGCTGGCGGACTGCGGCCTCGCGGTGATCGTGCTGGAGGCGCGTGGCAGGCTCGGCGGCCGCGCCTGGACGGTACAGGCCTCGCCTGAGGTGATCTTCGACGTCGGCTGCGGCTGGCTGCACTCCGCCGACAAAAACTCTTTCGTCGCAATCGCGCGGCAGCTCGGGTTCGAGCTCAACAAGGACCTGCCGCCCTGGCGCGAGCGCGCTTATGGCAACGCGTTTCCGCAAGGCGAGCGCGACGATTTCATCCGCGCGATGGATACGTTCTACGCGCGCCTCTGGCAGGCCGCGCAAAATGGCAAGGACGAGCCCGCGAGCCTGAGCCTTGAAGTGGGCAATCGCTGGAATCCGATGATCGACGCGATCTCGACCTATATCAACGGCTGCGAGCTGAAGGATATGTCGACGCTGGACTGGGATGCCTATGAGGACACGGACCTCAACTGGCGCGTCCGGCGCGGCTATGGCGCGCTCGTTTCGACCTACGGCGCGCTCTGCCCGGTGGCGTTGAACTGCAAGGTTGCGCTGATCGATCATTCCGGCAAGCGCATCCGCATCGAGACATCGCAGGGCGCGCTGACCGCCGACAAGTTGATCGTCACGGTGCCGACCAATCTGATCGCCGATGAGACGGTCCGCTTCTCGCCGCCATTGCCGACCAAGGTCGGCGCAGCAGCCGGCCTGCCGCTCGGCGTCGACGACAAGGTGACGCTGGCGCTCGAAGACGCCGAAGCCTTCCCGAAGGAAGCCAATTTGCGCGGCGCCACCATGCGCACCGAGATGGGCACCTATCACATCCGCCCGTTCGGCCAGCCCTGCATCGAAGGCTTTTTCGGCGGCAGCTTTGCGCGCGCGCTGGAGGATTGCGGCGAAGGCGCCATTGCCGCGCAAGCTATCAACGAGATCGCCGGCTTCCTCGGCAACGGCATCCGCCGCAAGCTGAAGCCGCTGTATGAGTCGCGCTGGGCCCACGATCCCCTCGCGCGGGGCTCCTATTCGCACGCGCTGCCGGGGCACGCCGGCGACCGTGCGGCGCTGGCTGCGCCGGTGGATGGACGGCTGTTCTTCGCGGGCGAGGCGACATCACCGACTTTCTTCACGACGGCGCATGGCGCGCGGGACAGCGGCGAGCGGGCGGCGAAGGAAGTGCTGGCGGCTGCGGGCAAGCCGTAGTTTCGCTCGCAATGACGTAGCTACTCGATCACCCGGGCCCGCAAATCGGCATCAGGCACGAAACACGAATCGTACTTCCCGAAAATGCGATAGCGATTGCGCGCGATGAGGCCGTAAACGGAATCGCGCAGCGGCTTCGGCACCGCGAAGAACGCGCCCACCCAGCTCCAGCCGGGCAGCTGCGACAGCACCGTCAGCGCGGCGTCGGACTTCATGAATACCACGCCGCCATGGACAACGGCGTTGGTATCGGGATCATCGGGATCGATACCGAATGCCCGCGCGAGCCGAGTCCCATAGTCCGACTGGATCGGCGTGAACCGAAACCGCCTCGCCATGTCGCGCTTCGCAACGAAGCGGACCCAGCGCGAGCAGAAGATGCAGACGCCGTCGAACAGGATCACGTCGTCGTCGGGCCATTTGCTCATCAGACTTCTCTCTTGACGCGTTTTCTTCACGCGAACCGGGCTCCACTTCGCTCGAAAACGCTATCGATTATCCAGCATCAGGAGCGCGACCAGCATCAGCACGATCGCCGGCCCGGTCTTCACCAGCGCACCGAGCGGCTCGATCCAGAGGTCGGGTGTCAGGATCGCCGCGCCGACCATATAGCCGAGCGAGGCCATGATGCCTGCAACGAGGCCGATCGCCGCAGTGCGGCGGAAGGCGATCAGCGCGCCGATGCTCATGTCCATCAAGCTGGTGCCGATGGTGATGGGATCGACCAGCGCCGGCGGGAAATTGTGCCCAGTCAGGATCGCGGCGGCGGCGCGATAGGACACGAACAGCGCGATGAAGCCGGAGACGAGCCAGAACGCCACCAGACTCGCCAAGATCAGCGCCTTGACCAGGAACAGGCGCGCGAACCATTTGTCCTGGACCGTCGCGGGATGGCGGCCGATCATGTCCGTCAGCGTCTTCGGTGTGATGCCGGTGGCGGTGATCCACGCCGAGGGATCACCTCGCACACCACGGCGCAGTTCGGCGATGGCCGTGGAGCGCATCGGCGGCATCCAGCCGAGATGACAGGCGAGATCGCCGATCTTGGCGCCGAGCTCGAGCATGAAGGCCGGCATCGCGACACGCAGCCAGCCGGCCGTGCCGAATGCGAGACGAAACTCTTTGATGACGCCGGCCATGGTGACCAGCTCTGTTTGCATCAGATCCCAGCTCACCGCCTTCACGGTGGCCTCGTCGACGTCACGTGCGGCGAGCCAGGCGATGGTGGCCGAAATATCCTCCACCGCGACGGGTTGGAACGGCGTTGCCATTTCCTTGTCTGGAAGATCGAGCGGAAAGGCCGCGAGCGCGCGGAGCATGGCGCTGCCGCCATAGGCTGACGGTGCGACCACGAAGCCGGGCCGCAACACGGCATAGGGAATGCCGGAGACCGCGATCAAGCGCTCGGCTTCGCGCTTGGTCGTCGCGAAGGCAGTGCGGTCGGCCTCCGCCGCTCCGGGGATCGAGATGTGCACCAGGCGGATCGCACGGCCGCTGTCGCCGATCGCCGCAAGCAGCCGCGCGACAAAATCGCGATGCACGGCGCCCGTGTCACTGCCGGGCCCGTCCTGAAGTACGCCGAGGCAGTTCACGACGATGTCCACGGCGTGCCCGCGGAGCAGTCGCGTCAGGGCAGCCGTATCGAGGGAGAGGATCGGCAGCTCGATATCAAGCGAGCTCATCTTTTGCGCCGACGACAGGCTGCGTGCCAGGCCGACGACGCGAAATCCCCGCGCGCGAAGATCGTCGGTGACGAAGCGCCCGATCAGGCCGGAGGCGCCGAGCACCAGAATGGTTCGCTCACCCATCGGGTCTCTCAAAACGGTTTGGCGATCATCAGCCACAGGATCAGCATCGTCGCCCCGAAACCGGGGAAGCCGAATGCGAACCAGCGGCGGAACAGGACGAAGTAGCGCTCGGGAAGCACACCGCGCTGCCCGGTGGCCTTGTGCGCGAGATCGCGCATCTCGATCTGCATGAAGACGACGGGGACCCAAAATAGGCCTGCGACGACGTAGAGCGCGAGCGAGGTGAGCAGCCAGTGCTCGGTGATCGGCGTCGCCGAGAACAGCATCAGCAGGCCACCCGAGACCGGCTGCAGGATCACGGCGGAGAGCGTGAAGATCGCATCCGCAATCACGACCACCGACGCGGTGCGTGCAATGAACGCCACATCGCCAGTGCGATGAGCCATCAGCATGAAGAAGGCGATGCCGGTCCCGGTGCCGAGGATGACGATGGCGCCGAGCACATGCAGATATTTGATCAGAAAATACAGCGTCATGGCTTCTTTGTCGCCATGGGCTTCGGCGGGTTCAGTGCGCGATCAAGCGCGTCGCTTGCGGCCTTGACCCCGGCCTCGCTCTCGATCATCCAATGCCCCTCGCTGCCGACGGCCGGCAAGACGCGAACATCGGCTTTGCCGCCGCTGCCGCGAAACGCATCGGCCAGCCCTTTCGAAAATGCCGGCGAGAAATAGCTGTCGTTGCCCGCAACGAGCCAGGTGACCGGAATGCGCGCGCCCCTGCCGAACTCCGCAGCAGTGGCACGAAGCGAGTGCGGCGCGCAGATCCGGTTCGGCTCGTCATTGGCGTGGCCGCCGCGCCCCGGTGCGAACACTGTGATCGCCGAGATCGCTTTCGGATCGGCATGCGCCAGCGCCAGCGCACCCCAGCCGCCGGCGGAATGGCCGATCACGATGGCGGCCTCCTTGCGAATGAAATCCTGCTTTCGCAAATGGTCCAGCGCGAGCCGGATCTGCTCGGCCGTTGCTCGGCCCGAACGCGCATAGTCGGCCTCGTCACATCCGCCCTGGTCCTCGACATAGCGGCCGCCGGTCGCGCCATGGCCGAGCCGCTCCGGCACCAGCACGGCAAAACCGCGCGCGACGAGATGGGCTACGAGCGGACGGTATTCCGGTTGCGGCATCTGCGCACGACGCAAACCATTCTGGGTCGAGGCGTGCGCGATCACCGCAAGCCGGAACGGACCTGCGCCGGGGGGGCGAAACAGCAGGGCATGCGCGGCAATGTCGGTAGCCGGCGACGGCACAAGCCATTGTTGTCGGCGAAGCGGTTCGCCCTCCTCGCCGGATGGGCCAAGAGTGACCTGGGCGCACAGAGGCGCCGCAGTCAGCAAGGCCAGCAGAGGCAGGAGCGCGATGGTATTGAGAAGCCGCATGGATTGCCGAAAGGCGAGAACCGCGACCATCAGACTAGTAGGAACGAATCAGTATCGGCAGACTTTCTGCGTCGCCATCACCGTTCATTCGTTGCCGCCACGGGCGTTTTGCACCGACGCACGGCATGCCGGTGCCAACTAAGTGGCGTCTTGTCTTTTTTCGGTACAACATGGTTAAGATACTGATGCACAAAGTCCACACGTTAACCGATAATTAACGATAGGTCTTGCCGCCGACGCGGCGACTTGGTTTGATTGCGTCCATGAGCACAACCCTGATCGAGGTCCGGCCGGCCAAAGCTGCAGATGCAACTGCGGTGGCGTCCACTCATGACGAAGCCTGGCGCTCCGCCTATCAGGGCATCATTCCCGGTGCCGAGCTGGAAAAGCTGATCAACCGCCGTGGCCCACAATGGTGGGACAGCGCGATCCGCAAGGGCAGCCGCGTCAGCGTGCTGGTGTTCGGCGACAAGATCGCAGGCTACGCCAATTACGGTCGCAACCGTGCCCGCAGCCTGCATTTCGACGGCGAGGTCTACGAGCTTTATCTGCGTCCGGAATTCCAGGGTCTCGGCTTCGGCCGTCGCCTGTTCGCCGCCGCCCGCCGCGACCTGATGCAGAGCGGACTGAAGAGCATGGTGGTGTGGGCGCTCTCGGACAACGACCCGGCGACCGAGTTCTACCGGGCGCTGGGGGGCCGTATGGTGGCGCGCTCGTCAGAGCGGTTCGGGCCGAAGTCGCTCGACAAGGTTGCCTTCGCTTGGACCAATTGAGCTGCTGAAACCCTCCCCGGCAGCGATTCCCTTCCGTCGATACCGTTGCCTTTTGAGCCGGTGATCGCCGGATTCATTATTTCACAAAAACGCGATGGATCAGCGGGCCAAGCCCGCGTATGACAGCGCCAAAATCGGCTGCCGGGCGCGATTTCACCTCGGCAACAACGGAGCCTTGAATGCGTATCGATGCGATCTCGATCGGGAAGAACGTACCTCACGACGTCAACGTCGTCATCGAAGTCCCCGTGGGCGGCGAACCGATCAAATACGAGATGGACAAGGAGGCCGGCACCCTGGTGGTCGACCGCTTCCTCTACACGCCGATGCGTTACCCCGGTAACTATGGCTTCATCCCGCACACGCTGTCCGATGACGGTGACCCCTGCGACGTCCTGATCATCAACACCCGCGCCATCATTCCCGGCGCCGTCATGAGCGTGCGCCCGGTCGGCGTGCTGTTCATGGAGGACGAAGCCGGCGGCGACGAGAAGATTTTGGCAGTGCCGTCGTCGAAGCTGACGCAGCGCTATGACAAGGTGAAGTCGTACTCCGACCTGCCCGACATCACGCTGCAGCAGATCCAGCACTTCTTCGAGCACTACAAGGATCTCGAGAAGGGCAAATGGGTGAAGATCCTGCGCTGGGGCGGCCCGGAGGATGCGCACAAGCTGATCCTCGAAGGCATGGACCGCGAGAAGAAAAAGAAGGGCTGAGTTTCCGTGCCCCGGACGCAGCGCAGCGTGAAACGATGCGCTGCTGAACCGGGGCCCAGTACTGTGGCGCCATGGGTCCCGGCTCAGCGTCGCGTCATTTCATGCCGCGCCGCGTCCGGGACACGAGAGTTCAGCTACACCGCCGGCTTAGGCAGCCCAGCGATCGCGCAGGCCGCGCGCAGCGTGTTCACCAGCAGGCACGCGACCGTCATCTGACCGACGCCGCCGGGCACCGGCGTGATCGCACCGGCCACCCCGAGCGCTTCCTGATAGGCGACGTCGCCGACGAGGCGCGTCTTGCCATCATCCTTCGGAATCCGGTTGATGCCGACATCGATCACGGTCGCGCCCGGCTTCAGCCAGTCGCCGCGCACCATCTCGGGCCTTCCGACCGCGGCATAGACGAGATCGGCCTTCTTCACGAGTCCGGGCAGGTCGCGCGAGCGCGAATGCGCGATCGTCACCGTGGCGTTCTCATTCAGCAGCAATTGCACCAGCGGGCGGCCGACCAGATTGGAGCGGCCGATGACGATGGCGTTCATGCCCTCCAGCGAAGCATGCACGCTCTTGGTCAGGATGATGCAGCCGAGCGGCGTGCAGGGAGACAGTGCCTCGAACCCGCCGGCGAGCCGGCCGGCATTGTTCGGATGCAGGCCGTCGACGTCCTTGGCTGGGTCAATGGCATTGATGACGGCTTCCGTGTTCAACCCCTTCGGCAGCGGCAGCTGCACCAGAATGCCATGCACGACCGGATCGCGATTGAGCTTTGCGACGAGCGCCAGGAGATCTGCTTGCGCGACGTCGGCCGGCAGCTTGTGCTCGAACGAGGCCATGCCCGCGCCTTGCGTCTGGGTGTGCTTGGAGCGGACATAGACCTCGCTAGCGGGGTCGTTGCCGACCAGGACGACCGCCAGCCCCGGCACCAGATTGTGCTCGCGCTTGACCCGGGCGACCTCGTCGGCCACGCGGGCGCGAAGCTCCGCGGCGATGACTTTTCCATCGATGATTTTGGCGGTCATGTCAGTTCCCTTAGTCTTCCGATTTGGCGGCCGCCGATTTGACTTGGACGAGCTGGCGCAGGGCCTCGCCGAGCCGTGCCGGATCGCCGTCGACTGCGATCTGCTTCAGCCGCGAGGTGGCTCCGGACAGGAGCCTCACGCTGGCCTTGGGAACACCAAGCGATTTCGCCAGCAGCACCAGAACGGCCTTGTTGGCCTCGCCGCCGTCAGCGATCGCTCGCACCCGCACCTTGAGCACGCTGCGGCCATCGGCCAGCTGTTCGATCCCGTCGATGTCGTCGCGGCCGCCGCGCGGCGTCACCCGCAGCGCAATGCTGATTCCAGCGGCCGCGTAGCGCCAGGGTTCCTTAGAGGCCTCTCTCGCGACCAAGGCGCTCCAGCCCGCTCAGATCACGTTCGGGTAGATGTAGTACAGGATCACCCGCTCGATAAACATGATGAGCAGAATCAGGATGATCGGCGAGATGTCGAGGCCGCCGAGACTGGGCAGGAAATTGCGAATCGGCGCCAGCAGGGGCTCGGTGATCCGGTACAGGAACTCTGCCACCGCCGAGACGAACTGGTTGCGGGTGTTGACCACGTTGAAGGCGATCAGCCAGGACAGGATCGCGGAGGCGATCAGCAGCCAGACGTAGAGGTCGAGCACGATGATGACGATGTCGAGAACGGCACGCATTGAAGACTCTGGCTTTTGAAGACTGGCTGCGGTCAGAATTGACGCCTTTGCTAGATATCGGTTCCCCCCCGCCCAAACAAGGGAAGTCGGCGCCCCCATGGCTAAAACCGCCTTACACCCGTCCTTGACTTGACCTTGGCGGGGACTTAAATGGCGCCCGGTTGTCGGCCGCGTTTACCAGAGCGGCCAGCAAAGGGGCCATAGCTCAGCTGGGAGAGCGCGTCGTTCGCAATGACGAGGTCGGCGGTTCGATCCCGCCTGGCTCCACCAGCCTTCGCTCGCTTCGCGAACTTCGGCTAGGCAAGCCTTGGGAAAGTCTCTCTCGCAGCGAAGTGAGCGAAGGCTGCCTCGCCGAAGCCCGTAGGGCGAAGGCGGGCTTCCTCCGCAAGGCGCTTCCCCCTACTTCCCCGTAAACCTTGGCGGCCGCTTCTCCATGAAACTCGCCACGCCCTCCCGGAAATCGCTGCCGGCCAACGCCACCATCATCTCCCGGTTGGCTTCGATCGTGGCCTCCGCCAGGGTCTGGAACGGCACCTCGTAGAGCTGGCGCTTGATCACGGCCATGGCGCTCGGCGAGACGAAATCGGCGAGATCGCGCGCATAGGCGTAGGTCTCCTCGCGCAGCTTCTCAGGCGGGCAAAGCCGATTGACCAGTCCGATCCGCAGCGCTTCCTCGCTCGACACCCGCCGCGCCGACAACAAGAGATCCATCGCATTGGCGTGGCCGACGATGCGCGGCAACATCCAGCTGATGCCGTGCTCGGCGATCAGACCGCGCCGTGCGAAGGCCGTCGTGAACACGGTGTTGTCGGTGGCAAAGCGCAGGTCGCAATAGAGCGCGTGCACAAGGCCGATGCCGGCGGTGGCACCATTGAGCATGGCGATGACCGGTTTCCTGATCGACGGGTAGAAGCCGTAGCGCGTCTGCCAGTCCGGCCGGCGATTCATGTCGAACGGCGGCAGGTTCGAGGCACGCCTGACGTCATCTGGGTCGAGCCCCTTGAGCGCATCCATATCGGCGCCAGCGCAGAACGCGCGGCCCGCGCCGGTGAGGACGATGACGCGGACATTGTCGTCGGCGCTTGATGCTTCCATCGCATGACGCACGTCGCGCTCCATGGTCGGCGTCCACGCATTCATGCGATCAGGACGATTGAGCGTGATGGTCGCGATCTTGTCGCTCACCTCGTAGAGAATGTGCTCGTAGGCCATGGCGCTCTCCCTTGTTTGCCGGCACGCATTGGTGCGCGCTCGTTGACGGAGAGCCTAGCATATCAGGGGCGGAGGCAAGGACTTGCGCCAAGGATCTGCGCCAAGGACTTGCGCGAAGCCGCGATCACTCGGCGGCTTGCGCCAGCACGGGCCGGCGCGCCAGCCAGCCGTTGATGAAGTGATCGAGCCAGGCGCGCTCTGCGGCATCGTACACGGCGCGATCTGCGAAATGATGGTGCCGCTGCCGCGCGCCGGGCGCGCTGAAGCCGTCATAGCCACGCGTGGTCCAGCGATGCATCATCGCGTAGGTCACATCAGGATGAAACTGCACGCCGAAAGCATTGCCGGCGCGGAATGCCTGCACCGGAAAATCGTCACCTTCCGCGAGCAGCTCTGCGCCGACAGGCAGATCGAAACCCTCGCGATGCCAGTGATAGACCTGAGCCGGCCAGGCCGGGCAGAGCGCGTGGCCCGCGGCGGTCGGATGGATCGGGTAGTAGCCGATCTGGGTCAGCGCATCGGCATGCGGCGCGACGCGCGCACCGAGCTGCATCGCGAGCATCTGGGCCCCAAGGCAGATGCCGAGGAACGGCCGCTGCTCGCGCAGCGGAATTTCGATCCAGTCGATCTCGCGGCGGATATAGTCGTCGGAATCATTGGCGCTCATCGGGCCGCCAAAGATCACGGCGCCGGCATGCCGATCGAGCGTCTCGGGCAGGGGATCGCCGAAGCGGGGACGGCGGATGTCGAGGGAATGGCCGAGTGCGCGGAGCGCGTTGCCGACGCGGCCGGGAGTCGAGCATTCCTGATGCAGGACGATCAAAACCGGCAACCGGCTGTCGGAGGCGGCAGGGCTCGGCGCCTTCTTTCGGAAGGGCACCAATTCTGCGCCACCAAACCTGTCCGTCCGGAACGACATGGCCTTTGCGAGTGCTATCAGTTCAGACCGCTAGTATAGCTAAGCGATAGTTAACATCGTGTGAGTTCGCGCACACATCGAAACCGAAGCAAGCTCCGGGCCAATACGGACACCTAACGCTCTCAGCGCCTCTGCCTCTGAAACCGACTGGTGGCGGCCAGGATGAAGCCCCGCGGGAAAAAGCGCAGCGCAAACGGGACAATCTTGATGCCGAGACCGGGCAGCACTGCCCGTTTATTGGCCATCAGACCACGATAGGCCTCCCGGGCAACATCGTCGGCAGAAACATTGAGAAGGGCCGTATCGTGTCCGGAGCCGACGCCGGCACGCGCCTGGAATTCGGTGGGCACGGGACCCGGGCACAGCACGGTGACGCGAACCCCGCGCGGCGCGAGCTCCGCCCGCAGTGCTTCGGTGAGGGAAATCACGTAGGCCTTGGAGGCATAATAGACGGCCATGCCGGGGCCGGGCAGGAATCCCGCGACCGAACCGACATTGAGAAGACCACCCTTGTTCCTGATGAGCTGATCGGCAAAGCGCAGCGACAGATCCGTCAGAGCCCGCACGTTGACATCGACAATCCCGATCTGCTCGTTGCGATCGCGCTCGATGGCATCGCCGAACACGCCGAAGCCGGCATTGTTGACGAGGTGATCGAGCTCGACGCCTTCGGCGGCGAGCGCTGCTGCGATCGTCTCGCCGGCGTCCACGTTCTCGAGATCGCAAGCGATCACGATCGGCTTCTTGCCACCCTTGGCAGCGAGCTCGTTCGCGAGCGCCTCAAGTCGATCGGCGCGCCGCGCCGTCAATGCCAGGCGATGTCCGTTGGCTGCAAATACGCGCGCCAGCTCCGTGCCTATGCCCGCCGAGGCACCGGTGATCAACGTTACCCGCTCAGTCACGATCCAAGTCTCTTGATCCAAGTCTCATGAAATGAAGATTTTGGCCCCGCAATGGTGGAACCAGAGCATAGGCCGTGCGCGACAGGCAAGCGGCGCTGGCAGCATGGCTGCTTGAGCGGAGATCAGAGAGGGCAAGAAAACCGCGGATTCGCGGATGAATCCGAAGGCGAGGCGGCCGGCAGCTACATTAAAGTTTCGTCATGTGATCCGCACAACCGGCTACCTGCGCAGGTGGCACGGGATCAGCCACCGACGGCGCTGTCCTTCAGCTGGCCGGCACGGTCCGCAATAGCGTGCTTCAACTCGATTCGGTCGCGCTGGGCAATGCCGAGCAGGTCGGAGGCACGCCAGACGACGTTGTCCTCGAACTCGCTGACCTGTCCATCGGCATAGACCAGCTCCCACATCATCCGGACGATGCGCTTGCGCCCCTCTTCGTCGAGCGAGCGCATGATGACGCTGGTGAAGTGATAGAGATCCACTGCCTCGCCCTCGACCTGGGTGGCGTCCGCGATCAGACGATCCGCAGTGCCATGATCGAGCCCAAAGTGGCTTTCGATCAGGCCGTGCAACTTGCGCTGTTCGGTCACGGTCGGCTGGCCATCCAGCGAGATCACGTGCACCAGCAGCGCGGTCGCGGCCAACCGGTAATCGCTGTCGCCGAACGTGCGGTTCTGGTCATTGGGGGCGACAATGTCGGTGATGAATTGGCGCAGGCCGTCGAGCATAAGGTCCTACCGAAATCGATGCGCCGCGGGGAGCGCGGCGCTTACCAGCATTATATGAGGAGGAAACTCAACCAGCGCAACGTGCGTCAGTTCCGCGCGCCGGATTACGTTTCGGCAATCTGTTCGCTGTCATTCCGGAGCGCGCAAAGCGCGAACCCGGAATGACGATCCGCAGCTCACGGGATCTCATACACCACCATCTTATCGGCGATGCCGCGCAGCGCCGCCTGTTTCTGGATCGGCTTGATCGCGCGCTGCTCCAGCACCTCGGCAACCGCGGGCGCATCGAGCACCGGGCCGGTGATGTGAATCTCCTGCGCGGTCGACAGACTCTGCACGCGGGCGGCGATGTTAACGGTCTGGCCGAAATAATCCTGCCGCTCGTTCAGCATCACCGCGAGACACGGGCCTTCATGAATGCCGATCTTGACGATGAGATCGTCGGTGCCACGCTGCTTGTTGAGCTCGTCCATGGCGGCGCGCATCCGCAGGCCCGCGACGATGGCATACTCGGGACGGACGAAGGTCGCCATCACGGCATCGCCGATCGTCTTCACCACGGCGCCCTTCTCGGAGGAGATGATCTCGAGCAGCGCATGGAAATGCGCACGCACGAGATCGAAGGCGGCGAGATCGCCGACACGCTCGTAGAGCGCGGTCGAGCCCTTCAGATCGGTGAACAGGAAAGTCAGCGAGGTGATCTGGAGCCGCTGGTCGAGGCTGAGATTGTCCGCCTTGAAGACGTCGCGAAAGGTCTGGTTCGACAGCATCCGCTTGGCGGTCAGGAACGGCTTGCGCTTGCCGATGAGACGGTGAAGCGCCTCGGCCGCGATGAACACCGAAGGCAGCACGCGCACGCCGGCCTGGTTCTCCAGCGACAGCCGCAGCGGACCCGGCCGCATGGTCGTGGTGCCGGTCGGGGCCTGCACCTTGTTGTACATGATGGCGAGCTGCTGGCGGTCCTTGGTCGGCTCGCCCTGAACGTCGATGAAATGGGCCGCGTGCGTCACCGGCTCGAAGATGATGACGAAGTCGCCAGGCAGTTGCAGCGACATGGTCGCCTTCTCACCGGCCGGCAGCTCCATCGTGTCCAGCGTCACCTCGTTCGCCAGTGTCGCAAAGGATTCCTTGTTGAAATCGACGCCGGAGCTCCAGAACATTTGCTTGAAATATTCCCATACCGGAAGCGTATCGGGATCATGCGCCGCGATGCGCCGGACCCGCGGATTCACGGTGAAGGAGACCTCGACCTGATCGTCGACCGACGCCTTGTAGCCACAGGCGCAGAGCGCGCAATGATAGTCATCCGGCTTGAGTGCCTTCAGCGTCGAGTGCGCGCCCAGCACGCCGCCGCAGCCCGGACAGAGCACGTTCCAGCCGAGGTCGAACAGCCCGAGCCGCGCCGCATGCAGGAAAGCCGAAATCGCGTGCTCTTCATCGAGGCCATGCTGCCTGGAAAAATCCAGGACGTTGACGCGATTGAGCTCGTGATCCTCGCCGTCTTCGATGAGACGTGCAATGGCATCGACCACTTTCTCGTCGGCGGTCTGCTTCAGAACGGAAAACTGGGCCTGGATATCGCTCATGGCGGGTCTCTGTGAGTTGAATCGCGCCATCGGCCAGGCAAATCGCCTGTCACCGACGCGTGATGCGGAACATGGGTGAGTGGTCGGGCTGGGTCGTGACGACACCGAGCGGGATCACGGGATTCGCCTGATCGGCGAGCTCGACACGGAACGCGCCGATCAACCGGGCCAGCGCCAGCACGGATTCGGCTTGCGCGAACGGCGCGCCGATGCAGACGCGCGGACCTGCGCCGAACGGCAAATAGGCAAAGCGGTCGGGCGCCTCGTTCGACATGAAGCGTTTTGGAATGAACGCATTCGGCTGATCCCACAGCTTCTCGTGCCGGTGCAGCAGCCAGGGCGCGATCATGATGATGTCGCCCTTGCCGATCTCGATTCCGGCCGCATTGTCCTTCTCGCGGGCGGCGCGCGCGACAAGGAAGGCGGGCGGATAGAGCCGCATCGTCTCCTCGATCACCGCACGGGTGAATTTCTGCCGGTCGATGTCGGCGATGCTGTCGAGATGCTCGCCGCGCGTCTCGGAGGCGACCTCCTCCTGCGTCTCCGTGTCGAGCGCGAGCAGATAGAGCGCCCAGAACAGCGCCGTCGCCGTGGTCTCGTGTCCGGCGAGGATCATGGTCGCGACCTCGTCGACGAGCTGCTCGTCGGAAAAACATTTGCCGGTTTCAGGATCGCGCGCCTGGTCCATCAGATCGAACAGGTCGCGCGGCGGCGCGCCGTCCTTCTTGCCGGCCGCGCGCCGTTCGGCGATCAGCATGGCAACGAACTCGGTCCAGCGCTTGCGAAAGCGCGCCCGGGCAAAATCCATCGGGCTCGGCCACGACACCGGCAGCACCATGTCGAGGAAGTACGGCCGTCCCAGCCTCGCGGCATATTCCATGATGAAATTGCGCAGCGTCGCGCCATGCTGGTCCATGCCGAACGAGAACATCGTGCGCCCGGCTATCTCCAGCGTCATGCGCTGCATGACTTCGCGCAGATCGATGTCTTCGCCCGCGCGCGCATCCAGCTTCGCGATGGTCTCATCGAGCACCGCCGTCATGTGCGGAACGAGGTTCGCGGTGGCGCGCGGCGTGAAGGCCGGCGCGAGAGTGCGGCGCTGAAAGGTCCAGGAGTGACCTTCCGCGATCAGAAGGCCGTCGCCGAGCACGGGGCGCAGCATGCGGATTCCCGCCGGCGTGCGCGAATAGTTCTCGTAATTGGTCAGCAGGACATGCCGGATCGCGTCCGGCTGGTTCAGGATGAAGCTGTTGCGGAAGAAGAAGCGCCCCTGAACGACGTCTTCCTCATAGGCGCGCTGACCCCAGGTTGCGATCATGTTCTGGCGGATCACCGCGAGACGACCGAAAAATGACATGTCGTCGGGCGCACGCGGAGGAGCCGGAGGGATGATGGGCCGACGCACGCTGGCGATGTTCATGGCTCTCTCCCAACAGAAGTGATGCAGGCAATCAGCTAATAAGTCAGCTCGGCAATCGCAATCCTGTTCTCGGAAGCGGGCCAGGCCCGGGCTACAATCCGTTCTTCGCCGAATTGAGCCACGATGTTACGTCCGACGTCGCCGGCCGCAAGCCGCAATGTTGCCGTCGCATCCGTCGGCACGCCCGGCTTGACGTCGGCCGGCTCCTTGCCGTCCAGCAACACCACGTCCCGCGGCAGGCCGAAATAGCCGCGCGGCCGCGACATGATCACGACCGCGCCGGCGTCCTTGTCGGCCGGCCCGAGCGGCCGTGCGGCGCGCAAATGGACGACGTCGGACGAGCGCGGGAACGGCGAGCGATAGATGTGTGTGATCGGCGCGCCCGGCGATGTCAGCACGAATTCGAGCGACCAGGTCGGGTCGACCTGCGCAGGGCCCCAGCGGCCGTCGGCGCCAGTCTGCGCGCTGTAAATTGCTCCCTCGTTGCGCTCACCGGTATCAGGATCCACGCGAAAGATATCGACCGTTGCACCCGCGACGGGACGGTTGGTCGATACGCCGCCCGGCGTGCCCGACACCAGGCCGCTCAACTTGACGTTTGCCTCGGGAACAATCGCGATGCGCGCGGGCTCGCGGCCCGCGATGAATTTGTAGATCTCCCGGAAGGCGCGCGGGTGGAACGCCACCTCGCGATGGTCGAGCGCGCCGAGCACGAGATTGGTGGCGCCCTTCAGCTCCGGCCCTTCATTGGTGACGCCGGTCGGCGTGCCGGGTTTGCCGATGAAGCGGCCGTCGGCCTGGGCGTATTTGTCCATGCCGTCGCTGCGCAATGTGAGGAAGGCAACGCCCGGCGTCACCTCGCTCTCGCCTTCGTTGAGGCCACGCAGGAACGTGCCGCGGCCGTTGAACTCGTTGTTGGGCTGGTCGTCGGTCGCGAACACGCCGTGATTGGGCGTGCCGCACAGCACGGCGTGGCTGACATCGGCGGCACCGCCATTCTTGATGACGTTGCGGATCGCATTGCCGCCGCGCGAGCTGCCGACCAGCGCCACACGAGGTGCGCCGGTCCGGCGCTTCAATTCGGCGATGGCGGCAGTGAGCTCGCGGCGCTGATCCTCGGTCGAGGAACGGCTGGCCTGCTCGACCTTGTCGTCGCCGCGCGCCAGCGGATCGGTGAAATTGATTGCCGCCATGCGATCGCGTGCGATGCCGTTGGATTCCATCCGCCACATCGTGGTCATCCAGAGCGCATCGTAATCGCCATTGCCATGAACGAACAGGATCGGCGGCGCCTCAGCGTCCGGCGCCGCGGCAGGTGCAGTCTGGGCCAGCGCGCCCACCCGCAAGCTCGCAATTGCGAAAGGCAAGCTGCCCGCTCCCAGCAGGATCGTCCGTCGCGACAGCTTCATTTGTTCCTCCCCGGCAACCGCCACTTTGCACCGCTTATAGCGGCCTAATCACTGGACAGCGAAGGACTTTCGCAGGCATCACTGAACTTGCCGGAATCGCCCAAAGACCAGCGCAAGACCACTCTGCCAGCCCATATGGAAGGGGATATGACCGAGCAGCCGAACCGCCAGAAAGTGGCCGCCGACGGCATCACCGCGCCGCTGCGGTACACCGTGTTCCGACGCATCTGGCTCGCCAGCCTGCTCTCCAATCTCGGCCTGCTGATCCAGGGCGTCGGCGCGGCCTGGGCGATGACACAGATGGCGGCCTCGGCGGACAAGGTGGCGCTGGTGCAGACCGCCCTGATGCTGCCGATCATGCTGATCTCGATGCCGGCCGGCGCCATCGCCGACATGTATGATCGCCGCATCGTCACCCTGGTCTCGCTGATGATTGCCCTCACCGGCGCGACTGCGCTCACGGTGCTGGCCGGCTTCAATCTCATCACCCCCGAGACCCTGCTCGCGTTCTGCTTCGTGGTGGGCAGCGGCAACGCGCTGTTCGGCCCGGCCTGGCAGTCCTCGGTGAGCGAGCAGGTACCGCCTGAAGCACTGCCTTCAGCCGTCGCGTTGAACGGCATCAGCTACAACATCGCACGCAGCTTCGGCCCCGCGGTCGGCGGCGTCATCGTCGCCGCGCTCGGTGCGGTGGCCGCGTTCGCCTGCAACGCGATCCTCTATCTGCCGCTGCTGGTGGTGCTGCTGCTCTGGCGCCGCAGCACCGAACCCTCCCGCCTGCCGCGGGAAAAACTCAACCGCGCCATGGTCTCGGGCTTCCGCTACATCACCAATTCGCCGCCGATCAAGATCGTGCTGTTGCGCACGCTGGTGATGGGACTGATCGGCGGCGCCATCATGGCGCTGATGCCGCTGGTCGCCCGCGACCTGTTGCATGGCGGCGCGCAGACCTACGGCATCATGCTCGGCGCCTTCGGCATGGGCGCCGTGATCGGCGCGCTCAACATTCACGAAATGCGCAAGCGCATGAGCGGCGAGGCCGCGATCCGCGCCTGCACCATCTCGATGGCATTTGCGATGGCCGCGCTTGCCCTCAGCACGGAGCCGGTGCTGACCGCAGCCGCGCTGGTGCTGGCCGGCGCGGTGTGGATGGCTGCGATTGCGCTGTTCAATATCGGCGTGCAGCTCTCGGCGCCGCGCTGGGTTGCCGGCCGCTCGCTCGCGGCGTTCCAGGCTTCGATTTCCGGCGGCATCGCCATCGGAGCCTGGGGCTGGGGCCACCTCACCGACTATGCCGGTGTCGAAATCGCGCTGCTGACCGCGGCCGGCCTGATGCTGATCTCGCCGCTATTGGGACTCTGGCTGACGATGCCGCGCGTCGGCGCCCGCAACGAGGATGCCGACGTGCTGGCCGATCCCGAGGTGAAGCTGTCCCTGACGGGGCGCAGCGGCCCGCTGGTGGTCGAGATCGAATATCGCGTCGCGCAGGAGAACGCGCGCGCGTTCCACAATGTGATGCAGGACGTGCAGCTCTCACGGCAACGCAACGGCGCCTATGGCTGGTCGATCGCCCGCGACATCGCCGATCCCGAATTGTGGACCGAGCGCTATCACTGTCCGACCTGGTTCGACTACTTACGCCAGCGCAACCGATCGACCCAGTCCGAACGCGCGCTGCACCAGGAGGCGATGGCTTTCCACATCGGCCCCGAGCCGGTGCGGATCCGCCGCATGCTGGAGCGCCCGTTCGGCTCGGTACGCTGGAAGGAGGAGACGCCGGACCGCGCCAACGAAGAGGTGCTGCCGGTGGTCGCGACCGCGGCGGGAAGCAGCACGTAGGTTTGGACCGTAAATCCCTACTGCCCGTGCTCGGTCAGCACCTTGTCGCAGCCTTTGCTCAGCCGCGTGCGATTCTGCTTCAGACACGCCAGCACGGCACCGTCGCCATTGTTCATCACGGCGCGGCAGAAGCGGCTGACATCGCGCGCGCAGGCGTCGTGGCCGGGCTGCTGCGCTTGTGCGACCGAGGCACACAGGAACAAAGGAATGATGAAAAGGAATCTGGTCATCGCGTAATGCCTCTTACCCGGAATGATGAGCGGGGGAAGCTAGTGCGACGATCCCGGAGCTGCAACGGCTTTATTGCCGAGCGGCAGAAGTGCCGCCGCGTGGCCCCGGCTCGAGGCCGGAGCACATCGCGAAGGGAGCTGACCGGCGCGACGATCGTTGTTGCGCGCGCTCTTATTGACTGCTCTGGGCGTCAGCGACCTTGCGCGACGCGCCCTTGGCCAGATCCTTGTCCATCACCGCGCGGCAGCCGGCGCTCAGATCCGAACGATGCTTGATCATGCACGCCGTGATCTTCGGGATGTTGGGGATTTCCGACGAGCACAGGCGGAAGGCATCGCCGGTGCACATCTGCTGCGCCTCGGCCGTGAAGGCGAAGCTCGAGGTCGTCGCGACGATCGAGACGATGGCGGCAAAACCAAGGGCCAGGCTGGTGTCGCGGATAGTGGCAGAAAAGGATTTGGTCATTTGAAGCTCCCATTGGCGCCGTCGCAACGGCGCCCGTTGTTGATGGGAACTACGATGCTCCAGCAAAACAGTTTCCACTGTGATGATGGTCACGGGCCGCGCCCCGATTGTGACCTCGGTCACTTTGGCGCAGATCCCTGAAATTCCTCCACAACCGCCGTCGTGTTGGTGTCACGTTAACTGTTACTTCGCATTAATGGCTCGTCGCGCGGGAAATTCCGCAGGTTTGGTTGCGTAATTGGAAAGAGTAGCGATGCGTAATGCGTTGGGCCTGATGCTGGCCAGTGTAGTTGCGGCGGTCGTGATCGCCGCCGGCGGTTGGTTTTATTATTCTTCGCGCGCCGATCAGGGCGCCCCCAAGACAGTTGCCGCCCGTGCCGCCGATCAATTGCCGGCACCGGCGAAGTTCGCCGCCAAGGATGACGTCCAGACCACCGCGACGATCGCGGCCAAGCCAGCAGCCGTTGCCCAGGCACAAGCTCCCACGCCCGCCCCGGCCATGCCGGTGCCGCCGAAGCAGGCCTGCGCCAATCCGAATGCGCTCGGCGTCTCCCGCGTGGTCGAGATCGACACCACCGGCGGTCCGGGCTTCGGCTTCGATCATTTCAAGCAATTCGACTTCCTCACCGACAAGGAGGTCGTGCTGACCTTCGACGACGGTCCCTGGCCCGTGAACACGCCGAACGTGCTGAAGGCGCTCGCGGATGAATGCACCAAGGGCTTGTTCTTCTCGGTCGGCAAGCACGCGACCTATCATCCGGAAATCCTGCGCCAGGTGCTGGCCCAGGGCCACACGGTCGGCACGCATACCTGGTCGCACGTCAATCTGAACGGCAAGAAGATGACGGAGCAGATGGCCAAGGACGAGGTCGAGAAGGGCATCAGCGCGGTGAAATTCGCGCTCGGCGCCAATCCGGCGCCGTTCTTCCGCTTTCCGCAGCTCCAGCATAATCCGGCAATCGTGAGCTATTTCGGCACCCGCAACGTCGCGATGTTCTCGACCGAAATCGACTCCTTCGACTTCCGGAAGGGCGCCACGCCGGAGAAGATCATCGAGACGGTGATGACGCGGCTGGACAAGCTCGGCAAGGGTATCATCCTGATGCACGACTTTCAGAAGAATACCGGCATAGCGCTGCCGACGCTGCTCACGCGCCTCAAGGCTGGCGGCTACAAGGTCGTGCAGATGAAGGCCAAGACGACGCTGCAGTCGCTGCCGGAATATGACGAGGCGCTGATGAAGGACATGAAGGTGCCGACCGCGAGCACGACCACGCGTCCGATCGGAAGCGTGGTGCAGACGGTGTCGCAGTAAGCCGGATCACCGCTTCAAGAATGCGCATGGCCGGGCTCTTGCCCGGCCATTTGCTTTTTCGGGCGAGCCGGCTCCTACCAATAGATGCCGTGGCGGTGCAGCTCGCTGATGATGCGGTGCTCGGTCCAGCTCCGATTGGGCTTCGGCTTGTCCGCCCTTGTGGCTTTCTTGGTGGGGGCGTTGACCGTCGTGACCGGTGTCGGAGCGGGCGTGGTCACCGCCGGAGCGGCCGCGGTGGCTGGCGCAGAGAGCGACACCGCCGGCGGACGATCGGAATATTTCGGCGCCTCGGTGGCTGGCGCAGTTTCGCTCACCTGCGCCGTGATGGTCGGCGTGGTCAGCGGAGCGGAGGTCTGAGCGCCTGCCGCGGACAGTGAAAGGCTGCGGGAGCCGTCTGCCTGGGCAGATGCAGAAGCCAGGACCATGGCGGCAACCAGAACGATCTTGCGCATGTGAAATCTCCCCGAGTTGGCGTGACCGGGACCTTACGGAGGACATGCCTGAGGTTAAGTGACCGGCCTCACACAAGCGGCCGCGCAATGTCGAACCGGCCGGCTGCGGTCAACACCCGCGCCGATAGACCCGCAAGCTCACGTCCGGAAAACTCATGCTGTCGAGCAGACAGACGCCCTTCTCCGTGTCCATGCGGGCGATGAGCTCATCGCCGACGCGAGGCCCAACCAGCGTGTGCTGGATCGAGCTCGAGACGACGAGGATCTCCGACCGCAACAACGCGTCGCCCGTTTCCCGCGCGCTCCGATGATAGAGCTCGTTGCGTATGACGAGATTCATCTTCGCTTGCGCAGCGTATAGCTGGATCGTCGCGGACGTCACCGGATAAGGGCTCGAGAAGCCGACATAGAGCGGGCCGGGCGTTTCCGGCTTGATCTCGCGCAGCAGTGACCAGAGCCGCCCGGTCGCAAGGCGGATGCTCTCCTGCTGCTGTGCGCTCAGCGGCGTCGCAGTGCTGATTTGACCGATGGCGACGTGCCTGAGAAAGAGCTGGAGAACAAATGCGAGCGCCAGCACCCGGCCGGCCGCTAGTAAGTAGCGGCGGATGTCGTTGCGCAGACCGAAGCGGACGAGCAGCTCTTCGATGAGCGCCAGACTGGCGCACCCATTGAGAACCATCGCGACGATGAACAGGCCATAGAACATCGCGCCGAAATAGTAGGTCTTGATCGCCGCGACGGAGGGAATTGCATAGGCGATCAGCACGGCCGCGAGCAGAACGACCGCGTCACGCAGCGCGGCGCGTCCGTGAATAGCCGCGAGCACCAGACGCAGCAGCATCAGGCCTGTGCCGATGGCGAGCCAATAATGCAGACCGAATTGACCTTCTCCGCCGATTGAGAAGCGCAGCAAACCGGCCGAGAAACTTTCGCCTGTCGTCCAGAGGTCGCGCTGACCGACAAAGACGTGGAGGATGTAGGTGACGGTCTCGACCAGCGCAGGCCCGATCAAGAGGGCCGTTGCCGCAATCAGCGGCAGGACGAACCACAGCAGCGCACCGAGCGCCTGGCGGATCGAGGTCCGCAAGCCGCCCGCCTCCAAGCAATCGACGAACAGCCGGATCGCAAATGAGCTGCCGAGCAAAGCGAGCGTGGCAAAGAACGCGGTCGGCTTGATGCTGACAGTCAGGGCGCAGGCAATGCCGAGACCGGCCAGAGCGCGTGCGCCGCGATCGAGCACGCCGCGGGATACGATCGCGCCGGCAGCAAGGCCAATGAAAAGACCCGAGGGCAGATCTGGTCGCGCCTCGGTCACCGTGTGCCACAGCACCGGCACGCAAGAGACCGCAATCAGGCACACCGCGATCTCGAGCACAGGCCGCCGCCACGCCAGCCAGACGATCCCGAGCAGAAATGCAAAGACGACCACGGCGTGGACGAGATAGGGCCCGATGAAGCTGCCGGGAAACAGCGCAAGCCCTGTGATCGCCACTATCGTCGAAAACGGCGCGTGGTCGCGAAGCAGATTCCAGACACTGGCAGCGATGCTGTGGTGTTCCGCAGCATTCATCCACTTGATGGCGTCGAGAAAATAGGAGACGTCGTCATAAAGCGGAGGAACGGACAACCGCCCGTGCAGCTGTGAGGCTTCGAGCGACCTCGACGCGACGATGGCGGTGATGCCTGCGGCGAGGCTAACGAGGCCGGACATCCGCAGCCATGCGCTCCAATCCGTCCTGGCCCTCGTCTCCGTACCCACCCCTTGCCCCGCTGCGCGCATTTCATCGGCAGTGCATCGTAGTGCCATAAGGCCGGAGCGCAACGCGCGCGAGCCGGCTTCGGTGAGCAGAGCGCAGGCTTGTGAGGACGGGACGAATAGGGGCGCTGGTGCCGCAAGAGGGATTCGAACCCCCGACCCCGTCATTACGAATGACGTGCTCTACCAACTGAGCTATTGCGGCAACCCTGCCGGGGCCAAGGCGACGCCGGCCCCGATACGCGCGCTCCTGATATCGGGCATGGCCCGAATTGGCAAGGACAAGCCGGGTTCGAAATGCGGCTCACGCGCCCCAGCGGGACCAGAATCCGCGCCAGCCCCCGGCCTGGGCCTTCGGTGTGCCGATTTGTTCCGTAAATTCATCGCTCGGGCCCTCGTCATCGATCCCGGGATCGTCGGGCGCCCGGACGATCGGGATGACCGCAGGAATCGGCGCTGCTGCAGGTTTGCCGAGATCGGCGCGGGTCCGGAACACCGGTGTTGCCGCTGGAGGTGATGATTCGGCGGATTCGGGAGCCGGTTGGACCGATTCGGCGGTCACAACGGCCGGCTCTTCTTTGGCAATCGGAGGCGAATTGTCCTGAGCGGCCGGAACGGGGGCTGGCGCTGCCGCGGGCGGTTCCGCCGGGCTTTCGCTGGCCGTCGCCGTCACCCGCTTCGGCGGCGGGGCCGCCAGCATGGCTTCCTCGAAGGCCGAGGCTTCGATCGTGGCGCCCCTGTCCGAAGGCAGGCTTGCGACTGGTGTCTGCCACTGGAACGCATCGAGCCGGCCGGTGACCGGAGAGACGGGGCGCCAACGGTCGCTGACATAACCGTCCGCAGTCCAGGCCGGATCGTGACGGGCGCGCACTGCGCGCAAGGTCCAGGCGCGGGCGCGGCCGCCGTCGCCGTGTTCGGTGCGCTCGATTTCGGCCATCAGCAGCGCGACGCGCTGGGTCGGATCGCTGACGTACGGTGCGAGCACCTCGCGCGCGCGAGCGAACTCGGCGGCATCGATCGCGGCGCGCGCAATTGCGATCTGACCCTCGATATGGCCGGCCTTGTCGGCAGGCGTCTTAGCCGCAAGCGTCTCGACCCGCTGCAAGCGATGCCACGCGGTATCGCCGAGCTTCACATGCGCATAGGCGTCGGCGAGATCGGGATGCGGATTGGCGAGCCAGGCAGCCTCGACCAGCTTCATGGCGCGGCGCACCTGGTGCGCCTCGCTCTCGAATTTTGCGGCAAGCACCGCGGCCGGCACCAGGGTCGGCGCGAGCTTGACCGCTTCCATCACGCTCTCGCGCGCGACGTCGCGGTCCATGGCTTGCAGTTCGAGCGCGCGCGCCGTGAGCAGCACGCCGCGCTGGCGGCGATAGGCCGGCTTGTCGATCAGGCCCGCGGACAGATTCGAATCGAGGATCGCGAGCGCGCCGCTCCAGTCGCCGCGCGCGCAGCGGAAGCCGAGCACCGCGTGCGAGGCCCAGGTCGAGGACGGCGACAGCTTGACCGCTTCCTCCGCGATCATCACGGCGCCGACCGCATCGTCGGCGCGCTGCGCCTCGATGAACAGGCCGCGCAGGCCGAGCAGGCGCGTATCCTCGCGTTCGGCCATGGCGCGGAAGGCGCGCTGCGCCTCGTCGCGATTGCCTTCGAGCTGCGCCGACTGCGCATGCAGCAGCAGCGCGAGCGGATCATTCGGTGCATGCCGCCGCGCCGCTTCGGCGTGTCGGCGGGCGAGCGCGGTGTCGCCATGACCGATCGCGAGCAGGCCGTGGGTGATGGCGTGGCGGCCCCGGACGTGGCGCTTGTCGTGGCGGCGGCGGCGCATGCGGCCCGGCAAACGCCATGTCGCGGTCAGGATGCTCCAGAGCAGGACGATCGCGACGGCAAAGACGCCGAGAAGGAGCACGAACACTGGAATGGTCGGCGAGGCCCGCCAGCGGCCCCAGGTCATGACGACTTCGCCGGGCTGATCGGCAACCCAGGCCGAGCCGGCCGCCGCCAGCGCGATCAGGACGAGGAAAAGGACGATGCGAAGCATGGCGATCCCTGTTACGCGCCGATTGTTGCGCGAATCTTATTGAGCAGATTTGGCGAGATCCGCCATGGCATCGTCGGCGAATTTGCGGGAGGCGGCGAGCGCGGCGTCGCGGGCATCGGCCTTGTCGAGCCAGGCCTGTGCCGGAGCGCGATCAGCCTCCGGCAACGTCTTGAGCTCGCGCCGCGCTTCCACGAAATCATTGCGAAGTGCTGCGGCCGTCACCCGCGTGACGATGGCGCCGCGATCGTTACCGACACCGTCGGTGCGCTCGATGCGGACGAGTTTCGACGCTCCTGCCTGGAGACGCTCGACGATGCCGGCGTCTGCGGCCGGGGCTTCCGGCGGCGGCGACAGTTTCGGCACGATGTTGAGGAGCTCGCGGCTCAGGGCGACCGGGGTCGGAATGCCCGACGATGCAAACGTGTCGAGCGGCTTCAGCATGTCGGGCTTGGCGGCGAGCGAACGCGCCGCGGACAGCTGCGAGTGATAGGGATCGCCATGGCGAACGGCGACGTCGAGCAGGGCCGCCGCCACCACGAAGCGCAGCGGCTTGTCATCCATCGCTTTTGCGTCGGCGATCTTCTCGCCCTGCTGCGCGAGCTCGGCACGTTCGGACTTGCTGGCGCGCTCGAGCTGCGCGATGCGATCGGTGAGAGCGGCAAGGTCGGGCGCAGCCGTGGTTGGCGCCGATTTCGCATCGTTCAATGCGCTCGCGGTCTTGTCGGACTGCGCACGCAGATTGGCAACGTCGCTGCGCAAGCTGCTTGCGGACTTCTCCAGCGCGTCAATCCGCGCCGCCATGGCCGGATCGGCGGCGGGCTTGCCGGCCCTGGCTTCGACCGCAGCAACGCGGCCGCTCAGCGCATCGACCGTCGCGCTGGTGACTTGCGGGGTGGCCGGCGGCGCCTGCACGGCGGGCCAGCCCAGCATCCAACCGACCGCGATCACGATCGCCGCGGCGACAGCGCCGGAGAGCGGCGCGATGATCCAGGGCGAAATCGACGACGCGGGAGCCTGCGCCTCGATGCGCTCCGGCTCTGCGTCAGCCCGCTCGGATTTTGCCGGCTCAGGCTCGGCGTGTTCCGGCGCCGGCGCGGCCTCGCCCGCAACCTCCTGCGGCTGGGTCGAGACTTCGGTAGCCTCGAGCTCGATGGTGGGCGGAGTGCGCTTGGCACGACCACTGTCGGGCGCCAATCCTGCGTCTTCAGGCTTGTCGTCGGCCATCGTGACGGTTCCTCACACTTCCATACTTTGCATGGGTCCTTGGCACAGGCCCTTACGGGATCCCATGACGTCGGATTCGGCCCGACGTCTTACGCCAAACGGGTGCGCAAAGCACGCTCCAAGGTGGCAAATAAGGCATTTTCGTCCGGTGTCGCGGCGACCAGAACCTGCGACGCGCCGGCATCGCGCAGCGCGCTCGCAACCGTCTCGGACAGGCAGCATTGCGGTATCGCCAGCGCCGAGATTTCGACGCCTTCGTCCCTGGCCGCATCCAGGAACGCGCGGGCGCTGCGCTGGGAATAGTGCAGCACCGCCTCGACCCCGTGGGAGGCAAAGCCCTCGCAGACCTCGCGCGGCAGATGCTTGACCGGCGCCATGCGATAGGTCGTCCGCGTCACTACGGAAAAACCCTCCGCACCGAGCTCGCCGCCGAGGTCGCGCGACACATCCGCGCCCGCGAGATACAGCAGCGTGCTTTTTTTCTTCAGCACCTTGTCGCGCGCACCCTGCATCACCTTGTCCCGCAAGGACGCGGCATCGCCGCCGGCGACGATCACCTCGGCAAAGCCGGCGTCGCGCGCCGCAGCAGCGGTATGCTCGCCGACCGCAAACAGCGGCAGCTCCAGGAGACCAAGGTCCCGTAATTGTGGTGCGACGGCACGGATCGCATTGGCCGATGTGACGATGACGGCGCCGTAGGGCGCTTCATTTCCGTCATGAAAGGCGACCGGCTCGAATTTGAGTGCCGGCGCAAGCAGCACCGCATGCCCCCGCGCGCGCAGACTTTCCGCCGTCGCCTCATTGTCGGGATGCGGCCGTGTGACAAGAATGGACATCGCAGGTGTTCCCGAACCAATTTCGGCGACGCATGACGAGGACGGCTTGCTTCGTGACGATTGCGCAATCTGGCCCCGGAATGCTACCGGACGTACCAGAACTCTGCTTTACGGATGAGCGCAAGGGCGCAAATTGGATAACAATTCGCCAATGCTGGTACTGGGCATCGAAACAACCTGCGACGAGACTGCCGCGGCCGTGATCGAGCGCGCGGGTGACGGCAGCGGCAAGATCCTGTCCAACATCGTGTGGTCGCAGGTCGAGGAGCACGCCCGCTTCGGCGGCGTGGTGCCGGAGATCGCCGCCCGCGCCCATGTCGATCTGCTCGACGGCATCATCGATCGCGCCATGCGCGAGGCCGGCATCGGCTTCGCGGAGCTCAATGGCGTCGCCGCCGCCGCGGGGCCGGGCCTGATCGGCGGCGTCATTGTCGGACTCACCACCGCGAAGGCGATCGCGATGGTGCATGGCACGCCGCTGGTCGCGGTGAACCACCTGGAGGCGCATGCGCTGACGCCGCGCCTCACCGACGGAATCGCGTTTCCCTATTGCCTGTTCCTGGCCTCCGGCGGCCATACCCAGATCGTCGCCGTCACTGGGGTCGGACAATATGTGCGGCTCGGCACCACCGTGGACGACGCGATCGGCGAGGCCTTCGACAAGGTCGCGAAGATGCTGGGTCTGCCCTATCCCGGCGGACCGCAGGTCGAGCGTGCGGCGGCAAGCGGCGACGCCGCTCGCTTCGCCTTTCCGCGGCCGATGCAGGGGCGACCTGATGCCAATTTCTCGCTATCGGGATTGAAGACGGCGGTGCGCACCGAGGCGAGCCGGCTTCCCGAGATCACGCCGCAGGACATCAGCGATCTCTGCGCGAGCTTCCAGGCCGCCGTGCTCGAATCGACGGCCGACCGGTTGAACGTCGGCTTGAGACTTTTCCGCGAACGGTTCGGCGCACCCCGCGCGATCGTGGCCGCCGGCGGCGTCGCCGCCAATCAGGCGATCCGCGGCGCGCTCGATGACGTCGCACAGCAGGCCGGAACGCAATTGATCATGCCGCCGCCCGCGCTCTGCACCGACAACGGCGCGATGATCGCCTGGGCCGGCGCCGAGCGCCTCGCGCTCGGCATGACCGACACGATGGAAGCCCAGCCTCGCGCACGTTGGCTGCTCGATGTCAACGCAACGGCACCGGCCGGCTACGGCAAGACGCGGGCGGGATACTAGCAATGTCAGCCTTCCAATCCGTCGCGGTGATCGGCGCAGGCGCCTGGGGCACTGCGCTGGCGACTGTCGCAGCACGGGCAGGGCGCACCGTGACGCTGTGGGCACGCAATGCCGAGCATGCCGCGCGGATCGCCTCGACCCGCGACAACCCGCGGCTCCCCGGTGTGCAGATCGCTCCGGAGATCGTCGTCACAAACGACCTGGCGCTCGCCGCGCGCGCGGACATGCTGCTGATCGCAACGCCGGCGCAGCATGTCCGCGGCGCGGTCAATATGCTGGCCTCGCATCTGCCAAGGCCGGCGCCGATCGTTGCCTGCGCCAAGGGCATCGAGCATGGTACCCACAAATTCATGACCGATGTGATTGCGGAAGCCGCAACGGGCGCGCAGCCGGCCATTCTGTCAGGCCCGAGCTTCGCCGATGACGTCGCGCGCAGCCTGCCGACGGCGGTGACGCTGGCGGCAGGCGATGAGGCCTTGGCGAGCGCGCTCGTGCAGGCACTGGGCTCGCCGACGTTCCGTCCCTATCACTCCACCGACATCCGCGGCGTCGAGATCGGTGGCGCGGCCAAGAACGTGCTGGCGATTGCGGTCGGGATCGCGGTCGGGCGCAAGCTCGGCGCCTCCGCCCAGGCTGCGCTGACGACCCGCGGCTTTGCCGAGCTGACGCGTCTCGGCCGCGCCCTTGGCGCGCGCGGCGAGACGCTCACGGGCCTGTCCGGCCTCGGTGATCTCATCCTGACCTGCGCGAGCCCGCAATCGCGCAACTTCGCCCTTGGCCTCGCACTCGGCCGCGGCGAGCAGCCGCCCGCCGGCAAGCTTGCCGAGGGCGAGTTCACCGCGCCGGTGCTGATCGAACTCGCAGCTTCGCAAAACATCGAGATGCCGGTATCAGAAGCGGTCGCGTCGATCCTGAGCGGCCGCAGCACGATCGACGCCGCGATCTCGGGGCTGCTGACGCGCCCCTTCAAGGCAGAGGAATGAACATGGCGTACTGGCTGGTGAAATCCGAACCATCGGTGTGGTCCTGGGACCAGCAGGTGGCAAAGGGCGCCAAGGGCGAGGCCTGGACCGGCGTGCGCAACTACACCGCGCGGCAGAACCTCGTCGCCATGAAGAAGGGCGACAAGGCGTTCTTCTATCATTCCAACGAGGGCAAGGAGATCGTCGGCATCGCGGAGGTCGTCAAGGAGGCCTATCCCGATCCGACCGACAAGACTGAAAAATTCGTCTGCGTCGACATCAAGGCCGACAAGCCCCTGAAGAAGCCGGTGACGATGGCGGCAATCAAGGCCGAGAAGAAGCTCGCCGAGATGGCGCTGGTGAAATATTCACGCCTCTCGGTGCAGCCGGTGACGGCGGAGGAGTGGAAGCTCGTCTGCAAGATGGGTGGAATTTAGTTTCTGCCGTAGCCCGGATGAGCGAAGCGACATCCGGGACCACTGCTACCCGCATATCGCTGCGCTCATGCGGGCTACGATACCTTCGCTTGCATCACCGGCAGTGCGAACACCTCGCACGGCGCGGCAATGCCGCGCAGCGAGTGCGACCCGAGCGCAACCAGCGGCATGTCCGATTCCGCGGCCAGCGCGCCCGACACCAGCACGGTCCGCCCCAGCGGCTTGCACAACCCTTCGAGGCGGCTGGCGAGATTGACGGCGGGACCGATCGCGGTGAAATCAAGCCGGTTGGCCGCGCCGATATTGCCCCAGAGCATCTCGCCAAGATGTAGCGCGGCACCGAACGCCAGCGGCGGCAGGCCCTTGGCGCCGCGCTCGGCGTTGAGATAGGCCATCCCAGCCTCGGCTGCGCCTGCAGCACGCAAAGCGGCTTCGCAGGCGCGGCGCGGCGATGCCTCGACCACCGGAAAGATCGCGAGCACGCCATCGCCGATGAATTTCAGCACCTCGCCGCCGAAGGCGTGCACGGCGCCGGCGATGCGATCGAACCAGGCGTCGAGCGCGGCAATGACGTCAGCCGGCGGATTGGTTTCCGACAACAGCGTGAAGTTGCGCAAGTCGGCATAGAGGAGCGCAGCCTGAATGGTCTCGCCGAGATCGCGCCGCAATGGCGCCGCCAGCACCCGCTCCGCGCTGCGCTTGCCGAGATAGGCATCCAGCGTCGCGCGCAACGTGGCACGCCCGGCGAGCACGGCGAGGGGCGTCGCGGCAAAACGCGCGGCTTGGCGCAATTGCCCGATCTCGTCCTTGGTGAACGGCCGCGGCCCGATCCAGCCGAGCAACGGCCCATCTGGCCGTCCGACGACGTCTTCGTGCACCTCGCCGCCCGCGATGTCGCGCAGCCAGCGGCGGCCAGCATCGTTCGGCGGGTCCGGTGCCAGGCCGCCCGGCGCGAAGCCAAGCGCTTCGATCACCCGGCCACTGTCGGCGCGCCACAGCCAGGTCCGCTTCGCGATCAGCGGATGCGGTACCTCCAGCGTCAGGGCGCCCGCCGCAAGCGGCACGCCGTCGGCGACCAGATGTGCGCCAAGTTCCGCGAGCAGGCGGTCAGCTCCGGTACTTTCCGAGGCGGCATCGACAAGCCAGGCTAGTGTCGGGGCGAGCTGCATGGTCCGATCATGACGAAGGCGAACCGGGTTTGTCACGGGCAATCCTTGACGAGCCGCGTTGGCGCCGCCATGTGCCAGTGTCAGCGAAGGGTGATTCCCGATGACCGAACCGTTCATAGTGCAACGCGAGACCCAGATCGCAGCCCCACGCGCCACCGTTTTCGCTTACCTGACCGACCCCGAGAAGATCTTGAGCTGGATGGGCTCGGACGCGACCACCGAACCACATCCCGGCGGGCTCTATCTGCTCAAGGGCGTCGGCCCGCGCGGCGGTGTCGCCCGCGGTGCTTTTCGTGAGGTCGTGCCGGTGCATCGCCTTGCCTACACGTTCGGCTGGGACGGCGGCCAGGAAGTGCCGCCAGGCTCGAGCCTGATCGAGATCGACCTGATCGAACGCGATGGCGGCACGCTGCTGCGCATGACCCATAGCGGCCTGCCGACCGCAGAACAGGCCGCCGCGCACGCGACGGGGTGGACGCATTATCTGGAGCGGCTGACGATCGTGGCCGCGGGCGGCGATGCTGGTCCGGATAACGGTGTCTCGGGCAAGGCATAGGTCTTGTAGGGTGGGCAAAGCGTAGCGTGCCCACGCATTTTTCGCGATCGAGAGGGATCGTGGGCACGGCGCAAGTGCGCCTTTGCCCACCCCTACCGCAGTGTCGTTAAACCGCGGCAGTCGCGACCACCTGCGCCAGAAGCTGCTCGCGCCGCGCCTGCGAACGCTGGCCCTTCATGGTCGCGGCGAAGCGTTCGAGGATGCCGTCCTCGAACGCGGTGACGATGGTGTCGTGAACGTAGCTCTTGCGGCAGATCGCCGGCGTGTTCGAGAGCTTGTCCGCGGCGGCGCGGATCGCCTCCAGCACCTGCTTCTTGCGGCCGCGCTGGCTTGTCGCCGGCGTGATCCGCGACAAGGATTCCACCACGACGGCAGAGGCCATCAGGGTACGAAAATCCTTCAGCGAGATCTTGATGCCGGCGATTTCCCGCAAGAACGCGTTCACCTGCGTGGTGTTGACCGCGCGCACGATGCCGTAGGCATCGCGATACTGGAACATGCGCTTGCCCGGGACACCCTGCAAAATACCGATGGCGCGCACCAGCTTGGCCGCGTCGCACTCTTTACGCACCGCCTTGCCGCCCTTCGCCTTGAAGGTCAGCACGAAGCAATCGTCTTCCAGCGTCACGTTGGACTTCAGCAGCGTGGTCGCGCCGCGGGTGCCGTTGAGGCGGGCGTAGGATTCGTTGCCGGGGCGGATCGCGGTGCGCGCGATCAGCTCGATCACGGCGGAGAGCGCGAATTCACGCGTCGGCTCGTCGCCCGACAGGAACGCCGAGACCTTGCGCCGGATCTTCGGCAGCGCGCCGACGAGCTTTTCCAGGCGATGCGCCTTGCGATGCTCGCGAACTTTCTCCCAATCGGCGTGATAGCGATATTGCAGCCGGCCCGCGGCATCGCGGCCGACGGCCTGGAGATGCGAGCTCGGATCGGCCGAGTAGCGCACCTCGCGATAGGCCGGCGGCACCGCCATGGCGTGCAGCCGGCGGATGGTGCGGGCGTCGCGGATGTGGGCGCCGTTGGGGCGGACGAAGGAATAGCCCTTGCCGCGCTTGATGCGCCGAATTGTCAGCTCGTTCTGGTCGCCGAGCCGCAGGCCGAGCTCCCTGGCGAGGGCCTCGACCGTCCGCGCGGGCGCCGTGTCGAAGGTCTTTTGCGGGCTCGGACGCCGGAAAGAGGCCGATTTGGGCCATTGTCCGAGGGCTTTGGCCAGGGCAATGGCTACAGGATCGGCTGAAGCGGGCCGCATCGTCCCGAGATTCTGCTGATCCATCATAGTCTTATGCCTTAGCCCTGTCTGTTATCGGTCAATGCCGGCGTTCTGATTTTTGTTCCGAGGGGTCTCTTTGGACCCGGGTTGGCCATTTAGGGTGTTCCGAACCGTATTGCGAGTCCCGAATCGGTGAGAGATGGTCTCTAAATACCTCCGTTAATGCATGGGCCTCTGCGCAGGCCTATTCCGCAGGTCTAGGTAGAGGCCCCGAAAACCGGTCTCGGGCCTGTTTCAGATCTGCGACAATCGCAACAGATGGCCTTGATCCTCCGCATGGCGGGCGGCCCGCCGAAGGTCCAGCTTGTACTCCTTGTCGGGTCCGGTTAGCCCGACGCATAATCGTTCAATGACAAGTCGGTTTGCCAGAAGTCCGTGCTTGGCTTGCCGTATGTGGAGGGAAAGCATGTCCGAGAAGATCTACGACGTCCCCGCGGAGTGGGCGAAGCGCGCCTGGGTCGACCAGGCCAAGTACAAGGAGATGTACGCTCGCTCGATCTCGGACCCCAACGGTTTCTGGGCGGAGCAGGCCAAGCGCATCGACTGGATGAAGGCGCCGACGAAAATTGAGAACGTCTCGTTCGCGCCCGGCAACATCTCGATCAAATGGTTCGAGGACGGAATTCTCAACGTCGCCCATAACTGCATCGACCGGCACCTTCACACGCGCGCTAACCAGACCGCGATCATCTGGGAAGGCGACGATCCCTCGCAGTCCAAGCACATCACCTACAAGGAGCTGCACGACGAGGTTTGCCGGATGGCCAACATCCTGCGCACCCGCAACGTCGGGAAGGGCGACCGCGTCACCATCTACCTGCCGATGATTCCGGAAGCGGCCTATGCGATGCTCGCCTGCGCACGCATCGGCGCTGTTCACTCCGTGGTCTTCGCGGGCTTCTCGCCGGACAGCCTCGCCCAGCGCATCAATGACTGCCAATCCAAGGTCATCATCACCGCGGACGAAGGTCTGCGCGGCGGCAAGAAGGTGCCGCTGAAGGCCAATGTCGACGCGGCGCTCACCAAAGCCGACGGCGTCGACTGGGTCGTCGTGGTCAAGCGCACCGGCGGCAAGGTCGACATGAACCCGACGCGCGACCTCTGGTATCACGAAGCGGCGGCCATGGTGACGACGGAATGCCCTGTCGAGCACATGCATGCCGAGGACCCGCTGTTCATCCTCTACACCTCGGGCTCGACCGGACAGCCCAAGGGCGTGCTGCACACCTCCGCCGGCTATCTCGTGTTCGCCTCGATGACGCATCAATACGTCTTCGACTATCACGATGGCGACATCTACTGGTGCACCGCCGACGTCGGCTGGGTCACCGGTCACAGCTACATTCTTTATGGGCCGCTGGCGAACGGCGCGACCACGCTGATGTTCGAAGGCGTGCCGAATTACCCGGACAATTCCAGGTTCTGGAACGTCATCGACAAGCACAAGGTCAACATCTTCTACACCGCGCCGACCGCGATCCGTGCGCTGATGCAATCCGGCGACGAGCCGGTGAAGAAGACCTCGCGCGCCTCGCTCCGCCTGCTCGGCTCGGTCGGCGAGCCCATCAATCCGGAAGCGTGGGAGTGGTATCACCGCGTCGTCGGCAACGACCGCTGCCCGATCGTGGATACCTGGTGGCAGACCGAGACCGGCGGCATCCTGATCACGCCGCTGCCGGGCGCGACCAAGCTGAAGCCGGGATCGGCGACGCAGCCGTTCTTCGGCGTGGTCCCTGAAATCGTCGACGCCGACGGCAAGGTGCTGGAAGGCGAGACGTCGGGCAATCTCTGCCTCACCCGCTCATGGCCGGGCCAGATGCGCACCGTCTACGGCGATCACGCCCGCTTCGAGCAGACCTACTTCTCGACCTACAAGGGCAAGTATTTTACGGGCGACGGCTGCCGGCGCGACGCCGACGGCTATTACTGGATCACCGGCCGGGTCGACGACGTCATCAACGTCTCCGGCCATCGCATGGGCACCGCGGAAGTCGAGAGCGCGCTGGTCGCCCACGAGAAAGTGTCGGAGGCCGCGGTTGTCGGCTTCCCGCACGACATCAAGGGGCAGGGCATCTACGCCTATGTCACCCTGATGGCGGGCGTGCAGCCGACCGAGGATCTGCGCAAGGAGCTCGTCACCTGGGTGCGCAAGGAGATTGGCCCGATCGCTTCGCCCGACCAGATCCAGTTCGCGCCGGGCCTGCCAAAGACCCGCTCCGGCAAGATCATGCGCCGCATCCTGCGCAAGATCGCCGAGGACGAACCGGGCAGCCTCGGCGACACCTCGACCCTGGCAGACCCCGCCGTGGTCGATGATCTCGTCAAGAATCGGCAGAACAAGAAGTCGGCTTAAGAAGCGGCTGCCTGCCCCGGACGCAGCGTAGCGCGCTCTTCAGCGGTGCGCTGCAGAGCCGGGGCCTCTATCCATCCGCATGCAAAACTGGGTCCCGGCTCAGCGTCGCGGCGCTGCGCGCCGCGCCTTGTCCGGGACACGAAACACAAGCTGGTGCCGGGTTCGCCCACGCCGCCTGAAACAACAACCGTTCACATCCTCACGCTCTTGTCAGGATGCACCTGGTCGCGCCCACATCTTTCCCGCCGAGTGTTGTTTTCTGGTCATTTACTTTATTTCGAACATTTCCTTTGTTCCCCCTGCTGGCCGGCCCTCGGTGGCCGCGCTTGGAAACCATCCGGTTAACGGGCGCGGTTAAGAATAGGTGGGCGAGGCCGCGATTGCCGGTTCTGCGTCATTTTGGCCGATCTGTTCGGGGCTAGGGGAAATTCGATGTCGATGAGGGTTGCGGTGGCGCTGGCTGCCACCATCGGGGCGGGGGTCTTGATGTCGACGGCGGCAGAGGCGCGGCCGGAGATGGTGGGGGCGCGCCTGGCCGACTATTCACCGGGCACCATCGTGGTCAAGACCAGCGAGCGGCGGCTCTATCTGATCCTCGATAACGGCCACGCGGTGCGCTATCCGGTCGGCGTCGGCAAGTCCGGCAAGCAGTGGGCCGGCACCACCCGCATCGACGGGAAGTACCGAAATCCGGCCTGGTCGCCGCCGGCAGAGGTGAAGCGCGACAAGCCGAGCATTCCGGACGTCATTCCCGGCGGCTCGCCGCGCAACCCGATGGGCGTCGCGGCGATGACGCTGGCGGGCGGCGAATACGCCATCCATGGCACCAACGTGCCGGGTTCGATCGGCGGCTTCGTGTCCTATGGCTGCATCCGCATGCTCAACGACGACATCACCGATCTCTATGGCCGCGTCTCCGTCGGCACGACGGTGGTCGTGACGCGCTGATCGCCGGGATCGGCCGCGACAAGAAAAGGCCGTGTCTCAAGACGCGGCTTTTTTGTTACCAGAAGCGCCAGCTGCGTGCGCACCAGCCGTCGCGATGGCCGCCATTGTAGCTCCGCGCAAAACCGCCCGCGAGCAACGCCGCCGAAACGTTCGCGGTCCGCCGGGTCGCGACGTCGGCGAGAATGCGGCCGTATTTGTCGGGGCCGAGATTGGTGATGGTCACGCCGCCCTGGCCGAGCAGATCGCGCAAAGCGCGAGCCGCCGCTTCCGCCTTGTCCAATTCTTCCTGGCAGGATGCCTTCAATTCGGGCGCATCGATGCCGCGCAGCCGAACGCGCACGACGAGATCGCGGCGGTCGCGCTGACGAACACGCGCGAGGAAGGTGTCGCCGTCGACGGTGCGAATGACATCGACCGGCTCGCGAACATCGGGATGACCCGCCTGCTGGAGAACGATCTCGGCATCCCGCGCGCGGTCGCCATCGCTGTGCGGAACAAGCCAGCCCATGCCTTGGCGGAAGACGAGTACGACAGCTAGCACGACGCCAACCACGAACATCCACGGCAACAATCCCGAGAAGTGCCGACCGAACGGCGAGCCGCCGAACCGCGGCCGATAGGTATTTGGTCGATCCTGGAAACGCATCACCTCACGCTAGGACTGAGTCGGGGGAACCCACAAGCGGGAGCGCGCACGCAAGGGACCGGCCGACCGGCAAGCCCATGCAGGAAAGTTCCGCTTCTCGAATACATCGCCGTAGTTCTACTGGAGCTCCGCGAATATTACCCAAATCTCAATCATTGGTTGCGAATACGTGTAACACGGCAGCACGGGGAGATTGCGGTGGGGTCATTCAGATTTCGCATTGGAACAAAGCTCGGCATCGTGACGGGCGTGAGCATTGCACTGGTCTGCGGCATGCTGACCAACCAGATCCTCGGCAACCGGGCGATTGCCGAATCCAATCGCTTGGTCACGATCAACTATCTCAACAAGGGCAATGCGCAGGCGGCGCAGACCGCGATGGCGCGGGCGCAGCTCGCAGCTCTCGAGATCGGTTCCGCTTCGACAACCGGAGAGGTTGACAAGTCCCTCGAGATGCTCCGGACCCGCGCGAGCGAAGCCGGTGTGGAAATCGACGCCGCGACGGACCGGGCGACTCGGAAGGTCACCCAGGACGCCTATCGTGAGACCAAGAAATTCGTCGATGCGTATCTGGCCAGTGGCATTGAACTGGCCGGGGCGCAGAAGACCGTCATCGGCGCCGCGGCCGGCAGCGCCCGGACTGCGGCCGAAGCGACAAGAGCAGGCATTCTCGCCGAGCGTATGCGTCCAGCAGCCCTGGAAGTCAGCAAACGCATCGACGATCTGGTCGGCGTAGCCAACGAATTCGCCGCGCGCCGCAAGGGTGAGATGCTCGCCGAACTGGATCGCGTCGCCAACTTCGCATTGATCGTCGGCGTATTCGTCGTCCTGACGTTGATCGGGTCCGCCGTCTTTTCCGTGTTGAACATCGCCCGACCGATCCGGCGCATCGGCGACGTGCTGCTCCACCTCGCCAACGGCAACAAGGCGGTCGAGATCCCTTATACCCGCCGTGGCGACGAAGTCGGCGACAACGCTCGCGCGGCGCAGACCTTCAAGGAAAACCTGATCCGTATCGAGCAGATGGAAGCCGAGCAGAAAAATCAGGAAGCCGCTGCGGTCGCTCAGCGCAAGGCGGAGATGACCAAGCTCGCCGGCGTGTTCGAAGCCGCGGTCGGCGGCATCATCGATTCCGTGTCCGCGGCCTCCCAACAGCTCGAGGCTGCCGCCGGCACGCTGTCGGGAACCGCGGAAGAGACTCAGCAGCTCTCCGGCATGGTCGCGGCGGCCTCGGAGGAGGCATCGACCAATGTCGGAGCCGTGGCGTCCGCCGCCGAGGAAATGAGCACGTCGGTCGTCGAGATCAGCCGCCAAGTCCACGATTCCAGCCGCATCGCCGGCGAAGCGGTCAAGCAGGCCGAGCGCACCGACGTCAGGATCAATGAACTGCTCAAGGCGGCGGGCCGAATTGGCGATGTCGTCAAGTTGATCACTGCAATTGCCGAACAGACCAATCTCCTGGCGCTGAACGCAACGATCGAGGCGGCGCGCGCCGGCGAATCCGGCCGCGGCTTTGCGGTCGTGGCGAGCGAGGTCAAAGCGCTCGCGGCGCAAACCGCGCGAGCGACCGAGGAAATCAGCACGCAGATCGCCGGCATGCAATCGGCAACCGAGGACTCCGTCGGAGCGATCAAGGAGATCGGCGCGACCATCGCCCGTATCTCGGACATTTCAACGACTATTGCTGCAACGATCGAAGAGCAGGGTGCAGCGACAGCCGAGATTGCGCGAAACGTCAGCGAAGCCGCCAAGGGAACCGTCGAAGTCGCGGACAAGATCGCCCAGGTCAGTCATGGCGCGAGCGCCACCGGCGCTGCATCGGGGCAGGTCTTGGCATCAGCGCGCTCGCTGTCGAGCGAAAGCAGCCTCTTGAAGACGGAAGTGGCGAAGTTCCTCAACACCGTGCGCGCGGCATGAATCTGCAAAGCAGCAATATATCTCCGATGCTCGTTGCAGATGGGATAGCGCCTCCGGGATTCCCCGGAGTTGTTCGGCACCGTCAGCAACTGTAGGTTGGAAATTACCACATGAGCAATTGCTCGTGGAACTCCCTGCAGTGGGCCCCCGACATGAACATCGACGCAACTTCAGCCGATTCGCTCGAACGAATGGCCGATCTCGTTCGGCAGCAGCATAATTCCCTCGACACCATGCTGTTGTCGCCAGTTGGCGAATTCCAGACCAGAGCCGTCACCCTCGCGACGTTGATGCGCGAAGTGACGGACTGCCTCGCAGAAGATTTCCTGCGTCGCCCCGCGCAAGACTTTCCGATGCTCTATTTCGCATGCGGCAAAGCCAGGGTGGGATCAACCGCGCTCAGCAATCTGTTCGGCATGACCGGCATGCCTTCATATTATCAGCCGCTGAAGGCGATCTTGCGCGAAGCGCTCGTTGGACGTCCGCTGACGCCCTGGGTCATCCCCTCGGCAACCGACGAGCCGCACATCTTCAGCAAGGAAACGATCGGGCCCTACGTGCTCGCCGAGAGCCTGTTCAATCCGCTGCAGCTCTTGATCGACGCGGGCTATCCGCGGCACCGCCTGCATCTCATCATGCTCGACCGCGAGCCGACGAGCTCGCTGGCGTCGTGGCTCGAGAAGCTGATCTCGCGCGCGCCTGAAGAGACGTTGCTGCGGCACTATGTCGTCGCCGCGCTCAGCGCGGCCCGCGTCGCAAGTTACGCCCGGCAGCAGGGCGTTGCCGTTACTCACTACGTCTACGAGGTGAGCAAGGAGGCTCTGTCGTCGGTGCGCGTCTTGTTCGACCGCCTCGGCCTTTCGAGCAGCTTTACCGAGAACGCCGTGACGTCATGGCGGGAACCGGGGGACGCGCAAGCGAACAACGCGCGCGTCATCTTCCCGAGCGAAGCGATGATCTACAAGGTGCCCAATCTGCACACCTCCGATAGCGCCTATCGCTACCAGTGTCGTGCGACGGCCTCGGTGAGCGAAGCTCAGCTGGAGATTCTGGAGCGCTGCGGGGTCAATGACGCCTATCGAGCCTCGGTCGCGGCGTGCGTTCGCGATCTCGGCCTGAATGCGGCAATGTCGGCGCACCTGTTCGGCGACTGGTTCGCTGAGGCCGCGTGATCAGCATGCTGGACATTCCCATAACTGCCGAACCCGTCCTCGCTGAAAGAACGGGTGTCGAGCAGCTTCACGCCGCCAGCCATCTTCGACGACTGGAGGCGGAAAGCATCCATATCCTCCGGGAGACCGCGGCCGAATTCCGCAAGCCGGTCATGCTGTACTCCATCGGCAAGGACTCTTCGGTGCTGCTGCATCTGGCGATGAAGGCATTTCATCCCGGCAAGCCGCCGTTTCCACTGCTGCACGTCGATACGACCTGGAAGTTTCGCGAGATGATCGCGTTTCGTGACCGCCGCGCGCGCGAACTCGGTATCGATCTGATCGTCCATACCAACAATGACGGATTGAGCCAGGGCATCGACCCCTTCACCCACGGCTCGGCCCGCTACACCGACGTCATGAAGACGCAGGCGTTACGGCAGGCGCTCGACCATCACGGCTTCGACGCCGCGATCGGGGGCGCGCGCCGCGACGAGGAGAAGTCGCGCGCCAAGGAGCGCGTGTTCTCGCACCGAAGCGCGGCGCATCGCTGGGATCCGAAGAACCAGCGCCCCGAGCTGTGGAGCCTTTACAACACGATGCTCGCGCCCGGCGAGAGCATGCGGGTGTTTCCGCTGTCGAACTGGACCGAGCTCGACATCTGGGACTACATCCTGCTCGAGGACATCCCGATCGTCCCACTCTATCTGGCGGCTTCGCGCCCCGTCGTCGAGCGCGACGGGACGCTGATCATGGTGGACGACGAACGGATGCCGCTGCGTGCAGGCGAAGAGCCGCGGTGGCGTTCGGTCAGATTTCGTACCCTGGGCTGCTATCCGCTCAGCGGCGCCACGGTGTCGACGGCGGCAACCCTTCCCGAGATCGTGCGGGAGATGATGGCCTCGCGCACATCCGAACGGCAGGGACGCATGATCGACCGGGACAGTCCCGCATCGATGGAGCGCAAGAAAGCGGAAGGCTACTTCTGATGTCCTATCACGAGGCTCCCACGATCGCCGCCTCCGATGCGCCGCGGCTGGATCAGGATGATCGCCCGACCCTGCGTTTCGTCACTTGCGGCAGCGTCGACGACGGCAAGAGCACGCTGGTCGGCCGGCTGCTGTACGATTCCAAGACGTTGCTCGACGATCAGCTCGACGCGCTGGCGTCCGAGAGCCGGACGGTCGGCACCACCGGCGGCGATCTCGATTTCGCGCTGCTGGTCGACGGCTTGCAGGCAGAGCGTGAGCAGGGCATCACGATCGACGTCGCCTACCGCTTCTTTGCCACCAAGCTGCGCCGCTTCATCGTTGCCGACACACCAGGGCATGCGCAATATACCCGCAACATGGCGACCGGCGCCTCCAACGCCGATCTCGCGGTGGTGCTGGTCGATGCCCGAAAGGGCGTGATTACGCAGACGCGGCGCCATAGCCACATCCTGTCGCTGCTCGGCATTCGCCACGTCGTGCTTGCCGTGAACAAGATGGACCTGATCGGATTCGACGGAGACCGCTTCGCGTCGATCACCGCCGAATATCTGACCCTGGCCGGACAGCTCGGAATCTCTCAGGTGCAGTGCATCCCGGTCGTGGCGCCCGACGGCGACAACATCGTGGCAGTGAGCGCGCGGATGCCCTGGTACACCGGGCCGACCGTCACGGCCTATCTGGAATCGGTCGACGTTTCCGGCGACGTCTCGCAGCGGCCGTTCCGGCTGCCGGTGCAATGGGTCAACCGGCCGAACGCGGAGTTTCGCGGCTTCTGCGGGCGGATCGCCAGCGGCACGATCGCGATCGGCGAGGCCATTGCCGTGCAGCCCTCGGGCCGTCAGACGCGCGTCGCACGCATTCTCGCACCCGGCGGCGAGCGCGATCGAGCTGCGGCGGGCGAATCGGTCACGCTCACATTGACCGACGAGATCGACGTCAGCCGCGGCGACGTGCTGACGGCGGGAGCCGCACCTGAGGTCTCGGATCAGCTTGCCGCTCATCTCGTCTGGTTCGATGACGAAGCCATGGTCGCGGGCCGGCGCTATCTCCTCAAATGCGGCACGGCCTCGACCGGCGCGGTCATCACGACGCTCAAGCATCGCATCGCCATCGACACCATGGCACAGGAAAGCGCCACCACGCTCGACGCCAACCAGATCGGTTATGCCCATCTCAGCCTCGACCGGGCGCTGGTGTTCGAGGCCTATCGCGACGACCGCGACATGGGCAGCTTCATTCTCATCGATCCGATCAGCCACCGCACGGCCGCGGCGGGAATGATCGACCTTTCGCTCCGCCGCGCCACCAACATTCATTGGCAGCAACTTGCCGTCGACAAATCAGTGCGAGCGCGGCTGAAGCAGCAACGGCCCTGCGTGCTCTGGTTCACGGGGCTGAGCGGTGCGGGCAAATCGACGATCGCCGATCTCGTCGACCGCAGGCTTGCCGAACTCGGCCGCCACGCCGCGCTGCTCGACGGCGACAATCTTCGCCACGGCATCAACCGCGACCTCGGCTTCTCCAACGCAGACAGGGCGGAGAACGTCCGGCGTGCCGCGGAGATCGCGGCGCTGTTCGTCGACGCCGGCATGATCGCGCTGGTGGCGCTGATCTCGCCGTTCCGCAGCGAGCGCGAGCTGGCGCGCCAGCGGGTCGAAGCGGGTGAGTTCATCGAGATCCATGTCGCGACCCCGCTCGCCGAATGCGAGCGCCGCGATCCCAAGGGACTGTATCGCAAGGCACGGGCCGGTGAATTGCCGGCGTTCACCGGCATCGACGATCCCTATGAGAGGCCGCAAGCCCCGGAGATCACCATCGACACTTCCGAGCTGTCGACCGACGCGGCTTGCGAGCACGTCATCCGCTATCTCAGGGACAATCACCATCTGTAGCGGCCGGGATAGATACGATCCGCCATGGCGGCGGAGGCCTCAGAAGTCGGAGGCGATGCCCTTGCGCTCCCAATCGCCGTAGCGGGTGGGCTCCGGGCCCTTCGGTCCCTGCAACTCCTTGGCCTTGGCGTCATCCTTGGCCTCGGCGGCGGCCTGCCGGCGCGCCTCGGCTTCGGCCAGCGCGCGCTGGGCGGCCGGCGTGAGCGGCTTGCGATCGGGAATGGGCGGCTGGTCACTCATCGCGTGGCTTTCTAGCGCAGGACGAGGGACAACGCGACGTCCAATAACGCATTCCTGAAATCGGCCCCGGAAGGGCTGAAAAAGCCGGAAGCGATTCTTACATTTGGCATATTCGCGTGCCAGAGATTGGGTTCTCAAGGCATGCGCCCATTGCGGCGGAACTGCCGCTGTTCAGAACCTTGCTTCCGCATGCCATCTCAACGTTTCGCCCCTCCGTCCGAAGTGCCCGGTCTTGCGGCGCGACGGATTGCCGCCGACATCGTCGACGGCGTGCTGCACAAGCACCGCACGCTTGACGATCAACTCGACGGCAGCGGTGCCCATCCCGGACTGAAGACGCTGGCCGACCGTGACCGCGCGCTGATGCGGCGCTTGGTCGCCACCGTGCTGCGCCGGCTCGGCACGCTCGGCCATGTTCTCTCCCTCCTGCTCGACAAGGGCATTCCCTCCGACGCGCCGCGCGCGCAGAGCGCGCTGCTGATCGGTGCGGCGCAGATCCTCTGGATGGACGTACCCGACCACGCCGCCGTCGACCTCTCCGTTCGCCTGGTGCAATCCGACCGGCGCGCTGCGCGCTATGCCGGCCTCGTCAATGCCGTGCTGCGCCGCTGCGCGCGCGAGGGCAAGGCGCTGGTCGAGGAGGTCGCCACGCAATCGCTGGACCTGCCGCCTTGGCTTCTCGCGCGCTGGAGCGCGCATTATGGCGAGGCGACCGCACGAGACATGGCGCTGGCGCTCGGCCATGAGCCCTCGCTCGATCTCACCGTGAAGTCGGATGCCGCGCAATGGGCGAGCCGCCTGCATGGCGAGACGCTGCCGACCGGGACGGTGCGGATGCTGCTGCACGGCTCGGTGACCATGCTGCCCGGCTTCGCCGAAGGACAATGGTGGGTGCAGGATGCCGCCGCCGCGCTGCCCGCCCGGCTGTTCGGCGACATTAAAGGCAAATCCATCGCCGATCTCTGCGCCGCTCCCGGCGGCAAGACCGCACAACTGGCGCAATCAGGCGCGCATGTCACGGCGATCGACCGTTCGCCGGCCCGGGTGGCGCGGCTGCGCGAAAACCTGGCGCGGCTGTCGCTCCAGGCCGAGACTGTCGTCGCTGACGCCGTGGAGTGGGCCGGCCCTGCCGAGGGTTTCGACGGCATCTTGATCGATGCGCCCTGCACCTCGACCGGCACGATCCGGCGTCATCCCGACGTGGCGTGGCTGCGGCAGGAATCCGACATCGCCGCCCTGACCGCGCTCCAGCAGCGGCTGCTGCGAAAATCGGTATCGTTGCTCAAGCCTGGCGGGACGCTGGTCTATTGCACCTGCTCGCTGGAACCCGAGGAAGGCGAGCAGGCCGTGACGACGCTGCTGGCGGCCGAGCCTGCGCTTTGCCGCGTCCCGATCGCGGCGTCGGAGGTCGCGGGCCTCGACGAAATCATCACCGCCGAGGGCGACCTGCGCACTTTGCCCAGCCATCTGCCGAACGCCGATCCCAAGCTCGGCGGGCTCGACGGATTTTTTGCGGCCCGGCTCGTTAAATCCTGATTTTGCACCGGATTTTGCGACCCCGACGCTGATTCGCACACGTTCAAGGTGGTGTCAGACGGCCGATTTTGGGATTAATAGGGATTCGTCGCTAATCCTCTCCCCTTCAAGGCAAGGCGTGTCGGTCGCTCAACGCAGACGTATCTCGACGCTGGTCATGAACCGCTTCGCGCGGAACATGCTCGCGCGCGCGAGCGGCGGTTCCGTTGCGCTGTCGCGGGTCTGGCCCGGCCGCACCGACCGGCTGATCATCGCGCCACACGATTTGCGCACCGCGGATGCGACTCGCGCCGCCGAAATCTATGCCGGCCGTTTCGTCTTTGCCGGCAAGATCGTCAATTGCCACGGCCGCTCGATCTTCGATCTCGAGCCGCCGTCGGAAGACTGGGAGGTCGCGCTGCTCGGCTTCGGCTGGCTGCGCCATTTGCGCGCCGCCGACACTGCGCTGACACGGGCGAATGCGCGCGCGCTGATCGAAGACTGGATCGCCAACCCCGCCAACAAGCGGCGCCCGGTCGCGCGCCGCGCCGATGTGCTGGCCCGACGTGTGATCTCGCTGTTGTCGCAGGCGCCGCTGGTGCTCAACGAGACCGACAACAAATTCTACCGCCGCTACTTGCGCGCGCTGGCGCGCGAGATCCGTTTCCTGCGCTACACCATGGTCAACATTCCGGACGGGGTGCCGAAACTCCAGGTGCTGATCGCGCTGTGCTATGCGGCCTTGTGCCTGGCCAACCAGGCGAGTCACATCCGCAGCGCATCGAAGAAGCTGTCGGACGAATTGCAGCGGCAGATCCTGCCCGATGGCGGGCACATCTCCCGCAATCCCGGCGCGCTGATCGAACTCCTAATCGACCTGCTGCCGCTGCGGCAGACCTTTGCCGCGCGCAACATCGCGCCACCGCCGGCACTGCTCAACGCGATCGACCGCATGATGCCGATGCTGCGTTTCTTCCGGCATGGCGACGGAAATTTCGCGCTGTTCAACGGCATGAGCGCGACATCCTCGGACCTCCTCGCCACGCTGCTCGCCTATGACGACACCCACGGCGTGCCGATGGCGAACATGCCGCATACCGGCTTTCAGCGCCTCGATGCCGGCCAGACCACTGTGATCATCGACACCGGCCCGCCGCCGCCGGCCGGCGTCAGTCACGACGCCCATGCCGGCTGTCTGTCGTTCGAACTGTCCTCCGGCATCAGCCGCATCGTCACCAATTGCGGCATGCCGACCACGGGCCGCGACAATTGGCGGCCGTTCGCACGCGGCACAGCGGCGCATTCGACGCTGACCTATCACGACGCCTCGTCATGCCAGTTCGTTGAGATGTCGGCGATGAAGCGGCTCCTGCACGGCTCGCCGGTCACCAGCGGGCCCGTCGAGGTCGAGAGCTACCGCGAGATCGTGCAGAACGGCACACTGCTCACGACCTCGCATGACGGCTATCTCGCCAAGTTCGGCGCGATCCATCGCCGCGTGCTGATGATCGCCAATGACGGCGCGCGCATCGACGGCGAGGACACGCTGTCGCCGCCACAGGGCGGACGTTTCAAGGGGGCGGATGCCGATTTCGCGCTGCGCTTCCATCTGCATCCCGCAGTGAAGGCGAGCCGGCTGTCGGATGCGCGCGGCGTCATGCTGGTGCTGCCGAACCGCGACGTCTGGACCTTCGAGGCGCTCGACGACAAGGTCGACCTCGAGGACAGTGTGTTCCTGGCCGGCAATGACGGCCCGCGCCGCACCGCCCAGATCGTGATCCGGCAGGACGCGCGGCAGGCGCCCTCGATCCGCTGGAGCTTTGTGCGTTCCACCGCTTCGCCAGCAGTGACCAATGCCCGAAGAAATGCGCGGCGGGAGCCGGAACTACCGCTCTAGGCGCGTGTATTTCAGCTCAATCTGATCGTTGTGAACTGGGCCGAAAACTGCTATCGAGCCCTCGCTCGCGCGACTGGCGACCTTGGATGGAGCACCATCGGGAAGCGCGACACATATCTGCCGCGCGCCTGGGCATAGACACTCCCTGAACAGAGGATCTTGCTCATGACTGACCATCCCCGCCGCGTCACTCGCGCTCTGCTTTCTGTTTCCGACAAATCCGGCCTGATCGAGTTCGCCAAGGCGCTTGCCGCGCATGATGTCGAGCTGGTCTCGACTGGCGGCACGGCCAAGGCGATCGCTGCGGCCGGTCTCAAAGTGAAAGATGTTTCCGACCTCACCGGCTTTCCCGAGATGATGGACGGACGCGTCAAGACGCTGCATCCGAAGGTGCATGGCGGCCTGCTCGCGATCCGCGACAACAAGGAGCACGCGGAGGCGATGAAGGCGCATGGCATCGCGCCGATCGATCTGCTCGTCGTCAACCTCTATCCGTTCGAGGCGACCGTCGACAAGGGCGCCGGCTTCGAGGATTGCATCGAGAACATCGACATCGGCGGCCCCGCGATGATCCGCGCCGCCGCCAAAAACCATGACGACGTCGCGGTCGTGGTCGAGGCCGAGGACTACAAGTCCGTGCTCGACGAGCTCGCCGCGAACAACGGCGCGACCACGCTGAAGCTGCGCCGGCGGCTTGCCGCAAAGGCCTATGCGCGCACCGGCGCTTACGATGCCGCGATCTCGAACTGGTTCAACCGCCAGCTCGAAATCGAGGCGCCCGACTTCCGCGCCTTCGGCGGCCGGCTGATCCAGTCGCTGCGCTATGGCGAGAACCCGCACCAGACGGCGGCGTTTTACGCGACGCCGGACAAGCGCCCGGGCGTCTCGACTGCGCGCCAGCTCCAGGGCAAGGAGCTCTCCTACAACAACATCAACGACACCGATGCGGCCTATGAATGCATCGGCGAGTTCGACGCCAAGCGCACCGCGGCCTGCGTCATCGTCAAGCACGCCAATCCCTGCGGCGTGGCGGAAGGCTCCGACCTCGTCAGCGCCTATCGCAAGGCGCTGGCCTGCGATTCCACCTCCGCCTTCGGCGGCATCATCGCGATGAATCGAGCGCTCGACGCCGATACCGCGCGCGAGATCACGAAAATCTTCACCGAGGTGATCATCGCACCCGACGCCAGCGAGGAAGCGATTGCCATCATCGGCGGCAAGAAGAACCTGCGCCTGCTGCTCGCCGGCAGCCTGCCCGATCCGCGCACGCCGGGCTTGACCGCCAAGACGGTTGCCGGCGGCCTGCTGGTGCAGAGCCGCGACAATGCCGTGGTCGACGACATGACCTTCAAGGTCGTGACCAAGCGTGCGCCGACCGAAGCCGAGATGCGCGACCTGAAGTTTGCGTTCCGCGTCGCCAAGCACGTCAAGTCCAACACCATCATCTACGCCAGGAATCTCGCCACCGTCGGCATCGGCGCGGGCCAGATGAGCCGGGTGGATTCAGCGCGGATCGCGGCGCGCAAGGCCCGGGACGCGGCGAGCGAGCTGAAGCTCGCCGAGCCGCTCACCAAGGGCTCGGTGGTAGCCTCGGATGCATTTTTCCCCTTCGCCGACGGCATGCTCGCCTGCATCGAAGCCGGCGCCACGGCCGTGGTGCAGCCCGGCGGCTCCATGCGCGACGATGAGGTGATCAAGGCCGCCGACGAGCACGGCATCGCCATGGTGTTCACGGGCACGCGGCACTTCAGGCATTGACGCCCGGTTGTCGTCCCGGACAAGCACGCCTCAGCGCGCGCAGATCCGGGTCCCAGCGACAGAAAGTTCGGGGTTGCCAGCTCGCACGGTACCTCCTCCCTGAGGTGTGGGTCCCTGCGTTTCGCAGGGACGACAGCTACATTGTGGCGCGCTACTGCGATCTCTTTGGCATCGCAGTAGACCGTCGCGATCCCCATCACTAACCAGCCGTTCACCATGAGGCGCCGCGTCTACGCGCGTGCCGCGCACTGCGTGAAACTACGGGGCCGCTGGCCGACCGGATAACGCCGCGTTCACCATCTGCCGAAAACCAGCATCGTGACTGGTCATCGCGTTCGGCCTCGCAACACCCCTTATACTTTTACTCCCTACTCATCGACACGGGGGAACACGCCAGGTGCGGTTCGAGTGCCCCGCGTATGAGTAAAAGCGTATGAACACCGCACGCATTGTCGTTCTCGCCATCGCGCTGGCCGCCGGCGGCGTCGCTGCGTATCTGGCGAGCGGCTATCAGAATGCCCCCACGCCCGTTGTGGCCGTGGCCGAGAAGCTGGCGACGGTCGACGTCCTCATCGCGAAAAACGACATCCAGCTCGGCCAGGCGGTCAAGCCCGAGGATCTGCAATGGCAGACCTGGCCGGCCGCCACCGCGAGCAGCGCCTTCATCCGCCGCGACAGCAGGCCCGAAGCCCAAACGCAGATCGCCGGTTCGATCGCGCGCGTCCCCCTGATGCAGGGTGAGCCGATCCGCGAGCAGAAGCTGGTCAAGGCCGAAGGCTCCGGATTCATGGCCGCGATCCTGCCCTCGGGCATGCGCGCCGTCTCCACCGAGATTTCGGCCGAGACCGGGGCCGGCGGCTTCATCCTGCCGAACGACCGCGTCGACATCGTCCTGACCCGCCGCCTGAAGAGTCCCGATGCTGTGAACGGCGGCAACGAACTCATCCTGTCCGAGGTCATCCTGAGCAACATCCGCGTGCTCGCGATCGACCAGGCGCCGAAGGAAAAAGACGGCCAGAACGCCGTGATCGGCAAGACCGTCACGCTCGAGCTCAAGCCGGACCAGGTCGCCACGCTGTCGGCCGCGCGCCAGGGCGGCACGCTCCAGCTCGCGCTGCGGAGCATCGTCGACGCCAAGGCCGTGGACGACCCGGTCGAGGAACAGACGGCCAAGCGTTCCGACGGCGTCAACGTGATCCGCTACGGGGTACAGGCGCGGCAACTGACGTCACAGAAGTGATGATGGGGATAGCATGAAGGACGGGGATGATCGGACGGGCCTGCGCATTGGGGGGAAGCGCGCGCGCTCGTTCCTGGCGGGGACGATGCTGATGCTGGGGCTGCTCGCAGCCCCGAATCAGGTCAGCGCCGCGGATGCGCCGGTCGGCGACCAGGCCCCGATGCAGGCGCCGGATCTCGGTGTGTCACCGGTCGCAACGATCGCGTCGGCGAGGACGCGTTCTCTCTCGCTTGGCGTCGGCAAATCTGTCGTCATCGACCTTCCCCGCGAGGTCAAGGACGTGCTGGTGGCCGATCCCAAGATCGCCAATGCAGTCATTCGCTCGGCCCAGCGCGCCTATATCATCGGCGGCCAGGTCGGCCAGACCAACGTCGTGTTCTTCGCCGCCGACGGCCAGCAGGTCGCCGCCTATGACATCGCGGTGAAGCGCGATCTCAACGGCATGCGCACGGCGCTGCGCCAGTCCTTGCCGGGCGTGCAGATCGAAGGCGTCGGCGACAGCGTGATGCTGACCGGCTCGGTATCCAGCCCGGTCGAGGCACAGCAGGCCGGCGATGTCGCCGCAAAACTCGTCGGCGGCTCGGACAAGGTCGTCAACAACATCGTCGTGCGCGGCCGCGACCAGGTGATGCTCAAGGTCGTCGTCGGCGAAGTGCGCCGCGACATCGTCAAGCAGCTCGGCGTCGATCTCAGCGCCAGCCTGAACGCCGGCACCGCGGTGGTGAACTTCAACAATTCCAATCCGTTCTCGGTCGCGGGCGGACCGATCGTCGGTAGCAACGGGCTCGGCGTCGCAGGCCTCGCCAAGGGCGTCGCCACCGTCAGCGCCACGATGCGCGCGATGGAAAGCGCCGGCGTCATGCGCACGCTCGCTGAGCCGAGTCTGACGGCGATCTCGGGCGAATCCGCTACCTTCATCGCCGGCGGTGAATTTCCGATTCCCTCAGGCTATGCCTGCGATCCTGTCACCCACGTCTGTACCACCCAGGTCACCTACAAGAAGTTCGGCATCTCCCTGAACTTCACCCCGGTCGTGCTGAGCGAAGGCCGCATCAGCCTGCGCGTGATGACCGAGGTCTCCGAGCTGTCGAATACCAACTCGATCACGCTGACGCAGGCGGTGTCCTCGACCTCAACCAACTCGATCACCATTCCTTCGATCCAGACCCGCCGCGCCGAGACCACGCTGGAAATTCCCTCCGGCGGCTCGATGGCGATGGCCGGCCTGATTCAGCAGAAGACCAGGCAGGCGATCAACGGCCTACCCGGTGTCGACCAGGTGCCGATCATCGGCGCGCTGTTCCGCAGCCAGGACTTCGTCAACAACGAGACCGAGCTGATGGTGATCGTGACGCCCTATGTGGTGCGCGCGGTCGCCCAGAAGGAATTGTCGCGGCCCGACGACGGCTTCGCGCCGGCCTCTGACGCGCAGTCGGCGCTGCTCGGCCGCATGAATCGTCTTTATGGCATCGCGCGCCGCGTCGATCCGATCAGCGGTTCGCCGGGTGATTTCGGCTTCATCATCGACTGAGACGGACGGTTTGGGGACCGGACAAGACACGGGGCAAGAGGGGACCAGGCGATGACCACAACATCAGCCGATCGATATCGCAAGCTGCAGATCGCGCTGGCACTGACGGGCCTCTCCGTCATGCTGGGCGCCTGCAACACCACCGGCGAGATCGTCACCCAGACGGTGCCGACCGACTATCGTCAGCGTCACCCCATTGCGGTTCAGGAAGGCAAGAAGTCGACCGTGATCTTCGTCGGCAAGGCGAGGGGCGGCCTCTCCGCCGCACAGCATTCGGACGTCGCGGGCATCGCGCGGGACTGGGTGCGCGAAGGCACCGGCTCCGTCGTCGTCGACGTCCCCGTCGACAGCGCGAATGCGCGCGCGGCGGCCGCGACCTATCATGAGATCCGATCCGTGCTCACAGCCGGCGGCGTGCCATCGCGCGCCATCGTCCAGCATCCCTACCGCCCTGAAGATCCCGGGCTGCTGCCCACCATCCGCCTGAGCTATTCCAGGATTGCCGCGGTGGCCGGGCCCTGCGGGCTGTGGCCGGAAGACGTCGGGCCCAACATCCTCGATCCCGGCTACAACGAGAACCGGCCCTATTTCAACCTGGGCTGTGCCAGCCAGCGCAATCTCGCGGCGATGATCGACAACCCCGCCGACCTCGAGCAGCCGCGATCCGAGACCCCCGCTTATACCGCGCGACGCGACATCGCCTTCGAGCGTTACCGCAAGGGCGCGGCGATCGCGACTCCCTCACCCGAGACCGACAAGGCCAAACTCAGCGATATCGGCAAATGACAAGCTTCGACGACGACGCGAACGACCAAGGGCATCCCGAGGAACACATTGCGCCGGTTCCTCGCATCTCGGTGCAGGCGTTTTGCGAGACCGAGAAGACGCTCGCCGCGGTGACCGCGGCGGGGCAGGACCGCCGGCTCGCCAAGGCGCACCTCACCGCCAAGGACGGTGGACTTGCCGCGGCGATCGAAGTCTATGAATCGATGCCGACGCCGAACGTGATCGTGATCGAATCCGACGGAACGCGCGACATCCTCGAGGGGCTCGACGACCTCGCCGGCGTCTGCGACCCCGGCACCCGCGTGGTCGTGATCGGCAATCCCAACGACACCGCGCCCTATCGCGAGCTGGTTCGCCGCGGCGTCAACGACTATGTGGTCGGACCGGTCGAAACCCTCGACATCGTTCGCTCGATCTGCAGCCTGTTCTCGGCCTCCGAGGCCATCATCACCGGGCGCGTCATCGCAGTGGTCGGCGCCAAGGGCGGCGTCGGGGCCTCCACCGTCGCGCATAATGTGGCCTGGACCATCGCTCGCGACCTTTCGCTCGATTCGGTCGTGATCGACCTCGACCTCGCCTTCGGCACCGCGGGCCTCGACTACAATCAGGATCCGATGCAGGGCATCGCCAACGCGGTGCTGTCGCAGGACCGGCCGGACACCGCGTTGATGGAGCGCCTGTTGGCCAAATGCACCGAGCGCCTCAGCCTGCTCGCTGCCCCTGCCACGCTCGACCGCGTCTACGATTTCGGCGCTGAGGCCTTCGACGCCATATTCGACACGCTGCGCATGACCACGCCCTGCATCGTGCTCGACGTCCCGCACCAATGGTCCGGCTGGACGCGGCGCGCGCTGGTGAATGCCGACGACATCGTGATCGTCGCCGAGCCCGATCTCGCCAATTTGCGCAACACCAAGAACATGCTGAGCGTGCTGAAAGCAGCGCGACCGAACGACCGGCCGCCGCTGTACTGCCTCAACCAGGTCGGCATGCACAAGCGCGCGGAGATCGACGTCAAGGCGTTCGCCAAGACCATGGAGAGCCAGCCGATCGCGGTGATCCCGTTCGATTCGAAGCTGTTTTCGACCGCGGCCAACAACGGCCAGATGATCGCGGAAGTCTCCAAGAACCACCGCACCACCGCGCTGTTTCAGAACATGGCGAACCGCCTCGCCGGCCGCGGCGAGGTGAAGAAGCCGAAGCGCTCGTTGCTCGAAGCGCTGCTGAAGAAGCTGAAGGGCAAGTCGGGGCGGGGATCAGCCCCGCATCGCAAGGCGTCGTAAGCGTCCACCAAAGGGGGCGGACTATTGCTTGTCCGCCCGCTGTTGCTTCTTCGCGAGCAGCTGCCGCAGCGCCGTGACCTTGGCCGCGGCCTGGTCCGGCGGCAAATCTGCCTTCACGAGGATTTCGGCCTCGGCCTCGCGGCCCTGCAATCCCAGCACGAGCGCGAGATTGGCGCGGACCCGCGCATCGCTCTGATTGCGCTGATAAGCGCGGCCGAGCACCTGTTCGGCCTTCGGCAGATTGTTCTGCAGCATATAGGACAGGCCGAGATTGGACAGCACGGTCGGCTCGTTCGGCACGATCTTCAACGCCGCGGCGTAATATTGCTGCGCTTCCTCGTTGCGGCCGAGCTGATCGAGCGCCGCGCCCTGCGCCGACAGGATGCGCCAGTCGGGATCCTCGGGCGAATGGGCGCGGCCGAGGACGTCGAAGGCCTGCTGGAAAGTGCCGTTGTCGGCGAGCGCGCGGCCATAGCCGGCGAGCAGCGTCTTGTTGCTGGGATGGGCGAGCACGGCCTGCTCGAACACCGCGACCGCCTGCGCGCGCTGGCCGGACTCGCGCAGCGCCTTGCCGTATTCGAGGACAATTGCGGGATCGCTGGGCTTGGCGCGGTAGCGCTCGCGAAGTGCGTCCATCTCCGGCGTGGCGTCGGCCTTGGTATTGGATTTGGCGGCGGGTTCTTGCTTGCCGCCGAGCGCGCCGGTCACGTCCTCGATGCCGGCGGTCTGGCAGCCGCCGAGGGTGAGCACCAGGAGTGCGGGAAGCAGCAATCTCGCCGCGGGTGAGGCGAGGGACGAACGCTTGGACATACTCTGATCACTCGGCAACTGATCAGAGATGCTTACCGATTAACGCTAAAGTCCCGTTAAGGACGCGCTGCCAGAGACCCTAGTCGGTGAATTCGGCGCCGAACTCGCAGCCGATGCGCCAGCGCAGGCGGCATTGCCGCGAATAGTCGGGCGCGAAGATGATGGTGAATTGCGGCGGCACTTCCAAGAATTCCGCCACCACTTTCACGCCGCCATCCGAGATATCCGTGATCGTGCAGTCCCGCGGCAGCGAACCCGCGCCAAAATGGATCTTGGCGAGCCGGCTGCACATCCGACGTTCGCTTCTCCGGCGATTTGCAAGCATTTGAACTGTTCACCCGTTAGACCACGGCCCATCCCGCAGCCCTAGGAGTAACGGACATTCGTTGGAATGTGCTGAGGACAGAAGCTGGCATTCGAGACGTAGTGTCGGCGCAGCGTTTACGCTTGGTTAGGGTTTGCTCGCGCTCCGAGATCGTTCCCGTATTGTTCTTGCGAAAAGAGCCAGGCTCTGCTACCCCTAATTGTGCGAAAGGGGCAGGCTGGTTCGAGCATGGTACAGCGGGTTTCCACCGTCGCCTTTGAGGGGATCGAGGCCCGTGCGGTCGACGTGCAGGTGCAGGTCGCGCCGGGCCTGCCGGCCTTCGCCATCGTCGGCCTGCCGGACAAAGCGGTGTCGGAGGCGCGCGAGCGGGTGCGCTCGGCGCTGATCGCCTCGGGCCTGGCGCTGCCCGCGCGCCGGATCATCGTCAATCTGGCGCCGGCGGACCTGCCCAAGGAGGGCAGCCATTACGACCTGCCGATCGCGCTCGGCCTGATGGCGGCGATCGGCGCGATCCCGCCGGACGCGCTGACCGGCTTCACGGTTCTCGGCGAGCTCGGGCTCGACGGCTCGATCGCGCCCGTGGCCGGCGTTCTTCCCGCCGCCATCGGCGCCAATATGCGCGAGGAAGGCCTGATCTGCCCGGCGGCTTGCGGCTCCGAAGCGGCCTGGGCGAGCCCGGACATCCAGATCATCGCAGCAAGCTCGCTGATCCAGATCGCCAACCATTTCAAGGGCACGCAGGTGCTGTCGCGGCCCTCACCGAAGGTCCACGAAGCCGCCACCTCCACGCTCGACCTGCGCGACATCAAGGGTCAGGAGAGCGCCAAGCGGGCGCTGGAGATCGCGGCTGCCGGCGGGCATCATTTGCTCATGATCGGCGCGCCCGGTGCCGGCAAATCGATGCTGGCGGCGCGCCTGCCCTCGATTCTGCCGCCGCTGTCGCCGGGCGAACTGCTCGAGGTCTCGATGATCGCGTCCGTCGCCGGCGAGATCGAAGGCGGCGCGTTGACGGCACGGCGGCCGTTCCGCTCGCCGCATCATTCCGCCAGCATGGCCGCGCTCACCGGCGGCGGCATGCGCGCGAGGCCCGGCGAGATCTCGCTGGCGCATCAGGGCGTGTTGTTCCTCGACGAGCTGCCCGAATTCGATCCGCGCGTGCTGGATTCGCTGCGGCAACCGCTGGAGAACGGCGAGGTCGCCGTGTCGCGCGCCAATCACCGCGTCACCTACCCTGCTCGCTTCATGCTGGTCGCGGCGATGAATCCGTGCCGCTGCGGCAACGCGTTCGAGCCCGGCTATGCCTGCAAGCGTGGCCGCATCGACCGCTGCACCGGCGATTACCAGGCGCGCATCTCGGGCCCGCTGATGGACCGCATCGATCTGCGCATCGAGGTGCCGGCCGTGACCGCGGCCGATTTGATCCTGCCGCCGCCGGCGGAGGGATCGGCCGAGGTCGCCGCGCGCGTCGCGGCGGCGCGCGACATCCAGCTCGCGCGTTATGCCGATGCCGGACTGCCCAATGTCCGCACCAATGCGGAGGCCCCCGCCTCCGTGCTGGAGGAGATCGCAAAACCGGACGCGCAGGGTCAGAAATTGCTGCGCGACGCCGCCGAGACGATGCGGCTGTCGGCGCGCGGCTATCACCGGGTGCTTAGGGTGGCGCGCACGCTGGCCGATCTCGATCATGCCGACAAGATCGGCCGGCTGCATCTGGCCGAAGCACTTTCCTATCGCGCACTCGCGGAGGATGTGCGCCAGCTGGCTTGATCATTGCGCGCATCAACCCGGCGGTAACGAGTTTCCTTTACGCTCTGCAAACCATAGGGCTCAATGAGTTCCCCCGGGCCCCGGCGAGTAGAGTGTCATGTTGCGTTTCAAGATCCTGACCTCGGTTATTCCCCTCCTAGCCGCTGTTGCATTCGCCCGCGGCGAGATCGGATCGGTCTCACATCCCTGCATCGCGCTCGGCGACACCTCGGTCGAGCTGACCTCGCTGTTCTGGACCGCCGGCGTGCACGTCGCCTTCACCGAAGATCCGGAGCGCGCCACGGTGCGGGTCCAGATCACCGATGATGCTGACGCGGCAGACTTCGCCGTGGTCGACGACGGCCTAGGTTCCGAGCCGGACTCCTGCCAGGCCAATTCATCGACGCGCCTCGTCTCGATTGCCGCGCAGCCGGTCGACGGCGGGCCGGTGGTCTACCTCTCCACCGAGGGCCCCGCCGATTACCGCATCTATGTGCGCTCGAAGTCGTTCTCGCAGCGCGAGGCGGCGGCGCTGATCGTCGGCGCTCATGGCGGCCATCGCCCGCTCCCGCTCCAGGCCGCCTCGCTCTGAGGCGTTAACACCTCGTTAGTCCTGTTTGGAGGCGGCGCCAAAGCCTCAAGCTGTTCGCAAGGTCGGCGCGACATCGTCACAGACGGCGGGTGGCAGGAATTCGAACAAGAGTCGGGGTGACGATGGGTCGGACGTTCCGGATCAAGGTGCGCATGCGCCGCTTCAGGCGACAGCATCCCCGAATTGCCTTTGCGATCCGCTCCTTCATGATCTTCTCGGCGACCTTCGGCGGCGCCTATGGTTTCGTGTCCGGCAGCCGGTCGGAGAACTCCGGCTATGATCCCCACGCCTTTGCGATCGGCGCGAGCCTGCTGTTCGCGCTCGCCTGCCTCGGCCTTGCGACGCTGAGCATGCGCCTGCGCTTCGTCAACAAGCGGCTGCGTACGCTCGCCGCTCACAACGAAGCGCTGATCGACCGCAATTGGGAGCTGAAGGAAGCGGAAGAACGCGCCCGCAGCCTGTTCGAACAGCAGGGCGATCTCATCGTGCTGCGCGACACGAGCGGCCGCATCACCTTTGCCAACGAGGCCTATTGCGCACTCGCCGGACAGGCACGCAGCGCGCTGGTCGGCACGCGTTTCGACTTCGACGTGCTGGAGCAGGGCGACAGCGCGCGCGAGAGCAACGGCACGCGCATCCACGACCAGAAGATCGCAACCCCGCTCGGCGCGCGCTGGATTGCCTGGCGCGAGGACTACGTCCGCCTCGACGCCGGACAGCCCGCCGAATTGCAGAGCGTCGGACGCGACGTCACCGATCGCACCGAGACCGAACGCGCGCTATCCGACGCGCGTGACCAGGCCGACGCCGCCAACCGCGCCAAGTCGCGCTTTTTGGCGATGGCCTCGCACGAGATCCGCACGCCGCTGAACGGCATCATCGGCATGGGCGGCCTGTTGCTCGACACCACGCTGACGCCGGAGCAGACGACCTACGCCAGGGCGGTGAAGACGTCAGGCGAAGCGCTGATGGCGCTGATCGAGGAGCTGCTCGACTATTCCAAGATCGAAGCGGGCAAGCTCGATCTGGAGCAACGCCCGTTCTCGCTCTCGCCCCTGGTCGAGGAGATCACCGAGCTGCTCGCGCCGCGCGCGCAGGCAAAGCAGCTCGAGATCGCCGCCTATGTCGACGAGCGCCTGCCGCTCGAGGTCGTCGGCGATGCCGCGCGGCTGCGCCAGGTGCTGCTCAATCTCGCCGGCAACGCCATCAAGTTCACGGGAAGCGGCGGCGTCGCGCTGATCGTCGAGCCCGGCATCTGGCCGAACGAGATCAGCTTCCTGGTCCGCGACACCGGCATCGGCATTGCACCGGAAGCACAGCAACGCATCTTCCGCGAGTTCGAGCAGGCCGACGAGCGCGTCGCCCGCACCTATGGCGGCACCGGGCTCGGCCTTTCCATCAGCGAGCGCATCGTCAAGCGCATGGGCGGCCGGATCACGCTCACGAGCGAGCCAGGCAAAGGCTCAACCTTCGAGATCGCGGTGCCGCTTCCGCCATCGCAGGAAAGCGCGGGACAGACGGCCTTTCCGAGCCCGGACCTCGCCGGCAAGTCGATGCTCCTGGTCGCCGACGGCATCGAGGCCTCGCTGATCGCGCGGCGCCTGGAGCGTTGGGGCGGCCAGACCTGCATGGTCGCAGATGCGGCGGTCGCCGAAGCACTGCTGCCCGAACGGTCATGGCACGCAGTGCTGATCGATCGTGCGATCGGGCCTGCCGTGGCCGACCATCTGGGCGCCATGGCCCGCGCGCATGCGCCACAGCGCCTCGTGCTGCTAACGTCGAGCTCGCGCCATGAAAAGCTGTCGCCGGCCTTCACCGGCTTTCTGGTGAAGCCGCTGCGGGCAGCCTCGCTCGCCGCCCGCCTCGCGCCGACGCCGGAGGTCGCCTCACCCGATCTCGCGCCGGAACCGGCGGTTGAAGCGGCCGGCGCGACACGGGCAAAGGGCCTGTCGATCCTCGTCGCCGAGGACAACGAGATCAACGCGCTCTTGATGCGCTCGCTGCTGACGAAACTCGGCCATCGCGTCGTCATCGCCGTCCACGGCGAGGCGGCGCTGGAATCCTGGCTCGCCGCGTCATCGGCCGGCACGCCCTATGATCTCGTGCTGATGGATATCCAGATGCCGCAGCTCGACGGCATCGAGGCGACGAAACGTATCCGCGCGCATGAGGCCGCCACCGGCGGCCACCACACACCGATCCTCGCGCTCACCGCCAATACCCTGGTGGAGGATCGCTATGCCTGCTTCGAGGCAGGCATGAACGGATTTCTGATCAAGCCGCTCGACTGGGAGAAGCTTGAGGAGGCGCTAGCTGGCCTGGCGGCATCACGGCGGCTGGCAGTCTGATCGGGAACCTCTCGGGAACTCGATCCCGCTCGGCAATCGAGAATTGAAATCCACGGCGTTGCGCGTCACGATCCTCTGGGGCTTTTTGCAATAGAGGATTTTACGCATGAACGTGCTTTGCCGCCTCGCACTCGTTGTTTGTCTCGCTGGAATGTCCCGCCCCGCCGCGGCCGATACGCCGGAGCTCATCGCCTCGCTCAAGCAAGGCGGCTTTGTCCTGATCTTTCGGCACACTGCCACCGACGACAGCCAAAAGGACGTCTACCCCTTCAAGTTCGACGATATGAACGCCCAGCGTCAGCTCAGCGACCAGGGCAGGGACATGGCGCGGCAGATCGGGGCGGCCGTCAAGGAGCTCGCGATCCCGATCGGCAATGTCTATACGAGCCGGCTCAACCGCGCGATCGAGGCCGGCAAGCTGATCTCGGGCGGCGAGGTCAAGCCGGTTGACGCGTTGACGGACAGCAGCAACGCCAGCGCGTCGGGAATGGCAAATCCGACCGGCGCCAATGCCAAGGCCGGACAGTCCGTGCGTCAGCTCGTCGACGTGCCACCGAAAGCCGGCACCAACAATTTCCTGGTCACCCACAAGACCAACATCGCCGATGCCTTCGGCAAGGAGGCCGGCGACGTGCAGGAAGGCGAGGCCTTCGTCTACAAGGCCGGCAGCTCCGGCCCCGCCACCTTTGCAGGACGCATCAAGCGCGCCGATTGGGCCGCGAAGGCCGGCAACTGACGGACCGCACCCAATTCGGCCACCGGCGCGACGGAGGCGGGGCGTGACTTGCTGCTCCGCCACAGTCCTGTGATAGCAACGTCACGAGAGGCGCGACGGGAGGGCCGGCGACACGTGAGAACATCGGAAGACCGCTCATTCCTCGTCTGGCTTGGCGTGATCTCCGTCGCGTTTGGCTGGCTGCTTTGGCCATTCTCTGGCGCCCTGTTGTGGGCCACGCTGCTGGCGATCATCTTCGCGCCATTCTATCGACGTTGCGTGGCAACGTTCCCGGCATGGCGCAACCTTGCCGCACTTTCCACCGTCGTCGTCGTGATCGTCATGGTCCTGATCCCCGTCGGGGTCGTCATCGCTTCGCTCATCGACCAGGGAGGCGAGCTCTATCAGCGCGTTCAGTCCGGGGAGATCAATCTGGCTCATCCCCTGCAGCAGCTGAGATCCGCGCTGCCCGACTGGGCCGCTTCCCTGTCGGATCGCCTGGCCGGCATAGATTTCTCGGCCCTGAAGGAGCGCCTGTCGGGCCTGGTCGTCCCGGCCGGCCAGCAGCTGGCGGGGCACGCGATCAACATCGGTCAGTTGACGCTGGAGTTCGCCGCGAGCTTGCTCGTGATGCTGTACCTGCTGTTCTTTTTCCTGCGCGACGGTGACGAGCTGAACATACGCATTCGCGACGCGCTGCCGCTGCGCCCGAGCCACGCCGCCGAGATCCTGGACACATTCACCCTGGCGGTTCGCGGGACGATCAAAGGGATCATGCTGGTTGCGCTGATCCAGGGAGCGCTTGGCGGGGTGATCTTCTGGCTGCTCGGCCTGACTGCGCCGCTGCTGGCGGGCGCCATCATGGCGCTGCTCTCGCTTCTGCCCGTGCTCGGCTCCGCCCTGGTCTGGGTTCCGGCCGCAATCTACCTGCTTGTGTCCGGCTCGGTCACGAAGGGGATCATCCTGCTTGCTTTCGGGACCTTCGTGATCGGTCTTGCCGACAATTTTCTCCGTCCAGTCCTGGTCGGACAATCGATCCAAATGCCGAGTTATGTCGTGCTGCTTGCCACCCTGGGCGGCCTTGCGGTTTTAGGAGCGAACGGCTTCGTCATCGGCCCACTCGTCGCCGCAATGTTTCTGACGGCATGGCGCATCTTCGTGACCTCGAAGGCGCGGCAGGAGGTCCGGAAATGAACCGCAAGCGGGCGGTGAGTCACACGGCGTAAGCAACAAAGCGCGGCGCGGAGAGCTTGTCGGGCGGCGCTTGGGCGCCCTTGAATATGGTGTCTGCCTGGGCTGCGCGTTTGCAATGCGGGCAGACGAAGAGATGCGCGATGATCGGGACCGGCTCGTCCGCGAGCAGCTCGGATCGGTACCATCTCATCTCGATATGGCAATCCGGGCAGGTCGGTGCTTCGAGATGCTCGGCGGCGCTTCTGAGACGATCGACCATGAGGCTCCCAGCGTTTTCAAAAGCCATAACCAAATGCCCTTTGTTGGTCTGCAACAAAAGACACTCAGTCTTTAAATTTAGCTAAGCCCCAGGTTTGCCGGGGCGATTACAGCCGCCTGAGTGCCACGCTTTCCACCGTATGGTCGGCGCCCTTCTTCAGGATCAGCGTCGCGCGGGGGCGGGTCGGCAGAATGTTGTCCTCGAGATTGGCGAGGTTGGTTCGTTCCCAGATCGCGATCGCCGTGGCGGTGGCTTCCTCGTCCGACAATAGCGCGTAGCGGTTGAAGTAGGATTTGGGATTGGTGAACGCGGTGTCGCGCAGCGCCAGGAAGCGTTTGATGTACCATTGCCGCAGCGCCGCCTCGTCGGCATCGATATAGACCGAGAAATCGAAGAAGTCGGAGACGACAGGAACCGCCTTTCCGTCGCGCGGCAGCTTGCCGGTTTGCAGCACGTTGACGCCTTCAACGATCAGGATGTCGGGCTGATCGATCTCGGCCCACTGGTTCGGCACGATGTCGTAGGTCAGATGCGAATAGACCGGCGCGCGCACGTGCCCGCGTCCGGACTTGATGTCGGAAAGAAAGCTGAGCAGCAGCGGCAGGTCGTAGCTCTCCGGAAAGCCCTTCTTCTGCATGATGCCTTGCCGTTCGAGCACGGCGTTGGGATAGAGAAATCCGTCGGTCGTGATCAGTTCGACCTTAGGCCGGGGCGACCAGCGCGCCAACAGCGCCTGAAGCACGCGGGCCGTGGTGGATTTCCCGACCGCGACCGAGCCGGCAACGCCAATGATGTAGGGGACCTTGCGGTCGCGGATGTCGAGGAATTGGCGCTCGGCGTAATACAGGCGCTGCATCGCATCGACATAGATCGAGAGCAGGCGCGACAGCGGCAGGTAGATGTCCTCGACCTCCTGCAGGTCGAGGCGATCGTGCAGCGAGCGCAGCCGATCGAACTCGCCCGGCTCCAGCGTCATCGGCGTATCGTCGCGCAGGCGCGCCCACTGCTCCCGCGTGTAGAGGCGGTACGGATTATACTGCTGCTCGGGTGCGCGGATATCCATGACGCGACCTTTCCACTCGGCTAGTTGCCGCCCTTGCGCGACGCCTTCTCTTCCAAGCCCGACATCGTCGTTCGCTTCTCGAGCGTCGCCTCGACCTCTTCCAGCTTTACGCCGCGGGCCTTGAGCAACACAAGGAAATGGTAGAGCAGGTCGGCGCTCTCGGCGACCAGATGCGCGCGATCGTTTTCGACTGCTGCGATTACGGTTTCGACTGCTTCCTCGCCGAACTTCTTGGCGCAATGCTCGGCGCCCTTGTCGAGGAGCTTGCGGGTATAGGAGGCCTCGCCACCGGCCGCCGCGCGGGCGTCGATGGTCTCGGCCAGATCGTGGATCGTGAAACGCGGCATCGGAATTACTCGGAAACACGCTTGGAAACAGGATTGGCCAAGGAGACCATTCCCCGCTACCTCATGTAGCACTTTTGCGAATGGGAGTCGTCAGGCATCGAGGCGCATGGGCAGCCCGCGGCGGGCCATGTGCTCCTTGGCTTCGCGGATGGTGAATTCCCCGAAGTGGAAGATCGAGGCGGCCAGCACCGCCGTGGCGTGCCCGTCGCGGATACCGTCGACGAGGTGGTCGAGATTGCCGACGCCGCCCGAGGCGATCACCGGAACGGGAACGCTGTCGGCGATCGCGCGGGTCAGCGGGATGTCGAATCCTTGCCTCGTGCCATCGCGATCCATTGAGGTCAGCAGGATCTCCCCGGCGCCAAGCGAGACCACCTCCTGCGCATATTCGATCGCATCAATACCCGTGGAGTTGCGTCCGCCATGCGTGAAGATTTCCCAGCGGTCGCCGCCCGGGCGCTTCACCCGCTTGACGTCGATCGCGACAACGACGCATTGCTCGCCGAATTTCTCGGCCGCTTCCTTGACGAACTCGCGCCGGGATACCGCGGCGCTGTTGATCGAGACTTTGTCAGCACCTGCGCGCAGCAGCGTCTTGATGTCGTTGACCTCACGCACGCCGCCGCCGACGGTGACAGGCATGAAGCAGGCCTCCGCGGTGCGCCGGACCACGTCGAGCATGATGCCGCGGTTCTCGTGGGTCGCGGTGATGTCGAGGAAAGTGAGCTCGTCGGCGCCGGCCGCGTCATAGGCGATCGCGGCTTCGACGGGGTCGCCGGCATCCCTGAGATCGACGAAGTTGACGCCCTTGACGACGCGGCCGTCCTTGACGTCGAGGCAGGGGATCACGCGCACCTTGAACATGTCTAGGGCTCCTACGTGCGCGCGTTGCGGATCAAGGTGAGGGCGGCGGCGGGATCGAGCCGGCCGTCGTAGAGCGCGCGGCCCGCGATCGCGCCAGCGAGCTTTTTCGCCCGCGGCGTCAGCATCGCCTTGACGTCCTCGATCGAGGCGAGGCCGCCGGAGGCGATCACGGGGATCGAGATGCTGTCCGCCAGCGCAATGGTTGCATCCAGGTTCAAGCCCTTGAGCAGGCCGTCGCGCGCGATGTCGGTGAAGATGATCGCGGCGACGCCGGCGTCCTCGAAACGCTGCGCGATCTCCAGCACCGTCACCTGCGAGGTCTCGGCCCAGCCTTCGACCGCGACCTTGCCGTCACGCGCATCGAGCCCGACCGCGACGCGGCCAGGAAATTTTTTCGCGGCCGCCTTCACCAGCGCCGGATCGCGCACCGCGGCGGTGCCGATGATGACGCGGGTAATGCCCTTGGCGAGCCAGGCCTCGACGGTTTTGAGATCGCGAATGCCGCCGCCGAGCTGCACCGGGATCTTGATCGTCTTCAGCATCGCCTCGACAGCTTCGGCATTCACCGGCTTGCCGGCAAAAGCACCGTCGAGGTCGACGACGTGGAGATACTCAAAACCCTGCTCGGCAAAGCTCTGCGCCTGCGCTGCGGGATTGAGGTTGAACACGGTCGCGCGCGCCATGTCGCCTTGCTCGAGGCGCACGCATTGGCCGTTCTTGAGGTCGATCGCAGGAAAGAGGATCACGGTTTCCATCGCAAAAAGTTCGAGATCAAGGCCAGCCCGAAGCGCTGGCTCTTCTCGGGGTGGAATTGGGTGCCGATGGCGGTGTCCTTGCCGACGATTGCGGTGACAGGCCCGCCGTAATCGGCGCGCGCGAGCACGTCCGCCTCGCTGGCAGGGTTGAGGTGGTAGGAGTGCACGAAATAAGCGTGCTGGCCCTTGGGCCCGAGCGGCAGCTTGTTCAGCACCGGATGCTCCCTGAGCACTTCGAGCGTATTCCAGCCCATGTGCGGGATCTTCAGGCTCTCGTCGCGCGGCGTGATCTTCTCGACGTCGCCGCCGATCCAGTTCAGGCCTTCAGTGATGACATGCTCCTTGCCGCGGCTCGCCATCAATTGCATGCCGACACAGATGCCGAAAAACGGCCGCGCCTTGACGCGGACCGCTTCGGTGATCGCCTCGACCATGCCGTTGACGGCATCGAGCCCGCGCCGGCAGTCGGCGAAGGCGCCGACGCCCGGCAGCACCAGACGGTCGGCTTCATACGCCTGGTCCGGATCGCTGGTGACGAAGACTTTTTGCGGGTTCTCCAGGCTGCGCGCGGCGCGCTCGAAGGCTTTCGCGGCGGAATGCAGGTTGCCGGAACCGTAATCGATGATGGCGACGCTCATCTTGACCCTCCCGGTTCTGGAAACAATCCAATGATGCCGCCGGCCGGAATGGGCGGCGGGTTCGAGAATTGCTGACCCGGCACAGTGCGGGTCGGCGGCGGGCCGCCGCGATCGACGGCCCATTGATCGCCAGCGATGCCGTGCTGTGACTTGCTCCAGCGCTCGAAAAATCGTCGCTCCGCTGTGTCCTCGTTGTCGCCAACCACCACGTCGAGCTGCCGCCATTTGCCGCGCGACAGCGTCCAGCGACGCAGGCTCGAGGCCTCAAGACCCATCAATAGCGCGACGATGAGATCGGCGACAAAGATCGACGAGCGTCCGACACCGAGGCTCGACAGCCCCGCGTTGAACGCGGCCACAAAGATCAGATAGCCGATCAGCACCAGCCACAGCCGATGCCACAGCAGCCAGAACGGACCGAAGATCATCGCTTTGACGTAGAAACCGTCACGCACGAACACGAACTTGTCGGTCGCGCGCAGGTCGGCTCCGGCAGGCGAGGGAGCATGAACTGTGTAGACAGGCATGGTGATGCCCCGTTCCTAGGAATTCAGTGATACCGCAAGCGGCGCGTGCCGCGGGCCGAAAGATGTCAGCCGCCGAGCGAGCCCTTGGTGGACGGGATCTCGCCTACAGCCTTCGGATCGATCGCGACGGCGGTGCGCAGCGCCCGCGCCAGACCCTTGAAGCAGGACTCGGCGATATGGTGGCTGTTATCGCCATATAGGGTCTCGACGTGGAGAGTCACGCCGGCGTTGATGGCGAAGGCCTGGAACCACTCGCGCACCAGCTCGGTGTCGAATTCGCCGATCTTGTCGCGGGGGAAGTCGGCCTTGAACACCAGGAACGGGCGGCCTGAGATGTCGATGACCACGCGCGACAGCGTCTCATCCATGGGCATGTGCACGCCGGCATAGCGGGTGATGCCCGCCATGTTGCCGAGCGCCTGCCTGACCGCCTGGCCAAGCGCAATGCCGGTGTCTTCGGTGGTATGGTGATAATCAATGTGCAGATCGCCCACCGCCTTGACCGTGAGGTCGATGCGGGAATGGCGGGCGAGGAGATCGAGCATATGGTCGAAAAAGCCGATGCCGGTCGCGATATTGGCCACGCCGGTGCCATCGAGGTTCACGGTGACCTCGATCTCGGTTTCCTTGGTCTTGCGCTTGATCGTCGCGGTGCGCATCGAAGGCTTTCGCTGGGGTTTGGCCTGAAACGCCAGTCTATTAACAGCCAAATGCCCCCTTCGCTACTGCGGGAACGGCGGGCGGGACCTCTACTTCTGCCTATGGTGAGCGAATTAGGCCCGGAGCGGCCCGTTGTGCGCCTGCCCCTGACCGCCTAAATCAGGCCGGACAACGAGGTACTTCATGCAGGATTCCCAGAACAGCTCGCCGGGCTGGCACGGCACCACGATTTTGACGGTCCGCAAGGGCGGCAAGGTGGTGGTCGGCGGCGACGGCCAGGTCTCGATCGGCCAGACCGTGATCAAGTCCAACGCCAAGAAGGTCCGAAAGCTGGGCAAGGGCGACGTGATCGGCGGCTTTGCCGGCGCGACGGCCGATGCCTTCACCCTGTTTGAGCGGCTGGAAGCCAAGCTCGAGCAATATCCGGGGCAGCTGACCCGGGCCGCGGTGGAGCTCGCCAAGGACTGGCGCACCGACCGCTATTTGCGGCGACTGGAGGCCATGATGATCGTGGCCGACAAGGACGTCTCCCTGGTGCTGACGGGCACCGGCGACGTGCTGGAGCCCGAGGCCGGCGTGATGGCGATCGGCTCCGGCGGCAATTACGCGCTGGCCGCCGCCCGCGCCCTGCTCGACACCGACAAGGACGCCGAGACCATCGTCCGCCGCTCCCTCGACATCGCCGCCGACATCTGCGTCTACACCAACCGCAATTTGACCATCGAAAGCCTGGCGACCGGCTAGGCGGTGGCACCCACCTACACCTTCCGCCCGATGACAACGGCCGATTTGCCGCTGATCCGGCGGTGGCTGCGCGGGGCGGACGTACGGGAATGGTGGGGCGATCCGGACGAGCAGTTTGCGCTCGTCAGCGGCGATCTCGATGAGCCCGCCATGGACCAGTTCATCGTGTTGGCTGGCCAGCAGCCCCTGGGCTATCTTCAATGCTATCGCCTGACCGCCTGGAATACGGGCTTTGGGCCGCAACCGGAGGGCACGCGTGGCATCGACCAGTTCATCGGCGAAAGCGACATGATCGGACGCGGTCACGGTTCGGCGTTCATCCGCCAATTCGTCGATGAGAAGCTCCGGAAGGACCTGCCGCGCATGGTCACCGATCCGGACCCGATGAACCCGCGCGCCATACGCGCCTATGAGAAAGCTGGCTTTGTCCGCGACCGCATGGTCGAGACGCCGGACGGTGTCGCGCTGTTGATGGTGCGCGAGCCATGACGCTGACGAGCGCGCATCAGAGCAAGGTCGCATTTCCACCGCTCGGCTGGGTCGGTATCGCGCTGCTGCTGCTGGCGCTGCAGGCCTCGATCCTGCTTGCGATGGGGCGCGTGCCGATCTGCACCTGCGGCTACGTCAAGCTCTGGCATGGCGTGGTGAACAGCTCGGAAAATTCCCAGCATATCGCCGACTGGTACAGCTTCTCGCACGTCCTGCACGGTTTCCTGTTCTACGGCCTGACCTGGCTGCTGTTTGCGCGCCTGCCGTTGCTGGACCTGTCCTGGCCGGCACGGCTGATCATCGCCATGCTGATCGAAGGTACCTGGGAGATCGTCGAGAACTCGCCCCTCATCATCGAGCGCTACCGCGCCGGCACGATCTCGCTGGATTATTTCGGCGACAGCATCGTCAATTCGGTTTCCGACAATCTGGCGATGGTGCTGGGGTTCCTCGCCGCGCGCGTGCTGCCCGTGTCCGCGACCGTCCTGCTCGGGCTCGCCTTCGAGATCATGCTGGCGCTCCACATTCGCGACAATCTGACGCTCAATATCTTGATGCTGATTCATCCGGTCGAGGCCGTGAAGCAATGGCAATCCGGCCCGCCGATCATCTGATGGCCGAAAAACCGGCTTGTCCCGGCCCGCAACTGACCCTAGCTAAGGTGCCATGACAGACTTCTCCCCCCGTGAAATCGTTTCCGAACTCGACCGTTTCATCGTCGGCCAGGCCGATGCCAAGCGCGCCGTCTCGATCGCGCTACGCAACCGCTGGCGACGGCAGCAGCTCGAAGGCTCCTTGCGCGAAGAGGTGCTGCCGAAGAACATCCTGATGATCGGCCCCACCGGTGTCGGCAAAACGGAAATCGCGCGGCGGCTGGCAAAACTGGCGAATGCGCCGTTCCTGAAGGTGGAAGCGACCAAGTTCACCGAGGTCGGCTATGTCGGCCGCGACGTCGAGCAGATCGTGCGCGATCTCGTCGAGGTCGCAATCGCCCAGGTCCGCGAGAAGAAGCGCAAGGATGTGCACGCGCGCGCGCAGCTCGCCGCCGAGGAGCGCGTGCTCGACGCGCTGGTCGGCGCCAATGCCAGCCCAGCGACGCGTGAATCCTTCCGCAAGAAGCTGCGCGCCGGCGAGCTCAACGACAAGGAGATCGAGATCGAGACGCAGTCGTCCGGCGGCGGCATGCCGATGTTCGAGATCCCGGGCATGCCGGGCGCGCAGATGGGCGCGATCTCGATCGGCGACATTTTCGGCAAATTAGGGGGCCGCAGCAAGACGCGGCGGCTCACGGTGGAAGGCTCGCACGAGATCCTCGTCAACGAGGAATCCGACAAGCTGCTGGACACCGATCAGCTGACGCTGGAGGCGATCAGCGCGGTCGAGAACAACGGCATCGTGTTCCTCGACGAGATCGACAAGATCTGCGCGCGTGACGGCCGCGTCGGCGGCGACGTCTCGCGCGAGGGCGTGCAGCGCGATCTCTTGCCGCTGATCGAAGGCACCACGGTCTCGACCAAGCATGGCGCGGTGAAGACCGACCACATCCTGTTCATCGCCTCCGGCGCCTTCCACGTGGCCAAGCCGTCGGACCTGTTGCCGGAATTGCAGGGCCGCCTGCCGATCCGCGTCGAATTGCAGGCACTGACCCGCGACGACATGCGCCGCATCCTGACCGAGCCCGAGGCCTCGCTGATCAAGCAATATGTCGCCTTGATGCAGACCGAGGGCGTGACGCTCGACATCACCGACAACGCCATCGACGCGCTCGCCGACGTCGCGGTCGCAGTCAACTCCACCGTCGAGAATATCGGCGCGCGGCGGCTACAGACCGTGATGGAGCGGGTGCTGGACGAGATCTCCTTCACCGCCCCCGACCGCAACGGGGAGACTGTCAAGGTCGATGCGGATTTCGTGCAGAAGCACGTCGGCGACCTCGCCAAGAATGCCGATCTGAGCCGGTTCATTTTGTAATTTTGGGCGGTCACGCTATTGATGCGGCGTGACCGTACCCATCCTGCAAAATCCCTGGCGGCTCCTGCTCGCGATCAACGCGGCGGTCATCATTGGCGTGTTCGTTCACAAGATCCAGCTGCCGCCCTACGTCCCCTACATCCATCTCCTGGTCGACTACCATTTCGGGTTCATCAAGCGGGCGCTGATCGGCGCCGTCGTTGCGCTGTTCACCGACAAGGTACCGGTCTGGCTGGTCTTTGCGCTCGGCGGCGCAACCTGGCTGGTGACGCTGGGCCTTTATGCAAGGTTGTTTCAGAGAACCTTCGGCTTCACCGCGAAGACGCTGCCGCTGTTCGCCTTCATGGCGGGCTCGCCGTTCTTCCTGAAGAACTTCATGCACACGCTCGGTCATTTCGACATCTATGGCTGCGCGCTGGCGATCATCCTGCTGCTGATACCGGCGCGTTCGCTGCTGTTCATCGCCACGGCTGCGCTGTTCTCGATCGTCCTCGTGCTGATCCACCACATTCATCTTCTGATGTATGTGCCGACGATCATCACCATCGTCGTGATCAGGCACTACCTCGCCTACGGTGTCAATCGCAGCAACGTCGCCTTCGGCATCCTCGCCTTGCTCTTTGTCTCCGCGCTGTTCTTCGCCGCGCAATTCCTGGGGACGATGCCGATCCCGGAAGCGGATTTCGTCGCGTATCTGAAAACGCGAATGGCTGATCCGTCCCGCACGGACCTGCTGCAATTCGCCTACATCTGGTACCAGCCGCTGGCGAAAGAGGTCTTGGACACCTGGGGCCGGCTACCGCACAATATCCTCGGCGTGCCCGTCTTTGCGCTGCTGATCTGGCTGCACACGCCGTTGTGGCGCTATTTTGCGAAGCTGATTGGCGCGCTCGCCAGCGAGACGCACCGCCGCCTCGTGATCGCGGCGCTGGTCGGAATCAGCCTCGCCTATCTCGTGATGTTCGCGATGGTGTTCGACTATTCCCGCTGGATCTCGAACTGGGCGGTCTGCATGTTCCTGATCCTGCATGCGGTGAAGATGCTGCCGGCTGCGCGCGAGACGACGCCGATTCCGGCGGAGGATCGGAGGACCAACATCTTCGGCTTGATCATCACCCTGATCCCGCGCGTCGGAATCATCCGGCCGTTCTAGACTCTCGCGCGCCTGATCCGCACATATAGCGCGCCCTCGCCGCCGTGGCCGATATGCGCCGTCTCGAAGCCGACGACGAAGGCGCGGAATTCTGGCAGGCTCAGCCATTCCGGCACCAGACGCCGCAGCACGCCGCTCTCGCCGCCGCTGCGGCCCTTGCCGGTGATGACGAGCACGAAGGTCAGGCCGTCGTGATGGGCGCGGTGCAGGAAGCCGGTCAGCGCGCGATGGGCGCGCGTCTGGGTCATGCCGTGCAGATCAAGCCGTGCCTCGATCTCGCTGCGGCCGCGCGACAGTTTTGTCCGCTCGCGCTTGCCGAGCGGCGCCAACGGCGGGATGGCCGGTTTTGCGGCGCGCGGTGCCGGCGCTGCGGCAATCGGGCGGAGCGATGACGCGGTCCGCGGAACCGGTGCGGCGGATGAGGGCTCGGCGCGCGGCGCGGCATGCGCATTTGCCGTGCGCTGCTTCCTCAGCGGCTTGACCTGTCTGGCAACGACCTCCCACAGCTCGCGCTCCTCCTCGCTCAACGCGCGGCGGCGCGGCGAGGGGCGAGGCTCCAGCACGGGCGGACGGGACGATCGCTTCATTGCTGCCGATGCGGACGTTTCTTCACCGGCCGCTGCGGTTCGGAAGCGGGCTCGATCACGGGACGCGGCGCCGGCAGCGGAACCGGACCGGCGATCGCGACCGTGTCGGTCTTGGTTTCCGTAGAGCCGGCAGCAGCGGGCTTGGCCATCCCGTTCCCCGGATCGGTTTGCGGAAACAGCTTTGCGATCTTCTCCGAGGGGCGCGGATCAGGCACCGGCAACCGCGCAGCGCGCACCGAGGGATCGAGGCCCTTCGGCACCAGCATCACGAAGTGCATGGGATGGCGCAGCCGTCCCGAGACGCGGCCGGCTTCCTGACCGGCGCCGAAAAACAGATCGGCGCGCGCGGGGCCGATGATGGCCGAGCCGGTATCCTGCGCGATCATCAGCCGATGAAACCGCGTCTTGGCCCGATCGGCCTCGATCGGCAGCTCGCCCTCGATGAAGAACGGCGTGCCGTAGACATGCAGGGACTTATCGACCGCGATCGAGCGTCCCGCCGTCAGCGGAATGCCCTGCGCGCCCACCGCCTCGTCCTTGTCGGAGAGATTCACCTCGCGGAAGAAGATGTAGGCGCGGTTCGCGCGGCGCAGCTCCTTGGCGCCGTCAGGATTTTGCGTCATCCACTCCCTGATCTTCTGCATCGACATCTCCTCTTTCGGGATGATGCCGCGCTCGATCAGGATGCGACCGACAGCCGTATAGGGATAGCCGTTATAGGCGTCGTAGTTGAGCCGGACCGAACTGCCGTCGTCGAACTTGATCCGTGCCGAGCCCTGGATCTGCGCAAACAGCAGATCGGTCGGGTCCTTCAGCCAGGCGATCTCCAGCCCGCGGCCGGCGATCTTGCCGTCCTCGATCTCGCCGCGATCGTAATAGGGTACCAGCTTGCGGCGGCCGATCTTGCGATAGACCGGCCCCTTGTTGGGCAGGCTCACCGAATCCTGCTTGTAGCCACGCACGAACAGATTCGAGGGGCGGCGGTAGACCGGAACATTGTAGACATCGGTCTGCGTGCGCGATCCCTCCAGCACCGGCTCGTAATAGCCGGTGACGAAACCGTCGGGCTCGCCGAGGCGTGAGATCCGCAGCGGCGAAAAGTTCTCCTCGAAGAAGGTCTTGGCTCGCACGTCGTCGGCAAGCTCGAGCGATTTGGCGGCACGGCAGGGCTCGCTCAGCGAGCCTCCGAGCGCCTTCGGCTCAGCAGCCGCGCCGGTCTGTGCATTGATCGACCGGCAGCTGGCGCGGAACGTCTTGTACGCCGCGAGATGATTGTCATCGCCCCAGCCTTTCACGTCCGCCCAGGCCAGCGGCAGATATTGCGCGCCTGATATTTCGAACGGCAGTGGGAGCTGCGGATAGGGCAAAGCCCTCGGCGGGGCGGCTGGCAATGCCGGGAGATGATGGTGGTGGCTGCGATAATGGCGCCGGGCCGCCTCGGCGCCGAGCGAAAACGACGACAGCGCGACGACGCCTGCGCAAAGCGCGGTCGCGCTGGTCTTCAGAAAGAGCTTAATTCGCGCTTCCGGTGCCAACCAGCTTCCAGTTCGGATCGCGAGAGGTGATGTCGCGGGCGAAAGTCCAGATATCGGTGATGTCGGCGACCGTATCGGCGCTGCCGTCGACGATATTGCCGGCCTTGTCTCGGGTGGCCGAGATCATCTGCGAGACGAAACGGATCGTGAGCTGGGCGGTACGGTCGCGCAGCTCGGCGCCGACGAGCTCGGCCTTGTCGATTGAGACGAAGCGGGTCTCGGTCTTCTGCTCGTTCTTCTCGCGCTCCTTGATGGCGGCCTCGAAGCTGTCGTAGACGTCCGACGACAACAGGTCGCGCAGCGCGCGGCGGTCGCCATTGGCAAACGCCAGCACGATCATCTCGTAGGCGCCGCGGGCGCCCGAGATGAAATGACGCGGGTCGAACGTCGAATCCTTCTCGACGATGGCATCCAGGCCCTGCGCCAGCGCGGTTCCCGGCTCGGTCAGGCCCTTCCAGCGGTCGGAGGGCGCGGTCGGCTCGGCCGTCGGCGCCAGCGGGGCCTGATCGATCACCTTGCCCGGCATGGTCACGACGTTGTTGTCCTGGGCACCCCCCAACGCATTGCGGGCGGCGGTCCGATCGAACGGCGGTCGCTCGTTGCCGGTTCGCTGCCCGAGCACGCTGCGCAGCCGCAGAAAGATGAAGACCGCCAGCGCCAGGAAGATAATGGTGTAGATGTCCACGTCGTATTCGCTTTCTGGTCTTTGCTCTGGGTCTTCGTTTTGGGGTCGTCGCCGGGAAAATCAATCCGGCCAGTAGACCGTTCCATACGAGAACGGCAAGTCTACATCGCTATTTTAGGTCCACGTCAGGTCCGTGGGATGTAGGCACGAAATCTTGCCGGGCCAATGGCGCCTTTTGGCACAGCGCTGAGTGTAGCGCGTTTTATGCTTAAGGGGAAACCCGATCCTGCCCGGAAATCGCGCATCTTCAATCATTTAAGGCGCGATTTTGCGGAAAAGGCAGGTCGAGCGTCACAGTTGTGGGCGAGGCCCGAATTCCCCTCCGGGACCGTTCGTCCTTGTGGAACGAGGCGGCCCTATGTTAGCCAACCGCCGCGAAATTCAGCCCCAATCGGGTAAGGAGAGACTCTCATGACCAACGGCAACGGCACCCCTCCCGAGGCGGCCCAGGCTCCCCAGCTCAACGTGCTGGCGCAATATACCAAGGACCTTTCGTTCGAAAATCCGAACGCGCCGAGCTCGCTGCAGCAGCAAAGCCAGCCGCCCCAGATCAACATCCAGATCAATGTCAGCGCCAACAATCTCAGCGAACAGGAGTTCGAGGTGACGCTGTCGGTCGAGGGCAAGGCCGAGACCGCCGGTAAGATCATGTTCTCGTTCGAGCTCGCCTATGCCGGCGTGTTCCGCATCGCCAACGTGCCGAAGGAGAATCTGCATCCGCTGGTCATGATCGAGTGCCCGCGCCTGCTGTTCCCGTTCGCCCGCGAGATCATCGCGACCGCGGTGCGCGACGGCGGGTTCCCGCCCCTGATGCTGGATCCGGTCGACTTCGTCGGTCTCTATCGCCAGAACATCGAGCGGCAAATGGCTGCTCAGGGTGGCCAGACCGGCCAAGCCTAAAATCAGGCCTGACCAGCGAGAGGGGCGACTGGAGCGGCGAGATACTCGTTCCAGATCGCCTTGTCGCCGAGCGTCGCAATGAAAGCCCGGTGGGCCTCGCGCTCGGCGTCCGAAGTCCGCGGCGCAAGCGGCACCAGCCGCTGCCGCCGCGGCGCATCACCCGCCGCATTGACGCGAATCTCCTGAGCGTCCGAAGCCAGCAGCAGCTGCGACTGCCGCGCCCCGACCAGATCGACATAGACCTCGGCCAGCAGCTCGGCGTCCAGCAGCGCGCCGTGTTTGGTGCGATGTGAATTGTCGATCGCGTAGCGCGAGCACAGATCGTCGAGCCGGTTGGACACGCCGGGATGCTTGCGACGCGCCAGCAGCAGCGTATCGACCAGCCGTTCGCGCGGGATCGCCGTGCGTTTGATGCGATCGAGCTCGGCATTGATGAAGCCGACGTCGAACGAAGCGTTGTGGATCACCAGCGGCGCATCGCCGATGAATTCCAGGAACTCGTCGACGACCTCGTGGAACAGCGGCTTCGTCGCCAGAAATTCGGCCGACAGCCCATGCACCGCAAACGCTTCAGCCGGCATATCCCGTTCGGGATTGATGTAGACGTGAAAGCTCTGCCCTGTCGGCATGCGGTTGAAGATCTCGACGCAGCCGATTTCGACCAGGCGATCGCCGCGAAGCGGATCGAGGCCGGTGGTTTCGGTGTCGAGAACGATTTCGCGCATGACTTGAGATTGGGTGGCTTGAGATCAGTGCCGTGAGAGCCGTGTGAGGCGGCGAATCAGGCTCGCCGCTGCGGCATCTTAACGACCTCGGCCAGGATGTGCTTGATTTGCGTGCGCACCGGCTCAAGTCCGTGTGAGGTATCCACCACGAAATCGGCGCGCCGGCGCTTTTCGGCGTCGGGCGTCTGCTTGGCGATGATCGCGTCGAGCTTTGCTTCGTCCATAGTGCCGCGCGCCAGCACCCGCTCACGCTGCAGTTCCGGCGAGGTCGAGACCACGACCACGGCATCGACCCGCTTCTCGCCGCCGGTTTCGAATAGCAGCGGGATATCGAGAACCACGACCGGCGCCTTGGCAGCTTCCGCCGCTGCGAAGAACTTTTGCCGGGAGGCACCGAGCATCGGATGGACGATCTGCTCGAGTTGCTTGATGGCGGCAGGGTCGTGCACGACGCGCGCCGACAGCTTTGCCCGATCGACCTTGCCGTTCACAGTGGTGCCAGGAAAGGCGGCCTCGATCGCGGGGGCCGCTTCACCCTCGTAGAGCTGATGCACGGCGGCATCGGCGTCATAGACGGGCACACCGGCCTCCGCGAACAGTTTCGCGGTGGTGGATTTTCCCATTCCGATCGAGCCGGTCAGTCCGAGGATCCGCATCAGCGCCCAGCCATGTCTGTCGTTCACACCGCAACTAGCCGCTCGCGCCGCAGGAACGCAAGCAGCGGCAGCAGCGGCAGGCCGAGAATGGTGAAATGGTCGCCTTCGATGCGCTCGAACAGATGGATGCCGAGGCTTTCAAGCTGATAGGCGCCGACGCTGGTCGTGACGGCGTCGCCTGCAGCATCCAGATAGGCTGCAAGCTCGTCCTCAGTCATCGCTCGCATGGTCATGCGGGCGATCGAGACGTCTTCGAAAACAATCTTGCCGTCATGGGCCACGGCCACGGCGGAGTTCAGCTCGTGGCTGGTGCCGGCGAGATCGCGCAATTGCGCCAAGGCCTGCGCACGGCCTGCGGGCTTGTTGAAAAGGCGCTTGCCCAGAGCCAGTGTCTGATCGGCGCCGATCACGTGACTCCCCGGATGATGCGCGGAGACCGCTTTGGCCTTTTCGCGCGCCAGCAGCAGAGCGATCTCGCGCGGGTTTGAAAGCTGGGAGGCAGCCTGAACACCACGTTCGTCGATATCGGCGGTCACAGCCCTAAACTCCAGCCCGGCATTGGCCAACAGCATTTTTCGCGCGCTGCTCTGCGAGGCCAGGATCAACGGAAATTTGTCGAGCCACAAACTCATCGCGAAAACTATTCGGAGGGTCGGTTGCGCTGGCGGTCACTGTAGAGCTTCATGATCGCCGCCGCGGTTTCCTCGATCGAGCGACGCGTGACGTCCAGCAGCGGCCAATCGTGCTTGGCGCTGAGCTTGCGCGCGAACGCGACCTCCTCGGTGACCGACTGCCTGTCGGTATAGGTGTCGTTGCCGGAGTCGGAGCCCATGGAGAGCAGGCGGTTCTGACGGATCTGGATCAAGCGTTCCGGCGTCGCGTGCAGGCTGACGACCAGCGGCCGCGTCAGCGTCTCCAATTGCGAGGGCACCGGAATGCCCGGAACCAGCGGCACGTTGGCGGTGCGGATGCCGCGATTGGCGAGATAAATCGACGTCGGCGTTTTCGAGGTGCGGGACACGCCGACCAGGACGACGTCGGCATCGTCGAGACCTTCGACGTGCTGGCCGTCATCGTGGATCATCGTGTAGTTCAGCGCGTCGATGCGCTTGAAATATTCCGCGTTGAGGACGTGCTGAGCGCCGACGCGGCCGGTGGTTGCTGCGCCAAGATAGGCTTCGAACAACTGCATCACCGGGCCGATGATCGACAGGCTCGGAACGTTGATCCCCTTGCACTTGTCCTCGAGCCTGGAAACCAGATCCTTCTCGAGCAGCGTGAACAGCACGATCCCCGGCGCTTCCTCGATCTCGTCGAGCACCCGGTCGAGCTGCTTCTGGCTGCGCACCAACGGATAGACATGCTCGACCGGGGTCACGTTAGCGTATTGGGCTGCAACCGCCCGTGCCACGGTGATCAGCGTCTCGCCGGTGGAGTCGGAGACGAGGTGCAGATGGAAATAATTGTTCGAGGTCGGCACAAAAACCCTTTGTATGAGCGCGGTGTAGTTTGTGGATTTCTGTGGAGCTTAACCCCTTGGAAAGGGATGTGCGACACCAGGGGCGGGACAAGTGCCAATTTTCTTCACACTGCTGCCCGTCTGAACAAGTTCGTCGCCTTGTCCGGACGGAAACGGGATTGCGCGGACAACCCCCTTGATAAGCTGCCGACAGAAAGGCGCAAGCCTTTGAAGCTGGCGGACTTATCGCAAAGCGCCAGGAGCGGTCGGGGATATGTTGATGGGTGTGAACAAGCGCGCGTGAACCCGCGGACGGAATTGCATGAGTCCAATCCACGGTCACATAGACTCAAACCTTAAGAATCTAAGATTCTAGATTTGAGGAAGGCGCTACGGACGGATATGTGTGGAGGTGAGACCTTAACGAGTTCTTACTATCCCCAGTTCCTTTCGCTGGGCAGCAAGCCGGACCGCGAAAATGTTCGAAGACGTCTATCTCTGGATCAAGGCGCTGCATGTGATCGCGGTCATCGCCTGGATGGCGGGCATGCTCTATCTGCCGCGGCTGTTCGTCTATCATTCCGAGGCGGAGATCGGCTCGAAGCAGTCGGAAACCTTCAAGGTGATGGAACGCCGGCTGCTCAAGGCCATTATCAATCCTGCCATGATGGTCACCTGGCTCGCCGGGCTCTTTCTCGCCTGGTCCGGCCACTGGTTCTCGTTCGGTTGGCTGCACGTAAAACTGGCACTGGTCCTGGCGATGTCGGCGGTCCACGGCTTTTTTTCCCGCTGGCTGAAAGATTTCGCCGCCGACCGGCGCCCGCGGTCCCAGAAATTCTATCGAATTATCAATGAGGTGCCAACCGTCCTCATGATCATCATCGTCATCATGGTGATCGTGAAGCCGTTCTAGGCAAGGCCCCTGACGATTAGCTCAGCGCTTCGGCTTGCGGAGCGGGATGCGATTTTCTATATTAGCGATATCCCACCCAACGCAGGCGGATGTGGTTGTGTCTGAGCTTTCCAGAGGCCGGACACCGCATCAGGTTTGAAGCCTCACCGGCACTTAACCTTGCCAGACCTGCGGACCTTATCTTCTCACGTCCGCATTTCCGAGCCTCCTCGCACCCCTCCCAAGGTTACCCCACAGGACCACCCCAATGCGGGAAATTAAACTCGAAGACCTCAAGTCCAAAACGCCGGCCGAGCTCGTCTCGTTTGCGGAGGAGAATGGGGTCGAGAACGCCAGCACCATGCGCAAGCAGGAGCTGTTGTTTGCCATCCTCAAGCAGCTCGCACTCGCCGAGACCGACATCGTCGGCCAGGGCGTCGTCGAAGTGCTCTCCGACGGCTTCGGCTTCCTCCGCTCGCCCGATGCGAATTATTTGCCCGGTCCAGACGACATCTACGTTTCGCCGTCGCAGATCCGCCGTTTCGGCCTGCGCACCGGCGACACCATCGAAGGCCACATCCGCAGCCCGAAAGAGGGCGAGCGTTATTTCGCGCTGCTGAAGGTCAACACGCTCAATTTCGAGGATCCGGAAAAGGCCAAGCACAAGGTCAATTTCGACAACCTCACGCCGCTGTTTCCGAATCAGCGTTTCCGCATGGAAATCGACGATCCGACGCGGAAAGACCTGTCTGCGCGCGTCATCGATATCGTCGCGCCGATCGGCAAGGGTCAGCGCGCGCTGATCGTGGCGCCGCCGCGCACGGGTAAGACCGTGCTGATGCAGAACATCGCGCACTCGATCACCGCGAATCACCCTGATTGCTATCTGATCGTGCTGCTGATCGACGAGCGTCCGGAAGAAGTCACGGACATGCAGCGTTCGGTGAAGGGCGAGGTCGTGTCGTCGACCTTCGACGAGCCGGCGGTGCGTCACGTCCAGGTCGCCGAGATGGTGATCGAAAAAGCAAAACGCCTGGTCGAGCACGGCCGCGACGTCGTGATCCTGCTCGATTCGATCACTCGTCTCGGCCGCGCCTACAACACCGTGGTGCCGTCATCCGGCAAGGTGCTGACCGGCGGTGTCGACGCCAACGCGCTGCAGCGCCCGAAGCGCTTCTTCGGTGCCGCCCGCAACATCGAGGAGGGCGGCTCGCTGACGATCATCGCGACCGCGCTGGTCGATACCGGCAGCCGCATGGACGAAGTCATCTTCGAAGAGTTCAAGGGCACCGGTAACTCGGAACTGATCCTGGACCGCAAGGTCTCGGACAAGCGCACGTTCCCGGCGATCGACATCTCGCGCTCCGGCACCCGCAAGGAGGAGCTCATCACCGATCCGCAGGTGCTCAAGAAGATGTACGTGCTCCGCCGCATCCTCAATCCGATGGGGACGATGGACGCGATCGACTTCCTGCTCGACAAGCTGCGTTCGACCAAGAGCAATTCCGAGTTCTTCGACTCCATGAACACCTGAGTGCAGTGCAATATGAGCTTAAAGGGCGCCTCCGGGCGCCCTTTTTGTTGTGCGGCTTTGCTGCGGCAAGAGTGCAGCATGGCGAGCATTTGGGATGAAGGTTTGATGTTTTTCGTAAGTTGTTGATATATTTACGTAGTTCTTGACGTGAGCTGATGATGAGTTTGGAGCCGCGAGCGGATTTTGCGGCAAATGCTGCCTGATTTGTTGCATGGCAATATTAATTTTGCTGCGCGCGGAACCGCAGCAAAAATTGAAGACTAAGGTCATCTGGAAAGCGGCGTTTGCCTTTTCCCCGCCAGCCGGACAAATAGGCCATGCATCCGCGAGACCAGACCATCTTTGCGCTGTCGTCCGGCCGAGCGCCGAGCGCGATTGCTGTGGTACGAGTCTCGGGTCCGCAAGCGGGCCGGGTGCTGACGACCCTTGCGGGAAAACTGCCGGCGCCGAGACGAGCGAGCCGCCGGCTGCTGCATGACGGCACCGGTCAGCCGATCGACGACGCCGTCGTGCTCTGGTTTCCGGGACCGGGCAGCGCGACCGGCGAGGACGTCGCCGAATTTCACGTCCATGGCGGCCGCGCGGTGCTGGCGGCGCTCCTCGCCGCTATTTCGATAATTCCGCATACGCGCGCCGCCGAGCCGGGTGAGTTCACACGGCGGTCCTTCGAGAACGGCAAGCTCGATCTCACCGAAGCCGAAGGCCTCGACGACCTCATCCACGCCGACACCGATCGTCAGCGGCGCCAGGCGCTGCGCCAGCTGCAGGGCCTGCTCGGCGACCGCACGCGCGACTGGCGCGAGCGCATCATCGAAGCGTCGGCGCTGATCGAGGCCGGCATCGATTTTTCCGATGAAGGCGATGTGCCTGCGGAGCTGAGAGCGCCGGCGGTCAAGGCGATCAAGGCGCTGCATGATGAGATTGCAAAAGTCCTTGCGGCACAGGGACATTCGGAACGCCTGCGCGACGGCCTCGTGGTTGCCATCGCCGGTGAGCCGAACGTCGGCAAGTCGACGCTGATGAATCAGCTCGTGCGCCGCGAGGTTGCGATCGTCTCGCCATATGCCGGTACGACGCGTGACGTGATCGAGGTGCAGCTCGATCTCGACGGCTATCCGGTCACCGTGATCGATACCGCCGGCATTCGCGAGACCGACGATCCCGTCGAGCAGGAGGGCGTGCGCCGGGCGCGGGCGCGGGCTGGCAGCGCTGACCTCGTGTTGTGGCTGGTGGAGGGTGGCGAGGTCGTCGATCTGAACGCGATACGGTCGCCATTGTCGTCCGGCGCCGAGAAGGATCTGTCCGACAGCTCGGTCTGGATCGTCCGCAACAAGATCGATCTCGGTGGGGCCGGGGCAGCGGGACCGCAGGATGAGTTCGGGATCTCGGCGAGCCGGGGTGACGGCATTCCAGGGCTGGTCGATGCGCTGGTGAAATTTGCCGCGGAGTTCTTCGGAACTGCTGAGGGTGCGTTGGTAACCCGGACGCGCCAGCGCGATCTGCTCCGCCAGGCGTCGGATAGCTTGCGCCGAAGTCTGGAGCTTGTAGAACACGGCGAGGAGCTGGCCGCCGAGGAGCTGCGTGCTGCCGCTTATGCCCTCGGTCGGCTATTGGGCCGGGTCGACGTCGAGGATGTCCTGGGGGCCATTTTCCAGAAGTTCTGCATCGGAAAGTAGCGCTAGTTCTTCATTGTAGAATTAGACCTTGTTCCATTGTTTGTGTTTCACGTGAAACAGGCCTCGGCCTCAGCCCACCGATGTTGGCTCAAGCGCAGCAATCGCCGAGACTTGAGGTGCGGCTGTTCAATCCCGTCATTGCGAGGAGCCCCTTGCGACGAAGCAATCCAGACTGCCTCCGTGGAGAATTTCTGGTTTGCTTCGCTACGCTCGCAATGACGCGGCGAGACCGTCCGGCCATACCTAGCGAAGTGACTTCGGCTGACAAGCGGCGCTTTTGTTTCACGTGAAACAGCAGTCCTTTCAGCGCCCTTCTACTGTGCATGGGGTTGTTTTCGCGAAATGACTTTGGGCCCCGCGAGCCGCCCGTTTCACGTGAAACACCCTTCCCCCTCCAGTTTCCACTTCCGGCTTTCCTGCCTCTGAGCTAGAAGTCCGCCCATGCGAACACAGCGAGAGAGCTTCGACGTCATCGTGATTGGCGGCGGCCACGCCGGCTGTGAAGCCGCGGCTGCGTCTGCCCGGATGGGAGCAACGACCGCTCTGGTGACGCACCGTTTCTCCACCGTCGGCGCGATGTCCTGCAATCCCGCCATCGGAGGCCTCGGCAAGGGCCATCTGGTTCGCGAAGTCGATGCGCTCGATGGTCTGATGGGTCGCGTGGGCGATGCCGGCGGCATCCAGTTTCGCGTGCTCAATCGCCGCAAAGGTCCGGCGGTCCGCGGACCTCGGGCTCAGGCCGACCGAAAGCTCTATGCCGCTGCCATGCAGGCCGCGATCCGGCAGACCGACGGTCTTTCCGTCGTTGAAGGCGAAGCAGACGAGCTGATCGTGGCCGAGGGCCGGGTGACGGGTCTTCGCCTGGCGGACGGCCGCGAGCTTCGGGCAGGGGCTGTGGTCGTCACCACCGGCACCTTTCTCCGCGGTCTGATCCATCTCGGCGAGCAAAATTGGCCCGCCGGACGGGTCGGTGAAGCGCCCGCGATGGGTCTTTCGGCCGCCTTTGAGCGTGCCGGCTTCACCCTTGGGCGGCTCAAGACCGGAACCCCGCCGCGTCTGGATGGCACCACGATCGACTGGTCCGCGGTCGAGATGCAGCCCGGGGACGAGCCGCCGGAGCCCTTCTCGGTGATGACCGAGCGGATCACGACGCCGCAGATCCAGTGCGGGATCACCCGAACCACGGCCGCCACTCATGAGGTGATCCGCGCCAATGTCCATCGCTCTCCGATGTACTCTGGCCAGATCAAGAGCTCCGGACCGCGCTATTGCCCGTCGATCGAGGATAAGATCGTCCGCTTCGGCGACCGCGACGGCCACCAGATCTTCCTGGAGCCGGAAGGCCTCGACGACAGCACAGTCTATCCCAACGGCATCTCGACCTCGCTCCCCGAGGAGGTCCAGCTCGCGATCCTCGCCAGCATTCCCGGCCTGGAGCGGGTCAAGATGGTCCGTCCGGGTTATGCCATCGAGTACGACCACATCGATCCCCGGGAGCTCGATCCGACCCTGCAGACCAAGCGCCTCCGCGGTCTGTTCCTGGCCGGACAGATCAACGGAACCACCGGGTATGAAGAGGCCGCCGGGCAGGGCATCGTGGCCGGATTGAACGCCGCACTCTCCGCCGGTGGCGCCGCGCTGACGGTATTCGATCGGGCCGATGGCTATCTCGGCGTGATGATCGACGACCTCGTCACCCGCGGGATCAGCGAGCCCTATCGGATGTTCACGTCGCGGGCCGAGTACCGGCTGACGCTAAGGGCCGACAATGCCGATCAGCGCCTGACCGAGAAGGGGATTGCGCTCGGTTGCGTCGGCAATGCCCGGACCCAGCATCATCGCGCCAAGATGGACGCCCTGAATGCGGCCAGGGCGCTGTCGAAGTCGCTGACGATCACCCCGAACGAGGCGATCAAGCACGGCCTGTCCCTGAACCGCGACGGCCAGCGTCGTTCGGCCTTCGAGCTGATGGCCTATCCGGAGATCGGCTGGAGCCAGGTTCGTGCGATCTGGCCCGAGCTGGCGGGGATCGACCCCGTCATCGCGACCCATCTCGAGATCGACGCCAAGTACGATGTCTATCTCGAGCGCCAGAGGGCCGACGTCGAGGCCTTCCGGCGCGACGAGGGACTGGTGCTGTCGGAGGTCGATTACAGCCTCGTCCCCGGTCTCTCCAACGAGGTGCGAGCCAAGTTGGAGAAGGCGCGGCCGTTCACGGTCGGCCAGGCCGGCCGGATCGACGGCATGACGCCGGCTGCGCTGGGCATCCTCGCGGCCTATCTCCGGCGCGAGGCGCGAAAGACCTCCAAAGCAATAGCATAGGCGTTTCACGTGAAACAGCGCGGACCGGGCGGGGACAGGCCGCTATCGCGACGACAAGGAAAAGGCGAGGGCGCAGCTCGACCCGAACCGGCGCCGGCGAAACCGAAGATCGACAAGGCCAGCGCCAACGATCAGGTGCTCGATTCCATCATCGCCGCCGACAAGCGCGAGGCCCTGAGGCTCGCGCCCGTTTCACATGAAACGGAAGCCCGGCTTGACCGCTACATCGCGCTGCTGCGGGAGTGGCAGGCCAAGACCAATCTGGTCGCGCCCTCGACCCTGCCAAACCTCTGGACCCGGCACATCGCCGACTCGCTTCAGCTGATCGATCTCGCACCCGCTGCAAGACGTTGGGCCGATCTCGGCAGCGGCGGCGGTTTTCCCGGAGTCGTGCTGGCCTGCGCCATGGCCGGGACGCCGGGCGCCACCGTCCATCTCGTCGAGCGGATCGCCAAGAAGGCGGCGTTCCTGCGCGAGGCGATTCGCGTCACCGCATCGCCGGGAGTCGTACATCTCGCTGAGATCGGGGATAATGTGGATAGAATCACCGGCCCCGTCGATTGCATCACCGCGCGCGCGTTGGCTCCGCTACATCAACTCATCGGCTTTGCGGAGCCGCTGATGCGCCAGGGCGCAAAGGCGCTGTTTCCGAAGGGTCAAGATGTAGAGGCTGAATTGACCGAAGCCGCTAAATATTGGAATATTGAGCCTGAGCTCCACCGGAGCCGCACCGGCGACGGCTGGATCGTGGAGCTCAATGCCGCCGAACGGCGCAGCTGAGGCGCTCAGGGGTTGAGTGGGGAAATTCGATGACCGTGATTGACGAGCCGCAGCAAGAGCAGACCCAAGAACCTGGTCAAGAATCGACCAGCGAAGTCCCGCACGGCCACCCGCGTATCCTGGCGCTGGCGAACCAGAAGGGCGGTGTGGGAAAAACAACCACAGCGATCAACCTCGGCACGGCGCTCGCGGCGATCGGCGAGCGTGTCCTGATCGTCGATCTCGATCCGCAGGGCAACGCCTCGACCGGTCTCGGCATCGATCGTCGCAACCGCTCCTGCTCGACCTACGACGTGCTGATCGGTGAAGCTCCGCTGCGTGAAGCCGTGGTCTCGACTGCCGTGCCGCGGCTGCACATCGCGCCCTCGACCATGGACCTCTCCGGCCTCGAGCTCGAGCTCGGTACCACGCCCGGCCGCGCCTTCAAGCTGCGCGACGCGATCGGCGCGCTCAACAACAACGTCTCGCCGGATGCCGACTACACCTATGTGCTGATCGACTGCCCGCCTTCGCTCAACCTGCTCACGGTGAACGCGATGGCGGCGTCCGATGCGATCCTGGTGCCGCTGCAGTGCGAGTTCTTCGCGCTCGAAGGTCTGTCGCAATTGCTGCAGACCGTGGAGCAGGTGCGCTCGACACTCAATCCGAACCTGTCGATCCACGGCATCGTGCTGACCATGTTCGACTCGCGCAACAACCTCTCGAACCAGGTCGTCGCCGACGTCCGTCAGTTCATGGGCGAGAAGGTCTACAAGACCATGATCCCGCGCAACGTGCGCATCTCGGAAGCGCCGTCCTACGGCAAGCCGGTGCTGGTCTACGATCTCAAATGCGTCGGTAGCGAAGCGTATTTGCGGCTCGCCACCGAAGTCATCCAGCGCGAGCGCGAGCTGCGAACGACGCATTGACGCTGCCGTAGGGTGGGCAAAGGCGTCTTCGCCGTGCCCACCATCTTTCGCACACAACCGGTGGGCACGCTTCGCTTTGCCCACCTACGAGAATTCAGTTCTGGAGTGCTGCACCGTGAATCCAAGGGAGCTGGCAATGGCCGATGAAGCGCGTTCGCGACTGGGCCGGGGTCTTGCAAGTCTGATCGGCGATGTCGGCGGCGAGGCCCAGCATGTCGATCGTCCGCGCGCGCAGCGCAAGGTGCCGATCGAGTTCATCAAGGCCAATCCGCGCAATCCGCGCCGCACCTTTTCGGACGCCGAGCTGAGGGAGCTTAGCGAGTCCATCAAGCAGCATGGCGTGATCCAGCCGATCGTGGTGCGTCCGGTGAAGGGCGCACAGGACCGCTACGAGATCATCGCCGGCGAGCGGCGCTGGCGCGCTTCGCAAATGGCCGGCCTGCACGAAGTGCCGATCGTGCCGGTCGACATCAGCGACAGCGACGCGCTCGAGTTCGCGATCGTCGAGAACGTGCAACGCGAAGATCTCAACCCGATGGAAGAGGCGCAGGGCTATCACGCGCTCGCCAACGAGTTCAAACGCAGCCAGGACGACATCGCAAAGGTCATCGGCAAGAGCCGCAGCCACGTCGCCAACATGATGCGGCTGACGAAATTGCCGGCCGAGGTGCAGGCCTTCATCGCGACCGGCGAGCTGACCGCCGGCCACGCCCGCGCGCTGATCGGCGTGCCCGATCCGCTCGCGGCCGCCAAGCGCATCGTCGAGGAGGGCCTCAATGTCCGCCAGGCCGAGGCGCTTGCGCATGAAGAGGGCGTGCCGGAGCGCAAGCCGCAAAAGGCGCGCGCGACCAGCGGCAAAGAGAAGGACCCCGACACGATCGATCTGGAGAAGCGCGTCAGCGACGCGCTCGGCCTCAAGGTCACCGTCAGTCACCGCGATCCCGGCGGCTCGGTCCAGATCAACTATCGCAACCTCGATCAGCTCGACGAGGTGATGAAGCGGTTGGCCAAGGGCGCGCTCTAAGCGCACCGACTCCCTATCACCGTCACCCCCGCGCAACGGCGAAGCCGTTGTCGCTGGAGGTGGCCGCTTCTTCAGCGGCCCTCGAAGGGCGACGGCCCGGCTGCATCGGGGCCGTTCATCCTTCGAGGCTCGCCTTGCTTCGCAAGACGAGCACCTCAGGATGACGGTTTGGCGTTTTTCTCCATCATTGCGGGCGCACTGCTTCCACAACGTCATTGCGAGCGCACCGTTGTCCATTCTCGTGTCCCGGACGCGCTGCAACGCGCAGCGTTGCTGCGCTGAGCCCGGATCCAGAAGGCCAAGAACGAAATCGCAGAGGCATGGGCCCCGGCTCTGCAGCGCACCGCTAGGAAGCGCTGCTGCGTCCGGGGCACGAGAGCGTTCGGCCTATCCCCGCCGCTTCGCATTCGCGGCGATCGCCATCAGCGTGCGCTGGGCGATGGCGGCGGCGAGCGTGGATTGCTTGCGGGTGTCGAGCGCGGCGGTCGCCAGCTGCTCGATGATGGCGGCGAGCCGTGCCACGCTGAAATTGCGTAGCGCGGTTTCGACCGCGGGCTTTCGCGAAAAGTGCAGGCGCGGATAGCCGCTATCGAGCACCGCCGAGGCAGGTTGGCCGTCGGCGATGGCCAGCGCCGATTTGTGCAGCCACGCGGCCTGGCGCTGCGCTGCCGAGATGATCACGCCGGGATAGGTGCCGGCGATCATCGCCTTGGCGAATTCGGTCTCGACGATGTCGGGCCGGCCGGCAAAGGCGCCGTCGACGATCGGATCGAGCTTCAGCTCGGAGGCATCGGCGACCACGGACATCACGTCGTCCAGCGTAATCTCGCCTTTGCCATGCGCGTAGAGCGTGAGCTTGCGCAGCTCGTTGCGCGAGGCCTGGCGATCGCCGCCGAGGAACGACATCAGCGCCGCGCGAGCCTCCTGCGCAATGCGCAAATTGGCGATACGGAGCTCGTCCTCCATCAGCTTGGCGAGATCACGCTCGGTGTCGGGATAGCAGCCGATCGCCACCGCGGTCTTGGCGCGTTCGCAGGCTTTGCGCAGGGGCGATTCCGGGCGCAGCTCGCCCGCCTCAATCACGATGCGGCAATCCTTCACGCTCATCTCTGCGAGCGTGTCGACGCCGCTGGCAAAGCTGCGCGAGCCGGCCCGGATGCGGATCGCGCGGCGACCGCCGAACAGCGGCACGGTCATGGCTTCGTCGACGAGGCGGGACGGCTCGGCGGAGAGCTCGTCGCCATCCAGCTTGACCAGTGAAAAGGGATCGTTGGGATCGTCCACGGCAGAGGCGATCAGCGCATCGGCGCGCTCGCGCACGAGGCCGGCGTCAGGGCCGTAGAGCAGGATGATCGGACGGCCCGCATCAGGACGGGCAAGGAAGGCGTCGATCTCTTTTCCGCGCAGCGCGACCATCGGGCTCAATCGTCATTCCGGGGCGCGCAGCGCGCGAACTACGGTGCGCAATTGCGCACCAGAGAATCCAGAGGTTGGAGATCGAGATTCCGGGTTCGTCCTGCGGGCGCCCCGGAATGACTGGAGTGATTTACGTGCCGGCAGTGAAGAACGAGGCAAGCCGGGTTGTGATGTTCTCGGCGATCTCGTTGGCGGCGCGATCCTCGGCATCGCGCACGGCGCGGGTGCGCGAGAAGCGCTGATAGGACCCCGGCATGTCGTAGGACACGCGGGAGAAGGTCGAGCCGGTCATGACCGACCTGCCGGTCGCGACCTCGACCAGATTGTACTGGGCGTCGATACCGAGATTTTCGCTGGTCGGCAGTCCCGTCATGGCGCTGACGATCAGCGAGGAACGGCTGGTGGTGAAGCGGATGTCCAGCTTGTGGGTCGGCGGCATGCCTGTCGCGCTCCCGTAAAGCTTGAAGGCGAGCGCGTTGCGGATTTCGACGCCGACGCGGGCCTCGCGGGAGGCATTGGGCTTGTTGATGGGAGGCAGCTCGATGCCCATCAGCTTCTCGCGCAGGCCGGGGGTGCCGTCGCTTCGCTCGGCATACATCGGCTGGAAGCAGCCGGCCGTCAGCGCGGCCAAGGCGGCGACCGCCAGCAAGCGGGCTGCGATGCGGATCCTAGCCGACAACATTTACGATCCTCTTGGGGACGATGATCACCTTGCGGACGGGCTTGCCGTCCAGGGCCAGCTTTACCGCATCGAGGGCCAAAACGGCAGCCTCGATTTCCGGATTCTGGGCCGCTGTTGCAACTGTGACCTCACCCCGCTTCTTGCCATTGACCTGGACCACAAGGGTCACGCTGTCTTCAACCAGCAAATCGCGTTCGATTTGGGGCCAATTGGCCTCGGAAACCAGCCCGCTCTGGCCCAAAACCTGCCAGCACTCCTCGGCGAGGTGCGGCATCATCGGGGAGAACAGCTGGACCAGGATCTGGCCGGCCTCCCGGATCGCCCAGGCCAAATCTGGCGGGAGGTTGGCCGCCGGCTGGCCGGGGCGCTGCAGGATCTCCGAGAAGGTATTGGCGAACTCGCGGATATGGGCGAGGCAGACGTTGAAGTGCAGCCGCTCGATCCCGGTGGTGACTTTGTCCAGCGCACCATGGGCGGCTTTGCGCAAGGCTGTGGCATCGGGGCCGAAGCTGGCCGGTCGGGCCGCCGGCGCGCCCTTGCCGACCTCGACGGAATCGTTCACCAGCCGCCACAGCCGCTGCACGAAGCGCGAGGCGCCCTGGACGCGCTCATCGCTCCAGATCACGTCGCGGTCGGGCGGGGAGTCCGACAGCATGAACCAGCGGGCGACGTCGGCGCCGTAGGTCTCGATGATGTCGTCGGGGTCGACCGTGTTCTTCTTCGACTTCGACATCTTCTCGATCGGGCCGATCTGGATGTCCTCGCCTGTGCCGAGCAGCGTGGCGCGGCGTCCGTTGCCGCCGACCTCGACCTTGACCTCGGCCGGCTGCACATAAGTGCCGTCGGCCTTCTGGTAGGTCTCGTGTACCACCATGCCCTGGGTGAACATGCCGGCGAACGGCTCGTCCATGCCGATATGTCCGGTCGCCTTCATCGCGCGGGTGAAGAAGCGGCTGTAGAGCAGATGCAGGATCGCGTGCTCGACGCCGCCGATATACTGGTCGACCGGGAGCATCCGGTTGGCGACGGCGGGCGTCGTCGGCGCGTTCTCGTTCCAGGGATCGGTGAAGCGGGCGAAATACCAGGACGAATCCACGAAAGTGTCCATGGTGTCGGTTTCGCGCTGGGCCTTGCCACCGCATTTCGGACAGGTGACGTGCTTCCACGTCGGATGGTGATCCAGCGCGTTGCCCGGTCTGTCGAAGCTGACATCCTCCGGCAGCACCACCGGCAGGTCGGCGTCCGGCACCGGGACCACGTCGCACGTTGGACAATGGATGACCGGGATCGGGCAGCCCCAATAGCGCTGGCGCGAGATGCCCCAGTCGCGCAGGCGGAAGTTCACCTGCCGCTCGCCGACCGGCGCGTTGCCGCGCAACTCGTTTTCCAGACGTTTTGCAACTTCGTCCTTGGCCTGATCGATCGTCATGCCGTCGAGGAAGCGCGAATTGATCATGCGGCCGTCACCGTCATAGGCGGTATCGGTGATCACGAACGTCTTCGGGTCTTGGCCCTCGGGGCACACGACGGGCGTGTTGCCGAGATTGTACTTGTTGACGAAGTCGAGGTCGCGCTGGTCGTGCGCCGGACAGCCGAAGATGGCGCCGGTGCCGTACTCCATCAGCACAAAATTGGCGACATAGACCGGCAGCTTCCAGGAGGGATCGAACGGATGCACCGCGCGGATGCCGGTGTCGAAACCCTGCTTCTCCGCGGTGTCGATGATCGACTGTGCGGTGCCGATCTTCTTGATGTCGGCGATGAATTCCGCGAGCTTCGGATTCTTCGCGGCGGCTGCCTGCGCCAGTGGATGATCCGCGGAGATCGCCATGAACTTCGCGCCGAACAGCGTGTCCGGGCGCGTCGTGAATATCTTCAGCTCGCTCTCGCCGGCCGGCGTCGTCGCCGCATCCAGCGCAAAGCGGACCAGCAGGCCTTCGGAGCGGCCGATCCAGTTGCGCTGCATCAGCCGCACCTTGTCAGGCCAGCGGTCCAGCCCATCCAGTGCCGACAGCAATTCCTGCGAGTACTTCGTGATCTTGAAGACCCACTGGCTCATCTCGCGCTGCTCGACGATCGCACCGGAGCGCCAGCCGCGGCCGTCGATGACCTGCTCGTTGGCGAGCACGGTCATGTCGACCGGATCCCAGTTGAGCTTGCGCTTCTCGCGCTCGGCGAGGCCCGCGGCGAGCATGTCCAGGAACATCTTCTGCTGATGCTTGTAGTAGCTGGGATCGCAGGTCGCGAATTCGCGCGACCAGTCCAGCGACAGCCCGATCGAGCGGAGCTGCTTCTTCATCGCGGCGATGTTGTCGTAGGTCCAGGCCTTCGGCGCGACCTTGCGCTCGATCGCGGCATTCTCGGCCGGCAGGCCGAAGGCGTCCCAGCCCATGGGGTGCAGCACGTTGAACCCCTTGGCGCGCATGAAGCGGGCCAGCACGTCGCCGAGCGTATAATTCCGGACATGGCCGATATGGATGCGCCCGGACGGGTAGGGGAACATCTCGAGCACATAGTATTTCGGCCGCGCATCGTCGTTGCGCGAGACGAAGATCGCCTGTTCGTCCCAGAGGCGTTGCCAGCGCGGTTCGGCGTCGCGGGCGTTATAGCGTTCGGAGGTCATGGAATCGTTCGGGTTTTCGTGGGTTCGGCCGTCTCAAGACGGCGGACTAGGCCATAAAAGTCCGTAACGGGTCAATGGGTTGCCGAAAACCGATGGAATCCCCTCGGTCACACGTCCAGGCTCCGGTCCATTACGGAGGAGGCTCGATCTCAAGAGGTGATTAAGGCTGTGGGGCCAAGTTGTTGGGAACCTGAGGCCGGGACCTTGCGTCTATGATCGCCACCGCTTTCGACGAACTCGATTACGATTACGCAGCATCCGTCGCGCAGAAAGCCGTTCAGTGCATGGCTGCGCAACACGTGCCCGCCACGCCGGATAATTTCAACGTCTGGTTCGTCTATTCGATGGGCGTGCCAAGCGACCTGCAGCGCGCCATCGATATCCTCATCGGCAACAGGTGCAAGTTCGACGCGAACGTCAACCGGGATCTGTTTTCCACCTATGTCGCCGCGCCCGATGGCTCGGCGGCCTCCTTGGCTTCCCAGCAGCTGCACTCGGTGATGGATGCGGCTCAGGTCTTTCTCGCAACCGCCATTGCCGACAACCACGCGCAGATGCGGGCGATCCATGATGTTGCCGACCAGGGACAGGCCGGCTCCGATCCGAAATTGCTCGTGCAGCAGTTGATGAGCGAGCTTGCCAAGGCCGCCAGTCGCGCAACCAAGCTCGAGGCAAGCTTCGCGGACAAGACGCGAGAGCTCGAGGCTATCAGGGAAAACCTGAGCAAGTCCGAGGAGCGCGCCAGGACCGATACGCTCACCGGCCTGCCCAATCGCCGTGCGCTGGAGGAGTTCTTCCGCAAGGCCCAGATCGCCGCGATGGAGCAAGGCGAGCCGCTCAGTCTGCTGATGCTCGACATCGATCACTTCAAGAAGTTCAACGACAGCTTCGGACATGGCGTCGGCGACCAGGTCTTGCGCCTCATGGCCCAGGTCCTGCGTGACAAGGTCCGCGAGGTCGATTTGCCGGCGCGCTATGGCGGCGAGGAATTGATCGCCGTGTTGCCCGGTGCCGATCTTTCTGCCGCGGCGGTGATCGCCGAGCGTGTCCGACGCTCCATCGCCGAGTGCCAGATTACCCGCCGTTCGACCGGCGAAACGCTTCCCTCCATCACGGTTTCGATCGGTGCTGCGCAGTTTCAGCCGGGAGAGGCCATGGGCGACCTGGTCGAACGCTGCGACCGCGCGCTCTATCTGGCGAAAAGAAACGGCCGCAATCGCGTGGTTGCCGAGACGGAGCTCGATCGGGAGATTGCGGCGGTCTAGCCCGCCATCGCGATCTCGGCCGCGCCGTGGTCGATCACCAGGATGCCGTGCTCGACGACGTTGTTGCGGCCGCGGTGTTTTGCGGCGTAGAGCGCGGCGTCGGCGGCTTCGATCAGGTCGCCCGGACGCAAGCTCTCGTTGGGCTTCGTGGCGGCAACGCCGATCGAGACCGTGACGATCATATGGGCCGACGTGATGTGCGGCAGGCAGAGCTTCAGCACGGCTGCGCGCACCTGCTCGCCGATTTCGACGGCGCGCGTCACGTCGGTGTTCGGCAGCAAAAGGCAGAATTCCTCGCCGCCGTAGCGTGCCGCGAAGCCCATGTTGTCGGCGGCAATGCCGGACAGGGATTCGCCGAGCCTGGTCAGGCAGGAATCGCCTTCGAGATGGCCATAGGTGTCGTTGAACAGCTTGAAATGATCGACATCGATCATCAGCAGCGCGAGGTCGCTGCCATATTGCTGCGCGCGCATCCATTCGAAGTCGAGCCGGCTCTGGAAGCCGCGCCGGTTGGCGAGCCCCGAGAGCATGTCGATCGAGGCCATCACCGTCAGGCGGTCGTTGCTCGCGATCAGCTCGCGCTCGCGCTGGCTCAGCTGCGCGGCCATCGCGTTGAACGCGCGGGCCAGCGGCACGAACTCGGCCGGCAGGCGATTGCGCGCCGCGCGGGCCGACAGATCGCCCTCGCCGAGACGCTTGGCCATGTCGACGAGCATCTCGATCGGCTTGATGACAAGTTTCTCGGCGGCAATCAGCGCGCCGAGCAGGACGAACACGACGACGAAAGCGAGCTGAAGATAGGCGGTGCGAATGTCGCGGCTGACCGCCGCGGACACCTTGTCTTCGTCGATGCTGGCGATCAGGCGGGCATTGGTGCCCGCGATGCGGATGTAGCTGACCGCGCGGCGGGAGCCGTCGGCGGCGAGGAAAGACAGCGAGCCCTCATCCTGGTCAGACCGTAGCGCACGGTCGGCGATCGCGGACATCAACGGCAAATTGTCGAGGGGCCGGCCGACCGCGCTGTGCTGATCGGCGGGGGCGGCGAGCACGGTGCCCGCGCTGTCGACCAGCACGGCGGTGATGCCGGCGCGGCCGCCCAGATTGCTCATCACCTTCGACATCCAGTCGAGATTGACCGTGGCGAGCACGACGGCATCGGGCACGCCGCTGAAGGCGGACACCGGGTAGACCGCCATCACGGTCGGCGTCGGCACCGGCCGCGACATGATGAAGTCGCTCAGTACGAAGCGGCCGGTTTCCTGGGCCTGCTGGAAGTAGGGCCGGTCACTGAGATCGAGGCCGACATACATGTTGTTGGTGGCGCATTGAATGCGTCCGTCCTGGCCGGCGATCAAAAGCGTGCGGATCCAGGGCAGGTTCGACGGCAGACTCGCGCGCAGCACGTCGCAGCTCTTGCTGACGCCGCCGGCGGAGGCGCGGATGAAAGCTTCCGATTTCAGGATGGTTTCGACCGACGAAATCACCTCGCGCTGCGCGTCGGCGCTGTGCCTTGCGACGGTCGTGAATTCAACCGTGGCCTGCGCGATCTGCCGGGCGCGGGTGTCTTCGAGCGAACGGATGCGCTCGAGCATCAAGGGCGCCACCAGAATCACCGCGAGCAACGCGAGCCGCGCCCGGATTCCGACAACCTGCTTGAGTTTCGCTCGCTTGCGGTTGAGACTGATGCTTGCCATCTTCGCTACCCACCCCGCGGGCCAAGGTAAAGCGAAGGGTTCAAAAACTCTTGCTTGAACTCGGTAAAATTGGACTTACCTCCGGTTACGAGCACAACCAAACGACGCCATGACAGAAGCCAATGCCGCGCCGGTAACCGGCCATTCACCAAACGCGCTCGCCGCGGTCGAAGCCGAAATTGCACGCGCCTGCAAGGATGCGCAGCGCGACCGCGCCTCCGTGACGCTGATCGCGGTATCCAAGACTTTCGCCGCGGATGCCATCACGCCGGTGATCACCGCCGGACAGCGTGTATTCGGCGAGAATCGGGTGCAGGAGGCCAAGAGCAAGTGGCCCGCGTTAACGTCTGTTTACTCTGGCATCGCGCTGCATCTGATCGGCCCGCTGCAATCCAACAAGGCGAAAGAGGCGGTCGCGTTGTTCGATGCGATCCATTCGGTCGACCGTCCGAGCATTTGCCAAGCGTTAGCCAAGGAAATCGAATCCCAGAACAAGCATCCGCAGCTCTTCGTCCAGATCAACACCGGCGAGGAGCCGCAGAAGGCCGGCGTCGCGCCCGGCGAGGCCGACGCCTTCCTCGCCAGCTGCCGCGACACCTATGGTCTGACGATCTCCGGATTGATGTGCATCCCGCCGGTCGACGAACCACCGGCGGCGCACTTTGCTCTCACCGCCAAGATCGCCGCGCGCAATGGATTGACGAATCTCTCGATGGGCATGAGCGCGGATTTTGCCAACGCCATCATGTTAGGTGCCACCCATGTGCGCGTAGGCAGCGCGATCTTCGGACACAGGTGATAGGCGTTGGCGAGGATCGGGAGTTACGCGAGCTCTCTATTTCGTCATTGCGAGCGCAGCGAAGCAATCCAGAATCTTTCCGTTGAGGCAGTCTGGATTGCTTCGCTGCGCTCGCAATGACGCGCTGAGGGAGATGGGCTCGGAATGACAGCGGAGTGGTTGCGCCTACACGAACCCCACCGACACCTTCCCCAACACACCAAAATCCACCGCAAACTGATCGCCGGCCTGGATCGGCAGCGGCGGATGACACGTGCCTGTTGTCACGACCTCCCCTGCCCGCAAGGTGATGCCGAGCCCGCGTAGCTCATTGGCAAGCCAGGCCAGCGCAACGCGGGGATCGCCGAGCACGTTCTTGCCGTGGCCGATATAGCGCTCGCCGCGCAGCGTGATCGCTGGCCGCTCCTCGACGAGATCCATCGCGCGCCAGTTCGCAGCCGTCGCCGCGCCCAGCACGAACAGATGCGCGCAAGCATTGTCGGCGATGAGCTGCGCCTCGCCGGCATTGGCGAAATCGGTAAAGCGCGAATCGGGAATCTCGATCGCGGGATGGAAGCTGTCGACGGCGGCCAGCACCTCGTCGACCGTATACGGCGCCGCGCGCGGCGGCAGGTCGCGTCCCATGCGGAAGGCGAATTCCGGCTCGCCGACGCGCATCTCGTTGCCCTTCATCGCGGCGGTGCCGCCGTCTGCGATCACGGTGTCGCTCAGGATGCGGCCGGCCAGCGGCCCCGCGACATTGATGTGCTTCTGTCCTGATACGCTGGTGGCCGCGATCTTCCAGCCGAACAGTTTTCCAAACGACTGGGTTTCGAGCGCAGCCTGGATGGCGTAGCCCTCAGCGCGGCTCTGCGGCCGCAAGCGCGTCTCCAGCGCGTCAAGCTTGGAGCCGTCGCGCCAATGTTGAACGAGGACGCGCGATGCGGCCGCGATCTGATCCCTGTCGAGCATGTATCCTCACCCGATGATGATTTTTGTTCTTGGTCCCAATCGCCGCAGCAATTGCAGCATCGCAGATTTCGTCATGGAGACGCAGCCTGCGGTCGGGCCGAAATTGTCGCGAGCCAGGTGCAAAAATACCGCGCTGCCACGGCCGGCGATCCGTGGCCGCGTGTTGTGGTCGATCTCGATGATGAAGTCATAGAGATGGTCGGCGCGTTTGAGCCGGTCACCGCCCTGCCCCTCGCCGAGCCGGATTCCCTGATTGTAATGGCGATCGCTGGGATCCTCGCACCAAGCGTCCGCTGCGGTGATGATCCGGGCCGGCAAGAAGCTCTTGGGACGACTGTGCCGGTCGCCCCGCCACCACAACCGCCTGGGACGGAAGCTGCCCCTGGGGGTGCCGCCGTCGCCCTCGCGCTTGTTGGCCAGGATGCCGCCACGCCCCAGCGCGACCGGTATGGTCAGCGATCCCGCCGTCAGCCAGCCTCGGCGCGGATTGCCGGCTGCAGGCTTAACGCGGATCGCGGAGAGCGGCCTGGCGCTTCGATTCATGGTGTAACCAACTGACGTTGCTTTGTTTTTCATGTGAAAATGCGATGTCGAATTCATTACAGGACATTCATCAAAGTGCCCTGCTATTCTGGGTTAGAGTGGTTCTGGCTTGTGAATCGGTGACAGCCCACTACTTCAACACGAACAACAATAACAACAGCGACCCCCTAAACTTCCCTCACGGCTGGGTGCAGCATGGATGCGCGCCGAGTCGGACCCCCAAAAGGATGACCCCCTATGGCCAATGCCCGCAAGATCCTGATCGTGGATGACGATACCGATCTGCGCGACACGTTGGTGGAGCAATTATCGCTACACGAAGAGTTCGAAGCTTCCGCCGTCGATACCGGCGCCAAAGGCGCGAGCGCCGCGAAGGCCAATGCCCCCGATCTCGTCCTGATGGATGTCGGCCTGCCCGACACCGACGGCCGCGAGGTGGTCCGCTCCCTGCGCAAGGGCGGATTCAAGGCCCCGATCATCATGCTGACCGGGCACGACACCGATTCCGACACGATTTTGGGGCTGGAATCCGGCGCCAACGACTATGTGGCAAAGCCCTTCCGCTTCGCCGTCCTCTTGGCCCGTATCCGCGCCCAGCTCCGCCAGCACGAGGCCAGCGAGGACGCGGTGTTCTCGGTCGGCCCCTACTCCTTCCGGCCCGGCTCCAAGATGCTGACCGCCGCCAATGCGCGCAAGGTGCGGCTCACCGAGAAGGAAACCGCCATCCTCCGCTTCCTCTACCGCGCCGGCCAGATGCCGGTCTCGCGCGAGACCCTGCTCCAGGAGGTCTGGGGGTATAATTCCGGCGTCACCACCCATACGCTGGAAACCCACATCTACCGCCTGCGCCAGAAGATCGAGAAGGACGCCGCCAACCCGGAAATCCTGGTCACGGAAGCCGGTGGCTACAAGCTGGTGCCGTGATACGCTTGAAGGGCGTGCGAATCGTTTTAGATCGCATGCCCTTGAGCCTCGGATCTGAATGTCAATCGACGACGACGTAGCGCTTCTCGAGCGTGTCCCGACATTGCGCCTGTTGGGAGACGCCTCGTTGCGCATGCTGGCGATCGGCTCCGAGCAGCGCAACTTCGTCCGCGGCGACATCCTGTTCAATCTTGGCGACGATGCCGATGCCGGCTTCGTGGTCCAACGCGGCGCCTTCCGGGTCGATGACGGCGCCGGCGCCGAAATGATCGCAGGTCCCGGCGCGTTGATCGGCGAGCTTGCGCTGGTGGTGCCGATGAAGCGGCCGTCGAGCGCGATCGCGCTGGAGCACTCCTCCGTCATCCGCGTCGCCCGCAGCCTGTTCCAGCGCGTGCTCGAGAGTGACCCGGCTGCGGCCGTGCGCCTGCGCGACGAATTCGCGGTGCGCTCCAGCCAGATTGCCAGCGACATTTTGATGGCGGGTGCGAAGCTGACGAGCTGAGGCCCGTAGCCTCGTAGCCCGGATGGAGCGAAGCGAAATCCGGGATTCTCGCCTGCGGAAAGACTGCCCCGGATTGCGCTTCGCTCCATCCGGGCTACGGACCTTACACCTCCAGCGTCACCGTAACAGGCACATGGTCCGACGGCCGTTCCCAGCTCCGCGCATCGCGCAGAATCCTGAAATCGCTGACCGCGTCCTTCAGCGCGCGCGAGACCCAGATGTGGTCGAGCCTGCGGCCGCGATCGCCGACGGTCCAGTCGGCGGAGCGGTAGCTCCACCACGTATAGACTTTCTCGGACAGCGGAATGCGATCGCGTGCGACGTCGACCCATTCGCCGGCTTCGAGCGCGGCCTGCAGCTTCTCGGTTTCGACAGGCGTATGCGAGACCACCTTCAGCAGCTGCTTGTGCGACCACACGTCGTTCTCGTGCGGGGCGACATTGAGATCGCCGACCAGGATGTGGCGGTCCTCTCCACGCGGATGCAGCGGCTCGCACGCCTTCATCTCGTCGAGGAAACGAAGCTTGTGGTCGAACTTCTCGTTCAGCGCGGGATCGGGAATGTCGCCGCCGGCAGGGACGTAGAAATTATGCAGCACCAGCGGCTTTGCAATGTTGGCCTTCTCGCCGAACGACACCGAGATGTGGCGCGAATCCACCTTGTCGCAGAATGTGCGGATGTCCTTCGACTCGAATGGGATCTTCGAGACGACGGCGACGCCGTGATAACCCTTCTGCCCGTTCAGCGCGACATGCTCATAGCCGAGCCGCTTGAAGCGCTTCAGCGGGAAGGCATCGTCGATACATTTGGTTTCCTGCAGGCACAGCACGTCCGGCCGCGCGCTCTTGAGGAATTTCGCGACCAGATCGATGCGCAGCCGCACCGAATTGATGTTCCAGGTTGTCAGGGAAAGACGCATGAGAGTTGCGTCTTAGCAAGCTCTCGTGGGGTGGGCAAAGGCGCAAAGCGCCGTGCCCACCGTCTTCTCGAGTCCGAATGCGAGGATCTGAGCGAGCTCTCGTAGGGTGGGCAAAGCGGAAGCGTGCCCACGTGCCCGCCCTGAGGCGAGAGTGGTGGGCACGGCGCAAGCGCGCCTTTGCCCACCCTATGGCAGCGGAGCGCTCAACCCGGCGCGGGGGCGTAATTGGTGAAATCGATCTTGAACATGCCGGGATCGAGCTTCTTGCTCGAATCCAGATTGTAGACCGCGATTGTGGTGTCGTAGCCCTGCGGGTCGGTGACGGTCCACTGTTTCAGCTGGCCGTCCTTGGCGCCGAACATCAACAGGAGGCGGCTGGTGCCGACGAGCGCCTGCTTCTCCTCGATGGTGACGCTGACGAAGACGTCGTCGGCGGAGACGTTGACGACGTTGGTGTCCTTCATCAGGTCGATGCGGTCGGACAGCAGGAAGCGCAGCGGCGTTTGCGACAGCGGGTAGACGTCCTGTGTCGCCAGCTTGCGGTCGCGCACCACCAGCGAGGATCCGTCGGCGACGATGTCGATCGGGCTCGGCTCGTCATATTCGAAACGCACCTTGCCCGGCTTCTGGATGTAGAAGTCGCCCTTCGTCTTGCTGCCGTCGGGGCCGACCTGGACGAAATTTCCGACCAGCGTCTGCAGCGACGAGAGATAGGCACTGACCTTGGCCGCCTGCGCCTTCTGGTTGGTATCGAAGGTCTGGAAGATGCTGCTCGGCACGTTACGGCGCGGATCGGGGATCACCGGGTTCGGCGGCGTCTGCGTCGCGCCGGTGACAGCGGGGCCACCGCCTCCGGATTGAGCACCATCACGGCCCTTCGGCGCGGGCTTCGGCACCGGCACGGTCTGCGCGAGCGACGTCGCGGTCACCATCGCGGCAGTGACAGTGACGAGCAGCACGCCGGCCATGCGCGCGCTTCGCGCAGCGATGGTGGCAGCGAATCGAATGTCCGGATGTCTGATCAACGCGTCGTCCTAACGTGGCTGGGCGTCTTTTAGCGTGATTTCGGGCAAAAGCAGATATCGATTTTGCGTGAAATGATGTGTCGAGGTGACTGCCTCACATATGGCTGTCTTCTTCCTCGACCAGAATCTCGCGCTTGCCGGCGTGGTTGGCGGGTCCGACGATGCCTTCCAGTTCCATGCGCTCCATCAGCGAAGCGGCGCGGTTGTAGCCGATCTGCAGGCGGCGCTGGATGTAGCTGGTCGAGGCCTTGCGATCGCGTTTGACGATGGCAACGGCCTGCGTGAACAGATCGCCGCCGCCATCCCCGCCCATGCCTGTGGCGTCGAACACCGCGCCGTCCTCGTCCTCGGTCGGCTCTTCGGCGGTGACCGCTTCGAGATATTCCGGCTGGCCCTGCGTCTTGAGGTGACGTACCACCTTCTCGACTTCCTCGTCGGAGGCGAAAGGTCCGTGCACGCGGCTGATGCGGCCGCCACCGGCCATGTAGAGCATGTCGCCCTGGCCGAGCAGCTGCTCGGCGCCCATCTCGCCCAAAATGGTGCGGCTGTCGATCTTGGAGGTGACCTGGAAGGCGATGCGGGTCGGGAAGTTCGCCTTGATGGTGCCGGTGATGACGTCGACCGACGGACGCTGCGTCGCCAGGATCACGTGCAGGCCGGCGGCGCGCGCCATCTGCGCGAGGCGCTGGACCGCGCCTTCGATGTCCTTGCCGGCGACCATCATCAAGTCGGCCATTTCGTCGACGATGATGACGATGTAGGGCAGCGGGTCGAGCGAGAGCTTCTCTTCCTCGTAGATCGCCTTGCCGGTCTCCTTGTCGAAGCCGGTATGCACCGTGCGCGTCGGCTCTTCGCCCTTGGCCTTCAGCTCGAGCAGGCGCGTGTTGTAGCCATCGATGTTGCGCACACCGAGCTTGGCCATGTTCTTGTAGCGCTCTTCCATCTCGCGCACCGCCCATTTCAGCGCGACCACCGCTTTCTTCGGGTCGGTCACGACCGGCGTGAGCAAATGGGGAATGCCGTCATAGACGGAGAGTTCGAGCATCTTCGGATCGACCATGATCAGGCGGCACTGGTCCGGACGCAGCCGATAGACCAGGCTGAGGATCATGGTGTTGATGGCGACCGATTTGCCGGAGCCGGTGGTGCCGGCGATCAGCATGTGCGGCGTGCGCGCGAGGTCGATGATGACAGGATCGCCGCCGATGGTCTTGCCGAGGCAGAGCGGCAGTTTCGCCACCGTATCGGTCGCCTCTTTTGCGATCAGCAGTTCGCGCAGATAGACCTTTTCCCGATGCGCATTCGGCAGCTCGATGCCGATGGCGTTGCGGCCGGGTACGACGGCGACGCGCGCGGACAGCGCGCTCATCGAGCGGGCGATGTCGTCGGCGAGGCCAATCACGCGCGACGACTTGATGCCGGGCGCCGGCTCCAGCTCGTACAGCGTGACGACGGGACCGGGGTTGGCCTTCACGATCTCGCCGCGCACGCCGAAATCCTGCAGCACGCCTTCGAGTGAACGCGAATTGGCTTCCAGCTCGGCCTTGCTGAGCGGCTGGCGATCGCCGGCCTTGGGCGCTGCCAGCACCGACACTGACGGGAGTTCGAACTTGTCGGAGGATTTCTTGGAAGCGGCTTTCGGGGCTGCCTTCTTGCGCGGGGCGCGCGCGGCCGGCTCCTCTTCCTCCTCATCTTCTTCTTCGTGCTGGTCGTCGTATTCCTCGTCTTCGGGCTGCGGCGAGATCGAGGGCGCGGCGCGGCTGCCGCCGAGATTCGGTTCCTGGCGGCTGAACTGAGCGGCCTTGGTCTTCGGGGCGCTCGAGACCAGCGAGCGGTAAGCGGCACCACACAGCCAGATCAGCCGTGCCTTCGTGCTCATCAGTGCATGGAACAACCAGCCCAGCGACACCGAGCCCCGGTCGCTCTCCTCGCCTTCGTCGAGCGGCTTGTCGTCATCCTCGATCTCCGCGAGCTCGTCGTCATGCTCACGGGCGCCGAGACCGCATGCGATCAGGAAGGTCGCGGCCATCGCGGCGAACAGGATCGTGCCCAGCACGATGCGATAGATCGTGCCGGCCGGTCCGAAGATCACCGCAGGCGCCCGCACCAGGGCGTCCCCGACCACGCCGCCAAGGCCGGTCGGCAGCGGCCATGCGCCGCCATGCGGCCAGCAGCTGACGAAGCCCGCCGCAATCGCCGTGCAGAGAATCCAGGAGCTCAGCCGCAGCGCTTCGCGGTCGAACGGGCGATGCGTCATCATACGCCAGCCCCAGACCGCGACGGTCAGGACCAGCATGATCGCGCCGAGCCCAAGAATCTGCATCGCAAGATCGGCGCCGATGGCGCCGGCATAGCCGAGGATGTTGCGGATCGGCCGCGAGGTAGCGTGGCTGAGGCTGGGGTCCTGCACCGACCAGGTCATCAGCGCGGCTGAGGCGACGCCGGACAGTGCGATCAGGCCGAGGCCGGTGAGCTCGCGCATACGCCGCGCCAGACCCTCGCGGATCGATGGCGGCAGATGACCGACCAGTGGAATGACACGTTCGATTGCCGACATGCTCATGGGCCCCGCCTAACCCAGAGTCTCGACCAGCCGGTGCAGCGCCTGCGCCGTGGTCTCGCCATCCTGCACCAGCGCGAGGCGAATGTAGCCCGCGCCGGGATTGAATCCGTCTGGCTGCTGCCGCGCCAAAAAGCTGCCGGGCACCACGCGCACGCCTGCTTCGGTGAAGAGTTTCAGACACACCGAGACATCGTCGCCGATAGCAGACGTGTTGAGCCAGACACAGAAGCCCGCATCGGGCCGGCGATAGCCGTAGCGATTGCCGATGATCTGGTCGGCGAGATCGAACTTGATCCGGTAGAGCCGGCGGTTCTCTTCGACATGCGCTTCGTCGCCATAGGCAAAGGTCGCAACGTGCTGGAGCGGCACGGGCACCTGGGGAGCAGCGATGTTGCGCAGCTCCAGGAACATGCCGATGAATCTCTTGTCGCCGGCGGCGAAGCCGACGCGCAGGCCCGGCAGGTTGGAGCGCTTCGACAGCGACTGGAACGCGGCCACACGGGTGAAATCCGCACCCGCGCATTCGAGCGCACTGCCTGGTGCTTGCCGGGTGTAGATCTCCGAATAGCACTCGTCGCTGAGGATCATGAAGCCGTAGCGATCGGCGAGGCCCTTCAGGCGCGTGAAGTAATCGCGCGAGGCGACCGAGCCCTGCGGATTGGCAGGCGAGGCCAGATAGAACGCCACGGTGCGCGCCAGCGTCGCTTCGTCGATGGCGTCGAGATCGGGCAGGAAGCCGTTTTCGATCGTGGTCGGCAGATGGACCGGCTCGCAGGCTGCAGCCAAGGCCCCGGCGCCATAGACCGGATAGAACGGGTTCGGCATCAGGATCGCCGGCTTGCCGGGACGCGGGCCGACGTAGCGCTTTGCGGCGATCGCGGCGAGGAACAGCCCCTCGCGGCTGCCATTGAGGACGAGAATCTCGCTTTTGGGATCAAGCGGCCGCGGCAGCTTGAATCGCGACGACAGCCAGGTGCTTGCGGCCTGGCGGAACGGCTCGGTGCCCTGGTTCATCGGGTAACGGCCGAAATCGGCGATGTGCTTGGCCAGCACCGGGCCGACGAAATCAGGCACGGGATGCTGCGGCTCGCCGACCGCAAGCGAAATCAAGGGCTTGCCGGGTTGATGCGGCGCCAGCAGCTCGTTCAGCCGGACGAAGGGCGAGCGTTCGTTGTTGGAGCTTCCACCGGCCTGCGGCGCGCGGGATGAAGCGGTCATGACCATTCTGGGCGCCAGTACTCTCGGAACGGCCGGTCGCAGCACGGCGCCGGCGGGAAGCGGTTCAGTTCACCATAGATAGGGCGAGGTTAAGACGCGATTAACCATCGGTCGCCGCCTCCGTCCAGAGCAGGAATATTAAGGCCGGATAACAACGGGATGCGGGGTTACTCCCGTATGCGGGGCTCGATCACGCCTTTGCTGGGGATCCGGATACTTCGGCAACGTCATGGCCGGGCTTTGTGAACCAGACAGCCTCAATGCCCCGGCAGCTTCGCGAATGCCGGCATGCCCTCCGGGATCGCATGAAACTTCTGCCTGTCGCAGGTGTAGATCGCCATTTGCGGCTGGAACTGTCCCGGCTCGTCCAACGTGCCAACCTTCACGACGACGACACGCAAGCCCGGAACGTTGTTCACCAGATGTGTGCCGCATTCGGGACAGAACTCGCGCGTGATGGCGCGTTCGAGGTCCCTGCGCGTGAACTGTTGGGGTTGGCCGGCGATGTAGGTAAAGCCAGCCGCCGGCATTGCGATGAAGATGTTGGGCGCGCCGCCGGTGATGTACTGGCACTCGCGGCAGTGACACTGGGCCTGCATGCTCGGATCGCCTTCGGCTTTGTAGCGAACTGCGCCGCAATAGCATCCGCCTTCCAAACGCATGGCGACCTCCCGATTTTCGTTTCTTGTGGTCGATATTTCTGCGCCGGCGGTGCGGAATGGCAATCCCTTTCTTCGGTGCGAAATCAAAAAGATCCCTGCCAAAAGAAAGGGGCTCCAGCTTGCGCTGGAGCCCCTCAACGGTCAGGGCATTGCCGGGTATGTGCCCGAACCGTAGTTCTGGGCGCGGTCTCCGTGGAGACCGCGCCCGGGAGGAGACTTACATGTTGTAGGCGCGCTCGGTGTGCTCGGTGATGTCGAGGCCTTCACGCTCGCTCTCGACATTGGTGCGCAGACCAACGATCACGTCGACGACCTTGTAGAGGATCGCCGATCCGATGCCCGACCACACCAGCGTGGTGCCGACGCCCCAGATCTGGGACATCATCTGCGCCGCGAAGTCGTAGTCGGCGGCCTTCGGCGGGATCGCGGTGTAGTCCATGATGCCGGCGCCGCCGAGGGCGGGGTTGACGAGAATGCCGGTGCCGATGGCGCCGACGATGCCGCCGATGCAGTGCACGCCGAACACATCGAGGCTGTCGTCATAGCCGAGCGCGTTCTTCACGACGGTGCAGAAGAACAGGCAGACCACGCCGACGATCAGGCCGAGGACGATCGCGCCCATCACGCCGGAGTAGCCGGCCGCAGGGGTGACGGCCACGAGGCCCGCGACAGCGCCGGAGATGACGCCGAGCACCGACGGATGACCCTTGATGATCCACTCCGCGAACATCCACGACAGCGCGGCGGCTGCGGTGGCGACGAAGGAGTTGGTCATGGCGAGGGCTGCGCCGCCATTGGCCTCTAAGTTGGAGCCGGCGTTGAAGCCGAACCAGCCGACCCAGAGCAGCGAGGCGCCGATCATCGACATGGTCAGCGAGTGCGGAGCCATCAGCTCCTTGCCGTAGCCGACGCGCTTGCCGATCAGGAGAGCGCCGACGAGACCTGCGATGCCGGCGTTGATGTGCACCACGGTGCCGCCAGCGAAGTCGATCGCGCCCTTCTTGAAGATCCAGCCGGCGTCGGCGTTGATCTCGTCGAGCTTGGCCTGTGCCGCGGTCTTCGCCGCCGCGTCAGTGGCAGCAGCGAGCGCCTTGGCTGCATCCTGGATCAGATCCGGACCCTGCCAGTACCAGACCATGTGCGCGATCGGGAAGTAGATCAGCGTGACCCAGAGCGGGATGAACAGCGCGATCGCCGCGAACTTCATGCGCTCGGCAAAGGCGCCGACGATGAGGGCGGGCGTGATCGCCGCGAAGGTCATCTGGAAGCAGACATAGATGAGTTCCGAGATGTTGGCGTCGACCGAGAAGGTCGCCGCCTTCGTATCGGTGGTGACGCCCATCATGAAGGCCTTGGAGAAGCCGCCGATGAAGTCGGAGCCGCCGGTGAAGGTGAGGCTGTAGCCGTAGACGGCCCAGATCACGGTGACGACGCAGACGGTGTAGAACACCTGCATCAGGACGGAGAGCATGTTCTTGGAACGGACGAGACCGCCGTAGAACAGCGCGAGGCCCGGGATCGTCATCAACAGCACGAGCACTGTCGATGTCAGCATCCAGGCGTTGTCTCCCTTGTTGACCGTTGGCTCGGCGTAGGCTGCGGTCGCAGCGAACAGGCCGACTGCGAGAGCCGCCAATCCCGCGCCATAGGGACGCTTGAACGTCATATTATTCACTCCTGAATTGGATAAAGGTTGAGCGCGAAATCAGAGGGCCGCGGCATCGGCCTCGCCGGTGCGGATGCGCACCGCGTGGTCGAGGTTGATGACGAAGATCTTGCCGTCGCCGATCTGCCCGGTTTTCGCGGCAGACGTGATGGCGTCGATGGTCTTGTCGACCTGGTCGGAGGCGACAGCGACCTCGATCTTGATCTTGGGCAGGAAGCTCACGGCATATTCGGCGCCGCGATAGATTTCCGTATGGCCCTTCTGGCGGCCATATCCCTTGACTTCCGTCACCGTGAGACCGTGAACGCCGATGGCGGTCAGGGCGTCACGGACTTCTTCCAGCTTGAATGGCTTGATAATCGCCATAACAATTTTCATGGGTCCTATCCCCGCTTGGCCCGGTCCGGACATGGCCGGGCGTTTCTCGACTGGTTCGCCACGAGGGAGAAGTTCACTACGCGGGCACAGCCGCACCCCTAGAATCAAATGCCGTGCCAGATCAGGCGCGTTGCCTAACGGACTATGAAGACGGGGGTTTTCGCGTTTGACGGGTATTGCGGCGCGGTGCGCCATTCGGTCGCGCCCAAAACGTGGTCACACCTGCTCAAAAGGCGGGCACGACAGGCTGCCGACACAATGTTGCTCATGCGTCGGGCAGCGGAAAGGTATCTTATTAAGGACGAGGGCGTCGCCAAGCAGCGAAATGTCGTAGCCCTGGCGCTTGTGCTCACGAGATGCGCGGCGGCGCGTGACTAGCTTGAGCGGGGTCGAGGCCTGGCGGACGGCTCAAGACCATCAAGCGGCTTCGCGCTCTGCAAACACCCTGTCGATCAATCCCCATTCAACTCCCTGCTGCGCGGTCATGAAGTGGTCGCGGTCCAGGGTCCGTTCGACCTCCTCTTCCGTCCGTCCGCAATGTTGCGCGTAGAGCCGGGTAATGCGCCGCTTGGTTTCCTGCATTTCGTTGGCATGGATCAGGATGTCGGACGCCTGGCCCTGAAAGCCGCCGAGCGGCTGATGCACGTGAAGGCTGGCATTGGGCAGTGTGGCGCGGTGACCAGGTTCGCCGGCCATCAGCAGGAACGAGCCCATGGAGCGCGCGGTGCCCATGCATAGCGTATGAACGGGCGCCTTGATGAACTGCATGGTGTCGTACATCGCAAGCCCAGAGGTGACCACGCCGCCATAGGAGTTGATGTAGAGATTGATCGGCCTGTTCGGATTCTCCGCTTCCAGGAACAGCAATTGCGCGCAGACCAATCCGGACATCGCGTCATTGACTTCGCCGTTAAGGAAGATGATGCGCTCGCGCAGGAGTCGCGAGTAAATGTCGAAGGACCGCTCGCCACGGGCGGATTGTTCGACGACCATAGGGACGAGCTGAAGCACGTCGCGCATCGGCGACCTCCATGTCTGCGGATGATGAAGTCTCGTTGGTGTTAGGCGGCGACGCGCATCAGGCAGCAATTGCTGTTGGCCGGCTGCGGCAGCTTCGCATCATCGTCGCAGGCTTGCTGGATGATACGAAACCGCGTGCCGCCATCCGCATTCGGCCCGATCCGGAAGATGACATGGCTCTCGCGATAGGGCGGTTCGGAATCGCGAAGCCGGTAGCGCACCTCTTCGCCCGGGATCGATGTTTCAGGCGCGGCGCCCGCAAGGTCGCGATCCGGCAGCCAGCGCTCCCGCAATTCAGGAATAGTCACGGCGCGCCAGACTTTTGCCGGCGGTGCATCGAAATCGAATTCCAGCACCAGCTTCGCATCGGGGCGATCAGGTTTCACGGCATCGCTCATTGATCCCTGTCCTTATTGATCCATGTCCTTCAGGAGGTCAGCGAGGGCTTCCATGCGCTTCGGCCAGTAGGCGCGGTAGCGCGCAAGCCAGGTCCCGATGGCGGCGATTCCGTCCGGGTCGACTTCGTAGTTCACAAAGCGGCCTTGCCGCTGCTCGCGCACGAGGCCTGCTGCGCGCAGCACCGAAAGATGCTGCGACATCGCCGGCTGGCTGATCTCCAACCCGTCGCGCAAGGCGCTGGCATTCAGGCTGCCCCCAGCGAGCTTTTCAAAGACCTTTCGACGCGTCGGGTCGGCCAGCGCCTTGAAGATGTGGGCTTCGATCATGACAACACATAAGCACGCGCTTATGTGTTGTGCAAGCCCCTATTGAAGCGCTTCGCCGTGCTGCGAAATATCCAGCCCTTCGAGCTCGTGCTCACGCGATACGCGCAAGGGCACGAACAGGCCGACCAGCTTGAGCAGAACGAAGCTCACGCCTGCCGACCAGACGAAGGTGACGGCGACGCCATAGAACTGGATCAGCAGCTGCTGCGGATGGTCCTCGAACAGGCCCGCGGTGCCGCCAATGGCGCTGGTTGCGAACACGCCGGCGAGCAGGGTCCCGGTCAGGCCGCCGATGCCGTGGACGCCGAACACGTCGAGCGAATCGTCATAATTGAAGCGGTGCTTCAGCCAGGTGCAGGCCCAATAGCAAATCGCACCGGCGATAATGCCGATGACGATGCCGTGCCAGGGCGCCACGAATCCGGAGGCCGGCGTGATGGTGCCGAGACCGGCCACCGCGCCGGAGATCATGCCGAGCACCGAGGGCTTGCGCCGGGTCGACCATTCGATCGCGCCCCAGGTCAATGCGCCGGCGCAGGCGGCGAGATGGGTGGCGATGATCGCCATCACCGCGCGTGAATTGGCCGCGCCTGCCGAGCCGCCGTTGAAGCCGAACCAGCCGACCCACAACAGGCCGGTGCCCATCACCGCGAGCGACAGATCGAAGGGCGAGAGATTTTCCGTGCCGTAGCCGTGGCGGCGCCCCATCACCTTCGCCGCAACGAGGCCGCCGGTGCCGGCCGACAGATGCACCACGAGGCCGCCGGCGAAATCCAAAACGCCCATGCTGGCGAGGAAGCCGCCGCCCCACACCCAATGCGCCAGCGGAATGTAGACGAAGATGAACCAGGCGACGGAAAAAAGCAGATAGGCGGAGAACCGCATCCGGTCGGCGACCGAGCCCGCCACCAGCGCCACCGTGATGATCGCGAACGTCATCTGGTACAGCATGAACAGCGCTTCCGGGATGGTCTTCGCCGCCGGGTTGACGCTGTCCATGGTCATGCCGGCGAGAAACCAGCGGTCGAGCGTGCCGATCCACGGGCCGTCGCCGACGAAGCAGAGCGAATAGCCGAACGCGACCCAGAGAATGGAGATCAGCGCCACCGCGGCGAGGCTCTGCGCCATCGTGGCGAGCACGTTCTTCTTGCGCACCATGCCGGAATAGAACAGCGCAAGGCCGGGGATCGTCATCATCAGCACCAGCGCGGTGGCGACGATCATCCAGGCGGTGTCGGCGGCGTTGATCTCGGAAGCGGCGGCGTGTGCCGACGATGTCGTGATCGACGCAAACCCTATCGGCGCAGCGATACACGCTGCGCGGCGCAACAGTCCCGCCATCTCGTTTCCCCCAGCATAGAAATTACGTCGCACGCTATGGCCTCGTTGCCCGGTGCGATCGACGAAAGTTGTTATTTGGTTAGAGCGTTTTTCGAGTGAAGTGGATTCCGGTTCGCGCGAGGAAAACGCGTCAAACCAAAATTCAGAGCGCGTCGCTGTCGGTTTCGCCGGTGCGGATGCGCAGCGCATGGTCGATCGGCGTGACGAAGATCTTGCCGTCGCCGATCTGCCCGGTGCGCGCGGAGGCGGTGATCACACCCACGGCCTTGTCGGCGATGTCGGAGGCGACCGCGATCTCGATGCGCAGCTTGGGCAGGAAGTTCACGACATATTCGGCGCCGCGATAGATCTCGGTGTGGCCCTTCTGGCGGCCGTAGCCCTTCACTTCGGTCACGGTCATGCCGTGGACGCCGATCGCCGTCAGGGCCTGGCGGACCTCGTCGAGCTTGAAGGGTTTGATGATCGCGACGACGAGTTTCATGGTCAGGCCTATTCCCCGGGATGCGCCGCGCCGTATGTCCCCGGCGCTGCGTCAATCTGGCATCTTTCCGGGCAAATGGCACAAAAAAGTTGCAGATTGAAGCGGAAAAACGTTTGGCCGTGTGAACGGCCGCCTCTGTACAGGGCAGCCGTTCATCCTTCACAATGCATTTTTGGCATGGATGCGGTGAACCCAAGCATCCGGGCCGGTACATAAGTATGTTCGAGGGGGGGACGGTACATGGCGAGTTGGTTCTACGCATCCGAGGGCAAGCAGCAGGGGCCCTTTCCGGAAGGGCAATTCCGCGATCTCGTCGCCCAGGGCATCGTGCGCCCGGACACGCTGGTGTGGACCGAGGGCATGGCCGGCTGGCAGAAGGCCGCCGAAATCCCCGGCCTGGTTGGGGGCGGCGGCGCGCCGCCGATGATGCCGGCGGGCGGCCCGCCGATGATGGGCGGAAGTGGCTACGGCAGCGCCGGCGGTTACGCTGCGGCCGGCACCGGAGGATCGCTGGCGGTCGATTTCGGCATTCTCGAGTTCACCTGGCGGACGCTGGTGCTCGTGATCGGCTCGTGCTTCGTCATTCCGGTGCCGTGGCTGTTCGTCTGGTACACGAAATGGATCGTGCCCTGCTTCAAAGTCCCCGGCCGGCCGAATCTCAGCTTTACCGGCACTGCGATGACGCTGGTGCCCTGGTTCTTCGGCTTCATCGTTCTGGCGATCGTCATCGGCTTCATCGGCAGCCAGATCCTGAGCAATCTGCTGTTCATCGTGCAGATCGTTCTCTACTGGCTCCTGATCAAATGGTTGATCGCGAACCTCGCCTCCAACGGGCAGCCGTTGGGCTTGAGCTTCACGGGCTCCATCTGGGCCTATATCGGCTGGAATCTGCTGTTCGCGATTTCCATCATCACCATCATCGGCTGGGCCTGGGTCGCCGCGGCACAGATGCGCTGGTTCTGCCGTAGCATCGAAGGCACGCGGCGCGAGATCATCTTCAAGGGCAGCGGCCTCGGCATCCTCTGGCGCGGCATCGTCGCCGCGATCCTGTGCAGCCTGATCATCCCGATTCCGTGGGTGTATCGCTGGATCATGAACTGGTTCGCATCGGAGACCGTACTCGCGCCGCGCGGGTCGCAGGCGGGCATGTAATGGCCGCTGGCTTTCGGTAGCGGGCAGACGAGATGTCGAATCGAATCTGGTTTCATGCATCCGAAGGCCAGCAGAGAGGGCCGTTTCCGGAGCCTCAGTTCCGCGATCTGATCGCTCGGGGAATCGTGCGATCAGATACGCTGGTCTGGAGCGAAGGGATGACGGGCTGGCAAAAGGCCGGCGCGGTCCCTGGTCTCGTGCCCGGTGGGTCACCGTTGGTAGCTTCAGGCACAGACAGCGGAGGCCGGCTGTCGGTCGACTTGCCGCTATGGTCGTTCCTGGGATGGTGCATCCTGCTGGTGGTCGGCAACCTCGCCGTGGTTCCGGCTCCCTGGATCGCCACCGGCTACTATCGCTGGCTCTTCCCGCGCGTTCACGTTCCGCAGCGGCCGAACATCAGTTTCACCGGCCAGGTCGGCGATATCTGGTACGTCTTCGTCGCACTCGCGCTGGCGGGCTATGCGGGCCTTGTCGACGACCTGCTTCAGCTGGCGACGATCCCGCTCCAGGCGTTCCTGTCCTGGATGATCATGCGATGGGTGGTCGCCAATGTCAGCTCGAACGGTCAGCCGATTCCGATGACGTTCAACGGCAGCCCCTGGGTCTTTATCGGCTGGCAGCTGCTGATGTTTCTCGCCATGTTCACGATCATCGGCTGGGCCTGGGTCATGGCCGCATGGATGCGCTGGATTTGCCGAAACGTCGTGGGAACGCGGCGTGAGATGATATTCGTCGGCACGGGCCTGCAACTGCTTTGGCGAACCCTGGCATTCGGTTTCGGCTGCGTCCTGATCATTCCGATTCCGTGGCTGCTGCGCTGGTACTTCACCTGGACCATGACGCAGTTCGAGCTCGTCGAGCGCGCGAGGGCGACAGCCTAAGACTTGCGCTCGCGCACGGGAGCCTTCCTGCGCGACCGAGGCCACCAGCGTGCCGTCGGGCTTGAAGATGGAGCCGCGGGTCAAGCCGCGGCCGCCGCGCGCGCTCGGCGAGTCCTGCGCGTAGAGCAGCCATTCATCGGCGCGGAAGGGGCGGTGAAACCACATCGCGTGGTCGAGGCTCGCGGGCATCATGCGCTTGTCGAACAGCGTGCGGCCATAGCGCGCCATGATCGCGTCCAGCAGCGAGAAGTCGGAGGCATAGGCGAGCGCGCACATGTGCAGCGCCGGATCGTCCGGCAGCTTAGCTGCTGTCTTGATCCAGACGTGAATGCGGCCGTCATCGATCTTCTGGCCGAAATAGCGGCCGAGCTCGACCGGGCGCAGCTCGATCGGCCGATCGGATTCATAGTAGCGGCGGATGAAGTCCGGCATCTCCCGGAACATCGGCTGCTTCGCCACCTCCTCCGCCGTGAGTTTTTCCGGCGGGGGCACGTCAGGCATCCTGTCCTGATGGTCGAACGCGCTCTCCTCCTCGGCATGGAACGACACCATGATCGAGAAGATCGCGTTGCCGTGCTGGATCGCCGTGACGCGGCGTGTCGAGTAGCTCTTGCCGTCGCGCAGGCGCTCGACCTGGTAGATGATCGGGATCTGCGGATCACCCGGCAGGACGAAATAGCAATGCAGCGAATGCGGCAGCCGGCCCTCGACCGTGCGGCAGGCCGCCACCATCGCCTGCCCGATCACCTGACCGCCGAACACACGCTGCCAGCTCGTCTTCGGGCTGTTGCCGCGGAACAGATTCACCTCGAGCTGTTCGAGGTCGAGGATCGAAATGAGGTCGATCAGGCTTTTGGACATGAAATGAACTTTCTCGCCGTCATTCCGGTTCAATGCTCCGGTATGACACATCTGGGCCGCTCAGCCCTTGTTTCACCGCACTGTTTCGCCCAGCTCAAGTCTGCTAGCAAGACCATGGATGAGCCGGGAAGCTTGGTATGTCGGTACAGGGTAGCATTGTCATTGGTGGTGGCGCGTTTGCAGGGCTTGCGCTGGCGCTGGCGCTGCGACAGGGGCTCGGGCCCGAGATTCCCGTCGTCGTCGCCGATCCCGCGCTCGCCACGCGCCCGAGCCACGACCCCCGCGCCACCGCGATCGTGGCCGCCTGCCGCCGCCTGTTCGAGGCAATCGGCGCCTGGGACGACGTCAGGAGCGAGGTGCAGCCGATCCTCGACATGGTCGTCACCGATTCCAAGCTGGAGGACGCCACCCGCCCGGTGTTCCTCAACTTTGCCGGCGATGTCGCGCCGGGCGAGCCCTTTGCGCATATGGTCGAGAACCGCCGTCTGATCGATGCGTTGGTGGCGCGCGCCGAAGCCGAGGGCATCGATCTGCGCGCCACCGCGGTGACTTCCTACGACGCGCGTTCCGAGGGCATTGATGTGACGCTCGGTGACGGCAGCGTCGTCGCAGCAAGTCTTCTGGTCGCCGCGGACGGCGCAAGGTCAAAGCTGCGCGAGCGCGCCGGCATCGCGACCCATGGCTGGGAGTATGACCAAGCCGGCATCGTCGTCACCGTCGGCCATGAGCGCGATCACGAGGGCCGCGCCGAAGAGCATTTTCTTCCCGCAGGCCCGTTCGCGATCCTGCCGCTCTCGGGAAGACGCTCGTCGCTGGTCTGGACCGAGGGCCGCGCCGAGGCCGCGCGCATCGTTGCGCTCAGCGACGAGGAATTTCACGGCGAGCTCGAGCAGCGTTTTGGCCTGCATCTCGGTGAGGTGAAGGCGCTCGACAAGCCGCGCGCGTTTCCGCTGTCCTATTTCGTCGCGCGCTCCTTCATCGCCCCCCGCCTCGCGTTGGTCGGCGATGCCGCCCATGTCATCCACCCCATTGCGGGCCAGGGCCTCAACATGGGGTTGAAGGATGTCGCGGCGCTGGCTGAAGTCGTCGTCGATGCCGCGCGGCTCGGCATGGATCTCGGCGGGGCCGACGTGCTCGAACGCTACCAGCGCTGGCGCCGCTTCGACACCATGGCGATGGGCGTTGCCACCAATTCGCTGAACTTCCTGTTCTCCAACCAGTCGACGCTGCTGCGCACCGTCCGCGACATCGGCCTCGGCCTCGTCGACCGCGCCCCGCCGCTGAAGAACCTCTTCATCCGCCAGGCCGCCGGGCTGACGGGCGAGGTGCCAAGATTGTTGAAGGGCGAGGCTTTGTGAGGAGCGAATAGGGAGTGGCGAATAGCAAGTAGATCCATTCGCTACTCGCCACTCCCCACTCGCTCTTTCTCAATCGATCTTGCGCGCCTCTTCCGGCAGCATGATCGGGATGCCGTCACGGATCGGATAAGCCAGCTTGGCGCTGCGCGAGATCAGCTCCTGCTTTGCAGAATCGAACTCCAGCGGGCCCTTGGTCAGCGGGCAGACGAGAATCTCCAGCAATTTGGGATCGACGCTGGCTTCGGGACGGTCGGTGGGCGCGTTCATTGGGGTCTCCGGCAATCGATTGCCTCTAGCACAGAAATTCGCGCCCGCCCATCACGTGGCTCAAGTGGAAACCATCATTAAGATCTCGTCGAGCAGGGCCTGGAGCCGCGCTGCCGGCACCGGCGCCCCCGACAGGGCGAAGCCGAGAAACGTCCAGTACAGGATCTGTGCGCGGGCCTGCGCCGTCGCCGGGGCGAGCCCGCGCTTCGCCAGCAGCTGCTCGATATAGTCGAGCCTGCGGCGGTCGATCGCGCGCACGGCGCCTTGCGCGGCTGCATCGAAGGCCGCCCAGTTGCGCACCGCGCGTTCGAGATCGAGGCGCGCGCCGAACGACCTGCGCAGCAGCGCCTTCAGTGGCTCGTCGCTGGTGGCCTCGACGTCGGCGATGACCTGCTCGGCCGCGATCTCGCGCCAGCGCTTCAGCACGGCGGCGTGGAACGCGCCGAGATCGGCGAAATGCCAATAGAAGCTGCCGCGCGACACGCCCATGGCCTTCGCCAGCGGATCGGCCTTGAGCGCGGTGAAGCCGCTCTTGGCGAGCGCCTTGAGGCCTTCCTTGATCCAGTCGTCGGCGGAGAGCTGTTCGGTCATGTCGAGTTCCCGAGACTCGACCATACACTAGTGTATTGACAGCGCGAAACAAGCGGGTGCATAACCATACATCACTGTATGGAGATCTTCCCATGCGCGACCTGCTCTTGCAATGCTCCGGCCTCGCCGCGATCGTGATCGCGCTGATCCACGGCATGCTCGGCGAGACCAAGGTTTTCGCTCGCGCCCGTATCGAGCCGCCGCGGCTCCGCACGCTGATCCGGCCGGTATGGCAGGCCGGCACGGTGGCGTGGATCGGCGGCGGCGTGCTGCTGCTCGCCGCGCCCTGGATGGACTCGAACCCCGCCCGCCACTGGATCGTCGCCACATTCGCGGTCGTGTTTGGCTTTGCGGCCCTGGCCAACGCCTTCGCGACGCACGGTCGGCACTTCGGCTGGGTCGGCATGGGCGCCGTCGTCGCGCTCGCCGTAGCCGGCTACTAGCGCCGCGCATCCGTCCTGTGAGGCGTAAGGCCGCAGCAGCCGTTCAAATGCACGCGGCGCACGGAGAGCATTCGCCTTTTTGCCGACGTTAGAACTTATCTAAAGCGTTGCATGCTCGTACCGGATTGACTTCATCTCCCCCTTTGCTTCCTTCAGTTCCGCTTCGCGGCTCGCGTAGCGCACGACAGAGGAGGAGACGTTCGTGAAGGTTATTCGTGTTGTTGCCATTGCACTGGCGGTCGGGATGGGCATGGGGTCGGCGGCCATGGCCGACGGCTTCAAGGACTGCACCAAGCTCGACAAGGCGTCATGGAAGCCGGCCAGCGAGGCCGAAGCCAAGGCCAAGGCGCTCGGTTATGAAGTGCGGCGCTCCAAGATCGAGGGCTCGTGCTACGAGGTCTACGGCGTCAAGGAAGGCAAGCTTTACGAGCTGTTCTACAGCCCCGAAGATCTCAGCCTGAAGCACACGGTCGCCAAGTAAATCGCCAAGTAAGGCGTGAAGTAGACTGCGCGAATTGATCCGCGCAAAGCAGGACTCGAGGATGGTCTTTGCTTGATTGATGAAGCGATGCCAGAAGCGCGCGGGGTGTCCCACAGGACCCCCGCGGATCGAGCCGCTTCGCGGATGGTCGCAGTCTGGGATCTCCCGCTGCGCCTCTGGCACTGGGCTCTCGCGGCCTGCGTTCTGGCCGCGTGGTTCACGCCCACCGTCTATGATCAACTTCACCGCATCGTCGGCTATGCGGTGATCGGACTTCTAGCCTTCCGCCTGGCCTGGGGTTTTTGGGGAAGCCGCTATTCGCGCTTCCGCATGATCAGGGTCAGGCTCCGGGCCGCGCCGGGCTATCTCTGGAATCTGCGCCGCGGCATCACCGGCCGCTATATCGGGCTCAATCCCGCCGGCACGTTGATGCTGGTGGCGCTGCTGGTCTCGCTCGCGGTCTCGACCATCACGGGCGCGATGTCGGTGACCGTCACCTTCTTCGGCGTCTGGTGGGTCGAGGATACCCACCATTATTCGTCGGATGCGGTCATCGTCCTGGTCGTGCTGCACGTGCTCGGCGTGTTGATGATGGCGATTCTCCAGCGCGAGAATCTGATCCGCGCGATGCTCACCGGCCGCAAGCACATCCGCAATCGCCCCTAGACCTTTGCTGCCGATCACTGCTGTGGCGCTTACGGCGCGGCATCGTCGCGCGTCAATTGTCGGGATATTTCAAATTGCGCGGATGCGCTTAATGCACCGATAAGCATCCAACCAGCCACGGCACAAAATTAACGCGATTAGCTCGTTTCTAATCGACGATGTCGCCGATGGGAGGCCTGGATGTTTCGCGTTTTGTCTTGCCTTACCGTCGAGCATGACCTTCGGCTCGTCGTCCTCGCCGGTCTCGTCTGCTTCGTCGCGAGCATTGTCGCGGTCAGTATTTTCCATCGCGCGATCGCGGTGCGTGCAAGAACGCGCCTGATCTGGATCGCGATTGCCGGCGCCGCCATCGGATACGGAATCTGGGCGACGCATTTCGTCGCCATGCTCGCCTACGAGCCCGGCGTCACGACCGGCTACGGCATCGTGCTGACGACGCTTTCGCTTGCCATCGCAATGCTTCTGACGTCGGGGGGCTTCGGCGTTGCGGTCGGCGAATCCGGCCGTTGGCGGGCGGGGGCAGGCGGCGTCATCATCGGCGGTGGCATCGCCAGCATGCACTATCTCGGAATGTGGGCACTTGAAGTGCCGGGCCGCGTCGCATGGTCGCTCGACCTCGTGCTGGTCTCGATCATCCTGGGCATGTGCTTCGGTTATGCCGCCCTGGCTGTCGCGATCAAGTACCGGAACTACCGCGGAACGCTCGCGGCGGGAATCCTGCTGACTCTCGCCATCATATCGCATCATTTCACGGCGATGGGCGCGGTGCACATCACACCGGATCCAACGCGTGCGACGGGCGCCCTGTCGCTGTCTCCGGCGGTGCTCGCGCTTGCGATCGCGGGTGTCGCACTGTCCGTGCTGGGCATGAGCCTGATCGGCGTGCTGGCCGATCGTCGCCTGGCAAGCAGGACCGCCAAGTTCGAGGAGATCATCAGCCAGCTTTCGGACGCCCGGCAGCAGCTCGAGGATTCGCAGCACGAATTGCAGGAGCAGACGCTGAGGCTGGATACGGCGATCAACCATATGGTCGAGGGCCTTTGCATGTTCGATGCCGAGAAGCGGCTCGTAATATGCAACGAGCGCTACGCCAATCTGTACCGTTTGCCGCCGCAGCTGCTGCGCCCGGGAACGCCGCACGGCGACATCATCAGGCATCGCATCATCAGCGGCACGCTCAAGGGCGATACCAGCGACGTTGCCGCCAAGCAGCTGATCGCGAAGCTCGATGCCCTGCCCGTCAATGCGGTTTCGAGCCGGATCGACGAGTTCTCTGATGGCCGGTTGATCTGCGTGACGAGACAGCCGATGGCCGGGGGCGGCTGGGTGGCAACCCATCTCGATGTCACGGAGCAACGCCGGTCCGAGGCCAAGATCGCCTATATGGCACAGCATGACGCGCTGACGGAGTTGCCGAATCGCGTGCTGCTGCGGGCGAGCTTGGATCAGGCCTTTTCCATTACGCGCAATGGAGATCTCCATCTGACGGTCCTCATGCTCGATCTCGACCGCTTCAAGGAGGTCAACGACACGCTTGGCCATCCGGCGGGCGATTCGCTGTTGCGCGCGGTGGCGACGCGCTTGCGCCAATGCAGCAGGGAGATGACGTTGATCGCCCGGTTGGGCGGCGACGAGTTCGCCGTCGTGGACTACGCGACAAATCCGGTCGTGGAGGCGGCCGCCCTCGCGGAGACGATCAAAGCGGCGCTCTGCGAACCGTTTGACCTCGGCGACCATCAAGTCACGGTGGGAGCCAGCGTCGGCATAGCCATTGCGCCCCGCGACGGCGCCGATTCCGATGTCATTCTCAAGAGCGCCGATCTCGCCCTCTACGCGGCGAAGGCCGGCGGACGCGGCGCATTCCGTTTCTTCGAGCCGGAGCTGGACCAGCTCATGCACGTCCGGCGCAACCTGGAAAAGGACATGCGGAAGGCACTGGCGCGAGGTGAATTCGAGCTTCACTACCAGCCGTTCGTGAGGGTGGAGAGCGGACGAACCTGCGGCTATGAGGCGTTGTTGCGGTGGCATCACCCCGAGCGCGGTCTGGTCTTGCCTGGCGAGTTCATTCCGCTCGCCGAGGAAACCGGCCTGATCCTGCCCATCGGCGAATGGGTCTTGAGGGCGGCCTGCGCCGAGGCCGCCAACTGGCCTTCCGATCTGACGATCGCAATCAACCTGTCTCCCGCTCAGTTCAGGAGCAAGGAGCTCGTCTCCATCATTGTCGGCGCCCTCGCAACCTCAGGCATTGATCCGCAAAGGCTCGAGCTCGAGGTCACCGAAACGGTCATCATGCATGACAGCGAAGCGGTGTTCGCAGCCCTCGGACAGTTGCGCGAGCTCGGCGTGCGGATTGCCCTCGACGATTTTGGTACGGGCTATTCGTCGTTGAGCTTCCTGCAGAAGTTTCCGTTCGACAAGGTCAAGATCGACCGCAGCTTCGTCAGTGAGCTCGCCAGCGAGCGGGAAGAGGCGCGTCGAATCGCCCGGGCCGTGGTTGCGTTCGCCGTCAGCCTCGGCAAGACGACGACTGCCGAAGGCGTCGAAACCGCCGAGCAACTGGCTGTTCTGCGCGAAGAGGGCTGTAGCGAGGCGCAGGGCTACTATTTCAGCCGGCCCATGCAGGCCTCCAGGATCGCGCAATCCACCCAGCGGAAGACCGAAGCGGAAATCTGCGCGGCCTAACTGGAATACACCCTCACTGCAGCGGCGGATCGCCGCTGGTGCGCTTCTTGGCGAGGTCCATCTCGGTGACGGCGATCAGAATCTCTGCGCGGGTCTTCAGGTCGGGCGCCTCCAGCATGGCCTGCTTCTCCGCGGGGCCATAGGGCGACATCATCGCCAGCGCATTGACGAGCGCTTCGTTGGGCGCGCTTTCGACGCCTTCCCAGTCGACCTTGAGATTGTTTGCCTTCAAAAAGTCTGCCAGCACGGCCAGCAGCGCCTCGCGGTCGACCTGATCCTCGCCCATACGGGCGGTGAAGTCATCGACGAAGGCGAAGAAATCCACCTTGCACTGCCGGTAGGCGGTGAGCACTTCGAGCTCCTCGACCACCTTGAAGCGCGAGACGCCGGTGAGCTCGAGGATGTAGCGGCCGTCACCGGATTCGGCGAGCTGGGTGATGCGGCCGACGCAGCCGACGCGGAACAGCGTCGGCTTGTCGGAATTTTTCGGAGAGTGCGCGACGTCAGGCTGGATCATGCCGATCAGGCGATGGCCGTCGCGGAAGGAATCATCGACCATCGCAAGGTAGCGCGGCTCGAAGATGTTGAGCGGCATCTGGCCGCGGGGCAGCAGCAGCGCGCCCGGCAGCGGAAACACCGGAATGATCTCCGGCAGGTCAGCGGGCCCGCGATATTCGATGTTGATCGGCATCTGCCCGGTCCCCCTGGCGTTGCCAGCACGCCGTTACGAAAACAGGATCGTCGACAAACGCTTGCGTCCCTCGACGGTTGCATCATCCGTGCCGCCCCAGGCCTCGAAGAACTGCACCAGCTGCTTGCGGGCGCCGTCGTCGTTCCATTTGCGGTCGCGCTTGACGATCTCGAGCAGCTGCGCGGTGGCAGCAGTGCGGTCGCCTTGCGCGTTGAGCGCGGTCGCCAGATCGAATCGCGCTTGATGATCGAGCGGGTTTGCGGCGACTTTCTGTTCCAGCTCCGCGACCGGTCCGAGCGATTGGGCCTGCTCGGCGAGATCGATCGCGGTCTGCACGGCCTTCACCGCGGGGTCGTTGCGCTTGGATTCCGGCACCATGGCCAGCGTCTGCTTGGCCTGCTCCATCGCGCCGGAGACGGCGTAGCATTTTGCGAGCCCGGCAAGCGCGGCGATATTGGTCGAATCGTACTGAAGCACCTCGGCATAAATCTGCGCGGCGGCCGCGGCATCGCCCTCGGCGAGCACGGCCTCGGCCTCTTGCAGGATTTCAGCGATGTTCGGCTCACCCGGCGCGACCACGCCCTTGGTCAGCTTTTCGATGAAGGCATTGAGCTGGCTCTCGGGCACCGCGCCCATGAAGCCGTCGGCCGGCTGGCCATTGACGAAGGCGATCACGGCCGGGATCGACTGGATGCCCATCTGGCCGGGGATCGCCGGGTGCTGGTCGATGTTCATCTTGACCAGCTTGACCTTGCCCTTGGCCGCCTTGACCGCCTTTTCCAGCAGGGGGGTCAGCTGCTTGCAGGGGCCGCACCACTCCGCCCAGAAATCGATCAGCACAGGCTGGCGCTTCGATTCCTCGATGACGTCCTTCACGAAGGTCTGGGTGGTGGTGTCCTTGATCAGGTCGGCCGCAGCCGGGCCTGCCGCTCCGTTACCCTGGTCGATGATCGTCACGGGATCCCCTCGTCTGATGTCCGGAATGGCGGGTCTTTAGCACGTCGCCGCTTCCTATGCTTCGCTGTCGGCTCCTAAATTGGGCCGAATGGGCCGAATTTCAATCCACCGCGGCCGATTCGGCAGTTCCGGGGCCTTTTCGGGCGATTTGGTCACATCCGGGGTCGATATGGGGCCTCCAAATGCGAATTGATGCCGCCGGTAGCTGTTGCATTCCCCTCCCGCTTTTGGCATACGACAGCCGTTGCCGGCGCGTCACGCGACCGACACAGGATGCGGGTGTAGCTCAGTGGTAGAGCACGACCTTGCCAAGGTCGGGGTCGAGGGTTCGAGCCCCTTCGCCCGCTCCAATTTTCTCCAGAGCATCCAGCTGATCCGGGCGGAAACGTGGTTCTCCACGCCGCTGGCGGCTGTCTTGGGTTCGCGATGGCAATCCTAATCACCGGCAGCGCGGGCCACCTCGGCGAGGCCATCCTCCGAACGCTCCGTGGGCGCGGTTTGCCCGCGCGTGGGGTTGATCTGAAGCCATCGCCCTTCACCGATGCCGTCGGCTCAATCACGGACCCCGGCTTCGTGCGGCGCCAGATGGATGGCGTCACTGCTGTGATCCACACCGCGACGCTGCACAAGCCGCATGTGGCGACCCACGCCAAGCGGGATTTCGTCGACACCAACGTGTCAGGCACGCTCAATCTGCTCGAGGCGGCCGTGGCCGCCGGCGTGACGAGCTTCGTCTTCACCAGCACCACCAGCGCGTTCGGCTCGCAGCTTCGCCCCGCGGCGGGCCAGGCGGCCGTGTGGGTCACCGAGGATTTGCCGTCCGTGCCGAAGAACATCTACGGCACGACAAAGCTGATGGCCGAGAACCTGTGCGAGTTGTTCTATCGCGAGCGCGGACTGCCGATCGTCGTCTTGCGGACCTCGCGCTTCTTTCCGGAGGCTGACGATGATCCGGCGATGCGGTCGGCGTACACGACGGAGAACGCGCAGGCCAATGAGCTGCTGTATCGCCGGCTCGATATCGCGGACGCGGTGAGCGCTCATCTGCTCGCTGCCGAACGCGCGCCGAAGATCGGCTTCGCCCGCTACATCGTCTCGGCCACCAGCCCGTTCGAGCAACGCCAACTCGCGGCGCTCGCGCACAACGCGGCCGATGCCGTGCGCGAGCTTTATCCGGATTGCGCGCAGCTCTATGCGGCGCGCGGCTGGAACCTCTTCCCCGCCATCGACCGCGTCTATGTCAACGAACGCGCGCGGCGCGAGCTGGGCTGGCGGCCCGAATTCGACTTCGCGCATGTGCTACGCAGCCTTCGCCAGGGTCGCGATTTTCGCAGCCCGCTGGCGCGCGAAATCGGCTCAAAAGGCTATCATGACGCTGTGTTCGACGACGGGCCCTACCCCGTCGCCGGTTAAGCGCCGCGTTTGCTATTTTGCGCGACAGGTCAAATGCCTGTCCGGCGCACCGCGAGCAGCGCGCGTATGCCGTTCTACTGTGCATGGGGTTGTTTTCGCGTTTTATGTTGCCCGCCCTTTGTGCCTGCCTGCAAATGAGGCGCGCGCGGTTTTGATTCCGCGTTGCAGCGAGGGTTTTCGCGGCCTTCGCCCTCGTTGACATTCCGTCTCAATTTTTGCGCGGCGCAATCGCGGTGGATGCGCCGCGCTTCTCACCGCTCGCAGATGTGCTAACCTTTTTGCGTCTGTCGTGCCGACGGACCCAAAACTTCGCCTCTCGACTAGCAGAATAAAATAAATCGCAGCCCTGACGGCTGCCTTAGGGGAGTGACGCGATGACATCGATGTTCCATCGATCCGTGTTGGTGCTTGCGGCCGTGGCCCTCTTTGCGGGGACCAGCGCCGGCAATGCGCAGCAGCAGGACAAGAACAGGGCACTGAAGAAATACGAATCCGGCACCAAGGAGTTCTGGACCCATCCGCCGGATGACTGGTTCCTGGGCGATGAGACCGAGGCACAGAAGGGCCTCGCGCCGCCCTCGGGTCCACCGACCGGCGCCTCCGATGCCGAGCTCGCCAACATCATCAAGAAGATCAAGCTGCCGGCGGGATTCAAGATCGAGGTCTATGCTTCGGGCGTGCTGGCCGCGCGGCAGATGGCCTGGGGTGACAAGGGCACGCTGTTCGTCGGTTCGTTCGGCCTCGGCAACGTCTATGCCATCAAGGACAACAACGGAAAGAAGGAGGTCAAGACCGTCCTCAAGGGCCTGAACATGCCCACCGGTCTCGCCTTCAAGGACGGCGCGCTCTACGTCATCGCCGTCGACAAGCTGATCCGCTACGACAACGCGGAGGCCAATCTCGACAAGCTCGGTGATGGCAAGGTCGTCTATGACGACATGCCGTCCTATGCCGCGCATGGCTGGAAATACATCGCGGTCGACAAGGACGGCTGGTTCTTCCTGCCGTTCGGACCGCCCTTCAACGTCGGCATCCCGCCGACCAGCGTGTCGCAGATCCGGCGGGTCGATCCGAAGACCGGCAATGCCGAAATCTGGGCACTCGGCGTTCGCAACTCGGTCGGCGGCGACGTCGATCCGCGCACCGGCAAGCTCTGGTTCACCGAGAATGCCCGCGACTGGATCAGCGATGATCTTCCCTCAGACAAGCTGAACATGATCAACAGGATCGGCGAGCACTTCGGCTATCCCTACTGCCATCAAGGCAATTTGCTGGATGACAAGTTCGCGATGGGCCACAAGTGCTCCGAGTTCACGCCGCCTGTGCTGAATCTCGGTGCGCATGTCGCGCCGCTCGGCATGAAGTTCTACACCGGCAGCCAATTCCCGGCCGAGTACAAGAACAACATCCTGATCGCGGAGCACGGCTCCTGGAACAGGCACAAATATCAGGGCGCGCGCATCGTGCGCGTGATCGTCGGGCCCGACGGCAAGAACCCCAAGCAGGAGATCTTCGCCTCCGGCTGGCTCGAGGGTGATCAAGGCTATCTCGGCCGTCCCAACGACATCCTGCTCGACAAGGATGGCTCGATCCTCGTTGCCGATGACTGGGCCGGCGCGATCTACCGCATCAGCTACAGCAAGAAGTAGCGCACACACGATAGGAGGCTGCGGTGGCCGGAAGCTGCCGCAGCCTTTTGCTTTTAGGTCGATGTCGTTACGGATCACGCGTCGGTGTGAGTCCGGAACCCATAGCCGCAAATCGAGGTTATGGGCTGCGGAGGCCTCTTGGGAGGGATGACGCGCTTGTCAGATCGGGATTCAATCATGCGCCGCCAGTTTTCCTCGTATGTCGTCGGCGCGCTTTCGCTCGCAGCGCTCGCATTCGTCCCAGCTCGGGCCGCTGACAATTCTGCGATCAAGGAGAAGGCTTCGGCCTGCTCCGGATGTCATGGCGAGAACGGCATTTCGCAGATGGAGAACGTCCCCTCGCTCGCCGGTCAGCCCGATCAGTTCGTCCAGTGGCAGCTCGTGTTCTTCCGCGCAGGCTCGCGCAAGAACGACCAGATGCAGCCGATCGTCGAGGAGATCACCAACGAGGACATCCGCAATTTCGGCGCCTATTTCGCCTCGTTGCCGCCGCCGAAGGGCTCGGACGACGACGACCCGGATTTGTCCAAGAAAGGCGCGCAGGTCGCAGCAGGCCGCCGCTGCGCCTCATGCCACACGGACAGCTATGCCGGCACCAAGGCGGTTGCGAGGCTTGCGGGTCAACGCGAGGAATATCTCGTCAAGGCGCTGCGCGACTACAAGGCCGGCCAGCGCGTCGGCGGTGGCGTTGCCGCGATGGCCGATGTCGCCTATCACATGAGCGAAGAGGAAATCACGGCCGTCTCGCACTATCTCGCGCATTTGAAATAGTGCTGAGCTGCTACGGCGGAGTGTGCGCCTACCCCGCCCGCTGCTTCTCATACGCCTTCAAATGCGTGTAGGCGATGCGCAGCTTCGGCACCGGCACCTTGGCAGCGTCAGCACGCGTGATGAGGTCGCCGATGACGTGGTCGGCCTCGACCGGCAGGCCCGCCTTGACGTCGCGGAACATCGAAGCGGTCATCGGTGAGCCTTCGGTGGTGAGCAGACCCTTGACGCGCTCGAAGAACGGCCCGCCCGGCGGATAGCCCGACGCGGCGGCGATCGCGCTGGTCTCATCCAACATGCCGAGCAGGAAATCCCGACCGCCGGGAGCGGCGAGGATGTTGCCGACGGAGGTCCGCATCAGGCTGGTGGATGCCGCGAGCGAGGACAGGAACACCCACTTCTCCCACATGTCCTGCATGATGTTCTGACTGGCGGCGGCCCCCGTGATGCCGCTCTTGAAGGCCTCGTCGATCGCCTTGACGCGATCCGACAGCTTGCCGTCGCGTTCGCCGTAATTGATCGACTGCATCGGTTGGAGCTGCACAACCTCGCGCTTCTCGTTCAAGGTCGCGGCGATGGCACAGAGGCCGCCGAGCACGCGCTCCTTGCCGAACTTGGCATCCAGCGTGTCGAGATGCTTCATGCCGTTCAGCATCGGGATGATCGCGGTATCAGGCCCGACCGCCGCGGCAAACGATTTGATGGCGTCGTCGAGATCGAACGCCTTGCAGCTCAGGAGCACGACGTCGAACTTGTCCTTGAGCGCGTCGGCCTGCACGGTCGGCGGATTCTTCAAGGTCACATCGCCGTTCGGGCTCTTGATGACGAGCCCGGCGCTGACGAGCTCGCTGGCCCGGCGCGGCCGGACCAGGAAGGTGACGTCGCGGCCGGCCTGCAACAGCCTTCCACCAAAATAGCCGCCGATGGCGCCGGCGCCGACCACGAGGATACGCATGGAGTGCTCCGTTCTATTCCTGGCGAATGGCGAATAGGGAGTAGCGAATAGTAGGTACGATTTCCACTCGCTATTCGCTATTCGCCATTCGCGCGATTCACTTTCCCGACACCATCTCCTCGACCTCGCGCAGCTGCTCCTTGCCGAAGAACATTTCGCTGCCGACGAAGAAGGTCGGCGAGCCGAACGCGCCGCGGGCCACGGCCTCCTCGGTGTTCTTCATCAGCTTGCCCTTCACCTCGGGCTCCCCGGCGCGGGCAAACAGCTTCTGAGCATCGAGGCCGGAGGACGCCAGCGCCTTCGCCGCGGTTTCGGGATCGTCCATCTTCTTCGGCTCGCGCCACATGTGGTGGAAGGCGGCCTCGACATAGGGCTCGAACACGCCCTCGAGCTGCGCCGCGATCGCCGCGCGCATCAGGTTCAGCGTGTTGACCGGGAAAAACGGATTCATGACGTAAGGCTGGACCTTGAAGCGCTTGATGAAGCGCTCGGTCTCGATCGCGTGGAACTCGCGCTTGTTCTTGATGCCGGCGAGGGTCTCGGCCGGCGACTTGTTGTTGGTCGCTTTGAAGATGCCGCCGAGCAGGATCGGGACGTATTCGAACTTGAGGCCAATGCGCTGCTCGATCGCCGGAATCGCCAGATGGCTGAGATAAGCGTTCGGGCTGCCGAAATCGAACAGGAATTGCGGGGCGGTGCGGGTCAAATTCGATCTCCCTGACTTCTCTTCCGCTCATTTTGGCGCAGCATACGCCACAGGTCCACCGTTTAATGACGATCGTAATACCTAGGCGGTCAGACCAACCGTTCGATCGCTCGCCTGCGCCACATCAGGACGTAATAGCCCATCTGCAAAACAAACATGGCGCAGAACACGATGGGATAGGCGGCCCATACGCCCGCAAGGCCGACGCTGCGGCTCAGGATCACCGCGGCAGGCAGCTCGATCGCGACAATTGCGAAGATCGAGAGCAGCATCGGCGTCAACGCGGTGCCGGCCGCGCGCATGGCGCCGGAGAACACCGTGGCGAGGCCAAACGGCACCGAGCTCCACAGCGCGATGTCGAGCAGGCCTTTCGCCAGATCGAGCACGGCGACGTCGGTGATGAAGATGCCGAGAATGGCGCGCGGGGCGAGATAGATCAGCGCCACCAGCCCGCCGGTCAGGACGAGGTTGAAGGCGAGGCCGGTCCGCACGATGCCATTGAGCCGGGCTCTGTCGCCGCTGCCAACCGCCTGCGCACCGAGGATCGAGACCGCGATCGAAATCGACATCGCCGTGAACTGCGTGTAGCCCATCACCTGGTTGACGGCACCATAGGCCGCAGTGGCGTCCGACCCAAAGCCGTTGACGAGACCGAGCAAGACCAGCTCCGCGATCGCCATCACCACCATGCCGATGGCGCTCGGCAAGCCGATGCCGAGAATCTTTCCGAGCATGCCGCCGTCGAGCCGCAGCTGACGCAGCAGCGCCGCATCCGGTGCGAGCGCGTGCTTCTTCCGCCGCAGATAGAGGGCCAGAACGATCAACGTGATCGCGTTCGAGATCGCTGCTGCCCAAGCCGGACTGGTGATGCCGGCCGCCGGCAATCCGAACGACCCGCGGATCAGCAGCGGCGTCAGGATCAGGCCGATCGCGGTCGACAGTGCCAGCGCCAGCAGCGGCGTGAGCGCATCGCCGACGCCGCGGACCATTGCCGTCATCAGCAGGAAGACGAAGCCGAGCGGCATGGTGAGCAGCATGATCCGCGCATAGGCGCTGGCAGGAGCGAGAATGTCCGCGGGCGTCGCGAGCGCCATCATCAGTTGACGGCTGCAGAGCCCGCCGATCAGCGCAACCGAGATGGAGAGCAGAAGGCCGATCGCAAGCGTCGTGCCCGCGACGCTTCTGATCTTGTCGTGCTCGCGTGCGCCAAAGGCCTGACCGATCAATACGGTCGCGCCGGTGCTCAGCCCCATGACGAAGGCGAACAGGAAGAACATCACCGGAAAGAACACCGAGACGGCCGCCAGCGCGTCGACGCCGAGCATCTGACCGAGGTAGACGTTGCTGACGGTGCCGAACAGCGATTGCAGCGCGTTGCCCAGCATCAGCGGGGCCAGGAAGCGGAGGAATGTCGTCCAGAGCGGTTTGGTGGCGGGCATGGATGTGTCTTTCATCAAGGCATGCGAAGCCGCTGCCGCGCAAGGTGCACGGCTCGGCCGTCGATGGAGTTGAGCGAAGGGCCGCGCGGTTAAGCGCGGTCGCTGTAGGCGAGCTTGACGATGTGGTCGCGGATATCGGTCGGCCAGTCCGCGATCAGTCCGGTGAAGCGGCGCCGGTCATCCGCGAACAGCGCCCGCGAGGCTTCCTCGAACTGCGGCAGGTTGCCGGCCATGGTCGACATGAAGTGATAGGCCGCCTCGCGCGCCTGCCGCTCGCGGTCCTTGTCGCCGCTCGCGCGCCTGGCCTCGTCAACGAGCTTGCGCAACGCGACGGAGGCGCCGCCTGGCTGCGCACCGAGCCATTCCCAATGCCGCGGCAGCAGCGTCACCTCGCGCGCGACCACGCCGAGCTTCGGCCGGCCGCGGCCGCGCGGCTCGCTTGGTGCCGTGCTCTCCTCGACCGGCGGCGGGACAAGCTTGGCCAAGCGCGCCAGCACCTCGCGATCCCCGCCGCGCAGATCGAAGTCGATCGATCGGCCCGTGGCGTCCTCGAAGATGATGATGGGCTCGTCCGGCCGTGGTGCCACCCGCTTGACGACGAGTGCGACTTCCCCGGCCGGCCCGGACACCAGACGGCGCGGCCCCTGGAAAGCGGTGAAAATCTTCTGCATTGGAATCATTGCCATATTGACGACGTTGGGCTCTTTAATACCCGGGTAAAACACCATCGTCAATATACCCGGGTGAAAATATCCGCGCCGACGGCTCGACATTGCGTTCCCGGGCTGGCACGAACGGCGCGGCCAACCGACCACGCCTATCCCTGGGGACCTCGCCGATGCTGATCGTTCACCACCTCAACAATTCCCGCTCGCAGCGCGTGCTGTGGCTGCTCGAAGAGTTGGGCGTGCCCTACGAGATCGTGCGCTATCAGCGCCAGCCGGACATGCGCGCGCCGAAGGAGCTGCGCGCCATTCATCCGCTCGGCAAGTCGCCCGTCATCACCGATAACGGCAATACCATCGCCGAGTCAGGCGCGATCATCGAATACATCATCGCAACCTACGGCAACGGCCGCCTGATCCCACCGCCGAACACGCCGGAGCGGCTGCGCTTCACCTATTGGCTGCATTACGCCGAAGGATCCGCGATGCAGCCCTTGCTGCTGAAGCTCCTGTTCACGCTGATGCCGAAGCGCGCGCCCGCATTGCTTCGTCCGCTGGTGCGCAAGGTCTCGAACACGGCGCTGACCACGCTGGTCAACCCGCAGCTCAAGCAGCACATGGATTACTGGGAGGGCGAGCTCGGCAAGAGCGAGTGGTTCGCCGGCACCGAGTTTACCGCGGCGGACATCCAGATGAGTTTTCCAGTGGAAGCGGCGCAAGCGCGCGGCGGGCTCGAGCAGGGCCATCCCAAGGCGATGGCATTCCTCGAGCGCATCCATGCGCGGCCGGCCTATGCGCGTGCGCTGGAAAAGGGCGGGCCGTATCAGGTGGGGCGGTAAGCCACTCTCCCGTCATTCCGGGGGCACGCGAAGCGTGAACCCGGAATCTCGTGCCATAATTTTACTGCCCCGCGGCCTCCGCGCCGCGCGTGCGCAGATCGGGCGCGCCAAGCGGCCCGTTCGGAGTCACGAGGATCGAATTGGCCGATGTCTGCCCCATCGGCTCCACGACGAGATGGCCCATTGCCTTCAGGCCGACCAGCACGTCGTCGGGAAGGCCGCGCTCGATGCGCACCTCGTCCGGCAGCCATTGATGATGCAGCCGCGGCGTCGCAACGGCGGCGGCGACGTCCATCTTGTAGTCGAGGACGTTCACGATCACCTGGAGCACCGTCGAGATGATGCGGCTGCCGCCGGGCGAGCCCGTCACCAGCACCGGCTTGCCGTCCCTCAGGACGATGGTCGGTGACATCGAGGACAACGGCCGCTTGCCGGGTCCGGGCAGATTGGCCTCGAAGCCGACGAGGCCGTAGGCATTGGAAGCGCCGACCGCTGCGGTGAAGTCGTCGAGTTCGTTGTTGAGCAGCACGCCGGTGCCGTCGGCGACAAGGCCGACGCCATAGCTGAAGTTCAACGTATAGGTGTTGCTGACGGCGTTGCCGCGGCCGTCGACGACGGAGAAATGCGTGGTGTTGCTGCCCTCGCGCGGCGAGGGGCCCGCGGAAGCCAGGTCCTTCGACGGCGTGGCGCGATCGGCGGAGATGCTCGCGCGCAGCTTGGCGGCGTAGTCCTTGGCGGTCAGCTTCTCGATCGGTGCGTTGACGAAGGCGGGATCGCCGAGATGGCGCGCGCGGTCCGCATAGGCGCGCTTCATGGCTTCGATCAGCAGATGTAGCGACGCCGGCGAGCCCTGCTTCAAATCGGCGAGCTGAAAGCCTTCGAGGATGTTGAGGGTCTCCACCAGCACGACGCCGCCGGACGAGGGCAGCGGCATCGATACGATGTCGTAGCCGCGATAGGTGCCGTGCACCGGGGCGCGGATCACCGCCTGATAGGATTTCAGGTCGGCCGGCGTCATGATGCCGCCGGCGTCAGTCACGGCCTTGGCGAGCTTTTCCGCAACCGGCCCCTCATAGAAGCCGCGCGGCCCCTGTGCAGCGACGGCTGACAGCGTTTCAGCGAGATCGCCCTGCACCAGCTTGTCGCCTTCACTGATCGGCGTGCCATCCGGCCGCGAGAAGATTTTTGCCGAAGATGGCCAGCGTACCAGCCGCCGGTGCCAGCCCGGCAGCGTGTCGGCCATGTCGTCGCTGACGACGAAGCCATCGCGGGCGAGCGCAATCGCAGGCTCGATCAATTGCGCCAGCGTGAACTGGCCCGAGCCGTATTTCTCCAAAGCCAGTGCGAGACCTGCGACAGTGCCGGGCACGCCGATGCCAAGCGCGGAATCCCGTGATTTCGCTACGTCCGGCTTGCCGTCGGGTCCGAGGAAAATTTGTGGCGTGGTCGCAGCTGGCGCGGTCTCGCGATAATCGATCGTGATGTCTTCATTGCGGTCAGCGGAATGGATCACCATAAAACCGCCGCCGCCGATATTGCCGGCGCGCGGATAGGTCACGGCCATCGCAAAGCCGGTCGCGACCGCTGCATCGACGGCATTGCCGCCGTGCCGCAGGATCTCGGCTCCGATTTGCGCCGATATCTTCTCCTGCGCGACCACCATGCCGTGTTCGGCGGCGATGGCGCGCACCGCGTCGCGCGCGGGCGGGACATAGCCCGGCCGCGCATCCTGTGCCGCCGCGGGCGCAAGGCCGAGCGCCAGCGTGGCGATGACGGCCAAGAAGGCCCGCCGTGTCGAATATGACGACATCATCAAATTTCCGTCGCACGCTCGGGCCAGTTCACACCCGTCGCGGCAATGCTATACGGTTTGCCTCAAGACAGGCAAAACTGTTCGTGATGAGGACTGCGTGATGACGACGATCGCCCCAGACGCGCGCATGGCCGGCGTGCTGCGAACCTACCCGCCGCGCGCCGCTGTCGTCAGCTGGATCTTCTTCGATTGGGCCGCGCAGCCATATTTCACGCTGATCACGACCTTCGTGTTCGCGCCCTATTTCGCCACCAGCGTCGCGCCAAATCCCGCCGCCGGCCAATCGCTGTGGGGCTTTGCGATGGCAGCCGCGGGTCTCGCCATCGCGCTGCTGTCGCCGGTGCTCGGGGCCATCGCGGATGCTTCGGGCCGCAGGAAGCCATGGATTGCGGGATTCGGCGCGGTGCTCGTGCTGGCATCCTGCACGCTGTGGATCGGCAAGCCTGGCGATCACGCCATCATTCCGCCGCTGCTCACCGCGGTCGCGCTCGCCAGCGTCGGGGCGGAATTCGCCACGCTGTTCAACAATGCCATGATGCCGACGTTGGTGCCGCCGGAACGTATTGGACGGCTTTCCGGCACCGGCTGGGCGACCGGCTATGTCGGTGGCATCGTCAGTCTGATCATCGTGCTCGGTCTCCTCGCCGCCAATCCCGAGACCGGCCGGACATTGCTGGGCCTTTCGCCATTGTTCGGGCTCGATCCGGTCAGCCGTCAGGGCGATCGCATTGTCGGGCCGCTGACCGGGCTGTGGTTCGTGATCTTCGTGACGCCGCTATTCCTATTCACGCCCGACTATCCGGCGAAGCGCCCGCTGCGCGAGGCCTTGCGCGAAGGACTGTCGGAGCTGAAGCAATCGATCAGAAGCCTGCCGCAGCAGCAGTCGCTCGCGGCCTTCCTGCTCGCCAACATGATCTACACCGACGGTCTGGTGTCGCTGTTCGCCTTTGGCGGCATCTATGCCGCGGGCACCTTCGGCTGGCACACGATCCAGATCGGCACCTTCGGCATCATGCTCGCGATCGCCGGCGCGTTTGGTGCATGGTTCGGCGGCAAACTCGATGATCGTCTCGGGCCGAAGCGTGTCATTGCCGGCAGCATGCTGGTGCTGCTGCTGTCGGTGGCCGCAATCCTTCTGGTCGACAAGGACAGTGTGTTGTTCGTCAAGGTCGCGCCGCCGCTGTCGGGCGCGGGCTTGTTCTCGAGCGCTGCGGAGCGCGCCTATCTCCTGCTGGGCTGCCTCATCGGCGCGGCCGGTGGCCCACTCCAGGCGGCGTCACGGACGCTGCTGATCCGCCTCGCACCGAAGGACCGCATCGCCCAGTATTTCGGCCTGTTCGCGCTGACCGGAAAGGTGACGTCCTTCATCGGACCGCTGCTGATCGGCATAATCACGGCCGTGACCGCAAGCCAGAAGGCCGGCATGGCCGTGCTGGTCGTGTTCTTCGTCACGGGATTGGCGCTGTTGATGCGGGTGCGGGAGTAACAAAACTCCGGTGGCGTTCCTGCGAACCGCAGGGATCCAAACCGCGTGATCTCTCGGTTGGGAAAGGTGTAAGTATCAACGAGGAGTCTTCGCCAAACCACGCCCTGTCGCTATCGCGACGAGCGCAAGCGCTCGTACGTGCGGAGGTCCCGGATCGGCGCTCCGCCGGGGACAACGCTACGCGTTGCCAAGAGCTGCGCTTGTGCGGGACGAGGGCGGGGAGAGATTGCGGGCTCCGGACGCAATCATTACCGGCGTCTACTTCTCCCGCTTCTGCTCGATCACGTCCCAGATCTTCGCCGCAACATCAGGACCGCCTAGCTTTGCAATGGCGCGGATGCCGGTCGGTGAGGTCACGTTGATCTCGGTGAGGCTTCCGTTGATAACGTCGATGCCCACGAACAACAGGCCGCGCTCGCGCAGGGCCGGGCCGACGGTGGCGCAGATCTCGCGCTCGCGCGGGGTGAGCTCGGTCTCCTGCGCCGCGCCGCCGCGCACCATGTTGGAGCGGAGGTCGTCGGTGGCCGGTACGCGGTTCACCGCGCCGGCGAACTCGCCGTTGACCAGAATGATGCGCTTGTCGCCGTGCTTCACCTCGGGGATGAACTGCTGGATCACCCAGGGCTCCCTGAAGGTGACCGAGAACATGTCGAACAGCGAGCCGAAATTCATGTCCTGCGGCATCACGCGGAACACCGCCGCGCCGCCATGGCCGTGCAGCGGCTTCATCACCACGGCGCCATGCTTGTCGCGAAACGCGTTGATCTCGTCGAGGTCGCGCGAGATCAGCGTCGGCGGCATCAGCTGGGGAAAATTCATCACGAACAGCTTTTCCGGCGCGTTGCGCACCGAGGCCGGGTCGTTGACCACCAGCGTCTTGGGATGGATGCGCTCCAGGAAGTGCGTCGAGGTGATGTAGGCGAGGTCGAACGGCGGATCCTGGCGCAGCAGCACCACGTCAAAACCGTTGAGCGCCTCGCGCCTGGGCTCGCCGAGCGTGAAGTGGTTGCCGGGTTCGTCGCGCACGGTCAGGAGCTGAACCGGAGCGACGATCTCCTCCCCGACCATCGAGAGCTTGTCGGGCGTGTAATAGGACAGGCCATGGCCGCGCTTCTGCGCCTCCAGAAGCAGCGCGAAGGTGGAATCGCCCTTGATGTTGATGCGGGCGATGGGGTCCATCTGGACGGCGACGTTCAATTTCATGGTCTGCCTTTCAGGTCGAGGCGTCGAATGCCGCCAACACATGGCGCGGAAGTGAGCGCGGCGCAATCAGCATGGCATCGAATCGCAATTCGAATTCGGCATGCTCGGGATGCGCTACGAGCCAGCCTTGCGCGGCGTCGATGATGCGCTGCTGCTGGCGCGGCGTCACCGCGAAAGCGGCGTCGTCCAGTGTCGTCCGCGCCTTGACCTCGACGAACGCGATCAGATTGCGGCGGCGCGCCACGATGTCGATCTCGCCATGGGGGGTGCGATAGCGCTTGGCGAGGATGCGATAGCCCTTCGCCATGAGGTAGGCGGCGGCACGGCTCTCGGCCGAGATGCCGGTGCGGAATGCGGCGATGCGCTCGGGCGAGGCAACCTTTGGTTCCCTCGGGATCTCAATCTTCGCCATCGCCGCCCCGAAAATCTTTTGCAAGCTCGAGCGCGCGGGCATAGACCTCGCGGCGCGGCCGGCCCGAGAGCGCGACGGCATGCGCGACAGCGTCCTTCACGCTGTGCGTGGCAAGCTGTTCGCGCAAGAGATCGTCCAGCGCATCCGGTGTCAGCACCTCGGCGTCATCAGCTGGCGGAGCGATCACCAGCACGAATTCGCCGCGCGTTTCCAACGCATCAGCATCGCGCGCGAGATCGGCCAGCTTCGCGCGCGAAATTTCCTCATGCAGCTTCGTCAGTTCGCGGCAGATGGCGGCCTCGCGCGTGCCCATGATCTCGGCGAGTTCAGTGAGCGTATCCTGCACACGGTTGCCGGATTCGAACATCACCAGCGTCGCATCGATGCGGGCGAGCTCGGTGAGGCGCGCGCGGCGCGCGGCGGATTTCGCCGGCAAAAAACCCTCGAAGAAGAAGCGGTCGGTCGGCAGCGCCGCGACCGACAAGGCGGCGAGCACCGAGGACGGGCCCGGCAGAGCATACACCGCATGGCCGGCGGCACAGACCTCGCGCACCAGTTTGAAGCCGGGATCGGAGACCAGCGGCGTGCCGGCGTCGGAGACCAGCGCAATCGAGCCGCCCTGTCCCAGCGCCTCCAGGATCTTTGGGCGCGCGGCTTCCGCATTGTGTTCGTGATATTGCTTGAGCGTTGCCGTGATGGCGTAGCGCTCGGTCAGGCGCCGTGTGATGCGGGTGTCTTCGCAGGCGATGACATCGACGCCGGCGAGAGTCTGGAGCGCACGCAGCGTGATGTCGCCGAGATTGCCGATCGGGGTCGCGACCAGATGCAGGCCCGGAGCCGCCTTCGGCGCCGCCAGCCGGTGGGCATCGATAGAGAAACCGCGCGAGGCGGCGTCTTGAGCTTCAAGCGTATTTATCGGGGCCGGCTTTGCGCGCATAATGGGGTCAACTTAGGCACGATCCGCGGGGCTGGGAACCGGCTCGCCGAAAAAGATCGTGCCGAGGTGAGGGGCGAGGAACGGACGGGAATGTGATCAATCGGGATCACGTCGAGAGTGAGGGAGGGGGCTCGCGCCATATTCGCGACGGAAACGCCGCCTTGATGCTGCGTAAGTGACGGCGAACAGCTGACGGGACGGGGAGGTGGCTGCGTTAAGCGGCTATTATCCTTTTGTTTTGGTTAACTATTTGCCGACAATATGCCTGAATCCGCGGCTTGTGTCGTGGAAAGAGTGTCGTGACCGGCCGGCGAGAGGCGGGTCAGAAGAGAAGCTGCCATGGTGGGCCCGCGTTATCCAAAGTCTCCCGTTCCGGGGTCCCTGATGTCAGGGGCGACCCGAAGGAGCGCGCTCGGCCTGTTGCTCGGGGCGCCCCTGCTGTCGGCCTGTGCCGGCGTGCAGCAGAGTCTCAGCCAGTTCTCCAACCCGTTCTCGAGCTCCGCACCGCCGGCCCAACCAGCTGGCCCGCCGCAGCAGGCCACGACCGCCGGCACCGGCGGCGTCAAGGTCGCCGTGATCCTGCCGCTCTCGGCCGCCGGCAATGCCGGCCTGGCCGCGCAGTCCATGCGCAACGCCGCCGAGATGGCGCTGGCCGAGTTCCAGAACCCGAACATCCAGCTCTTGATCAAGGACGACAATGGCAGCCCGCAAGGCGCGCAGGCCAGCGCGCAGCAGGCGGTCGACGAGGGCGCCGAGATCATCTTGGGGCCGCTGTTCGCACAATCGGTGCCGGCCGTGGCGCAGGTCGCGCGGACGCGCGGCATCTCGGTGATCGCCTTCTCGACCGATTCCAGCATCGCCGGCCGCGGCGTCTATCTGCTCAGCTTCCTGCCGGAGTCCGACGTCAATCGCATCGTCGATTATTCCGCCAGCATCGGAAAGCGCTCCGTCGCCGTGCTCGTGCCCGACAACGCCTATGGCAATGTCGTCGAAGCCGCCGTGAAGGCGGCGGTGCCGCGGCGTGGCGGGCGCATCGTCGCCTTCGAGAAATACGGCGCCGATCGCGCCACGCCGGCGCGCACGGTGGCGCAGCAGCTCGGCAGCGCGGATGCGTTGTTCATGGCCGATGATGGCGACGCCGTCGTGTCGGTGGCGGACGCCATGACCGCCGCGGGCGCGAATTTGCGCAACATCCAGCTGCTCGGCACCGGCCTGTGGGACAGTCCGCGCGTCTATGCCAGCGCCGCCTTGCAAGGCGGTCTCTATGCCGCGCCGGACCCGGCCGGTTTCCGCGCATTCTCCGGCCGCTATCGCACCAAATACGGCGCCGAGCCGATCCGCACCGCGACGCTCGCCTATGACGCGGTCGCCCTCGTCGCCGCGCTCGCGCGCACGCAAGGTACGACGCGCTTCTCGCCCGATGTGCTCACCAACCCCTCGGGCTTTGCCGGCATCGACGGCCTGTTCCGCTTCCGCGCCGACGGCACCAATGAGCGTGGCCTCGCGGTGATGAAGGTGGCGCAGGGCGGCGGCGTTGCGGTCGCGGGCTCGCCGAAGAGTTTTGGGGCATAGCTTCGGGCGACGGCGCCGTAGTAGGGTGGGCAAAGGCGCGACCGCGCCGTGCCCACCATCTCTCTCGATCGCGAAAAATGCGTGGGCACGCTTCCGCCTTCGCTCTTTGAGCTACGGAGGACAAGTCGCTTTGCCCACCCTACGGCATCTCGCTACGCCGCCAAATCCGCGACCACCGCATCGAGCACGGGGAATCCGCTGCTGGTCACGCGCAAGCGGCCCGTCGCATCGACCGTGATCGCGCCTTCCTCGCGCAGCAGAGCGATGCGTTTGGGATCGAGCGTCCGGCCGGAGAGGGCTTTGTATCGTTCGGGGTCGATGCCCTCGGCGAGACGCAATCCCATCAGCAAAAATTCGTCGGCGCGCTCCTCGCTGTTGAGGAGGTCGTCGGTGACGATTCCATGGCCGTTGGTCTCCACCCGCAGCAGCCAGGCCTCGGGACGCTTCTCGGTGGCGGTGGCGTGTCTCACGCCATCGATGTCGAGCCGGCCGTGGGCGCCAGGGCCGATGCCGGCATATTCCTCGCCGCGCCAATAGACCAGATTGTGCCGGCACTCCGCGCCACGCCGCGCGTGGTTGGAGATCTCGTAGGCGGGCAGTCCGAGCTTGTCGCAGGTTTCCTGCGTGACGTCGTAGAGCGCGCGCGCCACCGCCTCGTCCGGGGTCTTCAATTTGCCGGCCTGATGGAGGCCGAAGAACGGCGTGCCTTCCTCGATCGTCAATTGATAGAGCGACAGATGCTCGGCGGCTTCATCGATCGCGAGACGCAGCTCGTCAGCCCACATCGCCGGCGTCTGGTCGGGGCGGGCGTAGATCAGGTCGAACGAGTAGCGGTCGAACGAGCGGCGCGCGATGGCGACGGCATCGAGTGCCTCGCGCGCGCTGTGCATGCGGCCCAGCGCCTTCAGGGAGGCATCGTCGAGCGCCTGCACGCCGAGCGAGACGCGATTGACGCCGGCGGTGCGATAGCCGGCGAAACGCGTGGCCTCGACGCTGGTCGGGTTTGCCTCCAGCGTGACTTCGACGTCACCTGCGACGGTCCAGTGCTTGCCGATCGCATCGAGCACCGCGCCGACGGTTGCAGGCTGCATCAGGGACGGCGTGCCGCCGCCGAGGAAGATCGAGGTGACCTCGCGGCCCGGCGCGCGCTGCGCGGTGGTTGCGATCTCACGTGCGAAGGCGGAGGCGAAGCGCGCCTCGTCGATTGCGGCGTGGCGGACATGGCTGTTGAAGTCGCAATAGGGACATTTCGACAGGCAGAACGGCCAGTGCACGTAAACGCCGAAGGCTTCGGATTCTCGTTTTGACGCGTTTTCCTGGCGCGAACCGGTATCCACTTCGCTCGAAAACGCTCTATCGCGGCTCAAGGCAGATCTCCGCCAGTTTCACGAAGGCGCGGGCGCGGTGCGACAGGCCAAGCCCAAGCGGCGGCAGGCCATGCTTCTCGATGCTCTCCATCTCGCCGAAAGTGCGGTCGTGACCGTCGGGCAGGAACATCGGATCGTAGCCAAAACCGGCGGTGCCGCGCGGCGGCCAGACCAGCGTGCCGTCGACGCGCGCCTCGACTTCTTCGAGATGATCGTCGGGCCAGGCGACGCAGAGCGCGGAGACGAAGTGCGCGGTGCGCTTGTCGGGCGTAGTGGCGCCGCGCTCCTGCAACAGCCGCTCGATCTGCGCCATCGCGGCATTGAAGTCTTTGCTCGGGCCGGCCCAGCGCGCGCTGTAGATGCCGGGCGCGCCGTCGAGCGCGTCGACGACGATGCCGGAATCATCGGCGAAGGAGGGAAGCTTGGTTGCCTGCGCTGCGGCAATCGCCTTGATCGCGGCGTTGCTGCGGAAATCGTTCCCGGTCTCGTCCGGCTCGCCCAGGCCGAGCTCACCGGCCGACACCGCCGCGATGCCGTACGGCGCAAGCAGCTCCCGCATCTCGGCGAGCTTGCCGGGATTGTGGGTCGCGATGACCAGCTTGTCCGTGATTCGGCGGTGCATGGGCCTATTGACTACGCCACAGCCAGTTTCTGCAAGTCCACCAGACGCGCGATGCCCTTCTGGGCCAGGGCGATCAGCTTCAGGAACTCGTCCTGCGTAAAGGGCTGGCGTTCCGCGGTGCCCTGCACCTCGATGATGCGGCCGTCGCCGGTCATGACGAAATTGGCGTCGGTCTCGGCTTCTGAATCCTCGGCATAGTCGAGATCGAGCACCGGCGTGCCATTGTAGATGCCGCAGGAGATCGCAGCGACGTTGTCGCGCATCACATTGGCCTTGATCATGTTGCGCGCCTTCATCCAGTTGATGCAATCGGCGAGCGCGACCCAGGCGCCGGTGATCGAGGCCGTGCGGGTGCCGCCGTCGGCCTGAAGCACGTCGCAATCGACCGTGATCTGGCGCTCACCGAGCGCTTCGAGGTCGACGATGGTGCGAAGCGAGCGGCCGATCAGGCGCTGGATCTCGACGGTGCGGCCGCTCTGCTTGCCGGCGGAGGCCTCGCGGCGGGTGCGTTCGGAGGTTGCGCGCGGCAGCATGCCGTATTCGGCGGTGACCCAGCCGCGGCCCTGGCCCTTGAGCCACGGCGGCAGGCGGTCTTCCAGCGTGGCAGTGACCAGCACATGGGTGTCGCCGAACTTCACGAGGCACGAGCCTTCCGCATATTTGACCACGCCGCGCTCCAGCGTCACGGGGCGCAATTCGTCGGGCGCACGGCGGCTTGGCCGCATGGGAAATCCTCCAAAACTCGCGGGGTGCAGGGCTGTTCGCGGTGCTTGTAGGTGGGGTGAGGGTGGGCGGCAAGGTTTTTTCACCCCCTGATTTCGCGCCTGCAAACGCCGCGCTTGTCAGAAGCCTCCCGGATGGACAAATTATGAGGATCTGAGAGGAGTTACCGTCTGTGGCCCATCACGATCCGATCCAGCTGATCGCGCCGCGCGCAGGCCTTGCCCAGCTCAACGAGCGTTCCCGCGACATCTTTCGTCAAATTGTCGAAAGCTACCTCGCGACCGGCGATCCCGTGGGTTCGCGCAACATCTCGCGCCTGATCGCGATGCCGCTGTCGCCGGCCTCGGTCCGCAACGTCATGGCCGATCTGGAACAGCTCGGCCTGATCTATGCGCCCCACACCTCCGCCGGCCGGCTGCCGACGGAACTGGGCCTACGCTTTTTCGTCGATGCCCTGATGCAGGTCGGCGACCTCACGGAAACCGAGCGTGCGGCGATCCAGAGCCAGCTTGCCACCGTAGGCCAGGCGCAATCGGTCGAGGCGGCGCTGGACCAGGCCTTGATGCGGCTGTCGGGCCTGACCCGCGCCGCCGCGGTGGTGCTGACGCCGAAATCCAATGCGCGGCTGAAGCACATCGAATTCGTGCGCCTGGAACCGGAAAAGGCGCTGGTGATCCTGGTCGGCGAGGACGGCCAGGTCGAAAACCGTGTGCTCACGCTGCCGCCCGGAGTTCCCTCCTCGGCGCTCACCGAGGCCGGCAATTTCCTCAATGCGCGGATCCGCGGCCGCACCCTGGCCGAGGCGCGGCTCGAGCTCGAGACCGCACTCGGGCAAGCCCGCGCCGAACTCGATCAGCTGACGCAGAAGGTGATCTCGGCCGGAATCGCAAGCTGGTCCGGTGGCGAGAACGAGGACCGGCAGCTCATCGTGCGCGGCCACGCCAATCTGCTGGAGGATCTGCACGCGCTCGAAGATTTGGAACGGGTGCGCCTTTTGTTCGACGATCTCGAGACCAAGCGCGGCGTCATCGATCTCCTGGGCCGAGCCGAGACCGCGGAAGGCGTGCGCATCTTCATCGGCAGCGAGAACAAGCTATTTTCCTTGTCGGGCTCCTCCACCATCATCTCGCCCTATCGGGATGCCGCCGGCCACATCGTCGGCGTCCTCGGCGTGATCGGGCCGACGCGGCTGAATTATGCCCGCGTGATCCCGACGGTGGACTACGCCGCCCGGATCGTCAGCCGCCTTTTGGGAGGCTGACCGGCGTTTCCGCCGATCACGGGCGCTTGATTTTCGCACGCTTAGGCACGATATCCGGGCCAACAATCCCTGAAACGAGTTCGAGATTAGAGCCGATGACCGATCGAGACCGGCAACCCGAAGACACGACCGCGCCGACGCCCGAGCCCGTGGTGTCAAAGCCCTACATCATGCCCGACGATCCCGAGCCCGGCTCGGTCGAAACCTTGGAGAAGGAAGCCACCGAGGCGCGCGACCGCATGCTGCGGACGCTGGCCGAGATGGAGAATCTGCGCAAGCGCACCGCCAAGGAAGTCGCCGACGCCCGCCTCTATGGCATTACCGGCTTTGCCCGTGACGTGCTCGACATTGCCGACAATCTCCAACGCGCGCTCGATGCCGTTCCCGCCGAGGCCCGCGCCACGGCCGATCCCGGCCTGGTCTCGCTGATCGAGGGCGTCGAGCTCACCGAGCGGTCGCTGCTCAACGCGCTGGAAAAGCATGGCGTGAAGAAGCTCGATCCGCAGGGCCAGAAGTTCGACCCGAACTTCCATCAGGCGATGTACGAAGTGCCCGATCCGTCGGTGCCCTCAGGCACCGTGGTCCAGATCATGCAGGCCGGCTACACCATCGGCGAGCGCGTGCTGCGCCCGGCTTTGGTCGGCGTCGCCAAGGGCGGCGCAAAGCCCGTGCCCGCCGCCAACAACAACGAGCCGGACAGCGCGGCCTAAGCCGCGTTTACGCGCTCACCGCGATATCCGCAGACTGAATCCGCTTCACGCCGGCCTTGGCCATATCGGCCCAGGCCTTTGCCAGCGAGCCCTGCGTGTCGATGCCGCGGCAGGCGTCTTCCACCACATAGACCTCGAAGCCTGCCTTGCGCGCGTCGAGCGCGGTCCAGGCGACGCAGAAATCTGTCGCGAGGCCAGCAACGAAGACGCGCTTGATCTTGCGCCCCTTGAGGTATCCGGCAAGGCCCGTCGAGGTCTTGCCGTCGGCTTCGAGAAAGGCCGAATAGCTGTCGACGTCCTTGTGAAAGCCCTTGCGGATGATGAGCTCGGCATGCGGGATCGCCAGGTCCTTCGACAGCGCCGCGCCGTCGGTGCCTTGCACGCAATGGTCCGGCCACAGCACCTGCTTGCCGTAGGGGAGATCGACGGTCTCGAACGGCTTCTTGCCGGAGTGCACCGACGCGAACGAGATGTGGCCCGGCGTATGCCAGTCCTGCGTCATCACCACGTTCGCAAACGCTTTCGAGATCTTGTTGATGACCGGCACCACCTGCTCGCCTTCCTTCACGGCGAGGCTGCCGCCGGGCAGGAAGCAGTTCTGCACGTCGATCACGAGCAGCGCGGAGGTCTCGTCCGGCTTGATCGATGCTGCTGCAAACAGCGCGGTTGGCGTGAGGGCCACAAGAGCGCTTGTCCCAAGCGCCGCGAGGATTTGTCGTCGATCAAGCATCGTTCGCCTCCCTCCAGGATGATCCAATAAGGGGAAGCCTAGTTCCGTTCGTATACGAACAGAAGCCCGAAAATGCAGCCGGTTCTGGTGAGGGGTTGGGCTCTCAGCCCCAACATGTCCCGGACAAGCGCGCCCTCAAGGCGCGCGCCGATCCGGGACCCATACTCCCAGGGAAATGTTTGGCGAAGATTCTTCGTGGGTACTGCAACCGCGAGATCACGCGGTATGGGTTTCCGGCGTTCGCCGGGACGACACCGCGTATGCCGCCTACCCCTTCGGCTGGATGCCGTCGCGCACGGCGCGGAAGCGGGTGAAGGCGGCTTGCCACTGGTCGCGCGGGGCGCTGGCGATGATGCGCAGCGAGGCGCCGCCGCTCGAGAAGCGGATCCACTGCACCACGGTGACCGGGGTCTTGTCCTTGCCGCTGACGCCGTCGATCCGGGTCTCGAAGCCTTGCTGGCCGTTGATGCGGATCGGCTCGGACATGGTGACGCGCGATTCGCGCACGCCGGGGATCTGCAGCGCGGCCTCCTGGGCGAAGCGGGCGCGGTCGTCGGCGGCTTGCGGGGTGGCGCCGATCAGGCCGAGGATCATGAACGGCTTCGACTCATAGCCTGCACTCTCATTGCCGTCGGCCAGGATGATGCTGCTACCCGGCGCCAGGGTGCGGATGTCCTTGAAGTCGGCAAGATCAGTGATCTTGAACGGCATCAGTGCGATCTGCTCCTCGGCCGAGACCTGCCTGCGCGTGGTGGCGCTGGCAAACATCTGCCGCACCGCCTCGTCGGTGTAGATCTTGGTTGCATTCTCCGGGATCTGCACTGCGACATAGCCGGAGAAGCCGGCGCCCGGCACGATCATCGAATAGCGCTTCACCGGAGTGTCACCGGCCTTGCCGCTTTCGGTGGTGAAATAGGCAAGACCCGCGGGTGTCTCGACCTTGTCCTGCTTGACGCCATTCGCGCCGGCCGGATTGGAATTGAAGGCGCTCACCACCTCGCCATAGGCCGCCGGCGGCAGTTCGGTGATCAGCACCTTGACGCTGCCGTCCTCGCTCTCGAAGCCCGGAAAGGTTTTTGCGGTGTTGAGGCCGACCAGCGGCACCATGCCGAGGCGCAAGCCGGGCGGAAACACGGCGTCGGCAGCGAGGGCCGGAAGCGCGGAGCTAACGAGAAGGGCGAGCGCGGCGAGGGAACGGGTCAGCTTCATGGGCACTCTGATTGGTTCACATTGAGGCCGTTCGATGGTCGGCCACCGGGCCGCTTTGTCGCGCGGAGCAGCCGTGACGGCGGCCCGGCCGGTCCGCCTTTTACCGGGTTTGGGCTTGCGGCAACAGGGCGAGCTGGCTTGCGGTAGCGGGGGCTTGCCGAGGCCTGAACCTGTTAATAATTCCTCACCCGCAAGGCGGTGAAGCCCGGATATGATCCTCCAAAACCCAATGTTTTCGCGGCAGAAACCTGGCTTCGGTCCTTGCGGGCCCCTCCCCCCCTCCTATATGAGCCTCAATCATCGCAATATCGCGGATGTTTGATCTTAGGGGGTTTCGGTTTGGGTGCCTCTTGGGCCCAGCCAACCTGCCGCAAAAAGAAGGATATCAGGACCATGGGAAAGGTCATTGGGATCGACCTCGGCACCACGAATTCGTGCGTCGCCGTGATGGATGGCAAGAACGCCAAAGTCATCGAGAATTCCGAAGGCATGCGCACGACGCCTTCGATCGTCGCCGTCACGGACGACGGTGAGCGCCTCGTCGGCCAGCCCGCCAAGCGCCAGGCCGTCACCAATCCCGAGCGCACCTTCTTCGCAGTGAAGCGCCTCATCGGCCGCCGCTACGACGACCCGATGGTCGAGAAGGACAAGAAGCTCGTTCCCTACAAGATCGTGAAGGCTTCCAACGGCGATGCCTGGGTCGAGGCCGACGGCCAGACCTATTCGCCCTCGCAGGTCTCGGCGTTCATCTTGCAGAAGATGAAGGAGACCGCGGAAGCCCATCTCGGCCAGAAGGTCGACCAGGCCGTCATCACCGTTCCCGCCTACTTCAACGACGCCCAGCGCCAGGCGACCAAGGACGCCGGCAAGATCGCGGGCCTCGAAGTGCTGCGCATCATCAACGAGCCGACCGCGGCCGCGCTGGCCTACGGCCTCGACAAGACCAAGGCCGGCACCATCGCGGTGTACGATCTCGGCGGCGGCACCTTCGATATCTCCATTCTCGAAATCGGCGACGGCGTGTTCGAGGTGAAGTCGACCAACGGCGACACCTTCCTCGGCGGCGAAGATTTCGACATGCGCCTGGTCGGCTATCTCGCCGACGAATTCCAGAAGGAGCAGGGCATCAACCTGCGCAACGATAAGCTCGCGTTGCAGCGCCTGAAGGAAGCCGCTGAAAAGGCCAAGATCGAACTCTCGTCGACGACGCAGACCGAGATCAACCTGCCCTTCATCACCGCGGACCAGACCGGCCCGAAGCATCTGACGATGAAGCTCACCCGCGCCAAGTTCGAGGCGCTGGTCGACGACCTCGTTCAGAAGACCGTCGAGCCCTGCCGCAAGGCGCTGAAGGATGCCGGCGTCACCGCCGGAGAGATCGGCGAAGTGGTTCTGGTCGGCGGCATGTCGCGCATGCCGAAGGTCCAGGAAGTCGTCAAGCAGCTGTTCGGCAAGGAGCCGCACAAGGGCGTCAACCCGGATGAAGTCGTGGCGATCGGCGCCGCCATCCAGGCCGGCGTGCTCCAGGGCGACGTCAAGGACGTGCTGCTGCTCGACGTGACCCCGTTGTCGCTGGGCATCGAGACGCTGGGCGGCGTGTTCACCCGCATCATCGACCGCAACACCACGATCCCGACCAAGAAGAGCCAGGTGTTCTCGACGGCTGAAGACAATCAGAATGCCGTCACCATCCGCGTCTTCCAGGGCGAGCGTGAAATGGCGGCCGACAACAAGATGCTCGGCCAGTTCGACCTGATGGGCATTCCGCCGGCCCCGCGCGGCATGCCGCAGATCGAGGTGACCTTCGACATCGACGCCAACGGCATCGTCAACGTCTCGGCCAAGGACAAGGCCACCGGCAAGGAGCAGCAGATCCGCATCCAGGCCTCCGGCGGTCTGTCGGAAGCCGACATCGAGAAGATGGTCAAGGACGCCGAGGCCAATGCCGAGGCGGACAAGAAGCGCCGCGAGGCCGTCACCGCCAAGAACGAGGCGGATGGCCTAGTGCATTCGACCGAGAAGGCTTTGGCCGAGCACGGCTCGAAGGTCGCCGAGAGCGAGCGCCGCGCCATCGAGGATGCCGTCAGCGACCTCAAGGAAGCGCTGAAGGGCGACGATGCCGAGGCGATCAAGGCCAAGACCCAGACGCTGGCCCAGGCTTCGATGAAGCTCGGCGAAGCCATGTACAAGCAGCAGGCCGAGGCCGACGCCAAGAAGGACGCGGCCAAGGACGACGTCGTCGACGCGGAATTCACCGAGGTCGACGACGACAAGAACAACAAGAAGTCCGCTTAAACCCTAAGAGGGTGACGATGCGGACGGCTTGGACCCCACACGCGCTACCGGCCTCCTCCCTTACGGGGGAGGCCGTCGCGTCGGGCTCGACGGGACGGGTGCCCGTTACGATCAATCAATTCCCAGCCATTATGCTGAACGCTGCCATGCAGCCCTCTGCCGCCAGGCGGAAGGCCGCCTATATCGTCGCGTGGCGACGTTGTTTCGCTCCGACTTGAATCGCGATTGGATAGACCGAGTCCGACATGTCCACGTCCACCAAGCGCTGCTACTACGAGACCCTCGAGGTCGAACGCGACGCCGACGAAGGCAAGCTGAAGTCGTCGTTCCGCAAGCTCGCGATGAAATTCCATCCCGACCGCAATCCGGGGGATGAGACCAGCGAAGTCAAATTCAAGGAACTCAACGAGGCCTACGAGGTCCTCAAGGACAAGGACAAGCGCGCCGCCTATGACCGTTACGGCCATGCCGCTTTCGAGCAGGGCGGCGGTGGTGGTGCCGGCTTCGGCGCGGGCTTCGCCTCCTCCTTCTCCGACATTTTCGAAGATTTGTTCGGCATGGCCGGGCAACGCGGCCGCGGCGGTCGCGAGCGCGGCGCCGACCTGCGCTACAACATGGAAATCACGCTCGAGGAAGCCTTTGGCGGCAAGACCGCGCAGATCGAGATTCCGGTCTCGGTCACCTGCGAGGCCTGCTCGGGCATCGGCGCCAAGGCCGGAACCAAGCCGAAGACCTGCTCGACCTGCGGCGGCGCCGGCCGCGTGCGGCAGTCGCAGGGCTTCTTCACGCTGGAGCGAACCTGTCCGGGCTGCCAAGGCCGCGGCCAGATGATCGAGGATGCCTGCCCGTCCTGCTCGGGCCAGGGCCGCGTCATCCGCGAGCGGAATCTGTCGGTCAACATTCCCCCGGGTGTCGAGGACGGCACACGGATCAGGCTCGCCGGCGAGGGTGAGGCGGGGGTCCGCGGCGGTCCGCCCGGCGACCTCTACATCTTCCTGTCGCTGGCCCAGCACCAGTTCTTCCAGCGCGACGGCGCCGATCTGCATTGCCGTGTGCCGATCTCGATGGTGACGGCCGCCCTCGGCGGCGAATTCGAGGTGCCGACCATCGAGAAGAGTAAGGCCAAGGTGAAGGTGCCGGCCGGGACTCAGTCCAACCGCCGATTCCGCATTGCATCAAAAGGCATGCCGGTGCTGCGGTCGCGCCAGATGGGCGACATGTATGTTCAGGTCGTGGTCGAGACGCCGCAGAACCTCACCAAGAAGCAGCAGGAACTGCTGGCCGAGTTCGAAAAGCTGTCAAGCGGCAACACCCAGCCGGAATCCGAGGGCTTCTTCGCCAAGGTCAAGGATTTCTTCGGTAATCGGGCGAGTTGACTCGGCTTGACCGTATCGCCTTCGGCCTATACGTCTTTATGACCATTTTCTGACACGCCGCGGTCCTGCGGTCCCGTCCGGTCCAGACATGCCATTGCCATCGTCCGCGCGTGCGTTGAAGAAGCCTCGTCTCGACGACGAGGTGCGCTTTCTCAGATCATGGATCGAAAAGCCCCTGCACATGGGCGCCGTGATGCCGTCGGGCAAGCTGCTGGCCCGGACCATGGCCCATTACGTCGATATCGATTCGGACGCGCCTGTGGTCGAGCTCGGGCCCGGGACCGGTGCCATCACATCGGCCCTGGTCGAGCGCGGTGTCGATCAGAAGCGTCTCGTCCTCGTCGAATACAATCCCGGATTCTGCGCGCTGCTGCGCGACCGCTATCCGCAGGCCAAGGTGGTGCAGGGCGATGCCTATCGCCTGCGTGACACGCTCTGGAACGTGCTGAGCGCGCCGGCCTCCGCGGTCGTCTCCGGCCTGCCGCTCGTGACCAAACCGATGCTGACGCGGCTGCGGCTGATCCGCGACGCCTTCACGGCGCTCGCGCCCGGGGCGCCCTTCATCCAGTTCACCTATGCTGTGGTGCCGCCGATCCCGAAATCGCTGCCCGGCGTGTCCACAGAGGCTTCGGAACGGATCTGGATGAACCTTCCGCCGGCCCGCGTCTGGGTGTATCGCAAGGACTAATTCCGCCGGCTTGCTTCGATGCGCGGCGGGCTCGTTTCGCCGAACGTATGGAAGCGGATGTCCGCACCCAAAATCCTGGTCATTCCCGGCTCGCTGCGCACCGGTTCGCACAATGCGAAGCTGGCGGCGGTCATAGCCTATGAATTCGCCCGGGCCGGCGTCGACGTCACCCGGATTTCGCTCGCCGATTTTCCGCTGCCGATCTACGACGGCGATCTCCAGGCCAAATCCGGCATCCCGAAGCACGCCATCAATCTCAAGCGCATGATCGGGGCGCATCATGGCGTGCTGATCGTCTCACCCGAATACAACGCCTCGGTGCCGCCGCTGCTCAAGAACGCGATCGACTGGGTCAGCCGCGTGCACGAGCTGCATGAGGCGCGCGGCGACGTCTTCCGCAACCGCGCCTTCGCGCTCGCCGGCGCTTCGCAGAGCCGGCTGGGAGCTGCCCGCGCGCTGCAGGCGTTGCGGCTGATCCTGACCTCCTGCCACGCCAATGTGATTGCCAGCCAGCTCACGCTCGCCTTCGCCGACCAAGCCTATGACGATATGGACAGGCTCAAGAACGAGGGCGACATCGCCGCGTTGAAGGAGCTGGTCGCGCAATTGATCGACATTTCCCAACGCATGATGTGAGGTGACATGACGCCAGCCGAGATCGCTCCCAAGGACCGCCTGATCGTCGCTCTCGATCTGCCCAGCGTCGATGTCGCGGAGGCGACGATCAACCGTCTCGGCGACAGCGTCACCTTCTACAAGATCGGTTACCGGCTCGCTTATGCCGGCGGATTGCCGCTGGTCGGCAAGCTCGCCGACAAGGGCAAGAAAGTCTTTCTCGATCTCAAGCTGCATGACATCGGCAACACCGTGACGCAAGGCGTCGAGAGCATCACCAGGCTTGGCGCCACCTTCCTCACCGTGCACGCCTACCCACAGACCATGAAGGGTGCGGTCGAAGGCCGCGGCAATTCGAGCCTGAGGATTCTCGCGGTCACGGTGCTGACCTCCTATAACGACGACGATCTGCATGCGGCCGGCTATCGGCTCGGCGTCTCCGAGCTGGTCGAGGCGCGCGCGCAGCAGGCGCAGGTGCTTGGCATCGATGGCCTCGTGTCCTCACCCGAGGAGGTCGGCGCCTTGCGCAAGATCGTCGGCCACCAGATGAGCCTCGTCACACCGGGCATCCGGCCGGCGGGCGCGGCGAGCGGCGATCAGAAGCGCATCATGACGCCGGGCCGCGCGATCAGCGCGGGCGCCGACTATCTCGTCGTCGGTCGGCCGGTGGTGGAAGCAGCGGACCCAAAGGCGGTTGCTGAAGCTATCCAGGCCGAGATCGCCGAGGCGCTCGGCTAACCAACAACACAGGGAGAAGAACAATGGCAAAAGGTTACTGGATCGGGCGTGTCGACGTGAGCAGTGACGAGGGCTACAAGCCCTATGCCGTCGCCAACGGTCCGATTTTCAAGAAATGGGGCGGCCGCTTCATCGTTCGGGCCGGCAAGTTCACCACCGTCGAAGGCGCCAGCCGCACCCGCAACGTCGTCATCGAATTCCCGGACTACGAAACCGCGTTGGCCTGCTACAACTCACCGGAATACCAGGCCAACATCAAGGTGCGCCTACCGCACTCGGTCGCCGACCTCATCATCATCGAGGGCTATGACGGCCCGCAGCCGCAGGACGGCTGAGGCGCGACCTCAGCCTGCATGGTTCGAGACGCCAGCATGCGCGGGCTCCTCACCATGAGGGTCTGACATCTCGCCGCGAAACGTGGCCTCGTCCTGAGGGCCCGCCGTAGGCGGGCGTCTCGAAGAATGGCTGCAGGCGAGCCTGCCCGATCTCTCTCGGTTGCCGGAACTGCGTCCCCCCGCTACAACGGCTCCGAAGAGGATCACACCATGTCCGACATGCGCTTGATTGTTGCTGGGGCCGGCGGCCGGATGGGCCGGGCGCTGACGCGGGCGATTGCCGAGAGCAAAGGCGCGGTGCTGGCGGGCGCGCTGGAGGCACCGGGCTCGGAGTTGCTCGGCAAGGATGCCGGCGTGCTCGCAGGTCTGCCCGCCAACGGCATCACGCTCTCCGCCGATCTGTGGGCGATGTCGAAGGATGCCGACGGCATCCTCGATTTCACCGTGCCGGCGGCGACCATCGCCAATGTCGCGATCGCCGCCCAACGTGGCCTCGTCCACGTCGTCGGCACGACCGGCTTGTCGGGCTCCGACAACGCCGTGATCAAGAGCGTCACCAACCGAGCGGTCGTGGTGCAATCAGGCAATATGAGCCTGGGCGTCAATCTGCTCGCCGCCGTGGTCAAGCGCGTCGCCAAGGCGCTCGACGAGAGCTTCGACATCGAGATCGTCGAAACCCATCACCGCATGAAAATCGACGCGCCCTCGGGCACGGCGTTGATGCTGGGCCAGGCGGCAGCAAGCGGCCGCGGCATCGCGCTCGACGAGCATGCAGCGCGCGGCCGTGACGGCATCACCGGCGCGCGCCGGCCCGGCGACATCGGTTTTGCGTCGCTGCGCGGCGGCACCGCGGCCGGCGATCACAGCGTGAGCTTCCTCGGTCCGTTCGAGCGCCTGACTCTGTCGCATCACGCCGAGGACCGCATGCTGTTCGCCCATGGTGCGCTGAAGGCGGCGCTGTGGGCGCATGGCAAGCCGCCGGGGCTCTATTCGATGGCCGACGTGCTCGGCCTATCCGACATCTGAACAAAACGGAAAGCAGTTGATGAGCGAACGTCTTCTCGTGCTCGTGCGGCACGGCCAGAGCGAATGGAATCTGAAGAACCTGTTCACGGGCTGGAAGGACCCTGACCTCACCGAGCTCGGTGTGAAGGAAGCCAGGGAAGCCGGCCGCAAGCTGAAGGCGCAGGGACTCGTGTTCGACGTCGCCTACACCTCGGTCTTGACCCGCGCGCAGCACACGCTCGATCTCATCCTCGGCGAGCTCGACCAGAAAGGCTTGCCGACCTCGAAGAACCTCGCGCTGAACGAGCGTGACTATGGCGACCTCTCCGGCCTCAACAAGGACGACGCCCGCAAGAAATGGGGCGAGGACCAGGTGTTGATCTGGCGCCGCTCCTACGACGTGCCGCCGCCCGGTGGCGAAAGCCTGAAGGACACGCTGGCGCGCGCACTGCCCTATTACGTGCAGGAGATCCTGCCAGCCGTCCTCAACGGCAAGCGCACGCTCGTCGCCGCCCACGGCAACTCGTTGCGCGCGCTGATCATGGTGCTGGAAAAGCTCTCGCCGGAGGGCATCCTGAAGCGCGAGCTCGCCACCGGTGCGCCGATCATTTACCGCCTCAATGCGGATTCGACGGTGGCCTCGAAGCTGGATCTGGCGGGTTAAGCGAGATCTCGTAGGGTGGGCAAAGCGAAGCGTGCCCACGTTCTGTCGGCGATTTCAGAGAGATCGTGGGCACGGCGCAAGAGCGCCTTTGCCCACCCTACAAGACTGAGTTTCGCCACACACGCAGAACCGTAGGGTGGGTTAGACGGCGATTGTGCGAAGCACAGTCGGCGGCGTAACCCACCACGTCTGTCACCGCGGAAACCAAAGAGGTGGGTTACGCCTTCGGCTAACCCACCCTACAGCATCTCGCCTACTGCATCCCCAACTGCCCGGCTTCCCAGCCCAGCATCGCCTGCTTGCGGGTAATGCCCCAGTGATAGCCGGTGAGCGTGCCGCTCTTGCCGAGCGCGCGGTGACAGGGCACAACGAACGAGACCGGATTCTTGCCGACCGCGGCGCCGACGGCGCGTGAGGCCTTCGGGCTGTTGATGTTGCAGGCGATGTCGGAATAGCACACCGCGCGGCCCATCGGGATTTTCAGCAGCGTCTCCCAAACCCGCACCTCGAAGTCGGTGCCGATCATCACCACGCGCAGCGGCTGGTCCGGCCGCCAGAGCCGGGTGTCGAAGATGCGCGCGGCGAGCGGGGCTGTGCCCTCGTGATCCTCGACGTAGGTTGCGTTCGGCCAGCGCCGCGTCATGTCAGCAAGGGCGACCTTCTCCTCGCCGTGGTCGGCGAAGGCAAGGCCTGACAGGCCGCGATCGGTGGCGATCACGATCGCCGTGCCGAACGGCGAGGGGTGAAAACCGTAGCGCAAAGTGAGGCCGGCGCCGCCGTTCTTCCATTCGCCCGGCGACATCGCTTCATGAGTGACGAAGAGATCGTGCAGCCGGCCCGGGCCCGACAGGCCAGAGTCGAGCGCGGCGTCGAGAATGCTCGCGGAATCCCGCAGCAAGCCCTTGGCATGATCGAGCGTCAGCGCTTGCATGAAGGCCTTTGGCGTGATCGAGGCCCAGCGGCGGAACAGATGGTGCAGCTCATCCGGCGTAACGCCGGCCGCATCCGCCATCGCCTCGATGGTCGGCTGCGCGCGCCAGTTCTCCGAGATGAAGGCGATCGCCCGGCGCACCGAATCATAGTCACGCAACGCGGCGTGCTGGGGGCCCGGCTTGGTCAGGCGCTGGTCATGTATGGCGAGTGTCATCATGACCGGAAATGTAGGAGAGGGACGGCTTGGAAACCACCCGATTTCCGACGTCAGATCAGCGAAGCGGGTTGTAGATCGGGCCGCGCTTGGCGGCGTTGAGGGCCTCAACCAAACCCTTGTAAAAACTTGCTTTTTCCTCCGGCCCGAGGAACCTTGCGATCTGGATCTGGCGGCCGCGCGAGATCAGATAGAGATGCTCGATGCCAAAGTCCTCGTCGACCTCCATGTCGAGCCGGACCCAGAGCGGATTGAACGTCCATTCGGCGACCTGGCCGCGATGACTGATCCGCCGCACGCGCAATTCGGAGGTCGTGACCGTGATCTCCTCGCGTGCCCGCGCGGTGCGGAAATTGGCCCGGAACGCCCACCAGATCACCAGCACGTCGAGGCCGAAGAAACCAAGCACCGGCCAGGCGCCCTTCAACAGGAAGGCGAGACCGGTGGCAAAGCTCACCACGCTCAGGAACAGCATCACGGCGAGGAAGCCGGTGCGGTTCAACGAGCGGTGTGGTGTCAGCAGCGCCGAGAAGATCCGAGGCTCGTCCTCGCTTTCAGATCGCTCGCGCTCAATTTCGTTGCCTGTGCTCATCGTCCCTCAGTATATCCCGATCATGGCGAAAATCACCCGCAAGCCGGCTCCGCGCAAAGCGCCGGTGCCGAAGAAAAAGGCAAAGCCGGCCATCGCGAAGCCGAAAGACCCTGCCAGGAAATCGCTCAAGGCGACAAAGCCCTGGACGCCCGCCGAGGTCCACGAAGCCTTCAGCCGTTTCCGCAAAGCCAACCCGCAACCGAAGGGCGAGCTCGAGCACGTCAATCCGTTCACGCTGCTGGTGGCCGTGGTGCTGTCGGCGCAGGCCACCGATGCTGGCGTCAACAAGGCGACGCGTGCGTTGTTCGAAGTCGCCGACACGCCGCAGAAGATGCTCGACCTGGGCGAGGAGCGCCTGCGCGAGTACATCAAGACCATCGGCCTCTACCGCACCAAGGCCAGGAACGTCATCGCGCTGTCGGCCAAGGTGCTGAGCGAGTTCGGCGGCGAGGTGCCGCGCACGCGCGCCGGGATCGAGTCGTTGCCCGGCGCCGGCCGCAAGACCGCGAATGTCGTGCTCAACATGGCCTTCGGCGAGCACACCATGGCGGTCGACACCCATGTGTTTCGTGTCGGCAACCGCACGGGGCTTGCACCCGGCAAGACGCCGCTCGAGGTCGAGCTCGGTCTCGAAAAGGTGATCCCGGCAGAGTTCATGCTGCACGCCCATCATTGGCTGATCCTGCATGGCCGCTATACTTGCCTCGCACGCACGCCGCGCTGCGAAGTCTGCCTGATCAACGATCTCTGCCGATGGCCGGAAAAGACGGTCTGAGCGACGGCCTGGTCTTCCGGGTTCGAATGACGTCGGCGAGAATGACGCAGTTTGGGGTGATGTCGTGAGCCAGCAAGATCAGATCATGCCGTCATCGCCTGCGGCGGCAACACCTGCTCCTCCGTCGAAGCCGACGCAACGGCCCGCCGCCTCGCTCTGGAGCCGGCTCGCGATCCCGCTGTTCGCCGTGATCACAGCGCTCGCCTTTGTCGCGCTGGCGACGCTGCGCTTCGACGAATGGGTCGGCAATGCGGTGATCCAGACCACCAATGATGCTTATGTACGCGCTGACCTGACGCGGCTGTCGAGCCGCGTCTCGGGCGAGGTGCTGACCGTCGCGGTGAGCGACTTCCAGCGCGTCAACGCCGGTGATCTCCTGGTCCAGATCGATCCCGCCGATTACGAGGCTCAGGTCGCGCAGGCCGAAGCAACGGTCGCAGCCGCGCAGGCCGCGCTCGACAATCTGGCCAACCAGATCGAGCTGCAATATGCGACGATTGCGCAGGCGCAGGCCGCGCGGCTCTCGGTCGAGGCCGTGGAGGTCGAGGCGCGGCAGGAGCAGGAGCGCCAGCAATCGCTGTCGCAGACCGAATCCGGTACGCGGCAGCGGTTCGAGCAGGCCGTCGCCGCTTACGCCAAGGCGCAGGCCGACGTACGCGCGAGTCGCGCCGTGATCGCCGCGCAGCAGCACCAGCTCGAGGTCCTGCAAGGCACCAGGAAGCAGCGCGCCGCCGATGTCGATGCGGCCAAGGCAACGCTGGCGGGCGCCAGGCTCAAGCTCGGCTACACGAAGATCACAGCGCCGTTCGACGGCGTCACCGGCGAGCGTCAGGTGCAGCCCGGCGACTACGTCAATATCGGCACCAACCTCATCAACGTGGTGCCGCTGCCGAAGGTCTATGTGATCGCGAACTACAAGGAGACCCAGCTCACCCACGTCGCACCGGGGCAGCCGGTCGAGATCACCGTCGACAGTTTCCCGCGCGAGACGCTGCGCGGCAAGGTCGAGCGCATTGCGCCGGTGACCGGCGCGCAGGTCGCGCTGTTGCCGCCGGATAACGCGACCGGCAACTTCACCAAGGTGGTGCAGCGCATTCCCGTGCGGATTCAGCTCGACGGCGGCCAGCTGCTGCTGGCGCGCCTTGTGCCGGGCATGTCGGTCGTCACCCGCATCGATACCAGAGCCGCGAATGGCGGAAAATGACGACGCAGGTCGCGGGCCACTTTCGCGCGGCGGCGTCGCGCCGCAGCCGGTGTTTGCCGTGGCGGCGGTGCTGCTCGGCTCGTTCCTCGCCAATTTCGACAGCCGCCTGACCACGGTCGGCCTGCCGGACCTGCGCGGCGCGTTCTCGCTCTCCTTCGACGAAGGCGCCTGGCTCTCCACCGCCGGCATCGGCTCGCAGATCTTCATCGCGCCCGCAGTGGCCTGGCTTGCCACCGTGTTCGGCCTGCGCCGCGTGCTCGGCATTCCAAGCCTCGCTTATGCCGCGGTGTCGCTGATCATCCCGTTCGTGCACGATTATACCACGCTGCTCGTGCTCAGCGTCGTGCATGGCCTCCTGCTCGGCACCTTTGTGCCGGCGACGCTGATGATCGTGTTCCGCAATCTGCCGATCCGCTGGTGGCTGCCGGCGATCTCGATCTATGCGATCCGCGTCGGCTTCGCGTTGGATAGCTCGACCTCGCTGGTCGGCTTCTATGTCGACCATCTCGGCTGGCAATGGCTGTACTGGCAGGGCGTGGTGATCGCGCCGCTGATGAGCCTGATGGTGTATCTAGGCACGCCGAGCGAACCGGTGAACCGCGCGCTGCTGCGCGAGGCTGATTGGGGCGGCATGCTGCTGCTCGGCGCCTCCGTCGCGATGATCTATGCCGGGCTCGACCAGGGCAACCGGCTGGACTGGCTCGGCTCGGGAACGGTGATTGCGCTGCTCGCCGCCGGCGCGGTGCTTTTCACAGCCTTCCTCGTCAACGAGTCGCTGGTGCGGCAGCCCTGGGCGCATGTCAATGTGCTGTTCTCGCGCAATATCGGCTTGGGGCTGGTGCTGATCCTGCTCTACACACTGACCAGCCTCTCCAACGCCTCGCTGGTGCCGAACTTCCTCGGCGCCATCGCCCTGCTGAGGCCGGAGCAGAGCGGCATGCTGCTGCTCACCTATGGCGCGTTGCCGATGTTCGTCCTGGTGCCGGTCTCGATCTGGCTGCTCAGGCATTTCGATACGCGGTCGGTGCTGGTGATCGGATTTGCCTGCTTCGCCGCCGCCAATCTCGCGGGCACGCAGCTCACCCACGTCTGGGCGCGTGAGGATTTCGCCGGCATCGTGCTGCTGCAGGCGATCGGGCAGTCGCTGACCCTGCTGCCCCTCATCATCACGCTGCTGTCCAACTCCGATCCGAGCCGCGCCACCTCTTTTGCCGCCTATATCCAGATCATGCGGTTCGGCGGGGCCGAGATCGGCGTCGCGCTGATGGGGACGTGGCTGCGCGTGCGCGAGCAGGTCCATTCCTTCTATCTCGGTCAGAACCTTGAGGTCGGCGATGCCGATGTGATGCAGAGATTAAAGCAGCTCGCCGACCATTTCGCGGCCCATGGCACGGGATCGGCGCAGCCGCGCGCGGTCGGGACACTCGCGAGCATCGTGCAGCGCGAGGCCAATGTGCTCGCCTATATCGACGGCTTCTGGCTGTGCTTCTGGCTCGCGGTGGCCGCACTCGGCGTCGTCGCTTTGGTCACCCGCGCGCCGCCGGGCCCGTTTACCCCGGCACCGTTCGGCTTTGCGAAGACGGTGCTGCGCAAGTGCGGGGTGACGGTGACGTAAGCGCCGTCACCGCATCTGCCGTGCCGGCTCGATCAGCTCGGGCCGCGGGCCTGATAGCCGCTTGTGCAGGTGGACCATGAAGGCCATGCCGAAAATCGGCGTCGCCAGATTGACGATCGGGATCGAGACGAAAGCGGCGATGAACAGGCCGGCGGTGAAGATGGTGGCGGCGTTGTCGCGCCGCATCGCCTTGGCCTCTTGCGGCGAGCGGAAACGCATTGCCGCAAGCTCGAAATATTCGCGGCCAAGCAGCCAGGCGGCGGCGAGAAAGAAGACCAGGAAGCCGGCGCCGGCGAACAGCACCAGCGGCAGTGCGATCAGATAGACCAGGATCGTCAGCAGCGCGGTCTTGATACCCTCGAAGATCGCCTGGTTGAACGGCAGCGCGACGCCCGGCCGCTCGGCAGGGTAATGCTCACGCTCGACGATGTCGGCGACATCGTCGACGAACAGACTGGCCACGACCGAAGTGATCGCCGGCATCAGGAAGACGCCGCCGAACACGACGCCGAGGCCGGCCGCGATCGAGACGATCCAGGACAGGATTTCGAGTGATGTATGCCAGCCCGGCCCGAGCAGGCCCTCCAGCCAGACCTCGCCAGAGGTCGCAAACCAGCTCAAGAGCCGCTGCAAACCGACCGCCAGCGCGGTGATCAGCACGAGTGCAAGCCCGATCGACCGCCACAGGATCGAGCGCATCGGCGGCGAAATCATTTGCGACAGCGCCTTGATGGCGGCATCCAGCATGGGGGGCCCTTTCAGGAAATCACCCGCGAGAGGTAGAGATGCACGGCGGTTTCGGCAAGGGAGGCTGGTTGCCTAGGGCACGCAAGCTACCCGTGCCGGTGCCCGTGTTTCCGCGTCTTCACCTGCTTGCCTTCCCCGGTCGGGATCATCACCACCCGGCCGTAGCGCACGCCGCGTTCGGCGATGATGTGGTCGGCAAAATGCCGGACCTCGGCGGCGTCGCCGCGCAGCGCCGTCATCTCCATGCAATTGTTATCGTCGAGATGGACATGCAGCGTCGCCAGCGCGAGGTCGTGATGGCCGTGGAATTCCTGCACCAGTCGTTTCGACAGATCGCGGGCGGCGTGGTCGTAGACATAGACAAGACCGGCGACGCAGGGGCCGGTCTGCGCGGTGTCCTCGGTGCTCTGCTGCAAACCGGCGCGGGCGAGGTCGCGGATGATCTCCGAGCGATTCTGATAACCGCGCGCTTCCGCCGCGGCGTCGATCTCCGCCAAGAGGTCGTCCTCGATCGTGATCGTAATTCGCTGCATCAGATGCCCCTGCGTCCCGTCTGTGCCCTGTGAATCGTAGCCTGGATGAAGCGAAGCGCAATCCGGGACAGTCTCGATTTGTTAGCAGAACCCGGATTTCGCTTGCGCTCCATCCGGGCTACGCAGTTCCGTCACAGCCGCGTCGCACGCAGCCGCAGGGCATTGCCGACCACGCTCACCGAGGACAGCGCCATCGCCGCCGCGGCGATGATTGGCGACAGCAGCACGCCGAACGCCGGATAGAGGATCCCGGCAGCGATCGGAATGCCGGCGGCGTTGTAGATGAAGGCGAAGAACAGGTTCTGGCGGATGTTGCTCATGGTCGCCTGCGACAGTTTTCGCGCCCGCGCGATGCCGATGAGGTCGCCCTTGAGCAGCGTCACGCCGGCGCTCTCCATTGCCACATCCGTTCCGGTGCCCATGGCGATGCCGACTTCGGCGGCGGCCAGCGCTGGCGCGTCGTTGACGCCGTCACCGGCCATCGCGACGATGCGGCCGGCCTTTTGCAGCTTGGTCACCACCGCGCTCTTCTGATCCGGCAGCACCTCGGCCTCGACCTCGGCGATGCCGAGCCGGCGTGCCACCGCTTCCGCCGTGGTGCGGTTGTCGCCGGTCAGCATGATCACCTTGATGCCTTCGGTAGCTAGCGCTTTCAGCGCCTCCGGAGTCGAGGCCTTGACTGGATCGGCGATCGCGAACAGGCCGGCAAGCCGGCCATCGACGGCCATGTTGATCACGGTGGCTCCGTCCTGGCGCAGCCGTTCGGCTTCAGTGTCGAGCGCCCTCGTATCGATCCCGATCGCGGCGAGATATCTGGCGTTGCCGAGCACGATGGTCTTGCCGTCCACCTTGCCAGTAGCGCCCTTGCCGGTCGGCGAGTCGAACTGCTCGACCTGGCCGAGGACAAGCTGCTTCTCCTTGGCTGCGCGCACGATCGCGTCAGCCAAAGGATGTTCACTGGCGCGCTCGACGCTGGCCGCAAGCCGGAGGATGTCATCTTCCGCAAGGCCGGCGGCCGGGACGATTGACACCACCTTGGGCTTGCCCTCGGTCAGCGTGCCTGTTTTGTCGACCACCAGCGTGTCGATCTTCTCCATCCGCTCCAGCGCCTCGGCGTTCTTGATCAGCACGCCGCCTTGCGCACCGCGGCCGACGCCGACCATGATCGACATGGGAGTGGCGAGGCCGAGCGCGCAGGGGCAGGCGATGATCAGCACGCTGACGGCGGCGACGAGACCGAAGGCGAGCCGCGGCTCCGGCCCGAACCACGACCAGGCCGCAAAGGCGGCGATAGCGACGGCAATGACGGCCGGCACGAACCAGCCCGCGACCTGATCGGCCAGCCGCTGGATCGGTGCGCGCGAGCGCTGCGCGTCCGCGACCATCTGCACGATCTGCGACAGCAGCGTCTCGCGTCCGACCTTGTCGGCACGCATGATGAAGCTGCCCGACTGGTTCAGCGTGCCCGCGATGACTTTCGCGCCGGTTTCCTTGGTGACTGGCATGGACTCGCCCGTGACCAGGGATTCGTCGAGCGAGGAGCGCCCCTCCAGGATGACGCCATCGACCGGCACCTTCTCGCCGGGACGAACGCGCAGGCGGTTGCCGGCATGAAGCGTATCGATCTCGACCTCATGCTCGCTGCCATCGGCATCGACGCGACGCGCGGTCTTCGGCGCCAGTTGAAGCAGCGCCTTGATCGCGCCCGAGGTCGCATCGCGGGCGCGCAGCTCCAGCACCTGACCGAGCAGCACCAGCACGGTGATGACCGCAGCCGCCTCGAAATAGACGGCGACCGCGCCTTCATGGCCGCGGAAGGTGGCAGGAAAAATCTGCGGCGCGACGGTGCCGATGATGCTGTAGACATATGCAACACCGGTGCCCATCGCGATCAGCGTGAACATGTTGAGGTTGCGCGTCAGCAGTGATTGCCAACCGCGAACGAAGAACGGCCAGCCGGCCCACAGCACCACGGGCGTGGCGAAGACGAGCTGGATCCAGTTCGAGAGCGTCGCATCGATCCAGCTGTGTGGACCTGCGAGATGGCCGCCCATCTCCAGCACCACCGCCGGCAGCGCCAGCGCGCCGCCGATCCAGAACCGCCGGGTCATGTCGGCGAGCTCCGGATTGGGGCCGGTCTCGAGACTGGCGACCTCCGGCTCCAGTGCCATGCCGCAGATCGGACAGCTGCCGGGTCCGACCTGGCGGATCTCCGGATGCATCGGACAGGTGTAGATCGTGCCCGCCGGCATCTCCGGCGCGGGCGCCTTCTGCGCTGCGTTTTTCTCGGCAAGATATTTGGCGGGATCGGCGGCGAACTTGGTGCGGCAGCCGGCCGAGCAGAAATGGAAGGTCTCGCCGTGATGTGTGAGGTGGTGCTTCGCGGTCGCGGGGTCGACCGTCATGCCGCAGACGGGGTCCTTGACCTCAGTCAAGGCGTCTCTGTGGTCATGGGTGTGATGATGAGCATGGCCGGAATGATCGCCGTGGCCGCCGCAGCATGAGGAGCCCGCGGGCTTCGCCGCCGGCGGTGCAGCTTTCAAGGAACCGCCGCATCCAGAATGCGTTTCCGCGTCGTGACGATGCTCGTGTTCGTTGTTGTTCATTCCCATGCTCCGGCCGTGTGCCTGGTCTTGTAACCCATACCCGGTAGGGGTATATAGGCTCCATGCGCAAAGACATCAAGGCATCTGTCGGAAAACGTCTCGGCCGGATCGAGGGCCAGGTTCGCGGCCTCTCGAAAATGGTAGAGGAAGACCGCTACTGCATCGACATCGTGACGCAGATCTCAGCGGTACGCGCGGCGCTGCGCCGGGTCGAGGAGGAGGTCCTGAAGGACCACGTCGCCCATTGCGTCGAGCACGCCATCGCGAGCGGCGACAAGGCCGATCAGCGCGAGAAGATCGCGGAGCTCATGGCGGTGATCGGACGGGCGGAGCGGTAGGTCTTTATTCCGTCATTGCTTCGTCGCTACGCCTCGCAATGACGGTTGTTGAGGCGAGAGCGCGCTCCACCGCAGGGACGACAGTGGTTATGCCGCTCTCTCTCGCGAGCGACCACGCCGACGCGGGCGATACATCGCCAGCTTCTTCAGCAGCGGGACATGCTCCGAAGCAGCGACGGGAGCGCTCATCACTTTCTTCAGCCGGAACCTCAACCGACGCCTCTTGGTCAATCGCCTCAGGAACGAGCGGCGGCGCACGGAGCGTTTCTGGAAACACACTGAATGTGCCCGCTACCTCCTCGAGCGGCTTCTGCTTGTCGGCCCAGTGCAAGGTGGTGTAGTCGAACCCGTGCACGATGGTGGGTTTGACGACTTCGAAATAGGGCGAGATGTCGAAGTCGCGGGGCATGTAGAGCGAGGAATCGCGGATGTGCAGGATCTCGCGGCGGGCAGCGCGGCTGCCGGCCTTGGTGATCTTGGGCAGGATCGGGTAACGCACGGCATCGAATGCCTGCGCGATCAACGCCGAGCAGATGATCTTGGTCGGATCGCCCGATCCCAGCGCGATCATGCGCCGCCGCCAGCGCTGCGGGATTGGCAGCGGGAACAGGAACCGCATGAGGTCGACGATGTTCTTGGTGTCATAGCCGAAGCCGATGCGGTTGATCGCATAGCGGCAGACCGTGGTGCGATCCTCGTGGGACAGTCCAACCGGGCGGCAGAGGCGGGTGTGATAAGGGAAATATTTCGACAGCGGTGCCGAGGTGACGCCTTCGCCGATATTGGCTTCGATCAGCACATGAGGCTCGCCGTCCGCCTCTTCCGCGCCCTCGATCGGGCCGACATAGAGTGCCGCATGCGACCAGGTCGACTGCGTCAGATATTTGATGATGCCGGAGATGCGGTTGTTGCCCTCGACCAGCAGCACGTCGCCGGGCTCGACGACGCCGCGCAGGTGCTCCGGGTCGCTCGGCGTGAACGGCTCGTAGCCGCGCACCTCCTTGGAGAGGTACGCGGCGATCAGCTTGCCGACTGAATCTAGGACCGTTCCCATATCGACTCCCCCCAAGGCCTTTTCCGGCCGTTCTTTTTCCCTTTTCTATCATGGTCGAAACGTGTTGCAATTCGGTTCATCACTCCGTGACACCAAGCACGATTGATTCACCATGATGGTTGCCGTGCAACATGAGATGCGGCAAGGTTCGCTGCCTGTTCCTGTTCGCTGCAAGTCCCCGGAAACCATGACATGACAATCACGCGCCGCGGTTTCCTTGTCGCGCCGGCGGTTCTTGCCGCGATGCCGGCCCCGCGCGCAACCGCCGCGCCGCTCCCGCGCGAGGCTGACATCGTCGTGATCGGCGCCGGGGCTGCCGGCATCGCTGCGGCGCGGCGCATCATGGCGACGGGCCGCAAGGTCATCGTGGTGGAAGCGGCGTCCCAGATCGGTGGCCGCTGTATCACCGACAGTACCACCTTCGACACGCCGTTCGACCGCGGCGCGCGCTGGATGCACAATCCCGACACCAATCCGATGATCCGGCTGGCGCGCGGCGCGGGGCTCGACGTGCTGCCGGCACCCTCGGGCCAGAAGATGCGCATCGGCCGCCGCAACGCGCGTGCCGGCGAGACCGAGCAATTCCTGGCGGCGCTGGTGCGCGCCAACCGTGCCATCGACGAAGCCGCGCGCGGCAAGCTGGATAGTTCTTGCGCGTCCGTGCTGCCAAAGGATCTCGGCGACTGGGCGGGCGCAGCCGAGTTCATGTTGGGTGCGAGCTTCGCCGGCAAAGACCTGAAGGAGTTGTCCGCGATCGACAAGGGGCGGGCGCAGGACCGCAACGCGGCAATCGCCTGCCGGCAGGGCCTCGGCACGCTGATCACCAAACTCGGCGAGCAGGCGCCAGTGGCACTGTCGACGCCGGCGAGCCGAATCGCCTGGAGCAACCGCGACGTCAGCGTGGAGACGCAAGCCGGCAAGATCGTCGCGCGCGCCGCCATCGTCACGGTCTCGACCAATGTGCTGACATCAGGCGCGATCAAGTTCACGCCTGACATTCCCAAGCGCACCCTCGATGCGGCGTCAAAACTCGGCCTCGGCAGCTACGATCGCATCATGCTGCAACTGCCGGGCAATCCGCTCGGCCTGTCGCGCGACGATATCCTCATCGAGCAGAGCAATTCGACGCGCACGGCGCTGATGTTCGCTAATATCGGCGGCTCCTCGCTCTGCTCCATCGACGTCGGCGGCTCCTTCGGCCGCGATCTCTCCGAGCAGGGCGAGAAGGCGATGACGGCCTTTGCCAGGGAATGGATCACGAAATTGTTCGGCAGCGAGGCCGCGGTCGCCGTGCAGAAGACCAGCGCCACGCGCTGGAATGCGTCGCCTTTCGTGATGGGCGCGATGTCGGCGGCCTCTCCCGGTGGTCAGCTCTCGCGAAGGGTTTTGGCGGAGCCGATCGGCAATGTGTTTCTCGCGGGCGAGGCCACCCACGAGACGCTGTGGGGCACCGTCGACGGCGCCTGGGAAAGCGGCGAGCGCGCCGCGGACGCAGCCTTGCGCAAGATCGGTGCGCTCAAGGACGAGCCCGCCGACGTGCCGACGCAGTCGACGAAGAAGCGGCGGGCGCCGCGGCCATAGCGCAGCTAGCGAAGCACTCCATCCAGCGCTGGCAGCCCGGCAATCACCGCTATCGCGATCAGCGCGTAGCAGATGCCGCGAAACACCCGCTCGCTGGCACGGCCGAACAGCGAGGCCCCGAACGCGACGCCGAGTGCGTAGACCGGGCCGACGACGAGCGAGAGGACGAGCGACTCGTGCGAGATCAGGCCCGTGGTCGCGTAACTGATCATCGAGAAGAAATCGGACGCGCCGAAGAACAGCAGGATATTGGCACGGGCGACGACCGGCGCGATCGGGCGTCCGAGCCAATAGCCGACGATCGGCGGGCCGCCGGTCTGGGCAAGGCCGCTGCAGAAGCCGGAGAGGCCGCCAATGCCGACCGAGAGCCAGGCGTGGTCCTTGCCGCGATAGCGCCAGCCCGACAGCAGCAGCAGCAACAGCGCCGCGACGAAGCATGAGATGATCCAGCGTGTGGTGACGGGCTCGAGCACGCTGAGAAAATAAGTGCCGAGGGGCACGCCGACCAGCGCGCCCAGGACGATCACCGCAGTGGCCTTGCGATCGGCTTTTCGCCACGCGTCCGGCAGCATCGGCGCGGCGGCGACGAAATCGATCACGAGCAGCAGCGCTGCGACCAGCCGTGGCGCCGCGACGCTGCTCGCCAGCGGCATGAAGATCAGCGCCGAGCCGAAGCCAGAGAAGCCCCGCGCGGTGCCGGAAACGAAAGCGACGGCGCAGAGCGCCATCGCAACGGTGAGGCTGACATCCTTCGGAAGAAAGTCAGCGAGGGTCATCCCCGAAGAGTGCCGCCGGTCTTCTTCGTGACTTCGGCCACGATCTTGGCGCCGACGCCCTCGATCTCCTGATCGGTCAGCGTCTTCTCGCGCGGCTGGATCGTCACCGCGATCGCGATCGACTTTTTGCCGTCATCGATGCCCTTGCCCTCATAGACGTCGAAGACGTTCACGCCGGTAATCAGCTTCTTGTCGACACCTTGCGCGGCACGGACGATGTCGCCCGTCTTCACGGAGCGATCGACGATGAAGGCGAAGTCGCGCGTAACAGGCTGGAACGCCGACAGCTCGATCAGCGGCTTGGCGCGGGTCGGCTTCTTCTTCGCCTCCGGGATGCGGTCGAGGATCACCTCGAACACCAGCAGCGGGCCGTCGGCACCGAGGGCCTCGAGCGCGCGCGGGTGCACCTCGCCGAAATGACCGAGCACGTTCTGCGGTCCGATCTGGATCGTGCCGGAGCGGCCCGGATGCAGCCATGCCGGTCCACCGGACACGATCTGCAGCGCCTGCATCGGCGCGCCGCTTGCTGCCAGCACCGCCAGCGCATCCGCCTTGGCGTCGAACACATCGGCCTCGGCCGAGCCCGACCAGTGCCGCCCCAGGCCTTCCGACGACGCAAAGCCGCGGCGAATGCCGCTTGCCGCCATGAACTGATCCTGCGGGCGATCGCCCTTGAAGACTTGGCCGACCTCGAACAGCGCGACATCGCCAAAGCCGCGATCGGCATTGGCCTGCGCGGCCGCGATCAGTCCCGCCAGCAGGGTCGGGCGCATGTCGGAGAGATCAGACGCGATCGGGTTGGCGACTTCGAGCTCGCGCTGTCCGCCACCGAACAATTGCGCCGCGGACTTCGTGATGAAGGACCACGTCACCGCTTCGATGATGCCGCGGCTCGCGAGCGCGCGCCTGGCGCGGCGGGTGCGCAGCTGAAGCGGCGTCAGCACCGGCTTGCGCGCGTCCTCGCCGCGTTCGAACGGCGTCATCGGCACCTTGTCGACGCCGAAGATGCGAACGATCTCCTCGACGATGTCGGCCTTGCCGTGCACGTCCGAGCGCCACGAGGGCACCGCGACCTTCACCACTGGACCCGGGCCCGCCATCATGAAGCCGAGATGGGTCAGGATGCGCTTCATCTCTGGCTGCGGCACCTCGATGCCGGAGAGACGCTTGACCTCGGTGATCGGGAAATCGATCAGACGGTCGTCGCCGAAGGATTTGCCGACCACGACAGTCTCGGACGGCGTACCGCCGCACGTCTCCATCACCAGCTTGGTCGCGAGCTCCAGCCCGGGCACCATGAAAGCCGGATCGACGCCGCGCTCGAAGCGGTAGCGGGCATCCGAATTGATGCCGAGCTTGCGGCCGGTCTGGGCGATGATGATCTCGTTCCACAGCGCCGATTCGATCAGCACGTCGGTCGTGGTCTCGTCGCAGCCCGAGGCCTCGCCGCCCATGATGCCGGCGAGCGATTCGACGCCGTGCTCGTCCGCGATGACGCCGATCGCAGGATCGAGATTATAGGTGCGGCCGTCGAGCGCGAGCAGGCTCTCGCCGTCGCGGGCGCGGCGCACGACGAGGTTGCCCTTGACCTTCTTCGCGTCGAACACATGCAATGGCCGCGCGCGATCGAAGGTCATGAAATTGGTGATGTCGACCAGCGCGTTGATCGGGCGCAGCCCGATCGCGGTCAGCCGCTTCTGCAGCCATTCCGGCGACGGTCCGTTCTTGACGCCGCGCACGAGGCGCAGCGCGAAGCCCGGACACACCGTGGAGTCCTCGATCGTGACCTTCACCGGGCAGGGGAATTCGCCCTTGATCGGCTTGATGGTCGGATCCTTGAACTTGCCCATGTCGGCGGCGGCAAGGTCGCGTGCGATGCCGTGCACGCCGGTGCAATCCGGCCGGTTCGGCGTCAGGTTGATCTCGATCATGGGATCGCCGAGCGCGGCCCATTCGGCGTAAGCAGCGCCGAGCGGAGCGTCCGCCGGCAGCTCCATGATGCCGTCATGATCGTTGGAGATCTGCAGCTCGGCCGCCGAGCACAGCATGCCCCGGCTTTCGACGCCGCGGATGGTGCCGACACCGAGCGTGATGTCCTTGCCGGGAATGTAGGTGCCGGGGGCTGAGAACACGCTGACGAGACCCGCACGCGCATTCGGCGCGCCGCATACGACTTGCACCGGCGCGCCACCGTCGCCGGTGTCGACCATGCAGACCCGCAAGCGATCCGCATTCGGATGCTGCTCGGCCGAGATCACCTTCGCAATGGTGAAGGGTTTGAGCGCCTTCGCCTTGTCCTCGATGTTCTCGACCTCGAGCCCGATCATGGTGAGCTTCTCGGCGAGCTTGTCCAAGGGCTCGTCGGTCTCGAGATGATCCTTCAGCCAGGAGAGGGTGAATTTCATGGCTGCTTCTTCTCCACGGAGACGGTCTGCTCCCTCCCCCGCTTGCGGGGGAGGGTTGGGGAGAGGGTTCTCTCCGCAATGGCAGTGACTATTGTTTCGAGAATACCGGAACGGTTTGTCATCACGTCATGATTGTTAAACCGCAGAACCTTGAAGCCTTTCGCTTCGATCACGGCAGAGCGGCTCGCATCGGCGCGTTCGCCTTCATCCGAGAAGTGTTGGCCGCCATCGAGCTCGATGACGAGCTTGGCGGCGTGGCAGATGAAATCGGCGACGTAATGCCCGATCGGTACCTGGCGGCGAAACACCGCGCCATTTAACCGGCCGGCGCGCAGCTCCGACCACAGGATTCGCTCTGCATCGGTTGAGTTGCGCCTGAGTGCGCGCGCATTGGCGCGCAGCTTGGCCGGTATTTTCCAGTTCGGATGCTTGGGATCGACCATCGGCAGCCCCGTCGCGGAGAAACCCTCTCCCCAGCCCTCCCCCGCAGGCGGGGGAGGGAGTCCGACCTGTCGACCGGACAGAGAATACGTATCCATACGGCGAACGCCACGCGATCGCTCTATCCGTTCCCTCCCCCGCTTGCGGGGGACGGGCAGGGAGAGGGTTATCTCCGCAAAGGGAACGGAGAGAATCTTCGCAAGTCCAATCACCGCCCTCACGAGCTCAGCCCTCCGGCAAGCGTTGGCACTTCGAGCGGCTTGAAGCCGTAATGGGACAGCCAGCGGACGTCGCTGTCGAACAGCTGGCGCAGGTCGGCGATGCCGTATTTCAGCATGGCGATGCGGTCGATGCCCATGCCCCAGGCAAAGCCCTGGTACTCGTCGGGATCGATGCCGCAGGCGCGCAGCACGTTCGGATGCACCATGCCGCAGCCGAGAATCTCGAGCCAGTCCTCGCCCTCGCCGAAGCGGATCTCGCCCTTGTCGCGGCGGCACTGGATGTCGACTTCCAGCGACGGCTCGGTGAATGGGAAGAACGAGGGGCGGAAGCGCATGTTGATGTGGTCGACCTCGAAAAACGCCTTGCAGAACTCGTGCAGGATCCATTTGAGGTGGCCGAGATGCGAAGTCTTGTCGATGACGAGGCCCTCCACCTGGTGGAATTGCGGCGTGTGGGTCGCGTCCGAATCGATGCGATAGGTACGGCCCGGGCAGATCACGCGGATCGGCGGCTTCTGGCTCAGCATGGTGCGCACCTGCACCGGCGAGGTGTGGGTCCGCAGCAGCATGCGCGAGCCGTCCTCCTTCGGATGGAAGAAGAAGGTGTCGTGCATCTCGCGCGCGGGATGGCCTTCCGGGAAGTTCAGCTTGGTGAAGTTGTAGTCGTCGGTCTCGATGTCGGGACCTTCCGCGACCGAGAAGCCCATGTCGGCGAAGATCGTGGTCAGCTCGTCCCAGACCTGGCTGAGCGGATGGATGCGGCCGGCCTCCGCCGCCGCCTCGCGCAGCGGCAGGGTGACGTCGACGGTCTCGGACGCCAGCCGCGCATCGAGCGCCGCCGATTTCAAGACGTCGCGCTTGGCTGCGAGCGCCTGGGTGACCTCGTCCTTGGCTTGGTTGATCGCGGCTCCTTGCGTCTTGCGCTCGTCCGGCGACATCTTGCCGAGCGTTGCGAGCAAGGCTGAGATCGAGCCCTTCTTGCCGAGGGCAGCGACGCGCACGGCTTCTAACGCCGCCTCATCTGCGGCCGCGGCGATGTCGGCGGTGATCTGGGCTTGGAGCTGGGCAAGATCGGTCATGGCAATCCCTTATGGCCAGGATGCTGAGCCGATGATCCTAGCCCGTCACGCCGGGCCCAAAAGCGCGAAGCGCGTCTTCGCGTTAGATTGGCCGGGCTTCCACGTCGGAGAGATGTGTTTGCGCCAGAGATGACGGCCGGGGCAGTAAGGCGCAAAACGCGCCTCTGTCCGGGCCATCACAAGCGAAACGCTGCGCAGAGCGCAGTGGCGGACGGCTTAGGCCGCCAGCGCGGCCTTGGCCTTTTCAGCGATCGCCTGGAACGCGGCGGGCTCGTTGACTGCGAGATCCGACAGCACCTTGCGGTCGACGGTGATCCCGGACTTGGCCATGCCGTCGATAAATCGGCTGTAGGTCAGGCCGAACGGGCGGACGGCAGCGTTGATGCGTTGGATCCAGAGCGCGCGGAACGTCCGCTTCTTGCGCTTGCGGTCGCGGAAGGCATATTGCATCGCCTTCTCGACTGCCGGCTTGGCGGCGCGGATGGTGTTCTTGCGGCGGCCATAGAAGCCCTTGGCGGCCTTGTAGACTTTCTTGTGCTTGGCGTGGGCGGTCACACCGCGTTTGACGCGAGACATGACGAAATCCTTCAGAGATGACTTTGGTTATCGGATTGCCGCGGAAATGCGCGGCACGGATGGCAGTGATCGCGGACGCGATCAGGCGTTCGGCAAGAAGTACTTCTTGACGTTGTCGCCGTCGGTCTTGAACAGCACGCGGGTGCCGCGGAGCTGACGGATCTGCTTCTTCGTCCGCTTGATCATGCCGTGACGCTTGCCGCGCTGGGCGTGCATCACTTTGCCGGTGGCAGTCACCTTGAAGCGCTTTTTAGCGCCCGATTTGGTCTTCAGCTTGGGCATTTGGCTCTCCTAATGGCCACAGAGATCCGCCCGCGAAGGCGGCTGGCCGTCAAAATGCTCGTTAGAGCGTTGATTGTGCTCAGGTTTTACGAACAAGCGCGAAACCCGCACGAAACACCGCCACGGCAGCCCTTAATCAGCCGGGCGATGAAGGCTGGGCTTATGCCAGAGGACAAGCCCATTGGCAACGATGAACCACTGGAACTAGCTCGACGACTATTCGGTGTTGCCACCCCTCATCTCCCAGCCATGTTGCCCGGAGCAGGACCAAAATGGCCCATTTTTCCCAATTGCTTTCGTCTTTGACCGATTTCGTCCGCCCGCACCATCTGGCGCTGTTCGCCGTGCTGGCAACGGCAGCGCTGCCGTCGACTGCCGATGCCCGCGTCGGCAGCTATGACGGCGTCTGGAATGTCACCTTCGCCACCACACGGGGCAATTGCAGCTCCGGCTACAGCGTCCCGTTCGCCGTTGCCGGCAGCCGGGTCTCGTCCGCCGGCGGGGGCCGGGTCTCCGGCAGGGTCAATCGCGGCGGCGCTGTCGCGGTCCAGGTCTCGGTCGGCGCGTCCCATGCCAGCGGCGGCGGCCGGCTCGCTGGCGTGAATGGTGCCGGCTCGTGGAAGGGGCTCATTTCCGGAGACCAGTGCAGCGGCACCTGGCAGGCGACGCGGACCTGACATGCGAACGGCCCGCCGGAAATCCGGACGGGCCGTTGAACTCTCCAGTCCTGACGAGCTGCGCGTCAGCGCGGCGCCAGCACCATGACGACCTGGCGGCCCTCGAAACGTGCGTCCTGCTCGACCTTGGCGAGCTCGGCGACGTCGGTCTTGATCTTGTCCAGCAGCTTGGTGCCGATCTCCTGGTGCGCCATTTCGCGACCACGATAGCGCAGTGTGATCTTGACCTTGTCGCCCTCTTCGAAGAACCGCTGCATCGCGCGCATCTTCACGTCGTAATCGTGATCGTCGATCATCGGGCGGAGCTTGATCTCCTTGATCTCGACGGTCTTCTGCCGCTTGCGGGCTTCGGCGGCTTTCTTTTGTGCCGAATACTTGTACTTCCCGTAGTCCATAATCTTGCAGACGGGAGGGCTGACATTCGGCGAAATCTCGACCAGATCCATGCCAGCTTCCTGGGCCATCTTGATGGCGACCACGGTCTCGACCGTGCCCTTATTGTCACCGGTCTGATCGATCAGCTGGATCTGCGCATTGCGGATATCATCATTGATGCGCGGCCCGTCTTTGCTGGCAGCGGGCGGAGCTTTATTAGGACGGCGAATGGGTGGTTCTCCAAAGTTGTGAAAGAAGCGGCTATCTTGAAGGAAGATGCGTTGGCCGGCAAGCAAGTCGCTCGTACGGGACGCGAAAAACCCTCAAATGCGAGGCATTTTGGCCACGCCTGAGCACGCTGCACGACATAGACACCTTGCCTGCCTTCCGCAAGCGTCCCAAAGGGTCAATGCCGGGTTCGGACCACGCGACGGAGTGCGTCCGGACAGCTCAAACCCCACAGCCAGAGTAAACGTTCCATGACCGATGCAATTTCCGCTACCGTGCCCGACTTCATCGATGTGGGCGAGGGCCCGTTGGCACGCAGGATCGCGGTGCGCCGCCGCGCCGGACAGGGCCCAGGGTTGGTCTGGCTGGGCGGCTTCAAATCGGACATGCAGGGTGGCAAGGCCGTGGCGCTGGACGGCTGGGCCGGGGAGCACGGCCGTGCGATGGTCCGGTTCGACTATTCCGGCCACGGCGAATCCGGCGGCGATTTCGCCGATGGAACCATCGGGCGCTGGCTGCAGGAGAGCGTCGCGGTATTCGAGCGCTTCTGCGAGGGCCCGCAGGTCCTGATCGGCTCGTCCATGGGGGGCTGGATGGCGCTGCTGCTCGCGCGGGAGATCAAGAAGCGGCAAGAGAACCAACGAGAGAACCAACAAGCCAAGGCCTCGCTCGCCGGGCTCGTGCTGATCGCGCCGGCGCCGGATTTCACCGAAGAGCTGATGTGGAAGAATTTTTCGCCCGCAGTGAAGCGAGAGATCGAGACCAAGGGTGTCTCGATGAGGCCGTCGGACTATGGCGACGGCTCGCCCTATCCGATCACGCGGAACCTGATCGAGGAGGGGCGCAATCATCTCGTGCTCGGCAGCGCCATCGATCTCGGCTGTCCCGTCCGCATCCTGCAAGGTGCGCAGGACCCCGACGTGCCCTGGCAGCACGCTTTCGCGCTGACGCACCGTCTGCCGGCCGACGACGTCGTGCTGACCATGATCCAGGACGGTGATCACCGCCTCTCCCGTCCGCAGGACATCGCGCGCATTATTGCCGCGGTGGCGGAGATCGGGTGAAGTGTCGCTCAGCATTCGATTTCATCGTCCGACTAGGATCGGGCGATGAAGTGAAAGGGAGCAACGCCAATGACCACCACCGCGATGCTGCGCGCCTTCTGCGATGCGGTCGAGCAGCGCAACGGCCGCGCATTTGCCGAGCTGTTCACCGAGGACGGCGTCTATCACGACGTCTTCTACGGCACCTTCGCAGGCCGTGCGAAGATCGCCGAAATGATCGACGACTGGTTTTATCGCACGGCAACCGATTTCCGCTGGGACATGCATGACCCCGTCACCGACGGTACCACGCTCTATGCGCGCTACACCTTCAGCTACAAATCAACCCTGCCGGACGCGAACGGCGCGCGGGCGATGTTCGAGGGCGTCGCGATCATGACGCTGCGTGAGGGCCAGATCGCTGGCTATCACGAGGTCGCCAATACCGCGCCGGCGTTCGTCGACCTGAAGTTCGCACCGGAGAGAATTGCGAAGATCGTCGCCAAGCAGGGCGCCGAGCTGAAGGCGCGGCCGGAGATGCAGCGGCATCTGGCGTAGTCGGCAGATTACCGTTTCGACGGATTCGTCATCGGCTTGCGCTGCGCCAGCGCGGCGACCGTCGCTGTGCCGATCGGGCCCTGTTCGTCGTAGAGCCAGCATTCGCCGATCGCGACGCCGTCGGTGGCGTGATGGTTCACCACCTCGAAGCCGATCCAGCTCGTCACCGGCAAACGGTGCAGATAGATCGTCACGTCGCTGTTGATATAGCCGAGCCCCTTGTCGCCGGCATTCGCAAACGGGCTGGCGAAATCGGCGCCGGTGGCGACATGGACGAACGGCGTCATCGGCACGCCCGCAACGAGCTCGCGCACCTCGCTCATCCACAGCCGGCGCGGACCGAGCGAGCCCATCTGGCCGACAATGGGACGCGTCGTCCATTTGCCGTTCATGCCGAGCCTGGGATCGGCCGGCTTCGGAATGTCTGCTGGCTTCGGCGCATCCCAGTTCGGCGGCGACCAGACATTGCCTTCAGGGTTTTGCGTCCGCCGCAGCAATTGGCACGAGGCGCGCGCCATGCTGACGCCGCCGGAAAAGAACTCCGCTTCCACCACCCGAATGCGCAGACCGTCGCGCACCAAGCGCGTCGTCACTTCGATCGGCTTGTCGATGGTCGGCAGCCGAAACATGTCGACGGTGAGCCGCGCCGGCACCAATTCAGGCCCGGAATGGCGCTCCTCGATGGCAAAGCCGAGCAGGCCGATGATGACGCGCCCGTGCAGCGATGTCGGATCCCACGGGCCGTTGGCGACTTCCGTCGGATGGAATGTGTCGCCGTCGCGGGTGAAGAAAGGCATGTTTGTCATGACGCGCGAGATTGAAGAAACGCGCGGGGAAATCAAGTGTCGCCACATTAGGAAGCGGCGAGCCACTCCTCGCGCACGATGTTGTCGTGCTCGTTGGCAAGCGCGCTCGCGCCGAGCGCGTCAAACTCTTCCCGCGTCACCAACTGCCCGAGTGCCCACACCGCAGCTCCACGTACCAGCGGGCTCGGATCATCCAGCAACCGTCGCGCCTCCGACGCCAGCGCCGCATCGTCCGAATTGCCGATCGCAATCAGCACGTTCCGCAAGAAGCGGTCGCGGCCGATGCGCTTGACCGGGGACTTCGTGAACAGCGCGCGAAACGCGGCGTCGTCGAGCCGTGCCAGCTCCGCAAGTTCGGGCGCGCGCAATTGGTCGCGCGCCGCGAGCTTGGCCTCGCGTCCCTCCTGCGCAAACTTGTTCCAGGGACACGCCGCGAGGCAGTCGTCGCAGCCATAGATGCGGTTGCCGATGGCTTTGCGAAACTCGCGCGGGATCGGGCCCTTGTTCTCGATGGTGAGGTACGAGATGCAGCGCCGCGCATCGAGCTTGTAGGGCGCGGGGAATGCTGCGGTCGGGCAGATGTCGAGACAGGCCCGGCACGAGCCGCAATGATCGATCTCGGCATCGTCGCGCGGCAAGTCCAGCGTGGTGTAGATCGCGCCGAGAAACAGCCACGAGCCGAATTCGCGCGAGACGAGGTTGGTGTGCTTGCCCTGCCAGCCGAGATGCGCGGTTTGCGCCAAGGGCTTCTCCATCACTGCCGCGGTGTCGACGAACACCTTCACGTCCGACGGCGCAGTCGCAACCAGCCAGCGCGCCAGCGCCTTCAGCCGCTTCTTGATCAGGTCGTGATAGTCGTCGCCCTGGGCGTAGACCGAGATCGCCGCGCGTGTGCGCTGTTCGAGGATCGCGAGCGGGTCCTGGTCGGGACCGTAATTGACGCCGAGCATGATGACGCTGCGCACGTCGCTCCACAGGCCGCGCGGATCGACGCGGCGCTCCGGCTGCGCGGCGAGCCAATCCATGTCGCCATGCCCGCCCGAGGCGATGAATTCGAGGAAGTATTTTCCCGCGTTCTCGATCGTGCCGGGTGCGGTGATGCCGATGCAGTCGAAGCCGAGCGCACGCGCTTCGTGCGCAAGCGCCGTTTTCAGTTCAGCCGGATCGGAACTCAGAAATCCAGGTCCACGTAGGTGCGCGATGCCGGCACGCCGGCCAGCCATTCGCTCAGCAGCGGACGGAACGACGGGCGGGACTTCACCCGCGCGTACCACGCCTTTGCTGAATCGTCCTCGCTCCATGGCACGTCGCCCAGATAGTCGATCGCCGAGAGATGCGCCGCGGCGGCGAGATCCGCGTAAGTGAGCCGGTCGCCGGCGAGGAAATTACGCGTCTGCGCCAGCCAGCCGATATAGGCCAGATGATAGCGCACATTGGCCTTGGCGGCGCGCATCACGTCGGCCGAAGGTGGCCCGCCGCCGTTCTCCTCGCTCATGAAGCGCTTGTAGATGCGCTCGGTGACGAGGGGATGCGACACCTCCTCGAAGAATTTTTCGTTGAACCAGGCCATCAGCCGGCGCACCTCGACGCGCTCGAAGGTCGCATCCGGCATCAGGCGCTTGGGCCCCATTTCGGCGCCATAGGCCTCGTCGACATATTCGGCGATGATCGCCGCGCCCGGGATGGGGGGCCGCTCGTCGTCCACCATCACAGGTGTCGTGCCTGCCGCGTTGAGCAACAGAAACGCCTCGCGCCGTTCCCAGCTGCGCTCCTCGACCAGCTTCAGGTCGAGCCCGTATTCGCCCGCGATCAGGCGGATGAAGCGCGAATGCGGACAGAACGGATGATGAAACAGCGTAAACATGAAGCCTTTGACTATTTGATGGTGCTTAAGAATCCATCAATGTTTGTGCGGCGCCACACTAGTCCTTCAAAACCGCGAAGCAAGGGCGTGATTTCGCATTTTGCGATTGCGGCATGGGGGCGAATAGGCGAGAAGAGCCCCGCTTTTCCAGCCGAAATGGACCGTAAATATGTCAGATGTAATACGGGCAGTGATCCTCGGCATCATCGAGGGTGTGACCGAGTTCCTTCCCGTGTCCTCGACCGGCCACCTGCTTCTCGCGGAGCGCTTCTTCCATCTCGGCGAGGGCGCATTCTGGGATTCTTTTACGGTTCTGATCCAGCTCGGTGCGATCCTCGCGATCGTCGGGCTCTACTTCAGGAAGCTGTGGGACGTCGTCATCGGCCTCTTCACGGGCGATGCCTATGCGCGCCGCTTCGTGATCGGCGTGCTGGTCGCGTTCCTGCCCGCGGTGATCGTCGGCCTCGTTGCCGGCAAATACATCAAGAGCGTGCTGTTCAATCCTTGGGTCGTGTGCTTCACGCTGATCGTCGGCGGCGCCGTCCTGCTCTGGGTCGACAAGCTCGACCTCAAGCCGCGCGAGTATGACGCCACCAAGTTTCCGCTGCTTATGTATCTCTATATCGGCATCGCGCAGTGCGTGGCGATGATCCCGGGCGTGTCGCGTTCCGGCGCCAGCATCGTCGCCGCGATGTTCCTGGGCGCCGACAAGCGCGCAGCGGCGGAGTTCTCGTTCTTCCTCGCCATCCCCACCATGATCGGCGCGTTCGCCTACGACTTCTACAAGAACCGCTCCGAGATGACGATGGATCACATGAACATCGTCGCGATCGGCTTCGTGGTGTCGTTCATCACCGCGATCATCGTGGTCAAGACGTTCCTGGAATACGTCACCCGGCATGGCTTCGTGTTGTTCGCCTGGTGGCGCGTCATCGTCGGCACGCTCGGCCTGATCGCGCTGGCGCTGGGTCGGTAGGCTAGGTATTTCTCTCGGTTTCGACCTCTCCCCGTCGGGGAGAGGTATGCGTCGGGCTGCTCGGTTGGACCGGCGACTTCAACGTAAAATAAGCTTTTGACCGATAGGCAGTTTCCGGAGCGGGGTGGCCCGCAGCGGAGCCGAAACCATGACCCTCGTCAGCGGCTGGGGGCGCTTCCCGGTCGTCGATAGCGATGTGCTGCGTCCGCGCTCGTTCGCGGCGGTCGGCGAGGCCGTCTCGTCCGGCACCGTCGCGCGCGGCAATGGCCGCGCCTATGGCGATGCCGCGATCGGCGCCGTCAGGACCGTCGCGATGACTGGCTTCGACCGGATCAGGTGGTTCGATCCGGTGACGGGCCGCATCCGCCTGGAGGCCGGCGTTCTGCTGTCGGACCTGATCGACACTTTTGGCCCGCGCGGCTTCCTGCCGTTTGTCGTGCCCGGCACGCGCTTCGTCTCGATCGGCGGCGCTATCGCAGCCGACGTGCACGGCAAGAACCATCATTGCGAAGGTGGCTTCGGCCGCTATGTCGACAGCCTGTTGCTGCGCACCGGGCAGGGCGAGGTCATCGAGGCCTCGTGCGAACAGAACTCCGATGCCTTCTTCGCGACCATCGGCGGCATGGGCCTGACCGGCATCATCCTGGAAGCGACGATGCGGCTGCGGCGGGTCGAGACCGGATGGATCCGCGAGCGGGTGATCTCCGCGTCCGATCTCGATGCCGCGATGCGCGCGCTTGAGGCGAGCAATGCTGCGACCTATTCGGTGGCCTGGATCGACTGCGTGGCACGAGGGCGTGATCTCGGCCGTTCGTTGATCTATCTCGGCGAGCACGCGGGCAGAGACGAGCTGGCCGATGGCATTGATGCATTTCCCGTCGGCAAGCGTTCCACCCTCGGCGTGCCGATCGACCTGCCGTCGATGACGCTGAACCGCACCAGCGTCCGCGCCTTCAACGAGCTGTACTATCGCATGGGCGCGCGGCGCGCCGGCGGCAGCCATGTGGTCTCGCTCTATCCGTATTTCTTTCCGCTCGACAGCCTCAAGGAGTGGAATCGCATCTATGGCAAGCGCGGCTTCCTCCAGCACCAATGTGTAATCCCGGAAGCTGGCGCGCGCGCCGTGCTCGGCGAGATCCTCGATCGCGTTGCACGGCGCGGTGAGGCCTCCTTCCTCGCCGTGCTCAAGAAGCTCGGCCAGGGCGACGGTATCCTGTCGTTCCCGCTGCCGGGCTACACGCTGGCGCTGGATTTCCCCGTGAAGGGCGACATCCTGAATTTCCTCGACGAAATCGATCGTCTGGTCGTCGCCGCGGGCGGACGGCTGTATCTGGCGAAAGACGCACGCCAGTCGCGCGCGACCTTCGCGGCGGGTTATCCTGCCTTGCAGCGCTTCAACGCGATCCGCAAATCGCTCGATCCCGCCGGCAACATCAGATCGAAACTTTCACAGCGTCTGTTCGATGAGGTCTAGGCCGTGACGTCACGCAAAACCGCAATGGTGCTCGGTGGCTCCTCCGATATCGGCCGCGCCGCCGCGCGCGCCTTCGCCAAGTGCGGATACGATATCGTCCTCGCCGGCCGCGACGTCGCCGCGTTGGAGCCTGACGCGGCCGATCTGCGCGCGCGCTACAATGTCGAGGTCGGTCTGCACAGATTCGATGTGCTCGACACCGCGTCATTCCAAAGCTTTGTCGGCGGCCTTCCGGCATTGCCCGATGTCGTCGTCTCGATCATCGGGTTGCTCGGCGTGCAGGCGAATGCCGAGAGCGACCTTGCCCACGCCACCGCGATCATGCGCTCGAACTACGAAGGCCCCGCGCTGATCCTCGGCCTGTTCGCGGAAAGATTCCTGGCGCGCGGCAGCGGGACGCTGGTCGGCGTGTCGTCCGTCGCCGGCGATCGCGGCCGGGCCTCGAACTATGTCTACGGCTCGGCCAAGGCCGGCTTCTCCGCGTTCCTCTCCGGCTTACGCGCCCGTGCCAGCCGTGGCGGCGTACATGTCGTCACCGTCAAGCCCGGCTTCGTCCGCACCAAGATGACGGAGGGCATGAGGCTGATCGGCCCGCTCACGGTGGAGGCGCCGGTGGTCGGTGATGCGATCCTGAACGCCGTCGAGAACAAGACCGACGTCGTCTATGTCAGCGGCAAATGGCGTCTCGTGATGCTGATCATCAAGGCGCTGCCGGAAGCGGTGTTCAAGAAGCTGAAGTTTTGAGGCGTAGCCGCGTTGACGGTGCGCTCCGTCGCCCGCTTGCGGGAGAGGGCCGGGGAGAGGGTGCCTCCGCAGAAAGGCTCCCGACGAGGAGATAGCCCTCACCCGGATTGCTTCGCAATCCGACCTCTCCCGCAAGCGGGAGAGGTGAAACACGCCTCACACGCTCATGCGCTGGAACTGGCCGGCGGCGCGGAAGCGCCAGAGATATTGCGGGGCGATCGCCTCCAGCGAATCCGGCGTGATGCCGAGCCCTTCTAGCGTCAGGCCGGCGGCCTTCGCCGCGTCCGACACGACATTGTCGCGCTCGAGCATCGTGACCTGGTCCGGCGTCAGCTTGAACGCCCCCGGCGCGAATTGCAGGAAATTGGCCTGGAAGCGGGCGAGGCCGAACGGCAGCGGCACCAGCATCCGCTTGCGGTCGGTGATGGCAAGGATGGCCTCGATGATCTCGCGCATGGTCAGCACTTCCGGCCCGCCGAGTTCGTAGGTCGCCCCCGCCTTGGCCTTGCCGTCGACAGCCTCCGCGATCGCGGTGGCGACGTCGCCGACATAGACCGGCTGCATCTTCGTCTCGCCGCCGATCAGCGGCAGCACCGGCGACATCCGAGCCAGCGCGGCAAACCGGTTGGTGAACTGGTCCTCGGGGCCGAACATTATGGAGGGGCGGAAGATCGTGGCCGAGGGCACCGCAGCCGATACCGCCGCCTCGCCGGCCGCCTTGGCCCTGGCATAGCGCGAGGGCGATTCGGCGTAGGCGCCGATCGCGGAGACATGGACCAGGGCGCTACCTGCCGCGGCGGCCGCCTTGGCGACCGTTTCGGCGCCCTTGGCCTGGACGGCGTCAAAGGTCTGCGCGCCGGCTTCAGTGAGGACGCCCACGAGATTGATGACGACATGCGAATCACGCAGCGCCGCCTCGATCGAGGCCGGATAGCGCAGGTTCGCCTGCACGGTGTGGACTTGCCCGACCTTGCCGGAGGGCTGGAGGTATCCAGCCAGTTCCGGCCGCCGCACCGCAACCCGGATCCGATAATCGCGCTTGCACAGCGCGCGGACGACATTCCGGCCCAAAAACCCCGATCCGCCGAAAACCGTGACGAGCGTGTCCAGATTCGATGCCATGGGAGCCGTTCCTGCGGAAAAGGGTGTGTCTTGTCAGGCTTGTATCGGGCCGGTTTGCGATGCGCAATCGGCATCCCGAACCGGGCTTGAAGCATGAATTGACAACGGCGTCACCGAACCGTAGTAACCGCCTCCGTGCCCCAAACGGCATGCCCAGGTGGTGGAATTGGTAGACGCGCTGGCTTCAGGTGCCAGTGGCTTAACGGCCGTGAAGGTTCGAGTCCTTTCCTGGGCACCATTTGAGGTTTGTGTGGCTGCGCTTGGCAGCCCGCTCTTCTAGAGATCCTTCGGACTCTTTGATGACGATGGCAGACGCTCGGCCTCGCCCGCCAATCTCGCCTCCAGCCTGTCAAAAACTTCGGAACTCGGCTTCAGCCGCTTCGCCTCAGCATCGGCGAGGCCACGGGCAAGCGCGGCATCCAAGGCGGCCAGCCTTGAGGGATATTTTTCAGAGCGTTCTTCTGAATTTGTGGGCTCCGCCATACTGCTTCTCCTCCAACCCGCCCCCTCACACCACCCGCTTCCCCGTCCGCTCCGCCACCGCCTTCTGCACAAAATACATCATCACCAGCGTGACGATCGTCGTGGTGACGACGACGTAGCCGATCCGGTCGAAATGGATCAGACCGCCGTCAGGCGCTTGCGCGATGATCGCGCCGGCGAGCACCGAGCCCAGGCCGCCGGAGAGCTGCTGGAGCGAGGCGCTGACCGCGCTGAACGAGCCACGCTGGGTGGAATCGGGAATCGCCGACATCAGGGCCTGCGACGGGATCATGCGCGAAAAGATGCCGACGAACATCAGCACGTTGACGAAGATCGCGGTCATAAGCGAGACGTGGCCGAGATGGGTGTAGATCAGCACCATGATGACGGTCATCACGCAGCCGAACACGAAGGTCGGGTATTTGCCGAATGCGTCGCTGGCACGGCCGACCAGCGGCCCGGTGACGATGCTGAACAGGCCGGAGACGAGATAGATCGTCGGCAGGTGCGTGATGTCGATGCCGAGATTGTGCACGGTGAAGGCGCTGGAGAACGGCATCAGCATGTAGCCGCCGGTCGCCAGCAATGTCGTGACGGCAAAGGCCAGCGTGTAGCGCGGCTCACCGACTGTCGCGATCAGATGGTGGAACGGGTTTCTGTCCTGCTTCAGCTTCAGATGCGCATCGACCGGCTCCATGGCGAAGGCGATGATGGCGATCGCGGCGATCGACACCACGACGATTGCAATGAAGCAGACGTGCCAGTTCCAGTGATTGGCGAGAAACAGCCCGGCCGGAATGCCGAGCACCTGGCTCGCGGCGAACGCGGTCTGGATGAAGCCCATCACGCGGCCACGCAAATGCAGCGCAAATAAGTCGGTGACGATGGCGAGCACGACCGAGCCGATCACGCCGCCGAACAACCCGGTCACGATCCGGCCGAGCAGCAGCACGTGGTAATTTTGCGCGGCGGCGCAGAGCATGGTGCCGAGCGTGAAGCCGACATAGAAGAACAGCAGCAGGCGCTTGCGGTCGAAGCGATCGGCAAAGCCGGCGGCCAGCACCCCCGAAATGCCAGCGCTGAAGGCGTAGGCCGACACCGCGACGCCGAACTGCCCGGCCGTGATGTCGAGCGCGGGCATCAGGATGGCGCCGAGCGGTGACATGATGATGAAGTCGAGGATGATCGTGAACTGCGTGAACGCGAGCAGCGCAATGAGAAGCGCCTGATAGCGCGAGAAGCCGCGCGGGCGTTCCCTTTGGTCGTCGATCGGCGCTGCGAGCGTTTGTTCGGTCATGGACACCTGATTTATGGCGGTGGGGGCGAGGGAAACTGGCAGATGGGGTGGGTGGGGACGATTTCCACTGGGCGCATGGCGCAGATTGTGCCGGAATACCGGGGTTGCTCGAGGTTGTGGGATCCGTGCAACAGGCGGGGGACCGATTGGTCTGCCACCGGCTTACGCTGCTCCCCGTCCCGATTAAGCCGCCCTTAGCGAATGCCCCCTAGGCTCGCGGCCGTCCATTTCCCTGCTCCCCGGCTACATGCCGGTCATGTCGAGGTCACCAGAAGCGTATTCGGATGGAGCAGCCTGCCCGGCAGTACGAGTCTGGCGCATCGACCCCGTCGGCAGCCCCGGCAGCTGTGCGGACGCTCGTCATCGAGCTCGAAGGCGCCTTGCTGCGCTCGGAGCTGCTGATGGAAGCGCTCTTCAGCCGACCCGCCCTCATGCTCGCCCGCTTCGGTGCGGGCGGACGACCGGGCATGGCGGCGCTCACCGATATCCTGGCGCGGGCCGAGATCGACTACGCCCATCTGCCCTATGATTCCGACGTGCTGAACCAGGCGCTGGCGGCGCGAGCGCGGGGTGAGAAGATCTATCTCGTCGCGGATCGTTTCGCCGAGCATGCTGCTGGCATCGCGACGCATCTCGGCTTCGACGGCGTCGTCACCCCGGCCGACCTCGCCGCGGGCAACCTGCCGTTCGATCGTGCCTCCATCGAGCACATCAGCGCGCGCGGCAGCGGCCGTGCCAGCCTCAAGACCTGGGCGAAGGCGCTGCGGGTCTATCAATATGCCAAGAACACGCTGGTGTTCGTGCCCGTCATCACCGCGCATCAGCTCAATCTTGCCAGCTTCGGCGCCGCGCTGCTGGCATTCCTGGCGTTCTCGGCCTGTGCGTCGGGCGCCTATCTGATGAACGACCTGCTCGATCTTGCGGCCGACCGGCAGCATCCGACCAAGCGCCATCGCGCGCTCGCGGCCGGCGACTTGCCGATCTCCTCCGCGCTGCTTGCGATCCCTGCGCTGTGGCTGTTCGCGGCCGCAGCCGGCCTCTTCATCTCGCCGCTGTTTCTCGGCGTGCTCGGCGCCTATCTCGCCACCACGATCGCCTATTCGCTCGTGCTCAAGCGCAAGATGCTGGTCGACATCGTCACGCTCGCCGGTCTCTACACGCTTCGCATCGTCGCCGGCGCGGTCGGCGTCGGCGTGGTGCTGTCGGAATGGCTGTTGATCTTCTCGCTGTTCGTGTTCACCTCGCTGGCGTTGATCAAGCGCTTCAGCGAGCTCAGCATGCGCGAGAGCGCAGGGCTAGCCGATCCCTCCAACCGCGACTATCGCGTCACCGATCTGCATGTCATTGCCGCGATGGCGGCGGCGAGTGCGATGAACGCGGTGACCGTGTTCTCGCTCTACGTCTCCTCGAGCGCGGTGACGCCGCTGTACAGCCGCCCCTGGATGCTGTGGCTGCTCAACCCGCTGCTGCTCTACTGGTTCGGCCGCGCCCTGATGATGGCGCATCGCCGCGAGATGCCGGATGATCCGATCCTGTACGCCTTTCGCGACGGTCCCAGCCGCACCGCGGTCGCGGCGATGATCTGCATCATGCTGGCGGCGATCTGACCGAACCCCGTGCTTGCGCGGCCCGCCGGCAATGGCTACATCGCGCCCAATCCGAATTCGCTATTGTACCGACGCAACCGATTCGACCCGAGGTTTTGAAACGCCATGACCGTACGCCTGCACCGCGGCGACCTGCCCGACCTCACCCGCTACACCGGAGCAGTGGCGATCGATACCGAAACCATGGGGCTGAACCCGCACCGTGACCGGCTCTGCGTGGTGCAGCTCTCGCCCGGCGACGGCAGCGCCGACGTGGTGCAGATCCCCAAGGGGCACACCGACGCGCCGAACCTGAAGGCGCTGCTGGCCAATCCTGAGATCACCAAGATCTTCCACTTTGCGCGGTTCGACGTCGCGGTGCTGTACCAGACCTTTGGCGTCATGACCGGGCCGATCTACTGCACCAAGATCGCCTCCCGTCTGACCCGCACCTATACCGACCGCCATGGCCTGAAAGACCTCGTGCGCGAGGTGCTCAATGTCGACCTCTCCAAGCAGCAGCAGTCCAGCGACTGGGGGTCCGACAGCCTGACCGAACCGCAGCTCGCCTATGCCGCCTCCGACGTGCTGCATCTGCATGGCTTGCGCGAACGGCTCGACGCCATGCTGGTCCGGGAGGGCCGCACAGCGCTCGCCAAGGCCTGTTTCGACTTCCTGCCGACCCGTGCCCTGCTCGACCTCCAGGGCTGGGACGAAGAGGACATTTTCGCGCATTCCTGAGCTCTCGACCGCCGGGTAGGCTCTGGTCTGCGCCCCGTTTCGGACACTTTCATGCGGCCTGTCGCGGGCTGCATATTGCGGCGGCGACGGGTACAATGGAACGCCCTGCAATCCGGCCTGGCGAGCGGCACCTCAGGAGCTCAGGTGAATTCGGCCCACAATCCCACCTACGACGCCGCGCTTGCGGCGAAGTTTGCCAGCGCGGCGCGCCACAGCCGCCTGGTGCGGATTCTGCGCATCGCGGTGCCCGGCGCGGTGCTGTTGTCCATGGCCGCCATCGTCGGCGTTTCGATCTTCAATCCGTTCCGCATGCTGATGCCGAAGCTGCCGCTCGATTCCGGAAACCTGGTGGTGTCGGGCACCAAGATCACGATGGAGTCGCCGCATCTGGCTGGCTTCACGCCGGACCAGCGGCCCTACGAGCTCTGGGCCAAGACCGCGACCCAGGACATCACCGACCCCGATCATGTCGATCTCAAAGACCTGCGCGCGAAAGTGCTGATGGAGGATCAGTCCACCCTCTTCCTCGATGCCCGCACCGGCCGCTTCGACAACAAGCAGCAGCAGCTCGATCTGCGCAAGGATATCTTCCTGCGCACCTCCACCGGCTATGAGGCGCGGCTGAACTCCGCCTTCGTCGACATGAACAAGGGCACGATCTCCTCGGACGAGCGTGTCGACGTCAAGCTGACCAACGGCACGCTGACCGCGGACCGCTTGCGCATCACCGAAGGCGGCGACGTCATCCGCTTCGAGGGCAATGTGGTGATGCATCTGGACAAGCTGGATGAACCGGCCGCGCAGCCTGCGCCGGTCGAGCCCGCACCGTCTGCGAAGACGCGTACGCCTCAGAACAAATCTGCCAATTCAAAGTGATTTTCATGATGAAGTTTTTTCCGCGTGACGCTGTCGTCGGCAAGGTTGCGCTCGTCGCCGGCCTCTTGCTGCTCGCGTCCGGCTCGGCGCGCGCGCAAGGCTCCATGCAGGCCCCGCCCAACGCGCTGCAGGGCTTCTCGCAGAACCGCGACCAGCCGATCCAGATCGAGGCCGCCTCGCTCGAGATGCGCGACAAGAAGAAGGAGGCGACCTTCGCCGGCAATGTGAAGGTCGTGCAGGGCGACACCACCATGACCTCGAAGACGCTGGTGGTGTTTTACGAATCGGGCGGCGACAAGCCCGCGACGCCGCAGCCGGCAGCGAAGGGTGCGAAGGCGGCGCCGATGCAATCGGCGCAGCCGGGCCCGGGCGGCAGCTCCTCGATCAAGCGGCTGGAGGCGCGCGGCAATGTCGTGGTCACCCAGAAGGACCAAGTGGTGACAGGCGAGACCGCCGTGTTCGATACCAGGACCAATCTCATCACCATGCTCGGCGGTGGCGGCCAGGTGGTTCTGACGCAATGCAAGAACGTGCTGCGCGGCGACCGTTTGATGGTCGACATGACGACGGGCGTGTCGCGGGTGGAATCCGACAACGGGCGGGTTCAGGCCCTGCTGCCGCAGGGGGGCGGCAACGATTGCGGCCAGGGGGGGCAGGGTGGCAAGCCCGGCGGAGCGCCGCCTCTACAATTGCCCGGCGCAAGTAAACCGAAATGAACTCAACGGCTTGGTTCGGATATGGCCGAACCGAGGTTGAAGCTTGGACGGCGAGACTGTATCTAGCGCGCAGGGCTTTCGAAGCGGGGTTCGCCGCTTTTCGGGCGTGTTTCACTGGGCATGAGACATCCCTTCACTCATGCTGCATCGGCGAATCAAAAGGCCGGTGCGGCAGATCGCGCGAATTCGCGCAGGATCGTCGCGAAAGGCTGGAAGGCGGGGATGGTCGATCTCTTCAGCATGTTCCGTCGGCGCCCCGCCAAGCGCGGCCGGCCAGGATTTGCGCGACAGGACATCACCGCGCTCGGTGACGACGTCGGCGGGCTCGTGACCAGCCCGATCCGGGATGCGCCGCCGATGGCCCGTGACCAGGCGATCCATGCGCCCGACCAGTACCAGGGTGACTACCAGGACGACTATCGAGCCGACTATCAAGCCGAGCCGCCTCCGCAGGCGGTTCACCCCGTCAGGGCGGCTGGCAGGTCCAATGGCGCGGGCGGACCGCAGCTCCTGAAGCGGCCGGGTTTCCTGGCTGTGCATAGCGTGGAAAAGGCCTTCGGTAGCCGTCAGGTGGTGCGCGGCGTCAGCATCTATGTGCGCCGCGGTGAGGCGGTCGGCCTGCTCGGTCCCAACGGCGCCGGCAAGACCACCGTGTTCTACATGATCACCGGCCTGATCAAGGCCGATCGCGGCGCGATCGAGCTCGACGGCCACGATGTCACGAATCTCCCGATGTATCAGCGCGCGCGGCTCGGGATCGGCTATCTGCCGCAGGAAGCCTCGATCTTCCGCGGCCTCACCGTCGAGCAGAACATCCGTGCCGTGCTCGAAGTGGTCGAGCCCTCGCGCAAGAAGCGCGAGCAGCAGCTCGACTCGCTGCTCGACGAATTCAACATCACGCGGCTGCGCAAATCGCCGTCGATCGCGCTGTCCGGCGGCGAGCGGCGCCGCGTCGAGATCGCGCGTGCGCTGGCGACGCGTCCAAACTACATGCTGCTCGACGAGCCCTTCGCCGGCATCGACCCGATCGCGGTCGGCGACATCCAGGACCTCGTCCGCCATCTCACCAACCGCGGCATCGGCGTGCTCATCACCGACCACAATGTCCGCGAGACGCTCGGCCTCACCGATCGCGCCTACATCGTCTATGCCGGGGAAATCCTGACCGAGGGGAGCCCGGATGAGATCGTCGCCGATCCGGACGTGCGCCGCCTTTACCTTGGCGAGGAATTCCGCCTCTAGCCCGTTTTTGCGTTTCGTCAAGACGTGTACATCGGGCCCGGACTAGGATAAGCAAAAATCGGACCAATTTTTTGGGAACGGTTCTTGCTTCATGGCGCTTACGCAGAGACTAGAGTTCCGGCAATCGCAGTCGCTGGTCATGACGCCGCAGTTGATGCAGGCGATCAAGCTGCTGCAATTGTCCAATCTCGATCTCACGACGTTTGTGGAAGAGGAGCTCGAGCGTAACCCCTTGCTGGAACGGGCCAATGACGAGGCCCCCGCCGGCGAGACCCCCACTGATGCCGGCCAATACGGCGATGGCGACGAGGCCGGCGGCCAAGGTGACGACGGCTTCGGCGGCAGTGCGGAAGGCTTCGAGCCGGGCCAGGAAGAATGGATGAGCAAGGATCTCGGCACCCGCGCCGAGATCGAGCAGACCCTGGACACGGGCCTGGACAACGTCTTCTCCGAGGAGCCGGCCGAGGCCGCGGCGCGCAACGCCCAGGACGCTGCGCCGACCACCTATACCGAATGGGGCGGCGGCGCCTCCGGCGAGGAGGACTACAATCTCGAAGCCTTCGTCGCCGCTGAGCTGACGCTGTCGGACCATCTCGCCGAGCAGCTCTCGGTGGCGTTCACCGCCCCTGCGCAGCGCATGATCGGTCAGTATCTGATCGACCTCGTCGACGAGGCCGGCTATCTGCCGGGTGATCTCGGCCAGGCCGCCGAGCGTCTTGGCGCATCGCAAGCCGACGTCGAAGGCGTCCTTGCCGTGCTGCAAAAATTCGATCCGCCCGGCGTCTGCGCGCGATCCCTCAGCGAATGCCTGGCGATCCAGCTCCGCGAGCTCGACCGCTATGACCCCGCAATGCAGGCCCTGGTCGAGCATCTCGATCTCCTCGCCAAGCGCGACATCGTGGCCTTGCGCAAGATCTGCGGCGTCGACGACGAGGACATCGCCGACATGATCGGCGAGATCCGCCGCCTCAATCCCAAGCCCGGCATGAAGTTCGGCTCGGCGCGGCTGCAGACCATGGTGCCTGACGTCTATGTCCGCCCGGGCCCCGACGGCGGCTGGCATGTCGAGCTCAACAGCGACACCCTGCCGCGTGTGCTGGTCAACCAGACCTACTATTCCGAGCTGTCGAAGAAGATCGGCAAGGACGGCGACAAGTCCTATTTCACCGACGCGCTCCAGAACGCGACCTGGCTGGTGCGCGCGCTCGACCAGCGCGCCCGCACCATCCTGAAGGTTGCAACCGAGATCGTGCGCCAGCAGGATGGCTTCTTCACCTACGGCGTGGCGCATTTGCGGCCGCTCAATCTGAAGGCCGTCGCCGACGCCATCCAGATGCATGAATCCACGGTGTCGCGCGTCACCGCCAACAAATATATGGCGACCAATCGCGGCACGTTCGAGCTGAAATATTTCTTCACGGCCTCGATCGCCTCGGCCGACGGCGGCGAGGCTCATTCCGCCGAAGCCGTGCGCCACCACATCAAGCAGCTGATCGATTCGGAAGCGCCCGCGGCGATCCTGTCGGACGACACCATCGTGGAACGCTTGCGCGCCTCGGGCATTGATATTGCCCGCCGCACGGTCGCGAAGTACCGCGAAGCCATGCGCATTCCTTCTTCGGTGCAACGCCGCCGCGACAAGCAGAGCGCTCTTGGAAACGTCCTCTCCACCGCCTTGTCCGATCGTTCCCGCAACCCCGAACCGGCGTGATTGCGCTGGCGCGAAATCGCGCTACTCTCGGCCCCCCTTTGCAACCGATCCAGGCATGCGCATGATCCGGACAAGTGCACAGCGGTCCTCTCGCCCGACAAACGCGGAAAGGGTTCGTGGGGAGATCATGCGCAGGGAACGACTTCAGCCGCGATGATTCGTCGTCGCAGCTGAGGAGCAAACCAAGCGAGGCATCCATGACTCTTCGGATTTCGGGCAAGAGCATCAGCGTCGGTGAGGCCCTGCGCGGCCGCGTTGCCGACCGCACCGACGAGGTGCTGCGCAAATATTTCGACGGCAATTATTCCGGCCACATCACGCTCAGCAAGGACGGCTTCGGCTTCCGCACCGATTGCGCCCTGCACCTCGATTCGGGAATCACGCTGGAGGCCGATTCGAACGCGCCGGATGCCTATGCCAGCGCCGACCAGGCGCTGCTGATGATCGAGAAGCGGCTGCGCCGCTACAAGAACCGGCTCAAGGACCGCTCCGCCCGCAAGGCCCACGTCGCCTCCGAGGCGATGGCTGCGCTCGATGCGACGGCTTACGTGCTGGAGGGGCCCGGAGAGGGCGAAGAGGAAGTCACCGGCTACAGCCCCGTGATCATCGCGGAGCAAACCACCTCGTTGAGGCAGCTCTCGGTCAGCGAGGCGGTCATGGAACTCGATCTCAGCGGCGCCCCTTGCCTGGTATTCCAGCATGGCTCTTCGGGCCGGGTGAACATCATTTACCGCCGGCCGGATGGCAATGTGGGCTGGATCGATCCGCCGGGGGCCAAGGTGAACGGCAAGGTCGATGACAAGGCGGGCGGATAGGCCGAGGCGGGGTCCGTACGATCCCGGGCCTTAACAATGACCGTGGCAAAGCCGCACGCGGGAGTTGGCACCGGGATTGCGTTGGAGTAGAAGCGCCCCACATCAGGACCGGGGCTAAGTCCGCCTCGTGCTTCACCTTCTTGACGCCGGCCCGGCGTGGTTTCTCTCCAAGCTGGCCAATTCGGAACCTGACGGTCTAATTCACCTCGGAAACCCTCCATGCCGATTACCGATCTGGTCGCACCCGAGGCGATTCTCCCGGCATTGAAGGTCAACAGCAAGAAGCAGGCCCTGCAGGAGCTCGCGGCCAAGGCCGCCGAGCTGACCGGCCAGAACGAGCGCTCCGTATTCGAGGTGCTGCTGCAGCGTGAGAAGCTCGGCACCACCGCGGTCGGCTACGGCGTCGCCATTCCGCACGGCAAGCTGCCCAAGCTCGAAAAGATTTTTGGCCTGTTCGCGCGGCTCGATCGTCCGATCGATTTCGAGGCCATGGACGGCCAGCCGGTCGATCTCGTCTTCCTGTTGCTGGCCCCCGAAGGCGCCGGCGCCGATCACCTCAAGGCGCTCGCCCGCATCGCCCGCCTCCTCCGCGACCAGGACATCGCCAAGAAACTCCGCGCCTCGCGCGATGCCCAGGCGATCTATTCGGTGCTGGCCCTGCCGCCGGCGACGGCGGCGTAGCAAGCCGGCTCTCCAATTGTTCAGATGAATCTCCAGCCGGCCTTGCTCAGTGCAAGCGCCAGCTTGATAACCCCCGCTTCTGCACGGAAGACGGGCATTTCGAATGTGTCGGAGTGTTGCAGGCCGAATACAGCGCGTGACGGCTGACCGGTGTACCCTAAGAGATATTTCTATTTTCGATTGTAGGGGATGGTCATGGAACGATTGCTGCTGGCGATGTCGGCCCTGATTGTCGCGGGCTCTGCTCAAGCTGCAGATTTGGCAGCCCGACCCTACACGAAGGCCCCGGTCGCGGCGGCCGTGCCCTTCAGCTGGACCGGCTGCTATGTCGGGGGCCATATCGGCGGTGGCGCGAGCAAGACGGGCTTCACAGATCCAGGCATTACGACGGGGGCACCGGGCCTTGGGTTTATGACGACCGGCCTGGTGCCCGGTGACCGGATCGGCGTGAATAGCGACGTCGGCGTCGTCGGTGGCGCGCAGGCGGGCTGCGACTACCAGTTTTCCAGCAATTGGCTGATCGGTGTCGCAGGCGATTTCACGGCGACGGATATTCGTGGCATCGCGAACGATCCGTTCTTCGGGGGCAAGGCCGGAAATCCGGCAACGCTCTCGACCCGAACGGATTGGGTTGCGAGCGTCACGGGCCGCGTCGGCTACACATGGGATCGGTTTCTTGTTTACGGCAAAGGCGGCGTCGGCTTTGCGCATGATCGCTACAGCCTGGACAATTTTGCCTTCATTGGCGGCGTCCCTTGTGGAGTATTTCCGGCCTTCACCGCCTGTAGCGCAAGCACCAGCACCGACAGGATTGGATGGACTGCAGGCGTCGGCTTCGAGTGGGCGTTTGCTCCGAACTGGTCGGCCCTGGTTGAGTACGATCACTATGGCTTCGACAGCAAGCGCGTGGGTTTCTTCAATCCGAGCGGCCCAACGACCGCTTTTATCGATATCCGTCAGGACATCGACATCGTGAAGGTCGGGATCAACTATCGCTTTGGTGGATCGCCGGTGGTCGCGAAATACTGATCTGGACAGGACACCGCATCAGCCCTGAGCCGCCTCCAGACGCTTCATGATGCGCTGCCCGATCCGGGTGTTCTGATACGCTTGGAAACCTGGCCGGTCCCACGTCATCCGGCGCAGGACCAGCAGGGATCCGTCGGTATGTGATCGCACCGGCTTTTCAAGTCCAGGATCGAGCGTCCAGCCGAGCTTCAATAAATACCCAATCGTCGTTTGATTCCGCTCCAGCACGAAGGCGTGGATGCGGCTCAGCTCGAGACCGTCGAACACGAACCGGAGCAACGGCACGAAAGCGTTCGCCGTTGCTCCGCGGTTACGGTGCTCCTTTTCGCCGATGACGGCGCTGACGAGTGCCTCGCCGGCTGAGGTATTGATGTCGACGCGAATGAAGCCGACGTGCATGCGGCTGCCGCGTTCGAATATCCCGAGCAGCAGCCGTTCGCGCTGATCGAAGGATTTGATGTAGTCGCCGATGTCAGCCTTGGTCATCACGCGCGGTGACGTGTTGAGGACATGCACTGTCCAGGGGTCGGACAACCAGTCCGCCCAGCGCTGCGAGGCGTCATCGCGCTTGATGGTGCGCAGGAAATAGCGCCCGGCCGGAAACCACAATTGCTGCTTGGGCAGACGTTCGACTTTCGGCGACATGGCGCATCTAAGCAGCTTCGGGTCGGACGATCAATTTGGATACGGCGCCAACCGATCGAAGCTGGAAAGCGCTACCCTTATCAAATGAAAACGGGCACACCTTCCTGCGAAGTCATGCCCGATTGAAATGCTTCCTGCGAAGCGCGTGTGCTCAGTGCACGCTTACCGCTTGCAGCTCGTTGTCCAGGCGTTGGCTACAGCGGCTTCGTGGCGTGCGCTACCAGCTCATCCGAAAGCCGCTCCAGCACGTCGCGCATCAGCCCTTGCAGAAGATCGAGCTTGTAGGCCGTCATCGGCAATGGTTGGGCGCCCGAGGTCGCCGCTTTCGCCGCTTCTGCGATCGATGCCGCATTGGCAATCTTGCCACTGAGCGCGACTTCCGCGGCGGTGAGGCGAAGCGGCACGGGCGCGACGCCGCCTGCAGCGAGACGCACGAGCTGGAACTTGCCGCCGGCGATCACGACGCGGGCGCAGAGTTCCACCAGCGGCCATTCCGCATAGGTCCGGCTGATCGCGCGCTTGTAGGAAGCGCGCTCGCCCTCAAGCGGAGCAGGAAGCGCAATGCTCTTGATCATCTCGCCTGCTGCGAGTGTATGATCGGCGTGCGAGACCGAGCCGTCGCCGAGCAGGCCGGCAATCGTCAATCCGCTGCGCCGGTCCGTGGTGATGGTCGCATCATAAGCGAGCAGAGCTGCGGCCATGGTCGAGGGATGCGGCGCGACGCAGTCGCCGAGATCGAAGGCAACGCCATAGAGATGATTGCCTGACCGGGCAGGGCAGGTGCTACCGCTTTTCTTCAGGCAATCGATGTCGGCCCGGCGGAAATACCAGCAGCGCGAACGTTGCGCGAGATTGCCGCCGAGCGTTGCAACCTGGCGCACCTGTGGTGTCGCGAGGCCATGCGCGCTCGCCGCAATACCGGGATAGGCAGCGGCGATGCGAGCGTCCGTCGCGATCGTGGCGATGGTGGTAAGCGCGCCGATCTGGGCTGCTCCGTCGGCGTCCCAGGTGATCGTCTTGTCGCCGGTGGCCGAGATATCGATCAGCATTCCCTGCGACACGCCGCTGCGGCGGCGTTCGCTGAAGTCGGTGCCTCCGGCGCGGAATTCAGGCGTGGGTTTGGCGGTCACGACGGCGACACTCATGCTGCATCCCTCCCTTTCAGCGCGGCCACCAGACGATCGGGCCGGAACGGAATTTCGGTCAGTCTCACGCCGATCGCATCGCGGATGGCGTTGGCGATCGCGGGCGAGGTAGGCACGGTGGCGACTTCGCCGATGCCGACGCTGCCGCCCGGTACATGCTCGAAACCGGCCTCGTCGAAATGCACTTCCAGTTTCGGCATGTCGCCAATCCCCGGAATGCGGTAATCCTCCATGCTGCCGCTCAGGACGTGGCCGCTTAAAGGATCGGTCTCCCGCGACTCATAGAGTGCGTAGCCGATGCCCTGGATCACCGCGCCCGCGGCCTGGCTTCGCGCCAGCGTCGGCGCGGCGAGCTTGCCGACCGCGAGGCCCGTATAGGCGTTGAGCACGCGCACATGGCCGAGCCAGGTATCGACCTCGACTTCCATCACCTGCACCGAGCTCGGCACGCCGGCGCCGACCACCATGTGGTTCATCAGACGCAGCACCCAACCGAACACCCGGCCCATGATGCCCGCCTCGTGCAGCGCGGGCCTGACGCCGGGCGGCGGCTTGCCGTCCTCCTGACGTCTCGCCGACACGGCGATGTCGGGAGAAGCCGCGATCATCTCGCGCCACGGCGCGTTCGAGCCCGGAGCAGGTGTGCGTGACGCGGTGCGCTTGATTTCCGCTTTCAGCTTATCAATGGCGAGCAAGGTCGGCGGCACCACCGAGGCGGTGACGCGGCTGCCGCCGGAGCCCGGTCCGGGGGGCAGGTTGGAGCGGCCGATGCGAACCTCCACATCCTGCGGCTCGAGATCGAACGCCTTCGCGACGGTGTTGGCGATCACGCTCCGCGTGCCCGTGCCGATATCCTGTACCGCGCAGCTTGCGACGATGCGGCCGCCCTTGGTGGCGAGTTCGATCGAGGAGCCGGTCTGCCAGAGATAGAGCCAGTAGCCGGTGGCGACGCCGACGCCGCGCCGGTAGCGGCCAGTTTGCGAGGCGGCCGGCTTGCGGTTCTTCCAGACGTCGAGGCCGGCAGCCCAGTCGTACAATCGCTGGCGGTTGGGATCTGGGTCCCAGAGCCTGCGCAGGTGAATCGGATCGACCTTCATGCGCAGCGCCGCTTCATCGACCGCCTGCTCCAGCGCAAACGACATCGGCGGACCGCCGGGGCCGCGGAACGGCGCGCCGGGCGGCAAATTGCTGAGCACGTCGAAGTCGACGAGCTCTTTTGCTTCGGCCGGATAGATCAGCCGCGCCAGGCCCGCGATCAGCGAGTTCACGGCGGCGCCGGTGTCGGCATGTGCGGTGAGCGACAGCGCCTTGAGGCGGCCTTCCGTCGAAGGCAGCAAGGATAGCTTCAGCTCGGCGGCCGGACGATAGCCGGTGACGGAAAGCTCCTCTTCACGATCGAAGGCGACGCGGACCGGCGCCTTCGCGGCGCGCGCAAGCTCGATCGCGGCGATGGTCTCCAGCCCAAGGCTGCCCTTGGAGCCGAAGCCGCCGCCGACGTGATCGGCGATCACACGTACCTTGTCGTGCGGAAGGCCATAACGCTTGGCGATCTTCTCCATGCTCTCGTGGATGGCCTGGGTCGAGATGTGCACTGTGAGCTGATCGCCATCGAACCTGGCCACGGCGGCATGTGGTTCGAGGCTTGCGTGCTGTTGCGTCGAGACGCGGAAGGTTTCCTCGACCAGCAGCGGATTGCCTTGCTGGCGCGCCTCGTCAAGCCAGCTCTTGGCCTGCCTGGCTTTTTGCGAGAACGGCGCCGAAGGCCCGCGCACATTGCCCTTCCACGACACCGGAGCGCCGCCGGCGCCCTCGGACACGTTGCCGGCACGCTTGCGGTCCTTCTTCTCGAACACGACGGGCGCATCGTCGCGCCGCGCTGCATCGAGCCCGATCACTGCGGGTAAAGGCTCGGGCTTGAAGCTGATCGCGGCGATTGCCTTCAGTGCGGTGCGGCGATCCTTGGCCGCGACGGCTGCAATCGGCGCGCCGACGAAGCGGACCATGTTGTCATCGTCGAGCAGCGGAACGACAGCGGTAACACCGGCAATGGCGCGCGCCGGCGCCAGATCGAGCCCGGTGATCCTCGCATGCGCGACGTGCGCGCGCAGGATGACGCCTTCGAGTTGGCCGTCATGGTGGATGTCGACGGTGTAGCGGGCCAGTCCCGTCACCTTGTCGCGGGCTTCCAGCCGCGGCGCGATGGGATCGTTGCCGTCGAAGCGGCCCGAGCATGCCTCGGCGACGGCGCGATAGATGCCTTCATAGGCGCCGCAGCGGCAGAGATGTCCCGATAGCGCGGCGGCGATCTCCTCGCGCGAAGGTGTCGCCGCGCCCTTGGTCGCACGCCAGCTGTCATGGAAGGCGGCGGCTTCGACCACGAAGCCGGGCGTGCAGAAGCCGCATTGCAGGGCGTCGTGCGCCATGAACGCCTTCTGCACCGGATGCAATCCGGCTGCTCCGACGCCCTCGATGGTCGTCAGCGATTTGTCGGCGGCCGCCTGCGCCGGCAACAGGCAGCTCACGACGGGCGTGCCGTCGAGCAGCACGGTGCAGGCGCCGCAGACGCCGGAGCCGCAGACGAGCTTGGTGCCGGTGAGGCCGCCATCGCGGATCACGTCGATCAAGAGCGCATCCGGATCGTCGGGTAGCACCAGAGGCCGTCCATTGATGGTCGTGGTGGTCATTTTCGAACTCCCGTTTTGCGGTGGGACTTCTTTGCGGACGGCGCCATCGCGCCGGCGATCAGCATGCGCAGCATGGTCTCGAGCTGTTTCAGGAACGCGTCGACCGGCTGCATGGAAGGGAAAGCGGATTTGGTGCCGTGGATCGCCATCTCGACGCAGCGCGCGAGCTCGCGCACGCTGACGCCGCTTTCGAGGTTAAGCTTTCGCTTGCGGCACACCCGCGCGATCGTGGTTGCGATCTCGTCGGCGAAACGATTGGAATAGCTCTGGTAGAGGTCGCGCGCCTGCGCGAGGTGCTCGGAAAACAGCTCCTCGGTATGGGGCGAGTCCTTGAGCGAAGCGAGCAGCGACTGCATTCGCGCGCCGATCTCGGCGACCAGGATGTCGGCAAGCTCGAGGCCCGCTTCTTCCGCCGCTTTCGCGGCCGCGATTTCGGCAGCGAGCCCCTGCTCGTAGATCCGCTCGAGCACGGCGCGGAACAGCGCCTCCTTGGAGGCGAAGTGATGATAGAGCGCCTGCCGTGTCAGTCCGGCTTCTTCCGCCGCCTGCTCGATCGAGGAGCGGCGGAAGCCGTGGCGCCGGAACACGCGCAAGGCGGCGTCGAGGATTCGGTCCTGGGGAGGGGCCTTGGCCTGCATTTTGTCAGATTTGACAAACGCGAACGAAATGTCAAATCACGGATTGATGACGGTCTCCTGCGCAAGAGCCAAGGCCGCCCCCGCACGCGGGCGGGGACATCGCCGAATTCCCGTTGGCTGGCGATGGCGACGCGAAAACATCACCCCAAACGAAAACGGGCACGCCTTCGCGTGAAGGCATGCCCGCTTGAAACTCTATTCGTTCGGAAAGTGCGCGTGCTCAGTGCACGCTCACCGCTTGCAGCTCGTTGCTCCAGGCATTGGCGATCGCGGCCTCGCGGCTGTCGGTCAGCATGATCGGCGTGCCGTCGGCGGCGTGGAGCGCGAAGAGCTTGAGGCCCGGTGCGATTTTCGGCGCTTCGGGAAACAGGCCCGGCACGTCCTCGGAACGGATCTGCTTCACATAGGCGATATGACCTTCGCCAAGGGTTGCCAGCGTCTCGGGCGAGACATTTTTGGCTTCGTATTCGAACGCAACGTGACCTTCACTCATGGTCTCGACTCCTCTGGAACACTAAGCGGTCGAGTCCGCTACTCGTTCCATTATTCGTGCTCATTGATAGCGATTGTCTTAACGATCCTCTCCGGTTCAGGCCGGGCAAGATCAATCGACAACAGCCCGTTCTTCAGATCCGCACCCAGCACCAGCATCCCCTCCGCCAGCACGAAGGTGCGCTGGAAGTGGCGCGCGGCGATGCCGCGATGGATGTATTGCCGGGTCTTGTCGTCCTGCTGCCGCCCGCGGATCACGAGCTGGTTTTCCTCAATGGTTACATCGAGTTGGTCGCGGGTGAATCCGGCGACCGCCAGCGTGATGCGCAAACGCTCGGGCTGGCCGTCCGATCGGTCGCACCTCTCGATATTGTAGGGAGGGTAACCGTCGGCGCCTTTGACGACCCGATCGAGCACACGCTCGATCTCGTCGAAGCCCAGAAGGAACGGACTGGAGAGCGTTGGAACACGAGACATAGTTTACAAAGTCCTCGCAGAAGCGACTTTGGTGCATCAGGGCCCGCACGCGGCGCCCCTTGATCAGCAATATGGGCATGTTCCCATGTCGGTTCAAGCAGGTAGCCGGGAGGCTGTGGATGGGCCCGTGCCGGCCGCACGCGTCCATTTTGCCATGGCATGTGTCAGCCATGTCTCCGAACGCCCGTCAGCAATTTGGTCCGGGCCGGGCCGGCAGCGTTCGGCACGAGGATCTTCTGCGACAAATTTTCTCAACGAAAACAAAGCCCCTTCTACTGTGCATGGGGTTGTTTTCGCGGTTTTGAAGCGGGGGCGGTTCGGGACCCTCAGGCTTCGAGCCGCTTGCGGCCATCGGCGCTGAACAGATGCAGCTTGTTGCGCACCGCCGCGACCCGGATTTTTGCGCCGATGGCGGGGGCCTCGGTGCCGGGAATGCGGACGATGATCTCGCCGGGCGGCAGCTCGCCGGGCGTGGCGGCGACGCGCTGCTCTTCCTGCTCGCGCGAGCCATAGACGAAGGTTTCTGCGCCGACACGCTCGATCGCCTCGACCGTCAGCGGCAGTGCGACGCCGCCGGCCGGGGTCTGGTCGGTGATGACGAAATCCTCAGGGCGGATGCCGAGGATGCCGACGTCGGACGCACTGCCCCCGAGCTGCGATTTGATCTCCTCGGGGCGCGTCGACATCAAATTCATCGGCGGTGCGCCGATGAAGGACGCGACGAAGGTGGTCGCCGGCTTCTCGTAGATCGCAAGGGGATTGCCGACCTGCTCGACCTGGCCGCCGTTCATCACGACGAGAATGTCGGCGAGCGTCATCGCCTCCAGCTGATCGTGGGTGACGTAGATCGACGTGGTGTTGAGCCGGCGCTGCAATTTGCGGATCTCGACCCGCATCGCGATGCGCAGCTTGGCGTCGAGGTTGGAGAGCGGCTCGTCGAACAGGAACACCTTCGGCTGACGCACGATGGCACGGCCCATCGCGACGCGCTGGCGCTGGCCGCCGGAGAGCTGGCGCGGCTTGCGCTCCAGCATCGGCGACAATTCGAGCACGCGCGCGGCTTCTTCGACGCGGGACTTGATCTCGGCCTCCGCCATGCCGCGATTGCGCAGGCCGTAGGCCATGTTGTTGTAGACGCTCATATGCGGATAGAGCGCGTAGTTCTGGAACACCATCGCGATGTCGCGATCGGCGGGCTCGACCTGGTTGACGATGCGGCCGCCGATGTCGATCTCGCCGCCGGTGACCGTTTCGAGCCCCGCGACCATGCGCAGCAGCGTGGACTTGCCGCAGCCGGAGGGGCCGACCAGCACGCAGAACTGTCCGTCGCCGACATCGACGTCGACGCCCTTGATGGCCTCGAAGCCGCCGGGATAGGTCTTGCGGACGCTGCGCAGGGTGACGTTGGCCATAACTCTCTACTTCTCCGTCTCGACCAGACCGCGCACGAACAATTTCTGCATGACGACGACGACAAAGACTGGCGGCAGCATCGCGAGCACGGCGGTTGCCATCACGGTTGGCCATTCGGTGAGCGCGTCGCTGGTGGTGATCATCTTGCGGATGCCGATCTGGATGGTCTGCATGTCGTCGCGTGTGGTGATCAGAAGCGGCCAGAGATATTGATTCCAGCCGAGGATGAACAGGATCACGAACAGCGCGGCCATGTTGGTGCGTGACAGCGGCAACAGCGTATCCCAGAAGAAGCGGAAGGGACCGGCGCCGTCGATGCGCGAGGCCTCCAGCAATTCGTCCGGCACGGTCATGAAGAACTGGCGGAACAAGAGCGTCGCGGTGGCCGAGGCGATCAGCGGCAGCGACAGGCCGGCATAGCTGTCGAGCATGTGCAGATCGGCGACGATCTTGTAGGTCGGATAGATGCGGACCTCGACCGGCAGCATCAGGGTGATGAAGATGATCCAGAAGATCGGCATCCGGAACGGAAAGCGGAAATACACGATCGCATAGGCCGAGATGATCGAGATCGCGATCTTGCCGACCGCGATCAGCAGCGCCGTGATCAGCGAGTTCAGCATCATGTTGCCGACCGGCTCGCGGGTCGAGCCGGTCGTGCCGACGAAGATGGTCTGGTAGTAGGTTTGGAAGAAATGCCCGCCGGGCAGCAGCGACATCTGCCCGTTCGCGATCAGCGCGTTGTCCTGGGTCGAGGCGACGATCGCGATGTAGACGGGGAAGGCGACGATCGCGATCCCGATCCAGAGGATGATGTGGGCGACGTAGCGCCGGAAGCCCTCTTCCTCGACCATCAGTAGGTCACCTTGCGTTCGACGAAGCGGAACTGGATTCCCGTCAGCACGATGACCATGATCATCAGGATCACCGATTGCGCCGCCGAGCTGCCGAGATTGCCGCCGAGCAGGCCGTCGGAATAGACCTTGTAGACCAGCGTCTCCGTCGACTTGCCGGGACCGCCGCGGGTCATGGTGTCGATGATGCCGAAGGTGTCGAAGAAGGCGTAGACGATGTTGACGACGAGCAGGAAGAAGATGGTCGGCGACAGCAGCGGGAAGGTCACGGTCCAGAACCGGCGCATCGGGCGGGCGCCGTCGATCGCGGCGGCTTCGAGCACGCTTCGCGGAATGCTCTGCAGGCCGGCGAGGAAGAACAGGAAATTGTAGGAGATCTGCTTCCAGGCGGCGGCGAGGATGATCAGCGCGGCGGCCTGGTCACCGTCGAGCAGCGGATTCCAGTCGACGCCGAGGCCGCGCAAGTAGCGCGAGAGCACGCCCAGCGAGGGATGCAGCATGAAGATCCAGAGCACGCCGACGACCGGCGGCGCCACCGCATAGGGCCAGATCAGCAGCGTCCGGTAGAGCATCACACCGCGTAGCGGCTTGTCCGCCATCACGGCAAGCAGCAGCGCAAACGACAGCGACGACACGGCGATGGCGAACGAGAAGAAGAAGGTCCGCACGATCGCCTCGAAATAGGCGCGGTCCTTCATGAGCTCGAGATAATTCTCGAACCAGACGAAGCTGGTCGAAAGGCCAAACGCATCCTGGAGCAGGAAGGACTGGATCACCGCCTGCAGGGCCGGCCAGTAGAAGAAAATCAGGACGATCGCGAGCTGCGGCGCAACCAGCGCGTAAGGCAACAGCTTCGATTGGAAAATGGCTTGCTTTTGCATGATGCCCCAGAGCGGCAGGCCGGGGTCACCGGCCTGCCGCTGATCGTCTCACTTGACGGCGGTCTTTTCGAACTGGCGCAGCATGGTGTTGCCGCGCTCGACGGCAGCATCGAGCGCCTGCTTGGCGGTCTTCTTGCCGGCGAGTGCCTGCTCGATCTCTTCGGCCCAGACGTCGCGGAGCTGAACCATGTTGCCGAGGCGCAAGCCCCGGGAGTTCTCGGTCGGCTCCTTGTTGGTCAGCTCGAGCAGCGGGGTCTCCAGATAGGGCTGATCCTTGTAGAAGCCTTCCGCCTTGGCCTTCTCATAGGCGGCCTTGGTGATCGGCAGGTAGCCCGAGGCCTTGTGGATGTAGACCTGGCGATCGGTATCCGAGAGGAAGCTCAGGAATTTTGCGACGCCCTTGTATTCCGCGTCCGGCTTGCCGCCCATGACCCAGAGCGATGCGCCGCCGATGATCGAGTTCTGCGGCGCGCCCTTTGCGTCGGGATAATAGGGCATCGGCACGGCGGTGAAGCTGAACTTGGCCTGCGCCTTGACGTTGCCGAAGAAGGCCGACGAGGTCAGGTAGAGCGGGCATTCGCCCGACGTGAAGCGGCCTTCGCCGGTGTTGGTGCGGCCGGCATAATCGTAGGTCTTGTCCTTCTGGAGCTCGACCAGCTTCTCGAGGTGCTTGACCTGGAGCGGTCCATTGAACTCCAGCGCAGTGTCGAACCCGTCGAGGCCGTTGGCCTTGCTGGCGAGCGGCACGTTGTGCCAGGCGGAGAGCTGCTCGAGATTGACCCAGGTTACCCAGGAGTTGGAGAAGCCGCAGGTCGCATGACCGTTGTCATGGAGCTTCTTGGCCGCCTCGAACGTTTCGGGCCAGGTCTTCGGGATCGCGACATTGGCTTTCTTCAGCTCGTCGAGATTGACCCACATGACGGTGGACGACGAGTTGAAGGGGAACGACAGCATCTCGCCCTTGGAGGTCGAGTAGTAGCCGGTGATGGCGGGGAGGTAGATCTTGGGATCGAACTTTTCGCCCGCATCGGCCATGAGCTTGTAAACGGGCTTCACGGCGCCGGTCGCAGCCATCATGGTGGCGGTGCCGACTTCGAACACCTGCATGATGTGCGGCGCGTTGCCGGCACGGAACGCAGCGATGCCCGCGTTCATCGTGTCGGCATAATTGCCCTTGTAGGTCGGGATCACCTTGTAGTCGCTCTGCGACGCGTTGAAGTCGTTGGCAAGCTTGACGATGACGTCGTTGTTTGCCCCGGTCATCGCATGCCACCACTGGATTTCCGTCACAGCGAGGGCCGGCGAGGCCGTCAGGCCAAGCGTGACCGCAACAGCGGCAGCCGCACCAAAATGTCGAAGAACCATCAAGAAAACCTCCCTTGCCCGTCACTAAAGAAGCGCTTGCGCTAGCAGTGCCATATGACGTTCACATGACTGTGTAAGCGGCCGAAACGAAAGCGGCAAGCGCTGGAAAAGGGAAGCCGGAAAATAGGCGAAGACCGACGGGCGACCTCCTCCGTTCGCAGTGCACCTACACGCACGCGCCGCAGTGCGGTATTGGATGTCGGATGGAGAAGGCCGGCGATCCTAGCGCTTGCGCTCGGGGCCGCAGACCGTGCCCTGTTCGACCATCGCGTCGATCTCGGACTTGGAGTAGCCGAACTCGCCCAGCACCTCCGCCGAATGCTCGCTGAATTTCGGCGGTAGCCGGCGCAGGCTCGGCTTGCTGCGGTCGAGCCGGATCGGCGAAGCGACGCCCTTGTACCAGTCCTTCTCGATGATATCCCCGCGCGCGATCGTGTGCGGGTTGGTCAATGCCTGATCGATCTTCTGCACGGGCCCTGCGGGCAGGCCCGCGGCCAGCAGGCGGTTGCACAGCGGCTCGGCCTCGTGCTGGCTGAAGACAGCGGCGAGCTCGGCGCGCAGCGCCTCGCGATTGGCGATGCGGTCCTTGTTGCGGGCAAAGCGCGGATCGGTGCCGAGCTCGGGCTTGCCGATCTCCTTGGCGAGCTTGCGGAAGGTGCCGTCATTGCCGACGCCGATGAAGATGTCGTCGGTCTTGGTCGGGAAGATCGCGTAAGGCACGAGGTTCGGGTGCTCGTTGCCCGTGAGCGAGGGCGGCTTGCCATGCATGAAATAATTCGCGGTGTGCGGATGCATGATGGCAAGGCCGGTTTCGTACAGCGTCGTCTCCAGGAACTGGCCCTTGCCGGAGCGCTGCCGCTCCGACAGCGCCATCAGGATGCCGATCGCCGCGTAAAGCCCGGTGGTGATGTCGACCAGCGGCACGCCGATCCGCATCGGCCCGCTCTCGGGCGAGCCGGTCGCGGCGATCATGCCGGTCATGGCCTGGATGATGGCGTCATAGCCTGGATTGCCGCCGCGCGGACCGTCGGCGCCGAAGCCGCAGATCCGGCAATGCACGAGGCGCGGGAATTTCCCGCGCAGCACCTCGTTGCCGATGCCCCATTTCTCCAGCGTGCCCGGCTTGAAATTCTCGATCAGGACGTCGGCGCTCTCCAACATCTTGAGCAGCACGGCCCGGCCACCTTCGGAGGCGAGGTCGAGGCCGATCGAGCGCTTGTTGCGGTTGATGCCGATGAAATAGGCCGCGTCCTCCTCGTGGAAGGGAGGGCCCCATTCGCGCACCTCGTCGCCGGCGGGCGGCTCGACCTTGATCACGTCGGCGCCGTGGTCGGCGAGGATCTGCGTGCAGTAGGGTCCGCCGAGCACGCGCGTGAGATCGATGACGCGCAGTCCGCTCATGGCACCTGTAGCGGCTTCCGAACTCATGCTTTCGCTTCCCTGTGTCGACGTTTGATCACAGGCCTAGCGAGGTTCGTGCACGCCAGCAATGGCCCCGCGCGTAGGGGCGTATGCGCCGCCGCTCAATCCCGCGGCGTGGCAAACGGAAGCGGCCGACCCGAGGGGGATCCCGGGCCAGCCAATCCGCACTTTCGATCAGACGACCGTCAGGCGAACGTCGACATTGCCGCGCGTGGCGTTGGAATAGGGACACACCTGGTGCGCCTTCTCGACCAGCGCCTCGGCCTCCGCGCGGGCAAGGCCCGGCAGCGAGACGGCGAGGTCGATGTCGAGACCGAAGCCGCCCTCGGAGCGCGGGCCGATGCCGACGGTCGAGGTGACGGAGGCATCAGCGGGAACCTTGGGGCCGCCCTGCGAGGCCACGAACTTCATGGCGCCGATGAAGCAGGCGGCGTAGCCTGCCGCGAACAGCTGCTCGGGATTGTTGCCGGCGCCGCCGCCGCCGCCGAGCTCCTTCGGCGTGGTCAGCTTGACGTCGAGCGCGCCGTCGAGGGTTGCAGCATGGCCGTCGCGGCCGCCGGTGGCCTTGGCGCTGGTCTTGTAAAGGACGTTCACGGACATTGTCGTCTCCCTGTGTTTCGGTGGGCGTCTGTATCGCAGACAATTAGATTGTGCGCAATTGAAATTGCGCAGCCTCACATTTAATTGTTCGCAATTGAATATGGCGGCGAGCGGCGCCACAATGAGACAAATCCTAAGAGATTCTCCATGCCTCGAAAATCATCGGCAGCGGACGCGCCGCTGCGGCTCGACAACCAGATCTGCTTTGCGGTCTATTCGGCCGCGCATGCCTTCAACCGCGTCTACAAGCCGCTTCTGGACCGGCTCGGCCTGACCTACCCGCAATATCTCGTCATGCTGGTGCTGTGGGAGCGCGACGACGTCCCGGTCAAGGACATCGGCGAAAGATTGTTTCTGGATTCAGGCACGCTGACGCCGCTGCTCAAGCGGCTGGAGGCCGCCCATCTCGTGAGGCGCACCCGCTCCAGCGAGGACGAGCGTCAGGTCCTGATCGCGCTGACGGCGCAGGGACACGCTCTGAAGGAAAAGGCCCGCAATGTGCCGCAGTCGATCCTGGCGGCCTCGGACTGCTCGGTGCCGGAACTGGTTGCGATGAAGGACGAGATCGTCGCGCTGAGGGACAGGCTGAATGCGGTGATCGGGGAGTAGGGGACGGTTAGAGGCGCTTCTTGGCAAACGCGGCCGGACGCTGACTTCAGGTATCTCTCAAACGCGACCGCTTGCTTCGCATTGCTGAACGCGACGTAAGTCTTGAGGCGCCAAGGCCCGAATTTTGAAGTGTGAGGTACCTCTCCGGCATTGTGCTTCGCCAATCGGGCGCGCAGGTCGTCGGTAATCCCCACATAAAAGTGGAGGGCATCGAGGCTTTCAAGAATGTAGACATACCTCACGGCACGCTCCCCAGTTGTCGAGGAGAGCTTATACCCGCTTCCGTCTGCTGAAGTCCGGCTTCGCTACGAAGGGCTTGCCGAGCCGAAACTGGCGGCGAACTGGAGGTTTGCGGATGAAGCCCGGCTTCGCCCTGCGGGCTACGCCGCGGCGGCCTTCGCTACGAGAGGGCTTGCCCAGCCGAAGCTCGCGAAGCGAGCGAAGGCTGGTGGAGCCAGGCGGGATCGAACCGCCGACCTCTTGCATGCCATGCAAGCGCTCTCCCAGCTGAGCTATGGCCCCTTAACCTTGGACGGAGTGAATCTCGTGGATCACCCCAACCGGCGAGCCCTGGTGACTCGCGCGGTGCACCCTTTTTCACAGATCAGGGCTGATCTCAAGTCTCTTCATCACCTCCGACATCACCAATGATGTCGGTCACGTCCTCATCGCCCTCTTCTTCGTCGGCAATGAAGGTCGAATCATCGTCATCGTCGTCATCGAGGGTCTCGTCGACCTCGATATCGTCCTCCGATTCGGGCACGACAGCCTTGACCTTGCCGGTGTTCTCCTCGGCATCGGCCTCCTCGAGCGAGACCTCTTCGACCTCGGCCGGCTCGGGCGTGGCATCCGCTGTCGCCGCGTGCCGGGCTTCGGCGCCGCGGGGCATGCGCGCGGGCGCCACCGGGGCGATCGGCACGACTTCGCCGGTATAGGGCGAGATCACCGGATTCTTGTTGAGGTCATAGAACTTCTTGCCCGTGGTCGGGCAAATACGTTTGGTTCCGAGTTCGGACTTGGCCACGGCAGGAATCCTGGGAATGTCTGAAAAGCGGTGCTTCACTTGGCTAGTTGGCGGCCCGCTGTCAATAGCGCATTACGAGAGAACGACATGCCCGTGACGGGGCGCGGACCATGTGGTACCTGCGCCGCAGTCCCCTCAGGGCTCATCCAAGGACACAATCTTGACCCATTCCGACCAACCGAGGCCGCTTCAGTCTCGCGCCAGCGGTCCCCTGACCGGGAAAGTACGGGTGCCCGGGGACAAGTCGATCTCCCACCGGGCCCTCATTCTGGGTGCGCTCGCGGTCGGCGAGACCAGGATTTCGGGCCTGCTGGAGGGCGAGGACGTCCTCAACACCGCCAAATCCATGCAGGCGCTGGGTGCCAGGGTCGAGCGCACCGGTGATTTCGCCTGGAAGGTCAACGGCGTCGGCGTCGCCGGATTCGCCCAGCCCAAGGCCGCGTTGGATTTCGGTAACTCCGGCACCGGCTGCCGGCTGGTCATGGGTGCCGTCGCGGGCTGCCCGATCTCGGCGGTGTTCGACGGCGACGCCTCGCTGCGCAGCCGCCCGATGCGCCGGATCCTCGATCCCTTGGAAAGGATGGGCGCGAAGGTCGTTTCTGGTGGTGAGGGCGGTCGTCTGCCGCTGACCCTTCAGGGCGCGCGCGATCCGTTGCCGATCACCTACACGACCCCGGTCGCCTCGGCCCAGATCAAGTCGGCGGTGCTGCTGGCGGGCCTCGCCGCACCCGGCACCACGACCGTCATCGAGACCGAAGCCAGCCGCGACCACACCGAACTGATGCTGAAGCATTTTGGGGCCGACATTTCCTCGGCGCGAGAGGGCGCGCATGGCCGCCGCATCACGCTCAAGGGCCAGCCCGAGCTGCACGGCGCCACCGTGGTGGTGCCTGCCGATCCTTCCTCGGCCGCGTTCCCAGTGGTCGCAGCGCTGATCGTCGAGGGCTCCGATGTCGTCCTGTCCGACGTCATGACCAATCCGCTGCGCACCGGCCTGTTCAGCACGCTGCGCGAAATGGGCGCCTCGATCGAGGAAAGCGAGGTCCGCGGCGACGCCGGCGAGCCGATGGCGCAATTGCGCGTGCGCGCGTCGAAACTGCGCGGGGTCGAGGTGCCGGTGGAGCGCGCGCCCTCGATGATCGACGAATATCTGGTGCTGGCGGTGGCCGCCGCCTTCGCCGAGGGCACGACGATCATGCGCGGCCTGCACGAGCTGCGCGTCAAGGAATCCGACCGGCTCGAAGCCACAGCCGACATGCTGCGCGTCAACGGTGTCAAGGTCGAGGTCTCCGGCGACGATCTGATCGTCGAAGGCCGGGGTCATGTTCCCGGCGGCGGCCTCGTCGCCACCCACATGGACCATCGCATCGCGATGTCCGCGCTGGTGATGGGATGCGCGTCCGACCAGCCCGTGAGCGTCGACGACACCGCCTTCATCGCCACCAGCTTTCCGGACTTCATTCCGATGATGCGTTCGCTAGGGGCCGAGTTTTCATGAGGCCGCGGCCATGAGTGCAGCCTTCGACCGCGATGCCTTGCTGGATGCTTTCGATTCGATCGGCCGTGCCGCGGCCGATGCTGGAACCAAGCTTCAGATCGCGGTCTATGGCGGCTCAGCGCTCATGCTCGCCAGCAACTTCCGCTTTGCAACGGAAGATGTCGACGTGTCGAAGCTTGAGCATCCACTGCCAGGCTGGCTGGAAAGAGTGACGGCCGAAATCGCCGCTAAGAATGGATGGGACGCTGACTGGTTCAATGACCAGGTCGCATTCCATCTCAGCCCGCTGGCGGATCTCGCCGCTGATCATCTCGAATTTGGTACTTTTCCGCGCGATGGCTCACCGCCCGGGCTTGAGGTCTCGGTGCCCTCCGCGGCATATCTTCTGGCGCTGAAATTGAAGGCGTTCCGGGTCACGGATCCCGTTCGTGGAGAGACCGAGCGGCTGGACATCTTGAATTTGATGAAAGTGGTTGGAATCTCGACCGCGGAGGAGGCTATGGCGCTGCTTGGCCGGTACTTTCCGGTGAGCGCGGCATCCTCGGAGAAGCAGCGTTTCCTGCTGAAGCATATGGACCTCGGGGGAGGAGCGGATGCGCCCAAATACCCTCGCTGAAGCCGTCGAGCGCATCCGCAACGGCGCGCCTCAGGACGCTACGCTCGCCGAATTCCTCGACACGTTCGATTTGGCCGAGACGAGCCGGGCCCAGTACGAGACGATCGAGGACGAGCCCGCCTTGACGCGAAACGACCGGCTCGATGCCTTGGTCGGTGCGATCGCCGAATATCTGGCAAAGCAACGTCGTCTTGGCCGCGTACCTGCGTGGGTTTGCGACCCGGCGCGGCGACTTGCCGAGCCATGGTTCACCACGTCCTCGCCATCCGACGCGATGCGTGAATATCTCACCTTTGCGAGTCCCGCTGAATTCGCGTCTCGCAATATTTTTACCGAAGAGCGGCCATTGCGACGCGCCCGCGGGCCGCAGACAGTCAAGGTTTGAGTGACATGATCATCGCCATCGACGGGCCCGCGGCCTCGGGCAAGGGGACGCTCGGCAAGCGTCTTGCGCACCATTACGGCTATCGTCACCTCGATACCGGCGTGATCTATCGGGCGGTGGCCTACGCCCTGATGCAGTCGGGCCATGATCTCCGGGACGAGGCGGCCGCGGTGCAGGCCGCGCTGGAGCTCGATCCCGAAAAATTCGGCAATCCCGCCCTGAAGACCCAGAAGGCCGGTGAGGGGGCCTCGATCGTCTCGGCGATCCCCCGGGTTCGCGAGGTCCTGGTCAATTTCCAGCGGCAATTCGCCGCCGATCCACCCGGCGCCGTGCTGGATGGCCGGGATATTGGAACCGTGATCTGCCCGGACGCCGACGTGAAGATCTTCGTCGTCGCCGACCCCAAGGTCCGTGCCCGCCGCCGGACCATGGAGGCCAGGGCAAGGGGGGAAGAGGCGGACGAGGCCGCCGTGCTCGCCGACATCATCCAGCGCGACGAGCGCGACAAGAACCGCCCGATTGCGCCCTTGAAACCGGCCCCGGATGCTTACTTGCTAGATAACTCCCAACTGGATATAGAAGGCGGCGTCCGGGCCGCCATCGACATTATCGAGGCCGTCCGAGCGGGCCGGTCGCGGGGTTAAGCCGCAGCCGTCATTGGAGGAAGCGCCCGCTCCCGCTCTTTGAGGTCGATACGTCAGGTCCCTGTTTGGGGTCGGCGCGATCCAGGCTCCGGACATTAGATTTCCACGTATCGAATGCGCGGGCCTCAGCCGGCCCGCTTCCGCTATTTCGGCGCCAGCCGGAGCAGCGAGCGGTCGCTCGAAGGTTTTGCGGACCTTCCGACACTGCGTGTGCGATGCGCCCATGAACCCAACGGCCGGCACGACATCCGCAACTGGAGAACAAATGGCTTCGACTTCTGCTGATACCTACAGCCCGTCGCGCGACGATTTCGCCGCGATGCTCGACGAGTCCTTCGCAGGCGGCAACCTGCAGGAAAGCTCCGTCGTCAAGGGCAAGGTGGTTGCAATTGAAAAGGACATGGCCGTCATCGACGTCGGCCTGAAGACCGAGGGCCGCGTCGCCCTGCGCGAATTTTCCGGCCCCGGCCGTGACAGTGAACTGAAGGTCGGCGACGAGGTTGAAGTGTTCCTCGATCGCATCGAGAACGCGCTCGGCGAAGCCGTGCTGTCGCGCGACAAGGCGCGCCGCGAAGAGAGCTGGGGCAAGCTCGAGAAGGCGTTCCAGAACAACGAGAAGGTCAACGGCGTCATCTTCAACCAGGTCAAGGGCGGCTTCACTGTCGATCTCGACGGTGCCGTGGCCTTCCTGCCGCGCTCGCAGGTCGACATCCGTCCGATCCGCGACGTTGCGCCGCTGATGAACAACTCGCAGCCGTTCCAGATCCTCAAGATGGACCGCCGCCGCGGCAACATCGTGGTGTCGCGCCGCACCGTGCTGGAAGAGACCCGCGCCGAGCAGCGTCAGGAGCTGGTGCAGAACCTCGAAGAGGGTCAGGTCATCGACGGCGTGGTCAAGAACATCACCGATTACGGTGCGTTCGTTGATCTCGGCGGCATCGACGGTCTGCTCCACGTCACCGATATCGCGTGGCGCCGCGTCAACCATCCGACCGAGGTGCTCTCGATCGGCCAGACCGTGAAGGTCAAGATCATCAAGATCAACCACGAGACGCACCGCATCTCGCTGGGCATGAAGCAGCTGCTGGACGATCCGTGGCAGGGCATCGAAGCCAAGTACCCGCTGGGTGCCCGCTTCACCGGCCGCGTCACCAACATCACCGACTACGGTGCGTTCGTCGAGCTCGAGCCGGGCATCGAAGGCCTGATCCACGTCTCCGAGATGTCGTGGACCAAGAAGAACATGCACCCCGGCAAGATCGTCTCGACCTCGCAGGAAGTCGACGTGCAGGTGCTGGAAGTCGATTCCGTCAAGCGCCGCATCTCGCTCGGCCTCAAGCAGACCATGCGCAATCCCTGGGAGGTCTTCGTCGAAGGTCACCCGACTGGTTCGGTGGTCGAGGGCGAGGTCAAGAACAAGACCGAGTTCGGCCTGTTCCTGGGCCTCGAGGGCGACGTCGACGGCATGGTCCACCTCTCCGACCTCGACTGGAAGCTTCCGGGCGAGCAGGTGATCGACAACTACAAGAAGGGCGACATGGTGAAGGCCGTGGTGCTCGATGTGGACGTCGAGAAGGAGCGTATCTCGCTCGGCATCAAGCAGCTCGAAGGCGACCCCTTCGCCGAGCCGGGCGATGTCAAGAAGGGCGCGGTCGTGACCTGCGAAGTGCTCGAAGTGAAGGAGAGCGGTATCGAGGTGAAGATCACCGGTACCGACTTCTCGACCTTCATCAAGCGCTCCGAGCTCGCCCGTGACCGCAACGACCAGCGCGCCGAACGCTTTGCCGTCGGCGAGAAGGTCGATGCCCGCGTGATCCAGTTCGACAAGAAGGCCCGCAAGGTCCAGGTGTCGATCAAGGCGCTCGAAGTCGCCGAGGAGAAGGAAGCCATCGCGCAGTACGGCTCCTCCGATTCGGGTGCGACGCTCGGCGACATCCTGGGCACCGCGCTCAAGAACCGCGACAGCAAGTAAGCGAAACGTACGTTTCGCTGACATCAAGGCCCCGGCGCGAGCCGGGGCCTTTTTGTTGCTTCTTCACGAACCGCTGTCGTCCCGGCTCTCACGCGCGCACAAGCCTTGTTTTCTTCAAATTGCGCCGCAATTGATGTATCCAGATAAGCCGTTGGTCACGCCGTGACGGCACAACGCGCCCGGCCTTTCATTTGGAGATATCTCGATGTCGCTCGATTCGGACATCATCGTCGATCGCCGCCGGATCCGTCGCAAGCTGACGTTCTGGCGCGTCATGGCCGCACTGATCGCGATCGCGGCGATCGCAAGCTTTGCGCTGGTTGCAACACCCGGCGCGCGCGGCACCTTTGCATCCGCCGGCTCGATCGCGCGGGTCCACATCGATGGGTTGATCCGCAGCGATTCCGATCGCACGCAGGCGCTGGAGCGGCTCGAGAATTCGCAGGCCGCCGCCGTCATCGTTCACATCAACTCGCCGGGCGGCACCACAGCCGGCTCGGAGCAGCTCTACGATTCGCTGGTCCGGCTGAAGGCGAAGAAGCCGCTCGTCGTGGTGGTCGAGGGCCTGGCTGCCTCCGGCGGTTACATCACGGCGATTGCAAGCGACCACATCGTCGCCCAGCAGAGTTCGCTGGTCGGGTCGATCGGTGTGCTGTTCCAATATCCCAACGTCTCGGAGCTCCTGAAGACCATCGGCGTCAAGGTCGAGGAGGTGAAGTCGTCGCCGCTGAAGGCCGCGCCCAACGGATTCGAGCCGACCAGTCCCGAAGCACGAGCCGCCCTCGATGCGCTGGTGAAGGATTCCTACGCCTGGTTCAGGGGGCTGGTGAAGGATCGGCGTGGCATGGATGACACGCAGATCGAGAAAGTGGCCGACGGCCGCGTCTTCACCGGGCGCCAGGCGATCGATCTCAAGCTGATCGATCAGATCGGCGACGAGAAGACCGCGGTGACCTGGCTGGTCGAGCAGAAGGGCGTCAAGAAGGGGCTCTCCGTGCGCGATTACAAGCTCGAGCCGCGCTTTGGCGATCTGCCATTCCTCAAGACCGCCGCCGCCATCACGCTGGAAGCGCTCGGTTTGGGCTCGATTGCGCATCAAATCGGGCAAACCGGGGTTGCGCAGGCCGTCGATCGGTTCGGAATGGATGGAATGCTGGCCCTGTGGCAGCCAGCCGCCTCAAACTGAGGGAACTGGGCGAGCGCCGGAGGGTTTTCCCGTCTGACGGGCATCGGGCCAGCCCGCTTTTTCGGCATTTGTCACGCATTTTCACGACGCTCAACCTTGATTTAGCGTCTTGACAGATCAAGGTATTTTCACGGAAATGGTTGTCCGCACGCTCCCGGGTCCTATCTCTCGATGATCAAATCCGAACTTGTTCAGCGTATCGCCGAGCACAACCCGCATCTGTACCAGCGGGATGTCGAGAACATTGTGAATGCGATTCTCGAAGAGATCGTAGCGGCCCTCGCGCGCGGTGATCGCGTCGAGCTGCGCGGCTTCGGTGCCTTCTCGGTCAAGCATCGCCCTGCACGCGCCGGGCGCAATCCACGCACCGGCGCCCATGTGCCCGTCGATCAGAAGAGCGTTCCGTTCTTCAAGACCGGCAAGGAAATGCGCGAACGGCTGAATCGCGACCATCCGGATCCCGGCGCGCCAGACTGAGGCCGAGGTCAGGATTTCCAGCGGTCGCGCAAGATGCGGCCGCAAGCTTGATTCAAGGCGAGCGAAGCGAGATGCGAAAGTTCCTGACCGCGCTGATCGTGATTCCGCTGGGCGTGATCCTGGTGGCGTTCGCGGTCGCCAACCGGCACCTCATCACGGTCTCGTTCGATCCCTTCATTGCGAACGACCCGTCATTGTCGGTCACGATGCCGCTGTTCCTGCTTCTGATCCTGGTCGCCGCCCTCGGGGTCTTCGCGGGCGGCTCTGCCGTCTGGCTCGACCAGCGGCGCTGGCGGCGCGCGGCGCGCCGGCATGAGGCGGAGGCACGGGCGGCCAGGGGTGAATTGGCCGACCTGCGGGTCCAGATGGCCGCGGCAAGGCCCGAGTCCCAGCGCCTCCCGGTCCCCTCGGGGGTCGGCCTTTACGGGCCCGTCGGGCGAGACAAGCAGCGCGCGACGTTGTAGAAGCGGCCGCAACCGAAAGCCCCGTTTTCCGGCCGCGCCTCGCGGCCTCCATTTGCTTTGAGACCATGTCCCTGCTCGTCAAGATCTGCGGCCTGTCCACGCGCGAGACGCTTGAAATCGCGCTCGACGCCGGCGCTGACATGGTGGGGTTCGTGTTCTTTCCGCCGTCGCCGCGGCACCTGTCCCTGGAACTCGGCCGTGACCTCGGCCGCCAGGTGAAGGGGCGCGCGCTCAAGGTCGCGCTCACCGTCGATGCCGACGATGCGACGCTCGACAACATCATGGCTGCGCTGTCGCCGGACATTTTCCAGCTCCATGGCAAGGAAAGCGTTGCGCGGCTGCGCGATATCAAGCAGCGGTTTGGCCGCCCGGTGATGAAGGCGGTCCCGGTCGCAACGTCTGCCGATCTCGCCGTGCTGCCTGGCTATGCCGCGGTCGCCGATCGCATCCTGTTCGATGCGCGCGCGCCGAAGGATGCGACGCGGCCCGGCGGCCTCGGGGAGCCCTTCGACTGGCACCTGCTCGAAAACCTCGATCTGAAGCTGCCCTACATGGTCTCGGGCGGACTTCATGCCGACAACCTCGCCGAGGCGCTTCGTGTCACCCGCGCCGGCGGCGTCGACGTGTCCTCCGGTGTCGAGAGCGCTCCCGGCGTCAAGGACCCTGAGATGATCGAGGCCTTCATCCGCGCCGCGCGCGCCACCCGAGATGCAAGTCAAGAGTTGAGCGTCAGATGAACATCGCCAAGCCAAACTCCTACCGCAGCGGCCCCGACGACCGCGGCCATTTCGGCAATTTCGGCGGCCGCTTCGTCGCCGAAACGCTGATGCCGCTGATCCTCGATCTCGAGAAGGCCTACACCGCGGCCAAAGCCGATCCGGCGTTCCAGGCCGAAATGAACGGCTATCTTAAGAACTATGTCGGCCGGCCCTCGCCGCTCTACTTTGCCGAGCGCCTGACCGAGCATCTCGGCGGCGCCAAGATTTATCTCAAGCGCGAAGAGCTCAACCACACCGGCTCGCACAAGGTGAACAACGTGCTCGGCCAGATCATGCTGGCGCGGCGCATGGGCAAGAAGCGCATCATCGCCGAGACCGGCGCGGGCCAGCACGGCGTCGCCACCGCGACGCTGTGCGCGCGTTTCGGCCTGGAATGCGTGGTCTATATGGGCGCCGTCGACGTCGAGCGGCAGCAGCCCAACGTCATCCGCATGGAGATGCTGGGCGCCAAGGTGATGCCGGTGCAATCGGGCACGCGCACGCTGAAGGACGCCATGAACGAGGCGCTGCGCGATTGGGTCACCAACGTGCACAACACGTTCTATTGCATCGGCACGGTGGCAGGACCGCACCCGTATCCAACGCTGGTGCGCGACTTCCAGTCGATCATCGGCAACGAGACCAAGACGCAGATGCAGGAGATCGAAGGCCGGCTGCCGGACTCGCTGGTCGCCTGCATCGGCGGCGGCTCGAACGCGATGGGCCTGTTCCATCCGTTCCTCGATGATCCCTCGGTCGAAATTTTTGGCGTCGAAGCCGCGGGCCACGGCCTGACGCAGCTGCATGCGGCATCGATCGCAGGCGGCCGTCCCGGCGTGCTCCACGGCAACCGCACCTATCTCTTGATGGACGCCGACGGCCAGATCCAGGACGCGCATTCGATCTCGGCCGGTCTCGATTATCCCGGCATCGGCCCGGAGCATTCGTGGCTGCACGAGGTCGGCCGCGTGAACTATCTCTCCGCGACCGATGACGAGGCGCTCGCCGCGTTCCAGCTCTTGTCGCGGCTTGAAGGCATCATTCCCGCGCTGGAGCCGGCGCATGCCATCGCCAAGGTGATGGAGCTCGCACCGAAGCGCGCAAAAGATCACCTGATGGTCGTCAATCTCTCCGGCCGCGGCGACAAGGACGTCCCGCAAGTCGGCGACATCCTGAGGGGCAAGAGCAAGTGACCACGCGTATCGACATCCGTTTTGCCGAGCTTGCGAAGCAGGGCCGCTCGGCCTTCGTGACCTATGTGATGGCCGGCGATCCCGATCTCACGACGTCGCTCGACATCGTCAAGGCGTTGCCGAAGGCCGGCGCCGACGTCATCGAACTCGGCATTCCCTTCACCGATCCGATGGCGGACGGTCCCTCGATCCAGGCTGCAGGCCTGCGCGCGCTCAAGGCCGGCATGACCTTGAAGAAGACGCTGGAACTGGTGCGCGACTTCCGCAAGGACGACAACGTCACGCCCCTGGTGCTGATGGGCTATTACAATCCGATCTACATTTACGGCGTCGACAAGTTCTTGACTGATGCCAAGACGGCCGGCGTTGACGGCCTCATCATCGTCGATTTGCCCCCGGAGGAAGACGACGAGCTCTGCATTCCCGCGCTGAAGGCGGGCCTGAACTTCATTCGCCTCGCGACCCCGACCACCGACGACAAGCGCCTTCCCGCGGTGCTCGCGAACACATCAGGCTTTGTCTACTACGTCTCTATCGCCGGCATCACCGGTGCAGCGGCGGCGGACGCGAATGTCGTCGGTGAAGCTGTCGCGCGCATCAAGCGGCATACCAGGCTGCCTATATGCGTCGGTTTCGGCATCCGCACGCCGGAGGCGGCGCGCGCCATTGCCGAGAAGGCCGATGGTTCGGTGGTCGGCACCGCGCTGGTCGATGCGCTCAAGAACAGCCTCGATGCGGAGGGACGCGCGACCGCCAAAACCGTTAACGCCGTCGCCGAGCTGACGGCGGCCCTGGCCCAGGGCGTCAAGGGCGCGCAACAGGCGGCCGAATAGACCATAATTCCGCTTCTGGGCGGGCGACACGGCGGCTTGCCGGGCGAAGGTCCGGCCGCCATATATCTCTTCAGGCGATCCGCGAGGCGGCATCGCACATCGGAGCAAACCATGAACTGGCTTACCAATGTGGTCCGGCCGAAGATCCGCAACATGCTGCGGCGGGAGACGCCGGAGAATCTGTGGATCAAGTGCCCGGATTCCGGGCAGCTGGTGTTCTACAAGGACGTCGAGGCCAACCAGTTCGTCATCCCCGGCTCGAACTACCACATGCGCATGGGCGCGGTGGCGCGTCTGAAGTCGATCTTCGACAACGAGACCTGGTTCGACGTCGCGCTGCCCGAGGTCACGCCCGACCCGCTCAAGTTCCGCGATGAGAAGAAATACGTCGACCGCGTCAAGGACGCGCGGGCGCGGACCAATCTCAACGACGCGATCAAGGTCGGCTACGGCAGGCTCGAAGGCTCCGCCGTCGTCGTTGCCGTGCAGGATTTCGATTTCATGGGTGGCTCGCTCGGCATGGCGGCCGGCGAAGCCATCGTGCGCGGGATGGAGCTTGCGGTCGAGAAGAACTCGCCGTTCATCGTGTTCGCCGCGTCGGGCGGCGCACGCATGCAGGAAGGCATCCTGTCGCTGATGCAGATGCCGCGCACGACGGTCGCGGTGCAGATGTTGCGCGAGGCAAAACTGCCCTACATCGTCGTGCTGACCAACCCCACCACCGGCGGCGTCACCGCGTCCTACGCGATGCTGGGCGACGTGCAGATCGCCGAGCCGGGCGCGCTGATCGGTTTTGCCGGCGCGCGCGTCATCGAGCAGACCATCCGCGAGAAGCTTCCGGAAGGCTTCCAGCGTGCCGAGTATCTTAAGGAGCATGGCATGGTCGACATGGTCGTGCATCGCCACGAGTTGCGCCCCACGCTGGCGCGGCTCTGCCGCCTGCTGACCAAGGCGCCGGCGCAGGAAGGCGCATCGAAGCCGACGCAGGCCGTCACGAGCCCGGCACAGATCGTATCGGCCGCTGAGACGGCGCCGGCTGCGCCCCACGCGTGAACGCGTCCCCCGACAGCAAGAAGACGCCGCTCGGCGAGCTGATCGGGCGGCTGTCGGTCCTGCATCAGAAACGCATCGATCTCGGGCTGGAGCGAATGCACCGGCTGCTCGAGCGGCTCAGCCACCCCGAGCGCAAGCTTCCGCCGGTGATCCACATCGCCGGCACCAATGGCAAGGGCTCGACGCTCGCCTATCTGCGTGCAACGCTGGAGGCTTCAGGCCTGCGCGTCCACGCCTATACCTCGCCTTATCTGGTTCGCATCAACGAGTGCTTCCGGCTCGGCCGCGTCGGTGGCGGCGTGCTGGTCGGCGATGACGAATTGCGCGCGGCGCTGGAAGAGGTCGAGCGCGTCAATGCCGGCGAGGCCGCGACATTGTTCGAGCTGAAGACGGCGGCTGCGTTCGTTCTCTTCGCACAGAATCCGGCGGATGTGGTGTTGCTCGAAGTCGGTCTCGGCGGCCGCCTCGATTCGACCAATGTGGTCGACGCGCCAGCGGCCTGCGTGATCACGCCCGTCAGCATGGACCACGTGGACTTTCTCGGCGATACCCTGGCAGCGATCGCCGGCGAGAAGGCCGCGATCATCAAGCGCGGCGTGCCCGTGATTTGCGCCGAGCAATCGCCGGAAGCGATGACGGTGATCGAAGCACAGGCGAGGCGTATGCGCGCGCCGCTGCTTGCCGCGAACGAGAATTGGCACGTCAATGTCGAACGTGGCCGTCTGGTCTATTCCGACGATCGCGGCTTGATGGATCTGCCGGCGCCGCGTCTGTTCGGCCGCCACCAGTTCGACAATGCCGGCCTTGCGATCGCGACGCTGCGCGCGGTCCCGGCGCTCAAGATCAATCAGGCGGCGTTCGAGGCCGGCATCGTCGGCGCGGAATGGCCGGCGCGGATGCAGCGCATCAGCTCGGGTGAGCTGCTGTCCTGGGGACCGCAGGGCTCGGAGATCTGGCTCGACGGCGGGCACAATGCCGAAGGTGGCCGCGTCGCAGCCGCAGCACTGGGCGACCTCGAAGAGCGGGTGTCGCGGCCGCTGGTCGTCATCGCGGGCATGATGGCCAACAAGGATGCGCAGGGGTTTCTCGCCAATTTCGCCGGCCTCACCCGTCACATCATCGCGGTGCAGATCCCTGATACCGAGAACGCGATGCCGGTCGACCGTCTGGCAGATGCCGCACGCAGCCTCGGCATGCGCGTCGAGCCCGCGCCCGGGATCGAGGCCGCGCTACGCGCCTTGGCGACGCTCGCCTACGAGGCGCCGCCGCGCATCCTGATCACCGGCTCGCTGTATCTGGCCGGCCACGTGCTGGCGATCAACGGCACGCCTCCTGCATGAGGTTGCATGTCCCGGACAAGCGCAGCGAAGCGGAGCGCTGATCCGGGACCCAGAGCGCTGCAATATGGGCCCCGGCTCTGCAGCGCATCGCGGAAGACGCGCTGCGCTGCGTCCGGGGCACGAAAGAGAGACTGGCCATGCGTTTCGCCGCCATCGCCGACATCCACGGAAACTACCTCGCGCTAGAAGCTGTCCTCGCCGACATCCGCGCTCTTGGGATTACCGACATCGTCAATCTCGGCGACATGCTGAGCGGTCCGCTCGATGCGCGACGCACCATCGAGATCCTGATGCCGGTCGACGCCGTGCACGTGCTCGGCAATCACGACCGCTATCTGCTCGATCGTCCGCCGGAGAAGATGGGCTCGTGGGATCGTCCCGCCCATGCCGCGCTCAACGTCGCCCAGCTCGACTGGTTGAGGGCACAGCCGATGACGCGGGTGTTCCGCGAGCAGGTATTTCTCTGCCATGCGACGCCCGGCAATGACGAGGTGTATTGGCTCGACACAGTGCACCCCGACGGCACGGTGGCGCGGTCGCCGCTGGACAGGATCGAGCAATTCGCGCAAGGCGTCAGCCAGTCCCTGATCCTCTGCGCCCATACTCATCTCGCCCGCGCCGTGCGACTTCGCGACGGCCGGCTGATCGTCAATCCCGGCAGCGTCGGCAGCCCCGGCTTTCGCGACAAACATCCCTACCCGCATGTGGTGGAGGCGGGCACGCCGCACGCGCGTTACGCGATTCTCGAACTGGCGAACGGAGCCTGGGAGGTGACGTTCCGCCACGTCACGTATGATTACGAAACGATGGCGGCACTGGCGCGCCGCAACGGACAGCCTGAATTGGCGCAGGCAATTGCGACAGGATGGCTCGGGTAAATCCTGTCGTGTCCCGGACGGGATGCAGCGCTTCGCGCAGCGTCCGGGGCGTCACTTCAACAGCTTCATCGGATCGGCCGCCTTCTGCTTCAGCTGCTCGAAGCTGCATTGCCGCGGCGCCTTGTCGGGGCGCCAGCGCAGGATCGAGGTGCCGTGACGAAAACGCTCGCCGCTGAAATGGTCGTAGCAAACCTCAATCACGAGCTTCGGCTTCAGCGGGCACCATTTCGCCGAGCGCTCTGTCGACCAGCGGCTCGGGCCGCCCGGTGCATTGCCGGTGAAGCCGGGCTCGCCGATCAATGCTTCGAGCCGATCAGTCAAGGCCGGCTTCGCCTCCACCTTGATCGCCGAGGTGAAGCCGACGTGGTGCAGCAGGCCATCATCGTCGTAGAGCCCGAGCAGCAGCGAGCCGACCACTTTGCGCCCCGCGAGCTTGTTGGTGGCATAGCGGAAGCCGCCGACGACGCAATCGGCGCTGCGGAATTTCTTGATCTTCTGCATGCCGTCGCGATTTCCGGCCTGATAGGGCAGGTCGATGCGCTTGGCGATCACGCCGTCCGACCCGCCGCCGGACTGCGCCAGCCATTTTTTGGCCGTGGCGTAGCTTGTCGTCGCCGGCGATAGACGGAAGAGACTGCCTTTGAGATTGGCCTTCGCAAAAGCTTCCAGTGCCGGCCGTCGCTCGCGCAGCGTCTTGTCGATCAGACGTTTCTCTCGGGTCGTCGCGAGGAGATCGAACACGAGGTAGAGCGCCGACGTTTCCTGCGAGAGTTTCGTTACGCGGCTGGCAGCGGGATGTATCCGTTGCAGCAGCGCGTCGAAGGAAAAGCTCTTGCCTTGCGGCACGACGATCTCGCCGTCGAGCGTGAAACGATCCGCTTTGAGCTTCAGGGCCGCGGAAACGATCTCGGGAAAATAGCGCGCGAGGTCCTCGCCGGATTTCGAGCGGAGATCTATGTGGCTGCCGGAGCGCGATAGCAGGCAGCGAAAGCCGTCCCATTTCGGCTCGTACTGCCAATCCTTGCCGCGCGGGATCTCGTCGACCGAACGCGCCTCCATCGCGACGAGCGAGGTCGGTCTTCGGGCGCGCTTTGCGGGAGGAGCAGGCAAGGGCGGGACTCGTCATACGCTGAACACGTCCCATCAACGCAGAACGGCCGGCATTTCGCCGGCCGCTGTCGAAAATAATCTTACGCGAGGGGATCAGACCGCGGAGGTGATCCACTGCTGCAGCTTCGCCTTCGGCGCGGCGCCGACCTGGCGGGACGCCATCTCGCCGCCCTTGAAGATCATCAGGGTCGGGATCGACATCACGCCGTACTTGGACGCGGTCTTGGGGCTCTCGTCGACATTGAGCTTGACGATCTTGACCTTGTCGCCCATTGCACCGGCGATCTCGTCGAGGGCGGGCGCAATCATGCGGCAGGGGCCGCACCACTCGGCCCAGAAATCGACGACCACGGGGCCGTTCGCCTTGAGCACTTCTGCTTCGAAATCGGCGTCGGAAACCTTGCTAACGGCCATTGCAGTACCTCACTCGTTGAAAGAATCGGCGCGACCTGGAATCGCGCCCGGGATCATGAGGTCAACCTATGAACGGCTCCTTGCCGGGTCAAGGACGCTCACACCGAGATGAAGGGATGCCAGCGCCGCGTCCAGCGCGGGGGCTGAAATCTCCATATATTCAAGGGCCTCGGTCCAGAGCAGGACGGCCCTGACCGGCTTTTGGGGATAAAGCCGCGAGAGCACCGCCCGGTACAGCGCGAGTTGCCGGACATAGGCAGCAGGCGCCTCAGCCGCGCTTTTGGGCGCGGTCTGGTTGGTCTTGAAATCCACGATCAAAACCTCCTCGGGGCGAACGACCAGCCGGTCGATCTGCCCCGACACCAGCGCCGGCGTGCGGCCCGGCCGCTCCAATTTGCCGACAATGGCGACCTCCGCCCGGCTCCCGGCAGCGAAGACCGGCGCGAAACGCGGTTCGGTGATCAAGGCGAGCACTTTATCGGCCAGCGCGGTGCGGTCGGCCTCCGGCCAGTCCGCAGCGTTGCGGACCATGAAGCCGAGCGCCGCCTCGCGACGCCGCTCAACGGCGATGTCGGGCAGGGATTGCAGCAGCCGATGCACCAGCGTGCCGCGTTGCAGCGCGAGGGCGCGCGATTGGACCGATTCGCCCGATCGCACCGCGCGCCCCCCCTCGGCCGGCTGGCCGGACGGGCGCACTGGATCATCGTCGACGGTCTCGCGTGGTGCCGGCGCCCGCAGCCAATCGGGCAGGGCGACGGTCTGGTCTACGGTCGTTGCCGGCGTGCCGAGCGCTGCGACATCCTCCGGCCGCGCGAATCGCGTCACCTTGCCGAGCGGCGTCTCGATGACCTGCTTGTCCAGGCCCGAGCCAGCAAGCCCGGTGTCGACCAAATCGTACCAGCTCAGCTTGCGGACCGTCTTCACGTTGCCCGGCATGCAGCCGCCGACGACCAGCCGGTCGGCCGCGCGCGTCATCGCGACATAGAGCAGGCGGCGGTACTCGTCCTCGGTCTCTTCTAACATCGCCTTGCGTGCGTCCGCGACCGGCTTGGGATCATCCGCCTTGCGCCCGGCCCAGACCACGACCTCGCCGCCATTGCCGCGGGGCACGTGGATCAGCCGCACCCGCTGCGAGTCCGCGGGCGAGGACGTGGTGTCGACCATGAACACGACGGAAGCTTCGAGACCCTTGGCGCCATGCACGGTCATCACCCGCACCTCATCGCGCGAGATCTCCATGTCGCGCTTCACCTCGGTGTCGGCGGAGCGCAGCCAGGCCATGAAGCCCTGCAGCGAGGCCGGCGCCTTGCGCTCGTAGTTCAGCGCCAGCTCCAGAAACTCGTCGAGCGCGTCATTGGCCTCGTGGCCGAGCCGGCGCAGGATGCGCGCGCGTCCGCCATCACCGCCGAGCAGCCAGGCGTAAAACGCGAACGGCGTCTCGTCGCGTGCGCGCGTCTCGCAGGCCTCGAGTCGGCGTAACGCCGTGGCGAACTTCTCACTCCCGGCCGCATGTTCGCCCAGCGCGCGGCGCAGTGATCCCTTGCGGCCATAGGCAAGCTGGAACAGATCGTCGTCGTCGAGCCCGAATAGCGGGCTTTTCAGCGCCACCGCGAGCGCGAGATCGTCCTGCGGCAGCAGCAGCGCGTCGGCGAGGTTCATCAGGTCGATGATGGCGATGTGCTCGGTCAGCTTGAGCCGGTCGGCGCCGGCCACCGGGACGCCAGCGTGCTTCAGCGCCTGGATCACGGCGTCGAACGCATTGCCGCGCCGGCGCACCAGGATCAGCATGTCGCCATAACGCAGCGGGCGCCTCTCGCCCTCGTGGCCGGTCAGCGTGCCGCTTTCGACCAGCCGCTTGATCTCGGCCTGGATGCGACGGGCGAGCTTGACCTCGGGGCTGGTGGCGGCGACGCCGTCGAACGGCGCGCGCCAGCCCTCGATGTCCTGCCTGTCGTCGGCGACTGCCAGATCCCATAGCTCGATCACGCTCGGGCCGGCATCGGCGAGCGCATTGTGCAGGGGTTGGCCGATGTCGATCGAATGGATGCTCTTGTAGATCTCGGGTTCGCGGAACACGTGGTCCACGGAATGCAGGATCGCGGAGCCCGAGCGGAACGAATAGGTGAAGGCAACTGGATCGAACTTCAGCCCGGCAGCGGTGAATTTGCGGCCTAGCTCCCGCTTGCGCGTATCGAATTCATGCGGGTCGGCGCCCTGGAATGAGAAGATCGACTGTTTCTCATCGCCGACGGCGAAGACCGTGCGGTTCAGCCCCTCGCGCGCGCCTTCGCCAGCGGTGAATTCCGAGATGATGTGCGCGACGATGTCCCATTGCCGCGGACTGGTGTCCTGGGCCTCGTCGATCAGGACGTGATCGACGCCGCGGTCGAGCTTGTAATGCACCCAGCCCGAGGCGACGCGATTCAGCATCGCCAGCGTCTTGTCGATGAGATCATCGTAGTCGAGCAGCCCGCGCTCCTGCTTCTCGCGGCGGTAGTTCGCGGCGGCCGCGGTCGCGATGTGTAGCAGCGCCGCGGTGCGGTCGCGCATGGTCACGGCGCGGCGCTTCTCGATCAATCCACCGATCCGCTGCGCCTCGGCCTCGAACAGGCGGGCGACGGACGGATTGTGATCGCAAAATTTCTTGGTGAGCAGCGTCTTGCGCGGCAGCTTCTCGTCGGTGAGGAAGATGCAGAGATAGGCATCGACCTGCGCGCTGCCGGAAAAGACTTTTGCTTCGCGCAGCCGGCCGGCCTGGTCGTTGTCCGATTTGCTGCCATCCTCCAGCGCAAAGGCGATATCGTCCCAGCGCGATCGCGGCAGGAACGGGCCGTCGAGAATCTCGGTCTCGACCTCCTCGATGCGGTCGCCCGCGTCGACGCCGAGCACAGCTGACATCTGCTCGACCGCCGCCCCGGCGTTGCCGGCCTCGTCGGTCCAGGCCATGAAATGATCGCGACTCAGACAGGCCTCACGCACCACCTCCTTGAAGGTGACGTCGGCGGCGCTCGCCATCGCCGTCAACAGCGCGCGGCCGGTGATGCTGTCCGGGTCACGCGCGGCCTCCAGCAAGACCTTCAGATTGGCGCGCTCCATCATGTCGGTCTGGTCGCGCTCGTCGATGACGGCGAAGCGCGCGGGAACGTTGGCCTCGAACGGAAACTGCTGGAGCAGGCGGGTGCACAGCGCGTGGATGGTCTGCACCTTCAAGCCACCCGGCGTCTCCAGCGCGCAGGCGAACAGTTTTCGCGCGTCACGGCGCAGCTTTGCGCTGGGATGCGGGATACCGACCGCGCGGATTGCGGCATCGAGCGCGGTGTCGTCGAGGGTCACCCAATGACCGAGCGTGGTGAACACGCGCTCAGCCATGTTGGCGGCGGCGGCCTTGGTGAAGGTGATGCAGAGGATCTTTTCCGGCGGTACGCCCGATAGCAGCAGGCGGATCACGCGCTGCACCAGCACATGGGTCTTGCCTGAGCCGGCATTGGCTGACACGAAGGCCGACGCGGTCGGATCCGACGCGCGGGCCTGCCTCGCACGCACCTCGTCAGGGATGGGACGCGGCGCCTTCACCATTCCTCGATCCCCAATCCGCCGGCCGCGGACCATTCCTTGATCCGGGCGAGATCGTCATAGGTGCCGTAGCGGTTCGCCCACATCGGCAGGTTCAGCGAGGTGTAGGGTTGATTCTCATCTTCAAAGGCGCGGATCAGCGCTTCGAGCTTGGCCCGCGCTTCTGCGGCCGCCGTATCCGGCGGCTGCGGTTCGTCGCCTGGCTTGAATTTGAGCTCGAGGATGCGTTCTTCGCCCGGCGGATTGTTGCCGCTGAGGCGGACATAGACGAGCTGGCTCACGGACGAACCGGCATCGATATCGGGAAAGCCGCCCTCGCGCAGGATCGCGGCCTCCAGCGTCAGCTGCGGCGACAGGCCCATGCGGACCTGCTTGCCGGTCGGAGGCTGTCCGGTCTTGTAGTCGAGAATGGCATAGCTGCCGCCCTGGCGGCGCTCGATGCGGTCGGCGCGCGCGGAGAGATAGAATGTGCGCGCATTGTCGAGCGGGATCGAGATCTCGCCGCGGGTCTCGGCGGTGATTGCCTCGATCGCCTCGCGCCGCGCGGTCTCCCATTCGCCGAACCAGCGGGCGACGCGCTGGAAGCGCGGCCACCATAGCGCCCGCGCTTCGGGCCGCTCCATCAGCGGAGCAAAATACTTTTCGCCGATCGCGCGCAGAACGCGCGCGGGATCATCCGGCAGACGCGCGGCGTAGGTTTCGGTGAACTCGCCGATCGCATCGTGGATCGCCGAGCCGCGATCGGCGGCCGACAACGGCATGTCGACGGGATCGAGCGCATCGAGCCGCAAGATGTGCCTGGCGTAGATCGTATAGGGATCGCGCAGCCAATCCTCGATCGCGGTGACCGACATTTTGAGTGGCCGCACGGCGCGCGGCGGCCGCGGCTCCGGCTGCTTGATCGGCCTGACTTCGGCGGGCTGGTCCAGCGCGCCGGCGAATCGCACGTATTTCTCGCCGGCGCGAACGGCCGCGTTCCAGAGATCGTCGCCCGTAACAGCCTCCAACCGGTGCAGGAAGCGCGAGGCCACCGCCGGCGCGCCGCCGGCCTTGGCGGAATGGGTGAGGATCACCTCGTCGCCGCCGAGCAGTTGGGCAAAATCGTGCGCGGAAAGGCCGATACGGCGCTCCGGCAGATCGAGACCGAGCTCATGCCGCATCGGCCGGCTCAGCCAGGGATCGATCCGCGGCGCCGGCGGCCAGACGCCTTCGATCAGACCGCCGACGATGATGCGGTCGGCCTGCATCAGGCGCGATTCCAGCGGGCCGTAGATCTGCAGCCGCGCGCCCGGCCTGTCCGGCCGCCGTACCGCACGATCACTGAACGCAGTCTGGAAGACGTCGGGATAATCGGGCAGCGGCACCATCAATCCGCTGGTCGTGCCGCCGCGCAGGAGATCATCGAAGGCGCTCGCGAGCGCGAGGCCTTCGCGCTCCTCGAAGGCGAGCGGAACGCCCTGCTCGTCGCGCGACAGCTCGATCATGATCTCGCGGTGGCGGTGCGCAAGCTCGGCGAAGTCGTATGGCTTTGAAGAGGCTAGGCTCTCGATCGGCGCCAAGGCCTTTTGCAGGACATCGATCAGCGCCTGGATGCGATCGAGATCTTCAGCCTTGAGACGCGCGCGCGGCTCGGCGCGATGGAGCGCGGAGACCTCGCTGCGCCACAGTTTTGCAAGCTCCTCGCGGAAGCGGTTGAATTCGCGCAGCAGGCCCGCCGTGCCGGCAGGCGGACGCGTGCCGCGCAAGACCGCAAGCTCGAGGCCCTCGATCGCCGCTGTCCATGCGCCGGGCACCCGGCCCAGCCGGCACTGCGGATGTTTCAGCATTGCGAGGAGCGTCGGCGGCTCCAGGCCCTTGGTCGCGGCTTCCGCGGTGAGTCGGGCAAAAACGCCGGCGGAGGTTTCCATCAGCACGTCGCCGCCGGAATCATCGAAGGCGAGATCCCATCGGGTCAGCGCGGCCATCACCCGCCGCGCCAGCGCACGATCGGGCGTCACCAACGCCGCCGATTTGTCGAGATGCCGCGCCTCGCGCATGGCGATGGCGATGGCGAGGGCTTCCATCTCGGGGTTGGGCGCTTCGACGACGGCGAGGTTGGTCATGCCGCCGGCGATCTTTGCCGCGACATCCGGCTGCTTCAACCGGTCGTGCCAGACTTCCGTCTTGGCCGATGGCCGCATCGATTCCGAGGCGAGCAGATCGCGACCGCCTTCTGCCGGCGGCTGGAGAATCTCGACGTCGCTGCGCTTGATGCCAAAACGATCCAGCAGCGCACTCATGGCATATTGCGGATGGTTCGAGGCCGGATGCTCCGCGAACTTGCCGAGCGCATCGCGCACGCCGCCGATGCTCCGCCAGGCGTCGTCGTCGAGGTCGGTGTCGAGGCCCGGCAGCACCACGGCACCATGCGGCAGCGATGCGACTGCGTGGAGGAATTTCGCGGTGGCCGGCATCGAGCCGGTCGAACCCGCCGCGATCACGGGGCCATTGGGGTGCGCAGTCAGGCGTTTGGCCTCCGCCGCGATCAGGAGATCGCGCCGCGCCGCGGGCTCGATCCGTTTGATCTCGGCGAGATGGCTGGGCCAGGCGATGCGCGCGATGCGCAAAAATTCGAGCGAGTGCTGCCAGTAGCGATCGAGGTTATCCGGCACGAGGCCATCGAGCACATTCCAGGCGACGCCGCGCGTGACCATGTCATCGATCAGGCGCGCGAGGTCGCCGGCGAGGGCAAGCGTGGAAGCGGGCCCGCCGACCACCAGCGGCGCCAATACCGGGCCCTTGGCCCAGGCGGCGACGAGCTGCGCCAGCGTCAAGCGACGTTCAAGCTCGCCAAGCCGTGGCGGAATGTCGAGCGGCGTCGCGCCGGAAAACTGCTCGCCTTCGTCGGCGAAAGCGAGCTCGTCCTCGTCGATGTCGCCGAGTGCGACGATCCGCGGCAGCACCACCGCGCCCGCCTTCATCTCGTCGAGGAAGATCTCGCGGACGACGCGCATCGCGCGGCGGGTCGGCAGGTACAGCGTGGCGTCCGCCAGCCGCGCCGGTTCCTTGCGCGCCTCGAATCCCTCGACCAGCCGTCCCTCGAGCAGGGCCGTAACGACCGTGCGCAGGAACGGAACCGAGATGGGGACGCTGAAAACGCGCATGAGCTGCCTGATTCGATGGATCAGGCAATATAAGGAGGCGAGGTCGAATGGTCATGGGCTTGGAAGAAGTCGTCCCCGCTGTTCGCCGATTGGGGACGGTCCCGTAGGGTGGGCAAAGGCGCGACAGCGCCGTGCCCACGCATTTTTGCGATCGAGAGAGATGGTGGGCACGGCGCAAGTGCGCCTTTGCCCACCCTACGGCACCGTTTGCGTGGCTTTACGCCACGCTCTCCAGAAACGCCTCTTCGGCCGCATGCACGGCATCGGGCGTGCCGACATGCATCCAGACGCCATCGAGGCGCAGGCCGAACAGCCGCTCCTGCTCATTGGCGCGGTCGAACATTTTTGTCAGCGAGAACTCACCCTTCGGCGCGCCTTCGAAGATCGACGGCGACAGGATCGCCGCGCCGGCATAGACGAACGGAACGACCTCTTTTTCCTTGCGCTTGCGTAAGGCCCCGTCGGGCAGCATGCCGTAGTCGCCGCGGCCGCTATAACCGATGCTGGTCGCGGTCGGCGCCATCAGCAGCAGGATGTCCATGCGCTCAGGGTCGAAATTCTCAGCGAGCCGCGTCAGGTTCGAGCGCACGCCGTCGATCCAGAGCGTGTCGGAATTGACGTGGAAGAACGGCGCATCGCCGAGCAGCGGCAGCGCCTTGACCACGCCGCCGCCGGTGCCGAGCACCTGGTCGCGTTCGTCGGAGATGGTCACGCGCGGATGCTGGCGCGATGCGGTGTGATCGATGATCTGGTCCGGCAGGTAGTGCACGTTGACCACGGCCTCGCTCACGCCGGCCTGGCCGAGCTTGTCGAGCACGTGGTCGAGCAGGGGCTGGCCAGCCACGGGCACCATCGGCTTCGGCATCTTGTCCGTCAGCGGACGCATGCGCAGGCCGAACCCTGCGGCGAGCACCATGGCTTTGGTCGGCTTGACGGACATCCTTCGCTTTCTCAGATCCCTTGATTTCGCTTTCGCGGCAATCCTAGCATGAGCCACGACCAGCCGCACCGCATCGCAACCGCCTTAATCGCCCGCCGTGACGGTTGTACGACGGGTGTTGCCATCATGCCCCGACGGCTGTGGAGCGCGCCTTTTTCTTCTTGTCGCCCACTTTGAGGAAATTGACGCCGATCTGATCGCCATTGACCCAGGCAAGCTCGCAGCGCCGGTAAGCCAAGCCGGTGGACGACAGCAGCAGGAAGAACTCCTTCAGATGCAGGCCTTCGACCGAGCCGTCGATGGTCAGCTTGGCGCCGCTGTCGGAGACGTCCTCCATGGTGCACTCGCGCCGCCAGGTGCCGTCGATCCCCATCATCTGGGCCGAAATCCCGCGCTCGAAGACAACCCGGCTGTTGCCGCGCTGGTCCGTCTTTACCGCCATGTGCCCGCTCCAGCCCCGTCATGATCCGGCTGCCTCGCCGGAAGAATACCGGCGTCTTGGCTAACAGCCGGTAAATCGAGCCCAAATCAGGCCTGCGGTGGCGGGACGTTGGCGAGATACCAGTCGCGCAACGCGCTCAGCGCCGGATGCGCCAGCGAGCGCTGCAGATAGGTCCAGATCCGCGGCTGGTGACGCAGGTAGTGCGGCTTGCCGTCGCGGCGGTTGAGGCGGGCGAAGGTGCCGAGCAGGCGCGTGTTCCGCTGCGCCGACATGATGGCGTAGAGCTCGGCAAAGCCGGCGGCGTCGAAGCTCGCATCGTTCGCGCGGCGTGCCTTGATGTAGCGCGACAGCAGCGTCAGCTCGATATTCTCCGGCACGTCGATACGGGCGTCCTGGAGCAGCGAGACGACATCGTAGGATTGCGGTCCGAGCACGGTGTCCTGGAAATCGATCACACCGACGCGCGCGATGCCGCTGCGATTGCCAAGCCAGATCAGATTGGGCGAGTGGTAGTCGCGGATGACCCATGTCTTCGGTGCCGCCAGCGGCTTTCTGAGCAGCTCGCGCCACATCGCGAAAAACTCGGCGCGGGCCGCTTCGCTCAGCGGCGCGTTGCGGTCGGGCAGATACCATTCCGGCATCAGACCGATCTCGATCAGCAGCGCCTCGGTGTCGAAGACCGGGATGTCGTAGCTCTGACCTGCCAGCGGCAGGCTTTCCGGCAGCGTCTTGGCGTGCAGCGTGGCCAGCACGTCGGTCGCGGCCTCGTAGCGCTCGCCAATCGGGCGCGGCGGATCGCCTTCGATCACGCCTTCGCTACCGAAGTCCTCGGTGATCAGGAAGCCTTGGTCGAGATCGGAATGATGGATTGCGGGCGCCGAGATGCCTTGGGCGCGCAGGCCTTCGTCGATGGCGACGAAGGGTTTGACGTTCTCGGCGAGATGCACCGCGGCGCTGTAGGACTTGCCGTTATAGAGCGCCGCGCCATCGGGGCGCGGTGGCGAGTTCATCAGGATGACGATCTCGTCGTCGCGCAGCAACCGTGCATAAGAGCGGATCGAGGCATCGCCGGCCATGCGCTTGCGCGTCGCATCCATGTAGCCGGAGGCGTCGAGGAATTCGCGCAGTGCCTTCAGTCGTGCAACGATGGCGGCGGCCTTGCCGTAGCCGGTGATGTCGGCGGCGCGCGCGTTCGATCCCAGCGCCGGCCGATGCGTCAGCGCGATGTCGATGCGGTCTTGCGGCATCGACATCGGCGCACGCTCAGGCCATTCGATCAGGACCAGCGTCGCATCCGGCAGTGGTGACAGCCCGATCTCCTCGAGCTCGCTCTCGTCCTCGACGCGGTAGAGATCGGCGTGCAGCACCGGGAAGGGCGGCAGCTCGTAGCCCTGCACCAAAGTGAAGGTCGGGCTTGGCACCTCCAGCTCCTCGTCGCCGGCGAGGTAGCGGATCAGGCTGCGCGCCGCCGCGGTCTTGCCGGCGCCGAGATCGCCGGTGAGGGTGATGACATCGCCGGGGCCTATCAGCAGCGCGAGGTCGGCCATCAATTGTGCGGTGGCCGTCTCGTTGTGGAGCGCGACGGAGAATGTGACGGGTTCGGTCATTCGGCGGCGTCGCGATGCGCCGCCTGGTCGGTCGGAAAATCGCAGATCACGACCGTGCCGCGCCCGACGATCGAATCCACCCGCACCTTGCCGCCATGCAGCTCGACGAAGGAGCGCACCAGCGACAGGCCGAGGCCGGCGCCGCGGTGACGCGAGCCCTGCGAGCGGCTTTCGAACCAGTTGAACACCTTGTCCTTCATGTCGGCAGGTATTCCAGGCCCGGAATCTGTCACGGTGAAGACCACGCTGCGCTCGGTGCGCCGCGCGCTGATCCCGACGGTGGAATCCTGTGGAGAAAACCCGACGGCGTTGGCGAGGAGGTTATAGAGCACCTGCACCACGCGCTTCTCGTCGCCGATGAAGCTGCCGATATCGGGCGCGATCTCGACCTTGAGGCGGATGCGGTCGGTGGCGAGGCGGTCCTGGATGCCTTCGGCGGCGAGCTCGATGGTCTTGCTGACATCGACCGGGCCGAGTTCCAGCTTCATCGCGCCGGCGTCGATGGTGGCGAGATCGAGGATGTTGTTGGTCAGCGCCAGCAGCGCGTTGGTCGATTTGGTGACGTAGTCGAGATATTCGGCCTGTTTCGGCGTCAGCGGCCCGGTCGAGGGATCGCTGAGGAAATGCGCGAATCCGATGATGGTCGTGAGCGGCGAGCGCAGCTCGTAGGAGACGTGGTGGACGAAATCCACCTTCATCTGGTCCGCGGCCTCCAGCGCCTCGTTGCGTTCGCGCAGCGCACGCTCGACGTTCTCGGTGTCGGTGATGTCCTGGAACGTCAGCATGGTCGCGCCGTCATGCAACGGCCGGATCATGCCGTCGAGCACGCTGCCGTCCTTGCGCTCCAGCTTGAGCGGCACGTCGGCGCGGCTCTCGATCGAGGTGACGGCCTCGCGGATCTGGCGCCAGACCGCGGGGTCGTCGAACAGCTGCTGGCACCAGCCTTCGACGGTCTGGATATGCGGCTCGTCGCGCATGGCATCGCTCGAGAGCTTCCACATCCGGACGAAAGCCGGGTTGAACAGCTGGGCCTTGCCGTTGCTGCCGAACACCGCGACGCCCTCGGCGAGGCTGTCCAGCGTCTCGCGCTGGACGCGGATCATGCCGTCGAAGCGGCGGGCGAGCTCGAGGCTCTCGGTGACGTCGTCGAACAGATAGGTGACGCCGCCTTCGGGATTTGGCGTGGTGACAACCGAGAGCGCGCGGCCGTCGGGCAGGTACCAGGTGTCCTTGGTGGTCTCGACCGCGCGATAGGCTTCGTGAAGTTTTGCTTTCCAGGCGCGGAAATCAGGCTGCTCCGGCAGCTTGCGCGCGGCGCGGAGCTGGTCGAGCACGCTGGAATCATCAGGATTGGCGTCGAGGAAGCTGCGGTCGAGGTCCCACAGCCGGCGGTAGGAATCGTTGTAGAAGGCGAGCCGCCGCTGGCCATCGAACACGGCGACGCCGGAGGAGAGCTGGTCGAGCGTGCGGCGATGGGCCTCCGCCATCCGCACCAGCGCCGAGCTGAGGCCATCGGCCTCGCTGGCATCGATGGCGACGCCGACGCTGCCGCTGCCGACATTGACGGCGCGCACGTCGTAGATGCGCCGCTCGCCGCCGATCACGATCGGCAGCCGCGCGTTGAAATTGGCGGCGTCCTTCAGGCCGCGCTCCATCGCATTGCGATCGGCGCTGTCGAGCAGCTCGAGCTTGCGCTCGTGGGCGTCGGTGACGCTGTTCGCCTCGGTGGCACGGACATAGGCCGGGTTGGCGTAGGTCAGCGCGCCGTTCTCGCCCTTGGCCCAGATCGGCCAGGGCGCGGCGGCGGCGAAGCCGCGCAGCATCTCGGTCTCGTCGGAGAGCGCGTTGTAGCGCAGATTGGTCTCGGCCAGATCGCGGCGGAGTCCCGAGAGTTCGCGAATCCGGACAATGGCCTGGCCGCCGATGGCGCGGCCGATGGCCTCCAGCGTGTGGCCATGCGCGGTTGTCAGCGTCAGCTGGAACCCGTCGCCGCGGTCGCGCAGCGCGTCGACCGCATGATCCATCTGCAGCGCGGGCTCCGGCGGCAGCCAGGTCCCGAATGCGAGCACGCGCTGCGGGGAGGAGTCGCGCGGCAGCACCATGGAGATGTCGCCGGAGATTTGCGCGCGGTTGTCGCCGGCCGGCCAGGAGATCAGGATCTGCGGCTCGGCGAACAGCAGCGCACCAAAGCGGTCGGCCTGGAGCTGGAGTTCCCCGATTCGGGCGCGCAGCCGCGCCTCGTTGTTGGCCGTGCGCACGCGCGTGCGCATCAACAGGATCGCGGCCATCACCGAGAAGCCGAGCAGGGCCAGCGCGGTGGCAAGCACCGCGAGTTCCTGCCGGTTGAAATCCAGCATGATGGAGAGGGTGTCGACAAGGCCGGCGGCTTCAGCCGGCGCAGCCGGCAGCAGCGCTGCAAGAGCGCCTCCCAACAAGCCGTTGCGCACGAGCGATGTGCACGACAGCAGCGTCCGACGCATCGACACGATCACGCCTGACATAGTTGCCCCAAGATCGCACGGATTTGCACGCGGCGACCCCCGTCGCGCGCGAATCAAAAGACAATACCCTCACCGTGACTCCGCCGGTAAGAGTCCAGATCGTGAACGCAAACGCGGCCCCCCAAAAATGCGGGCCGCGATGTTCCATTTCACGTAGTTCTTCGGGCTGATTCGGTTGGGATTGCCGGGTGTTAGCGGCCGGTCGAGCCGAATCCGCCAGCGCCGCGATCGGTGTCCGACAAGGTCACCACCGGAACCAGCTCGGCCTGCACGACAGGAGCGATCACCATCTGCGCGATGCGCTCGCCGCGCTTGATCACGAAGGCGGCCTTGCCGTGATTGATCAGGATCACCTTGATCTCGCCGCGGTAGTCCGCGTCGATCGTGCCCGGCGCATTCAGCACGGTGACGCCGTGCTTGGCCGCAAGCCCCGAGCGCGGCCGCACCTGGGCCTCGTGTCCAGGCGGCAAGGCGATCGCGAGCCCCGTCGGCACCAGCGCATATTGGCCGGGCGCTAGCATGACGGGCTCGTTGTCAGGAACCGCCGCCATAAGGTCGAGGCCCGCGGCCTCCGCGGTCTGGTAGGCCGGGATCGGCAGGCCCTCGGCATGGGCGAGGCGTTGCAGTTCGACAGTGACCTTGGTGCTCAAGATGCCGGCTCCCGGGATTTGTCGCTCACGCTTTTCGCGACATGCGCGACCAGTTCGATGGCGACCTGTTCCTTGGTCATCACCGGCCAGGAATCAACTGCAATCTCGCCGTCCGTCTCCCCGTTCTTGCGGCTGATCAAATGCACCGTGTTGCGGTCGCCGCCCATCACGCCAGTCGCCGGCGAGACGTCGTTGGCGACGATCCAGTCGCAGCCCTTGCGCGCGAGTTTTGATTTGGCGTTGTCGATGAGGTGCTCGGTCTCGGCGGCGAAGCCGATCACCAGCGGCGGACGCTTGTCGGCCAGTTTTGAAATCGTGGCGAGAATGTCGGGGTTCTCCACGAGCTGAAGCGGCGGCATGCCGGCGGAGGTCTTCTTCAGCTTCTGCTCGCCTTCATTGGCAACACGCCAGTCGGCGACCGCGGCGGCGAAGATCGCGATGTCGGCGGGAAGCGAGGCCTGCACCTGCTCCAGCATCTGCCGCGCCGATTCCACATGCTTCACCGTCACGCCCTGGGGATCGCTGAGATCGACCGGGCCGCTGACCAGGATCACCTCGGCGCCCGCGGCCTGCGCGGCGGCGGCAATGGCAAAGCCCTGCTTGCCGGAGGAGCGGTTGGCGATGTAGCGCACCGGATCGATCGGCTCGTGCGTGGGACCTGCGGTGATCAGCACGCGCTTGCCGGCAAGCGGCTTCGGCACCGGCGGCCTCAGCAGCCGCTCGGCGGCGCTCGCGATCTCGATGGCTTCGGACATGCGGCCGGTTCCGGCTTCGCCGGCTTCCGCCATCTCGCCGGAATTGGGCCCGACCAGCACGACGCCGTCGCGCTGGAGCAAGCCGACGTTGCGGCGCGTCGCCGCGTTGTTCCACATCAGCGGGTTCATCGCCGGCGCCAGCAGCACCTTGCGGTTGGTCGCGAGCAGGATGGCGCTGGCGAGATCGTCGGCATGGCCGTTCGCCATCTTCGCCATCAGGTCGGCGGTGGCCGGCGCCACCACGATCAGGTCGCAGTCGCGCGCGAGCCTGATATGGCCGGCGTCGAACTCGCTCTGGGGGTCGAACAGGTCGGTATAGACGCGCTCATGCGAGAGCGCGCTCGCCGCCAGCGGCGTCACGAATTGCTGCGCCGCCTTGGTCAACACGCAGCGGACCTCGATGCGGCGTTCCTTCAGCCGGCGGATCAGGTCGAGCGATTTGTAGGCGGCGATGCCGCCGCCGATGATCAGGGTGACACTGGCCTCAGGAAGGGCTCCGGTGCGTTGGGGCGTGGGGGCGGAGGATGCCACCGGCGGCGCCGAAAACGGCGTCAGCGGCCCCTCGCGGCCCTCGATCAGCTCCCGCAGGATGACCCGGACCTCTTCCTCGACCGACCTGCGGTTCTTGGCCGAGCGCAGCCGCAGATAGGTTTTGACGTGATCGTCGAGCTTGCGGATGGTCAGGCTTGCCATGGCGCCCTCCAGCACGGAATGATAGCGATGCTATCATTCACATGATTGCAGTGCAATCATAGATTCCGGACGGCGATCAGGATTCCAATGAAGGTCGCGGCAATGATCCAGAGCGCGACGGTGCGCCAGCGGTTCTTGCGGCCCTCGCTGCGGCCCATCGCGGCGATGCTCTCCGGCGACAGCCCGATGCCCTCCCGCGTCATGGTCTCGAGCTGCTCCAGAACCTTCACCGACCGTTCGGCGATCTCGGGCAGGCGCATCAGCACCCGCGCGATGTCTCCGGTCCCGGCGAGCGCGCCCTGCACCCGGCCGATCGGTCCGAGATTGCGCTCGATCCATTCGCGCACCACGGGGTCGGCGATCTTCCAGATGTCGAGCTTGGGATCGAAGCCGCGCGCTACGCCTTCGACCACCACCATGGTCTTCTGCAGCAGGATCAGCTCTGGCCGCGTCGTCATGTCGAACAGGCCGGTGACCTCGAGCAGCAGCGTCAGCAGCCGTGCCATCGAGATCTCTTCCGCCGTGCGGTTGTGAATCGGCTCGCCGATGGCGCGGATCGCTTGCGCGAAATTCTCGACCGAGTGGTGCGCGGGCACGTAGCCCGCCTCGAAGTGTACCTCGGCGACGCGGCGATAATCCCGGGTGATGAAGCCGAGCAGGATTTCGGCGAGGAAGCGCCGCTCCTTCATGCCGAGCCGGCCCATGATGCCAAAATCGACCGCGACGAGACGACCGGCGTCGTCGAGGAACAGATTGCCCGGATGCATGTCGGCGTGGAAGAAGCCGTCGCGGAGCGCGTGCCGCAGGAAGCTCTGGATCACCTTGCGGCCGAGATCGGGCAAATCGACCCGCGCCTCTGCCAGGCGCTTGTGATCGTTCAGCGCGATGCCATCGATCCACTCCATCGTCAGCACGTTGTGCGTGGTGCGGTCCCAGTCGACCGCAGGCACGCAGAAGTCGGGGTCGTCGCGCGTGTTCTCCGCCATCTCGGACAGCGCAGCCGCCTCCAGCCGCAGGTCCATCTCCATGGCGACCGAGCGCGACATGGTGTTGATGACCTCGATCAGGCGCAGCCGCCGCGCTTCCGCCGAGTAGGCCTCGGCCTTGTGTGCGACGAAGAAGAAGTCGGAGAGATCGCGGCGGAAGCGCGCGGCCACGTTCGGCCTGAGCACCTTGACCGCGACCGAGGTGCGGATCCCGTTGCGCAAGACTTCACCGCGATGCACCTGCGCGATCGAGGCGGCTGCGACGGGGGGCCCGAAGCTGACGAACACGTCCTTCAGCGGCCGCTCCAGCGACGTCGCGATGGCGGCCTCGGCTTCGTCCTGCGAAAACGGCGGCAGGCGGTCCTGCAGGCTTTCGAGGTCGCGCGCCATGATGACGCCGACCACGTCGGGGCGCGTCGCCAGGAACTGTCCGAGCTTGAGATAGGCTGGGCCCATCCGCGTCAGCGCGCGTGAGATCCGCGGGCCGTGCTTGGTGCCGCGGCGTTCGATGAGGCGCGCCAGCTTCAGCGCGAGCTGTCCTGGCGGCGGCACCAGGCTCGGATCGACCGAGCCGAACACGCCCTCGCGGGCAAACACGAACCCGGCGCGGATCAGGCGCGCAATGTGGTTAAAGGCAGAGATCACAAACGCCAGCCCGAATGCAGTGCGACGATGCCGCCGGACAATGTCTGCCAGCTGACGCGGGCAAAGCCGGCGTCGCGGATCATGTCGGCGAAGGCGGCAGGCTTTGGAAACTTGCGGATCGATTCGACGAGATATTGATAGGACTCGGCATCGCCCGTAATCATGCGGCCGAGCGGCGGGATCACCTTGAACGAGAACAGGTCATAGAGGCGATCGAGGCCCGGCATCTCGACGCTGGAGAATTCCAGGCAGAGGAAGCGGCTGCCGGGCTTCAGCACGCGATAGGCTTCGCGTAGCGCCAGATCGATCCGGGGCACGTTGCGAATGCCGAAAGCGATCGTATAGGCGTCGAAGCTGCGATCGGCGAAGGCGAGCGCCTCGGCATTGCCTTCGACGAAATCGACCCGGGTTTCGTGATGCCGCTTGATGGCCCGCTCGCGGCCGACGGCGAGCATGTCGGTGTTGATGTCGCAGACGGTGGCATGGAAGCCAGTGCCGGCCGCCTTGGCGGCGCGGAACGAGATGTCGCCGGTGCCGCCGGCAACGTCGAGCAGGGCGAACGGCCGGTTGCTTCTGGGCGGATCCAGCGCCGTGATCATGATGTCCTTCCAGACCCGGTGCAGGCCGCCGGACATCAAATCGTTCATCAGATCATAGCGCGACGCCACGCTGTGAAACACGTCGTTCACCAGCGTCTGCTTGTCCCCGAGGGGGACGTCCCTGAAGCCAAAATGCGTGGTTTCGCCCGGCCGATCCATTACTCTACTCCACTGGGCGGACCATAGCGCGCCCGCCGCAATGGCGCTATCACACCGCCCTCATAAGGTGAATGCCTGACCATGCCCGAATTGCCCGAAGTCGAGACCGTCCGCCGCGGCCTTCAGCCCGTCATGGAGGGCGCGAAAATCCTGGTCGCGGAGGCCCGCCGGCCGGATTTGCGCTTTCCGTTCCAGCCGGATTTCGTGGCGCGGCTCAAGGGCCAGGTCGTCACCGGTCTCGGCCGCCGTGCAAAATATCTCATGGCCGATCTCGCCTCCGGCGATGTGCTCTTGATGCATCTGGGCATGTCGGGCTCGTTCCGCGTCATCAAGCCGGACAACGACGCGCAGCCTGGCGAGTTTCATTATCCGAAGGCCAAGGATTCTGCGCACGACCACGTGCTGTTTCGGATGTCCTCCGGCGCCGACATCGTCTTTAACGATCCGCGCCGTTTCGGTTACATGAAAGTGATTGCGCGCAACGCGCTTGATGAAGAACCGCTGCTGCGCGGGCTCGGCCCCGAGCCGCTCGGCAACGAGTTCGATGCCGCGATGCTGGCGCGCTCCTGCGCGGGTAAGACCACGAGCCTGAAGGCGGCGCTGCTCGACCAGCGCGTGGTCGCCGGCCTCGGCAACATCTATGTCTGCGAAGCGCTGCACCGCTCGCATCTGTCGCCGAGCCGGATCGCCGCGACGCTCGCGACCAAGGCCGGACAACGCAAGGGCGTTGCCGGAGGCGAGCCGACTGATCACGCCAAGCGGTTGGTCAGCGCGATCCACACCGTGCTGAACGACGCCATCAAGGCCGGCGGTTCGTCACTGCGCGACCATCGCCAGACCTCTGGCGAGCTCGGCTATTTCCAGCACTCGTTTAGGGTTTATGACCGCGAGGGCGAGAAATGCACGACGCCGCGCTGCGGCGGCACGATCAAGCGGTTTACGCAGAATGGTCGCTCGACCTTCTGGTGCTCGAAATGTCAGAAGTGACTGGGGATCTCAGCCGGAAGGCTGCGAGTTCGTGCAAGACGACAATCCCACTACGCCGTCATTGCGAGGAGCTCTTGCGACGAAGCAATCCAGAATCCCTCCGCGGTGACAGTCTGGATTGCTTCGCTGCGCTCGCAATGACGGTGGATAGAGCGTCTCCAAAAAAATGCGAAGCAATCCGGCCGGGCTGGTGGCCGGATTGCTTCGTCGCTGGACCCTTCCGGATGGTGGAGGGCCAACTGCCGTCCGAGCGATCGCCCCGCTCAGGACGCCAGGGTCGTGGTCTCGTCGGCCGAAAGCTCGGCGGTGGCATGCAGCATGCCGTCCGTAGCCGACATCACTTGGTCGATCAGGACACCGGTCGTCGCAGTGAGCTCGAGCCGGGCTTCAATCCAGCGCCAGAGGCCGCGGATCTCGTCCGCCGACTTGCCGTTCGGCGCGAATTCGCTCACGCCAAGGCCGCTCGCGAGCGAATCCTGGTGATCGTTGCGCATCACGATCAGCGGACGCGCCAGCACCTCCGCAAGATCGAGCGCGGCTTCCTCGGCGAGGGTGTTGGCGGCGTTGTCGATGCGCTGGCCGCGGATCGGCGTCTGGTTGAGCACGAAGCTGTAGGGCCGCTTCCAGGCCCGCGCGACGCTGAGCGTGGAGGCGGTCGCCTCGATGTCGGCGACGCTCGGGCGGGCCGGGATCAGGCAGAGATCGGAATGGCGGATCGCCGCGGTGGTCGCGGCGCTAAGGCCGGCGGCAGTGTCGACGATCGCGAGCTGAAGGCCGCTGTCGGCCAGCATCTTCAGGCGCGGTGCGATGTCGGCGGCATGGTAGATCGGCTCGACGACAAGGTCGTCGGCGGTGCGGCGGCGCTGCCAGTTGGACAGGGTGCCCTGCGGGTCGGTCTCGATCAGGCGGACGGTGAAGCCGGCCTGCTTGGCCGCGAGCGCGAGGCCGATGGCGAGCGTGCTCTTCCCGCTGCCACCCTTTTGGGTGGCCAGTACGATCGTGTGCATTTGAAGATCAATCCTTTGGAGTGCTTGGGGTCAGGAATACGCCACGCGAACGTGCATCGATTTCGATGCTGAGCTCTTCTCGCTCAGGACGTGCCGGCCCGATCCAATGGGGATCGCGGAGTCCGAATCAGCAGCAACGATGATGGCGGAATAGGGAATGCCAGCGAATCCGTACCATTACTGGACCCGTAGTGGTACGTGTGATGATGCTCGCGGCTTGGTTGATCTCGTGCCTCGGACGCAGCGGAGCGGCACTTCGTGCCGCACCGCGTCCGGGACACTGGAGAGAGTGATTGTCGCGCAGATTACTTCCGCACGCAGATCACGCGGACGACGGCGGCCCTTGCGTCCGTCGACGTGCCGTTCGCCGCGACACTGTTCGCCTTCAGGAAATCGCGCACCGCATCCGCGGACACCATCACGGCCTGCGACGCCGGCACTGATGTCGCAGGTCCCGCCACCATCGTCGGCTTCAACAGCGCAATGCCGGCGAACTTGCCGTCGTCATCGATCGCCGGACCACCGGAAAACCCGACCGCCGGCGGCGGGGACAGCGTGGACTCGCTGCTCGGGGCCGGCGCCAGTGCAGCCTTGACGACCGATACGCTGCCGGCGCCGCCCTGGCTCTGCGGATCGGCGATGCCGACGACGTCCACGTTCGTCTTTGCCGCGCCGCCAGCAAGGCTGAACGGCTTCAGGCCGCGTGCGCCGTAGATGTGCAACAGCGCAAGACCGCGCTCCTTGTCATCAGTGAGGCGGTCGGCACTGCCATGGCCGGCGATCGTGATCGCGAGGCAGCCGTCGGTGACGAGGCGGTCGGCAACGATTGCGCCATCGTCGCTGACGACTAGGCCGGTCCCGTATTCGACGGTCTTGCGCGGCGGCGGCCCGGGTTGCGGGCCCGACGGAAATGCATTGAAGGCGCTCGACATCGCGATCACGACCGGCTCGACCGTGTTCTCGGTCGCCTGGTCGTAGAGGATCGTCATGGTGCGGACCTCATCGCCTTTGAAGCTGCCGCGCACGTAAAACTTCTTCAGGCCCTGCAAGCCCGACAGCACGAAGAAGTCGGGCTTCACCACGGTGTAGTCGACCTTGCGTCCCGACGGCTCCTTCTCCAGGTCGGCGAGCTTTGCGGAGGTCGGGTTCACCTCCTTGCGGCGGCTGAGCAGCACCTGCACCGTGCCGGTCGGCGAGGTCCATTTCGAGCCGTTGGCGTCGCTCGCCTGCTGCGGCACCAGTTTCGAGGGGATGCCGAGCCGGGCGCCGCTGGTCGGCTCCGTCACGATCTTCCAGCCGACGCTGTCCTGCTTCTTTCGCGCCGTCTCGGCGAGCGCGGCGCGCTCCTGCGGATTGAGCACGCCGGTCGGCTTGCCGCCCTTGGCCTTCTGGTACTCCTTGATGGCGTTGACCATGCGCTCGCTGACGTCGCCGGTGATGGCGCCGTTATACTGGCCGACCCAGGCGAGGTCCGACTGCAGCGACAGCCGTTCCGCTTTTGCCATGGCGTCGGCCGTCGCCGACGGCGTCTGCATGGCCGGAGGCTTGACCGGAACGGTCTGGACCGTTTTCGGGGCGGAGCCGGGGATTTGTGGCGTCGTCATCTGGGCCTGCGCGCCTGTGGCAGACGCAAACATCAGTGTTGCCGCAAGCATCGATCTCATGACAAATCCAGCCAGCCCATTGAACGCAATGCCATTGAAGCACATCTCGTTGGTCGCGAACAATGTAGCGGTGGTTCAGGTGCCGTAGAGGCCGCGGACTCAGGCCCTCATCCTGAGGAGCGGCCGAAGGTCGCGTCTCGAAGGATGGCCCCGGGCGAGATCGGGGCCTGCATGGTTCGAGACGGCGCTTTGCGCCTCCTCACCATGAGGAGTGACAGCGACGGCTTGGTAGGAGAGACGTACGACGATGCTGAGTCCGGACGAACTCGAACGCTACGCCCGCCATATCGTGCTGCGCGATGTCGGCGGTCCCGGCCAGGCCGCGCTGAAGCGGGCTTCCGTGCTGGTGATCGGCGCCGGCGGGCTCGGCGCGCCCGCTCTGATGTATCTGGCTGCTGCCGGCGTCGGGACGCTCGGCGTGGTCGACGACGACGTGGTGTCGCTGTCCAACCTGCAACGCCAGGTGATCCATACGACGCCCGATATCGGCCGGCACAAGGTCGAGAGCGCGGCGGAACGGATTGCGGCGCTCAATCCGCATGTCCGTTTCGTCGGTCACGCCACCTGGCTGAATGCCGACAATGCGCTGAGCCTGATTGGCGACTACGATCTCGTGCTCGACGGCTCCGACAATTTCTCGACGCGCTATCTGGTCTCGGACGCCTGCTTCTTCGCGAAGCGGCCGCTGATTACCGCCGCGCTCGGCACCTTCGACGGCTCGCTCACCACCATCCGCGCGCATGAGACGAACGAGCAGGGCGAATTCAACCCGACCTATCGCTGCCTGTTTCCGGAGGCACCGCCGCCCGGCACCGTGCCGGCCTGCGCGGAAGCCGGCGTCATGGGTGCGCTGGCGGGTGTGCTCGGCTCGATGATGGCGCTGGAGGCCATCCGCGAGATCGTCGGTTTCGGCGACGGCCTCATCGGCCGCCTCCTGATGATCGATGCGCGCGCAATGCGCTTCGAGACGCTGCGCTATTCGCGCGATCCCGCCAATCCGCTCAACGGCGATGGGCCCGTCGTCACCGACCTCAGCGCCCACCGCAGTTGATTGCCGCGGTTACGCCGTGGCCGGTTTCTCGCTGTCGAGATGCGCCATCTGCTCGGCGGCGTAGCGCGTGCCGGAAGCGACATCCGGCGGGAAGGCTTTTGCCAGCGCAGCGAGATGAGCCGGTGTCAGCGTGAACCTGGTCGCGCCGAGCGATTCGGTGAGACGATTGCGAGTTCTCGCGCCGACCAGCGGCACGATCTCCTTGCCCTGCGCCGCCACCCAGGCGATCGCAACTTGCGCCGGCGTCGCGCCGACATCGTTTGCAATCGTGCGCAGCGATTCGACGAGCGCGAGATTGGCATCGAGGTTCGCGCCCTGGAAACGCGGCGTCATCAGCCGGTAATCCTTGCCGGCCTTGCCGCTGTCCCTGGTCCAATGGCCGCTGATCAAGCCGCGCGCGAGCACGCCATAAGCCGTGATGCCGATGCCGAGCTCGCGGCAGGTCTTGAGGATATCGCGTTCGATGCCGCGCTCGATCAGCGAATATTCGATCTGGAGATCGGCGATCGGATGCACGGCGTGTGCGCGGCGGATGGTGTCGGAGCCGACCTCGGACAGGCCGATATGCCTGATGTAGCCGGCCTTCACGAGATCGGCGAGGCCGCCGATGGTCTCCTCGATGGGAACGTTGGGGTCGAGCCGCGCGGGGCGATAGATGTCGACATAGTCGGTGCCAAGGCGTTGCAATGAATAGGCGAGGAAGTTTTTGGTCGCGGCCGGCCTCGTGTCCATCCCAGCGAACTCGCCGGCGGGACCACGCAGCGCGCCGTACTTGACGCTGATCTGCACCTTGTCGCGCGAGATATCCTTCAGCGCCTCGCAAACCAGCATCTCGTTGTGACCCATCGCGTAGAAGTCGCCGGTGTCGAGCAAGGTAATGCCGGCATCGATCGCCGCCTGCACGGTGGCGATGGCCTCGCCGCGATCGGCGGAGCCATAGATATCCGACATGCCCATGCAGCCGAGCCCGAGGGCCGAGACGGTGGGACCGGTTGAACCAAGTTTGCGCTGTTCCATGATGGCTCTCCTCGAAAGGCGGCTGACTGCGCCGCGTGATGAGGCCAGATATGCGCCCGCTTGATTGCGCCGATAAGCTGGACAATATGGAATAGCTTGTTCACATTAGAGGACAATGGCCGAGCCCGATTTGCGCGATCTCGATGTCTTCGTGGCAATTGCCCGCAACCGCAATTTCCGGCGTGCCGCGATTGAAATTCGTGTGTCCGTGTCGAGCCTTAGCCAACGGCTGCGGGACCTGGAGGAGCGCCTCGGCGTCCGCCTGATGAACCGCACCACCCGCAGCGTCGCCCTGACCGAGGCGGGCGAACTGCTGCTGTCGCGGGTGGCGCCGGCGCTGCGCGATGTCGGCGATGCGCTCGATCAGGTCCGGGGCCTGCGCGAGGTCGCCTCGGGCCGCCTGCGCATCAATGCGCCGCCGCCGGCAGTCGATCTCGTGCTGGCGCCGATGGTCGGGCCGTTTCTTAACGCCTATCCGCAGGTCGATCTCGACATCGTCTCGGAAAGCGGCTTCGTCGACATCGTCAGCGCCGGTTACGATGCCGGTGTGCGCTACGGCGAGCATCTCGCGCAGGACATGGTGGCGATCCCGCTGAGCGGCCCGCAGAGCTACGTCGTCGTCGCATCGCCTGCCTACCTTGCGCGCCGCGGCAGGCCGAAACATCCGAAGGATCTGCTCGAGCACGATTGCATCCGCGCGCGGTATTCCAGCGGCGTCATGCACGATCTGGAGTTCGAGAAAGCCGGCCAGGTCGTGAAGGTCGATCCACCCGCAAAACTGATCTCGACCAACATGAACCTTGCGATGCGCGCCGCGCTCGACGGCGCCGGCATCTGGACGACGCTCGATGGCTATGTCGGCGATGCCCTGAACTCCGGCGCGCTGGTCAGCTTGATGGCGGATTGGTGCGAGCCGTTTCCCGGCCCGTTCCTGTACTACCCGAGCCGGCGGCAAACGCCGCCCGCGCTGCGTGCCTTCGTCGATTTCGCAGCAGACTGGCGCAGGCGCGGAACGGACAAATCCTAGAGCATGCTCGGCAGCACGCGGTCCGGCGGCTTGTGGGCGTCGAGGAAGGTGCGGATGTTGATGATCACCTTCTCGCCCATCTCGACGCGGCCTTCGATCGTGGCCGAGCCCATATGCGGCAGCAGCGTCACCTTGCCGGCCTTGGCGAGCCGCACCAGCTTTGGATTGACCGCGGGCTCGTGCTCGTAGACGTCGAGCCCGGCGCCGCCGATCTCGCCGCCTTCGATCAGCTTGATCAACGTGTCCTCGTCGGTGACCTCGCCGCGCGCGGTGTTGACGATATAGGCGTCTTTCCGGATCAGCTTCAGCCGCCGCGCCGAGAGCAAATGATAGGTCGCCGGCGTATGCGGACAATTCACCGAGATGATGTCCATTCGCGCCAGCATCTGGTCGAGGCTTTCCCAATAGGTCGCGCCAAGCTCTTCGGCGATCTTCGGGGCTACGGGACGGCGGTTGTGATAGTGGATCTGCAGGCCGAAGGCGCGGGCGCGGCGCGCGACCGCCTGACCGATGCGGCCCATGCCGATGATACCGAGCCGTTTTCCCCCGATGCGATGGCCGAGCATCCAGGTCGGCGACCAGCCAGGCCAGGGTTTTCCTTCGGTCAGGATCGAGGCGCCTTCGATCATTCGCCTGGGCACGGCGAGGATCAGCGCCATGGTCATGTCGGCGGTATCCTCGGTCAGAACTTTCGGCGTGTTGGTGACGGTGATGCCGCGGGCGTGCGCGGCTTCGACATCGATATTGTCGACGCCATTGCCGAAATTGGCGATCAGGCGCAGCTTGCAGTCGGGCTGGTTGACGATGTCGGCGCTGATGTGGTCGGTGACGGTCGGAACCAGCACGTCGGCGGTGCGCGCGGCTTCCGCGATCTGTTCGGCGGACATCGGGGTGTCCTCGAGATTGATCCGCGCGTCGAACAATTCGCGCATCCGCGTCTCGATCGAATCCGGCAGCTTGCGCGTCACCACGACGAGGGGCTTTTTCTTCACCGACATGTCCTGCTCTCATGAGGCGTCGCAGGCCGCCTCTGTCGCCAAAGGCTGGTCGTTGAGGCCTCATTAACCCGGTTGTTCGACACTGCCCTTGCCGTGTCCGTCCCCGGCGTTTCCTCCAAGCTCTCCCGAGATTTCCGGCCGGATAATCGGGGCAAACTGGTTGTTCAAGTGCCCGTCCTCTCTAGCAGAAGGCCGGGCCAAGACAAGAACCACGGGCCGGCTTGGGGAACCCCGCGTGGGGCGGGTCGGGATCGATGCGGCAGGGTTTTGGAATTTTGGGGTGAGGGTCCGGCAAGGCCGGGTCCTCGACAGGAGACGGGTTGATGGCGTTGGGGCGTTTTTGTTCGGTGATGGCGCTCGTTTGCACCTGGTTGAGCGCTTCGGTCGGCCCCTCGCACTCGGCCAAGGAGACCACGCCCCAGACCGCCAGCGGCCTGCCGGTGCCGCGTTACGTCAGCCTCAAATCGGATCACGTCAATGTTCGCGCCGGCCCGACCAAGGACAATGACGTGGCCTGGGTCTATACCCGTGCCGGCCTGCCGGTCGAAATCACCGCCGAGTTCGAGAATTGGCGCCGGGTGCGCGATTCCGAGGGCGCCGAGGGCTGGGTCTATCACTCGCTGCTGTCGGGCCGCCGCACTGCGGTGGTGACCATGAAGCACAAGGACGATCTTGCCCCGATCTACGATCGTGCCGATCTCGACAGCGCGGTTGCAGCAAAGCTCCAGGCGGGCGTCGTCACGCAGGTGAAGAAGTGCACTGCAAACTGGTGCCGCGTCACCGGCAATGGCTTTGACGGCTGGATCCAGCAGGAGCGCCTCTGGGGCGTGTACTCGGACGAGCAGGTCAACTGACGCCGACAGGCGTCATCCCGGAATGACAGCGTAAAAACGATAATGGCCGGGACAAGCCCGGCCATGACGACGAATTCAGTAGTTTAGATCGATCTCAGCGCTTCTTGCGCAGGCGCACCACCATGTCGATGCGCGCGATCTCGTAACCCTCCGGCACCTCCGGCATCTTGGACAGCGCCAGATGCGGATCCTCGATGTCGACCAGCTCATGGCTGTTCTCGAGATAGTAGTGATGGTGGGTGGTGACGTTGGTGTCGAAATAGGTCTTGGTGCCGTCGACGCTGACCTGGCGGAGCAGGCCCGCATCGGTGAGCTGGTTCAGCGTGTTGTAGACGGTCGCCAACGACACCGGGACCTTGGCCAGTGTCGCTTCCTCGTAGAGCATTTCAGCCGTGAGGTGGCGAGCACCCTTGCCGAACAACAGCCAGCCGAGCGCCATGCGCTGGCGCGTCGGGCGAAGCCCGGCGGATTGGAGCATTTCGTTGACGTCGTGCCAGGGGCAGCCGGTCAAAGCCGGCTGGCGGCCGGACAAGAGGGCCGCGGCGTGAACGTCGTCATCGTGATGGGGCGCGGTATTCTCGCTCATTTCCACATTTCGGCACGCGTGAACAATATCTCTTTGCAATATAAGGAGCGAAAGATGCAGATGCAAGTTTCTCGCAACTAGAGAGGTTCTAATCAGACTTGGAACCGGGCTCGGATCGCGTCATTTTACCTTCATGGATGCGCTTTGCCACCCGAAATGGCCTGTGTTAGAGAGCGCGCGGTTCCGCTTAGCCGATTTTGGCGCAGCCGGGCATGGAGGCCCGGCCGGCAGTCCATCCGGGGCATGCGGGAGCCGCGCCTGACGGTGGCAATTGGCGTTGCTCTCCGACCGAGACGGGGCCCATTTTCGCCAAAAAACGCCGCTCAACCGGAATTCAAACAGAGGCTCGTGCATGCTGAACAGGCGCAACGGTTACGAATACGAAGATCTGCTGGCCTGTGCCCGCGGCGAGATGTTCGGTCCGGGCAATGCCCAGTTGCCGTTGCCGCCGATGCTGATGTTCGATCGCATCACGGAGATCAACGACAATGGCGGGGAGTTCGGCAAGGGCGTGGTGCGCGCCGAACTCGACGTCAAGCCCGACCTCTGGTTCTTCGGCTGCCACTTCAAGAACGATCCGGTGATGCCCGGCTGCCTCGGCCTCGACGCGCTGTGGCAAATGGTCGGGTTTTATCTGGGCTGGACCGGGGGCGAAGGTCGTGGTCGCGCGCTGGGCCTGAACGAGCTGAAGTTCAGCGGCCAGGTGCTGCCCGAGGCGCGCAAGGTTGTGTACAACGTCGACATCAAACGCGTGATGCGTTCAAAGCTGGTGCTCGGGATCGCCGACGGGTGGCTTTCGGTCGACGAGCAGATTATTTATCGCGCCAAGGACCTGAAGGTCGGCCTGTTCAAGCAGGGCACGAGCCTGGGCTGAGCGCATCATCACGAAGAGAACGAGCAAGAAGACAACGAGCAGGGCGAGGCTGTCATGAGGCGGGTTGTGGTCACCGGGATGGGCATCGTCTCGTCGATCGGAAACAACACCCAGGAAGTGCTTGCGAGCCTTCACGAGGCGAAGTCGGGCATTTCTCGGGCGGAGAAATATGCCGAGCTCGGCTTTCGTTCGCAGGTCGCCGGCGCGCCGACGCTCGATCCTGCGACGGTGGTCGACCGTCGCGCCATGCGCTTCCTCGGTCAGGGCGCGGCGTGGAATCATATCGCGATGGAGCAGGCGATTCAGGACTCCGGTCTGTCGCCTGATGAAGTCTCCAATATCCGCACCGGCATCATCATGGGCTCAGGCGGCCCGTCCGCCCGCACCATCGTCGAAGCCGCCGACATCACCCGCACCAAGGGTCCGAAGCGCGTCGGACCGTTTGCTGTGCCGAAGGCGATGTCGTCCACGGCCTCCGCGACGCTTGCGACCTGGTTCAAGATCAAGGGCGTGAACTACTCGATCTCCTCGGCTTGCGCGACGTCGAACCATTGCGTCGGCAATGCCTATGAGACGATTCAGATCGGCAAGCAGGACGTCATCTTCGCCGGTGGCTGCGAAGAATTGGACTGGTCGCTGTCGGTGCTGTTCGACGCCATGGGCGCGATGTCCTCGAAGTACAATGACACGCCTGCCACGGCCTCGCGTCCCTACGACCTCAACCGCGACGGCTTCGTCATCGCCGGCGGCGCCGGCGTGCTGGTGCTGGAAGAGCTCGAGCATGCCAAGGCGCGCGGCGCCCGCATTTACGGCGAGATCGTCGGCTACGGCGCGACTTCGGACGGCTACGACATGGTCGCGCCATCGGGGGAAGGCGCCGAGCGCTGCATGCGCATGGCGATGTCGACGGTGAAGACCAAGGTGGACTACATCAATCCCCACGCGACCTCGACGCCGGCCGGCGATCCCCCGGAGATCGAGGCGCTGCGAAGGGTGTTCGGAAGTGGCGAGAAGTGTCCGCCGATCTCGGCGACCAAGGCGCTGACCGGCCACTCGCTGGGCGCCACCGGCGTGCAGGAGGCGATCTACTCGCTGCTGATGATGAACAACGGCTTCATCTGCGAGAGCGCGCACATCCAGGAGCTCGATCCCGTGTTCGCCGACATGCCGATCGTGCGCAAGCGCATCGACAACATCAAGATCGGCACCGTGCTGTCGAACTCCTTCGGCTTCGGCGGCACGAATGCCACGCTGGTGTTCAGCCGGCTGGATGCGTAACGCCATTGGCGGACTGTTGATTTTCTCGTCATGACCGGGCGAAAGCGCGAAGCGCGTCTTCGCGCTAGACGTCCCGGCCATCCACGTATTGGCCCCGGGGTTGGAAGTGCTGATGCCCGGGACAAACCGGGCGTGACGAAAACGGAAGGTAGTGGCGAGATGGAAGGTTTGATGAAAGGGAAGCGCGGTCTGATCATGGGCATCGCCAATGATCATTCGATCGCCTGGGGCATGGCGAAGACGCTGCATGCCCACGGTGCGGAGCTTGCCTTCACCTTCCAGGGCGAGGCTCTCGGCAAGCGCGTCAAGCCGCTGGCCGAGCAACTCGGGGTCGATCTGGTGCTGCCTTGCGATGTCGAGGACATCGCCAGCGTCGATGCGACCTTCGATGTGCTGCGCGAAAAGTGGGGCAAGCTCGACTTCGTGATCCACGCCATCGGCTTTGCCGACAAGAACGAGCTGAAGGGCCGCTACGCCGACACCAGCCGCGAGAACTTTTCGCGCACCATGGTGATCTCCTGCTTCTCGTTCACGGAAATCGCAAAGCGCGCCGCCGAGCTGATGACGGAGGGCGGCAGCATGATCACGCTGACCTTCGGCGCCTCGGAACGCGCGATGCCGAACTACAATGTGATGGGGGTGGCCAAGGCGGCGCTGGAAGCCTCGGTGCGCTATCTCGCCTCCGATTTCGGACCGCGCGGCATCCGCGTCAACGCGATCTCCGCAGGGCCCATCCGCACGCTCGCCGGCTCCGGCATCGGCGAGGCGCGCGCGATGTTCGCCTTCATGCAAAAACATGCGCCGCTCCGCCGCGGCGTCACGCTCGATGAGCTCGGCGGCTCGGCGCTGTATCTGCTGTCGGATCTCTCCGGCGGCGTGACCGGCGAGATCCACTATGTCGATTCCGGCTACAACATCGTCCTGATGCCGAAGCCTGATGATTTGAAGACGGAATAGACCGGGATTCCGTAGGGTGGTTAGCCGAAGGCGTAACCCACCTCTTGTGCTTCAGCGGAGACGAACAGCGGTGGGTTACGCTTCGCTAACACACCCTACGATCTTGCCTCACCCCGCCGCGATCTTCTCCGCACGCTGGAATGCCGGCCGCGCCATGCAGCGCGCGAGATAGGCGTCGAAGGCGGGGCGCGACGGCACCATCTTGAACAGACGCACCGCGAAATTCAGGCCCGAGCCGATCGTGACGTCGGCGGCCGAAAATTCCTCGCCGAGAATCCACGGCCCCTTGGCGAGCGCAGCTTCCAGCACGTCGAACACCTGCGTCGCGCTGCCCCAGGCGGCGGTCGAGGTCGGGATCTCGATCTTGGTGAAGATCTGGATGATGGCGGGCTCGATGCAGCCCGGCGAAAAGAACAGCCATTGCAGATAGCGCCCGCGGCGCGGATCGGTGATCCCCGGCGCAAGCTTGGTCTCGGGATAGCGGTCGGCAATGTAGGCACAGATCGCGGCGGCTTCGCCGAGCGCAACATCGCCGTCGGCGAGCGCCGGCACCTTGCCCATCGGATTGACCTTGAGGAAATCCGGCGCCTTCTGCGCGCCGGTCGAGATGTCGGTCAGCACACGCTCATAGGCAAGGCCGCTCTCCTCCATCAGCCAGAGTGTCGTGAACGAGCGCGAGCGGGGCGACCAATAGAGCTTGATCATGGGGAATCCCTTATTGCTGGAGCAGCCGGGGCAATGTCCGGTCGAGACTTGTCGTCAGCAGCGCACGAACACCGTCGCGCAGCTTCGGGTTGGCTGCCGCCTCGGCTGGCGCGGCCGGGAAAGCGGACTCGTCCAGCTCTCGGTTGGGCCCGCTGATTGGATTGATCCCCAACACGCGTGACACCATCGGTTCGTCATCCAGGCTAGCGGCGCCCTTCTTGATGACCTCGAACGACTGCCCATCGTACACGGTGACGTAGGTCAATGCGAACAGGAACGTACGCCGCTTGATGGGATTGCCCCACTTCACGATACCAAAACCTTCGACGGATTGGTTGGTATTGCTGAAGCCGTTCTGGAATCGCTCCACCAGGACATAGCGCTGACACCGGGAGCTCGCGGCGCTCTGTTGCACGAATTCCTGCCGCTCCGGGTTCCGTCTTAGCATGGGCGATCCCGACTCGGCGGCACGTGTCCAGGCACCGGGCGAATACGCGATGCGCCTGACCGACTTCCCGGACGCGGCGGCACGAACCCGCGATATGATGAGATCGTCAAGCCCCCAACTGTCGACAGGGACGGGCGTGTACTCATTCCCGAACATGGTGAAGCCGACCTGCTGGACGCCAAATCGATTGGCGATCACGGAAAGGAGGCCGATTTCGCATGCTCCCGCATCTGCGGGACTGATCCGCTTCGAATCCGGCGTGGCTTTCGGCACTTGCTTCTTTGCTGGGGACTTTGCAGGAGCCGACGGCGCGGTGGTCGCAGGAGGCGTCTGCGCCGCTGCTGGAGCCAGAAAGGACAGCAGGACGAGCACCGAGGCAGCAGATCGAAACATGGATTCCAAGAGGGATCAGAGGCGAGGGGGCACGGGACGCGCCACACTAGGGTGGGAGTGTGACAACCGCAAGCTGCATCCGGCGTACATCGTCTATCCGGTCGGCCGCTGCTGCTTCCATCGATAATACTTCATCGTGAACCCGTTCGACGGCTCGATCTCTTCCTTCTCGAACACAAAACCTTCGCGCTCGTACCAGAGCCAGGCTTTTTCGTTCTCGCGGACACAACGCAGGGACATCTCGTCAGGCATTTGCGTACGGGTGAAGGCGAGCAATTGCCGGCCGAGCGATTGGCCCTGATAGGCGGGCGCGACGAACAGCATGTCAAGATAGAGTTTTGGCAGATGTAGCGCCAGCATCGCGGCGATGGTGCCGTGATCGTCGGCGACGAACAGGCTCCAGCCGTCCTCGATCTCGCGCCGGATGCGCGCGCGCAGGTTTGCCAGCAGAAAGTCGCTGGCTTCGGCGAGGCCGGTCGAGACCCAGCTCTCCATCCAGACGCGGCCGACCTCGTCGTATTCGTCTGCACGGGCGGGACGGATGACCGGATGCGGCATCGAAAAGCTAAGCTCTTTGGCTGCGCACGGCTTGCCGCGCCCGCACCTTGCCGGCCGACAGGCACACCACCTCGGAGATCTGCAGCAGCTGCCGGGCCAGCGGGCTGGTCTTGCGCCAGACCATGCCGATGGTGCGGGACGGCTGCGGATCGCGGAAGCGCGCGAGCGAGACCGAGGCCGATCGTGTCTCCACCGGAACCGCCATCTCCGGGATCAACGTCACGCCGATGCCGGCGCTGACCATCTGGACCAGCGTCGACAGCGAGTTGGCGTCCAGCATCTCGCGCGGTGGCGCCGACTGCATGTTGCAGAACGACAGCGCCTGGTCGCGGAAGCAGTGGCCCTCCTCGAGCAGCAACAGCCGCATCTCGCGCATCATCTCCCGCGACGGTGCCGGTGTGCCCTCATCCGCGCCCGGCCGGACCAGCAGGAATTTTTCCTCGAACAGGGCGACCTCAGTGAGCGAGGGCTCCGACACCGGCAGCGCGACGATGGCGGTATCGAGCCGTCCCTCCACCAACTCCTGGATCAGCCGCGGCGTCATGGTCTCGCGCACGCGGATATCGAGCTCCGGATGCGTGCGCGTGAGATTCTTGGTGATCGTGGGCAGGAGATAAGGCGCGATCGTCGGGATCATGCCGATGCGTAAGCGGCCGGCGAAGCGATCCTGCGAGGCGCGGGCGAAATCGCCGAGCTCATCGACCGAGCGTAATATGTCGCGGACGCGCTGGGAGAGCTCCTCGCCGAACCGGGTCAGCGCCACCTGCCGCGCGTTGCGCTCTAACAGCAGGCCGCCCAGCGCTTGCTCCAACTCCTTGATCTGCATCGACAAGGCTGGTTGCGAGATGGAGCAGGACTCGGCCGCGCGGCCGAAATGACCATGGCGCGCCAGCGCATCGAAGTACCGGAGCTGGCGCAGGGTCACGTTGATCATCAGAAAATCCTATCGCAGCGATCATTAAAGTCAACTTCCCCTGATCGAACGCGACGCTTAGAGTGGTTCTACCTGGTCAAAGGCGCGAGTTCGACGCCACCAGAGGAGGTATTCATGGACGACACTTCGAAGTGCCCGTTTTCGGGCGGAAAACCCACGCGGGTGAACCGCGACTGGTGGCCGACGCAGCTCAGCATCGAGATGCTGCACAAGAATTCCAGCCTGTCCGATCCGATGGGCAAGGACTTCGACTATGCCAAGGAATTCAAGACGCTCGACCTGAACGCGGTCATCAAGGACCTGACCGCACTGATGACCGACTCGCAGGAATGGTGGCCCGCCGATTTCGGTCACTATGGCGGCCTGATGATCCGCATGGCCTGGCACAGCGCCGGCACTTATCGCATCACCGACGGCCGTGGTGGCGCCGGCGCCGGACAGCAGCGCTTCGCGCCGCTCAACAGCTGGCCCGACAACGCCAATCTCGACAAGGCGCGCCGTCTGCTCTGGCCGATCAAGCAGAAGTATGGCCGCAAGATCTCCTGGGCCGATCTGATGGTGCTCGCCGGCAACGTCGCGCTGGAATCGATGGGCTTCAAGACGTTTGGTTTTGCGGGTGGCCGCGCCGACGTCTGGGAGCCGGAAGAGCTCTATTGGGGTCCCGAGGGCACGTGGCTGGGCGACGAACGCTACAGCGGCGAACGCCAGCTCGCCGAGCCGCTCGGCGCGGTGCAGATGGGTCTCATCTACGTCAATCCGGAAGGCCCGAACGGCAAGCCGGATCCGGTTGCTGCGGCCAAGGACATCCGCGAGACCTTCGCCCGCATGGCGATGAACGACGAGGAAACCGTTGCGCTGATCGCCGGTGGCCATAGCTTCGGCAAGACCCATGGCGCGGGTGATCCCTCGCTGGTCGGACCGGAGCCGGAAGCGGGTGCGCTGGAAGATCAGGGCCTCGGCTGGAAGAGCAAGCACGCGTCGGGCCTGGCGGGCGATTCCATCACCAGCGGCCTCGAGGTGACCTGGACGACGACGCCGACGAAGTGGAGCAACAACTTCTTCGAGAACCTGTTCAAATACGAATGGGAGCTGACCAAGAGCCCGGGCGGTGCGAACCAGTGGACGGCCAAGGGCGCCGACGCGATCATTCCCGACGCCTTCGACAAGTCGAAGAAGCATCGGCCGACCATGCTGACCACCGACCTCTCGCTGCGCTTCGATCCCGCCTATGAAAAGATCTCGCGCCGCTTCCTGGAGAACCCGGCTCTGTTCGCGGACGCCTTTGCCCGCGCCTGGTTCAAGCTCACCCATCGCGACATGGGTCCGATCCAGCGCTATCTCGGCCCGCTGGTGCCGAAGGAGACGTTGATCTGGCAGGATCCGATTCCGGCCGTGAACCACGAGCTGGTCAGCGACCAGGACATCGCTGCGCTGAAGAGCAAGATCATGGCTTCGGGCCTTTCGGTGTCCGAGCTGGTCTCGACCGCCTGGGCGTCGGCCTCGACGTTCCGCGGCTCGGACAAGCGCGGCGGCGCCAACGGCGCGCGCATCCGTCTTGCCCCGCAGAAGGACTGGGAGGTGAACCAGCCGGCTCAGCTCTCCAAGGTGCTCGGCAAGCTCGAAGCGATCCAGAAGGACTTCAACGCGTCGTCAGGCGCGAAGAAGGTCTCGCTGGCCGACCTCATCGTCCTCGGCGGCACCGCTGCGGTCGAGAAGGCCGCCAAGGATGCCGGCGTCGACGTCAAGGTCGGCTTCACGCCGGGCCGCATGGATGCCTCGCAGGAGCAGACCGACGCGGAGTCCTTCGCGCCGCTCGAGCCGCGCGCCGATGGCTTCCGCAACTATGTCGGCAAGAAGCATCAGTTCCTGCAGCAGGAGGAAGCCCTCGTCGATCGCGCGCAGCTTCTGAAGCTCTCGGGACCCGAGCTGACGGTGCTGGTCGGCGGCCTGCGCGTGCTCGGCGCCAACGCGAACGGTTCGAAGCACGGTGTTCTCACCGCGAAGGTGGGCACGCTGAGCAACGACTACTTCGTCAATCTGCTCGACATGAGCACGCAGTGGACGCCTGCGGCTGACGGTACCTACGAGGCCCGCGACCGCAAGACCAACGCGGTGAAGTGGACCGGCACGCGCGCCGATCTGATCTTCGGCGCGCACTCGCAGCTCCGCGCCTTCGCCGAGGTCTATGCGACCTCGGATTCGAAGGAGAAGTTCGTGCAGGACTTCGCCAAGGCCTGGACCAAGGTGATGAACCTGGACCGGTACGACATCGCGGCCTGATCCCTCTCGGCTCAGCAAGCGCCAAACAAAAAGGGCGGCCGAAAGGCCGCCCTTCGTTTTTCTGATGCCGCGAGATTTACTCGCCGGCGGCTTCGCGCGGAGCCTTTTCGCCCTCGCCGCCCTTGTCCTTGCCTTCGAGGTCTTCGCCGGTGGTCTGGTCGACCACCTTCATCGACAGGCGGGTCTTGCCGCGGTCGTCGAAGCCGAGCAGCTTGACCTTGACCTTGTCGCCTTCCTTGACGACGTCGGAGGTCTTCTGCACGCGCGCCGAAGCGAGCTGGCTGATGTGGACGAGCCCGTCCTTGGAGCCGAAGAAGTTCACGAAGGCGCCGAACTCCATCACCTTGACGACGGTGCCGTCATAGATCTGGCCGACTTCCGGATCGGACGCGATCGACTTGATCCACTTGATCGCGGCCTTCATCGCCTCGCCATCGCTGGAGGCGACCTTCACGGTGCCGTCGTCCTCGATGTTGACCTTGGCGCCGGTCTTCTCGACGATCTCGCGGATCACCTTGCCGCCGGTGCCGATCACTTCGCGGATCTTGTCGGTAGCGATCTTGAAGGTCTCGATGCGCGGCGCGTATTCGCCGAGCTCGGCGCGGGCGTTGGTGAGCGCCTTGGCCATCTCGCCGAGGATGTGGATACGTCCATCCTTGGCCTGGGCGAGCGCGACCTTCATGATCTCTTCGGTGATGCCCTCGATCTTGATGTCCATCTGGAGCGAGGTGATGCCCACTTCCGTACCGGCGACCTTGAAGTCCATGTCGCCGAGATGGTCCTCGTCGCCGAGGATGTCCGAGAGAACCGCATAGCGCTTGTCTTCGAGGATCAGGCCCATCGCGATGCCCGCGGTCGGCCGCTTCAGCGGCACGCCGGCATCCATCAGCGCGAGCGAAGCGCCGCAGACCGAAGCCATCGAGGACGAACCATTCGACTCGGTGATCTCCGACACCACGCGCGTGGTGTAGGGGAATTCGTGATGCGGCGGCAGCACCGGGTGGATCGCGCGCCAGGCCAGCTTGCCATGGCCGATCTCGCGGCGCTTGGTGCCGCCGAGGCGACCGGTCTCACCGACCGAGTAGGGAGGGAAGTTGTAGTGCAACAGGAACGTCTCTTTGTACGTTCCCGACAGCGCGTCGATGTACTGCTCGTCCTCGCCGGTGCCGAGCGTGGTCACGACCATCGCCTGGGTCTCGCCGCGGGTGAACAGCGCCGAGCCGTGGGCGCGGGGCAGCACGCCGACTTCGGCGACGATGTTGCGCACCGTCTTGCTGTCGCGGCCGTCGATGCGCTTGCCGGTGTCGAGGATGTTCCAGCGAACGATCTTGGCTTCCAGCTCCTTGAACACGCCGGCGACGCGGAGCTTGTCGTATTTCGGCTCCTCGCCCTCCGGGAAGTAGTGGGCCAGCATCTTCTCCTTGACCTTGCCGACCGCGGCGTAGCGATCCTGCTTGACCGGAATGGCGTAGGCGGCGCGCAGCTCCTGCTCGACGAGGCCGAGCATTTCCATCTCGAGCGCGGAATTGTCGATCACGGTGACTTCGCGCGGCTCCTTGGCGGCCTTCTCGGCGAGCTCGATGATCGCGTTGATCACCGGCTGGAAGTGGCGGTGACCGAACATCACCGCGCCGAGCATGATGTCTTCGTTCAGCTCCTTGGCTTCCGATTCCACCATCAGGACGGCGTCGGCCGTGCCGGCGACGACGAGGTCGAGCTGGGTGTCGACCATTTCGTCGAGCGTCGGGTTGAGGATGAACTCGTCATTGGCGAAGCCGACGCGGGCCGCGCCGATCGGGCCCTTGAACGGTGCGCCGGATAGCGTCAGCGCCGCCGACGAGGCCACCAACGCGACGATGTCAGGGTCGTTTTCCATGTCATGCGAGAGCACGGTGACGATCACCTGGGTCTCGTTGCGCCAGCCGTCGACGAACAGCGGACGGATCGGACGGTCGATCAGGCGGGAGACCAGCGTCTCCTTCTCGGTCGGACGTCCCTCGCGCTTGAAATAGCCGCCGGGAATGCGGCCCGCAGCGTAGGTCTTTTCCTGATAGTCGACGGTCAGCGGCAGGAAGTCGACGCCTTCACGCGGCGCCTTCGCCGCGACGACGGTGGCAAGCACCACGGTCTCGCCATAGGTGGCGACGACGGCGCCGTCGGCCTGGCGGGCGATCTTGCCGGTTTCCAGCTTGAGAGGGCGTCCACCCCAGTCGATCTCGACTGAATGCTTATTGAACATAGAGGTCTTCTTTCATGGTTCTCGAAAGAAGGACGGCTCGCGAAAAACAAAAACCATGCGCAAGATTGCGGGGCGCTGATCAAAGCGGGTGATCAGCGTCCTGCGATCCTGCCATGGTTTCTGGATTTCGGATGGCGTCCATCCTTTCGGGTCATACGGGCGCCTTGCCCGTTGTGCCCAGCCGCCGGATTGCTGCTGGACTTTCAGTCAGCACGAATGCGAACACCGAACCGCGGTCTTTCGCCGATCGTGCCCGGATGCCAGCCGTCAACGGCTCGCATCCGACGTGCGCGCAGCCTCGATCAAAAAGCTTAAAATAGGCGCTCTGGTTCGAAGCCACGTGCGAAAACGCGCGCCGTTGGCGCGCGCAAGAACTGTTAGCGACGAATGTTGTGCTTCTCGAGCAGCGCCTTGTACCGCGCTTCGTCCCGCTTCTTGAGGTAGTCGAGCAGCGAGCGGCGGGTCGAGACCAGCTTCAAGAGGCCGCGACGCGAATGGTTGTCCTTCACGTGGGTCTTGAAATGGTTGGTGAGGTTGTTGATGCGTTCCGACAGGATCGCGACCTGGACCTCGGGCGAGCCGGTGTCGCCGGCCTTGTTGGCATTCGTCTTGATGACTTCCGCTTTGCGTTCTGCGGCAATCGACATCGTCAATTTCTCTCGTTGCGACCGGTTGAGGCAGTCAAGCCGGTCAGGTTGAACACACGCTTGGGGATGATTTCGCCATTGCCGACTTCAGCAAGCGCGAGAAGCCGGCCTGCCACCGTGACATAGACTGTGCCGCTACAAGTGGGCGCATCCCGTCCGCGCAACAAAACGGCCTGGCCCCGATGGAGCCTTGCCGCATCAGCCCGAGTGACGGCCAGTGCCGGGATGTCGTCCAGCGCGGTCTCAACGGGCATAAGCGCGTCGGCGAGGCTACCCTCGCCGGACGCGGCTCTATCGCACAAAGCCTCCAGCTGATCCAGTGGAATCATGTCGTTTTCGCCAAATGGGCCGACCAGGGTCCGCCTGAGTGCGCAGATATGGCCATAAGTGCCGAGAATCCGGCCCATATCGCGGGCCAGCGCGCGGACATAGGTGCCCTTGCCGCACTCGGCCTCGAACACGGCCCGGTCGTTATCCGGTTGATCTAAAAGGGTTAAATGGTGGATCTCGACGGGTCGGGGCGCCAGCTCGACGACCTCGCCGTCGCGGGCGAGGTCGTAGGCGCGCTCGCCCTGGACCTTGATCGCGGAATAGCGCGGCGGGATCTGCTCGATCACCCCGGTGAAGCGGGGCAGGAGGGCCAGGATGGCCTCACGGGTCGGACGCTGGTCCGAGGTCGCGGTCACCCGACCCTCGATGTCGTCGGTATCGCGCTCCTCGCCCCAGCACACCGTGAACTGGTAGCGCTTGCGGCCGTCCATGACGAAGGGAACCGTCTTGGTCGCCTCCCCAAGCGCGATCGGCAGCCCGCCCGAGGCGAGGGGATCGAGCGTGCCGGCGTGTCCGGCGCGCTTGGCGTTGAACAGCCGCTTGAGCACCGCAACCGCCTGCGTCGAGGTCATGCCGATCGGCTTGTCGAGCACGACCCAGCCATGGACGTCGCGCCGGTCGCGGCGAACCTGGTTGCCCTTCTGCTTGGCGCGCGGATCGTTGTTGACGCGGCGCGGCTCCTGATGCGGCTGCGAATCGCCGCCCATGTCCGCAAAATTATTCTTCTGCACCTCGCGCTGATCGGCCTGTTCGCCGCTGATCGTGTCGTGAGCCGGGTCCATCGTCATCGTTCTTCTTCCCGATCCGAATCCGGATCCTGTTCCAAGTCCTGTTCGAGGTCCTTTTGCACCGCAGGTGTTCGCAAAAGCTTCTCGATCCGTTCCGCTTCGTCGAATCGTTCGTCGACGCGGAAGCGAATGTCAGGTGCAAATTTCAGGTTAACGCGCCGGGCGACTTCGCCGCGCAAGAACTTCTTGTTGCGCTCGAGCGCAGCGATGACGATCTCGGTGTCGCGGCCACCGAGCGGCATCACGTAGACTGTGGCGAGCTTCAGGTCGGGCGACATCCGCACCTCCGGCACGGTGATGATGTGACCTTCGAGGTCCGCATCATGCACATTGCCTTGCGCCAGAATATCGGCCATCGCGTGGCGAACCTGCTCGCCGACGCGCAACTGACGTTGCGAGCCTCCGCCTGGTGCGGAACTCTTCTTCTGATGATGGCGTGGCATTCTCGAAAATCACCTCGTCATGCCCGTGTCTGGGACACGGGCATTGTCATTTGTCCTGTTGAAACGAAGAGGGGTGGATGGCCGGAAAAAGCGGCCATCGCACTCCCGCAATTTCAGCTCAAAAAGATCCGGGCGCTTCGGTAAGATTTGGACTTACAGGGAGCGCTGGATCGTCTCCACGCGGTAACACTCGATCACGTCACCAGCGCGCATGTCGTGGTAGTTCTCGAAGGCCATGCCGCATTCCTGACCGGACTGGACTTCCTTCACTTCGTCCTTGAAGCGCTTCAGCGTCGACAGCTTGCCCTCGTGCACGACGACGTTGTCGCGGATCAGGCGCACATTGGCGCCGCGTTCCACGGTGCCGTCGGTGACGCGGCAGCCGGCGACCTTGCCGACCTTGGAGATGTTGAAGATCTCCAGGATCGAGGCGTTGCCCAGCATGGTTTCGCGCAAGGTCGGCGCGAGCAGGCCGCTCATCGCCTTCTTCACGTCGTCCACGAGATCATAGATGATGTTGTAGTAGCGGATCTCGATGCCGTTGCGCTTGGCGGCCGCAGCGGCCTCCTTGTTGGCACGAACCGAGAAGCCGATGATCGCGGCGTTGAAGCCTTCGGCCAGCGTCACGTCCGATTCCGAGATGCCGCCGACGCCGGCATGCAGGATGCGGGCTGCGACTTCGTCGGTGCCGAGCTTCTCCAGCGAGCCGAGGATCGCTTCCAGCGAGCCCTGCACGTCGGCCTTGATGATCAGCGGGAATTCCTTGCGGCCCGCGGTCTTCAATTGCGACATCATCTGCTCGAGCGAGCCGCGCATGCCGGAGATCGAGGCAGCCGCGTTCTCGCGCTTCTGGTGCGCACGATAGCTGGTGACCTGGCGGGCACGGGCTTCGTTCTCGACCACTGCGAGACGATCGCCGGCTTCCGGCGGACCGTTGAAGCCAAGCACTTCGACCGGCACCGAGGGGCCTGCTTCCTGCACCGTCTCGCCCTGATCCGAGATCAGCGCGCGGACGCGGCCCATCTCGGCGCCTGCGACGATGATGTCGCCGACCCGGAGCGTGCCGCGCTGGACCAGAACGGTCGCGACCGGGCCGCGGCCGCGGTCGAGCTTGGCCTCGATCACCGTGCCCTCGGCCGGCCGTTCCGAATTGGTCTTGAGGTCGAGGATATCGGCCTGGAGCGCGATCATCTCGAGCAGCTTGTCGAGATTGGTCTTGTTCTTGGCGGACACTTCGACGTCGACGACATCGCCGCCGAACGATTCGACCTGCACCTCGTGCTGGAGCAGCTCGGTGCGGACGCGCTCGGGCTTGGCGTCGGGCTTGTCGATCTTGTTGATGGCAACGATGATCGGCACCCGCGCAGCCTTGGCGTGGTTGATGGCTTCGACCGTCTGCGGCATCACGCCGTCATCGGCCGCGACCACCAGCACGACGATGTCGGTGACCTTGGCGCCGCGGGCACGCATCGCGGTGAACGCGGCGTGGCCGGGCGTGTCGATGAAGGTGATCTTCTTGCCGCTTTCGGGCGAGACGACCTGATAGGCGCCGATATGCTGCGTGATGCCGCCGGCTTCGCCGGACACCACGTTGGCGTGACGGAGCGCGTCGAGCAGCGAGGTCTTGCCGTGGTCGACGTGGCCCATCACTGTCACGACAGGCGAGCGTGTCTCGGTGTCGGTCGAATCGTCGATGGCGTCGAACAGGCCTTCCTCAACGTCGGACGCGGCAACCCGCTTGACGGTGTGGCCGAGCTCTTCGGCGATCAGCTGGGCGGTGTCGGCGTCGATCACGTCGGTGATCTTGTGCATCGCGCCCTGCTTCATCAGCATGCGGATGACGTCGACCGCGCGCTCGGCCATGCGGTTGGCGAGTTCCTGGATCGTGATCGCTTCCGGAATCACCACCTCGCGAATGAGCTTTTCCTTCGGCTCATTCGAGGCATGGCCCTTCAAGCGCTGGGTGCGGCGGCGGAACGAGGCGATCGAACGCTCGCGCACTTCGTCAGCATTGAGTGCGGTCACGACGGTCAGGCGGCCGCGCTCTTTCTGCGGGCCGGGCTTGTGGGTGGGCTTGGGGGCGACCACGGGACGCGCGGCGCCGCCGGGACCACGACGGATCTGGCGCGGACCATCGTCCTCGTCGGGACCCGCTGCCACTGCGGGCGCGCGACCCAAAGGTCCGCCGCCCGGCCGCTGCGTGCTGGTCCCAGGACGCGTCGTCGTCGTTCCCGGGCGGGCCGTCGAAGTTCCAGGTCGCGCGGCGGGCGCTCCCGGCCGCGGCGCAGGAGCGGACGGGGCTGCTGCCGCGGGACGCGGCGCGGATTGCGGCTGCTCGCCTTCGCCAAAGCGCTTCTTGGCCTCGGTCTCGGCCTTGCGCTTGGCCTCGTCCTCGTGACGGTGGCGCTCTTCCTCGGCCTTGCGGCGAGATTCGGCGGCTTCGCGCTCGGCGCGTTCGGCGGCCTCGCGGACAGCGCGACGCTGGGCCTCTTCCTCGGCCTGGCGGCGCTCTTCGACTTCGCGCACCTTGGCATCGGCCAGCGCGCTGGCACGGGCGGAGCGTTCGTCCTCGGTCAGCGTGCGCAGCACCACGCCGGAGCCGGCGTTGCGCGGCGGCGCAGGGCGCGAAGGGGCGGGCGCGGGCGCGACCGGAGCGGGCTTCACCACCTCGGCAGCCTGCGGCTCAGGCGTGCCGTCGATGCGGCGCTTGCCGCGCTTCTCGACCACGACCGACTTGCTGCGGCCATGGCTGAAGCTCTGGCGCACAGTGCCCGTTTCGACGCGCGGCTTGAGCGATAGCGTTTTGCTCGGAACGCTCAGCTTCTTGTCGCCAGGGGTCTTGGTATCAACCATTCAGCAGTCCTAATCCTGATTTATCAGTGTTGTGCGTTGCCGCACCGTCCAATTGGGTCGTCGTTGTCTCTCAGAAATCCTGGCCGTGCTTTTCGGCAGTCTTGTCATCGTCCGCCATCCGGTATCGGACCAGCATCTGGCTACGTGACAGGAATGACTTGCTCGCCGGGCCCGCGAGCACGGCAGCATGTATCACATTTGACCGGGTCAGTGCCAAATCCAATTCTACCGATTTCAGTGCGGTAACGACGGGAATCTGCGGCTTGGCGCCGCGATTCCCGGCATTTTGACGCGCCAGCATGTCCAATTTGCGGATTCCGTCCGCGGCCCCGTCGCTGGCGTGGATCAGGACCTCGACCGTGCCTTCCCCTAGGGCGCTTTCGACCTTGCCGAAACCGGCCACGACCTGGCCGGCCTTGGCGGCGATCCCAAGGGCTTCCGTCACGCTCCGAACCAGGAGCGCCTCGATGTCGGCAGGAAGCGTCTGAGGGATGCGCAGCTCGCGCTTGAAGGCCTTGCTAAATTGGTGACGCCGTACGGCTTCCGCAACCACCCCGCGGGAGGCTGTGAGCCACATGCCCCGTCCGGGCAATTTGCGCTTGAGATCTGGAACCACGTCGCCTTGCGGCGAAATGACGAAGCGGATCAGCTCGTCGATCGGCCGGACCTGCCGACTGACCGCGCACATCCGCATGGTCGCGGACCTTTCGGTCCGCGGTCCATGGTCAAGTTCGCTGTCAATACTGGCGAGCATCCGGGCGACATCCTCCTTCGCCTTCTAAGTCGCGTGTTCTTTACGCAAAACCGGTCTCCACTTTTGCGGAACGCGCGTTAAGCCGGCTGATCTTCGGTCGCTTCAGCCTCTTCGGCCGGCTTGGCGAGATCGGCCTCGGTGATCCAGCCGGCCTTGACGCGGGCCTGCATGATCATCGCTTCGGCGTCGTCACGGGAGATATCGATGCCGTCGAGGGCGCCCGGGAATTTGGTCTGCTCGCCGCCTTCCTTGCGCTCGGTCCAGCCGACCAGATCGTCGGTGGCGCAGCCTGCGAGGTCCTCGACCGTCTTGATGTCGTTCTCGCCGAACTTCACCAGCATCTTGGAGGTGACGCCGGGCACGTCCTTGACGGCGTCCTCGACACCCAGTTCCTTGCGCCTGGCCTCGATCTCGGCTTCCTGCTGCTCGAGATATTCGCGGGCGCGGCTCTGGAGCTCCTGCGCGGTCTCCTCGTCGAAGCCCTCGATGCCGGCGAGTTCCTTGAGGTCCACCATGGCGAGTTCCTCGACCGAGGTGAAGCCTTCGGACGCCAAGAGCTGGCCGACCACTTCGTCGACGTTGAGCGATTCCATGAAGACGCGGGTGGAGTTCTCGAAGTCGGCCTGGCGGCGCTCCGATTCCTCCTGCTCGGTCAGGATGTCGATGTCCCAGCCGGTGAGCTGCGAGGCCAGACGCACGTTCTGGCCACGGCGGCCGATCGCCAACGAGAGCTGGTTGTTGGTATCGGGCACGACGACCTCGATGCGCTCGCGGTCTTCGTCGATGACGACCTTGGACACTTCGGCCGGCGCCAGCGCGTTGACCACGAAGGTCGCGATGTCGGGCGACCAGGGAATGATGTCGATCTTCTCGCCTTGCAATTCGTTCACCACCGCCTGCACGCGCGAGCCGCGCATGCCGACGCAGGCGCCGACCGGATCGACCGAGGAATCGCGGGAAATCACGCCGATTTTCGCGCGCGAGCCCGGATCGCGGGCGACCGCCTTGATCTCGACGATGCCGTCATAGATTTCCGGCACTTCCTGCGCGAACAGCTTCGCCATGAATTGCGGATGGGTGCGGGAGAGGAAGATCTGCGGGCCTCTCGTCTCGCGGCGGACGTCGAAGATGTAGGCGCGGACACGATCGCCGTTGCGGAACACTTCACGGGGCAGCATCTCGTCGCGGCGGATGATGGCTTCGCCGCGGCCGAGATCGACGATCACGCTGCCATATTCGACGCGCTTGACGACGCCGTTGACGATGTCGCCGATGCGATCCTTGAATTCCTGATATTGCCGGTCGCGCTCGGCCTCGCGCACCTTCTGCACGATGACCTGCTTGGCCGACTGCGCGGCGATACGGCCATATTCCAGCGGCGGCAGGGTGTCGGCGATGGTGTCGCCGACCTGGGCGCCGGGATTGGCGCGCTGCGCGTCGACCAGCGAGATCTGGTTGGAATGGTTTTCGACCTTCTCGACCACCAGCATGTGGCGCGACAGCCGCAGCTCACCCTTCTTCGGGTCGATCTCGGCGTGAACGTCAGTCTCGCTGCCGTAACGTGCGCGCGCGGCCTTGGCGATAGCATCCTCCATCGCCGCGATGACGATGCCGCGGTCGATCGATTTCTCGCGCGCAACTGCGTCGGCGATCTGGAGCAATTCAAGTCGATTGGCACTGACTGCCATGGCTAGTCTCCTTCGTCAGGCTCGATCTCGCCCCGTCGCGTGCGTTCGGCGGCCAGGCGATGCTTCTTCGTATTGGTCGGGGCCGGCTTCTTCTTCGGCCTGGTGTTCTTGGTGGTCTTTTCGCTGATCTTGGCGTGCGGCGCCTGCGGCGGCTCCAGGCCGAGATCCCTGCGCATCTGGCGCTCCTCGGCCTTGCCGCGGCGCATCGATTCCGCAATCAGCTCGTCGGTCAGCACCAGCCGGGCCTCGCCGATATCCTCCATCGTCAGGAGCACATCAATATCATCGCCCGCCTTGACGTCGTCGCGATGCAGATGCACGCGATCGCCTTCGACCGGACCGAGCGTGCCACGGAACCGCTTGCGGCCCTCATGAGCAACCGCCATCTCGATCTTCACCAGATGGCCGGAATAGCGCTCGAAATCGGAACGGCGGACCAGCGGCCGGTCGATCCCCGGCGAGGAGATTTCCAGCCGATAGGCGCGATCGATGGGGTCGGCGACATCGAGCACGGGCGAGAGCGCTCGTGAGATCGCCTCGCAATCTTCGAGCTGCATCGAGCCGTCCGGCCGCTCGGCCATGATCTGCACGGTGCAGCCGGCCTCTCCGGATATGCGGATCCGCACCAGGCGATAGCCCATGCCCTCGAGCACCGGCGCTGCGACCGCGGACACCCGTGCCGCCACGCCCGGCTCGACCACGAGCCTCGGCTCGGCCAGCAATTCGGCATCGGTGGAACCAGGGTTCGGTTCGGTCATATCAGAGGTCAAAGCGCTCGTTGGATAAAGCTTGGGTTAAGGCTTGGTTAAGACTTCAAAGCCCGCTTCGGAACTCTCCCGACACGCGTCGGGCCACATCTTCCGCCAAGCCGCGTTCAGGTAATAAAAAAGAGCGGGTCCTTTCGGGCCCACTCTCACTACGCGGATCGTATGAGAAGATGAATTGGCGCTGATATAGCGCTTTCCATCTCCGCGGACAAGGCCCATCGCGGGTCAAACGAGGCTTTTTGCGCCTGATTCACGGTCCCGGGCCTAACGCTTCTTTCACCTCGGGAGGCTAAATTCCCCGATTGTGGGGCGGCTTGGACCAAGGGCGCACCCGCGGCGTGCCCTCATCGAGTTGCGTTTTCATGACCGTTGCCACGTCGCTCATTCCCGGACTGGACGATATCGTCAAACGCGGCGATCCGCGGCGACGCGGCGAGATCGCGCGTGCCATCTCCGAGCTGTTCTTCCAGGATTCCGCCAATCTTCGTCCCGAGCTCATCGATCTCTTCGACAATCTGCTGATCGATCTCGTGCCGCATGCCGAGCTCGCCTCGCGCGTCGACCTGGCCGAGCGCTTCTCGCATCTGAACAACGCGCCGCCGCATCTGGTCAATCAACTCGCGCGCGAAAACGAGATCATGGTGGCGGCCCCCGTGCTGCGACGCTCACCCGTGCTCGACGATGGCGCTCTGGTCGAGATCGCGCGGCTGAAGGGCCAGGGCCATCTGCTGGCGATGACGGAGCGCCCCGTATTGTCGGCCGAGATCACCGACGTGCTGGTCGAGCGCGGCGATCGCGATGTGGTCCGCCGCGCTGCGGGCAATGCCGGCGCGGTGTTCTCACCGAGCAGCTATTCCGAGATGATCAAGCGCGCCGCGCAGGACGGGGTGCTGACCCTCAAGATCGGACAACGCACCGATCTGTCGGGCGAGCACCTGAAGGAGCTTCTCGACGGGACGCTCGACGTCATCCGCCGGCGCCTCTCCAGCGTGGTCAACCCCGCGCGCCAGGTCGAGATCAAGCGCACGATGGCGGCGATCGAGGAAGCCGCGCTGCCGCCGGGGCCGCGGCGCGATTTCTCCGGTGCACAGCGGACGGTGCTCACCTTGCATCGCGAGGGCCATCTCGGCGAGAGCGCGCTGCTGGGCTTCGCCAAGGCGCACAAATACGAGGAATCGATCGCTTCGCTCTCGGCGATGTCCGGCGTCCGTCTCTCGGTCCTCGACCGCCTGATCGCGGGCGACCGCTACGATCCGATCCTCATTGTCGGCCGCGTGCTGAATCTGGGCTGGCCCACGGTGCGCGCGCTCATTCTGCTCTGGTACGGTCCGCACCGCACGCCTGCTGATGCCGACATCGAGGCCGCGCGCGTGAACTTCACGCGCCTGATGCCGACGACCGCCGAGCGCGTCGTGAATTTCTGGCGCAACCGGGCGACGATCTAGCGTTACTCTCCGTCATTGCGAGCGAAGCGAAGCAATCCAGAAATCTCTCCGCGGAGCCGCTCTGGATTGCTTCGTCGCCAGCGCAAAATTGCTTCGCAATTTTGTCGCGGGCTCCTCGCAATGACGGCTACAATCGCCTGAACCGCAAATACGTCGCCTTGCGTCCTTCGCGCGCGGCTTTCCGGCCGTAGCGCGTCATGGTGTAGCCAGCCCATGGCTGCCTGAAATCGTCGGCGCGGTCGGCAAGCCAGACGAAATCCTGCGAACGCGCAAGATGCGACAGCGTCCAGGCGCAGTAATCGTCGATGTCGCAGACGAAACGGAATTCGCCGTCTCGCTTCAGCACGCGCGCCATCGCAGCGATGGTCCTGTCCTGGACGAAGCGCCGTTTCCAGTGCCGCCGCTTCGGCCAGGGATCGGGATGGATCAGGTCGATCCGCGATAATGATGCCTTCGGCAGCCAGGCCAGCAGTTCGGCGGCATCGCCCGCGAACAGGCGGATGTTGCCGATGTTGGCGGCCTCGATCCGCGCGAGGATCTTTGCCATGCCGTTGACATAAGGCTCGCAGCCGATGAAGCCCGTCGTGGCGAAGTTCTGGGCCTCGGCCGCGAGATGCTCGCCGCCGCCGAAACCGATCTCGAGCCGGACATCTTCGGTCGCGGGGCCAAAGATCTCGCGGGCGTCCGCCGGCGTCTCACCGTCAATGTCGAGCGCAAGATGCGGCAGCAGATGATCGACCAGCTCGGCCTGGTGCTGCCTGAGCTTGTGGCCCTTGCGGCGCCCGAAGAAGGCGCGCTCGCTGTCTTCGCGATCGGGGTCTGATTTGCGCTCGCTCATCGCAGCGTCTGATACAGGCGATGGAGCAGCCGCGCGCGCGGTGCGAGCGACGAGATATAGAGCTGCTCATAATGGGTGTGCGCACCTTTGCCGTCGACGCCGAGCCCGTCGAGCGTCGCGGTGTGCGCGGCGGTGAAATTGCCGTCCGAGCCGCCGCCGGTGTGGGTGTCGATCAGCTCAAAGCCGATCTCGCTCGCGAGCGACTTCGCATGCTCGTACAGCGAAGCGCCTGCATTGCTCTTCTCGTAAGGCGGCCGATTGAGCCCGCCCGTGACCTTGACGGTGACGCCGTCGGTCTTCGACGTCAGGCCGAGAATCTTGCCGACGAACTCGTCCGCGTCCTTGAGGCTCAGCACGCGCAGATCGACTTCGGCATAGGCCTCTTCCGGCGTGACGTTGGGGCGCGTGCCGCCGCGCACCACACCGACATTGACGGTAACGCCGCGCGCGAGGTCGTTCATCCCTTCCAGCGCCAGGATGACGTTGGCGAGCTCGCGGACGGCGCTGCGGCCGTCTTCGGGCCGGGTGCCGGCATGCGCCGGCACGCCCTTGACGAGCACGCGGAAGCGTCCGACGCCCTTGCGTCCCGTGACGATCTTGCCACCGTCACGCGCCGGCTCCGTCACCAGCACATATTTGGCCTTGCGCCCTTCCTGCTCGATCAGTGCGCGCGAGGTGGGGCTGCCGATCTCCTCGTCAGAGGTGAACAGATGCGTGATGCCGAGCGGCGGGCGTTCGGCCGTCGCGCACAGCGCGCGAAAGGCGTGATAGGCGATGTAGGCACCGCCCTTCATGTCGTAGATGCCGGGACCGAACGCGACGTCGCCTTCGACCTTGAACGGCAGGCGCTCGATGAATCCGAGGGGATGAACGGTATCGAGGTGGCTCAGCACCAGGATGCCCGGCCGGTCCTGGCCCCAATTCGACCGCGCGATGAGATGATCGCCGCAGCCGCCGACGCCGGCGACGCGCTCGAGCGTGACGGGCAGATCGTGGTATTGGTCCGCGACCATAGAGATCAGCTTGTTGACCTGTTCAGGCGCTTCCGTCGGCGTCTCGATCTCCACCCAGCGGCGGATGCCATCGAGAATAGTTTGGGAATCGAACCAATTGGAGCTGGCCATGGACGCATCTGTGCCTTTGAATCACATCATCGAGGTGGACGCGCGTGGAAGCGCGGCCATAAATGACGACATAGGCCAGATTTGACGCGGTCTCAAATCGCCATTGAGAGGGCGCCTCAGCGCTTGTCGGGCCCTTCGCGAGCCGCGATCTGCTCGACGAGATCGACAATCGAGCGGCGCATCTTGGAGTCGGTGATTCGCGTGAACGCCTTGGTCAAGGCAAGTCCTTCGGAGGTCGCGAGAAAGTCCGACACATAGGAGGGCGAGGCGCCTTCGGCGAAGCCATCCGGACCAGGCACGCCGCTCGGACCGCCTTCGAACAGGAACGACACCGGCACCTGCAGAATCTCGGCGATCTGCTGGATTCGGCTGGCGCCGACCCGGTTGGTGCCCTTCTCGTATTTCTGGATCTGCTGGAAAGTCAGGCCCAAAGCTTCACCGAGCTTCTCCTGGCTCATGCCCAACATGATGCGGCGCATACGCACGCGACTGCCGACATATTTGTCAACAGGGTTGGGCGCTTTCGACATTTCCTCAGCCCTCCAAACACCACCTTAAGCGCAATCAATCGGAGTGCCTCAGGTGCAAGCAACATCAAATCACACCCTGTTATTGGGAAACATTGCGGAGAAATTTAGCAATGCACCACTGTCTTTTGCAGCCGATGCAGAATGGGGAGCCCGCGTGCAGTCTGTCAACCGTGGGACTACGGTTGTCAAAAGCTTCCGGCCGCGGGTGGTGAAGCTGCGATCAGGGCTGCCGTTTGGCAACGCGTCGGCGGAGGGCCACAATCACGGCCAGCGCGACGAGCATGGCTGCGGGCGCATCGCCCACCCGCGCATAGACGGTCGGCGGGATCGCGGCGGGCAGGTTTGCGTCCAAAATGCCTTCGATTCCGAGGCCAAGGCTGGCGACGGTGCGGCCCACCGGATCGATCACCGCGGAGATGCCCGTATTGGCCGAGCGAACCAGCGGCAATCCGAGCTCGATCGCGCGCATCCGCGACTGCTCCAGATGCTGATAGGGGCCGGTCGAGATGCCGAACCAGCCATCATTGGTGAGGTTCACGATCCAGCCTGGACGCTCGTTGCGTCCTGCCACTTCGCCGGGAAAGATGGCTTCGTAACAGATCAGCGGCAGTGCGGGCGGTGCACCGGCTACCGGCAGCGCATGCCGCACCGTGCCGGCAATGAAGCCGCCGCGCACACGCGTCAGTTGCTCGAAGCCGAGCTTTTCCATCAGCGCCTGGTAAGGGAGAAATTCTCCGAACGGTACCAGGTGCAGCTTGTCGTACACCGCAAGCACGCTGCCGTCGTGATCGATCACGTAGATCGAATTATAGGCACGTGTGATCGGCGTGCCACGCGGCAGGTCGGGTGCGCGGACCGAACCCGTGATCAGCACCGTGCCCTTCGGCAGAAGGTCGGCAATCTGAGCCATCGCGTCGGCTTCGCGGGTCAGGAAGAACGGAAAGGCGGATTCCGGCCAGATCAGGATGGTGGCGTCGCGCACGCCGGTCGATTGCGGGCCGGAGGCGCGGTCCGACAGCGCCAGGTATTTTTTCATCACCTCCGCCTTGGCGGCGTAGTTGAATTTTGCGTCCTGCTGGAGGTTCGGCTGCATCAGGCGCAGCTTGGCGCCTGCGACCATCGTGGTCGGATGCAGCGACAGGCGGATCGCGCCGAAGATGCTCATGACTATCAAGAGCGCAATCGCCGCCGCCGGTACGCGCCACGGCAAGCGACGATCAGGCGTGCGGTCGATCAGGATCGCGGGGCTCGCGAAGATCGCAACCGTCAGGAAGGTCATGCCCCACAGGCCGATCAACGACGCCGTCTGCGCCAGCGGCAGCGGCTCGGATAGCGCATAGCCGAACGTGTTCCAGGGAAAGCCTGTCAGTGCGTGACCGCGCAGCCATTCGCTCAATGTGAGGCTTGCTGCGAGCGCAAGCACGCGCGTGGCGTTTTTGGTCCAGAGCAGGCGTGCCAGCGCAAAGCCAATGGCCGTGAAGATGGACAGATAGGCCGGCAGGCCGAGCACGGCGAACGGCGTCAGCCAGGCGAACACATCGGCTTCGACGAAGAAGGCGTAGCCGATCCAGTAGAGCCCGGGCACGAAATAGCCGAGCCCGAACCAGTAGCCGGTCAGTGCCGCGGCCGGGACGCCGCCGTATCGTCCGGCCCCAGTGCCGTCGATCAGCCAGACCAGCACCGGGAAGGTGATGAACAGCACCGGGAAGATGTTGAACGGCGCCAGTGCCAGCACCGACAGTGCTCCGCACCCCATGGCGATGACCGCGCGCTTCCATCCCCAGGTGAGGATGACGGCAAGCGCGATCTGCCGAACTCGCTGGAACGGGCTCACTGTTGGCCGGCCCCGTCGCTTGGCGGCGGGGTGGGTGTGTCATTGGCCGGCGATTGACCACTGTCCGGCGTGGCCTCGCGGCGGCTTCTCTCGCGCTGGGTGCGCGGGCTGGGACGCTCTTTCCGCGTCGAGATGCGCAGCCGCTTGACGCGGCGCGGATCGGCATCGAGCACCTCGACCTCGTAATTGCCGGGTCCGGAGATCAACTCGCCGCGCACCGGCAGACGCCCGACGAAGCTGACGAGATAGCCGCCCAGCGTCTCCACCTCCTCGCCGGCTTCGCCGGTGACGAAATCCTCGCCGATCACCGAGCGGACGTCGTCGAGGCTGGCGCGGGCGTCGGCGATGAAGGCGTTGTCGGGCAGGCGCACGATCGAAGGCGGCTCGTCGCTGTCGTGCTCGTCGTCGATCTCGCCGACGATTTGCTCGACGATGTCCTCGAGCGAAACCAGTCCGTCGCTGCCGCCATATTCGTCGACCACCAGCGCCAGATGAATGCGCGTGGCCTGCATCTGCGCGAGCAGGTCGATCGCCCGCATCGACGGCGGCACGTAGAGCAGCTTGCGGATGATGCGCGCATCCTCGAGCGGCAGCGCGAGATCGACGGCGCGGAGGTCGAGCCCAGCCGGCAGCGGCTTCTTGCGCTTGGTCTTGGTGGCTTCCGGCACGCGGGCGCGCGCGGTCATGAAGGCGAGCAGGTCGCGGATGTGGACGATGCCGACGGGATCGTCGAGCGTCTCGTTATAGACCACGAGCCGCGAATGGCCGGCGCTTTCGAAGCGGTCCATCAACTCGCCGAGCGGGATGTCGCGCTTCACCGCGATGATGTCGGCGCGATGCACCATGACGTCGGCGATGCGGCGCTCATGCAGTCCGAGGATGTTGCGCAGCATCGTGCGCTCGACCGCGGAGAAGCCGGAGTCGCCAGGCGTCGTCGCATCGAGCACGACCTGGAGGTCGTCGCGAACCGATCCCGCCTTCCAGCCGAACAGCGTCCGGATGGCGCGCAGCAGCCATCCTTCCGCGGTCGGGCGCATCACCTCGCCTTGGGTCACCACCGCCGGCAGATTGGCGGTGTTGCGCGGGTTGTCCTGAATTGGGTCGGAATCCGGCATCTCAGTGCGTCCCTGCGCGATCTGCATAGGGATCGGGAATTCCAAGGTGAGCCAGGATCTGCGTCTCCAGCGCTTCCATCTCCTCGGCGTCGCTCTCGTTCTCGTGGTCGTAGCCAATCAGGTGCAGGAAGCCGTGCACGGCGAGATGGCTCAAATGGTGGTCGAACGGTTTTTGTTCCTCGTCGGCCTCGCGCCGCATGGTCTCGTAGGCGATCGCGATATCGCCGAGCATGCGCGGCGCATCACCCGGCTTCCATTCGCCCTCGGGCTGGAGTGCGGGAAACGACAGCACGTTGGTCGGCTTGTCGATGCCGCGCCAGTTGCTGTTGAGGGTGCGGATGCCGGCATCATCGGTCAGCATCACGGCTACTTCCGCGTCGGCCACGTCTTCATCGACGCTCTCGGCGGCGGCCGCAACCGCGCGCTGGATCACGGCTTCGGAATCGGGCTCGCGCTGCCAGCAATCGGCGACGACGAGGACCTCGGTGATGGGAAGGTTCTGATGTGACATTGTCTTTGTTCGGAACGGTGAGGCGCCCTGTCCGCGCCCTCTGAGTCCGGCTGTTGCCTCGTCAGGATTGGCCGGCGGCCGGCCGCTGCGGCGAACCTTCGTAGGCGGCGACGATCCGCGCCACGAGTTCGTGGCGGATCACGTCCTCGGCTTTGAAATGAACTTGGGCGATGCCCTCGACGCCGCCCAGCAGACGGGTCGCTTCGGCCAGGCCCGAGGTCTGGCCGTTCGGCAAGTCGATCTGCGAGGGGTCGCCGGTCACGATCATGCGGCTGTTCTCGCCGAGGCGCGTCAGGAACATCTTCATCTGCATCGACGTGGTGTTCTGCGCCTCGTCCAGGATGATGGCCGCGTTGGTGAGGGTGCGGCCGCGCATGAAGGCGAGCGGCGCGATCTCGATCTCGCCGGTCTGCAGCGCACGCTCGACGATGCGCGCATCCATGAGGTCGTAGAGCGCGTCGTAGATCGGACGAAGATAAGGGTCGACCTTCTCGCGGAGATCGCCGGGCAAAAAGCCGAGCCGCTCGCCGGCTTCCACCGCCGGACGCGACAGGATGATCTTGTCGACCTCCTTGCGCTCGAACAGCTGCGCGGCATGCGCAACCGCGAGCCAGGTCTTGCCGGTTCCGGCCGGGCCGATGCCGAACACCAGCTCGTGGCGCTTCAGCGCGCGGATATAGGAGTCCTGCGCGGCGGTGCGTGCCCGCACCGGTCGCTTGCGCAGATTGATGCTGTCGAAGGCCGATTTGGCCGTTTTGGCGTCGAACTCGAATAGGGACCCTTGCGCGATCACGGCACGGATCGCGCCTTCGACCTCGCCCTGGTCGAGGTCGTGCCCCTTCACCGCCTGTGCGTAGAGCATCTCCAGCACGCGGCGCGCGGCGTCGCAGCCGTCGCGCGTGCCGCCGATCGTGATGTGGTTGCCCTTGGAATCGACGACGACGCCAAGCCGCCGCTCGATCTGCGCCAGATGCTGGCCGTAGGGGCCAACCAGCGCGGATGCGGCACGGTTGTCGTCGAAATCGATGACGACCTGGGTCTCGGGCGGAACTTGCATGTCGCGGTCAAATTTGCGGCTGGGAGCGATAGAAGACGAATCCGATGCGCTTTTTGGCAAGGGTTCAGGCTCCACTGGCTTGCGATAAAGCGGGCTCGCGCGCGGTGCGCGGTGTGGCGAGCTCGCCGAGAAAGCTGTAGCGTTCGAGGCTGTCGATCCTGACAGGCAGGATGTGTCCGATGATATCGGGCGAGGCCATCACGTGGGCGGGCTGGAGGAATGCGGTGCGGCCGACGATCTGGCCGTCCTTGCGCGCCGGACGTTCAAACAGCACGTCGACCGTTGAGCCAATCGCAGCCTTGTTGAAGGCCGATTGCTGGCTGTCGATCAGTTCCTGGAGCCGCTCCAATCGCTGGTCCATCTCGGCGGGGGACACCGTCTCCTGCATATCCGCGGCCGGCGTTCCCGGCCGGGCGGAGTATTTGAACGAATAAGCCGCAGCGTAGCCGATTTGCGTGACAAGCGCGAGGGTGGCGAGAAAATCTTGCTCGCTTTCGCCGGGGAAGCCGACGATAAAATCTGATGAAAAAGCAATGTCTTGGCGCGCGGTACGGAAACGGTCGATGACCCGCCGGTAATCATCGGCGGTATGTTTCCGGTTCATGGCCGCCAGAATCCGGTCCGAACCCGACTGCACCGGCAGGTGCACGAACGGCATCAGGGCACCGAGATCGCGATGGGCGGCAATCAGGCTGTCATCGACGTCGCGCGGATGGCTGGTCGAATAGCGCAGTCGCGCGATCCCGGGAATTTTGGCCAGATGCTCGAGCAGCCGGCCGAGCGGCCAGGTTTTTCCGTCCGGCCCCTCGCCATGATAGGCGTTGACGTTCTGCCCGATCAGCGTCAGTTCGCGCACGCCGTTGTCGGCGAGCCGCTTCACGTCATCGACGATCTTGGCGACCGGGCGCGAGACTTCCGAGCCGCGCGTGTAGGGCACGACGCAGAAGGTGCAGAACTTGTCGCAGCCTTCCTGCACCGTGACGAAAGCGGAAATACCGCGCGCGCGGATCGCTGCGGGCTTGGGCTGGGCCAGGAAGCCGAACTTGTCCTCGGCCGGAAACTCGGTCTCGATGGCGCGGCCTTCGTTGCCGGCGCGCTTCAACAGCTCCGGCAGATGATGATAGCTCTGCGGTCCCACCACGACGTCCACGACAGGCGCGCGGCGCACGATTTCCTCGCCTTCGGCCTGCGCCACGCAGCCCGCAACGGCGATCTGCATGGTGCGACCATCGCGCGCGGCCTCGTCCTTGGCGACGCGCAGGCGGCCGAGTTCGGAATAGACCTTTTCCGAAGCTTTCTCGCGGATGTGGCAGGTGTTGAGGATGACGAGGTCGGCCTCCTCGGCACTCGCCGTCTCCACGAATCCTTCCGGAGCCAGCGTATCCACCATGCGCTGGGCATCGTAGACGTTCATCTGGCAGCCATATGATTTGATGTGCAGCTTGCGCGGCGGCGTCATGGAACCCGAAATGGAGGTGGAGGACGGCCCTCAGATATAGGCTGGAGGCGCGAAAATCCAGCGATGGCAGCCCCTTCGGTCGTCATTCCGGAGTACCTCAGAGGGAGCAAAGCCGGAATCAGCCCCAAAACCACCGGAATGGGCCCCTTTGCGTGGAGTCAGCCCTACGTCCGAGGGGTTGCGAGCCATTCCCGCCAAAACTCTTCCTGCACGTCAACTGAGGCAGGGATCACATCAGGCCCGGCGTCAAAAATTTCGACGAGGTCGGTCATGCGCGTATGGGCACCCTTCGTCAGCCGATACGCCTTCAGACCCGCCCCCATGTCTCTCGCCATTCCCGACGGATAAACATTGAGGCTCGCTCCGTAGCAGAAAGGGATAAGTCCCTCAGGCTCGAGCTGACGCCGGATCAAGCATAGTGCTTCGAAAAAATCTCTCGCCTCGGCCTCGATTGTCTTGCCGCGATAAGCGCAGGTCAGCTTGCACGCGTTTTCAATTTCGTGCTCGGTGATGACAGCCGTTTCGTCATCGCTCGCGCCGATCAGATCGATTTCGTGTTGTGTGCCCATCGTCTCGATACACCGTCACGACCGAAGAGCGGCCATGCCAACGTTCCGCCGGACCAGCTCCGGCAGCTGATGCATGTCGGCAAAGAGCAGATCCGCGCCGGCCTCGCGTAGCGTCTCGGCATAGCCGTCGCGGCAATGGCTGCCCCCGTAAAAGCCGAATACGGTCATTCCCGCCGCCCGCGCGCCGACAATCCCGGCCAGGCTGTCCTCGATCACGACGCAGCGCTGGGCCGGCACGCCCATTTCCTTCGCCGCGAACAGGAACAGGTCCGGCGCCGGCTTGCCGTTGGTCACCTGCGAAGCCGAGAAGATATTTGGCGCGAGGCGCTCATAGAGCCCCGTGCTCCCCAGGCTGACGCGCATGCGCTGATGCGAGCCGCTCGAGGCGACGCAGACGCGTTGAGGCACCACATCGAGCACGTCATGGATGCCGCGGATCGCTTCGAGGTCGGCCTCGAACGCGCGGAACAGCTCGTCCTGCAGATCGCCGTGATAGGCCTCGGGCAACTTGCGGCCGAGCTCGGATTCGATCTCGAGATTGGCCTGCCGCGTCGAACGGCCGAGAAAGCGTTCGAACACCTGCTCCGAGGTGATGGGATAACCGTGCCTCGTCAGCACATCCGCATGCGCGCGACAGGAGATCACCTCGCTGTCCACGAGCACGCCGTCGCAATCGAAGATGATGAGATCGATGGGCACTTAGCTGGTGGGCTTGTCGTCGTCGAGCGGGACGCAATAGAGCTCGAGCCGGTGGTCGACCAGCCGGTAGCCGAGCTTGCGGGCGATTTCTGCCTGAAGCTTCTCGATCTCTTCGGAGGTGAACTCGATCACCTTGCCGTCGCGCAGGTTGATGAGATGGTCGTGATGGCTGTCGCGCATCTGCTCATAGCGCGCGCGGCCTTCGCGGAAATCATGGCGCTCGATGATGCCGGCGTCCTCGAACAGCTTGACGGTACGATACACGGTCGAGATCGAGATCTTGTCGTCGACGGCGACGCAGCGCCGGTACAGTTCCTCGACATCGGGGTGATCGATCGCTTCCGCGAGCACGCGGGCGATGACGCGGCGCTGCTCGGTCATGCGCATGCCCGTGGCGGCACAGCGCGCCTCGATGCCGGACGCCTTGGATGCGGAGGAAGGTTTCAGTACGGTCATGGTTTGTCTGCCTGGCGGGGCGCTTTCTGCCACCAATGTTACGACAAGTCACGTCGCATCAGAAGGGCGTTCAAATGTTCCCCGTCCGGCTGCTTATAGTAGCGTTCGCGGCGCCCGACCACCATGAATCCGCATCCGACGTAGAGCCGCCGCGCCGGCTGGTTGTTTTCCTCGACTTCGAGAAATATTGTGCGCACGCCGCGCCCCGCGAGATGGCCGAGATGGGTCATCAGCAGCGTGCGGGAGAGGCCGCGCCCGCGATAGGCCTCGTCCACCGCGATCGAGAGGATTTCCGCTTCGTCCGCCCCGATCCGCGACACCGCGAATCCGATGGTTCTGTGGCCGAGCCGCAACCGATGCACCAGCGTGTTGCGCTCGCTGAGCATGCCCTCGAATTCGCCTTCGCCCCAGCCCCGCGCGAACGAGGCGCCGTGAAGCTGCGCCAGCCGCGCGGCATCGCGCGCGGACGCAGGCTCGACGGCGGCGGTGCCGCCGCGCCACCATTCCGACAGCCATCTCATCATGAGGTTGCGGCTTGTGCTGCAAATGGCGGCTGCGCCGGCAGCTTGGCGTCGGGCGCCTTCAAATAGAACGGCCGTGCCGGCGTAGTATCGGGATTGGCGGCAGCACCGAGCCATGCGACCCAGCTGATGTCAGGCGCGACCTGCGCCTCGACCGCGACCGGCTGCGGAATATCCTTCAGCCAGCGCTCGGCGAGGATCCCTGCGGCATTGCCGACCAGGTGCGGCGCGCCGAATTGCGAAGCTGCGATCGCCTCGTCGATGGAAGCGACGCGCGGTCGCACCAGCTGGCTGCCGTCGCCGGCGACGATCTGGAAATAGACATGGTCGTGCCGCGCGTCGATCGCCGAGATCACAGGCGCCGATTTGCTCTGGCCAACGATGGCGGCTGCATAGGCGGACAAGGTGGTCAGGCCGACGGCGGGCTTGCCGGCGGCGAGCGCAAGGCCGCGCGCCGCCGAAATGCCGACGCGCAGGCCGGTGAAACTTCCGGGGCCGACGGTGACCGCGATGCGGTCGAGCGCGGTAAAGGCGAGATTGGCCGTTTGCATGACGCGCGCGATCATCGGCATCAGGGCTTCGGCGTGGCCGCGCTTCATGAGCAGCTGCTCCTGCGCAAGGAGCTCGGCCGTTTCGGTGTCGAGCACGGCGACGGAGCAGGCGTCGAGCGCAGTATCGATGGCGAGGATCAACATGGAAAAGCGAATGGCGAGTGGCGAATGGGGAGCAGTCTAGCGAACCAAACGTCTATCCGCCATTCGTCATTCACTATTCGTAGTCCCCGATAGCGCCGCATTTCGTAGGGTGGGCAAAGGCGCTCTTGCGCCGTGCCCACCACTTTGTCGCCGAAAGAAAAGGTGGGCACGCTTCGCTTTGCCCACCCTACGGCACCTCCTACATCGGCCGGACTTCGACCACGTCGGGCACGAAGTGCTTGAGCAGGTTCTGGATGCCGTGCTGCAGCGTCGCGGTCGATGACGGGCAGCCGGAGCAGGCGCCCTTCATGTTGAGATAGACGATGCCGTCCTTGAAGCCGCGGAAGGTGATGTCGCCGCCGTCATTGGCGACCGCCGGCCGCACCCGGGTCTCGATCAGGTCCTTGATCATGTCGACCGTTTCGGCATCGGCCTCGTCGAAGAACTCGTCCTCGTCGTCGAGATCGGCATCGTCGGCAGCCGCGCCGCCGGCGAGCAGCGGTGCGCCGGACATGTAGTGCTCCATGATGGCACCGAGGATCGCGGGCTTGAGCTGCTGCCATTCACCGCTCGCCTTGGTCACGGTGATGAAGTCCGATCCGTAGAACACGCCGGTGACGCCGGGTACCTCGAACAGCTTTTCGGCCAGCGGCGAGCGGCCTGCGGCTTCGCGGCTCGCAAATTCCATCGGGCTGCCGTCGACCACGACACGGCCGGGAATGAACTTCAGCGTGGCGGGATTGGGGGTGGCTTCGGTTTGAATGAACATGGTTTTCTCCAGACGTCACCGGTTCAAGGCCGGCGCGTGCTCTATCCACTAGCAGATGGCGACGGCGAACGCACGATCAAGGGGCGAGAACGGCGTTCTGTTGTTATATCAGCGAGTTAAGTGCATTCTTATCTTCCCTGGAGGGGGAGGGTAAGCGGCGTCCTACGACAGCGAATCCACGCTTTGATCGCTCAGCGCGCCGGAAATGATGGTCACCGGGATCGGGAACGTCCCTACCGCGTGCGCGAGCAGTGCCACCAGGGGGCCCGGCCCTTCCGCGCCGGGATTCGCGGCGAGCACCAGCATGGCGATATCAGGGTCCTCGTCGATCACGGCGAGCAACTGTTCCATCGGTGCGCCCTCGCGGATCACCCGCTCCGGCGTGATCGCGGCGATGCCGTTGGCGCGGCCGGCGGCGCGGTCGAGCGCGGCTTCCGCCGCCTCCTGCGCCTCGGCGCGCATGATGTCGGCGACCCCCAGCCATTCCTGGCTCTGCTGATTGGGCTCGATGATACGCAGCATCACCACGCCGCCGCCGGCGCGGATCGCCCAGCGGCTGGCATAGTAGACCGCGCGATCCCATTCGGCGGTGTCATCGACGATGACGAGGCATTTGGGCTTGTGGCCCGGCTCGTAGCAAAGTCGCTTGCTGGTCATGCATGTCCCGGAATGTGCAGGGACGGCATGCTGCCACACTCCCGCAGCATTGGGGAGAGGGGAGGGCCGGCGCCGACCGTTTCTAGCGCCGGTAGATGAAGCCGACGATGTCCTTGGAGAGCTTCATCGTCTCCTCGGCGATGGCGCGGGCCCGGTCCGATCCGTCGTTCAGGATCGCATCGATATGGCCGGGGTCGGCGACGAGGCGCTTCATCTCGCCCGCGATCGGCGCGAGCTTGGTGACGCACAGCTCGGCCAGCGCGTTCTTGAAGCTGGAGAACTGGCCGCCACCGAATTCCCTGAGCACGTCGGCCTTGGCGCGGCCGGAGAGCGCGGCGAAGATGCCGACGAGATTGTCGGCCTCGGGACGGGCTTCGAGGCCCTTTTCCTCTGATGGCAGCGGCTCCGGATCGGTCTTCGCCTTGCGGATCTTCTGCGCGATGGTGTCGGCATCGTCGGTCAGATTGATGCGCGAATTGTCCGACGCATCCGACTTCGACATCTTCTTAGTGCCGTCGCGCAGGCTCATGACGCGCGTCGCCGGTCCCGTGATCAGGGGTTCCGGCAGCGGGAAGAACAGGCCGTCATTGGCGCCCTGGGCGCGAATGGAATCGCCGAAATCATTGTTGAACTTCTGCGCGATGTCGCGCGAGAGCTCGAGATGCTGCTTCTGGTCCTCGCCGACCGGCACGTGGGTTGCGCGGTAAAGCAGGATGTCGGCCGCCATCAGCACGGGATAGTCGAACAGCCCGACCGAGGCGTTCTCGCGGTCCTTGCCGGCCTTCTCCTTGAACTGGGTCATGCGGCCGAGCCAGCCCATGCGCGCGACGCAGTTGAAGATCCAGGCGAGCTCGGCATGGCCCGAGACCTGGCTCTGGTTGAACACGATGTGCTTCTTCGGATCGATGCCGGCAGCGATGAACGCCGCGGTGACCTCGCGGGTGTTGCGCGTGAGCTCGGCCGGGCCGCCCCAGACGTCGAGGCCTTGCGTGATCGCGTGCATGTCGACGACGCAATAGATGCAGTTGTGGGTTTCCTGCATCTTCACGAAGTTGACGATCGCGCCGAGGTAATTGCCGAGGTGCAGATTGCCCGTCGGCTGGACGCCCGAAAAGACCCGTTCAACGAATGGCATTGTCAGCTTTCCCATAGGTAGTCGGCCGTCGTTTCCAACAGCTGCGCTGCTCCGTCAAGGGTATTTCCACCTCTCCCGATGGGAGAGGTGAAGAGCCGTCGGCGCGCACGCTAATGAGTGGGCCGTTTCAACGCGTTAACCGTCTCGCGCCAGGAGGCTGCGCCGAGGATTTGCAGAAGCAGGCCGTAGACGGCGATTCCGGCTCCGATCTGCACGCCCAGCACGATGAACTTGATGAAGCCATGGGTCTCGGAAGGCACGAGGCCCACGGTGAGCCAGAGCAGGGCGCCCATGGCGGTTGCGGCGAGGACGATCCGCGGCAGCCGCTGGCGGGCGGTGGCATCGACCGAGAAGCCGAACTCGGCCGTGCCTTTGCGGAGCAACGAGAGCGCGCTGCTCCAGGCACCAAGCGCGATGCTCGCCGCGATCCCGCTCGCGCCGAAGAGATGGCCGAGCAGAACCGCAAGCACGACCGCAACCACGAAGCCTTTGGCCGTGGCTGAGAGCGGCGTCAGTGTGTCGCTGCGGGCATAGAAGGCCGGGGCCAGCGCCTTGATCAACACGTGGGCGGGCAGGCCAAGCGCCAGCCACATCAGCGCGTGCGCGGTCGCCGCGCTGTCCTGCGCACCGAAGGCGCCATGCTCGAACAGCAGCCGCACGATCGGCTCGGCCAGCACGATCAGACCGAGCGTGGCGGGCAGCGCCAGCCCCGTCGCAAGCTCCAGCGCGCGGGACTCTGCATGCGCCACCGCCTCGCGGTCGGAGCTGGCGACCACGCGCGTTAGCTCCGGCACCAGCACGGTGCCCATGGCGACGCCGACGATGCCGAGCGGCAGCTCGATCAGCCGGTTGGCGAAATAGAGCCAGGACACCGCGGACGGCGTCGCGGATGCGATGATCGCACCGGCCACCATCAGCCATTGCGGGCCGGAGCTTGCGATCATGCCGGGAATGGCCTTGGCGAAGAAGCCGCGCATCTCCTTGTCGAAACTCACGCGCAGCGGAGTGGCGAGGCGCCCGCTCCGCTGCGAGAGCAACATCAGGAGTTGCAGCAGGCCGGCGAGGCCGACGGTTGCCGCCAGCATCCACGCCGCGAAAGCCGCATCGGTGTGCCAGACCAGGAGCACAGCGATGGCGGCGATCAAGGCGATATTGAACAGCAGCGGCGAGAATGCGGTGAGGGCAAAGCGTCCTTGCGCATTCAGCAGTCCCATTAGCACCGTGACGGGGCCGGCGAAGGCAAGATAAGGCAGCATCAGCCGTGCGTTCTGAACGGCAAGATCGAGCGTGCCGCTGCCGAGGAATCCCGGCGCGATGATCGTGATGATCAGCGGCATCACCAGCGCGATGACGGCCGAGATCGCGATCAGGGCCACGCTGACCGTGCCGAGCACGCGTCCCGCGAACGCCACTGCGGCCGCCGCGCCATCGCGGTCCCTGACGCGCAGCCATGCCGGGATCAGCGCCGCGTTGAGGGCCCCCTCGCTGAGCAGGCGGCGCACCACGTTGACGAGCTGGAAGGCCGCCAGAAACGCGTCCGCCACCGCGCCGGTGCCGAGCAGCGCCGCGATCAGGGAATCGCGGGCAAAGCCCAAGAGGCGCGAGGCCAGCGTTCCCGTCGAGACGGTCAGGAAGGAGCGGATCATCGGATTTGTATAATACCGTTGCTTGCCCGTGCAGGCCCGGTCGTGATAGGCCGCGAGCCGGATTTCAGGCTGACAGGAAGCGGATTTCCGCTGGGATCGCAATCCGCCAAACAGGATCAAGGTGAATGGCTGACGTGAAATATGACGTTCTCGGCATCGGCAACGCGCTGTTCGACGTGCTGGTCAGGACCGACGAGGCCTTTTTGGCCAAGCATGGCATGACCAAGGGCAGCATGTCCCTGATCGACGAGGCGCGGGCAGCGGCCATTTACAAGGACATGGGGCCGGCGACGGAGGTCTCGGGGGGATCTGCCGCCAACACCATCGTTGGCATCGGCAGCCTGGGGGCCCGCGCCGCCTATGTCGGCAAGGTCAAGGACGACCAGATCGGCAAGCTCTACGTCCATGATATCCGCGCTGCCGGGGTCGCCTTCAACACGCCCGCGGCGACGGACGGTCCCGCCACCGGTTGCTCCTACATCCTGGTCACGGATGACGGCGAGCGCACCATGAACACCTATCTCGGCGCGGCGCAGGATCTGTCGCCCGCCGATATCGATCCGGCCGAAATCGCCGGCGCTGCAATCGTCTATCTCGAAGGCTATCTCTGGGACCCCAAGAACGCCAAGGACGCCTTCGTCAAGGCGGCCAAGATCGCCCATGATGCCAAGCGCAAGGTGGCGCTGACGCTCTCGGATTCCTTCTGCGTCGACCGCTATCGCGACGAGTTCCTGTCCTTGATGCGAAACGGCACCGTCGACATCGTGTTCGCCAACGAGTCCGAGCTGCACTCGCTCTACATGACCTCGGACTTCGACACCGCGCTGAAGCAGCTGCGCAACGACGTCAATCTCGGCATCGTCACCCGCAGCGAGAAGGGCTGCATGGTGGTGTCGGCCGAAGACGCCGTCGCTGCGCCGGCCTTCCCGGTCAACAAGGTGGTCGACACCACTGGCGCCGGCGACCTCTTCGCCGCAGGCTTCCTGTACGGCCTGGCGCGCAATCTTGCGTACAAGCAGTGCGGTGAGCTCGGCGCGCTCGCGGCCGCCGAAGTGATTCAGCACATCGGCGCCCGGCCGCTGGTGTCGCTGAAGGAGCTGGCGCAGCAGCGCGGGCTGACGGCGTAGGACACGTCTCTCTCGTCCGTCATTGCTTCGCTGCGCTCGCAATGACGGTGTGGCGGCAATGGAGGCTCCCTCACGCCGTCTTCGCCGCCTTCAGCCCCAGCCGCTGCTCCACGGCATCGCGCATCAAGAACTTCTGGATCTTTCCCGTCACCGTCATCGGGAATTCGTCGACGAACTCCACGTAGCGCGGAATCTTGTTGTGGGCGATCTGGCCCTCGCAGAAGGCGCGGACCTCCTCTGCGGTCAGCGTCTCGCCCGATCTGACGCGGACCCAGGCGCAGAGCTCCTCGCCATAGCGGCTATCCGCCACGCCGAAGATCTGCACATCCTGGATCTTGGGGTGACGATAGAGAAACTCCTCGATCTCGCGCGGATAGAGATTTTCGCCGCCGCGGATCACCATGTCCTTGATGCGGCCGACGATGTTGCAATAGCCCTCGTCGTCGATGGTGGCGAGGTCGCCGGTGTGCATCCAGCCGTTGGCATCGAGCACGTCGGCGGTCTTCTCGCTCTCCTCCCAATAGCCCAGCATGACGCTGTAGCCGCGGGTGCACAGCTCGCCCCGTTCGCCGCGCTTGACGATCCTGCCCTCGAGATCGACGACCTTGACCTCGACATGCGGATGGATCCGTCCGACCGTGGAGACGCGGCGCTCGAGCGGATCGTCCGTCGCGCTCTGGAAGCTGACGGGACTGGTCTCGGTCATGCCGTAGGCAATCGTGACCTCGCGCATGTTCATCTCGGTGTTGACGCGCTTCATCACCTCGACCGGGCAGGGCGCGCCGGCCATGATGCCGGTGCGGAGCGATTTCAGGTTGAAAGTCGCGAATTCGGGATGATCGAGCTCGGCGATGAACATGGTCGGTACGCCATAAAGCGCCGTGCATTTCTCCTGTTCGATCGTACGCAGCGTCGTGAGCGGATCGAAACCCTCGCCGGGATAAACCATGGTCGTGCCGAGTGTGACCGATGCGAGATTCCCCATTACCATGCCGAAGCAGTGATAGAGCGGCACCGGAATGCAGATGCGGTCCTGCTCGGTGAGGCGCATCGCGCGTCCCGTGAAATAGCCATTGTTGAGGATGTTGTGATGGGTCAGCGTCACGCCCTTTGGCGATCCCGTGGTGCCACTGGTGAACTGGATGTTGACGGGATCGTCGAATTGCAGGGCGGCGCCGAGCGCAGCGAGTTGCTGGTGATGCTCCGCTCGGCCCATCCCGGCGACCTCCTCGAACGGGATCGTGCCTGGTGCTGCAGGGCCGCCGATCTGGATCACGATCCGCAAGGCGGGCAGCCGCTCGGCCTGCAACTGTCCGGGCCCGGCGCTGGCGAGCTCGGGCAGCAGCGTGTTGAGCATCTCCATGTAGTTGCTGGTCTTGAACGCCGTCGCGGTGACGATCGCCGCGCAGCCGACCTTCTTCAGCGCAAATTCCAGCTCGCTGAGCCGATAAGCAGGATTGATCGTCACGAGGATGAGGCCGGCCTTGGCGGCGGCGAACTGGGTCAGCGTCCATTCCGGTCGGTTCAGCGACCAGATACCGATCCGTCCTCCCCGCTCGAGTCCGAGTGCGAGAAAGCCGGCGGCGAGCGCATCGACCCGCTCGGCGAATTCTCGCCAGGTCCACCTGACGCCATGGCTGGGCGAGATCAGGGCCTCGCGATCGCCCCAACGCTGCGCGGCCTGGTCGAGGCTGCGCCCGATGGTGTCGCCGAGCAGCGGCGCGTCCGAGATGCCGCAAACGTAGCTGTCCGCTTTGTCCGCCAGATCGCTCGCCAAGTTCGTCTCCTCGAAATTATTGTCTCGTGCCCGAAGCTGAGCTTTCGAGCACGAGGTTATCCATTGCCGCGAAGGCGCGCGACGCTGCGCGCCTCATACTAAGGGGTTAGGCCGCCTTCTTCCCGCTGCCCGCGTCGAGCCCGGCATAGATGCCACGCTCGAAGCCCGCGAATGCCTGTAGGCACTTGGCGTCGATGAACGGCAACACCTGCATCAGGATGACGCCGGAAACATCGCGTGCCGGGTCGATCCAGAAATAGGTGTTGGCAAGACCGGCCCAGGCGAGGCTGCCGGCGCTGCGGCCTTCTGGCGTCTTGGCGGTGTTGATCAGGAAGGAGAGCCCCCACTTCTTCACGATGTCGGGGAAGAGATCGACGTCGTTGGTGTACATGGGCGCCACCGTCGTCATCTTGCCAATCGTGAGATCACCGATGTGGTTCTGGCCCATCAGCGCGACGGTCTCGGGCTTCAGCATCTGGTTGCCGTTGCCGCGGCCCTTGTTGAGAATCATCTGGGTGAACTTGATGTAGTCGCCGGCCGTGCTGTAGAGGCCGCCGCCGCCCATGTGGAATTCCGGATTCTGTTCGATCTCGAATGGAATCGGCGCCAGCGATCCATCCTCGCCGCGTGCGTGCGTGGCGACCAGGCGCTGGCGCATGCCGTCGGTGATCTTGAAGGCGGTGTCGTTCATGCCGAGCGGTGTGAACATGTGATCGCGCAAGTAAGCATCGAGACGCTTGCCGCTCACGGCTTCCACCGCCTTACCGACGAAGTCGATGTTGATGCCATATTCCCAGCGCGTGCCGGGATCGGACATGATCGGCGTCTTCAACGCAACGTTCTGGCAGGAGAAGATGTTCGGCGTTCCGGTCTTCTCCAGATAATGCGCGCAATCTCCGTTCCACACGTTGTAGGCAAACCCGGCAGTGTGGGTCATGAGATGGCGCAGCGTGATCGCGCCCTTCGCCGGCCGCAGTTTTGGTTCGCCATTGGCATCAAAACCTTCGAGCACCTGCGGATTGGCGAGATCGGGCAGCACGTCACCGATCGGCGCATCCAGCGATAGCTTGCCCTGCTCGACCAGCTGCATCGCGCCCGCCGTTGTCACCGCCTTCGTCATCGAAGCGATCCAGAACACGCTGTCCGCGGTCATCGCGTCGGGCTTCGACAGGTCGCGCTTGCCGAACGCGCCCTGATACAGCACGTCGCTACCGCTGGCGGCGATCGCGACGACGCCGGGAATCTCCTTGGCGTCGCTCTTCTGGCGCAGGATCTCGTCGATCTCGGCTTGGCTTTGCATGGGGTTTCCTCCGGTTTGATTATTGTTGGAAGTAATCAATTGTCCTCCCGCACGCTCCGCGCGGCAAGCGCGTCCAGATACCCTCGGTGGTCGCGATGTCGTGACTTGACGGTCCGTGCTCCACGCAGGACGACAGGGCGGCTGAACTGCAACACTCCGTCACAATCTGCGGTGGATGACCGTAGCCCGCCGTGACCGTGGATGGGCATCGGCGGTATGCTTCACGTGCTTGAATCAGTTGAAACATTTTGTTGCATTGCGGCGTTTCAGCACGCCGGCCAATCGGGCAGTGACGCTAAGACTTGATGCAAATTTGGCGGTCGCTGAGCGGCCGCGAGGGGGCCTCAGATGATTTCGACCTGGAGCGAATGGAAGCGCTATCCCCGTCCCGGACGGGGCGAGAATTTGGAGGCGCCGATTTCGCCCGGCATCTACGAAGTGCGCATCGCCGGGACAGGCGCGCTCTATTCCTTCGGTGCGGTCGACAATCTGGCGCAATCCCTGGCGTTGCTGCCGGTCGGCTCAAAAAACTGGTTCGGCCGCCGCAACCCGTCCGACGTTCCCGATCTCGAATACCGGACGTGCGCAACGTCATCGAAGGCCGACGCCAAGGCCGCGGCCGAGCGCATGATCGGTCGCCGCGAGACCTATATGAGCGGCGCGGCGTAACTGCACCGGGATGAACTAATCCTTATCCGCGCGCGACTCCACACCTCTCCCGTAGGGAGAGGTCGCGCCGCAGGCGCGGGTGAGGGGTTAAGCTCTCTCCTACGATCCGCGCCCCCTCACCCGATTTGCTGCGCAAATCGACCTCTCCCCGCTGGGGAGAGGTGCAGGGGCAGCCCTTCCAGCTCCCATCAGATGTGCGTTGCGGGGCGGTGCATTGCGCACCGCTTGCTCCTATATTCCGGGCCAATCCGATCGCCCCCAGGGAGTACGCCATGACACCGACCGCCGCCGCACGCACTACGCAAGCCGCTGCCACCCTGCGCGACCGGTTGAAAGACCCCTCGCTGCTGAAAGAGGCTTGCTACATCGACGGCGCCTGGGTCGGCACCCCGGTCTTCTCCGTCAACAATCCTGCGACCGGCGTCGAGCTCGCAAAAGTTCCCCAGCTTGGTGCTGATGACACGACCAAGGCAGTCGAAGCCGCCGAGCGCGCTTTCCCGGCCTGGGCCAAGCACACCGCCAAGCAGCGGTCGAACATCCTGCGCAAATGGTTCGAGCTGATCACAGCCAATCGCGAGGATCTCGCGCTGATCCTCACCTCCGAACAGGGCAAGCCGCTTTCGGAAGCGCTAGGCGAGGTCGACATCGGTGCCGCCTATATCGAGTTTTTCGCGGAGGAAGCCCGCCGCGTCTATGGCGAGACCATTCCGACGCAGCGGCCCGACGCGCGGCTGCTCGCCATCAAGCAGCCGATCGGCGTCTGCGGCGCGATCACGCCGTGGAACTTCCCGAACTCCATGATCACGCGCAAGGTGTCTCCGGCACTCGCCGCCGGCTGCACCGTGGTGCTGAAGCCCGCCAATGAAACGCCGCTGTCGGCGCTCGCGCTGGCGGTGCTCGCCGAGAAGGCCGGCATCCCCAAGGGCGTGCTCAACATCATCACGGGTGATGCGCCGCCGATCGGCAAGGTGCTGTGCGAGCATCCGGCGGTGCGCTTCGTCGGCTTCACCGGCTCGACCGCGGTTGGCAAGATCCTCTACCAGCAGGCCTCCGTCGGCGTGAAGCGGCTTGGCCTCGAGCTCGGCGGCAACGCGCCGTTCATCGTGTTCGACGACGCCGACATCGACGCCGCGGTCGAAGGCGCCATCGTCTCGAAATACCGCAACATGGGCCAGACCTGCGTCTGCGCCAACCGCCTCTACGCCCAGGACAAGATCTACGACGAATTCGTGCAGAAGCTGTCGAAGAAGGTCGCCGCGATGAAGCTCGGCGACGGCACCGAGAGCGGCGTCACGCAAGGGCCCCTGATCAACATGAAGGCGGTCGACAAGGTCGAACGCCACATTGCGGATGCCGTCAAGCGCGGCGCCAAGGTCGTCACCGGTGGCAAGCGCAGCGAGCTCGGACGCTCCTTCTTCGAGCCCACGGTGCTCGCCGACGTCAAGTCGGACTCGCTGGTATCGCAGGAGGAGACCTTTGGTCCGCTCGCGCCGGTGATCCGCTTCAAGGACGAAGCGGACGTCATTGCGATGTGCAACGCCTCGCCGTTCGGCCTCGCCTCGTATTTCTACTCCCGCGATCTCGGCCGCGTCTGGCGCGTCGCCGAAGCGCTGGAATCAGGCATGGTCGGCGTCAACACCGGCCTCATCACCACCGAAGTCGCCCCCTTCGGCGGCGTCAAGGAAAGCGGCCTCGGGCGCGAAGGCTCGCGTCACGGCATGGAAGAATATGTCGAGATCAAATACGTGATGATGGCGGGGGTTTAAGGGGCCGCCCGTTTCACCGCGAATCTGAGCTAGCTAGGCAGGCGACGTTAGAGAGGCACACCGGCCTCTCAACGTCATTGCGAGCAGAGCGAAGCAATCCAGGAATGTATCGGCGGAGGCAGTCTGGATTGCTTCGTCGCTTCGCTCCTCGCAATGACGGGGTGAGCGGCAAGAGCTAGGCTAAATCTTCAGCTCTTTCCCCGTCACGCGACGATACGCTTCCAGGTACCGCTTGCTGGTTGCGTCCACCACACTCGGCGGTAGCGGGGGCGGCGGGGCGTCGCCGTTCCAGCGGCCGGCACGGCGCTCGACGTCGAGATAGTCGCGCAGCGGTTGTTTGTCGAAGCTCGCCTGCGGCTGGCCCGGCTTGTAGGCACTGGCCGCCCAGAAGCGCGACGAGTCCGGCGTCATGACCTCGTCGATCAGGATGATGCGGCCGTCCTTGTCACGGCCGAACTCGAACTTGGTGTCGGCGATGATGATGCCCTGCTCGCGGGCCAGCTCCTCGCCGAGCGTGTAGATCGCGCGCGTCATGCTCTCCAGCGTGTAGGCGACCTCGTCACCGACCACTTCGCGCATCTTCGCGATGGTGATGTTCTCGTCATGGCCGCTCTCGGCCTTGGTCGCCGGGCTGAAGATGGACGGCTCCAGCTTCGCGCTCTCGACCAGCCCCGCCTTCAGCTTTTCGCCGGCCAGCGTGCCGGAAGCTGCGTACTCCTTCCAGGCCGAGCCCGAGAGATAGCCGCGGATCACGCATTCGATCGGGAAGACCGTGGTGCGCTTGCACAGCATGGCGCGGCCGAGAATCTCGGCGCGGTGAGGCTTCAAGGCCGGCACGGCGGCTAGAATCGCGTCACTGTCGGCGCTGATCATGTGATGCGGCACCACGCCTTCGAGCTCGTTGAACCACCACGCGCTGATTTGCGTCAGCACCGCGCCCTTCATCGGGATGGTCTCGCCCATCACGACGTCGAAGGCGCTGATGCGGTCGGTGGTGACCAGCAGCAGGCGGTCGTCGTCGACGGCGTAGATGTCGCGCACCTTGCCGCGTCCGATCTTTGGGAGCGGCAGGTCGCTGGAGAGCATGGTGGTCATCGGCAAATCTTTCGCAGGCAAGGCCTTCAGGTAGAAATCCGGCCGCGCCTGATGGCGCCAGCCGGAGACCGGATTAACCTATTCCGGCAGCGGAATGAACTCATGTTCCTGCGGAACTGCGGCGAAGCGGCCGGTTTTCCAGTCCTGCTTGGCCTGCTCGATCCGCTCCTTGCTGGAGGAGACGAAATTCCACCAGATGTGGCGCGGCCCCTCCAGCGCATCGCCGCCGAGAAACATCATCCGCGTCGCCTTCAGCGCCTTCACGGTGATGCGGTCGCCTGGGCGGAAGATCAGGAGCCGCGGCCCCTCGTAGCGTTCGTTCGCGATCTCGACCTCGCCCTCCACCACGTAGATCGCGCGCTCCTCGTGATCAGGATCGAGCGGCACGCTCGCGCCCGCGACCGCCGTGACCTCGGTGTAGAACCAGGGCGACACCATCGTCACAGGCGAGGCGATGCCGAAGGACGAGCCCGCGATCACGCGTGCGGTAAAATCGCGCTCGGAGATCATCGGCAAGTCGCCCGCCGCGTAGTGCTGGAACGACGGTGCGATCTCCTCCGATCCCGCCGGCAGCGCGATCCAGCTCTGCAGACCCAGCATCTTCTGCCCCGAGACGCGCTGCGCATCAGGCGTGCGCTCGGAATGGGCGATGCCGCGTCCGGCGGTCATCAAATTCATCGCGCCCGGCGCGATCTCCTGGACATTGCCCTCGCTGTCGCGATGCATGATCGCGCCGTCGAACAGATAGGTGACGGTGGCGAGCCCGATATGCGGATGCGGCCGCACGTCCATGCCCTTGCCTGAGACGAACTGCACCGGTCCGAAATGGTCGAAGAAGATGAACGGCCCGACCATCTGCCGCTTGCCATGCGGCAGCGCGCGCCGCACCGCGAATCCGTCGCCGAGATCACGCGTGCGCGGCACGATGACGAGATCCAGCGCATCGCAGGACATGGGATCGCCGAGCACGGGATCGTTCGAGGGTTGCCAGCTCATGGGGGACTCCTTTTTGGCTTTGTTGGCCGCGAACCTAGCAGGAATTTGCAGCGCCGTCGCGACAAAGCCGGAGGGGGAGGATGGTCCTTGAAAAATCTGACGCAACGAACGATGTTCGGCTGCTTTCAATTGCGATCATTGCACCAGCCGATGACTCTTGCCGCAACCGAGTTCGCCTTCCGCGCCGCCAGCGTCGCGCTGCTGCTGGTGCTGGCGGCGTCATTGCTCTCGGACTTCCGCAACGTGCTCGCGGCCCGGCTCGGCGCGGCCTTCGCGCTCGGCTCGGCCGCGCATGCGGCGAGCTATTCGGTCGGCGTCACGTTCCTGATTCCGTTATGGCATGCGCCTCTGATTGCGCTCTCGACCGGGAACATCGTGGTGTTCTGGTTGTTCACGCGCGCGCTGTTCGACGATGAGTTTCGCCTGCGCGGGTGGCATGGACTGGTCTGGGCACTGGTGACCGCGTTCAGTTTCGCAGGCTGCGTCTGGATCGCACCGGGCGGTCATGTGCGCCTCTCGGTCACCGCGGTCAATCTCATCGTGCTCGGTTTCATCGCGCTTGCGATCGGGCAGACGATCGCCTCGTGGCCGGCCGATCTGGTCGAGCGTCGCCGCCGCGTTCGCGTCTTCATTGTCTGCGCAGCCGCGCTCTATGGTGGGTTGAATGCGCTGCTCCAGATTGCTGTTGTCGGCGACGACGTCGGCGACGTCGCCAACACGATCAACAGCGGTGTGCTTGCCTGCGTCGTTGCCGGCATCGCGTGGACGATGATGCGCGTCGATGGTGCCGATCTGTTTCCGGCATCCGTGGCCACGCCGACAATTCTGGCCCAGACCGCGCCGGTCGATGAACCCGGCGACCAGAAGCTCATCGACGCCCTGATGCGTCTGATGGCGGACGAGCGGATCTATCGCCAGGAGAACATCACTATCGGCGTCCTGGCGAGCCGGCTGAAAATTCCCGAATACCGCCTGCGCCGGCTGGTCAACCAGCGCCTCGGCTATCGCAACTTCAATGTGTTCCTGAACAGTCACCGGATCGAAGAGGCCAAGGCGGCGCTGGCCGATCCCGCCCAGGCCGAGGTCCCCGTCATCACCATCGCCATGGACGCCGGCTTCCAGTCGCTCGGTCCCTTCAACCGCGCCTTCAAGGCGGTCACGGGCGTGACACCGACGGAATATCGCCGGCTCAAGGTGAATGCGGTCTAACTTCTAAACCATTGCAATCACGGTAAAATTTCAGAATCGGCGAGCTTTGCTCGGTTTTCAGCAAGGTTATTTCCAAATCCGGCGAGCGCTCTTCCGCCGGCTCCCGCTTCCTCCCCGGCCTATGCCCCAGCCGGAGATAGCCCGTGACCCGCCGCCGCAAGATCATCCTCCTCACCACCGCCATCGCCTGTGCCGGCCTTGTGCTCGGCGCCGCACGGGCCCGCGACGTGCCCGAGGTGGCCACCGGCTTCGTCGCCGATATCCTGTGCTCGGAGACGTTCGTCTCCGGCCTCGATCCGCAGCGCACCTTCACCGAGACCAATGACGCCATGCCCGGGACCGGCCTGATCAGCTGGGCCATGGACTACCGGGTCGATCGCGTCCGCAAGGACGTCACGGTGACGCTGTTCGGCATCGGACGCAGCCATGCCGTCTATCGCGAGGGCCTCGGCTGCACGCTCGAGCATGGCGTCGGAATTGCCGCCGTCGAACCGCCCGCGGACGACAAACAGCCCGCGCTGCTGCCCGAGATTGCCGGCCCCGGAATCGTGCCGCCGCAAAGCCCCTCACTTGCCGCCGCGCTCGACCGTGCCTTCGCCGAGCTCGCGCAGCCGCCTTACCGGCGCACCCGCGCGGTGGTCGTGCTGAAGTCGGGCCGCGTCATCGCGGAGCGCTATGCCGATGGCATTGGACCAGAGACGCCGCTGCTCGGCTTCTCCATGACGAAATCGGTGGTTTCCGCGCTGATCGGCGTGCTGGTACGCCAGGGCAAGCTGAAGCTCGACGGGCCCGCGCCGGTCGCAGCCTGGAAAGATCCTGATGATCCACGCCATGCCATCACGGTCGATCAGTTGCTGCGCCACACCGCAGGGCTGGCGCTCGGCAGCTCGCTGCAGGCTTCGCTGGGCTCCGCCTTCGAGCCGGTCAACCGGATGAAGTTCGTGGAGACCGACATGGCGGCCTATGCGGAGAGCGTCCCGCTCGCAACAGCGCCTGGTACGGCGTGGAATTATCACGACGGCAACATGCTCATCCTCTCGCATTTGATCCGTGAGGCCGTCGGCGGAAATCCCGCAGATGCGCTCCGTTTCGCGCGCCGCGAATTGTTCGCCCCGCTCGACATGCGCCATGTCACGCTCCAGCTCGATGGCTCGGGCACGATCGAGGGCTCGAGCGAGATGCTGGCATCGGCTCGCGACTGGGCGCGCTTCGGCCAGCTCTATCTCAATGACGGCGTCGCCGGCAGCAAGCGGATCCTGCCCGAGGGATGGGTGAACTACACGGCTTCGCCGACAGCGAACGCGTGGGTCGGTATCGGCGCCGGCTTCTGGACCAACCAGGGCGACAGTTTTGGCGCGTCATTTCGCGTCGAGCACGGCTGGCCACGCGATGCGTTCTTCGCCAAGGGCACCATCGGGCAGTACACCATCGTGATTCCGTCGGAGAAGCTGGTGATCGTGCGGATGGGGCGCTCGCCGAACGGACCGCCGCAGGCAGACGGTGTGTTCGATCTGGTGCGCGACGTAGTGGCCGCAACGCGCGAGATGGGGAAACTGGCGGGGAATTGAGGTCTTTTCACCCTCCAGGGGAAGGGGAACAGAATACTGCTAGCCTTATCTCCCCAGCTCCGTCGCCTGCGCCACGCGATCGAACCGCTCCAGCGTCATGATCGCATCAGCGAATTTTTCCGCGCGCGCATTCAGCACCGGCCGCGCCAAGGTCAGAAACTTCTGCTGCATCGCCTGCGTATCCGGGAATGAGGTCGGCTCGCCTGAGGGATCGGCATAGAGCCGCTCATGCACGCCATCGTCTGTGGTGATGCTGACGCGGGCGCCAAAGGGGTGGGTGCGGCCGATCTCGAGCCGGTCGTCCTGCACCACGTCGAACTTGTTAGCGAGCGCGTCGATCGCGGCATCGCCTAGGCGGTTATAGTCGTCCCAGCCGAACGAGCCCTGGTCGAGCGCGAGCGCGCCGGTGAAGAACATCGAGAACTGGCCGCCGACGATCGAGGTCGGATGCCGCTTGGTGGCGGCATCGCCGGTCAGCGTGATGCCGTTGCGGTGCAGCCCGATCTCGACCCGCTTGACCTGGTCGGGCGTCAGATTGTGCTCGCGCCGCATCGCGATCAGCGCGTCGATCGCGGCGTGGGTGTAGCGGCAGCTTGGATAAGGCTTTACGCCGATCTTCATGGTCTCGTAGCTCTTGCCGAGCTCGGCGACCGCCTTGTCCGGATGCGCATCGTCGGTGTAGCCGGCGAGCAGGCCGTGCTTGCCCTCGACCGATTCCGCGGAGCCGACGAAATCGTTACGCGCCAGCGTCGCAGCGATCACGCCGTTCATCGCGGCGGCGCCGACCTGGTAGCGCTTGTTCCAGGCACCGTTGACCAGAAATTGCAGCGAGCCGGCGGCCTGGCTGCCGGAGACGCCGAAGGCGGCGATGAGTTGCTGCTCGGAGAGGCCGAACAGCTTTCCGGCCGCCGCGGCCGCGCCATAAGTGCCGGCGGTCGCGGTCGGGTGGAAGCCGCGCGCGTAATGCGAGGTCGGATCGAGCGCATTGCCAAGCCGGCAGCAGATCTCGTAACCCGCCACGATCGCAGTCAAGACGTCGCGGCCCGACGCGCCGACCATCTCGCCGACGGCGAAGGCGGCCGGAACCACCGGCGCGCTCGGATGCAGCGAGGAATCGGCGTGGGTGTCGTCGAAATCGAGGGAATGACCGAGCGCGCCATTGAGCAGCGCCGCCACCGCCGGCGTCCAGGTCTTGGCATCGCCGAACACGGTGGATTCGCCCTTGGTGTCGAGCGCCAGCGCTTCCAGCATCTTCAACATCGAAGGGGTCGATTCCGCCTCGCGCCTCGCCCGGATCGCGCTGCCGAGGAAGTCCAGCGTCAGCACTTTTGCGCGATCCAGCACCTCTGCCGGAATATCCTGGTACTTCAGATTGAAGACATAGGCGGCAAGCGTTGCGGTTTCGTGGGCCATCGTGTTTCCTCGTTTTGGCGCGCAAGTTAGGCGGGCTGATTTGGCCTTTCAAGCGGCCTTGCAGCCGCGGGCATCAGCCATGCTTTGGCTTGGCTTAAGAGGATCGGGATATTCCGTATGACGCGCGCAACGCAGCTGTTCGACCGGATCAGGTCGCGGCGGACGCAATTGGGATTGGCGATCCGGGTCACGGTCGCCGCGACCGCGGCCTACGCGCTCGCCACCGCGCTGCATCTGCTGCTGCCGCTCTGGGCGGTCCTGACCTCGCTGATCGTGACCCAGATGAGCGTCGGCCGCTCGCTGAAGGCGACGCGCGACTACATGCTCGGCACCATCGGCGGCGCGATCTATGGCGGTGCCATCGCGATCCTGATCCCCTATTCCAGCGAAGCCGGGCTGCTGGGATTGCTGGTGCTGTCGGTCGCCCCGCTCGCTTTCATCGCCGCGATCAATCCGAGCCTCAGCGCAGCCACGGTGACGGCCGTGATCGTGCTGCTGGTTCCGACCATGCATCATTCCGATCCCCTGACCTCGGCGATCGACCGCGTCAGCGAGGTCGCGGTCGGCGCCATCACCGGCCTCGTCGTCTCCTTCCTGGTGCTGCCGTCACGCGCGGTGCGGCAGATCCGCGCCAGCGCGGCGAAGTTGCTCGAGCTGATCGCGGATGCCTTCACCGAGCTGCTCGCGGGCCTCACCCGCGGCCGCGACAACGACGCGCTGCACCGGATCCAGGACGGCATCGGCACCGCGATGGTCAACCTCAACGCAATCGGCTCCGAAGCCGAGCGTGAGCGCGCCGCACGGCTGTCGAGCGGCCCGGACACTGGCCCGTTGTTGCGAACGATCCTGCGGCTGCGCCATGACGTCGTGATGATTGGCCGGGCGACGGTCGTGCCATTGCCGATCGAGGTGCAGACGCGACTATCGGGCCCGCTGACGGAGGTCTCCACCGTGATCGCGCGCTTCCTCCGCTCCGCCGCCTCCGCCTTGCGCGAAGGCGCCGGTGCACCCCCGATCCATCCCGTCCACGTCGCGCTCCAGCACTATGCCGAGGCTGTCGCCGCCGTCCGTCACGACGGCCTGATCCGCGGCCAGCCCAGCGACACCGCCGAACGCTTTTTCGCGCTCGGCTTCTCCTTGGAACAGATGCACCAGAATCTCTGCGATCTCGACCGCGTTGTCGGCGAATGGTCGGAAGCAGCGGCCGACAAGTCGGCGCGGGTTGCGGAGTAGTCTATCGGGCCGGCTCCACGATCCCTCTCAGCATGCTGCGGGCCACGAGCTTGTGGAAGGGCATGATGAGGGTGAGGTAGGTCCGGCCGAGGAGATTATGCGTCCGCACCAGCGTGGTCGAGGTCACCCGTCGGCTGGCCGCAGCGCCCGTCACGTCGACCACGATGCGGAAATCGAGGTGAGAATCGTCGAAGCCGGCCACCAGCCGCTCGGGCGTTTCGCTCAGCACCGGAAACAGGCCGATTAATCCGCCCGGCGCCGGCTCACCTTCACCCGATGTCTTCAGCCCGAACGGTGTCACCAGAACATTGCGCAGGCGCAGCAGCGTATCGATCCAGCGCGGCCCGTGCAGCACCATCCGGGTGCAGGCCTCGCGGGCATTCACTTGCGCTGTGCCGATCTCGACGCGAAACGCGTCGACGAACTGCGCGCCTGATAGCAGCGCATTGGCATCGACCTCGGGTGCGACTTCGCGGATGGTCCCGTTCATCCTGCCAATCTGCGCGTTAGCATCCGGAAGCGCAAGATCAGCAGTCCGGCATAGACGAACGAGCCGACCGAAAACCCGACCCAGACGCCGATCGCGCCGAGCCCGGCGTTGAAGGCCAGCACCCAGGCGATCGGAAAGGCGACGCCCCAATAGCCGATGGCCGCGAACAGCAGCGTCATCCTGGTGTCGTTGAGGCCGCGCAGTGCGCCGCCCATGATGGTCTGCAGGCCGTCGGCGATGAAGAAGGTGGCGCCGACCAGCAGCAGCGTTGCCGTCAGCTCGACGGTGGCCGCGTTCTCGGCGCCACGGCCGAAGAACAGCTGGCCCAGCTGGGTGCGGCCGAGGACGATGGCGACCGTCAGGGCCGAGACCAATGCGACGCCGAGCACGGCCGCGGCGAGCCCTGCGCGCTTCACCGCCGCCGGCTCGCCGCGGCCGAAGGCGTGGCCGACCCGCACGGTGGCCGCCATGCCGATGCCAAGCGGCACCATGAACAGCACGGCGGTGATCTGCAGCGCGATCTGATGCGCGGCGATCGCGGCGGTCGAGATCAATCCCATCAGCAGCGCGGCCGAGGAGAACAGGCCATATTCCAGCAGCAGCGAAAACGAGATCGGCGCGCCGATCGCGATCAGCTGGCGCATCAGAGGCCAGTCGATCCGCCACAGACGGGCGAGCGGGCGGTAATCCGCGAACGGTTTCCGCCATGCGGCAATGGCGAGCACCGCGACGAACGTGCCGAGATTGACCAGCGTGGTCGCAAGTCCCGCGCCGAACAGACCGAGCTCCGGCAGGCCGAACAGACCGTGGATCAGGGCATAGACCAGCGCGGCATTGACCGGGATCGCCGCGACCGTGATCCACAGCGGCGGCTGTGGCCGGTTCACCGCGCTCATCATGCTGCGCACCGCGATGAAGCCGAGTGCCGGCGCGATGCCCCAGGCGAGGCCATTGAGGTAGTGCTGCGCCAGGGCGGCCGGCTGCGGCGACTGTCCGAGCGCGAGCAGGATCTGCTCGCCATAGAGCGGCGAGGCCATCATCGGCAGCGAGATCAGCAGCGCGACCCACAGCCCGACGCGCAAGGAGCGGCGGATCAGCCTGACGTCGCCGGCGCCGAACGCCTGCGCGGCCAGCGGCGACACCGCAGCCATCAATCCGAGCCCGAAGGTGAAGCTGACGAAATAGACCGTATGCGCCAGCGCCGCCGCGGCGACCGAATCCTCGCCGAGCCGGCCGATCAGCGCGAGATCGGTCGTGATCATCGCGATCTGCCCGAGCTGCGTCAGCATCAGCGGCACGGCCAGCCGCAGCGTCTCGACGAATTCTTGCGCGAGATGGTTCTGCGGCACGCCGGCTTGCGGCTGCGAATGATGTTGGACGGTGTCGAGCATGGCGGGCTGAATAGCACAGCGCCGCGACGAAAACATGGCCTCGAGGAAGACGGTGAGGGACCTATCCGCTAGCTCGGTACCGTAGGGTGGGCAAAGGCGCACTTGCGCCGTGCCCACCATCTCTCGCGATACGGCGACAGACGCGTGGGCACGCTTCGCTTTGCCCACCCTACGGTACTGTGATTGGGGTGAGAGCGCCTCAGCCCTTCCGCTCCGGCACGCGCTTGATCTTCGCGCCCAGCGCGTTGAGCCGCTCCTCGATGCGCTCGTAGCCGCGCTCGATCTGGTCGGCGTTGTTGATGGTGGAGGTGCCCTGGGCGCACACGGCCGCCAGCAGCATGGCCATGCCGGCGCGGATGTCGGGCGAGGTCATGGTCGCGCCGTGCAGGCGGCTGGGCCCTGCGATGATCGCGCGGTGCGGGTCGCACAACACGATCCGCGCACCCATCGCGATCAGCTTGTCGACGAAGAACATCCGCGATTCGAACATCTTCTCGAACATCAGGATCACGCCCTCGCATTGCGTGGCGGTGACGATCGCGATCGACATCAGGTCGGCCGGGAAGGCCGGCCAGGGCTGGTCTTCCAGCTTCGGCACGTGGCCGCCGAAATCGTCCTGGATCTTCAGCGTCTGGTTCGACGGCACGATGAGGTCGTCGCCCTCGACGCGGCAGACGATGCCGAGCCGCTCGAACCCCATGCGGATCGAGCGCAGATGCTCGACGCCGGCGCGCGTGATGCGTAAGGGAGAGCGCGTCACGGCGGCAAGCCCGATCAGCGAGCCGACCTCGATGTGGTCGGGTTGGATCCGATAGGTCGCCTCCCCCAGCGTTGCCGGCCCTTGCACGATCATGGTGTTGGTGCCGATGCCCTCGATTCTAGCACCGAGCGCGACCAGGAAATTGGCGAGGTCCTGCACGTGCGGCTCGGACGCCGCGTTGCGCAAGTACGTGACGCCGTCGGCGGCGACCGCCGCCACCAGCGCGTTCTCGGTCGCGGTGACGCTCGGCTCATCCAGGAACACGTCGGCACCCGCGAGCTTTGGCGCGCGGAATTCGAGCCGGTCGGTCGCGGTGACTTTTGCGCCGAGCTGTTCCAAAGCCAGCACATGCGTATCCAGACGACGGCGGCCGATGACGTCGCCGCCGGGGGGCGGCAGCATCACTTCGCCGCAGCGGGCGAGTAGGGGGCCCGCCAGCAGGATCGAGGCGCGGATGCGCACGCACAATTCAGGATCGAGGTCGGCGGCACGGATGCTCTTGGCGTGGATATGCAGCGTGTTGCGCTCGGTCCATTCGGCCGATGCGCCGACCGAGCGGATCAGCTCGACCAGCGTCTCGGTGTCGCGGATCCGCGGCACGTTCTGAAGCGTCACCGGATGTGAGGTGAGCAGCGCGGCGGCGATGATCGGCAGCGCCGAATTCTTGTTGCCGGACGGCTCGATCGAGCCCGAGAGCCGGTGACCGCCCTCGACGATGTATTGGATGGGCGCCACTTGATTCTCGCTGTCCTGTTGGGTGGGGCTGTTTCGGAGCGGAAACTACAGAGAATTGAGCGCGGGAGCAATTGCGCTGGCGGTGTCCGCCCGTCGGTCTGGAGCTTGTGGCAGGCGGCAGCCCTTAGAACAAGCCGATGATGTTCCCCACCACGTAGAGGATCGCGATCAGGATCAGCGCGCCGATCATGACGAAGGAGATTTCGATCGCGATGGCGCCGGTGCCGAGCGCGGCGGCGACGGCCGCCAGCAGCCGTTCTTCCCTGAAGATCAGCGAGAGGACCGAGAACAGGATGGCGAGCAGGCCGAGCGAGATCGCGGTGACCGACGCGGTTTCGCTCCAGCTTCGTCCCGCCGATTTCTCGACCTTCGGAGCCTGATACTCCACGCCCTTCACCTTGGCGATGACGCGGTCCTTGATGCGATGTCCGGTGTCGACGATCACCTTATCCGCCGGCGGCGGAGGAAACACGATCGGCACGACCCAATGCGGCAGCACCGCCGCCATCAGTGCCAGCACACCGACAATGCTGCCGATGATGCCGAGGCGGCGGGAAGGCACGGTGGAACTGGGCGTTGCAGAGGCGGTCATGGCGAAAGGGCTTCCCGGCCGGAATGGGCCAACGGGGTCATGCCACTTCGTCGCGATGACGGAAGGCAAGGTTCAGGGGCTGCGGCGGGCAAGCGAGACAGGAGACCGGGCTTTCAATCGCGGAACAAATTGATTGCGCCGCCCTCGCCTTTGACCTCGAAATACATGAGATCGATGTAGATCGCAGCTGCAAGAACCAGCGCTCGCTCATCTTCTGTCAGGCCGCGTTCCAAATACTCCACCAGAAAGTTGTCGCGGTCGGTGAACAGTTCGGCGCCGAGGCCGGACCATTTTTTCGCGACCCGCGCGTGCTCTCGTCCTCCGCGCATGAACGGAAAGGTCCACACGCGCCAAAACGGTGAAGTGACTTCGAGCACCACTCTTCCCTGCGCATCGTGCACATGGAAGATCTTGGTGAAAATCGAAAACTGGCGCTCGATGGTTCCTATCAGGCGACCGTCGCGCGAACGCAGCTCCAGACATTGAAAGAACCAGCGGAAGGGATGAATCCCCCGCATGACAGGCTGTCGCGCGTTGTCGAAAAAATGCACCTCAAAGGAGCGCCAATGTCCAAAGGCCTGGCGCCCCAGGAAACCGAGAATTCCCTTTTGCTGCTCGGCCGCATAGAGCAGATCGCGGCCATTTTCATCGCGGATGCGATACTTGTTGCGGGTTTCGAGACCGAAGATTTCGGCCAGTTCGAAGACCTGCTGCACGTACATTTGGCGCTGCTCGGCTAACATCGGCAACATTTGGCTGGGTCCTGTTCCGTGCTCCTCGCGCTGAGTGGAATTCGCGCCGGCAACGCCGCAGGCGGCACGTGGGTCATGCCAATTCGTCGCGGGGGCGGGCGGCTAGGTTCAGGATGGCGTCTTCTGCATCCGTCATGGCCGGGCTTGTCCCGGGCGTCCACGTTCTTTTTTCCGCGGAACAAGGCGTGGGTGGCCGGGTCAAGCCCGGCCATGACGCTGTTGAAGCGGGAAGCGCTAGATATCGATCGTCGCGCTCAGGGAGTGTTCCTGGATGAAGTCGCGGCGCGGCTCGACCACGTCGCCCATCAGCTTGGTGAAGATGTCGTCGGCCTCGTCGACCTCCTTGACCTTCACCTGCAGCAGCGAACGCACATCGGTATCCAGCGTCGTCTCCCAGAGCTGCTCCGGGTTCATCTCGCCGAGACCTTTGTAGCGTTGCAGCGAGATGCCCTTGCGGCCGGCTTCGGTCACCGCCTCGAACAGGTCGACCGGCCCATGGACCATGTGCTCGGTATCCTTCCGCCGCAGCTTGCCGGAGCGGGCATAGACGTCCTGGAGTTTCGTCGTGTACTCGTCGAGCTTTCGGGCTTCGGCCGATCCCAGGAAGGCGTCGTCGATCACAGCGGTTTCCTTGACGCCGCGCACGGTGCGCTCGAACTGGAAGCCCTGGCCTTCCACGTAGTGTCCGATCCAGCCGCGCTCGACCTCCTCGGCCTGATTGTCCAGCCGGCTCGCGATGTACTGTGCGGCGGCAGCGGCCTTCTCGGGATCGCCGTAGATCGATTTGTTCAGCACGCCGGTGATGGCGGCCTGCTCGATCACCTTGCGGTTATAGCGGCTGTGCAGATTGCGCAAAATGCTGCGAACCACGCGCGCGTCGTCGACCAGTGAGCGCAGGTCGCGGCCGGTGCGGTCACCGCCGGTGCCGGGAATGTAGACGCAGTCGTCGAGGCCGGCGTCGATCAGATAATCTTCCAGCGCCCGCTCGTCCTTCAGATACTGCTCGGACTTGCCGCGCGAGACTTTATAGAGCGGCGGCTGGGCGATATAGAGATAGCCGCCGTCGATGATGTCGCGCATCTGCCGGTAGAAGAAGGTCAGGAGCAGCGTGCGGATGTGGGCACCGTCGACGTCGGCGTCGGTCATCACGATGATCTTGTGATAGCGCAGCTTCTCGATCGAGAACTCGTCGCTGATGCCTGTGCCGAGCGCGGTGATCAAGGTGCCGATCTGCTCGCTGCCCAGCATCTTGTCGGGACGAACGCGTTCGACGTTGAGGATCTTGCCGCGCAGCGGCAGCACGGCCTGGAATTCGCGGTTGCGGCCCTGCTTGGCGCTGCCGCCTGCCGAGTCGCCCTCGACGATGAAGAGTTCGGACTTGGCCGGATCCTTTTCCTGGCAGTCGGCGAGCTTGCCCGGCAGCGAGGAGACCGAGAGCGGGCTCTTGCGCGTCAGCTCGCGCGCTTTTCGCGCGGCTTCGCGGGCGGCGGCGGCCTGGATCACCTTGCCGACGATCATCTTGGCTTCGCTCGGATGCTCCTCGAACCAGGCCTGGAGCGCCTCGTTGAGGACGTTCTCGACCACGGGGCGCACTTCCGAGGACACCAGCTTGTCCTTGGTCTGCGACGAGAATTTCGGATCGGGCACCTTCACCGACAGCACGGCGGTGAGACCCTCGCGGCAGTCGTCGCCGGTCAGCGCGATCTTTTCCTTTTTCGCGTTGGCCTCGGCATAGCCGTTGACCTGGCGCGTGAGCGCGCCACGGAAGCCGGCGAGATGGGTGCCGCCGTCACGCTGCGGGATGTTGTTGGTGAAGCACAGCACGTTCTCGTGGTAGCTGTCGTTCCACCACAGCGCGGCCTCGACGCCGATGCCGTTGGCCTCAGAGCGCACCATGATCGGCGCCGGCACGATCGCCTTCTTGTTGCGGTCGAGATATTTGACGAATTCCTCGACGCCGCCGGAATAGTGCATCTCCTCGCGCTTCTCGACCGCGTGACGCATGTCGGAGAGGGCGATGTTGACGCCGGAATTGAGGAAGGCGAGCTCGCGCAGGCGATGCTCGAGCGTCGCGAAATCATATTCGATGTTCTTGAAGGTCTCGCTCGAGGCCAGGAACGTGACTTCGGTGCCGCGCTTGCCCGGCGCATCGCCGACGACCTTGAGCGGTGCCACGGCATCGCCATGGGCGAACTCGATATAGTGCTCCTTGTTGTCGCGCCAGATGCGCAAGCCGAGCTTGCTCGACAGCGCGTTGACGACGGAAACGCCGACGCCGTGCAGGCCGCCGGAGACCTTGTAGGAGTTCTGGTCGAATTTTCCGCCGGCATGGAGCTGGGTCATGATGACCTCGGCCGCCGAGATGCCTTCGCCCTTGTGGATGTCGACGGGGATGCCGCGGCCGTCGTCGCGCACGGTGACGGAATTGTCGGCGTTGAGCACGACATCGACGCGCGTGGCGTGGCCCGCGAGCGCCTCGTCGATCGCGTTGTCGACGACCTCGTAGACCATGTGGTGCAGGCCGGAGCCGTCGTCGGTGTCGCCGATATACATGCCCGGGCGCTTGCGGACAGCGTCGAGACCCTTGAGCACGCGGATCGATTCCGCACCGTATTCGCTCGGATTGGAGGGCTCGTTTTCGGCAGCTTGCTGCCGAGCAGGTTCTGTCATGAGAGGCCTTCGAAATGTCGCCCGAATCAGCGGCGCAAAAGGCGCTGATTTGCAGGCTATTTGTGCCATGAAAGAGGGTTTGCGCCTAGCGCAAAGTATCTTCCGGCAACCCATTGGGAAGATGGGTGTTTTTGACCGATTTTCAAGGTCCGCGAAGGCCGATTCTGGGCGGTGCAAAAAGCGCGATTCGTGGCCCCGTTTTGGACCTCGAAGGCGTGGATTTTGCGGGCCGTTGGAGGGGCGTTCCGGGCTCCCTTGTGCCGCATTCACAGCTCGTCGTCATGCCCGGGACAAGCCCCGGCCATGACGATGCGGAGAAGCTGGGGGCGTAGCGCTAGTACATCTGAAGCGGCAGCACGTCTCCGCTCGGGCCCACCAACAGGCCCCAGGCCTCGCCAGCGGCGACGGTCAGGGCCTCGGTGCGGGCGGGCTGCCCGGGCAGGCGCAGCGCGTACTGGTACTTGCCCGGCGGCAGATCGAGCATCGGGCCTTTTGGCGATCGCGGGCCGCCGGCGCCGGCCGCGATCTTCACCGTCTGCTTGTTGATCGTCAGCGAGGCCTCGTTCGGTCCCATATTTCCGAGCATGAGCTTCGCCTGTCCCGCCTTCGGCATGATGTCGGCCTTTGCCGCCGCATCGGAATTCTTCTGCGCCAGATTGACCGTGGTCTCGCCCTTGGCGCGGCCGAGCTTGAGCACGGCCGGGCCTTGCGGCGAGGTGAAGTCGATTTGTGCGCGATCTGCGGATACCGCCGCGCCGTCGGTCTTTTCCTGCCAGCCGAGCTTGGGCAGCTCCGCACGATAGAAGGCGAGGACATCGTCGAGCGGCGCCGGAATGCTGGCGGTCAGCTCGCGGCGGAGCGGCGCCTCGCCGCCGGGGATCTTCGTGGTGGCAAACGATTTCGACGAACGCTGCGTCGGCACCGGCAGTTGCGAGTCAGAATCTGGCTTGAGCGGCTCGGAGGATCTGGCCTGTACTTCCACTTCCGCAGCGGCCGCAGGCTTGGCCGCTTCCGTCACCAGGCCCGATCCGTCGGCGCGGACATTCACCTTCGGACCCATCTGCATCACGGTCATCGAGATCGACTTGCCGCCCTTGGCGAACGCCATCACCGCCATGTTGGGCTGGTTGATGACGGAGGGTTGCTCCTTCCAGCCCGAGCTCTTCAGCGCCGTGCGATAGAAGCTGCTGAGCGCCTTCACGCTCGACGCCGAGGAGAATTCCAGTCGGCCGTCGCCACCTTCGAACTTCACGCCCTCGGCGTTTTCGGGCAGCGGCACCGGCGTCTTGCTGCCGGCGAGTGCGTTGAGCGGCGCGTCCGACAGGGAGGCGGCCTGCGACTTGCGTCTGGCCTCATCGGCGGCAATGAGCTGCTGAGCCGCACCCAAGGCATCGCCCAGGAACCTGTCGTCGGCCTCCTTCTTCGCCTTGGCGCGCGCGGCAAGCGCTGAGTCCTTCACCTGCGCGGTCAGGCTGATCATGGTGAAATCATATTTGCGACCGAGCCGCAGTACGCCGGTCTCTTCCGCCGAGGAGATCTTGATTGCGACTTCGTCACCGGGCGCGAGCGGCGCGCTGCCGTCCTCCTGCCAGCCGCGCGCGGCAAGCTCGCGATGATAGAAGGCGAGAACGGCGGGCAGCTCGGCGATCGCGGCGGCGCTGATCTCGCGCTTGTTGGAGCTTGCGCTGCCGAGGCCTCGCGCCGATTTGGTCGGCCTGGGCCGTGGCAGGCCGGCCATGTCATCATCGGCCTCGAGCTCTTGGGGCAGCGCGAACGGCGCCACCTTGATCTCGACATTGGTGCGGCCGTCGTCGCGGCGCATCAAGGTCAGCATCACCGGCTTCTGGTACATGTGTGAGGTGTCGCGCTCGGGGTGGTCGTAGAACGCGCGCACGCCGTTCGGGACGGTCTCGCCGAGATCGGCGTTCGGCCAGCGCGATGCCGTCTCAGGCGTGAGCTTGCGCCATCCCATCGCCGTCATGTCCTTCGCAAAGAACTCCGCGGTCGCATCGAGCGCGTCGGGCGCAATGCAGCCGAGATAGGGGCGGGTCTCGTCGAACACGAGATCGGTCGCGCCGTCCGGAAAGGGCACGTTCGCATAGATCCGGTTCGGCGTGTAGAACACGGCGGATTGATCGGGGCGCCCGCGCGCCTGGGTAAAAGAGACGCGCAGCCCATGCCGTCCCTTCTTGAAGGTCAGCGCGGCGCTCTTCTCGTCCAGCGGATACACATAGGGCACCCAGCCGTCGGCGCTCAGCAGCTTCTTCGTGGCGTCCGACGCGACGGCAAGGGCGGTCGGCACGGTGTAGATGACGCGATAGGTGTCGGGGTGCGAGGTATCCTCCACCGCGCCGTCCAGCCGCGGCAGGGTATGGACGTCGACGAAGCTTTCGTCCGCCGCGCCCGCGGGGCGCGATGTGCTCACCATTGCGAGAATGCCGCAGGCAAGCAGCAGCCATCTTGCCGGGACTTGCGCCCCGCGCCGGATCATCGGCATCGTCAAACTCCTGGATGTCGCGCGGGTCGTCCTGCCCTCGCGCAATGGCAGGCTGCGGCGCCGTCAGCGCGCGGCCTCAGACGAGAAGTCGCGGTGGGAACCGGAGAGGTTCAATGGGGCGCGCCCCGCGGCGCCAAAGCCTGAGCTGGGCGAGGCTCAGTACAGCTGCAGCGGCGGCCATGCATCACCATCGCGCCCGACCGTGAGCTCCCAGGTATCGCCGGCTGCGACGGTGAGGGTGTTGGTGGTGGCCAGACGGCCCGCCACGCTCAGTCCGTAGGAGTATTTGCCGGGCACGAGGTCCAGCGCGACCGCGTTAGTGCCGGCGACGCGCGGGATGGTTTGCTCGTTGATCTCGAGCACGGCTTCCTTGTCGCCGATGTTGCTGAACACCAGCTTCGCCTGGCCCGGCTCGGGCAGCACGTTCGCTTTGGTTGCGGTGTCCGCGTTCTTCTGCACGAGATGGACCGAGGTGCCGGAATCCTTGCGGTCGAGTTTCAACGCGGCCGGCCCCAGCGGCGAGACGAAGGCGAGCTGGACGTGGTCGGCGCCGATCACCGCGTCATCACGCTGTTCCTGCCAGCCGAGCTTTCGAAGCTCGGTGCGATAGAACGCGAGGACGTCGTTGAGCGCTGCGGGCACGGTGGCTTCCAGCCTGACTCGGAGCGGCGCTTCGACGCCCCGCATCAGCGTGGTGTGGATTCCTCTATAGGTGTAGCGGGTCGGTGCGGGCAGCCTGGCATCGGAATCCAGCGTGAGCGTCGTCGGAAACAGGTGCGGCAGCGAGGCGCCGGCGCTGGCCGCGAGCAGGCACATCGCAAGCAGGACGAGGCCGTACGCAAACATCCGCCATCGTGCCGGGGCTCGCGCCCCATGCCTCGCCGTCGTCATGCTCATGCTCCAAGAATATCGCGCGTGTCCGAGTTCGGCGCGATGGCCGCTGCCAGCGGCCTCAAGCAGCTAGTCGCTGACGGAACCGAGCGGGTTCAACCCGTCGGCCTATCGTCGGGCTGAGATCTGTCCGCTCTCGACGTCAAAGACTTCGCCGCCTGCGCCGATCTCGGCGAACGCAGCCGGGTCCGCGCCGGTCAGCCAGACCTGCGCGCCGAGCTTCTTCAGCTCGTCGAACAGCGCGGCGCGCCTGCTGGGATCGAGATGCGCGACGACCTCGTCGAGCAGCAGCAGCGGCACGATGCCGGTCATTTCCGCCACCAGCGTCGCATGCGCCAGCACGAGGCCGATCAAGAGCGCCTTCTGCTCGCCGGTGGAGGCATCGCGCGCCGGCATGTTCTTGGGTGCATAGACGACCTGGAGGTCGGTGAGATGCGGGCCCTCGGTGGTGCGGCCGGCGATGGCATCGCGCGGGCGGTTGTCGCGCAGGATCTGGCGGTAGCGGTCCTCGACCGATGTCGCGGTCTCCTGCAGCAGCGCGTTCTCCATCCAGCCGTCGAGCGCGATCTGCGCCGAGGGAAAGGCGGAGGCCTGCGCGCGCGCATTGAGCATGCCGGTCAGCCTCGCTGCGGTCTGGCCGCGCGTTGCCGCGACCGCAACCGCGAGCTCCGCGGTCTCGCGTTCGATCGCGTCACACCAATGGTCGTCGTAATTGCGGGTTTCGAGCAGGCGGTTGCGCGAGCGCAGCGAGCGTTCCAGCGCGGAGATGCGGCTGGAATGATCGCTGTCGATGGCGAGCACCAGGCGGTCGAAGAAGCGCCGCCGCTCGGACGCCGCGCCCATGAACAGCCCGTCCATCGCCGGCGTCAGCCAGACCATGCGGATGTGGTCGCCGAAGGATGCGGCTGACCCCACCGGCTCGCGGTCGATGCGGCAGCGCCGGCTTACCGCGCTGTCGGGCCGCGGCGCATCGATGCCGGTGCCCAGCGTCGCCAGCCCCAGCGCGCCCTCGACCTGTGCCGACACCGCCCAGGAGCCGTCGCCCTGGTTGTCGGCGACGTCTTCCAGCGTCGCGCGCCGCAAGCCCCGTCCCGGCGACAGAAACGAGATCGCCTCGATGCAATTGGTCTTGCCGGCCCCATTCGGCCCGACCAGCGCCACCATGTCGGCCGCCGTCTCGAGCCCCGCCGCCCGATAATTGCGAAAATGCGTCAGCGTCAGGCGATGAATGCGGGAGGGGGTCATGTTCTATTCATCATGGGCGCGCGCTCCCTCCGGGAGCATGCCGTAGGGTGGGCGAAGGCGCGCTCTGTGCGCGCCGTGCCCACGCCTCGCCGCGATCCGGGCCGCTGCATGGTGGGCACGCTTTCGCCTTCGCTCTTCGAGCTACGGCGCAGGCTTTGCCCACCCTACGGCTGCGATGGTTGGTCGAGAGAGCGTCCCTCACACCCGCATCGGCATCAGCACGTACAGCGCGCTCTTGTCGTCGCGGTCTTGCACCAGGGTCGGCGAGCCGGGGTCGGCGAGCTTGAGCGTTGCGACGTCGCCTTCGATCTGGGCGGCGATGTCGAGCAAATAGCGGGAGTTGAAGCCGATATCGAGGGCGTCGGAGGCGTATTCGACTTCCAGTTCTTCGGTCGCGCTGCCGGAATCCGGATTGGTCACCGACAGCACCAGCTTGCCCGGCGCCAGCGACAGTTTTACCGCGCGCCCGCGTTCGCTGGAGATGGTGGAAACGCGGTCGACCGCGTTCTCGAAATCCTTCTTGTCGACGACGAGCTCCTTGTCGTTGCCTTGCGGGATGACGCGGCCGTAGTCGGGGAAGGTGCCGTCGATCAGCTTTGAGGTCAGCACGACGTTGCCGATCGTGAAGCGGATTTTGGCTTGCGACAGCTCGATCGTCATCTCGGCGTCGGTGTCCTCGATCAGGCGCTGCACCTCGCCGACGGTCTTGCGCGGCACGATCACGCCGGGCATGCCCTCGGCGCCCTTGGGCTGCACCAGATCGAGCTGGGCGAGGCGGTGGCCGTCGGTGGCGACGCCGCGCAGGGTGGCGGCCTTGGCGGTGCCGGCGGCGTGCAGATAGATGCCGTTGAGATAATAGCGCGTCTCTTCGGTCGAGATCGCGAACTGGGTGCGGTCGATCAGCCGCTTGACGTCCTTGGCGGCGAGCGAGAAGGAATGCGACATGTCGCCGGCGGCGAGATCCGGGAAATCGTTCTCCGGCAGGGTCTGCAGCGTGAAGCGCGAGCGGCCGGCGCGGATCGCGAGCACGGCGCGGTCGCCGTCGGCCTCCAGCACGATCTGCGAACCATCCGGCAGCTTGCGCACGATGTCGTAGAACATATGCGCCGGCACCGTGGTGGAGCCCGCGGTCGCGGTTTCCGCCGGCAGCGTCTCGGTGACCTCGAGATCGAGGTCGGTCGCCTTCAGCGACAATTTCGCGTTCTCGGCGCGGACCAGCACGTTGCCGAGGATCGGAATCGTGTTGCGGCGCTCGACCACGCGGTGGACATGGCCCAGCGACTTCAGGAGTTGCGCGCGTTCGACCGTAACCTTCATTGCACTACTCGCCCGATCCCCAAGGAAACACAACGTTTGAGAAGGCCGGACGGCGGGACGCGCGCCACGGCACCGAAGACCCCGGAAAGCCGGATCATCCAGCCGATATGACCAAAGCTGTCAGGGTCGCGCAAGGTGGCTTGGATGGCCCCCGGATTCAAGAGATCGGAGCCAGTTCCCCACGATTTACCGCCCAAAAACCAGGGCCGCCGCCAAGGCAAACGAAGTCCGCCGCCCAGGCGAGGCCGGGGCGGCGGGAATGGCAGGAGCGCCTTAGGCGTTTATTCCTGAAGCTGGCGCTTCAGCGACTCCACTTCCTCGGAGAGCGCAGTGTCCTTGGAGACCAGGGCCTCGATCTTGCGCACGGCGTGCAGCACCGTGGTGTGGTCGCGTCCGCCGAAGCGGCGGCCGATCTCGGGGAGCGAGCGCAGCGTCAGCGTCTTGGCGAGATACATCGCCACCTGGCGCGGGCGGACCACGTTGGCGGTGCGGCGCGAGGAGAGGAGGTCGGAGCGGCTGACATTATACTGCCGCGCCACCACGCGCTGGATGTCCTCGATCTTGATCCGCTTCGGCTCCTGCGGCCGGACCAGGTCGCGCACCTCATGCTCGGCCATTTCCAGCGTGACCGGCCGGTTGTTGAGTTTCGAGTGCGCAAGCAGACGGTTGATCGCGCCTTCGAGGTCGCGGCCGTTGTGGGTGATGGCGCGCGCCAGATAATGCAGCACCTCCTCGGGCACCTCGAACGTCGCATGATGGGCGCGGGCCGCCGCGACACGCGACTTGAGAATGCCGTGGCGCAGCTCTTCGCCGAGCGAGCCCATCTCGACCACGAGGCCGCCGGCGAGCCGGGAGCGGACGCGGTCATCGAGGCTTTCGAGGTCGGACGGCGGCCGGTCGGCCGCGATCACGACCTGGCGGCCGGCATCGATCAGCGCGTTCAGCGTGTGACAGAACTCGGCCTGGGTCGACTTGCCCTGCAGGAACTGGAGATCGTCGATCACCAGCACGTCGATGCCGCGCAGCGCCTCCTTGAAGGCCAGCGCCGTCTGCGTCTTCAGCGCGGCGACGAAGCCGTACATGAATTTTTCCGCCGTGAGATACAGCACCTTGCGCTCGTTGCCGGAATTGCCGGCCCAGGTCACCGCCTGGAGCAGGTGCGTCTTGCCGAGCCCGACGCCGGCATGGATGTAGAGCGGGTTGAACATCACGGGGTCGCCGCGACGACCCTCGGCAACCTGGCGCGCGGCCGCATGCGCCAGCGTGTTGGAGCGGCCGACGACGAAGCTCGCGAAGGTCAGGCGCGGATCGAGCGGCGAGCCGCCGAGCGCATCGTGATTGGCCGAGACCGGCGCGGTCGCGGTGGAGCGCAGCTCCAGCGTGGGTGCGCGGCGCGTCTCGACCGGTGCCGGGGCTTCCTTCTGCACCACCGGGCGCACCGCGGAGCGGACCGTGAGGTCGATGCGATGCACTTCCGGCATCTCGGCCTGCCAGCACGACAGCACGCGCTCGGCATAATGGGCCTGGATCCAGCTCTTCAGGAAGCGGGTCGGCACCGAGAGCCGCACGCTCTCGTCCTGCACGCCTTCCAGATCCATGCGCGCAAACCAGCTCGTGTAGACGTCCTCGCCAACACTCGAGCGCAGCCGACCCTTCACGCGTGACCAGCGATCCTGTTCCATTGTCATCGTCAGAAAACTTCTCTTGAGAGATATAGTTGCGTTGTGAGCGCCATGCAGGGTTTCCTGCAGGACCCCTCAGCAGGGTCCCTGGAATGGCGCGACCTCAAAGCGAGTCCATCGTCAGGCATGGCTCAACCGTCCGGCGGGAACGCCGCGTCAGATCAGCGATGTCAGAGATGGAGGGGTCGCGAGGTCAGCGCGTACTCGGCGCTCGGTCACACGCGGAAGGCTGGTGATCAGACAGATCTGGGACGGCATCGTTGGAATGCGAAACGTGCTTCAATACCGCGTTGAGTCCGTAAGACATGATACCTCCCCATCCTGCCGTGATCGCTCACGACAAGGTCCTGCGTGTCTTGACGACAGCCGCGCCGTACTCCTGCGCGGATGCCTGCCGATGTACTGGTCGTCCGCTCGACTTCGCCGCCTTTTGCGTGCCGGGGTAGCGTTGCGATGTCTCTCATATGCGCGTTGCACGACGCGGGAAGATCCCGCTTGGAGACATTCAGACAAAGAGCTACCATTCCCATATTGCTATGGGTTGTGAACCGACATCGCTTGTTGAAGCGTCGCCTACGTGCACACCGCCGCCGATTTGCACGCTCGCCCCGTTTCCTAAACCGCGCTGGTCTGAAGATCGTGGGCGCCGCTGACGACTAAGGAATACACTATGCAGAAAGACTCGCAACGAAATTGATTCACACTTGAGGCACCAAAAAACTTGACCTCGGTTAACGCCGCGGACGAGTTGTTCACAGGCTCCGAAGCAAGTTTTTGGATTCGTGCACAGAATCGAGAACGCCACGCCTCATGTGACAATTCTCAGCCACCGCCAAAATTTTTTAACAAATTCGTCACGCACCCGACGCGCGGGTGAATTTTCCAAACGCTTGCGATCACTATGTCGATAAGTGATTAGCGAGACATCGTTTTTTGAGTCTCATTTTACAGGGTAACTCCCGCCCGGTGTGCATTCCTGTGAATCTACGGTGTGTAGAACTTTCGTCGCCCGCGGATTCAATTCGAGTGCGCAGCGCAGGGGTTTTTTGCAACGCGGTGATAGCTCCCGCTGCGGCAAAACATCGGCAGGTAGAACTACGGAACGAAGCATAGCGCAGGCGGAGCAAACCTTCCAATCGCAGATCGACTGCGGCGTGACCGCGTGCGTGAATATGACAGGCAACAAAAAAGCCCGGCGCGATGCCGGGCTGTTTGACGCGTGCAATGTTCGATCGATCAGTCGACCGACCGGTCCGCCGTTATTTGGCAAGCTTACTTGGCGAGCTTGGCGATCTGCGCGGTGAGACGCGAGACTTTGCGGCTGGCATTGTTCTTGTGAATGATGTTGCGCTGGGCGGCACGCATCAAGGCGGGCTCGGCATTCGCCAGCGCCTTCACGGCAGCGGCGCGGTCGCCGGTCGCGATGGCTTCTTCGACGTTACGCACGGCACCGCGCATCTGGGTGCGGCGCGACTTGTTGACGGCGGTGCGGCGGGCGATCTTGCGCGTCGCTTTCTTGGCGGAAGTGGTATTGGCCATGGTCTCAATATCCTTTGCGGGTACCGGTCGCGTCTTGGTCGGGTAGCGCCGGCTTGCTTGACCGCGTAATCGACGCTCGGATTTAGGGTGTTCGGTTGCTGGGCTGTCCCCGGAACATGAGGCCTCAAAGAGCCTCTAAGCTCAATGGGTCTGCAACTGCTCAAAGAACAGCGGCGGCAGGATTGCGCCCGCCGCCAGTTGGCGCCCTTATAGAGAGGGTCTTGCGCACCGTCAACGCTTTCCGGGCTGGAAAAGCGGCCCCGGGGCGCTCCAGGGAGCACGGTAACGCCCTGAAGAGGTTGAATTTCTGCCGTCTCCCGGTTATTGGCTGGCGGCGTTTTGTCGGGTCCTCCGATCGGACGACCATATAAGGTGGGGCATGATCCGCGGCTTTTTCCGACTGATTGGGCTGTTGCTGCTCGCCGGCGGGTTCATCTTCATGGTCTATGACGGCGCCCGCTGGGTGGCCGACCAGACCTTGCGGTTCACCCGGTTCGGCCAGTTCTGGAACGACATCAATCAGGCCAGCCAATTGGCCTTCCGCACCTGGGTCGAGGCCAAGGCGCCCTGGCTCTGGACCTCGGTGATCCGCCTGCTGCTGGATCAGCCTGTCTTTGCCGTCCTCGGCATTCTCGGCATCCTGCTGATGATCCTGTTCCGGCCGCGGAAACCGCTGATCGGCTATTCCCGGGATTGATCTTCAATTCCCGCCGGGAGCGCTGCGGAGGCGCACGGCGTAACAACGCTGCCGACGCCCACGTAGAGCCCTATGTTCCCACCTGATCGCGAGCACGCCGCTTGAGCATCTGGCTCAGGCGACGGACAGCTCGCCTCCGGAGATCCATCATGTTGTTCATGCGCAAGTCCACCGCTTTGCCGAGCGCAACTGAGGCGCTGCCCGGCCGTGCGCAAGCCATTCCGACCGCGACAACCCATTTCGTCAACGGCAGCAGGCTCAAGCCGCCTTATCCCGCCGGTCTCGAGCAGGCCGTGTTCGGGCTCGGCTGTTTCTGGGGCGCCGAGCGCAAATTCTGGGAGCTCGGCGATGGCATCCATACGACTGCTGTCGGCTATGCCGGCGGTCACACGCCGAACCCGACCTATGAAGAGACCTGTTCGGGCCGCACTGGCCACACCGAAGTGGTGCTGGTCGTGTTCGATCCGAGCAAGATCTCCTACCAGGCGCTGTTGAAGACGTTCTGGGAGAGCCACAACCCGACGCAGGGCATGCGTCAGGGCAACGATTTCGGCACGCAGTACCGAAGCGCGATCTACACGTTCAGCGATGCGCAGAAGAAAGCGGCCGACGAGTCGAAGGCACTCTATCAAAAGGCGCTCGCAGCCAGAGGCCTCGGTGCCATCACCACCGAGGTCGCGCCATCAGGCGAATTCTATTTCGCCGAGGATTACCATCAGCAATATCTGGCGAAGAATCCCGCCGGCTATTGTGGCCTCGGCGGCACCGGCGTGTCCTGCCCGATCGGTGTCGGCGTGAGCGGGTAGGCCAGCCACGAAGGTGGTGCACCTCTCCCGCTTGCAGGCGGGAGAGGTCGCTACGCTCGAAGAGCGTGGCGGGTGAGGGTTCTCTCCCCTGAGAGACAGTCCCATCGCGGAGACACCCTCTCCCCAACCCTCTCCCGCAAGCGGGAGAGGGAGCGCACCGCGCTCACGGCGGTCGTCGCGTTGGCCCTCGCAACGCTTTATTAACCATAATCGGTGCATCACTGGAGCCGTCTCGTTTCGAGGGATAGGTCCGGTGCCAGTTGCACGCGCGTTTCGATCGTCGATCTCGGCAGTGGTCTTGGCAGCGTCCGCCGCGCTTGCCCTTGGCGGCTGCATGCAGACTGCCGGCCCCGTCGCGATGGTGCAGCCGCGCGCCGATCTCGACTCCATGGCCTATGGCCAGCCCTATCGCGCACCGCAGCCGGTTGTCGTGGCCGATGGCGGCGGCGCCATTGGCGCGCTGCGCAATTCCTTTGCCGCTTCGCCTGCGCCCATGCCGGTCGGCTATGCCGCGCCGATGGCGGCGCCGGCGCGCTATGACGCCTCCTACCATCTCGATGCCGGCGACAAGCTTCGCGTCGTGGTCTACGGCCAGGAAGGCCTCACCAACAGTTACGCCATTGACGCCGGCGGCTCCATCACGATGCCGCTGATCGGCGCAGTGCCGGCACGCGGCCGCACCACGGCGGGCCTTGCCGGCGAGATCGCCGCGCGCCTGCGCAACGGCTACATCCGCGAACCCTCGGTCGCCGTCGAGATCGAGGCCTATCGCCCGTTCTTCATTCTCGGCGAAGTCACGGCCCCCGGCCAGTATCCCTACGTGCCGAACATGACGGTCGAAAGCGCGGTCGCGATCGCCGGCGGCTTCTCGCCGCGCGCCAAGCGCGACGTGGTCACCATCACGCACACCGAGAATGGCGGCTCCATGCGCGCCGTAGTGCCGCTTGGCACCCCCTTGAACCCCGGTGACACTGTGTTCGTCGCCGAGCGCTGGTTCTAGCTCAGCGTCTGAAATCCAGCCGTCCGTTCGGAAAACATCCGTCGATCCTGTCAGCGTCGACCACGAGCCCGACCCAGGGACATGTGATCGCCGGCGTGGTCAGGTTGATGTATTTCCCGACTAGGCGCCCGGCGCCGTCACGCGCGGCGTCGATCAGCCCGTGGCGACGACCGTCGTCCCAGTCGAAACGCAGATAGACCCGGCTCCCTGCAATGCGGACCTCCGCGCGCCCCTGCTTCCACGTCTCCGGCGTATCGCCCGCAATGGTCGGATCGGCGCCGCCATTCCAGCGGCTCGCCCAGAGACCCTCGATCGGATCTGATGGTGCTGCGATCGCTGCCCACGCCACCGCATTGCCGTCTGCCGCATCGCCGGCCAGCATGGCAGTCGCGGCATAGTCCACCACGTCGGAATCATCGGGCGCGGGCACGTCCATGGTTCCGAACGGATTGCGGATGACGAGGTGCGTGATGGGTTGCTGCATGGCGATGTCCCGGCGTGAGTTGGCTTGATCGGCCAGCTCTATCGCCGGGCGACAAGATGCAGCCACCCGATTTCTGCTTTGAGCGAGCAGGCGCTACTTCGCCAGATGTTTCGCGAAGAACTCCATGCTGCGCGGCCAGGCGATGTCAGCGCTGGCCTTGTCGTAGCTCGCCCGCTCGTCGCAATGAAAGCCGTGCTGCGCGCCCGGATAGACGAAGACCTCCACGTCCGGCCGCTTCGCCTTGATGGTCTCGACGTCGGTCAAGGGGATGCCGGCATCCTTCTCGCCGAAATGCAATTGCGTCGGCACTTTTGGCGTCTCGTCGGCAAAGCGCACGACGGCGCCGCCGTAGTAACCGATTGCGGCCTTCAGGCCGGTCAATCGCGTCGCCGCGACGAAGGCGACGCTGCCCCCTAAGCAAAAGCCGATGATGCCGACCGGGCCGACGCCTTGGACCGCGTCGATCGCCGCCTGCGTGTCGCGCAGCATCGCGGTCCAATCCGGACTGGCGACGAATTTGCGTGCCTCAGCGACCTCGTCGGGCGAATAGCCCGACTGGAAGCCCGGCGCGGTACGGTCGAAGATCGCCGGCGCGATCGCGGCATAGCCTTCGCCGGCGAGGCGGTCGCAAACCGAGCGGATGTGGTGATTGACGCCAAAGATCTCCTGGATCACCACCACCGCGCCCTTCGGCGTGCCTGCGGGGTCAGCGCGATAGGCGCCTAGCTGGAAATTGTCGGATGCCGTCAGTTTGATGTCTTGTCCCACGCGGGTTGTCCTTCTTGGTTGTCAATCCGAATTTCGTGCTCTCTCTCCTCATCCTGAGGAGCGCGTCAGCGCGTCTCGAAGGATGAAGGCCGAGATGCGGCAGCGGGGCCTTTCATCCTTCGAGACGCTTGCTGCGCAAGCTCCTCAGGATGAGGGGCAGCACCTATTCCCACATCCAGTTCTCGCCGTAATCCTCCTTCCATCCTGCCAGCTGTCCGTGGCGGAATTGCAGGAACAGGCGGTGGCGGTAGGGGATCAAGCCGCTGCCGCCGATGTTGCGCAAAGCGAGATAGATTTCGTTGCCGGGGCGCCCGCGCACATATTGCAGCTTCTGCCCGAGGGCGCGGGCGGTCTGCTCCGCATCCATGCCGAAGGCGAGCGGAATGTTATTCGACAAGGTCGCGACGAAAGGCTGGCGCGACGGCACCGCGCCGAATGGTTCGGCCTGCGCAGATATCGACAGCAACATCGTGGCCGCAGCCAGCATCATCAGCTTCATCGCCTACGTCCTTGCCTGATCGATCTATGCCGGCAAGTTCTTCAGGAAAGGCTCGACGGCGTCAACAAAAGCCTTGGGCTGATCGATGTTGACGGCGTGACCGGCGGCGGGGATCACGATTTTTTGTGCGCCGGGGATTTTTGCGGCCATGTAATCGGACGCCGCGAGGAACGGCGTGTCGTCGGCGCCGACCACGATCAGGCAGGGCACCTTGATGTCGGGAAGCAGCTCGATCACGCGGGCGTCGCGCTGGGTCAGCATGCCGCGCGCGGCGAGCGCCAGTCCCTTGGCGTTGCGATGGCTGGCGGCGGCGCGCTCACGCGTTGCCGATTTCAGGACGTCGAGGCCTTCGCGGTCGAGCCGGTCGGCGGTGGCCAGCGCCCGCGCATTCCAGGCCTCGCGCGCGTCGTCCTTCCTGAAGCCCGGGCCGGTGTCGATGATCAGCAGCGCGCGGGCGCGCTCTGGATAGGTCCGATAGAACGCGAGCGACATGTAGCCGCCGAGCGACAGCCCGCCGATGATGGCGCGCTTCGCTCCGACGGCGTCGAGGATCGCCGCCATGTCGCCCACCGTGAGCGCTTCGCTGTAGGCGTCCGCATCATCGGGATAATCGGACTGCCCGTGGCCGCGCATGTCCCACAGGATCAGCTTGTGCTCCTTCGCCAGCGCATCGACCTGGCCATGCCACATCGCCGACGTCGATGAGTAGCCATGCGTGAGCAGCAATGGCGGCCCGTCGCCATGAACATCGTAGTAGATATTGACGCCGTCCCGATTGATCCTCGGCATTGCTTCCGCCCTTTCTTTTTCTTGTTCACTCTAGCGACGATGACGGTGCGCCCTCTCTCCGTGCAGAAGGGACGTTGGCAGCGAGCTTGCTTCACCTCACTTCCTCATAGTCTAGCCTGCCAAGTTACCTGGAAGAAACTGCCTCGTGGCGGTGGCGCTCGATGTTGCGTCCAGTCGCTGCGCCGGCGCCGTTGGCGCGGCGCACAACGAGCGAGTGCAGAGCTGACTTGTTTCGACTCATTCCAAATTGCATTTGCCACGGCAACCAAACCCGATCATTCTCGCGGGCAAGGCGGGCGCCGGCCCGGTGGGCGTCCGCCATTCAAGTTGCCGCCGTAAGCGGCTTCATGCACCGGCAGGGGAAGACGCCTATGCCAACACTCACCATCAACGGGCGGAGTCTGTCCGTGGATGCGGCGAACGACACGCCGCTCCTCTGGGCGATCCGCGAGCAATTGCAGATGACCGGCACCAAGTTCGGCTGTGGTGCCGGGCTGTGCGGTGCGTGCACCGTGCATGTCAACGGCGAAGCCGTGCGCTCGTGCCAGACCATGCTCAGTGACGTCGCCGGCAAGAAGATCACCACCATCGAAGGCCTCTCCGCCAAGGGCGATCATCCCTTGCAGAAGGCGTGGATCGCCGAGCAGGTGCCGCAATGCGGCTATTGCCAGTCCGGGCAGATCATGCAGGCGGCCTCGCTGCTGTCGAAGAATCCCAATCCGACCAAGGAAGAAGTGGTCGCGCATATGGACGGCAATCTCTGCCGCTGCATGACCTATTCGCGGATCCAGAAGGCGATCATGCGCGCCGCATCCGAGATGCGCACCGCGTCGGCCACCTCCACCGAACGGAGGCCCACATGAACGAGCACGTCAAGAACGTCACCCCCGCGACGGCCTATCTCAGCCGCCGCTCCTTCCTCGTCGGCACCGCCGCGACCGGCCTCGTGCTAGGCTATGCCGGCGTCCCCGGCATCGGCGAAGCGCTCGCTGCGCCCTCGAATTTCGAGCCGAGCGTGTGGTACGCGATTTCGCCCGACGGTCTCGTCACCGTGACCTGCGGCAAGGCCGACATGGGCCAGCATATCGCCTCCACCATGGCGCAGATCGTAGCCGAGGAACTCGGCGCGAAATGGAGCGACATGCGCGTCAATCTCGCCTCCAACGATCCGAAGTTCAACGATCCCGTTCTGGGCGCGCAGATCACCGGCGGCAGCTGGTCGACCATGATGAACTTCGATGCCATGAGCCGGGCGGGCGCCGCGGGCCGCATGGCTCTGACGGAAGGCGCGGCCGCCGCGATGGGCGTGCCGGCGTCCGAGCTTACGGTGCGCGATTCCATGATCGTGCATCCGAAGTCGAAGAAGCAGATGTCGTTTGCCGACGTGGTCAAGAGCGGCAAGGCGACGAAAACCTTCACGCCGGACGAGCTGAAGGCGATCAAGCTGAAGACGCCGGATCAATACACCATGATCGGCGTCTCGGTGCCGCAACTCGACATTCCCTCCAAGACCAACGGCACGGCCAAATACGGCATCGACGTGATGCTGCCGGGCATGGCCTATGGCGCGGTGGTCACGCCGCCGGTGCGCTTCGGGGCCACGGTGAAGTCGGTCGACGACAGCGCCGCCAAGAAGGTGCCGGGCTTCATCAAGGCCGTCACCCTCGACGACAAGACGGGCACGACGTCCGGCTGGGTCGTTGCGGTCGCCAGCACCTATGCCAACGCCAAGAAGGCGGCGCAGGCGCTCAAGATCGCTTACGACGGCGGCCCGAACGCGAAGGTCTCGAGCGAGTCGCTGCTCGACGAGGCCAAGCGGCTTCAGAAGCTGGAGGATTCCGGTCAGTTCTTCGTCAAGGACGGCGATCCCGCAGCGGCCCTTGGCTCCGCGGCCAAGGTGGTAGAAGCGGAATACACCACCAGCATCAACATCCATGCGCCGCTGGAGCCGATGAACGCCACTGCGGAGTTCAAGGGCGACATCCTGCACATCTATTCCGGCAACCAGTTCGCAACGCGCTCCGGCGCGATTGCAGCGGGCGCAGCCGGGATCGATCCGAAGTTCGTGGTCATGCACCAGATGTGGCTTGGCGGCGGCTTCGGTCGGCGTCTCGATGCTGACATGATGATTCCCGCGGTGCAGGCGGCGAAGGCGGTCGGCAAGCCGGTCAAGGTGATCTACACGCGCGAGAACGACATGACGATGGATTTCTCGCGTCCGCTCACCTACCAGAAAGTGAAGGCCGGCGTGGACGGTGACGGCAAGCTGGTCGCGCTCAGCCACGACGTGGTCTCGGCCTGGCCGACCGCGCGCTGGGGAATCCCTGATTTCCTGACGCCCTCGGTCGACAAGAAGGGGCCGCTCGACAGCTTCACGGTCAATGGCGCGGACTTCTTCTACACCGTGCCCAACCATTATGTGCGCGCGATCAAGAACGAGCTCGCGCACAACGCGACGCCGTCCGGCCAGCTGCGTTCGGTGGCGCCGGGCTGGACCTTCTGGGCGGTCGAAAGCATGATCGACGAGATCGCGGCTGCCACGGGCAAGGATCCCGCGCAGTTCCGCATCTCGTTGCTCGACGGCGCCGGCAAGAACGACGGCGGCGCGCAGCGCCTGCGCAACACGCTGCTCGCCGCGATGGGACTGTCGGGCTATGGCACCAGGCAATTGCCGAAAGGCGAGGGCATGGGCGTTGCCTGCGTGTCGTCGCAGGAGCGCGCGACCGCGAGCTGGACGGCATGCGTCGCCCATGTCGCGGTGGCGCCGTCAGGCGCGGTCACCGTGAAGAAGCTCACGGTCGCAACCGACGTCGGCACCCAGGTGCATCCCGACAACATCCGGGCCCAGGTTGAGGGCGCGGCGCTGTGGGGCCTGTCGCTGGCGATGTACGAGAAGGCGACGCTGAAGGACGGTGGCATCGAGCAGACCAATTTCGACAGCTACACGCCCTTGCGCATGAGCCAGACGCCGGAGGTCGCGATCGCCGTGATCGCCAATGGCGAGAAGGCCACCGGCGTCGGTGAGCCCGCGGTGACGGTGGTCGCCCCCGCCATCGGCAATGCCATCTTCAACGCCAGCGGCGCCCGCGTGCGGGCACTGCCGATCACGGCGGAGGCCGTGAAGGCGAGCATGAAGGCGTAAGCCGAGCCGCGATTGCCGAATGAGATGATCCGCCGGAGGGCAGCCTCCGGCGGATTTGTTTTGAGGTTTGGTCGAGGTCGTCATGCCCGGGACAAAGTCCGGCCATGACGAAGAAAATTCCCCTTATTCATCAATGCCTGCTCTACTGTGCATGGGGTTGTTTTCGCGTTTTCGAAGTTCCGCCCCGGAACCCGAATCCCTAAAATTGCACCCAATCCCCGAAGGTTCCATTGAGCACGCCTCTTAAGGGCCAGAGAACCTGATCCGGCTTAGGCTGTGGCCAAATCCAGTCCCATGCTTTGGGGTAGTCATGAACGCGCTAGCCAAAACCGCCGCCAAACGCCGGCTTCTGCTCGCCTCCGACCGAAGCGATGAGAGCACCGAGCTAGCCAGCATTTTGAAGGCGGTCGGCGAGGTCTCGACGGTGTCGACCGAGGCGATCCCCGCACAGCCAGCGCGCGATCTCTCCGGCCTCGTGGTCGATATCAATTTGCGCTCGCCCGAGAGCGTGCAGCGGGTGCGCAACAAGCTGCGCGGCGATGCCTATCGGTCGATGCCGCGGCTGTTCGTGCTGGCGGACGCCCTGCATCACGGCACCATGCAGGCCTGGGCGCTGGGCGCCACGGATACCATTTCGCGGCCGCTTCAGGCCGACGCCATCCTTCAGCGCATCCGCGCCGCCTTCCCTGACACCGCCGCCTATGACGCGACCGACCGCGGCAAGACGCTCAACCGCGGGGTCGATGCGGCGCATGCGGTGCTGAAGAAGATGTTCGAGAAGCTGCCGCTCGGCGTGCCCTTGACCTTCGACGATGTCATCGCCGCGGAAAGCAAGATCCTGAAGGCGATCAAGCACTCCTCGCTGCGCGAATGGCTCACTACGGTGGGCTGCCACCATGTCGGCAGCTATCGTCACTGCCTGTTCGTCACCGGTTTCGCCGTCGCCTTCGCGCAACATCTCGGCATGCGCGAGGACGACCAGCGCCGCCTGACCCGCGCCGCGCTGCTGCATGACGTCGGCAAGGCCTTCGTTCCCTCGGCGCTGCTCGACAAGCCGGGCAAGCTCACCGACGAGGAGATGGCCGAGGTCCGCCAGCATCCGCGCCGCGGCTATGACGCGCTCGCAGCCCAAGGCGGCTTCCCGCCGGAGATGCTCGACGTCGTCTTGCATCACCATGAATTCCTCGACGGCAGCGGCTATCCCAACGGCCTGTCGTCGAACCAGGTCAGCGACATCGTGCGGGTGACGACGATCGTCGACATCTACGCCGCGCTGGTCGAGAAACGCGCTTACCGCATGCCCTTCACGCATTCCCGTGCGTTCGGGATGATGGAAAGCATGGGCGGCAAGCTCGATCAGCAGCTGTTGCAGGCCTTCCGCCCGGTGGCGCTGGGATCGTTCTGATTACGGTGCCGTAGGGTGGATTAGCCGAAGGCGTAATCCACCAACTTCGTTCGGCGATTGCAGAAGCATGGTGGGTTACGCCTGCGGCTAACCCACCCTACGCGCTTCCTCACCCCACCATCTTCCTCAACTCCGCCTTCGCGACCTTCTCCAGCGTCGAGCGCGGCATGTCGTCGACGAACCGGATCTCGCGCGGCACCTTGAAGTCGGCAAGGCTGTTGCGGCAGGCGGCCATCACGCGATCATGCAGGTCGGGCGCAGCGCCCGCGACGCCGCCCTGCGGGATGATGAAGACGACAGGCACCTCGTCCAGCATCGGATGCTTCTTCGCCACGACGGCCGCCTCGCGCACGCCCGGCACCACCGCGATCACCTGCTCGATCTCGGAGGCCGCGACGTTCTCGCCGCCGACCTTCAGCATGTCCTTGGCGCGGTCGCCGAACCTGATGGTGCCGTTCGCGAGACGCTCGACGCGATCGCCGGTCAGGAAGAAGCCGTGCCCGTCAAAACTCTCGCGCGTCGCCTTTTCGTTATGCAGATATTCGGCGAACAGCGACAGGCCGGGGATGCCCTTGATCGCGAGATTGCCGGTGCCGCCGACTTCCGTCGGCCGGCCGTCGTCGTCGGTGATGCGGATGACGTATTCCGGCGCGGCGCGGCCGATCGACATCGGGATGTTGGGTTGGTCGACCTCGCCGATGATGCCGTGGGTGATGGTCTCGGTCATGCCCCACCAGCCGATCATCTTGACACCGAACGCGGCAAAGGCCGGCGGCTCGTTGATCGCGGTGCCCCACAGGCGAAACTTGTGGTCTTTCGGGATCTCCTGCTCGAGCAGCGCCTTCATGCAGAACGGTATCGTCGAGGTCCAGGTCGCGCCGTGCTCGCGCGCGACGCCCCAGAACCGGCTCGCGGAGAAGCGCGGCTGGATCACGCAGCTGGCGCCGACCCACAGCGTCGCCAGCATGGAATAGGCGAGCGCGTTGGTATGGAATAGCGGCAAGTAAGCCTGGTGCACGTCGCCTTCATGCAGGTCCTCGTGCGCGGCGTTGATCTTGGCGCCCCACAGCGCGTTGGCATGGGTCCACAGCACCGCCTTCGGCCGCGAGGTCGTGCCGGAGGTGTACTGCACGCTGCACGGCGCGAGCGGGTCGGTGGGGCGGCAGGGACGATTGGCGCTGTCGGCGAACAGGGATTCAAAGCTGTCGCCGCGCGAGACAGCTTGTGCTGGCGCTGTACCCGCATCATGCGAGGTTACCGCCATCCAGCTTATGTTGCGGCAGTTCTGCGCGACGGCTTCCGCATAAGCCGGCTGCGTGATCGCGGCGACTGCGCCGCAATGATCGGCAAAATACGCGATCTCGGCCGGCGCCGATCGGGTGTTGGTGGTGACCGCGATGGCCCCTAACTCGACGCAGGCAAACCAGGCCAGCATCGCCTCGATGCAATTGTCGAGATGAATGAGCACATATTCGCCCGGCTTGATGCCGCGTCGCGCCAGCCCCGCCGCGAGCGCGCCGACCCGCTCGTGAAATTCGCCATAGCTCCAGCGCCGCGCCGGCGCATCGAACGGCGCCCAGATCAGGAACGGATGATCACGCCGGACCTCGGCGCGCATCTTGAGCAACCAGGGCACGTCGAGCCCGTCGAATGGGCCGACGATTCCGGCTGAGGTCTGTTGAAGTGGCATGGCGTCTCCCCCGTGCAGCCTGCATCTTGCCGGCGGCTGTCTTTGGATGATTGCGTCTTCCTGCCATCGGACGGCGCGGGGCGCAAATCGGGGGGCAGTCCGCGCTGTCTCCCCGTCATTGCGAGGAGCCCTTGCGACGAAGCAATCCAGACTGCCACCGCAGAGACCGTCTGGATTGTTTCGCTGCGCTCGCAATGACGGTCTCCGGAGCGGGCAGCGGTGGCCCTATTGGCCGCCGTCCGCATACGACGAAATCTCGATCAAACTGCCATCCGGATCCCGGCAATAGACCGAGCGCAGCGTTCCGCGGGCGCCCTGCCTCGGGCCTGGCCCTTGCTCGATCGCGACGCCGTGGGCCTGCAAATGCGCCACCACCTCGTCGGGCGCAGCGGAGGTGAGGAAGCACAAATCGTCGCTGCCGGCGGTCTGGTGGTCCGCGGTGAACCACTCCACCTTGTCGGCATCGCGTTGCCGGACGTTGATCCTCTGGTTACCGAATTCAAGGAAAGTCCGCGGCGCTTTGCCGCCGCCGGGATCGAACACCTTGACTTCCATGCCGAGAATCCTGCGGTACCACTCCGCGGTGGCCGCGACGTCGGCGACGTTGATCACGAGATGATCGAGGGCGTGGACCTTGACCGGCATGCCTTATCCTTTCGTCGCGATGCGCCAGCCGCACTTTCCGCCTGCAGCAAGCTTTGTTACAACCCGCCCGGCGCCAGCTTCAAGACATCTGGCTTCAAGAACAACACGTTGGGAGAACCCTTGAGATGATCACTCGCCGTACCGCGCTGGGCCTGCTCGCCGCCAGTCCGCTTGCAGCCACCCCGCTGTCGAAGGCCTTTGCCGCCGATTATCCGGCCCGGCCCGTGAAATGGGTGGTCGGCTATCCGCCCGGCGGCGCCACGGACATCCTGGCGCGACTGATCGGCCAGCGGCTCTCGGAAAAGCTCGGCCAGCAATTCGTGATCGAGAACAAGCCGGGTGCCGGCAACAATATCGCCACCGAATCGGTCATCAATGCCGAGCCCGACGGCTACACGCTGCAGCTGATCAACCCGGCCAACTACATCAACGCCTCGCTCTACAAGAATCTCAAGTTCAACTTCGTGCAGGACATCGCGCCGGTCGCCTCGTTCCAGCGCGTGCCAAACGTGATGACCGTCAACAAGGACGTGCCGGCCAAGAACGTCGCCGAGTTCATCGAATACGTGAAGGCCAATCCCGGCAAGGTCAACATGGCCTCGTCCGGCAACGGCACCTCGGTGCATCTGTCCGGCGAGATGTTCATGGCCATGACCGGCTGCAAGATGCAGCACGTGCCCTATCGCGGCGCGGCGCCCGCGATCACCGATATGCTCGGCGGCCAGGTGCAGGTGATCTTCGACAACATGCCCTCGATCATCCAGCATATCCGCTCCGGCTCGCTTCGCGCCATCGGGGTCACCACCACGGAACGTTCGCCGCAGCTGCCCGACGTGCAGCCGGTCGCCGACACCGTCAAGGGCTATGAGGCCAGCGCATTGTTCGGCATGGGCGCGCCGAAGAACACGCCGAAGGAGATCATCGCCAAGCTCAACGCCGAGGTCGCCGCGGTGCTGAAGGAGCCCGACATGACCAAGCGCCTGGTCGAGCTCGGCGGCGAGCCGCGGGTGCAGACGCCCGAGGCGTTCGGCGAGGAGATCAAGGCCGAGACCGAAAAATGGAGGAAGGTCGTCGAGTTCGCCGGCCTGAAGGTCGAGTAGCGATCTTGTGATCGTGAGGATAGGAGCCCTGCCGTCTGGCAGGGCTTTTTTCTTGCGTGCTTTGTTTCGTTGACCTGGAATAAGACGCGCGCTGCGGACGGCTTCGCCACCGTCGCGCTCTACTGATCGCGCTTCATACTGATCGCAACCTGATCACGCAGTCGTGCGGACCTGCGCCCGCGGGTCCGGGCTTGACGCCTTTCCACGCGCGGCTATACTAAACCATATGGTTAAGTATAAGGACGAGACGCTGGACCGGACCTTTGCCGCGCTATCCGACCCGACGCGGCGTGCCCTGCTGGCACGTCTCGGTGAGCAGGATGGCCTGTCGGTGAGCGACCTGGCCGCGCCGTTTCCGGTCTCGCTGCCGGCGATCATGAAGCATCTCGACGTGCTCACGGATGCGGGCCTGATCGTGCGGGAGAAAACCGGGCGCACGGTCGCCTGCCGGATCACCGCGCAGCCGATGGAGCAGGCGATGAACTGGCTCAATCGCTATGCGCAGTTCTGGTCTCACAATCTCGATCGTCTCGCCGCTTTCGTGGAGGAAGAGAAATGGCCAACGCAGCCGCCAACGCCGCCGAACGCGCGGCAGAACGTCCAAGCCTCACGCTCACGCGCCGGCTCCGCGCGCCGCCGGAAAAGGTCTACGCCGCCTGGACGCAAGCCGCGCAGCTAGCGCAATGGTTCGGGCCGCCGAACATGAAGCCGGCGACGCTTCAAGCCGAGCTCGACGTCCGCGTCGGCGGCCATTATCGCATCAGCTTCACCCGTGACGACGGTGAATATTTCGAGGCCGGCGGCCTTTATCGCGAGGTGGTGCCGAACGAGCTTCTGGTCTTCACCTGGGCCTGGCATTCGACGCCGGAACGCGAATCGCTGGTGACGATCTCGCTGAAGCCGGACGGTGTCGGCACCTTGATGATCTTCCATCACGCCCAGTTCTTCGACGAGACCGCACGCGACAACCACCAGCGCGGCTGGAGCTCGTTCCTCGACAAGCTCGATGCTTTCGTCGCCTGACACCAAGGAGATAGCCATGCAGCAACATCAGATCGTCTCGCGCGAGCAATGGATCGTCGCGCGCAAGGCCCATCTGGCGCGCGAGAAGGAGCTCACGGCGGCCCGTGAGCGCCTCGCCGAGGAGCGCCGCGCCTTGCCCTGGGTCAAGGTCGACAAGGCTTACGAATTTGACGGGCCGAATGGCAGGATGTCGCTCGGCGACCTGTTCAAAGGCCGTCCGCAGCTCGTCGTCCAGCATGTGATGTTCGCACCCGACTGGGACGCGGCCTGCAAGAGCTGCTCGTTCTGGGCCGACGGGTTCGAGCGCATGGTGCCGCACCTGGCCGCGCGCGACACCACCATGGTCGCGGTGTCGCTGGCACCGAGCGCAAAGCTCGAGCGCTTCAAGAAGCGGATGGGCTGGAGCTTCGATTGGGTCTCCTCAGGCAGCAACGACTTCAACCGCGACTACGGTGTGACGTTCTCGCAGGAAGAGATCGAGGCCGGAAAGCCGATGTACAATTTCGGCACCACGCCCATCTACGGCCCCGAATTGCCTGGCATCAGCGTGTTCTACCGCGGCGAGGCCGGCGAGATCTTCCACACCTATTCCTGCTTCGCCCGCGGCCTCGACATGATGAACGCCGCCTATCAATATCTCGACCTCACGCCGCTCGGCCGTCACGAGGAGGGCCTGCCCTATCCGATGGACTGGGTCCGCCTGCGCGATCAATACGAGCCGCAGGCGGCGAAGGCAGCGTGCTGTCACGGATGAGGAGGCATGCGGCCAGCCATATCACTACCGCTTCGCATCCGCCTGTTCCGTGCCGGTGCACGAGATCAGCATCGTGTAGGCGCGGGCGTTAGCGGCGATGTCGGTGGTCTTCAATTCACCCTTGGGCTCCGCGGTCTGGTAGGGCACCACGGAATTGTCGAGGAAGTCGCGCAGCGCGCCGGTCTTGATGGCGAAGTTGATGTTCTCGGTCAGCTGCCCGGTCTCTTTGATCATTCTGAGTGCGTTGAGCTTGGCAACGATGACGCCTGCGACTTGGCCGGACATGTCGAACAACGGGCCTCCACTGTTGCCCGCTTGAACAGCCGCGCTGATCTGCAAACGCCCCGTGTGATTGCGGAAGCCGCTGAGTGAACTGACGATACCCGTCGTCACGGTCAGGTCGGAGGAGAGATAGCCGTGCAGCGGGAAGCCGATCGCCACCACGGAATCGCCGGAGTGCATCGAGCGGTCCCGGATCTTCGCGAAATCCTTGAATGCTGTTTTCGCCGGCGCTTGCAGCAGCGCGAGATCGTTTGTCGCATCGCTGGAGACAACCCGCAGCACCATCGAGGCCTCACCGGCGAGATTGCCCTTGATATCCCCGGTGCAGCTGTCGATCACATGACTGTTGGTGACGATATGTCCATTGGGACTGACCACAAAGCCCGTGCCGGTGAAGGTCCCGGTTCGTCCCGGCTTGGTGGGAGGCGCACCTTGCTTGTCGCCGGCCACTGCAGGCTTCGTTGCAGCCTTGGCGAAGTCGCCGGCCTTGTCGAGCCCGTCGGCTTTCACCTTGCTCACGCAATTGGCCAGTGCGGCGATGACCGGCCCGGTCGATGTCAGATCGAAATTCAGAACGGCGCGGCCGGCCGTCGCCACCATCAGGCTCGCCTTCTGAAACGTACGCACGACATTGAGCGGCATGATGGCCGTGAGCATGTTGGACTGATACGCCGTGGCGTACAGCCTGGCTTGCTCCTGCCCGTCAAAGGTGACGTCGATCGCGGCGTTCTCGCCCTTGTTGAAGCGGTAGCTGGGATTCGCAAAGGCGAGCGACCAGGTGCCGGCTGCATTTTGGCTCACGACGAGGATGACGCCGTTCGCATAGGGCGTCGTCGCCGCGCAATGGGAGAAGGCGCCCGTCTGGTCATTGCTGAAGGCGCCGCCGATCCAGTTGCCGACATTGACGCTGCCGAACGGTCCCGCCGCATGCGCGGCTCCGGCGATACCCACCTGCAACAAAGACGCGACGATCAATGATTTAAGCCACATACCAGCCCCCGGACGCTTTTGGTTGCATCTTATCTGCGGGAACAGGCGCCGCGCAACCGACAGTTGTTCGCTCCGATCGGAATCCTGGCGATGGCTTTCAGGCTTGCGTTTACTTTGCAGTCCGGTATACTTTGCGATACAAAGTGACGGGGCAGGCAGTCCCCGGCGAGCATGGGCGGAGCGGCGTTGCCAATGCGTGATCTCGACAAGGCACTGGCCGACATCGTGACGATTCGCAGCCAGATTGCGGCCGGCACGGCGTTCCGTGGCTACGGCCCGGCGACGATGGCCGCGACCGGCGCCGTCGCGCTCATCACCGCGATCCTGCAATATTGGCTGCTCGGCGATCCCACCAATGAGCCGCTCGGCTTCTTCTTCGGCTGGTTCATCGCCGCCGCGCTGTCCGGCCTGGTCATCGGGATCGAGATGCGCGCGCGATCGCGCCGTCATCATTCGGGTCTGGCAGACGCCATGATCCACCAGGCGGTCGAGCAGTTCCTGCCCGCAGGCGTTGCCGGCGTGTTGCTCGCGGTGGTGATGTGGAAGTTCGCGGGCGAGACGCTGTGGCTGCTCCCGGGCCTGTGGCAGATCCTGGTGTCGCTCGGCATTTTCGCCTCAATTCGTTCGCTGCCGCGCACCGTCGCGTTCGCCGGCGCCTGGTATTTCGTGTCCGGCTTTTCGGTGGTGGTGCTCGCGAGCCAGACCCACACGCTGTCGCCATGGACCATGGGCCTGCCCTTCGTGATCGGGCAATCGATGATGGCGGGCATTCTGTATGTCGCATCCGGAGACCATGATGTCGAAGACTGACAGCGCACCCTTCTCCTACGAAGGGCTGGACCGCGTAATCCACGAGAAGGCGAGGCTCGGGCTTCTGACCTCGCTGATGGCGCACCCCAAGGGGCTGGCCTTCGCCGATCTCAAGCAGCTCTGCGGCCTCACCGACGGGAATCTCAGCCGGCACCTTGCCGTGCTCCAGGAGGCCGGCCTCGTCGAGGTGACCAAGGGCTATGAGGGCAACCGCCCGCACACCACGTGCCGCCTCACCAAGGCCGGACGCCGCCGTTTCCTCGACTATCTCGCCGTGCTCGAACGCCTGGTGCGCGACGCCGCCAAGGCGGCCGGCCGCGAGGCGCCGTCGCTCGGCCGCCTCGGTATCGCCTCGACCTGATCCTCCCCCTTTTTGACCGGAGACTTTGCAATGCAAAGTGATGCGTCCCGCAACGAGAAGCTTCATGTCGGCATCATCATGGACGGCAACGGCCGGTGGGCGACGCGGCGCGGGCTGTCGCGCGTGCGCGGCCACGAGGCCGGCGTCGAGGCGATCCGCCGTATCGTCGAGGCCGCGCCCAAGCAGGGCATCAGCACATTGACGCTCTACGCCTTCTCCACCGACAATTGGCGCAGGCCGAAGGCCGAGGTCGCCGCACTGATGACCTTGCTGCGCTTCTATCTCGGCAATGAGGTGCAGAGCCTGGTCAAGAACGGTGTGCGCCTCACCGTGATCGGCCGCCGCGACCGCCTGCCCGACGGCATCGCCACTGCGATCGCGCGCGCCGAGGAAGCCACCGCCCAGGGCAGCACGCTGCACCTGCGCATCGCGGTCGACTATTCCGCGCGCGATGCCATTCTCAATGCTGCGGCGAAGGCGGCCGCGCTCTCCAGCATCACCCGCGAGGCCTTCTCGCAGCTCGTCACCGGCGAAGCCGGCTTGCGCGACGTCGATCTCATCATCCGCACTTCCGGTGAGAAGCGGCTGTCGGACTTCCTGCTCTGGGAAGGCGCCTATGCCGAGCTGCACTTCACCGAGCGGATGTGGCCCGAGTTCGACGCCAGCGATCTTGCCGCTGCCCTGGCCTCCTTCCATGGCCGCGAGCGTCGCTTCGGCGGCCTTCAGGCGATCATGCCCGAAGAGGTGCCGTCGCTCTCGCGGGTGTGATGCGCGCGTCATAAATGGTACGCGCGTTGATTTGCACCTGGCACGGATCCTGCTCTAGTCTCCAACGACGCGGCGTCCGCAGCGATGGGAGCTTTCTACGATGCGCGCAGTTCTGGATTATTGCAGCGGCGGGACGGAGCGGAAGGTCGAGGCCGGTACGCTCATCGTGACCGAGGGCGGCACCAGCGGCCATCTCTACGTGCTGATGCAAGGCAAGCTCGAGGTGCTCAAGGGCGAGATGGTGGTCGCCACCGTGACCGAGCCCGGCGCAGTGCTCGGCGAGATGTCCGTGCTGCTGGGCCAGCCGCACACCGCAACGGTGCGGGCCTGCTCCGACGCGATCGTCTACGAATTCGAGGATGCCGCCTCGTTCCTCGAGAAGCAGCCGGGCGTAGCCCTGCTGATCGCAAAAATGCTGGCGCAACGGCTTAATGTCGCCAACACCTATCTCGCCGATCTCAAACGGCAATATGCCGGCCACGGCACACATCTGGCCATGGTCGGCGAGGTGCTCCAGAGCATGATCAACCTGCCGCCGCTTAAGGTTTCGCCAGGCTCGGATCGGCAATCTGATCCAAGAATGTGAGCCAGTCGGGCGGCGCCTCGATCGACGCCGCGGGCCGCTTCAGCGGCGCATTCAGGTCGATCCACTGGGCCACGCCGGCCGCAAGCCAGAACGCCTTGTCCGCGTCGCGGTCCAGCACGATGTAGGTCGGCGGCCGGCCCGGCTGCAGGCCGGTGTTGAAGATCCAGCTCTCGCCCAGCCGGTCGAACCACGAGCCGGCGGTGATGAACGGCGACTGGTGCACATGGCCCGAGATCACCATCGACGGCTGGTGCTGCATGATCCATTGCCCCAGCTCGACGTCGCCGAAGAAGCGTTTGCCGCCCCAGCTCGTCGGTGAATCCGCCGGCGGCGCGTGATGTGCCCAGATCCAGCGTCGCGGCCGGTTGGCCGCGGCATCGCGCAACTGCGCGACCAGACGCTGTTTGACCAGCGGCCCGTCCCACCACGGGCACACCGTGAACATCGTATCGCCGATGGTGAGGCTGTCGCCGTCGCAGGCGATGCCGAGCTCGCGCACCTCCGAGATCCACCGTGCGATCTTCTCGCCCTCTGCATTGCGCTCGTCGAGATCATGATTGCCGGAGCAGAGGATCACGCGGGTCTTCGCGGCAAGCAGCGCGAGGTATTTCTTCACCACCACGATCTGGGCTCGAAAATCCACCATCGAGCCGATGTCGAGCGCGTCTCCCGCAAAGATCACGAGGTCGAATTGCGGTGCCGCGCTGACCAGCCAGTCGAGCTGCGGCAGCGAATAGTGCAGATCGGCCACGACGAGGCAGCGCATTGGAAATGTCCGCGAAAGAGCGAAAATGTCAGGGAATTCCGGGCCTCATGAAGCAAGAAGCGGACCAGCATGGCCGCTTCGCCGCGCCAATCATCATCGGACTGGACCGTTTCGTTGAATTCTGATGTCGTGGCGCGCCCTCAACCGCTTGTGTCCGCATGACCCCCTTCAAGACCATTCGCGCCCGCGCCGAGAAGCGCAAGGGCGGCCCCAAGGCACTGGAGAAGCTGATGCCGGCAAAGCCCGACCTGAAGCGTCTGGCCAAGCTCGGCGACGATCGCATTCTTGCCGAGATGACGAAGCGTGTGTTCTGCGCCGGCTTTGCCTGGAGCGTGATCGATTCGAAATGGGATGGCTTTGAAGAAGCCTTCCTGCATTTCCAGCCGGCCAAGCTCAGCTTCCAGCCGGAAGACTATTGGGAAGGTCTTTTGCGCGACGCGCGTATCGTGCGCAACGGTGCCAAGATCATGTCGGTGCGCGACAATGCAGGCTTCGTGCAGGAGATCGCGAGGGCGCATGACAGCTTCGGCAAGTTTCTGGCGAAATGGCCCTCATCCGACCAGATCGGCCTGCTCGATCTCCTGACCAAGCGTGGCAGCCGTCTCGGCGGCAACACCGGCCAGATGCTGCTGCGCTTCGTCGGCTGGGATGGCTTTGTTACGTCAAAGGATGTCGTCGCGTCCTTGCGCGATGCAGGCCTCGACATTGCAGAAGAGGTCAAGTCGAAGGGCGATCTCGCCAAGGTGCAGGCGCAGTTCAACGCCTGGGCCGAGGAGACCGGCTTGCCCTATACCTATCTGTCACGCATCTGCGCGCTGTCGGTGGGTGAAAACCGCAGCGAGTAGCGCGAGCCGCCGATTGGTTCATCACACGGACAGATCGTGTGCATCTTGTGGCGATCTCGTGCCGCGAGCGCGGCGGACGCAGCGCGCGATCACAAAATACATTTCACGGGAACATTTGTGCGCAGCACCTGTTCGGAGTTGAGCCAGGCGGACAAAGGTGCAGGGAACGCGCGCCCCCGCCCGGGCCAATGAAACCGGAGACAGAAACGGAGCAGCTCATGAAGCTCACAACCGAACAGGTGAAGCAGACCGTCAACCAACTCGGCGCTCAGGTGCTGCCCGACGAACATCCGGCCATGCCGCAGCTCAACAGCATGTTCGGCGAGCACACCTTCTTCGTCGACGAAATGGGCCTCAAGGTCCTCGAGCCCACGGCTTCGCTCGGTGCCGACCGCGAGAGCGGCGAAGTCGTCAGCCTCGCCGATTGGGGCGATTCCGACCTGACGCGCCTGATGGCGCACGAGCCGGAGCCGACCGGCGTGATCGTGGTGTTCGAGCACGTCAGGCATTGAGCCGGCCCGAGCCGGACATATTGAGACACGTGCGCCACGGTGGTGAAATGCGGATCGCTGCCGTAGCGCGCGGCTTTGCTGTGCCTGGGTCACGGCAGCGGACCTCCGTTGTCTTGCCAGCGAGCCTGGTGTGTCGATCGTGTCATCCGCCACGGACGTTGCGTGCGTAGCGCCACATGTCTCCGCGACAGGCCGGAAACAGCGCGACGATCGCAAGCGAGACCGCATACGATAGACAGAAGCAGGCTGCCAAGTCGGCAATCCCTCCAATCGAATGCGCAAGCAGCCAGCGATGGAGCAGGCCCACAGTCACGACGGAAGCGGGGGCGCCGGCGAGATGAGGGCCGATCACGTTGATGAGGTCTCGATGACGCACCGGGCCGCTTCGCCCAATCAGCCACCACAGGATGGGCGTGCGCACGCATTCGCTGATCGAATATGCACTGGCGACGCCGATTGGTCCGAACGGCAGCCCGGATATGAAGGCGAGAATCGATGTTGAGACATTGAACAGACCCCAGCGCATGTATTCCTTGGCGCGGCCCTGGCTGAGAAACAGCCAGGTGGCGGGACTGTTGCTGGTCTGCAGCAGCCCGGCGATGCTGAGGGCGACGAAGATCGGTGCAGCCTCGCTCCATTGGCCGCCGAGCAGAGTTTCGACAAGCGTGTCGGCGGATGCGATCATGAAGGCGACGCCCGGCAACACGAGGAGGAACGCCGGCAGCACCGCGCGACGGAACGAATCACGATAGCGCTCGGGCTCCTTCAGCAGGGCCGACAGCGTCGGCAGCATGATCCGCACCATCGGGTTGCTGACTTGCTGAAGCGGAAACAGCAACAGCCGGTAGGCGCGGTTATACGCGCCAAGCGAGGCTGTGCCCCAGACCTTGCCGATCAGCACCCCGTCGGTGTTGCGGGAAAGGAATTCCGCAAGATTGTAGCCGGTCACGCCGAACCCGAAGCTCAGCATGTCGCGTGCGGCCCTGATCGAGCCGGGTCTCGACGGCAGCCATCCCGAGCTCAACCACGCGCCGCCCGCGAGCACCAGACCCGATGTCAGGCTGCCGGCGAGGATCGCCCAATAGCTGTGATAGACGAACGCGACGGCGACCGAGGTCAGCAATCCGGTCAATGCGGCCGCGGATTCCAGCCCTGCCAGCGTCCAGAATCGCATCTGGCGCGTCAGCAACGACAGATGCTGAACGTCAGCGCCGCTGAGCAGCAGCGTGACGCTCATGGCCGAGGTCAGCGGGGCGAGATTGGGTACGCTGTAGAACCTGGCGACAAGTGGCGACAGCGCCACCTGAGCGAACGCCAGGACCGCGCCGACCGAGAGGTTCACCCAGAATAGCGCGCTCAGTTCGGTCTGGGTCAACTCGCCCTTCTGCACCGTTGCATGTCCAAGGCCCAGATCCTGGAACAGCACCGCGAAGGCGAGCACCGGCGAGGCCATCGCATAAGTGCCGAAGTCGACTGGCGTCAGCAGGCGTGAGAGCAGGATCACGGATCCGGTCTGTGTCGCGACACGCACGACCTGCGTGACGATCGCGGCGAGCGCACCTTTCCGTACGTTCCGGGACTGCTCGTCCTCGGAGAAATGCATGTTGAGTTGAGTCACGATCAGCTCCTCGAGCGGCGAACAACGAAACTTCAGGCGCAGTTCGAAAGCGAGACGGTGAATCCAACGACGAATTATCTTTCTGATTTCATGCGAGGCGCGCTTCACGCATGTGCGATCAACCGGACGCTCACAAGCGCGGATCACCGCGCGAGAGGAGATATCGAGGCTGTCGCACGTGAGCAACGTCGCGAAACGCCGACGACTATCCGTCAGTACATGTCATTTGAATGGCGCGACCAAGCTGCGTTCTCAAAAAAACTTTGCGTCGATCGCACTCGAACGAACAGCAATGGAATGCATCTTGCTCAGCGCAGCGCGTCGAAATTGAAAACGAGGATGGTCTGTCAGCTTCACGTCAGACAGTGCCTCGAAGGTCGACACGGAGCCGCTCGCAATAGTGTCAAACCTCGAGTCTTCGCGGTTCTCTTGCAATGTGTTCTTCAGTGGGAATCTCGATGACAATCTGAATTCCGGGATCCGTCTCGAGTCACGCGCCTTGCTCAAATGCCCAATGTCAGCTGCGGCTCCGGCTCGTCGCCGGCCTGGAGAGCAGACAACGATACGCCGAGGAGCCTGACGCGCTTTGGCAGCGGCATCTCGGCCTCGAGCAGGCCGCAGGCCAGCCGCTCCAGCTCATTCCGTCCCGCAACCGCCGCTGCGACGGATCTGCTGCGCGTGATGATCTCGAAGTCGGCGAATTTGATCTTCAAGGTAACGGTGCGGCCGCGATTGCCGGTCGCCTCGCAATGGCGCCAGACCTTGTCGACGAGAGGTTTGAGCTCGGCGGCCAGCGCGCCATATTCGGTGAGGTCGGTCGAGAACGTGGTCTCCGCGCCGATCGACTTGCGAATTCGGTCGGCCCGCACCGGCCGCTCGTCGACGCCACGCGAGATCCAATAGTAATAGGCGCCCGACTTGCCGAAATTCGCGTTCATGAACTCCAGCGACTGATTGCGGATGTCGAGACCGGTGAACATGCCGAGCGCGTTCATCTTCGCACTCGTCGCCGGGCCTATCCCGTGGAACTTGCCGACGGGCAGCGTCTCGACGAAGGCGGGCCCCATCTCCGGCGAAATCACGAACTGACCGTTGGGCTTGCGATGATCGGAGGCGAGCTTGGCCAGAAACTTGTTGTAGGAGATGCCCGCCGACGCGTTGAGCCCCGTCTCGGCCTTGATCTTCTCGCGGATCCGCAGCGCGATGTCCCGCGCCAGCGGGATGCCTTGCAGGTTTTCGGTGACGTCGAGATACGCCTCGTCCAGCGACAGCGGCTCGATGACGGGCGTGTGCTCGGCAAAGATCTCGCGGATCTGCCGGGAGATCGCCTTGTAGATCTCGAAGCGCGGCTTGACGAAGATCAGCTCGGGACATTGCCGCTTCGCCGTCACCGACGGCATGGCGGAGCGAACGCCGAATTTGCGGGCCTCATAGCTGGCGGCCGCGACGACGCCGCGCTCGGCAGAGCCCCCAACCGCAACCGGCTTCCCGCGCAGCTCCGGATTGTCGCGCTGCTCCACCGACGCATAGAAGGCATCCATGTCGATATGGATGATCTTGCGTACCGGCGATGGTGCGCCGGTGACCGTGTCGGAATCGCTCATGGACAGATGATACAATCCGGCGAAGCGAAGCGCGAGATTGTGACCAACTCGATCCTGCCCCGCGCTTCGGAGGCACCAGACCGAATCAGTTTCATTAGGGAGTTATCCGTCTCCCGGGCTTGTGAGTGGCAAGCACGGCCGCGCCACCTAATATGAGCCTGCGGAGGACAGCCCATGCAACACAGCTCCGAGCTCATTCACACGATGCGTCAAGCGCTGGAGACCGTGATGGCGAACGTACCGGCCGATCAGTCGGTGTTCGGCCTGAAAGCGGCCGTCGCCGAATGCATCCTGAAGGCAGCCGCACACGGCCAGACGTCATATGACGGGCTGGTGGCGTCGGCGTCCGACCAGTTGCAGGCGATTGTCGCGATGCTGACATAGGCGCCGGTGCCATGATGGGGCAGCCCACCACTTGCGCCGACCTGCAGATGTTCGACGCCCTGCGAAATTGCACTCGGTCGGCTAAGCTGCCTTCGGCTTGTTCACAGTTTCGATCCGGTCGAGTATCTTGCCGAGATCGCGCTTGGCGATCTGAACATCATAGTCCGTCTGCAGATTGAGCCAAAGCTGCGCCGTCGTGCCGAGTGCTTTGCCGAGCCGCAGCGCCGTATCGGCCGTAATGCCGGTCTGCTCGCCGGCGATCCGCTCGATCCGAGTCCGAGGCAAGCCGCAGACCTTGGCAAGAGCCCCCGCCGACATCTTGAGCGGAACGAGGAATTCCTCCCGCAGAACCTCGCCGGGATGCATGGGCTTGAGCTTCTTGGTCATTGCGGCGTTCCCTTAATGGTAGTCCACGACTTCGACCTCCGCCGGGCCTTCCAGCGTCCAGACGAAGCACACGCGGAATTGGTCGTTGATGCGGATCGAGTGTTGCCCCTGGCGATCGCCCACGAGCGCCTCAAGGCGATTGCCGGGAGGCGACCTCAAGTCGCCAAGATCGCCCGCGGCGTTGAGGTAGCGCAGTTTCCGGCGCGCCACCTTGACCAAGTCGGCCGGAAAGCCCTTCGGGCTTTCGCCGTTGAAGACGGCTTCGGCGGTTTTGTCCCGGAAGCTTCTGATTACAGGGTTATCTGTATCATCTAATGATACAAATATCAAGAACGTACGTATCAGCCACTGATACAGTGCAATCTCGGCCCGTCCCGCAGCTATCCACTCCCTGCCTATGCACCGACTTGCTGGCCCAGCATGGCCCGTCTGAGGTGCTCTGACCGGTGGCGGAGTTTCAGCGGTTATCGGTGGCTCGTTGCTCGCTTGCCGGCGACAATATCGCGCAAAATCGCGAAGTGGCGCGCTGCGGCCGATGAAGATGGGCACTACTGTTTCGCTATACCCCTATGATGCAGCGGCCACCAACGCGATCCGGCCGGATAACCAGCGACGGACTACGATCTTGCGCTACGCCTAATGGGCGGCTGTCTTCCCGATTCCGCTGGTGGTCCGGTTACCCCTCGATAGCGGCCCTTTCGATCAATCGCAGGATCGACGTGATGGGCCAAAAACCGGAAGTAACGCATCATTCATTCGAATCGGCACGCCGCGACAATCGCGTACAGCAATTTCGCGACGCTGTACCCAATATCTTCCCGCGTTAAACCCATGCGCAGGATCACCAGCTTACGCGAGGGAATGATGGCGATCACCTGGCGGAGGTGCCCTTGCAACATGAAGGTGTCGGCCGGGAGCTTGAATCCTTGGCCCCGCGCTAACCAAACCCCTCCACGGCCGTAAACGGGGCCATGCCCCCGGTCGGACGCTGGCACGGGTGAACGCATATAATCGACGAACCCACGAGGCAAAAGCTGTTGGCCGTTCCATTCTCCGCCCAATCGTAACAACTCGCCGAGGCGCACCCAATCATGCGCATTGGCGAAGAGAAAGGCTTCGCCGAGGAATGTGCCTGAACGATCGGCCTCAAGAACAGCGCTGGCCATGCCCAACGGCTTGAACAATCGTTCGTGCGGATACGCTCGCGCGTCCGCTCCAACCGCGTTCTGCCAGAGCCGGGCCAACAGGACGGACGAGCCCCCGGAATAGTTGAACTTCGTTCCAGGCGGGGCGACAAGCGGACGGTCCCTCGCGAAAGCCGCCGCATCATTTGCGAGATTCTCCAACCCGTCAGGGTCGGGAGAATCACCATCTTCACTCCATTTCAATCCGCTTGTCATGGCCATCAAGTCGGCCACCGAGATGTCCGCGCGCGCGTCGCCGGCCCACTGCGGAAACAGATTCTTCCGATCGAGCGAAAGTTTTCCGTCCTCGATCGCCATGCCGGCCAAGACGGCGTTCACGGTCTTCGTCATCGACCAGCCCTGCAAGGGCGTCGAAGCGTTGAAGCCTTCGCCGTAGGTTTCACCAATGATGCGCCCGTCCTGGACCACGACGATCGCTCGCATGCCCGGCCCCTGGAGAGCCGGATCGTTCAGCGCCGCCAGCAAATGCGTGCCGTCGGACAATTGTGCGCTCTCGCCGATCGGCCAGAGCGCATTGGGTTTCGCTGGCACTGAAGGTGGCGCGGTGTAGTCGAGGATTTCATTCTTCGAGACCAGCGTGCAACCGCGCCCCTCCTGATATTGGGCGTAGCGGTGGGCGAACAGGCCTCTATATGCTGCCTCGACACGCTGGTTGGCGACATCCACGTTGATTGTCAGACGCTTGACGATACGGGGAAGCGCATGCGACACGTCGGTTCTAATTACCGCATCCGCATCGCGTTTGGCGATGAACACGTTCGAGCAAACTATCTTTGCCGCATAAGCCGAGGCGGACACGAGCCCATCGGGCGGGGTGAAGGTCAGCCAGACGCTGAATGCCAAAGCGCCGAGAAACACAATTGCGACAAGGACTTTTAATATTTTCAGAGCTCCACGCATGCTTGCCCGACTCGTCTCAAATGAGCGCTGACTACACGCAACATGGACGTAAACTGCGAAAATTCAACTCAAAGTAGGGCTGAGTTTGGCCTTCTTTGATGTCCGGGTTGAGTCATTCGCGTCGGCATTGCCGTGTCCGCCTTCTGGTCCACTATCGACAATACCCGACCTTGCCGACCGAGAGCTGGGTGTGGATCTCGACCGATTGGGACGCAAGATAAAAGCGACGGTGTCGCTCTGTGCCATCCGGGGTCGTAAGTGTTTGTCTGCACATTGTTTCAGATGGCACTGCAGCGGCACCGTATGAAGCGGTCTGGTGCCGCTCGAAGCGAGAAAGCATTCGAAATCGAGCGCCATCGTTCGCAGCATCGCGTCTTGTTGCGCGTGCTCGGCGGGATGTCCGGCCACGCGATCATGGCTTGCGGTGCGCGATTGCGCGCACGTTGCAGAGGACGCACGAGGTCGGAGCACTGCAGCGTGATGTGGCGCGCACTTCGGCTGTTCAGTGGATCGGCCAAGCTTGCCACATGGCTTCCTCGCAAGAATCGTAGCCACTGCATGTGACGGGGGCGTGCTATTCGACGATCTCTATGACTCTGTCGCCGCGCCGGCTCGACCTGGCCGTCGACGAGCGAGGCGCGATCGAACGACATTGACGGATGACTGGCCAGATGATTTGCCGGTGACCGAGGCCGAGATTGCCGTGTTCGTGGCGCGGTTTGGCGAGTCGTTCGACCAGCCGCTTCCGCACCACCGTCTGGGGAAACGCATGACTGCATCGGTTTAGGCGGACGATACCTTGTCGGCGAGCTCATCTTGGCATATGTCAATGACATATGCCAAGGGGAGATAGCCGTGGCGGAACAAAGGCACGTCAGATTATTCCGCAATGGCCGCAATCAAGCGGTCCGTATTCCTGTTGAGTTTGAACTGCCGGGCGACGAAGCGATCATGCATCGTGACGGCGATCGTCTTGTGATTGAGCCCGTGCGTAAGCGCGGACTCGTCGCCTTGCTGAAGACGTTGAAGCCGCTGGAGGATGGTTTTCCCGAGATTGAAGACTCGGTGCCGGCGCCGGAGAAAGTGTTTTGACCCGCTACATGCTGGACACGAACATCATTTCCGATCTGATCAGAAATCCACAGGGTAGGGCCGCGAAGCGGATCGCCAGGGTCGGCGAGGATAACGTCTGCACCAGCATCATCGTCGCGGCGGAGTTGCGCTACGGATGCGCCAAGAGCGGCTCGCAACGGCTGCTCAAGGCAGTCGAAGACCTACTCAGCGAGATCGACGTGCTTCCGTTGGATATCCCCGCCGATGCCCAATACGGCGGGATCCGCGCGGAGATGGAAACGGCCGGAAAGCCGATCGGCGGCAACGATCTGCTAATCGCAGCTCACGCCCGTGCGATCGGCGCCGCCATCGTGACCGCCAACACCGACGAGTTCGGGCGTGTTCGGGGCTTGAAGGTTGAGAATTGGTTGGCTTGAGAAAGTCAACCAGCCGATGAGGGCTTTGTGCATGCTCCTCGCCGCGTCGAGCGTCAAAACGGCAGGTTTCGGAGTGCCCAGGCTTGTACCGAAGTGGCGCACCCGACACGATTCGAACGTGTGACCTTTGCCTTCGGAGGGCAACGCTCTATCCAGCTGAGCTACGGGTGCAGTTGCAGGTTCATTTAGCCGATTGGCGGGGGGCGGGCAACCGCTTCGCGGTATCGAGCTTAAGCTGATTTGCGCCGGAAAGGGCCCGGAACCGCTGCGGCCTCCCGGCCGAGGGCGGCGAATTCGGCCAGCACCCGTTCGGCGCAAATGACGCGGTTGCGGCCGAGGCGTTTGGCGACGTAAAGCGCCTCGTCGGCCGCGCCGAGCAGCCGGTCGGGGCCGCCGTCGGCGCCGCTGGGGACGTGGCTGGCGACGCCGAGGCTGAGGGTGACGTGGTCGCCGGCGCCCGCGGCGCCGTGGGCGATCGCTAAGGCCATCACGGCGCAGCGGATCTCCTCGGCGACGGTGCAGGCGGTGTCGCAGTCCATGTCCGGCAGGATCAGCGCGAACTCCTCTCCGCCATAGCGGCTGGCGAGGTCGAGTGGGCGTACGGCATGCCGGCTCACAGTGGCTGCGACCGCGCGGAGGCATTCGTCGCCGGTCTGATGGCCGTGCCGGTCGTTGAACAGCTTGAAATGGTCGACGTCGACGAACAGCAGCGCCAGCGGTTTCTGCGTGCGCTGGGCGCGGGCCCATTCGCTCATCAGCATCTGGTCGAAGGCGCGGCGGTTCGACAGGCCGGTCAGCCCGTCCTTGGTGGCGAGCTCCTTCAGCGCCATCTCGGCGCGCTTCTGGTCGGTGAGGTCGCGCAGCGTCTCCACCACCGCGATCAAATGGCCGGCCTCGTCGTGGATCGGGCCGGCATCGATGGCGAGATAGAGCTGGCTGCCGAGCTTCGGCATCACACACCAGTTCTCCGCGGAAAAGCCGAGGCCGTTATGGCCGCGCGCGGCATATTCCGAATAGAACTCCGGCAGCTGCTCGGGCCGGTCGAGCGCGACGAGGTCGGCAAGGCAAGGGCGCCTGGTCTCGTAGAAGGCCTGCCAGTGCTTGCTGGTGCCGATCACTTCCGAGGCGGCGACGCCGGTCAGCCGTTCGCAGGCCCTGTTCCAGATCACGACGCGGCGCTTCGGGTCGATCACGAAGGTCGGCACCACCAGGTGCTGCATCAGCCGCACCGCGTAGGAATCCGCGACATCGACGGACTTCGTGGAGCTCTTGCGCGACTTCACCATCACGCCACCGCCGCCACCGGCACGGCACTGCCGGAGCCGAACAATTTCCGCACCTCGTTCGCCGGCTTCGGCGGGCTGAACAGATAGCCCTGCATCTGGGTGCAGCCGAGCGCACGCAGCAGGTCGCGCTGCGCCTCGGTCTCGACCCCTTCGGCGACCGTGGTCATGCTGCTGGCAGCCGCGATATTCACCACCGCCTGCACGATCACGGGTGCGCCGCTCGCCTCCGCGATGTCGGCGACGAAGCAGCGGTCGATCTTGATCTTGTCGAACGGGAAGCGCTTGAGATAGCTGAGCGAGGAGTAGCCAGTGCCGAAATCGTCGAGTGCGATGCGCACGCCGATCGAGCGGAGCTGATGCAGGATCGAGAGCGCAGCCTCGTCGTCGCGGATCAGCACCGCCTCGGTGATCTCGAGCTCGAGCCGGCGCGGGTCGAGCCCGGAGGCGGCGAGTGCGCCCGCGATCCGCAGCGCCAGCGTGTCGCATTTGAGCTGCACCGGCGACACGTTGACTGCGACGCGCACATGCGCTGGCCAGGTCGCGGCCTCGTTGCAGGCCATGCGCAGCACCCAGTCGCCGAGCTCGTTGATCAGGCCGGTATCCTCGGCGACCGGAATGAACTCCGCCGGCGACACCATGCCGCGCTCGGGATGGCGCCAGCGCAGCAGCGCCTCGCAGCCCGAGACTTCGCCTGAGCGCAGGTCGACCAGCGGCTGATAGTGAATCTCGAAGCCGCCGTTCACCAGGGCCTGGCGCAAATCCTGCTCCATGCTGAGGCGCGCCTTGGCGCTGGCATCCATCTCCGGCTCGAAGAAGCGGTGGGTGCGGCGGCCCTCGCCCTTGGCGCCGTACATCGCGAGGTCGGCGTTCTTGATCAGCTGGTCGAGATCGGCGCCGTCCTGCGGCGCCAGCGCAATGCCGATGCTGGCGTCGGTCGAGAGCTGATGGCCGAGGCAATGACACGGCTGGCGGATCGCCTGGTAGATCCGCGTGACGAAGGACAACACATCCGCGGAGGACTGAATCCCGGTCTGGATCACGGCGAACTCGTCGCCGCCCAGCCGCGCGATCAGGTCGCCCTGCTTGAGGCAGCCGCGGAGACGGCCGGCAATCGCCTTCAACAGCTCGTCGCCGACGTGGTGGCCAAGCGAATCGTTGATGCCCTTGAATTCGTCGACGTCGATGTAGAGCAGCGCGAACTGTTCACCGCCGGCGGCCTTCGCCAGCTCGCGTTCGATCTGCTCGCGGAACAGGGTGCGGTTCGGCAGGTCGGTCAGCGCATCGTAATGCGCCATATGCGCGATCTTCTCGTCGGCGCGACGGCGCTCGGTGACGTCGTCGATGACATGGATGAGGTAGCGCGGCTCGCCGGCTTCATCGCGAATGCCGATCCGGGTCGACGTGATGTAGCGCAGGCCCATGCCGGGCATCTGCCAGGCGTGCTCGTCCTTGAACAATCCCTTGGCCGATGCCAGCGCCCTGCTGTCGTCGTCGGTGATGTGGGCGGCCGACCCTTCGGGGAAGATGTCGAAAGCGGTCTTGCCGACGACGTCCTGGCGCGACTGGCCGAACAGCTGCTCGGCGACGCCGTTCAGCAGGAGGTATTGCCGCGTGCGGGCGTCCTTCACCGTGATCTGCGAAGGGATGTGGTCGATGATCTCGCGCAGGAAGGTGTAGTTGCGATCGCGTTCCTGCTCCAGGTTGCGGCGCTCGGTGATGTCTTCGATCGTGGCGACCCATCCGCCCTGTGCGAGCGGCGTATTGATGACCTGGAAGGCGCGGCCGTTGGCCAGCTGATGGGTCAGTGTCGAGACCGTGCCTTCGCCGACGACCCTCATGACCGCGGCGCAAAACGCCTCGACGTCACCGTCGAACGCGCCGCGCTCCTTGCGATGATACATCGCCTCACGGAGGTGACAGCCGGGCTTGATGACGTCGTGCGACAGGCCGAACATGTCGGCGTAGCGGCGGTTGCAGGTGACGATGGTGCCGCTCGCGTCGTACAGGACCAAGCCTTGCGACATGTTGTTGATGGCGGTGTCGAGCCGCAGCCGCTCCGCCTCGATTCGCTGCTGGGCCTCGCGGTTCTGCCGGTTGATCTGGCGAATGATCAGATAGAGGATCAGCGCGATGATTGTGGCCGAGAGCGTCGCCGTGATCACCATGAAGCCGGTCTGCTGCCGCCAGTCCGCAAGCGCCGCTGCCATGGTGTTGGTGGCGATGATGACCAGGGGGAAATGCGTCAGTGACGCGGCGGAGCCGAGCCGCTCCTCGCCATCGAGCGGGCTCCTGACGCGAAGCGTTTTCTGACCGCCCTCGCTCAGCACCTTCTGCATCAGCGGCGCATCCTTGAAGCTCCGTCCGATCAGCTCCTCGCGATGCGGATAGCGCGCAAGCATCTTGCCCTCGCGATCGAACAGCGAGATGGCCGTGCCCTCGGCAAGCGCGACGGATGCGAAATAGTGCTGGTAGCTGTCCGGATCGATCCGGCGGACCATCGCGCCGAGGAAGGTGCCGTCCGCGCCGTTCAACCGGCGTGCGACGACCGTGGTCCATTTTTTGATGATGAAGCTGCGGACGGATTCGAGCAGCACTGATTCGGATTGCGGATTCGTCTTGAAGGTCTGAAAGTAGGCCCGGGATGAAATGTTGATCTTGGGCAGCGGCTGGGCTCGTGACCAGTTGATCAGCTCGCCATCGGCATCGTAGATCGCGATATCGCCGAGATAGGACACGGAGCTGATCTTGCTGCGCAGCATCTGGTTCGCCGCGGATCCCGACATGCGCTCGCGAAAAAGCGCTGGCGAGGTGATCTCCGCCAGATTCATCTGCACGATCAGATCGGCGGCGACGACGTCGGCATCTTCGAATTGCTGGTCAAAGTGCCGCGCGATCAGCTGCACCGTGTTTTCCAGCTCGCGCTCGCGATTGACCAGGGTGCGCTCGCGAAACTCGCCGACGGCCACGGCAGTCACGGCGAAGATGCCCGCGACCAGCAACGCGCCGCACAGGGTCAACCACAGGACAGGACCACGCCGCGCCAAGACCTCCCAGCCGTTCCTCGCGGCTAGAGATATTCCGGCTGCCATCGTGGAAAAGACCTGGCGCATTCCCCCTCCCTGGAGGACCAGGAATACACCGCACAAATGGCCTAAGCCTTAGGAAAGCCAGTTACTTAAGCATTAATCCGAAATCGCGTCCGCAAGCCGCGGGGCGGGAATTGCGCCGCGGTTGTGCGGCGTGCAGCAGCCGCTGCGCTGCATCGTTAACCGCGGCTTAATGGGGGCTGTCGCCGCTCTTGCCGCCGGCGGGGTTACGCAGCCGTCCGACCACGCCGGTCGGAAAGAAGTAGACGCTGGCGATGAACAGCAGCCCGAGCCACAGCAGCCAGCGGTCGGGATGCAGCAGCCCCGGCAGCAGCGGCAGGCCGGCTTCCGATGCGGCCGTGGAGGCGACGCCCATCAGCGACTGCAGATAGTTCTGGGCGAGGATGAAGATGCTGGCGCCGATGATCGCGCCGTAGATCGTGCCCATGCCGCCGATCACGACCATCAGCAGGATGTCCAGCATGATCGAGAAGCTGAGCGAGGTATCGGGACCGGCATAGCGCAGCCACAGCGCGTTCAAGATGCCGGCGCCGGCGGCGACCAGCGCGGCGAGGCAATTGGCGTAGGTCAGATGGAACACCGTGCGGAAGCCGAGCGCCTCGGCGCGAAAACGGTTCTCGCGGATGGCCTGCAGCACGCGCCCGAACGGCGAGTTCACGACGCGCAGCAAAGCGAGGATCATCACGGCCGAGACGGCGAACACCAGGTAGAAGGTCAGGATGCGGCCGTTGATCTCGAAGCCGAACAGGTTCTTCGAGATCAGCACCGTGCCGGGACGCAGCAGCTCGGGCAGCTGAAAGCTGCGTCCGTCCTCACCGCCGGTCAGCCAGGACAGCTGCGAGGCGAGGACCTGGAAGGCGGAGGCGACCGCGAGCGTGATCATGGCGAAGAAGATCGCGGCGACGCGCAGAGAAAAGAGCCCGATGGCGAGCGCGAGCAGGGCTGCGAGCGGCAGGCCGACGACGATGCCGGTTGCGACCGCGGCCCAATTGGGGCCCATCCCGTACAGCGCGATCGCGATCGCGTAGCTGCCGATGCCATAGAACATGGTGTGGGCGAACGACACCGAGCCGGTGTATCCGAGCAGGAGATCGTAGGAGGCGACCAGCGCGGCGAAGACGCAGATCTTGGCTGCGACGTTCAAGGCCTTGGCGCCCGGGAACAGGAACGGCGTCGCCGCCAGCGCCAGGATGATGACGACGAGAACGAGCGTCAGGACGCGGCTGCGCGGCGGGTCGCCGGAGAGGATCATCATCGGCTGGTCACCGCATAGAGGCCGCGCGGCCGCCACATCAGAATGGCGACCATCAGCAGGATGTTGGAGACGAGGGCGAGTTTCGGCACCAGGAAGCCGCCGTAATTGGCGACCATGGCCACGAGGATCGCGCCGATGAAACAGCCGCCGATCGACCCGAGCCCGCCGATGATGACGACGATGAAGATCAAGACGGTGAGGTCGTCGCTCATGGAGGCGTGGACCTGCTCGCGATAGAGCGCCCACATCACGCCGCCGAGGCCGGCAAGCGCGGAGCCCGTCATGAACACGCCGAGGAATAGGCGGCGGATGCGATAGCCGAGCGCCTCCACCATCTCGCGGTTCTCCACGCCGGCGCGGATCAGGAGGCCAAGCTTGCTGCGATTGAGCACGAGCTGGATCGCGATGAAGATGGCAAGGCCGATCAGCGTCGCCAGCACGCGGTATTTTGCAATTGCGACATCGCCGAAGATGAAGGAGCCTCGCAGCGAGGTCGGCAGCGGCATCGGGATGATCTGCGGGCCCCATAGCGCATAGAGCGTCTGCTCGGCGACGATCAGGCCGCCGGTCGTCATCAGGATCTGCTTCAGATGCTGGCCGTAAACGGGGAGGATCAGCACGCGCTCGACGACCAGGCCGAGCGCGCCCGATACCGCCATCGAGAGCAGCGCGGCCGGGGCGAGCACCGCGAGGTTGATCCACAGCGAATCGGCCTGGATGGAGGCCGCGAACGGCGCCAGCACCAGGGTGGCGACATAGGCGCCGACGGCGATGAAGGCGCCGTGGCCGAAATTGAGCACGTCCATCAGGCCGAACACCAGCGTCAGGCCCGAGGCCATGATGAAGATCATCATGCCCATGGCGAGACTGGCGGCGGTCAGCGTCAGCCAGGAGCTGGTCGATCCAATCAGCGGGATCATGAGCAGGGCGAGCGCGACCGGCAGCAGGATCGGCGCGATGTCGCGTTTCGGCTTCGGCAGCGGATCATTTGCGGCAAGTTCAGTCACTGATGTGCCTCCAGGCTCAGGCCGAGCAGCCGCTCCTGCAGCGGCACGTCGGCGGCGAGCGCCGCCATCTCGCCGCGATGAACGATGGTGCCGTTGTCCATCACCAGCACGTTGTCGCCGAGCTCGCGGGCGGCAAAGAAATTCTGTTCGACCAGCAGGATCGTTGCACCCTTACGCTTGATCTCCCTCATGCACTCGATCAGCGCCATCACGATCGCGGGCGCCAGGCCCTTGGTCGGCTCGTCGATTAGCAAGAGCTTGCGCGGCTCGATGATGGCGCGCGCGATCGACAGCATCTGTTTTTGCCCGCCCGAAAGGCTCCCGGCACGCGACAGCCAGAACCGGCGCAGCGCCGGGAAGAAGCCAAAAATCCAGTCGAGCTGGGTGTCGTCGAGCGGGCCGTCGCGCGCGGCGAGGACCAGGTTCTCCTTCACCGTGAGGTCGGAGAATACCGCCATGCTCTCCGGCACGTAGCCGACGCCGAGCCGCGCGATGTCGGGCGTGGCACGGCTTTCGATGCGATCGCCGGAAAGGCTGATCTCGCCGCTGGAAGCCTGCCACAGGCCCATGATGGTGCGCAGCGTCGTGGTCTTGCCGGCGCCGTTGCGGCCGAGCAGCATCGTGACCTGCCCCTGCGGGACCGCGAGGTCGATGCCCTGGAGGATGTGGTAGCGGCCGATATGGGTGTGCACGCCGGAGAGCTTGAGCAGGTCGGTCATGCGACGCTCTCCGCGTTCTTGGGGGCGACGCCGAGATAGGCTTCCTGCACGATCGGCGAGGCGATCACCTCGGCCGGCGGCCCGTCCGCAACGAGTTGTCCGTTGTGCAGCACGATGATGCGGTCGGCGAGCGAGCGGACCACGTCCATCTTGTGCTCGACCAGCAGGATGATCTTGCTCCTGTCCTGCTTCAGCTGCGCGATCAGGTTGAGGACCACAGGCACCTCGTCGATGCTCATGCCGGCGGTCGGCTCGTCGAACATGAAAACCTTCGGCTCGAGCGCGATCATCAGCGCCACCTCGAGCTTGCGCTGGTCGCCATGCGACAGCGCGGTCGCGGCGACGCCGCGGCGGCTGCCGAGCGCGACCTGGTCGAGGATGGCGTCGGCGCGTGCGATCAGGTCGCGGCGGACCATCCAGGGCCGCAGCATGTCGTAATGGGTGCCGCTGGCGGCCTGCACCGCGAGGCGAACGTTCTCTTCCACGGTGAGGTTCGGAAAGAGATTGGTGAGCTGGAAGGCGCGCCCGAGGCCCGCGCGGGTCCGCAGCGGTGCGGACTGCTGAGTGATATCGGTGCCATCGAACAGGATGCTGCCGCTCGTGGCGCGCAGCTGGCCCGAGATCAGATTGAAATAGGTGGTCTTGCCGGCGCCGTTCGGCCCGACGATCGCGGTGAGCTCGCCCGGGCGGAACGTGCAGGTGACGTTGTTGACCGCGACATGGCCGCCGAAGCGGATGGTGAGGTCGCGGGTTTCGAGGGTGAGGGTCATTGAGAATCTACAAATGATGAAACGGCGATATATCCGCGGGCGCGGTGCGCTCCCTCCCCCGCTTGCGGGGGAGGGCTGGGGAGAGGGCTATCTCCGCAGGCGAGAACCCCCAAGAGGTGAGAGCCCTCTCCCGGCCTCTCCCGCAAGCGGGAGAGGTGAAGCAAGAAAGGTCACCGCTTGTTGCGAACCGGAACGTCCATGTCCTCGATCTTCAGCTCGCGCACCGGCTCGAGCACGGCCCAGGCGACGTTCGGATCGACCTTGACCTTGAAGTGATACATGCTCTGCAGCGCCTGATGGTCTTCTTTCCGGAACACCATCTTGCCCTTCGGCGTGTCGAACTCCAGGCCTTCCATCGCACTGATCAGCTTCTCGGTGTCGGTCGACTTGGCCTTGGTGACGGCGGCGACGACCGACATCGCGGCGGCAAACCCGCCCGCGGTGAAGAAGTCCGGCGGCGCGTTGAAGCGCTTCTGGTGTTCGGCGACCAGCCAGTCGTTCACCGGGTTCTTCGGGATCTCGTAGAAATAATAGGTCGCGCCTTCCATGCCGGGCAGGCCCTTATAGGCGGCGAGCGCCGGCAGGATGTTGCCGCCGGTGGAGAGCTCGATGCCGTAGCGCTTCGGGTCCATGTCCTGGAGCTTGGCCAGCGGATTGCCGGCGCCGGCCCAGATCACCCAGATCACCTTGCGGCCGGGCTTGTCCTTCAGCGCGTCGAACAGGCGCTGGCCGACGGCGGTGAAGTCGGTGGTTGAGGTCGGGGCATATTCTTCCGCAGCGAGCGTCGCGCCGGTCTTGGCGAGCGCCTCCTTGAAGGCTGCGACGCCGTCGCGGCCGAAGGCGTAGTCCTGCGCCAGCGTCGCGACGGTGACGCCTTGCTTGCCGATCGCGACCGCATTCGAGATCGCGTCCTGCGAGGAGTTGCGCCCGGTGCGGAAGATGTAGCGATTCCACTTCTCGCCGGTAATCTGATCCGCGACCGCGGGCTCGACGATCAGCACTTTCTTGTTCTCTTCGGCGACCGGGAGGATGGCGAGCGCGGCGGCCGACGAGGTCGTGCCGATGGCGATGTCGGCCTTGTCGTCCTGATAGGCTTCGGCGAGCGCGGCCTTGGCGAGATCCGGCTTGCCCTGGTCGTCCTTGGTGATGACGACGATCTTGCGGCCGTCGAGCGTCATGGTGCCCTTGGTGGCGTATTCGAAACCCATTTTCAGGCCGGTCTCGGTCTGCTTGGCGTAGGCTTCGAGCGGACCGGTCTTGCCGTAGATCAGCGCGATCTTGAGATCGTCGGCCCGCGCGGAGGTGCCCGCGCCGAGCGCGAGGATGGTTGTTGTTATGATGAGTGATCGACGCACGATGGTCCCTCCTGATTTAAAGTTTCTCGGCAACAGCGATTTGCATAACACTACGAACATTGCAATTGAACCTTCCGGCCGAGCGCGTCGGCCTTTCGAACCTGCATCATTTTTGGGCTCGCCGCGCGCTGCCGGCGCCTTCGGCCTGACGCCGATCCGACTGCGCCTCATCAGCGCTTTCGAAAATATGCGGCGCGACGCCGCGCCTCTCCAGGGCTTCGCCGAGCTTGATGCGCAGGAAGCCCGACGTGGTGTAGCGCGACACGCCGGAATAGAAGCGGTCGACCAGGCTGCGCACCATGGCGGAATAATCATCCATCAGCTCCGGCAGGATGGAAAAATTGTCATAATTGACGATGGCGTAGACCCGGCGGCCGAGCGGAGCGAGCCTCGCTTCGACGATATCAGCGATGGTGTCGATCTCGGCCTTGCTGCGCAGCGGATAGCGTTCGAGATTGACGAAGAACAGGTTCTGCTGCTCGTCCAGCGTGAAGCGCTGATCGAGCGGAATGGTGAGCAGGCGCTCGCGCAAATCCATCAGGCCTTCGCCGAAGATATGTACGTCCATCAAGGCGGGATCGCGCGGGATCAGCGGCTTGAAATCCATCAGGCGCAGAATGTCGCGCTCGATGTCGATGCCCGGCGCGACCTCCGTGAGCTCCAGCCCGTCGGGTCGCAGCTCGAAAACGCAGCGCTCGGTGACATAGAGCGTGCGCTGCTTGCGCGCGGCCGCGAACGGGCCGCTGAAGGTGACGTGCTCGATGCTATCGACGAACTTGCGCGACTTGGCCTCGTCGAGGATGACGAGCTTGCCGTCCTTCACCGCGATGCGCTGCTTGCCCGCGCCGAAGGTGCCGACGAAGATGACCTCCTTGGCGTTCTGGCTGATATTGATGAAGCCGCCGGCGCCGGCAAGCTTCGGCCCGAACTTGCTGACATTGAGATTGCCGGCGCGATCGACCTGGGCAAGGCCGAGGAAGGCGACGTCGAGGCCGCCACCGTCGTAGAAGTCGAACTGATAGGGCTGGTCGATGACCGCCTGGGTGTTGATCGCCGCGCCGAAATCGATGCCGCTCGCGGGAATGCCGCCGATCACGCCGGGCTCGGCCGTCAGCGTGATGAGGTCGATGATCCGCTCTTCGTTGGCGACCGAGGCGATGCCCTCGGGCATGCCGATGCCGAGGTTGACCACGCTGTTGGCCTTCAGCTCCAGCGCGGCGCGCCGGGCGATGATCTTGCGCTCGCTGACCGGCATCACCGGTAGCGAGGCGGCACGGACGCGGATCTCGCTCGAGAAAGCCGGATTATATTGCGTGCCGAAGGTCTGCCAGTGGTTCTCTGGCCTTGCCACCACGACGCAGTCGACGAGGATGCCGGGAATCTTGACCTGGCGCGGATTGAGGCTGCCGGCCTCGGCGACGCGTTCGACCTGGGCGATGACGATGCCGCCGGAATTATGCGCCGCCATGGCGATGGCGAGCGCCTCCAGCGTCAGCGCCTCCTTCTCCATGGTGAGGTTGCCGTCGGGATCGCCTGTGGTGGCGCGGATGATCCCGACGTGAATTGGAAACGTCTTGTAGAGCAGGCAGTCTTCGCCGCCGATCTTGATCAGCTCCACCATGTCCTCGGTGGTGCGTGCGTTCAGCTTGCCGCCGCCCTGTCGGGGATCGACGAAGGTGCCCATGCCGACGCGGGTGACATGGCCGGGCCGGTGCGCGGCGATGTCGCGGAACAGATGCGTGATGACGCCCTGCGGCAGGTTATAGGCCTCGATCTGGTTCGCGATCGAGAGCTGCTGCAGTTTCGGCGCAAGGCCCCAATGTCCGCCGATCACGCGCCGGACCAGGCCTTCATGCGCGAAATGATTGAGGCCGCGATCCTTGCCGTCGCCCTGGCCGGCCGCATAGACCAGCGTCAGGTTGCGCGGCTTGCCCTGCGTATAGGGCGCATCGCCCTCATGGGAGAGATAGAGCTCCTCCAGCGCGATCGCGATCTCCTCGGCAAAGCCGATGCCGACGAAGCCGCCGGTCGCCACCGTGTCGCCGTCGCGGATCAGCATGACCGCTTCGGCCGCCGTGACGACCTTGCCTTTCTCGGAATTGCGCAAATAGGGCAGAGCTGGGTGATGGCTCACGGCGTTCCTCCCGATCCGTTCGACCGCATGCCGTTGTTGGCGATCTTATCGCGAGGAGCAGCCGTGGAACAGCGTGCTCCTCGCGACGGACGACATGATCAGGACATTCAGCCCTGAACTATTTTGCGTGTTTCGGTGGCGAAATAGACCGACACGATGGTGATGAGCGCCAGCCCGATCATGTAGAGCGAGATCGGCCAGGTCGCCGGCGCGTACGCCGTCATCAATCCCGTCGCGATCAGCGGCGACAGCGCGCCGGCGAAGATCGAGGCGAGGTTGTAGCCGAGCGAGACGCCGCTGTAGCGCACCTTGGTGCCGAACAACTCCGACAGGAAGCTTGCTTGCGGCCCGTACATCGCGGCATGGCCGATGGCGAGGCCGAGCACGATCGCGATCCAGGCATATTGCGGGTTCCTGGTCGCCAGCAGCATGAACAGCGGGAACGACATCAGCGCCGAGAACACCGCGCCGAAGATGTAGATCGGCCGCCGCCCGACGCGGTCGGACAGCGCGCCGAAGACCGGAATGGTGAAGGTCTCGATGGCGGCGCCGATCAGCACGCCGTTGAGCATGTCCTGCTTGTTCATGCCGAGCGATTGCGTGGCATAAGCGAGCACGAAGGTCGCATAGATGTAGAAGAAGCCGTTCTCGGCGAAGCGCGCGCCCATCGCCAGCAGGATGTTCTTGGGATACATCCTGATGGCCTCGAGGATCGGCATCTTCACGTCCTGCTTGGTGTCCTTGACCTTCTGGAACTCCGGGGATTCCGCGATGGTGAAGCGGATCCAGAGGCCGACCAGCACCAGCGCGATCGAGAACAGGAACGGGATGCGCCAGCCCCACGCAAGGAGCTGCGCGTCGGTCAGCATCGCCGACACCACCGAGAAGACCAGCGTGCCGAGCACGAGGCCGAGCGGCGCCCCGAGCTGCGGCCAGCTGCCATAGAAGCCCTTCTTGTCCGCCGGCGCATGCTCCACCGCCATCAGCACCGCGCCGCCCCATTCGCCGCCGAGGCCAAAACCCTGGATCAGGCGGCAGGTGACGAGCAGGATCGCCGCCCAGATGCCGGCGGTCTCGTAGGTCGGCAGGAATCCGATGGCCGCGGTCGCCGCGCCCATGATCAGCAGCGTCAGATAGAGCATGGTCTTGCGGCCGATCTTGTCGCCGTAATGACCGAACACGACGCCGCCGAGCGGGCGCGCGATGAAGCCGAGCGCGTAGGTCGCGAACGCCAGCAGCGTTCCCATCATGGGGTCGAAGGTCGGAAAGAACAGCTTGTTGAAGATCAGCGCCGCGGCGGTGCCGTAGAGGAAGAAGTCGTACCACTCGATGGCGGTGCCGATCAGGCTCGCGGTGGCGACCGTGACGTGCGAGGGCTGTCTCGCCTGAAGCTGATGGACCGAGATCGCTTCACTCATCTTGCGTCCTCCCTGTTGCGAATGCGCATGTGCAGCACGCGTCATTGTGCAAAGCGAAGAGCAAGGTCCGCGCCAGATGCGGAGGGTTTGCGCAAACTGGCTGAAAACACGGCAAATTCCGCAATTGCAGGCGGACCGAGCGGCGCAACGCCGTGTCCGGAATCCGAGACTCCGGACAGGCCCGTGTCTCGAAACTCAGACGGAGGCTGGTCCCGCGGCGAGGCCGAACTTGGCGAGCTTCTTGTAGAAGGTCGCGCGCGAGATCCGCAGCATCCTGGCGGCCTCGGAGATCTGGCCATTGCTGGCGGCGAGCGCCTGTTCCAGCGTGTGCTTCTCGAACTCGGCCTCGGCCTCCGCATAGGGCACCACCAGCCCGGCCGGTCGCTCGGGCGCCGTGGGCCTGACCTCGGCGCCGACGGGGAGGATGCGAACGAAATCGTCGCCGGTCAGCCGGCCGGAATCGCTGAGAATGAGGGCCCGCTCCAGGATGTTGCGGAGCTCGCGGACGTTGCCCGGCCAGTCATAGCGCGCCAGCGCGGCGAGCGCGCTCGGCGTGATCTTCGCCTTGACGTAATCGCCGGAAGCGCTGATGTCCTCGAGCAGCCGGGCGCAGATGTCGGGGAGATCATCCAGGCACTGGCGCAGCGGCGGCAGGTCGATCGAGAGCACGTTCAGCCGGTAATAGAGATCGGGCCGGAACGCGCCGTCGCTGACGCGCTTGCGCAAATCCACATTGGTCGCCGCGACCACACGCACGTCGACCTTGGAGATCTTGTCCGAGCCGAGCGGCTCGATCTCGCGCTCCTGCAGCACGCGCAGCAGCTTGGCCTGCAATTGCAGAGGCATCTCGCCGATTTCGTCGAGAAACAGCGTGCCGCCGTCGGCGATGCGGAACTTGCCCTCGCGTCCCCTGCGATCGGCGCCGGTATAGGCGCCCGGCGCGGTGCCGAAGAACTCCGACTCGATCAGCGTGTCGGGTATGGCGGCCACATTGACGCTGACGAACGGCTTCTCTGCGCGCGTGGAAGCGTTGTGGATCGCCTGCGCCAGCATCTCCTTGCCCGTTCCGGTCTCGCCGGTCAGTAGCACCGTGACGCTCTGCCGTGCGGCGCGGCTTGCCAACGCCTTGGCCTGCGCGATTCCCGGCGTGGTGCCGACGTAATCGGCGAAAGTGAAACGGGCGGCGCGGGCGTTGGACAATTGCCGCCGCGCCAGCCGCAGATCGCTCTCGAGCTGGGCGACGCGGGCGAGCAGCGGCTTCAAGCTCTCCAGATGATCGTAGAGCACGAAGCCGATCGCGCCGATCACCGTTCCGTTCTCGTCCTCGATCGGCATGCGGGTGACGACGAGCTGCTCGCCGCCGAGCTCCATGATGTCGAGCAGGATCGGCTCGCCGGTCTCGGCCACCTTGCGCATCAGGCTGTTGGGGATGACCTCCTCGATCGGCCGGCCGATCGCCTCGCTGATGCGCTTGAGGCCGAGCGCGGCGAGATATTTTTCGTTGACGTAAACGACCCGTCCGCCGCGGTCGATCGCGATCGCGCCCTCGCAGAGCTGTTCCAGCCGCTCGAACAGCGTCTCCATCGCGCGCGCACGGAGATAGGTGGGGTCGCTGATCGAGGAGGAAGTTGCGGACATGACATGCCTTGCGGGAGGCCCGCCCGTTTATTAGCAAAAGGCCAGCAATTTCAAAGCGGGAAATGGAGGTATGCCGTTCGCGCCTCAGGATGACGGGACTGGCAAGGTCGCCCCCTGTGTCGCCCTCTGTCAACCCGCTATCACAAAAATATTCCACTTTACCGAAATTCGGTTTTATCGTATGTGTCGCCCATCCCGGCTCACCAAGAGGGGCGATCTCGAGGTCGTCTTGATCGCGAGCCGGGCTTGCGGTGGACGCGGCAGCGTCGGCATGAGAGGTGCGGGCAGGGCGGGTAGTCCCTGTGAGCCCGAGGCTTCGTGCAGACGAGCGGCGCTGTCAGGTTCGTCTCGCCTGTAAGTTTCCGGCTTCGTCGACAGGGCTGGAAATACTGCGGCGACATGGCGGGCCGTGCGTACGGCAAAACCGTGTGGTCCTGGCCGTCGTTGCCACGGTCAAGTCCAGCGAAGATGCGAGCGAGCCCAACCGGGCAGACTGCATCATCCAATTCGCGGGGCGAGGGAGGCCAGAAGGAAAGTTCGGCTCCCGGGAGATCACGGC